>JAUIKO010000017.1 GCA_030430755.1 Fimbriimonadia bacterium
GTCCCTTCATGCCCAATGGTAAACAAGACATCAGATACTTCCACTCAGAATCCAATAGCTGAAATCCCTCAAGAGATAGACATTCTAGCTTACAAAGCCTATCTAAACGCTGTAAACCTGAAAAAGGGATCTTCGTTTTACTAAGATTAAGTATCTCCAAATCAGCAGGAAGCTCAGACACAATCGTTATCCAATCTGATTCATTTAATTCAACACTTTCGAGTATCAAACATGCTAATTTTGAAAATTTATTTATTTGATTTAGGACAGAAAAAGAAATTTTAGTGTTTTTCAGACTTAGAATACGTAAATCGGAAGATAATATAGTGAAAAAACTATCCTCTACATCAGCGCATAAATTATTGTCTTCAAGTACGAGTGCCACTAGATCACTAAACTTTTCTAAATGCACTAAACAAGAGCTAGATACATTCGTACGACTAAGATTCAAACCACGTAAACTAGAAGGAAATAAAGACAAAACATGTGACCAGTCAGATTCGGAAAGATTTAAACCTGCAACTAATAACACTTTCAAATTTGAGAATCTTCCTAAATGTTCCAAACCGCTGACGGAAATATTGGTATCATCCAGATTAAGTAATTCTAAATCTTCGGGTAAAGAAACTAATAAATCAGACCAGTCAGAAGAAGAAAGTTGACATCCCGAAAAATGCAATCTTCTTAAACTAGGTAAATCACTTAGATATTTTAAGCTGAATGTAGGTATATTCAAATTTGATAATTTAAGAGATGTAACATTTTTGGGTACCGTACGAAGTTTTTCTAACCACTCTTCAACTACTGGAGTATCGACACCTGAAATACTCACTTCTACAAAATCACTTGACGATACAGAATCATCAACATCAGATTCACTTTTCGCAAGCGCTTCTCTTATCACGGTTTCAATTGAAAAAAAAGTATTCGTGATAATAGGAGTACTATTCGTAACATTATAACTTAGTCCAAATAATATCCATAAAGATATTCTCGTTGAAAAAACTCTTTTTATTAATAATCCCATCCTATCCATGAACACATTATACCAATCAAAATATTTATTATCAATATGATTCATGCATAATAAAAATGTTTTTTTACTGCGAATATTTTCATCTCAGTTAGAATAATACTCGTAATTAATACAAAGATTTTGCATTTAAAACTTCACGAGCTACACGTAAGAGTTCTGCTATACTCCAGGCTTGCCATGGGCAACCTTCGCCATACCGAGGTTCATCACCATCATAAACCTCGGGAATACCACCAATGCCAACGTCATTCAACATTTTCTCACAATCTAGAAGAATTCCCTCTACGAATTCATCCTTATAACATAACTTTAAACATGAAGAAAGATATGGACCCAATAGCCAGGGCCAGACCGTTCCTTGATGATATGATTTATCTCGATCGCTAAGAGTGTCACAAATAATATGGATTCATTGCACTATACAACAATACCCTTCACAATGACCACCCTCATCACACTCACAGCCTAATAAACAAACTCCTCTACCACTTTCAACTAATATACATCCCTCTGCTAAATGCTCACTTAATTTTATTTTATTATGCTGCGATATTCTACAACCTCTCAAGATGAGTTTCTTTAATGACTTAAAATTACGGAATTTTTTACGACGTTCACCCCTATAATTGCTCCAACTCAAATCTATTTCTACTATACATTTTTCTGGAAAGCTATTGATAATTCTTATCCATTCATTTTGTTCAAACTGCTTACCTGAAAAAGAAGCCACTACGTCCGGCATAGAGCCTATCCTCCATTGATTTACATACTGTACCAAAGTTTCCCAATTTTCTAAAGAAAACTTACAGCCACCAAGGAGCAACTTTTTTAAACGATAAAAGTGAGCTAAACCTGAAGCATTCTCACCACAATAACTACTTCTTTCTAAATCAAGGACCTCTATGTTAGATGAAATATTAGATATTAGTGCAATCCAATCTTCACTTTTGAGACCAGTACACGATGACATATGAAGATTCCTGAGATTATGCCATGATTCAAATCTACGAATACTGGCACCATTGTAATTCGTACCAGACAAAAACAATTCAGATAAATCAACGGGTAAGTTATTTAATAACTTATCCCATATATTTTCTTGATCATTAATGGGTAATTGACAATTAGTTAAATTCAACACTTTTAGGTTTCTCAGTCGATAATTTCTTTGAACATTATCATCACTGTAGGAATATTCATAATCACTGTAGTTATAATTAGAGGTCGTTGAATCAGTTTCGTTAGAATCAGTTTCCTTAGACAAATCACTTTGATCAACAGTAGCTACACTGTGAATAGAAACACTAACCGAAACCAGCATCCATAATAAAAGTGTTATTTTTTGAGTAAAACCTACAGAATACATGGGGTTATTATACCCTCAATAATTTTTGAATTTGCTTTAATAAAAAAATATTACAACCCAGCAAGCCAATTAACATAATGTAGATAACCGATGTAAATGACAGATATCAGCATTTAACTACAACATCAAAAAGGGCAACATCCTAAAATCTTATCACACAATGCTCCACACGTACAACAATCTTTACAAGTATTTTCATTACAACATTGGTTATTACAAACACAACAACCATGGGTACCGGAAGAAGACTCTATTCCAGACCTTTGAACATGATTACTATCTTTATCTAAACTTTTACGCCTCAACAAATGAATATCAACATCAAGTTCTCCTGCATCTGAAACTGTAGAGACACAACTAGGATAAACTATATTTACTGAATGAGAAGCAGAGTTATTTAATCTCTGATACTGTGTACTTAATTCAACATAGCGTTTCTGTGAAAATCTGCAATTCTTCAAGAAAAGTTCTCTAAGATTCGAAAACCTTCTAATTTTAGCAATATTCTCACCACTATAATTACTCTCAGATAAATGAAGGAGTTCTATCTTTTGGGTAAGATTTTTAATTAATAAAGTCCACTTCTGAAAGCCTGGATCAAGTGTCGTGGACACCATCTGAAGTTCTTTGAGTGATCTCCATTTTTTGAATTTACCCACTTCTTCTCCATGATAATTTGAAGAGGATAATAATAGATTTTCTAAATTATCTGTCAAATTCTTAAAAAGATTAGACCAGTTTTGAGTATTGTCTTCTAAGGCTAATTTACAACTTGTTAAATCTAAATATTTCAAATTCACGAACTTACAAAAACCACAAGCTTCTTCTCCCTTGTAACTACTAGAATTCAATACGAGTCGTTCTAAACTATTCCCAAGCTTCCTCCCAAGTCCAGTAATTCTACTACACCAGCGAGTACTCGATGCACGAATATCTCCAGAAAAATCTGCAATAGTATCATCAACACTACCCGAAGTGTTTCGACGCTGACGGTCTCCATGGCTACCCGAGATTGAAGAAACTCGACGACGATATCTAACTTGCCTACAAGAACTACAAATTGAACCAGAATCCTTAGAATCCTCAGAAGAACCAAAATCAATAACATCTTTTGGAAATTTAGATTGTATACGCTCTATTTCATCATCAGTTAACCCATCTTCAGATATATATATCTTTTTCAAATTTGGAAGCACATTTGCTAAATTAGAACATTCCCCTTTATAACCTGTAGCACATAATACAAGAGTTTCGACGCTATCCGGAAGATTTGTAAATAGTTTTTTCCAGCTTTCCGTGCCAGATATCTTTACTTCACTGAAGTTTATAATTTTAAGATTTGTTAAACCCTTTATCCGCTCAAAATCTTGTAAGCGGTAATTACTTTTTGTAAAATCTATATACTCTGTTTCGAGAGAAATCTCTGCTATTATTTTTTTCCAGTTTTTATCACTGTTTTTCGATCCATAAAAAAAGCCATTATTACTTTCATAAGCAAAAACACTTATGAAAGTAACCATGACTAACCCTATTATATTTAACACACTTTTCATACGCCATAACCCTGCAACTATTATAACATATAAGCTGCAGGATTAGGTAATATAGAAGATATCCTCACATCCAATATTTTTAAAAAAGCAATTCTATTCATCCTCTACAAAAAAAATCTTGCACCAACATTCAGGGGTAAGATCACAACCCATTAGATCTAAATTTTTTAGATCTAATGAAAGAACTCGCTCTATGCTTTCACCGCGGTAGTTACTACCATTAAAAAGCAACTCACAAGTATCATCATCAAGCTTAGAAACAAGATCACTCCATTCCTCGGTTGTATAGATTTTATTCGAATAATCTTCACGGTCCATTAATAATAACTTCATATGGGAAAGTTCCTCGGGATTGGAAACCAAGTAATCGTACGCATCTTTAGATAAATATCGAGTATATAGACTTATTCTTTTTAGATTTTTGCAATGCTTTAGATTATCAATACCTTCACCACTATA
>JAUIKO010000011.1 GCA_030430755.1 Fimbriimonadia bacterium
CTGATCGTATCATTCTTGGCATTGAAGAAGAACGTAGTTCTGGTATTCTTAGCAAAGCAACAGAGCACAATATCAGAGTGATAGAACGAAAAGAAGGCAGAAAGGAAGGAGAAAAAGAAGGCAGAAAGGAAGAAAAGTTTGAAATCGCAAAGAAAATGTTGTTAGCAGGTATGGATAGGGGTAATATAATCGAATTTACTGGCTTGTCTGAAGAAGAGTTAGACTCTCTTTCTGATCCAAATGTAGATTGAAAAAAGGAGATGACTTATGCTAATGATAAAGAGATGATTCTACATAATATTGAGATTATGCGTAGTCTCTTCATCTGCTATTGAATCGAGTACTGTTGGTATCTCTAGATTGTTAATGTATACTAGGGATTCTTTATTCTAGGTAGATTCATGGGGTATATACGTTTGTTAAATTCTGATAGTTCTGCAGGTATTTATTACTTCTCATTTATCTTATACTGTTTTTAATCGTGTTGTAATCTTATTTTTCATCATACTATATGGGTCTTGATATTATCGTTCGTTTTGATATTGTAGAACTATGTATCTTAACGAAGTTAACAGTAAAAGAGATGCACTCCATATTCGTCCTATTGTTGGAATGAATATCTTAAGTACAAAGTTGTATGAATATCCTGCAGATACTTCTTCTTCTTTAACGAATCTTTGGGAAAAGGATACTTATTGTAAGCTTGATTATAATCTTAAAAATACAATGGTTGAAAGTAGTTTAGATATAAAAGCGATTCGTTTAGTGTAATATAATTGCTAAAGCATGCTCGATAAAGATAAAAAAAACTTAGTTAGGTTATTCATAGAAGTGTTTGTTTTTATGGGTATAGTTTTCATGTTCTAGCATTTCCATATAACATCGCTCCAGAGCAAAACCATTACATGATTTTATACATTTTATAGGTATAGTGCATATGGTAAATCTAAAGATATCAGAAAAACATTTTACAGCACAATTTGGATTTTCTGGACCGAACATGACATACGCTGCAGGGCAAAATGTTAATAAAGAAGTGACTAAAGCAACAGGAGAATATAACACAAGTGTAGAGATACAAATCCCACTACTACATAGATTTAAACAAATCTTACATGGTCTACAAGAGATTTCTGGGATAGCTCCAATAACAGTATTGTCCTGTCGGACTAGTGCTAATACTTGATGATCTTGATTACAGCAACAACAATCGTTGTTTATTGAATATAATTTTCTAACGCCTAAAGCATCTGGTTCACTTAGTTGATCAATAGGGATTTTTCGAACACCACAGAAACAACATCCTCCACCATAAATTACATTGCTATCAATATTAGTTACTTCCCTTTCTCTGGATAGCATCATACAGCAACATGGAGGTATCAGGGGTGAATATTCTGTTGTGCTAGTGTTGATTAAATGGGGTTCAGAACATGAAATATCATTTTTGGAATTATTATTTCTTTCATTCATGGGATCCATATCAACTTTTCCTGGAGGAGAAATAAAATATTTTCCATGATTATGAGTATTGTTATGACAGTTATCTACTCGTGAATTATAGCTTTGGGATATTTGAGTGTTTGGAATAGATGGATTTTCGCTTTCCATAAATCTGGATTGAAGATTATTTGGGTTGATTTCAGTCTGGTCTGTGGAGCTGTGTGTAGGAAGTATCGAAACAAAAGAAAGGAAAATCATGAAGATATGTATATGTTTAAGCATATTTGATAAATGATACTCTTTTTGGAGGAGTAATAAAAGAGTTGTGAATCATTTAAAAATATTTTTAATTGATTTCTACATGTGTTGATAGTATTGTTCATATATTAATAAACCCTTGCATTTTAAATACAAGGGTTTATTGAATGTTTATGAAATTAGACAGAGGCAGGTGTGTTTTTGACTTGTTCTAGTACACTTTTCAATGATTCTGCAGACTGATGAAGTTTGTTTTTTTCTTCATTGGTAACGGATGGTTCTAGAACTTCCATAACTCCTGATTTACCTATTTTGGTTGGTAAGGATAAACAGATGTCTTTAATTCCTAACTTGCCATTTTGGAGACTGCTAACAGGTAGTATTGCTTCTGTATTTAATGCTACGGCATGGAGTACATGAGCAATAGAAACACCAACAGCCCTACCTGCACCGCCTTTTAATCTGATAACCTCTGCACCAGATTTCTTTGTGAAATCGAAGATATCTTGACAAGCTTCTTCACTGTATTCATTGCATGAGCTTAGGTGAATTCCATTTACTGTAGCAGAAGACCAGATAGGAACCATTGAGTCTCCGTGCTCTCCAAGAATAAGTGCCTCTACTTGTGTTGGATTAAGATTCATCCTATCTGCAAGTATTGATCTAAATCTACACGTATCTAATACTGTTCCAAGACCAAAGACTTGATTTTTGGGGAGGATTTTACTCTCAACTGCTAAGTGAGTTAGAATATCTACAGGGTTAGATACTATAAATAGAATTGCAGATTCAGGTAGTTGAATTTTTTTCACTTCATCTAAAATTTGATTAAATAAAGAAACGTTTCGATTAATAAGTTCTAATCTACTTTCGTCAGGTTTTCTTCGTAACCCAGCAGTGATAACTACTGCATCACTACCTTTCATTTGTTGATAATCACCACTAGATATTTTTTGACTAGAACATAGTGAAGAACCATGTAATAAATCTAGTGCCTCTCCCGCAGCCATATCTGGATTTGCATCAACCAATAATATCTCTTTTGCAAAACCCATCATTTGCATTGCAAACGCTGCATCAGAACCAACTCTACCACCACCACCAATAATACTTACTTTCATATTTTCACCTATTAGATTATTCTTATTTACGTGCAAAAATCTATTAATTTAATAATTCTTAATATACAATCAAAAATAGACTTGTCCAACGTTATATTATTGGGTGATACTATTGATTTTGTAGGATTAAATAAGTATAACAATAAGTATGAAAATAGGATAAAATACCTGAATATTTTCAACCTCTTATATATATTAGGTCTAAAGTGCTATAAAGTGCCATGGTATGTTTTATAATTAAATAGCTTTGAGTAATTTTAGTGATTTAAATAATTTATATGATATATTAGGTATTTCTAGCAGGGCCAGTCACGAATCTTTGAGACAGGCTTATAGAGATTTGGCGCGTAGACATCATCCTGATGTAAATAATGATCCGAAAGCGCATGAGTTGATGGCTAAGATTAACGCAGCCTTTGAAATTCTTATTGATCCTGTTCGCAGGTCTGAATATGATCAATCGATGAATGATCAGGATATAATTGATCCTGTCCCAAAGTACACCGTCAATAAATCAAAACTGAATATTAAGCTTTTATATCGATTGGTACAGCACAAAACACCTGTATACGGTTTAAGCTTTATGCCTGAAAGTCGAAAGATGATCTCTAGTTCTTTTGATAATGAACTTTTATTTTGGAATCTTGATGAAGGTGTTGTTTATCATCGATCTAAACTAGAAAGTGGAGTTGTAAATAGAATAGTAGGATTGGATAGCCATACATATGTAGCAACAGGTTGTTCCGAAACTACGATTAGTGGCTGGTTCAGTAAGTCTAAAAACACGAGTTCCTGGAGAAATAATATCCATGAATGGATCTGTAGTACAGAAATATCTTCAGATGGTCGTTATTTAGCTTATGGAACAATGGAAGGAAAAGTTGTTATTGCGGACCTGGCATCTGGTAATGTTTTACAAAGTTGGTCAGCTAAGCAAGATTCTATAACTTCTTTATCATGGTCCTATGATAATAGAATTCTAGCGACTGGTGGTGCAAATGCTTCTGTTAAGCTATGGAGAGTAAGTAGTGGTCGAGAACTATTCCATTTTAACAATGTAAGGTCGACGGTTTGCTCTATGGCATTTAGCCGTACTACTAAACAGCTCGCAGTAGCTTCTATCGATAAAGCTGTTAGAGTTTTTTCATTATCAGATCTAGGTCAGGTTAAAGTTCTTTTTGGACATGAAATGCCAATAGAAGATCTTCACTTCCATCCGAACTCTAAAGTGTTAGCCAGTACAGGAAGAGATGGTACCGTTCGATTGTGGGATATAGCTGATGGTACAGGACATAGCTTTATTGAGGCTAGTCACCAGGCATTGAATAGAGTGCAATTTTCTCCAGATGGTACCAAGATGGTTGCAGCTGGATTGGATAAAGTTATCCGAGTTTGGGATGTCTCCATGAATAATAAACCTAGAATTTAAGTTAAATTAATACTATACGAATTAAATCGACCTTTGACATTACAGTTGAGGTCGATTTTTTGTTTAAAGAATTTTTATTTTAATCCTGTAAATTTCTCGGTGGTTAGCCAATATTTATACCAAGTTGGAAGATGGACTTTGTGCTTAAGATTGCCAATTTCTATGAATATGAAACAGGGATAGATTATGAATCATTTGCCTAAGGATGCAAGAATTTACGTGGCAGGCCATCGTGGTTTGCTTGGTACTGCTCTTCTTAAGACATTAAGAAAGCAAGGATATGAAAACTTGTTGTACAAGACGAGTTCTGAGCTTGATTTAACAAACCAAGAAGATACATATGCATTTTTAAAATCTGAAAAGCCTGATGTAGTTATTCTTGCAGCAGGTAAGGTAGGAGGAATACATGCAAACAGAACATATCCTGCGGATTTTATGAGTACAAATATGATTATTGAGCACAATGTGATTTGGGGTAGTTTTCTAGCAGGAATTCCTAAGTTAGTTTTTACAAATAGTAGCTGTGCTTATCCAAGAGATGTGCCTCAACCTATGACTGAGAGTCAATTATTAAGCTCATATCCTGAAACTACAAATCAGTATTATGCTGTGGCAAAAATAGCAGGAACATTGCTAGTGAATTCATTAAGAGAGCAGCATGGTATGGATTACTTTTCAACCATGATTTGTAGCATGTATGGTCCCCGTGATAATTATGATCTAAATAATTCACATGTTATTCCAGCTCTTTTAAGGAAGTTTCACGAATCCATGCCAAATAAACCAGTGCTTCTATGGGGGACTGGAGTAGCTAAAAGAGAATTCTTACACTCAGAAGATGCAGCTGATGGAATTTTATTTTTACTTAATAATCCTCACCCATATAATTACATCAATCTAGGTTCTGGAGTTTCTATCAGTATTAAAGAATTAGCAAGTAAAATTCAGAAAACTGTTGGTCATAAAGGAGATCTGCTTTGGGATGTAACTATGCCAGATGGGCATCCAGAAAAAGTTCTTAATACATCTAAAATTAATCAATTAGGATGGAGTCCTAAAATTACTTTAGAAGAAGGCTTAGTAACAGCTTATGACTATTACAGAAATGAAGTTGATGTAAAAGCTAAAAGTGCATAAAAAATACTCGAAGTACAGATATTGTGAAGTTCGTTAAGAAAAAAGTCATGCGGTGATATTTTTCTTAACTTTTTTCTTTAAATATTCAATTTTTTCAGGAAAACATAAGAATATATAGAAATTTTATTATTATGACTTGATATGTGTTGTTTTTTTTGCCCAAAATAGAGCAGCATTTAGTTAAGCGTATGAATTCTATAAGTCATCCTCATCAAAGTTCGAATATTGTATCGTTAACATATGGAGGTATACAAGGGTCTCCAGATTTATTAGTGTTAAACCACTTAAAGTCGATAAATGCCAAAGGTACGTTCTTCTTTGATTCTAAATTAAATATTGATAATTTAAAAGATTGGCAAGCATTATTAGATATTGGGCATGAAATAGGAAACGGGACTCTTCTTTCTGCTGCTCTGGCAGATGGAACTTTACCGTTATGGACGCCAGAAATGATCTTGGATTGTATAAATCAAGATGATGAGTTATTAAAAGAGAGTTTTAATGTTTCTGACACCGCTGTATGTTTACCTATTGGTGCTCCTAGATGTAATTTAAACGAAGATTATACGGAGTTTTTACCGAAAGGCAGAATGATTCTTTCTGGAGTATACGGGATCAATAATACTCATAAAAAATATGAAAGGCCTTATTATCGCATTGTAGCCAATGGTATGAAGCCAGAAGATTTAATTCATATTATAGAGACTGTGGCCGATGAATCTTGGATTATTTTTTACTTTGATCTTTCATCTTCTATACCCGGATTCAATTCAGATGATCATGAGCAGTTTTGCCTAAGATTAAAAGATATGCCTGTGACTCTTCAGAATACAGGAATAAACCAGGTGTATAAAGGAATTAAGACGATTAAAAAGGGTGTTGAACTAGGCATTGTATAACCGTAAAGATTTTTGTGTCAGTAATAGTTGGTGATCGTGAAGAGTTTTAATAACTGGTAGCGGCGATCAGACTTGAACTGATGACCTAACGGGTATGAACCGTTCGCTCTGACCAACTGAGCTACGCCGCCTTGTAACAATAAAATTATACCTATATTTCTATAGAAACATTTAACAGATCTAGAATATGTTGTAAATTATCTTCTGAGTAATATTCTATATATAATTTTCCATTTCCTTCCTTTGGATTGATTTTAACAGGTAAGCCGAGTTTCATAGAAAGCATCTCTTCGATTTTAGAATAAAGAATTCTTTTACCTTCATTGTTAGAGGTTGTGGTATCGTTTATTTCTGAAACAGTATTTTTGGAATTATTTAACGTTCTTGCTAGTTTTTCAGCATCTCGTACACTTGATTTTTTGGTAAGAATTTCATTTAAAAGCACTGTTTGATTCGAATGTTCATCTACCATGAGCAATGCTTTTGCATGACCTTCAGAAATGGTATTTAGCAGTAATTCTTTTTGTACTTCATCAGAAAGTTGGAGTAGTCGTAAAGTATTTGTTATTGCAGGTCTAGATTTACCTACTCTTTTAGCAAGCTTGTCTTGTGTATATCCAAACTCTTTGAGGAGTTTTTGGTATGAGTGTGCTGACTCAATCGGAGAAACATCCATTCTTTGTAAATTTTCTACAATCGCTATTTCAAGAGATTCTTTCTTTTCAACATCCTTTACGATGACTGGAATAGTTGATAACCCTGCCATTTTAGATGCTCGCCATCTTCTTTCTCCTGCGATAATTTCATACATTCCCTGTTCTACTTTACGTACAAGGATTGGCTGTAATAGACCGTGTTCCTGAATAGAATTTCTAAGTTCTTCAAGTCCGACAATGTCAAAGTTTTTTCTTGGTTGGTGAATATTAGGAATAATTAATTCGATATTCAGCTCTAATACGCCTTGTTCAGCTCCATCACCTAGCAATTCAGCCAGTCCTCTTCCAAGTCCTTTTTTTTCTTTTATATTCGTTTTTTTTATTTCGATTTTGCTCATAATAGCATTACCTTGTCGATAAAGTCCATGTAAGCGACAGTTCCTTTAGATGTAGGAAAAAGATCTATTGCTGATTTTCCATAGCTTGGAGCTTCGCCCAACTTAATGTTTTTGGGAATCGTTATATCGGATAACTTAGTTCCAAAATAACCTGTTAACTCTTCTGTTACCTGTCTACTTAGTTTACTTCTTGGATCATACATTGTAAGGAGTACTTTAGCGATCGATAAACTGGGATTGATTCTTTTTTTAACAATAGCTATTGTTTTCATCAGTTGAGTTAACCCTTCTAGTGCATAAAACTCACTTTGCATTGGTACTATAACTGAGCTAGCGGAAGACAGTACATTAATTGTTAATATGCCTAGGCTTGGTGGAGCATCAATAATTATCCAGTCATATTTTTTTTGAATATGCTTAAGAGATTCTTTGAGAATATATTCTTTTCCAACGGCATCTAGAAGACTTGATTCAGTTCCAGAAAGGTCCATCGTTGCAGGAATGAGATCCAGACAATCTGATACCTTGATAATGGTTTTTTTTACGGTGGAACTATTATCAGGATTTTTTTTGCCTTCCATCAATATATCATAGAGGGTTGATTTAATTTCAGTTTTATCTACTCCCAGGCCTGTTGTAGCATTTCCTTGTGGATCCGAATCGACTAATAATGTTTTTTTATTTCTTTTTGCCAAACCTGCTGCAATATTTACTGCGGTAGTTGTTTTTCCGACACCACCTTTTTGATTCACAATTCCCCAAATAGCCACAACTAAATTATGAGCTATTATTTTGACAAATAGGTAATTCTTAAAGTTAGAATTAGTCTAGATTGCAAAAAATATGGATATTTTTATTTTTTTTTCAAAATTGATAGGTATAAGGAGGCTAGCCATCCTGTGATAAGCAAAATTCCTCCTAACGGTGTGAGCATTCCAAAAAACTTCCACTTAGTTAATGTTAGCAAGTACAATGATCCAGAGAAAAATAGAATTCCAAAGAGCCATAGATATTGAATCCATTTACTTTTAGGAATGAATGATAAGTGTGAATCATTGCTAAGTATCCATATAGCTAAAGAGTGAACGACTAAATAAAGATTAGCTTTTTGAAAAATTTCATATTCGTAACTTGTTAAAATGGGTCGTAATCCATGTGCTGCAAAGGCGCCAAAGATAACAAAAATTGCTCCTAAAAAGAGTGCTATACTTCTCATGTATTTTTCATTAACCTCGATAAGAAAAGAACTTTATGCTTAATTTTAATACCATTAAAGTATAATAGATTTAAGAAGCAATTAATTAGGACTTTATGATAATGAATATTAAAAACCTGCTCAAGTACTCGTTCTGTATATCATCAGTATTATTTTTTGGCTGTGGTGGTGAAGAATACAAGCCATTTCAAGGTGTTATAGTAAGTAGTAGTGAGAGTTTTATGAAATCGCTTTCTGATGGCAAGTCATTTAGCATAAAGGCAAATATTAGTAAGCCAAAAGATTCTCAAAGAGTTGTTTATACTGTCAATTATTCTGGAGATGCATTCCCCAAACATGATATGTTTATGGAGTATCAATTATATCCTTCTTCGACTCCAGTAAGTCTTTATAAGCGAACGTTTGGGTCTACTTTTGAGAAACTCAAGGTTTCTAACGATTTTAATCTAGAGGGGATTCATCAGTCAGTATTGGATTTGAATTTACTGGCTGTAATCGCTGAATTTTCAACAAAACCTTTTGAAAAAGAAGATAATCTCGATGATGCAAATACAGACGCGAATAAAGAAACCAATCCTAATAAACTATATGTAAGTTTATCTTTTAAGGCAACTGAAAAAGATGTCGATAAATATTTGAAAAAGGTATCTGGCGATGCAGAGCTTACTGATGAAGATAAAGAATTTAATGATAAGTTGAAAGACGACTTTAACTATTATTTTGAGATAGACCGTCCAGATGTGAAAAATATAGAAGAATATTCTGAAAATCTGGTTGATATTGTTGTACAGAAAGCTTCAGAAGAATTTAATAAATTGAAAAACTAGAAGCACTTTCCGGTATTATGTAAACGCCCAAACTCTTTGAGGGGCGTTTTTTTTATGTGGCAGCTATTATTGCAACTTTTATGATACTGCTTGAAGTACTAGTTTTAAATAGAGAATAGATTTAAACCATATGGAATGATAATAAAAATCCAATAGCAATAATGTTAAAGGTGCACAAGGATGGTGTTATTATCGTGTTGTTATGTAGGTTGATATTAATAGGTTTGGTTTTTTTTTCAGTTAAAGAATATTCAGTGTTTAGCTGTCCAGAAGTAGATATTATGAATACTGCTACGAGAATACATAAATTTATTAACCATAATACTTTTTTTCAATATCAGAGATCAAATGATTTTTTGAGCAATATTAATGGTAGATTTTCTCAAATCAATAACACAAAGGAATTTATAGGCTTAACCAATCAGGAGTTTAGAAGATTAGGTATGCAAGATGCTTTTTTAGTATCAAAACAAGATTTAATTAAACTTACCTTTCTTAACTATGAATTTGATGAAGAACATTATGAAATAATAGAGAATATTTTATTTGGGTGTAATTATTCATTTGGCTTTCATGAAAAAGATCAAAAATCAGCAAAAATGCATTCTTATAACAATGTTGAATATGTTGTGGATGCTTTAGAAGAATGTCCTCTTGACGGAAGAGTTTTAATAAATGTAGAACATAAAAAACATAATTATGTTAATAAGGGAAGGTCTTTAATTGTATCAAAAGAAGGTACCAGTAATTTGAAGAAATCAGTGTTTAATAAAAATAAGTTTCCTCTTACATATCAGAATATTCAAGTTGTTGGCTTAGGTGCAGAATTTGCTGAAATACTAGTTCCACAATTTATTCAGTATCAGAGGAATGAAGTAGATCAGGTTATAAGATCTATATCTCACGCTAAAAAGCTTAAAATCGATTTGCGAAACTGTAAAGGCGATAGTCTTGTTAATATAAGGCATTTAGTATCTTATTTTGTACCGAATAAATCATGGCTTGGAAATATCGTTGACTATCCAGCATATACAAGTGTGCATGAAATTAAAAATAGTCTTGTGACACTTCAAGAATACAGTGAGATTTATCCCAAATATAAAATTGAGAGTTTTGATACGAATGAGAAATATTATGGTGAAGTCGAAGTCTACTATAATGAGAATACGAGTTCGGGTGGCATGTTATGTGTTTATGTGCTTCATCAAATATTAGGAGATAAATGTAAATTGAAAGGGCCTTCGAAAGAATTTTCACTACAAATTCCAAGGCATTTTCATGGGGAATCAGTTTTTGAAGATGTTGCTCTAGTATATCCAAGGTTTACCTTTATATCTAGGAACTCAAGATTTGTTTCTGAATTAAAATTAAAGCATACTTTGACGGGATGTTTTTAAACCTAGTTGTATATAGCATTGAGATATAAAATTATTGTATTTAACAAAAATCACGTATTAATATTCATGTAGTTAATAGGTTTTATGTGGAATGAATTAATTATTAATTATGAAACATATCAAATATGCACGAACGTTTGAAGTAAGTCAAGAACTTCCTAAGAAACTCTCAGGTTTACAAGAGCTTGTATATAATTTGCGATGGACTTGGGATCATGAAACGAAGTTAATGTTCAAAAGTATCAATAAAGTTCTTTGGACAGAATCGAATCATAATCCTATTGCTCTTATTAATAATTTAACATCAAAAGATTTAATGTCTTTACAAGCGGATAGGGGTTTTATGCAGCAACTAAAGTCTGCACATAAGAATTTGCAGAAATATATGAGGGCTAAATCTTGGTTCGAAAATCAGTTCCCCGAAGCTAATTCTAACGAAAAAATAGCTTATTTTTGTGCGGAATTTGGCATTAATGAATGTCTTCCTATTTATTCTGGAGGGCTTGGTATATTAGCTGGAGATCACTTAAAAGCGGCAAGTGATTTAGGGATACCTTTAGTAGGAGTAGGACTTCTTTATTCTCGTGGATATTTTAGACAATTTATTTCCCCAGATGGATGGCAACAAGAAAAATATCCTCAATATAATTACCATGAAATGCCTATTGAGATAGTAAAGTCTGAGAATGGTCAGCCCGTGCAAATTCATGTAGACTTTCCTGATAGAAGAGTTTTTTGTCGCATTTGGAAGGCTCAAGTAGGTCGAATATCTTTATATCTTTTAGACAGCAATGTGCTAGAGAATGATCATTACCATAAATCTATAACAGATACTTTATACGGTGGTAATGAAGATATGCGTATCAGACAAGAAGTTATCCTAGGAATCGGCGGTATGAAGGCCTTGAAGGCATTAAACATTACACCAGCGGTATGTCATATGAATGAAGGCCATTCTGCATTTTTAACACTGGAAAGAATGCGTCAATTAATGGAATTAAATGGTTTAAGTCATCATGAAGCAAGAGAATTAGTGTCAGCTGGAAATGTGTTTACAACGCATACTCCTGTACCTGCTGGTTTTGACCTTTTTCATAATGAACTAATAAGTAAGTACTTAATTAAAGTGCTAAATAAATTACATATGCCATTTGATGAATTTTTGGATCAAGGCCGATTCAATGAGTATGAATCTGATGGTTTGTTTAATATGGCTATTTATGCTATGTCAAATACAAATAGTATTAATGGGGTTTCTAAACTGCATGCAAAAGTGTCTCAGGATATGTTCCATCAAAAATGGCCCAATTATTCTATAGAGCAGGTACCGATTAAACCTGTAACCAATGGAGTTCATGTAGAGACTTGGGTAAGTAATAGAATGTCCAAGTTATTTGATCGATATATGGGAGATTCTTGGAGAGATCCGAGTACAGATTCTAGTATCTGGAATGCTATTTATGATATCCCTGATGCAGAAATTTGGAATATCAGAGAGAATCAGCGTGCAGACTTAATCCGTTTTTGTAGAAATCGTGCTGCCAAACAGCAGTTCCATAAACCAAAAGCAGGTGCTATTTTAGATCCAAGGGTATTGACTATTGGTTTTGCTAGAAGATTTGCTACTTACAAACGTGCAACACTTATTTTTTCGGATATTGATCGATTAAGATCTATATTACATCATTCAGAAAAACCGGTACAGATTATTTTTGCTGGAAAAAGCCATCCAAGAGATGATGGTGGTAAAAAATATATCCAAGAAATTGTTAAGCAAATTCAAAATGATGATGGTCCACAAAGAATCTTTTTCTTAGAAGATTATGATATGAATATTGCGTCTAAACTAGTTCAAGGTGTAGATATTTGGCTAAATAACCCAAGAAGACCTCTAGAGGCCAGTGGTACAAGTGGAATGAAAGTATTATGTAATGGAGGCTTAAACTGTAGTATCCTAGATGGTTGGTGGGCAGAAGGATATCAGCCTGGTGCAGGATGGGCAATCGGAGATGAAGAAGAGTACTCCGATCCGGGTTATCAGGATTGGTTGGATAGTCTATCGTTGTATAATCTAATGGAATCAGAAATTACTCCGATGTTTTACCATAGAAATACTCATGGAATTCCAGAGCAATGGTTAAAGATGGTTAAAAAGAGTATGGCTATTTTAACTCCAGCCTTTTCTACAGGCCGGATGGTGAAAGACTATACGAATGAACATTATATGCCAGCAAATAATGCTTATCAATACTTGAATAAAGAGGATAGAAAACATTTTTATCAATTTAAAGATTGGAGAGATAAACTTTATCAAGAATGGCAACATGTAGTTATTAGATCAGTGGAAGATCAATCTGGCAATCGCGTTAAAAAAACAGATGGGTTTAATGTTAATGCGGAAGTAGCATTAGGTTCACTGAATCATGAAGATGTTTGTGTACAGGCTGTCATTGGAAAAGTAGGTGTTAATGGTGAGTTGAATGATACGCATGCTATAGATTTATCCTTTGAAAGTTCTACAGATGGTGTATTTAGATATACAGGTTTTATAGAATGTAATGCATCGGGTTCATGGGGATATGTATTACGTGTATTACCTAAGCATAGCGTTATGAATTCAGAAATACATTTACCACTTGCAGCTTGGGAACAAGATGCTTTTTTCGGAAGTAATATAGAGCATGGTCTTTCTTCGGAAATGAAGTTAGTCTCTTAAGAAGTGTTTGATCTAGTATGTGATCCGTTTTATAGTAGTACTAAAAGGATCACATACTAGGTTCTCACTGTATTTTTACATGATTTAATTTATTGAGTATGTGTGGTATTTATTTAGTTAAATATTAAATTTTTCATGTACGCTTTTTTAGATGTTTCTATAATTTCATCTGGGCATCCTTGTAAGAGAATTAGTATGAAGTTATTTAAACTGCTGTACAGTTTCTTTTCTTTACTGTTGCTGGCAACCATCTTTGTTAACGGGTTTGCTTCCGCACCTATCTAAGTGTATTTCTTCTATTTCACTATAGTCTGAAATATTACCGTCGATTTTTAGACTAACACAATCTTCTAAATTCAAATACTTTAAGAAGTTTAAGTTATGCATTTCTTTATAACTAGTACCAAACCCGTGACTTCTCAAAACCGGTTTTTTGATACTACATTTATATAGACTTGAACAACCTTTTAAATTTAAATGCGTTAAATTAGGGCTAACTGAAATAAACTCAGTTAAATCAGAGCATCCTTCCAAATTTATGTATGCTGCATAGCTTTTCATCTTGTAATCAGTACGTGTATCCGTACAATAGAAAAAACGTTTTAGGCCAATTATGTGTTTCATTGTAATATGCGTTAAAGTTTCCGGAAAATCTATATAATCACGACTCTTAATAACTTTAAGATTTGTAAGTTTAAGTTTTTTAAGCTTTAGATCTCTAAGATCATTAAATAAATCATCCATATTTATAGTTGCACCAGGTAATCGCCCATTACCATATACGGATAATTCGCGAATGTCTAATGGGATGTGTTTTATTATCTTATGGTACAAGGAAAAGTATTCCCCACTACTGGATTCGAGAGCAATTGTAGAAAAAGCTAGTGTTTTAAGTTCTCTAAGTCCTTCTAAAAACTCAACAGATTGACCCTTGTAGTTAGATTCAGTTAGTATAAGTGATGTAATTGTTGGCGGGATGTTTTGTATCATTTTTTCCCAATTTTCGGATGTAAAGTAACACCCTGTTAAATCTAAAGATTTTAGATTGCGCAGTTGTAATAGATATTGCGAATTTTCTCCCGTATAGGTGCTATTCGCAAAAGATAGTACTTCTGTATCTAAGGGTATATTTGATACAGCGTTTTTCCAGTCTTCAAAATGCTCTGTAAGCTGCAGTTCTTGTTGTAGATGATTTGTGGTGTCTATAGGATGTTTTTTAAGTTCATCGTCATTTAACACTAAAAGCGTATCCGGTTGAGCCTCCATAAATTTTTCAAGTAAATCATTTTTTCCTAGTAGGGTGTTCGATATGTTAAGTTTTCGAATCTTACAATTTTTTTTGTGAGTAGTTCCATTAAAAAAATTCATAGGCCCTTGAAAAATTAACTGACCATAATTAGGTTCGTAACTAAAACAACGGTGGAAAATATTTGATTCTTTAAGGGATAGATAAACAATAGAGCATGGTAAACTCTCGAGGATTTTTAGCCATTGTTCAGTATCAATATACAACTTATCCAAAAGTAATTCTTCAAGGTATGGAAGGTTCTTTAAATATTCTGCAGATTGACCCATATAGTTCGAATCAGTAAGAATAAGTGAAGTAATACAAGGAGGAATATTTTGTATCATCTTTTCCCAATTTTCGGATGTAAAGTAACAGCTTGTTAAATCTAACGATTTTAGATTACGGTACTGGAGTAGATAATGTGAATTTTCTCCTGTATAGCGTGTATTTGCAAAAGATATTACAGTGGTGTCGAGAGGTATGCTTGCAAAAACATTATCCCAGTCTTCTGTGAATTTGCTTGAATCTACATCTCCTGATGCAGCTGGGTTTGGTTTCTCTCTAGGAAGACTTGTTTCTGGATATTCCGATGTATATGCTGGAGGATTTTCTGACATATCTTCATGAACTAGATTTTCATTAATAATATTTTCATGAGGTTTGTCTTCTTTGGATGAAAGCTTAGAGTTTGATTCTGCAGAATAAGATTGTTTTACATCTTTATTAATATTGTTTAGCAGGTTATCGATTTGCTCTACAGCATCCTCTGATAGTCTACAATTCTTGAAGGATATTTTTTTAATAGCTGGCAGGGTAATTAATAGTTCTATGTTACGGCCAGTATAATTAGAAAAAGAAATATCTATCGACTCTAGGTGCTCTGGCAATTGGTTTAAAAGTATATTCCATTTGTTTTCTGGTAGTATATTGTTGCTTAAGTCTAAGTTTAAGAGATTTGTTAGTTCGTTAAGGTTAATACTTTCTACTAATTCTGCTTTTATGCCTCCTAAGTCTAGTTCTTGTATGGTGTTTGGTAAGGCATTAAAAAAGTCTCTGCACCTTTCTGGATCCATTTTGGTTCCTCTTAGGTTTATTTTTTTCAAGTGTTTAAGTTTCGATATAGTCTCTAGGCCGTGTCCATTGTAATTGCTTCCGTAGAAATCAAGCTTTACAGTGCTATCTGAAAGATGAATAATAATATCTTCCCAATTATCGTCTGTTTCAGTAATGTTGAAAAAATCTCCGGATATTTGTTGGTGGTTAGTTGTTTCTATCTTATCGTTTGCTCCAAAAACAGTGCCGGCAATAATCTGGTTAAGGACTATAATGTTAATTATAGTTTTTGTAATATGTTTCATAGTTTCCCTCTGATTAACTTGTATTGGTGGTTTTTGTTAAGGCAACACCCATGCAGACAGGATATTGCTTTAGAAAGTGTTTGTCTAGATTTAAATTTACTACAATAAAAGATTTTAAAGTGTAGCTTGGTAGTTTTGTGTAGGATGTTTTTTTAGAGATAAATTTTTCTTCGGGAGAATGCTTTTACTTTTTTTAACATAGGATTTCTTCTGTATGGGTGAGTTGAAAAAACTCGGTATTTTTATCTACATCCATCATCGTGTTGTATCTTTCGTAGTCTACATCTTCTCTTTCAGTAGAATCGATTAGTTTTTTAAAGAAATTATTGAACTCTTCAAATCTTGGTTGCTTAGAAAAAATGTGATGTTTTTCATTTATAAATTTTTTAATTAGATTGAAATTTTCATCCATTTTAGAAAAATGATAAACGACTAGAAGATGATTCCATGCTTCTAGTCCGTAATAGTTATGCTCTAACGCTTTTATAGAATTTAGGTATATAAGTTCAGGGATAAGCATATGTATAGCGTTTTTCTTCGATGAATCTATGTACGCATGATATAAAAACGAGTTTTTATCTCTTGCCTGATCGATTTCAGGAAAGTAATTTGTAATATTGAATGCATGCCCAAGATACCTATACATTTGGATGATATTTAATATAGAAGGGTGTTTGTTATGGGGATCTTTTTGTAATCCTGTGGAGCTTCCTTTATCATGATATCTATAAATAATAGAAGGGATGTTCTGATAAGAAAATTTATAAAAATGAGAACATATATTCCAAAAGTATTGGTCTGCATTAAATGGAAATTGAAATCCTCCCACTTCTCTAACGAGAGATTTTTTAATCATAGTAGACGGCTGATTGATAAAAGTATGACTAAGCATAACCCTAGGCATTATTTTCATGGGTATCTCTTTTTTAAACTTTTTAGGTAGTCGAGCATCAAACACTTTGCCTTGATCTTTTATAGCAGTAATATCAGTGTATAAAATGGATAAATTAGGATTTTTTTTGAAAGAATCTATTTGTTTTTGAATTCGTGAAGGATACATTATATCGTCTCCCCCTATATGTATGATATATTCTCCTCTACTTTCATAAATACATTTTTCTGCTAATTTATCAAAAGCATCGAGCTTATTTCCAATATTTTTTTGATATTCATATCTTATTCTTGAATCAGCACTATACTTAGAAACGATGTCCTTCGTATGATCGGTAGAGCCATCATCAAGAACATAAAGTTCTATATCTTTATAGCTTTGTCCAAGTACGGAAAGAATCATTTGCTCAAGATACACTCCTTGATTATATGTGTGACAGATAATTGAAACAAGAGGATCTTTCTGATTATTAGACAAAGAGTGTTTTTTGGGAAAGGAGTATCCTTTGGGTGTTATGAAAGTATAAATGGTATCGAAATGGGTTGTTATAGAAGATTGTCTTGCAATTTGATAAGCTTTTTCTATTCCTTCTTTATTTTCAACCTGGTTAATATTACTCAGAGCCTCTTCAAGTGTCTGGTTTATTTGATGAATATCGTTAGAATTGATGGAAACGATACCTTTTTTTAAAATATAGTTCTCAGATTTGAGATTTTCTTTTTGAAAGTTGATATGTAGTTGAAAGCTTTTAGAAATCGCTATCTCTAAAGTTCTAGGTGTTAAATGTTTATCAATAATATCGAAGTTTAGATTAATTTTAGATTGTTGTATTACTTTCTGTTTCTCCCAGTGGGGGAGATAACCTTTTGATATATCTCGGAGATCTTTATACTCTTCCCAACCCATTCCCAATATATTCAAGCGGAATCTATTTTTTCGCAACGATGTTAGAAAGTCTGCTATTTCAGGTTTAGCTGTACCAATATAAGTTATATCGTATGCTTTTGGTAAGTGATATTGCTTATAATTTTCAAGGTTCAACCCCATTGGAATGGCAATGCTATCTTTATGAACTGAATCACTAAAATGGATTCTGTTAATGATATATTTATCTTCTTGAAGATGTATTTGAATATATTGTATAGGATGGTTTATTCTTGAAAGGGCGTTCTGTATAGTTTGGGATGGTTGATGAGAGTATGTTTCTATAATAAATTGAATATTATTTTGATTAATTATTTCTATGATCTCAGATTCTGTAACTTTGGATTCTAAACTGAAAGTGTTTTTATTGTTCACAATGTTAAATACACGGTCGTATTTGATTCGGTATGGATAGCCTAAAAATTCTATGAGTGGATGTATAAAATTGTAGTAATAAAAGGATGTGTCATGTTGTGGTAAATCATATCCATTACTTATTAGAAGCCACTTCATATATAGTAATATTTTGGAGTTTTTATTAAAAATATTTATTAAGATGAGATTATTGCTAATGATCTATTTCAAATTCTGCTCTGGTAAAATCGATAGGTGCTTACGTCAAATAGAAGAGTGGTTTTAACATGTTTATTTAGTACATGTATTCTCGCGTTATTTTTCATTGTAGAATCCACTGTTAACAGCAAAAATGTCTATGTTAAGAGTTGTGGTAAAGAGAGAAAATTAACAGGAAAAAGCAATAAAAATACAGATAAAAATAAAGGTAAAAAAATATCCCTTAGTTATAAAAAAAATAATGTGAATGCATTGATCCCTAAGACTAATAGTCATGCTGAAGATAAAAACTCTCAATTAAAGATCCAATTGCGAGAGAGTGTTTATCAAGTACTTAATACAATTTGGGGAGAAAATAATATTATCTATAATTTATTTATAAACTCTCACAGAGTGACTAAGAGAAAAGCAAATCCTTTAGGACAAATTTTTGTACTAGAATATCATAGGATTACACCTAAAGAAGGGTTATATGCTCGTTCTATTAGTAATTTTAAGAGAGATTTAGAAAGATTATATGCATTAGGGTTTAGGCCGGTTACTATATCTGAATATTTAGATGGCAAAATGAATATCCCACCAGGATCTTCTCCTGTAATTATCACTTTTGATGATTCTTCAGAATCTCAGTTTCGCATTATGGATGATGGCACAATAGATCCTAACTCAGGAATAGGTATTATGGATGCATTTGCAAAAAAACATCCCGATTTTCCTGTAAAAGCTGTGTTCTATATCCTTCCTTATATTCCCTTTGGTCAGAAAAAGTGGGTTCAAAAAAAGCTAAATTTATTTAAAAAATGGGGTGTTGAAGTAGGTTCTCATACTATGAGTCATAAAAATCTCAGCAAGATGACTGACGAGCAAGTTAAATGGGAGTTTGCAACTTCAGTAGATTGGATGAAAAGATTAGGATTTAACCCAAGAACTATTGCTGTTCCATTTGGTGTTATGCCTAAAAACCGATCTTTATTAAATGGTTTTTTTAATAATGGAAAGTTTTATCGATTTGAAGCAAACTTTAGATCTATGGGAAGACCGGGTAATCCTCTAGGATCATCTAAACCTGATTATTTGTTGAATTTTCCAAGAGTTATAGGATCAGATGATCATTTATGTTTAAAATACTATTTAGATCTTGTTGAAAAGGGTAAAGTTAAACCTTATGTAATGCCATGAAACTCTAGGTTGATGTAATATAGGTTATATAAACGGGATGTAGCTCAGTTTGGTAGAGTGCTCCTTTCGGGTGGGAGAGGCCGGCAGTTCGAATCTGCCCATTCCGACCAGGTTTTATTGATGCTCACACTTTTACGCAGGTTATATATTCAATTCTGATGATTTCGTAGGATTTAAGGCACCTGGCTTGATTATGAATTATCTCCTGATTGTAACATCTCTATTTCTTGTATTGAGAGCTCTGTGATTTTTTGGATTTCTTTGATATTTATTCCAGCATCTAACATTTTTGTAGCTATAATTCTCATTCTCTCTTTAAGCTCTTCTCGCCTGCCTACTTCTCTTGCTTCTTTCAAGGTAAGAACGATGTTATTTCGTATTGCATATTCAGCAGAATATTCTTCCTGGATTTCTTTAGAAAGAGTATCATAATAAGACATTTCAAAGGCTTTCAATACTGCAGGTGTTTCGATGGTTTCTATTGCTTCTTGACGACTCATCCTGAATCCTTGTTGTAAGTATGTAATCCAGTCTTTTAACTCCTTATCATAAATTTCATTTGGAGCGTATGATAAGTTATATTGTATAATGTGTTCGTTTTTTGCTTCTAAAGTATTGCGGTTGGATAGATCCTGTATTGGATAGTTGTGTTGGTTATAATCTTTTATATTTTTGAAAATTGTTTCTACAGTAATTTGTGGCAGGTCTATCTTTTATTCCTGTACCTTTGCTTGGTTGGCAAGACTTTGTAGCGTAAGCACTTTTATCATCTTTTTCTCATGATTTTTTAACAAGATTGCTGGTTCTACTTTTCTCGAAAATTGATTCATGCTTTTTGTTTCAAAATATTATGAAATAGTAATAAGGTTTTTATTTCTGAAAGTGTATCAATAAAATTAAACGATTGAAATATAGTTCAAGAGTTATTAGAGTATTTGTGTTCAAGAATAAAAATATACAGATTTGTCTTAGAAGTTGGTTAAATAGCCAGTTTTAGGTAAATATGTAGTTATGGATCGATATTATTCTTGTTTCAAGGCTTACGATGTCCGTGGTAAAGTTCCAGACGATTTAAACGAAGAACTTGTTTACAGTATAGCAAGAGCTTTTGCAGAGCAGATAGATGTTAAAAAAGTTTGTTATGGCTATGATTCTAGGCTTTCAGGGCCAAGTTTGGGTGTTGCACTAGAAAAAGGTTTTTTAGATGCTGGAGTAGATGTTATCAATATCGGATTAGTAGGTACCGAAATGATCTACTTTGCAACAGCAGAGTATGGTTATGATGGGGGAGTGATGATAACTGCTAGCCATAATCCGCCATGTGATAATGGATTGAAAATGGTTGTCAAAGATAGCAGGCCGCTAAGTGGTGATACTGGTTTAAATGAAATCGAAGAAAAAGCATTTCATCGAAAATGGACAAGATTTGGACAGGGTACATCGATTAACAATGATGTTTTAGATGAATATTGTAAACACATTATCGGTCATGCTGATTTGGAAAAATTAAAACCATATAAAATTTTAGCAAATGCAGGTAGTGGTGCGGCAGGTTTGGCTGCTAAAAAAATCTTTCAAAAGCTACCAGTAGAAGCAACAGAAGTTTTATTTAAACCAGATGGAAGATTTCCAGAAGGAGTGCCTAATCCTATTTTAGAAGAGTCTAGAAAAACAACGTTAGACCGATTTGAGAAAGGAAAATATGATTTTGCAGTTGCCTGGGATGGAGATTATGATAGATGTTTTTTCTTTGATGAAAAGGGCAGATTTATAGAAGGATATTATATGGTGGGCTTAATAGCCAAATCCTTACTTAAAAAACAGCCCGGTGGAACAATCATTTATGATCCACGTTTAACCTGGAACACTTTAGATGTTGTATTATCTGCCGGCGGGAATCCTGTAATTTGTAAGAGTGGTCATGCTTTTATAAAAGAAAAAATGAGAAGAGAGGATGCAATATATGGTGGTGAAATGAGTGCACACCATTATTTTAAAACAAACTGGTATTGCGATAGCGGGATGATACCACTGGTTTTGATATTAAATCTTTTATCAGAAACTGGTCTTACATTAGGTGAACTGGTAGATGATATGATGAAAAAATATCCATGCAGCGGAGAGATTAACAGTAAAGTTGCTAATGTAAAAGATGTACTTGAGCTTGTTGGTGAAAAATATTCTGATGGAAAGATAGAATGGATTGATGGGTTAAGCGTAGAATATCCAGATTGGAGATTTAATTTAAGAGGTTCCAATACTGAGCCAGTTATACGTCTGAATGTGGAAAGTAAAGGGAATCAAAATTTAATGGAAGAAAAAACTCAAGAATTGTTGAAGACTATTAGATCAGAATAATGTTTACAACAAAGAAAATAGACTATTAAAAAAAGTTACTGAGAAATTCAGTAACTTTTTTTAATAAA
Organism: Fimbriimonadia bacterium; assembly: GCA_030430755.1. GTDB lineage: Bacteria > Armatimonadota > Fimbriimonadia > Fimbriimonadales > Fimbriimonadaceae > JAUICQ01. The sequence continues at coordinate 22,138 of JAUIKO010000011.1, forward strand.
TAATGAACAAAAAATGAATATAAGAAGGAATTAAAAACAAATCAAGATGAGTTATATACAAAAAATAAATAAAAAACTTTCAAAAAAATAAAAGCCTAATAAGTGCAGGTTTTAGTTAAATATATAAACATAGTTCGCCGTTGGAGAGGTGATAATTGTATGTTTATTTAGAAAAAACAAAAAAAATACAAGATTAGGCTTGACAAGGATATATGGATGGTATACAATGAAATAGTCGTGGTTGAAAAATCACGAAGCAAATTGAAAAGATCATAGCAATATATACGCATAGCAATAATCCAAAAACACAATTATTGAGTGTTTAACAGATCAATTTCTTATGGAGAGTTTGATCATGGCTCAGGATGAACGCTGGCGGCGTGCCTAAAACATGCAAGTCGAACGGAACCTTCGGGTTCAGTGGCGAACGGCGGAGTAATATATAAGCAATGTGCCTTAAAGACCGGGATACCCGATCGAAAGAACGATTAATACCGGATGTGGTAAGTGAATAGCATTAATCATTTATTAAATGGATTTATTCGCTTTAGGAGCAGCTTATAGCCTATCAGCTAGTTGGTGAGGTAATGGCTTACCAAGGCTATGACGGGTAGGGGGTCTGAGAGGATGATCCCCCCGAGTGGGACTGAGACACGGCCCACACACCTACGGGTGGCAGCAGTTAGGAATCTTGCACAATGGGGGAAACCCTGATGCAGCGACGCCGCGTGGAGGATGAAGGCTTTAGGGTTGTAAACTCCTTTTGTTAGGAAAGACTTAGGACGGTACCTAACGAATAAGCTCCGGCTAACTACGTGCCAGCAGCCGCGGTAAGACGTAGGGAGCAAGCGTTATCCGGATTTACTGGGCGTAAAGGGCGCGTAGGCGGCCTATTAAGTGA
>JAUIKO010000012.1 GCA_030430755.1 Fimbriimonadia bacterium
TCAGATATTCTAAAGAGAGTTTGGTTGATGAAGATACCAAATCTTTCCAGGATGGAATGCGAGAAATGGTTGAGTATGAAAAGTATTATGCAATAAAGCGTGTAAAAGAAATAAAAGAAGAAGCTAAGGAAGAAGTAAAGGAAGAAGTAAAGGAAGAAGTAAAGGAAGAAGTAAAGGAAGAAGTAAAGGAAGAAGTAAAGGAAGAAGTAAAGGAAGAAGTAAAGGAAGAAGTAAAGGAAGAAACGGCTAGAACCCTTGCATCTAAATTTTTATCTGAAGGAGTAGATATAAAAATCATTTCTGTAGTAACTGGTTTAGACGAAGATACTATAAGAAGTTTATAGGAGTTGTAAGCATTTATTTTAATAGAAGCTGCCGGGTTTGTACTTTATTAGTTTCATGTGAAGTATTTAAATGTTTAAATATCACCGTCCAATCTACTGCACTGTTGTGTAAATTGTGGTAGATTGGATATGTCACTAATAGTGATTTGGAGGGTAATGTGAGAAGATTTTTAAAGTTGTTGTCTATACCCATGTTCGTATCATTTCAGATATCTTTTTCTATGATGAGAACACCTGGCTTGATAGGTAGATATCGAGTTGCAAAGTGTTTTCATTCATCTACCCCATTTATTCGAGATTATGCAACAAATACAAGCGGTATCAAAGCAAATGTCTATGCTTCACCTTTATCGGATGTGGTTTTTCAGACCATTATGGACGAAGATGATATTCGTAATGATTTTATCGAGAATTCCTTGGGTATAAAGGTTGTTAGTTCTCAGAAAATGATTGGTCATTTAAATCCTATCGATGCTCCTGGCGACTTACGTGATTTTGTTGAAAAATACAGTTCATATAAGCTTTTAACACGTATATTGTTATCGTCGAGTGGTCCTGAAGTTTATCTTGATGGCAAGAAAGATAATGATATCAGTGCTTTTGTAAAACAACTAAGTCGTTATCGTGAGGAGTTAAAGAGTCTAATTCCTGGCAGTCCCAAGCGGGGTCGTGTTGATTTAGTTTGTGAGTTAGAATCAGGTGACATGGTTAATGTCGAGTTGCAGACCAGCATGGATAAGGCATGGGACTATCGTAGTGTTTGGTATTTAAGTACAATATTTTCTAACAGGTTGAAGTACCGCGAAAAATATGCATCATTGCGTCCTGTGATCGGTATAAATATTTTAAGAAAGATGATCCATGAACCCTCTGCAGATTATCCTTCTTTTTTAACTCATCCTTGGAAAAACACTGATTATTTTAAACGTGACTACCGTTTTAAAAATATAGTAGGGGAGTCTGGTGATTTAGAAATAAATGCTTTACGTTTAGTTCAATTTTATCTAGGAACTTTCGAGAATTCCAATTTATCAACCGAAAACCCTGGGTTGTATGAGTGGCTAAATTTCTTTGAGAATGCGCCAAATCATGATCTTGAATATGTTTCAACACATGTTAGATCAAATTCTCTTAAAAAAGCATATGATCTTTCCAGGTTAATCAGATATTCTAAAGAGAGTTTGGTTGATGAAGATACCAAATCTTTCCAGGATGGAATGCGAGAAATGGTTGAGTATGAAAAGTATTATGCAATAAAGCGTGTAAAAGAAATAAAAGAAGAAGCTAAAGAAGAAGCTAAAGAAGAAGCTAAAGAAGAAGCTAAAGAAGAAGCGGCTAGAACCCTTGCATCTAAATTACTAACTGAAGGAGTTGATATAAAAATCATTTCTGTAGTAACTGGTTTAGACGAAGATACTATAAGAAGTTTATAGGAGTTGTAAGCATTTATTTTAGTTTTATGGAATTATTTTGTGATTTAAAATAATTCCATACTTTTTCTGCAACGTTTTTGTTTATTCCTTTTATAGAAGCGATATTTTGTAGTGTTGCAGATTCTATGTTTTTAATACTTTCAAAATGTTCAAATAGACGTTTTCGAATTACTGGTCCCACGCCAGGTATATCATCAATTTCAGAACGATATGAACTCTTGTTTCTTAGTTTTCTATGGTAAGAAATTGCAAAACGGTGTGCTTCATCCCTGAGCCTTCTTAACAGCAATAAACCTGGAGAATGAAGATCCAAATTTATTTCAGTAAATGAATAATCATAAATAGTGAAACCATTTTGATCTTCGATGCCTGAATTAGGTATGACATTAGCAGTGATAATTGTTTCTTCTTTTTTAGCTAGGCCTATAATTATAGGGATATTTAATCCGAGTTTATCTCTGGCATGTAAGGCAGAAGAGAGTTGTCCTTTTCCACCATCAACAACTATTAAATCTGGAAAAGTGGAAAATTTCTTATCTTTTTCCAAGTAAGCTTTTAATCTCCTGGATATGACTTCATGCATCATAGCGAAATCGTTCGGTGTTTCCGGGCAATTTTTAATTTTAAATCGACGGTATTCATGTTTAGCAAGAAATCCTTGTTCATTTACAACCATTGAGGCAACTGGGTTTGTCCCTTGTAAGTTGGATATATCGTAGCATTCAATTCTTGACAATTTTTCTGACAGTTGTAAGGAGGATGTTAAATGGTCTATAGCTCTCTCCGCCCAAGCCTCTTTGTTCTGTAGTTCTGTAGAGTGTATGTTAAATGCTTGATGAGCATTTTGAATAGCCATGTCTAATAATGCTTTCTTTTCACCTTTCACTGGGATTGTCATTTTTACACTTTTATTTCTTTTAGATTTAAGCCACTCTTCCAGTACTTTTTTTTCTTGTAAATTTTGTTGAATGATAATCTCTTCTGGAATTTCATCGGTTTGATTATAATACTCCTTAATAAAGGCGCCTATAGATTCTTCTTGATCAGAATGGACCGATTCGTCGATATAGAACCTTCTTTGACCTACCAGCCTTCCTCCACGTATATATAGCAATTGAATAGCTGCTGTATTATTTTCTTCTACCATTGCAATAACATCTTTATCTATCTCGTTCTGACTTAAAACTCTCTGTTTAGATAATAGATTTTCTATAGAAAAGATTTTATCTCTCAGTACTGCTGCTTTTTCAAACTCTAAGTTTTCCACAGCTTGTTGCATCTCTATGTGGAATTTTTCAACAACACTGTTGTTTTTACCAGACAGTAGTTTTTCCACTTCATTTATTACATTTTTATACTTATTTGAATCTGAAAGTCCTGCACAAGGTGCTAAGCACTGATGCATGTGGTAATAGATGCAAGGCCTCTGTCTCTCTTTACCATCCCAACTTTTTCCACATGGTATAAGTGGAAAAGATTTATGTAAAATATTGACAAATTCTCTAGCAGATGACGTGTTTGTATATGGGCCAAAATACTTTGCTTTTGTAGGATTTATATTTCTTGTGACATATATTCTTGGAAAATCTTCTTTAGTAATAGCTATAAATGGATAGGATTTATCATCTTTAAGTCTAATATTGTATGTAGGCCTATGCTTCTTAATGAGATTACATTCCAGTATAAGAGCTTCAATCTCTGATGACACAACGATCCATTCTAAATCACATATTTTATCTATCATATGTTTGATTCTTCTGGAATGTTGTATGGACTTTTGAAAATAACTTCTAACTCGATTTTTCAGAATGGTAGCTTTACCGATATACAGGATCTCTCCGTTAGCATCTTTAAAGAGATAACATCCGGAGGACTTTGGTAGCTTAGTAAGCTTATATAGAATTTGTTCTGTATGATTGGAAGCACTCATCTATGTTTATAGTATGCCCAAATTTTTCTTATGTAAAACTCATTAGAGTGAAAAATTGTCATTTACAGTAATGATGTTTTGTATCTCTGATTTTATTTTCAAAGGACAATTTGAGTTATCCGTATTAATTCTTTTTATATTAAGAGGGATGTTATTAGAAAGTTCTTGCCAATATTCATTCACGTCCCAATAGTTGTTAGAAAGATCCAAATATTTTAGATCATTCAAAGAGCATAGAAAATCGATTCTTGATCCATTGTAATTTGTTTTAGATAAGTTGATAGATTCAAGAGATGTAGGAAGATTATTGATAAAGTGTATCCAGTGTTCTGGATCTTTAAGTTTTGTGTTTGATAAGTTTATTTCTTTTAAGCTTAAAATAGAAGGTAATCTACCTAAATCATGGGTAATAACATTACATGATATTAAAGATAAGCTTTCAAGTCTCATAGGAATTTGTTTAAAAAATATGTGCCATGAATTGCTATCTGAAATGGAGCATTGATTTATCTCAATTTTTCTAACATTATTGAATAATTGTGTTAGAAATTTCATTTGTTTGTAGTTTATTGTGGTATGTATAATATTTATTTCTTCTAGGTTAGGGAGATAATTTTCTATGATCTTAAAATGATTCATATGAATATTTTTCTTAATAACTAAGCTCGTAATTCCCAAGAATTTATTTGTTATAGGATATATTCTTTGCGAAATTCTTTTTATCGTTTCGAGATCTTCTTTGTGTATATCTATACCAACCCAAATTTGTGGATCGCAGAATATCCTTAGATTGCTTTGATTTGGTTTTTTTGATAATATTAGTTCTATATTGTGAAATATTTCTTGTTTTGATAAATATAAATAACCTGAGAGATTTTTTTTCAGTGGAGGATTTTTATAAAAATCTATTTTGGGTGATCCTGGGATAAATTCTATGTAATCAGTATTTCCAAAACTAACAAGTGAGGCAACCAAGTATATAACAAATAGATATATGTTTTTCATTAATATATTAAACAAATTATACGATGAAAAAGTTTGCAATAAAATGAAATACTAAGAAATTTATAAAGATCGCACCCTCTTACATTTAAAACGGATAGAAATTCCCGTTCATTACCATGAATATCTAAGTTTCATAGAAATTTATTTTCATAACATATATCATAATGGTTATCTGAAAATAAGGTACGCATAAGAAGGATGTACAGTTGGTATGTGTAGGTATATCCTTTATGCAGTTTTCTTATATTCATCTTCCCAATCCATGACGCTATAGATAGCATTTATTAGATCATCTTCACTTGGCAAAGCAGCATATTCATAAACGGGGTTATAACCAATATGTACATTCTTTCTTGCGACTAATTGGGGTGAAGATAGAAGGAGGTTAAAAGATTCTGGGTTTGAAGTAATTTCACTAATAATTGATTCCCCGAATCCACATGTTTTAATATCTTCATGAATTACTATAAGACGTCCTGTTTTTTCTATGGATTTGTTGATAGTATCATAATCACATGGAATGATTGATCTTAAATCAATAATTTCAATGGAGCATTTTTTAGACATAGATTCTGCAACTGAATGAGCTATTTCCAAGGTGTTTCCCCAGCTAACAATAGTGATATCAGTTCCATCTCTGATAACTTTTGCTTTTCCTATCGGTACTGGAGTAATGGATTTCACTTCTGACCTTTTACGGAATATATGCTTCGGAATGAGTATGAAAGTCGGATTATCGTTATGGATAGCTGACCAGAACATACCGGCTGCATCTTCAGGTGTTGAGGGAACAAGTATTTCGATACCTGGTAGATGTGCAATGAGTGCTTCGTTGGATTGGCTGTGCCATAAAGAACCTCCAGGAAGATATGCTCCGTATGGAGAATAAATCACCATTGGGCATTTTAATTCATTATAGGTTCTCCATCTAAGACTACTTAGGTTCGTGGAAACCTGATTCCATGCTGGAGTAATAAAGTCCATAAATTGAAGCTCAAAAACAGGTTTTATACCGTATAGCGAAACTCCTACAGCCACACCAAGTATAGTTGCTTCTGCTAGTGGGGAGTTTATTACGTTATTTGGATGTTTAGATGAAAGACCTTTTGTAATACCGAAGACTCCTCCTTTTGGGTCTTCAATATCTTCACCAAACATTAACATATTGCTAGGAAATTTATCTAGAGCTGCTTCTAAAGTCTTATTAATCGACTCAACCATTGTGCTGTTTTTTAGCTCAATGGGCGGTGTTGATAACTCAATTTTATTAGAATTAGACCAATTGTAAAGTTCTACTTCTTCAGCAATGGGATCTTCTGCTTTTTCAGCTTCGATATAGATGCTTTCTATGTTCTTTACAACCTCTTGTTTCATTTCTGAAAATTCTTCTTCAGTTAAATCACCAGATGAAATTAATTGCTTGGCAAGAATCTCTATAGGATCTTTGTTGATTATTTCTTCTAGATCTTCTTTTGACCTGTATATTCTATGGTCATCAGAGCTTGTATGACTACTCAGTCTTTCTAGACTACACCAAGCTATAGAAGGTCCATTTCCAGATTTAACTTTTTCTTGGATTTTATATGATTTATTTATCACTTCTGAGAAAGATGTAGCATCGACTCTTTCAACATAATCTTCACTTAAAATTCCACCAAGATTATATGCAAAGAATTTTTCTGTGTTTGTTGATATGCCGTATTTATTATCTTGTATCAAAAAAATCATTGGAAGCTTTTCTTGTACAGCAAAAGCCAGTGCTTCATAGAATTCCCCTTGCCTTGAAGCAGCGTCTCCTATGCTTGCGTATACCAATACATCATCTCCAGCCCTTTTAGCTGCCCATGCAACTCCGCAAGCAGGCAATAAATTAGCCCCTGTAGGAGTAGGAACACTGAATATATTATGCTTTTGAGAAGAAAAGTGGCCAGGCATTTGCCGTCCACCGGAAGTGGAATCTTTTTTTGCTAAATAAGACAAAGCTAAATCGTAGGAGGTAAGACCTTTTCCTAGTACCATAGCTCTGTCTCTATAATAAGGAAAAAACCAATCTTGGCTTCGCATAGTTGCTGAAAAACCTATCATGGCTTCATGGCCTGTTCCCCCTACTTGAAACCAGCCTTTATTTTGCCGTAATAAAATGCCTTCTCTGCGATCTCCTTCTCGACTTTCTAGCATTATTTTAAGGTATTTTTTAGCAATTTCTGTATTGTATCCCATCTAATCTCCAATGATAACTTATGCAAATGGATTGCATTATTGTTATTATTGGGGTTATAGATGAGAAATATAACTGTTAGAAATATTTTAAAATATTCTACAAAATAGATCTAACAGATGCATCAAATTTTTTTATTTTGTTGATAAACATATTCAGTGGTAATGAATAAATTTAACTTCTCATTATAAATATCCAATGTAGCATGTTTTATCAAAGGGAATAATTCTGATAATTCCGATGGAGATGTACTAAGAGAATTAAATGAGATATCTAGATTAGTTATGCATGGGTTAGACATTGCAAAATATTCTAGACTACAGTCCGTTAGATTGCATCCTCTAAGACATAAAGTGTCAAGAAAATGCATATTTAATGCCATAGATTTGGCAATGTCTTCATCGATATCACTATAGGATATATCTAAAGTTTCTAACGATAATGTATTTGGAATGAATTTTAAAAAATGCTCTTTTTCCATATTCCAATTACTTATATTTAATTTTCTAATGCTACGGCTTTCTTTTAAACATATAGCAAGATTTTCAGTAAATTCAGAAGTAAATACAAACCACTCTCTATAGGGATATGTGTTTCTACTGTTGTTGCCGATTATTTCTAATGTTTCTAGATTTGGTAGAAGTAAAGGTATGTGTTTTAAAATAGTAGGATTGAAGTTTGCTTTGTTAGCAATTATACGTATTTTTTTTACTTTTACTAAATCGAACATATCTAGACTATATGCTGATTTAGAGAGATGTAATTTTTGCTCTAATAAATTCTGATATGCAGCAACAAAAAATTGGTTTGTTTTTGGCATTAGCCTTACATATTTTAGTAATTTACTTAAATTTTTAAATTCAGTGGATTTTGAATAATCATTGTCGGTTTTTTCAGAAAGTTTCGATAGAGGAGGCTTTATTGAATTAGGATTTAGGGGAAGTTTTGTAGTAGGATCTTTACCTTTTGAATTATTGGATACTCCATATCTGTTTTTGTTTTGAAGGATCTGTGAAATTCTACTTTTATATGGCCACTTCTTATCATCTGCAGCCTTGACAATTGATGAGTTTAATATCAATAAGATGAAAACATGTATGTATATTTGATTAAGTTTCATTTTTTACCTCAGTTAGAATGAGAATTCATTGTGTTTTATTGTGGTCAATATATAGGATTTCACTAGTAAAATTAATTAGTTTATGTAAAACTTAATAATATCTTCAAGTACCCTTGCACAGATTGCATGTTTCGTGAGATAATATTAATATAGACGCGGGTGTAGCTCAGTGGTTAGAGCACCGGCCTGTCACGCCGGGGGTCGCGGGTTCGAGTCCCGTCATCCGCGCCATTTCTTATCGCCGCGATAGCTCAGTTGGTAGAGCAAAGCACTGAAAATGCTTGGGTCGCCGGTTCGAGTCCGGCTTGCGGCACCACTAGTCTTTATAATAATTTCTCTACTTATACTTTATGTTGCCGATAATAATACTAGGTTCGTATTATTATGTTAGGGCAAAAATTAGTATCTCTTATATCTGTAACTTCTGAATATTTTATATGTTTAGAAAAAAACTTAGAATTCCTTTCGAAAATTTCAAAAACGGTATTAGTGTATTCAGAAGTTTGTAATCCTGACGTAGATAAAATATGTAAACAGTACGGGAACGTAGCATTAATTACACAAAAAGATTTTAATTTTTGGGGTGATGAATCTACTTTACGCTACAAAATGTATCATACTGCGCTTAAGCTTAATCCAGATTGGATACTCAGTTTGGATGCCGATGAGATGTTTGAATCAGATTTTTCAGAGAAGCTTCCCTCTTTCATGGCTAATAAGAATTTTACAGCATGGGGTTTTAGAATTTTTGATCATTGGCATACTTCAGACTATTATAGAGAAGATCCTGTCTGGAAAAGGCATCTAAAATATCAGGTAAGGCTTGTAAAAAATATTAAACAGGTATTTGATTGGGAGAATGTTACAGTGAATGCTCCTCATTATCCATATCAATTAATAGAAAAATTAAAAATCGGGTATTCAAATATTCCTTTGAGGAATTTTTCACATTTAAATGTAGCATTGAATAAAAAGAAGCATGATATTTGGAAGGAAGTAGATATTAAAAATATTATGGTTTCTAATGAGTATCTAGATTCTTTGTTGGATGAAAATCCTCTGCTATATAAATATTCATGGAATCAAAATACAAAAAAAAAGATTTTGATAGGTTCACCAGTTCGACACTCTTCGAAAATATTAAAAGATTTTTTTGCTGGATTACAAGCGTTAGATATTGATGGTTTGGATGTAGATTATTGCTTTATTGATGATAATATCGATGAGGATGCATCTTTATTGTTATCAAAAATGGAACAAAAATTTGAAAATTTTTCTGTAATAAAAGAATTAGATAATGTTCAATTGAGATATAAAAGGGATATTTCAGGAACAAATTTAAGTCAGGAAAAATGGCCTACTAAAGCAGCACTTCGAGTTGGAAATATGAGAAATTATCTACTTGAAAAAGCGAGAGTAGGTGGATATGATTTTTTCTTTATGCTTGATACAGATTTAGTGTTAAGAAAACAGACTCTTAAGCATTTGATGGAGTTAGAAAAGCAGGTTGTATCAGAAATATTTTGGACAAAATGGAAAGAATGTTCCATTCCACATCTTCCACAGGTATGGATGTCTGGTAAATATGATTTTTATACTACCTACCCGTCCGATGTGCTCACGAAAGAAGAAATAAATTATCGCAGCATTCAGTTTATACATGAAATATCTCAAAAGGGGCAGCATATTGTTGGTGGATTAGGCGCTTGTACACTGTTTAATAAAGAGTTTTTAAGCAAGAAAATAAATTATGATCCTTTGCCACACATTAGCATGGCAGGAGAGGATAGACATTTTTGTATACGATTAGCAAGTTTGAATATTCCTATGTATGCAGACTCTATGTATTCTCCGTATCATTTATACGAAGAATCAGAGTTGTCAAATTCCGAATATCTTAATTTCAAGACTGAGTGTGGGCTTGATGATGTCTTTAAGAGTTTTAATGATGAAATGGGGGTTTTATGCAAAACCGCTTAAACAGGTCTTGTTTGGGAATTTTCTATGATTTATCAAAGGAAGAGATTGAGCGTTATTTAAGCTCTATCAGCAAGTTTACATGCCACATTATTTTGTATCCTTGGAATAATACTCCTATTCCAGATGATATGTTTTCTGAAATAGATGTTACTATTTTGGATTATCATAAAGATTATAGCGAGAAAGATGTTAGAAAATTGTTATGGAATAAGGCACTTTCTTGTGGCATCTCTCAGATAATTCTTTTGGATAGTCATGAATGGGTTTCCGAAGATAGTATTGAAGGAGTTAAAAACGTTTTAAATTCTTTTTCGAATAATTTGTACTGTGCCAGAAAATATCACTTAGATTATATCAATAATCAATACTTCGAATCCTTTTACTATCAGTCTCATTTTAGATACCAACCGCTATTTTTCAATGTATCTGATCTCCAAATGGAGAATAATTGGACAGGTGTTTACTCTTTTGATCAGCGTTTGCCGGATACTGTTTATCGTAATTATCAGGCAGAATTGTTAGATGAGAAGATTTTTTTTAGTTCAAAAGAGCATGTGTTTAATGAACATATTACTGGTGTTGATAAATCTGAGCATGTGTTGACTGGAAATCAGTATCTTTCAGATATATATCTGGATAGTAAATATAAGAGTATCGAAAATCTATCTAAATCTGATAATAAATCTGATAATAAATCTGAAAACAAAACAGTCTTGATAGGGTGTTCGGTGAGAAAACCTCCTGTTATAGTTAAATCTTTCCTTGAGAATCTTCATCAGTATAGATTGGATACGATAGATATAAAATATGTATTTATTGATGATAATATTGATAGTCAGTCTTCAGAATTATTAAAAAACTTTGCTCAAGACCATGGAAATGTTGAGATATATAAAGCTGAAACCAGTCATGAGTCACTGCAGTATACACAGAGAGTAGAGAGTGTTTTTGTTGATAAATTGAGTTATCAGACTGTTTGTAGAGTTGCAAAAAACAAAAATAAAATCTTACAAAAAGGAAGAGATGTTCATGCTGATTTTTGCTTCATTGTGGATTCCGATATTCTACTACATCCAAATACATTAAATCATTTAATGAGTCAAAATCGAGAGGTCGTAGCACCATTAGTATGGACTCGATTACACGATGGTTTTATGATCCCAAATACATGGTCTATAGATGATGGACTATTCTTTGATATTGGTATTGAGAATGTGGTTAGTTATGAAGATGCTGTTGGTTATTCATTAGATTTTATAAATGATATGAAAAATCCACAACTTAAAAAGGTAGGTGGAGTTTCAGGTGCTGTTCTGCTTTCCAGAGAAATATTAAATTTATCAATAAATTTTGATCTTATTAAATATTTAAGATTCGAGGGTGATTATTCTCATTTTTGTACAAAGGTTTATGCTAGTAATTATTCTGTATACCTAGATTCTAATTATCAAGGTATTCATCTTTCTGAGGCTTCTCAATTAGAAGAAGAAATAGAAGAATATTTATGCACATATAAAGGTTGGTAGTTGTTTAATGTAAATTAATGACTCCTTGATCTATAGAAAAAGGAAAATCTGGTTTGCAGTAAAAAGTAACTCCGGAAAGTTTTTTTTCCTCTAAAATCTTATTAAATTTTATTGGGCTACTGGATTTTTTTTGTGCCCCGATTTCATCTAGAAGTAGAATGCTTGCTCCTACGTCATAAAACGGAGGATTGTGGAGCAGTAGGCCATCAAATCTATTTGTAGCCAAGAAACAGGCGTCTAGTACTACAGAACCTGTGCATCGCAATTTACCAGGAAAATGATCCCTATTAAAATGTTTTAATAATCTATCACAACATGCGATCATGCAGTTTGAATCAAAAGTTGGTTTAGGATTACATTTAGGCAAAGGTTTTCCATTTTTCTGAACACCTAATCCTTTTATTGTGGAAAAGCTTTCACCTAGGTCTGGTAGGAAAATTTCACTGATTTTTAATTCATTATCTTTATATAATGCAACACTAACTGCCCAGAGTGGTGAGTCTGTGCTGTAGTTGAGTGTTCCATCAATAGGATCAACAACCCATGTACCTTCTTCACCATAGCTTAAGTGTCCAGATTCTTCACCAATAAATCCTGTTCCTGGCAGAATCCTTTGTAGTTGATCTACAAGCCATAATTCTACTTGCGAATCTGCATTTGTAATAATAGAACCATCATTTTTAGTGGATACGCGTAAATCATTCCTAGATCGTTGAGCTAGCATTCCGGCGTACTCGACAATTTTGGCTAACGAGTTAGATAGTTCTTGATAGTCAACCATAGCAGTATATCTATTTTGGCACTTTTAAGAATAAATAGGATATATCTTATTATAAGTTCTGATAAACAACTTCTATATTTAAAAACAGTATGCATACAATTCAATAATTAGGATAACATTATATTATATCTAGTGTGTAAAAACCAGTAGGGTGATGTACTAATATGTTAGTGAAATGTAGTAGAAAAGATTTATATGAAGCATTATCTTTTGTAGGACCAGTAAGTACTGGCCGTACAGCATCGCCTATTTTAGGTTGTATTAAGTTAAATGTTGGTCCTAGTGTCATCGAATTAACTTCTTGTGATGGTGAATTGTGGGCAAGAAGAGATATATACGGCACAGTTGAGACAGAAGGGGGTGTATGTGTACCAGGAAAGCTATTTATTGATATAATCACTGCTTTGCCGGAAGGTTTAATAACACTAGAATGTCAGAACCATACGCTTTACATTCATCAACACGGAGCAGATTGGAAAATTCATACTCTTCCGATAGATGATTTCCCAGATATACCTTCCCAGGAATATCAAGCGAATTTAACTATTCCTATGGGTGAATTTCTTCAAACTATAGAAAGAGTGATTTACGCAGTTGCTAGTGATATCACAAGGCCGATTTTAACTGGGGTTTTGTTTGAATATAACGGATCTAAACTGAATTTAGTTGCTACGGATTCTCATAGACTAGCAGTTGTAAAGTATGAAAAAGAGGGCTTAGGGTCTGATATTAAGGCTGTTGTTCCAGAAAAAGCTTTACAAACTATTAAGCGTTTGCCTTTAAATCAAGAACAGAATATATTATTAAGTTTTAATGAATCCAGAGTATTTGTAGATGCTGGCTGTGCTAAAGTAACAGCTCAGCTTTTAGCTGGTGAATTTCCTAATTGGGAAAGAGCTGTACCAGAAAAATTTGAACGATCTTGGGTATTGGATAAACATGAGCTTTCTGATCATTTAAAACGGGTTTTGATCATAGGTCGTGATAATGCTAACCGTGTAAGGTTTAGTGGTGATTCAGAAGCGATATTTATGTCTGCACATTGTGATGAGAAAGGTGAAGCCAAAGAAGAAGTTCCAGCAATTACTAAAAATGGTGATGTGGAAATAGCTTTTAACGGTAAATTTTTATTAGAGGCTCTTAATGGTATTCATGAAGAAGGTGTGAAGATAGAGCTTAATGATTCTGCAAAGGCAGCACTTATCCATGGTGTTGAAGATACTAGCTACTTCTGTATATTAATGCCTATGTCGTTAGGCGCAGGAAGCCATTAATACGTTATTATTCTTTTAAACTTACTCCTTATACTAGTTATGCATGATTTGAAAATAGATAAGAGTATATATGGCGTTAATATACAAATATCTCTTTTACATCTTGTTTAAATTTAAAATGTAAAAGAGATATCAAGAGTTTATTTTATGGTTATCTTAAAGAAACGGATGTATCTGATTTATTGGCAATCAGTTTCATTTTATTAATTTTCTTATTAAACTCATCCAGAGCTCTTCCTTCTAATTGTCCTGTGGCACCTTGAAGCATGTTAACTAATTCATGACATTCGTCTGAGGAGAATTGAACGGAGTTTACTTTATGTTGTTCAAAAGCTTCATAAGCTAGAGGTGCGACCGCTTTTGCACATTGAGCCATAGCTTCTGCATAGACTCTAATTTCGTATTGAGCGTGTGAATCTAATCTTAATCTTAAGAAATGAAATAGATTATGGAGATCAATTTGCCAGTACCATTCAGTATATAGTGATAGAGGTAGATTCGCACGTGCAATCTCTCTAGCTAAACCTGATTCAATCATCTCTTCATAATGATTGAAAATATCTTTTTGATCTTTATCCATTTGTTGGATGAACTTATCTGAAAGATTTTCATCGAGGATTTCATCTGATCGGGCTTGCTTGTTATCCTGGGATTGAGTTCGGAATTGATCCTTGTTGGGTAGATAGAATTCATCCTTCATGATGCTGTATCTACCACTAATTTCATTTAATCTCGCAGTTCTATGTCTCACCCATTGTCTAGCAACAAAAATAGGCATCTTCGCATGAAATGTTAAAATAACTTGCTCAAAAGGAGATGTATGGTCATTTTTCAGAAGGTAATTAATTAAACCTTTATCTTGACGGACAGTTTTTGTACCACCTCCATAACTGACACGTGCAGCTTGGACGATTCTTTGGTCGCTACCCATATAGTCCACTAGGCGGACAAAACCTTTGTCAAGAACGGGGATTTCTTTATCCAATAACTTTTCTGCTTCTTCATTGATGATATGAGCCATATCTATATTATGAAGAAAAAATAAAAATTAATCCGCTGATAATATTAGCATGTTTAACCTAATGGATGTTTGAAAAATATCTAGTTGCAAATATATCTAGTTGCAAATATATCTGAACCTAAGTAAATAAAAAAATAATGCCTAATATTTAAAAATCTTATTTTAAAATATCAAGCATGTTAAATAAATAGATAATATTAAGAAGGCATTTGCATCGATGCAGTGCCTTCCTATAATGATTTAATTGTCTGCAAATGGATCGTATTCATCTACAGAAGGAGCAGCATCACCACTAACAGCTCCAGCTTCAACCGTGTCTCTTGGCTGATCTTCTCTAGGTCTATCTAAAGGTTGAACGGTATCTGAAACAATTTCTGTAATTTCTCGATTTGTTCCGTCCGCAGCAGTGTATTTTCTTGATTGTAATCTGCCATCAACTGCTACAAGTCTTCCTTTTCCAACATAGTTTGTTAAAAACTCTGCGGTTTTTTCCCAGGCAATAACTCTGAAAAAGTCGGCATCAGGTGATCCGTCCATAGGTTTCATCCTTTTTTGAACAGCAATGCTAAATTCACATACTTTTTTTCCTGAAGTGGTCATTCTCAATTCAGGGTCTCTGGTTAATCTTCCTATTAATACAACTCTATTTACCATAATGTTTCCTAGCTTTAAATTACCAGTTTCCACAAATATTTTGCTTGACATAAATAAAATGGCCTATCTACAATAAAGTAGATAGGCCATTTTATTATAAATTAGTTAGAATTAGTCTTCAGTAGAAAAAATTCTGTGACGGATAACATCGTCGCTAATTCTCATAAGTCTATTTAGCTCATTAGGAACGGATGGTTCTGATTCGAATTCCATGATAATGTAGTTACCATCTTTATGTCCTTCTATATCGTATGCTAGTTTTCTTTTTTCCCATAAACCAGCTTTTTTAACGGATGCTCCGTTAGATTCTGCGGAAGTTTTAAACTTATCAGCAATGGCTTGAACTTCAGTGCCACTAAGCTTTGGATTAACTATATATAGTGCTTCGTATTTGCGCATGATTTTCCTCTTCGGGCCATAGTGGGTTACTAATTAAATAGCCATTAGTAACGAGAGGCCGTAATAATAGTTATAATTTTACCTCGAAAGTGTTAATAATTGATGAAGTTCGTGCGAAAATAGAAGTAATGAATAAGATATTTGCAGGTATTTTTACGATACCATTCCTTTTTTTATTGTCAGGATGTGATGAAACGATAGATCCTCCAACTAATGAAGAGATCGAAATGAGTCAGTCTAGAGTTTTTAAGGTTACGAATGCGATACATGGTGTAAAGGAAATAAAGTACAGTCTGTCTTCAGATGGGTATAAAATAGCTCCTGGAGAAAAAGTAGCTATGTATCAATCCAGCAAAGAAATGGCTTATAAAGGATCTTGGAGTAATCTTGAATCGAAAATATATCTTTTAGAAAATATTTTTAGAAATGAAAAAGATTTAGTAGAGTTTAAGTCTGATGATGAAGTAGAAGGTGGGAAGCATCTTGTTTTTTATAGGAAGGTTAAAGGCAATTCATTGGATTCATTAAAGTCAGGGGCTGGTAATTTAGATTTAGAAGCACTTAAATTACTTAATGATGAATCTGTGCAAGAGAGTTCAATTGAGCAAGTTATTCTTCCCATGAAAAGAAACAGGTTAGATGGTGATGTCAGCGCTTTACGTATCATTCACTTATCTAATGGTTTACAAGCTAAGTATCCTGAAGGTATAGGAATATATTCTAAGAAGATGATGGTTGACATGCCGCTTGACCATTCTTTTGACCCGGCAAAAATATTTAAACTGAAAATAGGTGATTATGGACCAATAGAAAAAGATAATTATTTATTTGTAAAACCAGGTCAATATTATATATATGGTTTAACAGAAAACGATAGTCCTCAGGAGCAAAATCAATTAGGTTCGTTTGTATTAGAGAAAAAACATGCTTATTTAGTTTTAATTCTTGAAAATAAAAACAGTCAATCGAATGAATATCATATACAACTCATTCAAGAACCTGTTTATTGATTTTAATAAACAGATATACTAGTATTATATGTTACTTGACGTAAGTATAGTAACTTTTGTACTGTTATCTTTTTGGACTAATATTCCTTGATTAATTGGGTTCTGATTAACCGTTTAGGTGCAAGTATATAACAGGGATAAAGATTTTTTTTGTATAACATGAGAAAACAACAAAAACAGAAAAATATTGTATTGGATGCTAAAAATAGCAACTCTTCCGAAGGAAAAAAGTCATCCACAACTAGCGTTCAAAAAATTCTTGATGATTTGTATGGTGCTTCTGAGAAAGACTTGGGTTCTGAATGTAAGTCTACAAGTCTTGAATTTAGGAAGTTTAATACTGAAAAGAATCATTCCGTTTCTGAAAATTTAGAAAAGGAAAGTAAGCAGGATGTATCATTTGCTAGTGATGAATTAATATTTGAACTTACTTGGAGAGAACCAGATTTAAACCAAGATAAAAGTTCTATTAGTGAAAATCAAGAGGATGCACTTTATGGATATTTGAAGGTTATTGATGAAAATTCTCCTCAGGTTGTCAAGCAGAATGGTCATTTGAATTTGGTTAAAAATAAAAAGATTTATCCTCCATTATTTTTCTTTTCCTTTGTATCTGATGAGTCAAAATTAGATGTTGTTTTTAATGAAGTTAAGTTGGCATCTGAAAATGATGTAAAACTTTTCATGTTTCTTATTTACCTAGAAGTAGATGAGTCTAAAACAAAAAAACATATTAATATGGCTGAACTTTTAGCCAAAAAGACAATAGAAATTAACAAGGATGCACAGATTATATTTAGGACTGTCTTTATTCCTTCAAATAATTGGAAAAAAACTTATCCTAAAGGCATTTATACTCCTGTAAATGATGATGATCCAAAACCGAGTATTTGTGATGATATGTTTTGGGGTAAGGCTGCTTCAGTTCTAAAAGAGTTTACTTTAGGGATATTAAATTCTGAATATTCAAGTGCAATGATGGGTATACATCTGGAGTATGGAGAATGGTTCTACTCTGAAACTCAGGGATATGATACTTCAAAAGTAGCAGTTGATTCATACAGAAATTGGCTTCGCGTTAGGTATCGTGATGATGTTGTTTCTTTACGAGCAGCATGGTATGACGGTAACGTATCTTTTGATACTGTTCAAGTCCCCGAATTTCAAAAGGATATCAATCCTAATGAAGAGTTTGCTAGGATGGACAGAAGAGCGCGATCTTGGGTTGATTATCACTTGTTTTTAAGTGATGCAATCGTAGATAGGATCCGAGCTCTAGGTTGTGTAGTTAAACAGGTGAGTTCTGGAAAATTACTCACTGGAGTTAATTATGGTTATACTTTCGATTGGTCTCACCCAGCGAGTGGGCATCTCTCTTTAGGAAAATTATTAAGATCGCCAGAAATTGATTTTATAGCCGGCCCTCCTGCTTACGATAATAGAGAGTCAGGAAAATCAGCTCCATTCCCAGTCCCTATAGATAGTTTTAGATTAAACGGAAAACTATACTTGTTTGAATGTGATTATAAGACTCCTGTTAAGAAAGATATAGCTGAACCTGATTCATTTAATCCTGTTATCAAAAAGAGTTTAACCTTGGATGGTATTCATTATCGTGACTTTGGAGCATCGTCTATACATGGAAATGGGCTAGTATGGATGGATAGTTGGGGTAATGGATGGTTAAACACTCCTTCACCTTGGAAAAAAGCTAAAAATATTAATGACACCTATGCAAGGAAGTACTCATTATCCATGAGTACACCAGATGTGGTCGTTTTTATCGATGAAAGATCTCTTGCTTATCTAGTAGATCAAAGATCTTTTTCTAGATTGGTACATGATACACGTGAATCCGCTATAAGAAGTGGGATGAATGTTGGGTTTTATTTATTAAGTGATCTTGCGCACCGTGATCATTTTCCAGAAGCGAAGTTATATATATTTTTAAATGCTTGGGATTTAAGGCCGGAAGTAAGAGCTGCTATAAAGAAAAAGCTGCAGAATAATGGAAAAGTGCTTTTTTGGCTATATTCGGCAGGTCTTTTTGAATCAGGAAGATATGCTCTTGATAGAGTAAGAGAGGTTATGGGTATAGCCATTAAAGAGCAACCTTTTGGATCTGTTTCTGGTTCAGAAATAGTGAACCATCATCATGAGATGGCATCTTGTTTAGATGACCAGCTTCTTGCTGAAGGCGGTGTATTGGCTCCTGGTTTTTATGCTGTCGAGACTGATGGTATAGATGTTATTGCTGAATATAAGCAATCAGCTCTTCCAAGCATTGTTTCGGCTTCTTTTAATAATAGTGATAAAGATTCTGCGTGGACATCAGTATTCTGTGGTGAACCTATGGTTAATACCAGCTTGCTAAGAGTTCTTGGAAAGATGGCTGGAGTGCATGTATGGTCCCAAGAAACAGATGTCGTGCATGTAGGCGATCCTCTAATATCGATTCATTGCAAGAACTCAGGATCTAGAACGATTGTTTTCCCTGGTAAAAAAGATGTTTATGATTTTATTGCAAAAAAATGGATAGCTCTTAATGTATCGAGTTATAAATTTGATGCAAAGCAAGGTAAAAGCTATTTGTTTTATGTTGGATCTAAAGGTAAGTTAGAACCTATTCTTAAAAAGAATATAGATGAATGTTTAACAATGGATAAACTACCTGAAAAAGCAGATTTTGATATTCTATCTATTCAAGATTTTGACATTCCTATTATGAGGCTTGATGAGTGGATGATAGAATCCACTGAATTTGATAGTGATGAAGAGTACATTTTATCTACAACTGCAATAGAGGATGAGGATTTAGTTTGGGATGATTTTGAATTACCTAGCGAGCAAGAAAACTCAGGTATAGATAAAAAGAAGACTCGTGTAACTGCATCGAAGAAAGCAAAAAAGAAAAGCGCCACATCTTCAAGTAAAGATCAAGATGTTTTAGGTATGAATGTAATGTTTAGAAAGAGAATATAATGGTAAAAAATAAGTTTGGAAATATTGTTTTGGTAGGAAAACCAAATGTAGGTAAGAGTAGTCTTGTAAATGCTTTAGTCAAAGAAAAAGTATCGATTATTTCAAATAAGGCTCAGACAACAAGAGATCGTATTTTAGGTATTTTGACAGAAGATACTTTTCAAATGGTTTTTATAGATACCCCCGGGGTTCATCGACCGCATACTCAATTAGGAAAAACGCTGAATAGTACAGCGGAAGACTCACTTTCCGAAGCAGATATCGTACTTGTCGTAGTAGATGGCAGTAGAAAGCCTATCGAAGATGATTTTCTTATTGCTAGAATGCTGAAAGACAGTGGTTTTTTTGGAGAAAATAATCCAGCAAAGTTAATGTTATGTATGAATAAGATGGATAATTTAAAAGCTGAAAATGTTGAAGAGCATCTCAGTTTATATACAAATCTTTTTCATACAGAAGATTACATGATGACGTCAGTATTGAAAGATCAGAATATTGATAAACTAAAAAGTATGCTCTTGGAGCGTTTGCCAGAAGGAGATCCAATGTATCCTGCTGATGAATTTACAAATACTCCTCTTAGGAAGTTAGTGGCAGAGATTATTCGAGAAAAGGCTTTACATCTTACCAAGCAAGAAGTTCCACATGCACTTGCGTGCGTTGTTGATGGGTGGGATGATGAATCCGATCCGGAAAGACCACATATATCTGCATTTATTGTAGTAGAAAAAAATGGACAAAAAGCTATCATGATTGGTAATAAGGGTGACATGATAAAAAAAATAGGAATGGCTGCTAGAAAAGAGATTGAATCTATCATAGGCAAGCATATCTATCTTGAGCTTTTTGTTAAATGCAGACCTGAGTGGAGACAAAATCCACGGATGTTGCGTGAATTAGGTTATTTATAGAAGAGTTATTTAGTTTTATCAGCTGTTT
This sequence comes from Fimbriimonadia bacterium, assembly GCA_030430755.1. Classification (GTDB taxonomy): domain Bacteria; phylum Armatimonadota; class Fimbriimonadia; order Fimbriimonadales; family Fimbriimonadaceae; genus JAUICQ01. Next base: position 20,617 of record JAUIKO010000012.1, read on the forward strand.
TAAATATATTTCTGTACAGGAATAAATCTTTCAATTTTTATTTATTGCAGCTATATAACTCAATATATGTTTTTGTGGTAGTATTGCCATAGTTCAGATTATCTATGAACTGTGGGGTGTATGAAATTGAAAACAGTATTATTTTATTTAGCATTGCTTATCGTTATTCAACCTACGAGTACGTATAGTATGGCTAGCGGCAATCTTTCTAGATTTTTAAAACCTCAAGTTTGTGCCTCTTTATTGCCTGTTAGCTCACGATTTTACACTAATAATATCAGAGCTGGTCAGATTTATGCACCCCCTTTTTTGGATGTAGTTTTCAAGCGTTTGATGAATGAGAATGAAATCCGTGATGAATTTATTAGTGTTTCACTTGGTATAAAGGTGAAGGAATCCAGAAAGATGATAGGTCCTTTAAACCCTATTAATGCTTATGGTAGATTACGTGATTTTCTTGACAGTTATTCTGCCGATCGTGTATTAAAGCGTGTGCGTGATCATGAAGGTTCGACGGAGGTTTATATAGGCGGAGTTAAAGATCGTATATTATCAAATTTTTTGAAAGAACTTAGTCTGTATAAAGATGATCTTGGTAGTATAATTCCTTGTCAGCCTAAAGGGATGCGTATCGATTTAATATGTAAACTTGAAGATGGAGAGAGTATAAATGTTGAACTACAAGCAGGCCGTGACATGGTATGCGATTATCGTGCTCTCTGGTGTTTAAGTACGATATTTTCTAATAACATTCATCGCAAAAATAAGTATACGATTTTACGTCCTGTTGTTGGTATAAATATCTTAAACATGATGTTGCATGAGCATCCGAAAGATGTTCCCCCTTATTTGACGAATCCTTGGTCGAAGGGTGCTTATTATAAGCGTGATTATCAGTTTAAAAACACTGTGTCTGAATCTGGTGATTTAGGAATCAATGCGATTCGTTTAGTTCAATACTACCTTCCTGTGTTAGAAGATAGTAATGTAAAGGAGAGGAACAAGCTTTTATATGATTGGTTAAACTTTTTTAGGAATGGGACAGTTCATGATGAGAATTATGTAGAATCATTTATAGATAGTGATGCTTTAAAAGAGGCTTATGAAATTATTAAGTTATCAAACTATTCTTCTTCAGATCTTGAAGAAACAACAACCCTCACGGATCGTTTAGCTGAGATGGTTCTGTATGAAAAAGAGTATGGCGAGAGACGTATAGCAGCAAGTAGAAAAGAAAGAGATTTTGAAATCGCAAAAAAACTGTTTTCCATGGGTATGGAAAAGAAGCTGATTATTGAGTCTACTGGCCTTTCTGAAGAGGAGTTAGATTCTCTGTCAAAAACAGATTGATTTTGTTTGTACTAGTATGCATTTAATTGAATCGTGATGTAATTTTAAACCTGATATTCTGAATAAAAATTTATCAGTAAAGTTACTTGCTTGCATCAGTTTTTTTATGGTAACTTAATTTTAGGTTAATCTGTATTTTT
>JAUIKO010000004.1 GCA_030430755.1 Fimbriimonadia bacterium
TTCCAATCATTGAAACATTAGGAAGGCCAAACAAATTAAAAATCCATACACAAATTTCATATTTAAACAACAACATACATATGGATACTAAGCCAGAAGAAAGTACAGATATCATTTTAGATCTGATTCAAAAACAGAATATACAATTTATTATAGAAACCTTCACACATAAAAAATCACATGCCATTCAACAAATAGCTAAACAAAAAAATATCAAACTACCTATCTACGGAGTTGCTATGGATCCAAACATTCCTTTCAATAATGAGGACCATGGATTCTATAACAAAGTATGGAGTGCTCATCCATCCTTTCAATACCAATTCTCATACGGTATCTATCAACAAAACTATCAACAAAACTATCAACAAGATTCTCTACAAACAAAGCAAAAGAAAAGGTATGATATCACCTACATAGGGACAGCTAACGATAAAATTGCAGACATCATCAATGAATTAAGAGAGCAAAATATTAACATCCAAGTATGGGGATATGGGTGGGATCCATACAAAAAATTAAGAGACATCGCTAGAGGAGTGTTGCCTATTCCATACATGCAAAAAACGATAGCTCAATCTAAAATATCTCTTAACTTCGATAAAATCACTCAAAAACCATCTATAAGAACATTAGAAATAGCAGCTTCAGGAGGATATCAAATTCAATATCCAGAGGATCAACATAACACGCAGAATTTTCAGATCCTCATCGATAAAATTAAACAAGATTTAAATAATGATCAAAAAAGAGAAGTAAAAGCTAACATACAAAAAGAAAAGAATCAAACTTACAACAACCAAAAACTATTCAAAGATATTAAAAAAGAAATTCATGACATATGCCCACAATTTACTCAGCACTTAGAACAAAAAAGAGAAAAAATTAAATATAAAAATAAACTTGCTATTATTTGCTATGTACATAACCAAGAAAAGTATATCGAGCAGATGATACTCTCGGCATTAGGACAAACAACCAAAGATTTTGAACTCTTTATCTTAGATGATGGATCGACAGATAACACACAAAACATTGTACAAAAATATAGTCATGACAAAAGACTACGCTACCAATACCAAGAAAATATATGTGGAAACCTCGATGCATTTGATAAACTCATAGAAATCGCGCTAGATGAAACGTCTTCCGATCTTGTTGCATTTATTGGAGGAGATGACATCATGTATCCAAAAAGAATTCAAAAACAGATAGAAGCATTCCAAAAACAACCCGAGCTAGCTGTATGTTACACAGATATACAAGGAATAAAGGATCAGGGAAAGTACTATCCTGCTTCCATTCCATCCCAATACAAGAATAGGAAAATTAATAAAAAAAATATTACCAGAAATCTTATTACTTTAAATTTCATTTCGCATCCAACTGTCATGGTTGATAGAAAACAAATATTATCCATCGGTGGATTTCAGACACCTTTTGCATCTGATTATCATTTCTGGTTATTATCGAGTCCTTACTTAGACTATGCTCTGATAGAAGATAAGCATGTTCTCTATCGATATCATGACAAAGGTAGTTCAACAGGATTAGCTCAGGAATCACCTGGGAGTATAGAAACATTTAATACTATGTGCGAAACGCTTAACACACATTCTATTCTAGATTTTTATTCAGAAGAAAAAGAAATTCCTTCACAACAAAATCTCTATTCTATGTATATCGACTTAAATTCCAATATAAAAAATAGCCGAAAAAGGATCGATTATTTCATAATAAACTTTGCTAAAAAAGCACTTGAACATCATCCATATGGATTAGAAGCCATTAACCATTTATTGGTTATCAATGCATTAAACAAACATCCCGATTTTCAAAACATTCTCAAGTATATCGAAGATAATATCGAAGAACTAGAAAAACAACACAGGTATAACGAGTTTAAAAAAAGCACTCGAAATATTATAACTCTATATGAAAACCATATTCATGATGAAAAGCTTTTCTCTCAGTGGATGTATTTAGATGATAAATCCGATTTTTATCATCTCATTCATCCAGTATCGAACTAATGGTTTGAATTTTTAAATTATCTTACAAAAGATTTTGAAAAAAAAAATTTAACTGGTAAAATGCGGTTAGAATCCACACTATATGTTCAAGATATATTCATATTTATGCATATATAGTGTAATTTTTCAGGTGAAACATGTCGCATATTGAAGCAAAAAACTTAATAAACGGAAAATGGCAATCTAGCTCTTCTACCTTCCAGTCCACAAATCCTGCAGACAGCAGGGATATCATAGGAACTGCTCCCCTAGCAACTGCTGAAGATGTAAATACCGCAGTGATGGCAGCTAAAAACGCATATCATTCCTGGAAAGATTTAAGCTGGGTTAATCGTGCAGAAATTATCGATAGATTCTGCGAACTCATGAAAAGAGATTTAGATGATCTCAGTCAACTCATTACAAGAGAGTGCGGAAAACCTTTTAATGAAGGTAGAGCTGATGCTGTTGAAGCTCTTCATATGGCTCAATATGTTACAGGTCTAGGCAGACTACCCATTGGCCAAGTCATAAGTAGTGAAGTACCTGCTAAAGATGCTTATATTTTACGAAAACCAAAGGGAGTCATCGCTTGTATTACTCCATGGAACTTCCCTGTAGCCATTCCTCTCTGGGTTGTTCTTCCGAGTGTTCTTGCAGGGAATACAGTCATTCTTAAACCAAGTGAAGAAACCCCCATCTGCGGTCATCGCCTTGCAGAACTGTTTCACGAAGCAGGTTTCCCGCCAGGAGTGATCAATGTTATTCAAGGCAATGGAGAAACGACAGGGGACACACTTGTGAAGCATCCCGATGTAGCAGCTATTCTCTTTACCGGTTCTAGAACTGTTGGTAAATATATTCAGCAAGTTGCGGCAAAAGAAAATCACAAATTTGTTGTAACCGAAATGGGAGGCAAAAATGCTTGTATTATCTTAGAAGATGCAAATATGGATATTGCTGTAAATGCAGCACTCCTGAGTGGATACAAAACAAGTGGGCAACGATGCGTTACTTCTGGAAGAATTATTGTTGATAAAAAAATAGAAAAAGAATTCACAAAACGACTTACCGAACAAGTGAAAAAGATTAAAGTTGGAAATGGGATGAGCGATGGTGTTTTCATGGGGCCACTTATTAATAAGGAAGGTGTTGAAAAATGGAAAAAACATCGTGATATGGCAATAAAAGAAGGAGCTGAAGTTCTTGTCGATGGAAAAGAACTTACAGATGGCGAATATGCTCATGGTAATTTTGTTGAGCCCTTCTTATACCGTTTTGAATACCGACCAGATACTTTCTGTTTAAGAGAAGAAGCATTCAGTCCACATGTGGCCATTATTCCTGTGGATGGAATGGAAGAAGCTGTAAAGGTATACAATGATACCGAATATGGTTTATCTATGGCAGTAATCACGGAAGATTATCGAAAATGGAGATGGGTACGAGATCACGCAGATTATGGTTTAGGATACGTAAACCTACCATCTATTGGAGCCGAGGTTCACCTACCTTTTGGAGGGGTAAAAAGTTCTGGCAATGGGCATCCTGGTGCAGAAAGTATTTTAGAATTTGTCACACATAGAATTGCCTTCACAGTTAATCATTCCGAAGAAATTATTATGGCGCAAGGCCTATCAACCAAACTATAAACACTCCTTTTTGAGTAAGACAAAATTTGTCTTACTCAAAAATAACCTCTGAAAAGAGCATACACCCTAAATGACCTAGTCTTCGTTTATTTTTTTCTTTTAGTGATTCTAAAATATTCCACTTTCTTTGTAGTCTTTTATCTAATCTAGAAACTTCTTTATTTGAACTAGTATAAAGTGTCTGAATCTCCGAAAAATCTGGAATAAGTATCTCTGTACTGATATGCTTAAGCGCTTTTACTTTAGGATAGTCTCCCTTCAATGCTTCATAGAGCCAATCAGAAAAAATATGCCCTTCTTTCTGCCTGCACCAAGAAAGCTTCTTTCCATTGTCAAGAGGATATTTAGAATTATTCACTGCCCCACCATCTGACATCGGATGAAGTCCATACAGATTTGTATGACGCCTTCTTTTAATATCCTTCTGTTTGAAATTATCAATTTTCTTACTTTCCCAAATAGAATCTTCTTTTTCCCAATAATCCACAATTCTATCACCATACAAATCGTATTTATACCTATCATCCATAAAATGATCCTCTTCTGTAGATGGATGAATACAGGTATGCCTCCATTCATACCAATTTTTCCCTTCACTATCAATACATTTTTTCCCTATTTCAATCAGATCCAGTAGCATGAGTCCAGAGAGCAATGAACTTTCATTTCTAGCAGTTTCGGAAACAAACCAGGCAGTAATTAAATTAGGAAGGAAGTATAAGTTTTTATTTTCAAGAAATTTCCCGTTCAGAATTCTTCTCATTTCTCGTGCTATTTTGATATCATCCAGATTTGGATCTTGGTTCTTACACTTAACAAAGGCTTCTCCAAATTCTCTATAGGGGGCTCCTGAATTTGCATCTCCAAAACTCGATATGGGTCTAAACAGGGCTTCTTGTATTCCTTCTGCAGAATTTTTTAAAATCTCCAGAAGTGTATAGAAAATCCGAAACCTATTTGCATCTTCTTTTGGAAAAGCATTATCCACTTGAGTAAAAAACATATTAAGATTATTTTTTATCTCAGCATGGTAATAGTTTTGATATTGCTGTGCCAAAAACAGAACAGTATGTAAATGCTTATCAAAAAGTTTTTCTAAAGCTTCTTTTTTCTCTGGTATTAATACTTCAACACTCTCTTTTTCATTACGACTGAATTCGATTTCATGAAAACGCATGCCATTTCCCAAGTACGCCCACCCAGGACATTCTTTTAATCCTCCACTATTTAAATAATTTCTATAATCTATAGACATCAAAACACTGAGAAGAATAAATTCCATCTGGTCATCAGTTAACTCTTGTTCTAGAGATACTCTATAAATAAATCGATCTCTTAATATCCTTTTCTGATCTTTATTCAATCTATCGTAAACATCCGAAAACTTATATGATACACGTCCTCGTTCTCTCTGATTTTCATCATTAAAATTCAAAAACTTTTCTCTGGATTGATGAATTAAATCGTTTATATCTCCATGATCGCTTACGTACAATGGTTGGTTTTTTACATCTGGATGCCGAAGTAAAATTAATCTTTCTCCAACATGTATCCACCAACCTTTCACTGGATCAGGACCCTGTGCTACATGTTTTGCTAGTCCAAGCCAACCAGAAGGAGAAGATGTTGGAAGAATAGTTGGAGGCAAAATATATCTATCATAATCTGGAGAAATTATAGAACCAACTCTATCCTTTTTGTTTTTTGTTTCACCCATCACATTTTGCCAAAGATCAACTAAATCCTTAGAAGAAAAAAGTTCAAGACACTTTATCCCAGGGCAAAATTCTATAGATTCCTGAGCAAAAACCCGGTTCATCAGAAATGTAAATTTATCCGTAGATTCATATCGCACACCCCTAAAAGTAATTGAACACGTTGGAAAACCATACGCTTTTGCTGCATCTCTACAAAACTGATGAAGCATTTGCTTAAACCCCTCATCTACGTGTTCTTTGTAGTTTTTGTAGTTAGGAGTCTGTGCAGGAATACTTGGAAAATCCTTCAAAATTTCCTTTACAAGCCAAACTAGTTCGTAAGACTCAAACCGAACACTTGGTTTTCCTTTAGATCCTGGAAATTCTAAGCCAGTATAAAATCCAGGATGATAAGAAGAATTGATTTCAATGCCAACATCCACATGGATATTTTCTATATTTCTAATATCTTTTTCTACTGCTTTCTGTTTTCTTAACGCTTTCTGTTCTCTTTTAAATGCTTTTTTCGATTTGGATTGTGATACTATTTTTGGGTTTACATCAACTTCAGATAGATCTATATCCTGCCTAGTGTAATCTTCCATCCCCGAAATACTGACGGGAGCCATTACCAATCCTAGCAATATCGTTTTCCATCTGAGTATAAAATACTTTTGTCTCATTTTTTTCATCTATAAGCTTTTCTACTAAGATGCTCTATCTTCTAAACTTGATATTGCCGTAAATTGACCTTCTTTCCATATAATATTCAACTGTTTTTTATCAATAAAATGTTCCATATCACTCATTTCAACGGTATCTTTGTATTCTAGAACCCTCTTTTTATTTTTATCCCAACAAAAACACTTAATAATCTTTTCATTAAGATAATCATTTCTTACACAAAGGACTAAATCTGGATAAAGCTCTATAAATAAAGAATAGAAAACACCTATATCAGTTTTAAATAACCAGCGGGGGTCTGAGTATATTAAGCCATATAATCCAAAATGTAAATCTACTTTTTCAGAAATATTAGCTGGCTTATATACTACACGCTCCATTTCTTCTGCAATGGCTCTAAAGAACGATCCACCATACCCAACAGGATTCACCAATTCATATAACGGTTTACAAATTGCTTCTGTTGTATTCAATTCAGATGGAGTACATTCATTAAATTCATCACCAGAATCCTCTTGAAGAGAATAAAAACAGTTGTCTTTTAGTACAATACGTAATATTGGCTTATCTGGCAAATCTGGTACATTTGGAAATACCGATACAATTTGGTTCTGCTGGTTCAAATAATAAATCCTATATTCTCCACCCGTCATTACATCAGCACTATCTGGAGGTAACACCCCTAAAGCAACATCCGGCAATAAACGTACAAATTGATTTATTAACTCTTTAGGTGTCCATGTAATATCCGATGATCCTTCTATAAAGAGTTTTATTAGTTCAGGAGGATATTGATGTCCTAATTTTTCAAATGGAGGATTGATCTGTTTTCTGCCTAACTGATCCCAAACAGCATGATAAAATCCATTTCTATCTTTAAGCAGGATCTTATATCCATCTAATTCATTCTCTAATTCTTTACTAAATGAATCATATTCAAATCCTATTACCTTTGTTCCAGAAATATTTTTTTCTTTGAAATTTTTTTCATATAATTCTCTCTTTTGTTCCTCTCTTTTAAGCCACTTATTCCAAGTATTTAATTTTGCATCATCACTTAAAATAGCTGGATCTTGGGGAATGAGTAGACGTCGAACAGGAAAATCGGGTCCATCATAATGCTTAATCTGAGCAGTACATCTAGTGTTCAATGCACCAGGTATCTTATCCACTCCAAGCATTAAATCCAATGATGATAACCTTGTTTCTATTAAAGATCTTATTAAGCATTTTAACTTTAAAAATTTTGCTAACTTAGGATTGTGACCTACTACTTCTCCGGTAGCATTAAAGTATTGGATTATATTTGTGTAGTTTGGGTTACATTCTAAATAAGTATCTTCATTATCCCTTTTATACTTCACTAATTCCACTTTGATTTCTGGAAAAAATTCTCTAATTTTTTCATAAATCCAGTGAATAAAAATATGCCCTTCTTTCTGACGGCACCAAGATAGACCTGTACCCTTATATTCGTTATCATGCAGAGGTAAGATTGAAGCGTTGACAGCACCTTTATCTGACATAGGATGCATTCCAAAAATAGTTGTTTTTTGACGTTTTAGACTCTCATCTCTAACACTAAAATCATCCATAACAACAGGCAACAAAACCGCATTATGACTATTTACATCTTCCGCAAACTTGTATCTTTGAATTCTATTATTGTACAAATCAAATCGACAGTCAGCTTTCATACAACCGTCTCCATCTTCGCATGAATGAACACATAAGTGCCTCCATTCATACCAGTTTTTACCTTCATTATCTAAACATTCTTTCCCACTCTCGATTAAATCGAGTAACATCAAGCCAGTTAGTAAAGAAGATTCATTTCTACTTACTTCCGATACGAACCAAGCTGCAGCTAGATTAGGGATAAAATTTAGTTTTTCACTCGGAACTCCTTCACCATGCAAAACTCTTCTAAATATTACAGCTAACTCACGATCTGTAAATGGAGTCTTAAAGTTATATTTACATTCTAAGTAATAATCATCAAAAGCTTCCCCAAATGCTCTATAAGTTTCGCCATCTATTTTTCCAAATGTCGAACTAGGACGGAATAATTTATCAAACCCTCCTTTGGATATATCAGTCATATCTTGCTTAACCTTCAATAACCTTTTTAACCCATCTACATCTAAGGAATGAAGAATTTTGCTTAGATATTCAAACGCATCCGTAATATTTCGATAATAAGTTTTGTTTCCATTTAGATTAGTAATATCATATAAGAGAAATTCATTACGATATCGATAGAACTCATAATCAAAATCTAAGTTCATATAGCAAGAATCAAACAATTCTCTACAAGCAATCAATTTTAAAGGAGAATAAGACTGAAAAGCTTCTTTTACATTCTCTTTTAATGGATCATTAAGCTTTTTCATTAATTTATGCTTATAATCCAGTAATAATTTCTTTTTCTTAGCATTATATTCAGCTTTTTTTGCATCTATTAATGCTTTTTTAACATCATCCTCTGTTTTATTCTCTCCATTCCTATGGGAAATAAATAAATTATTTTTAACAGCACGATCAAACGGTTTACCCCTGCAATAAGTTTCTAAGGATTTTTCATACTGCTTATTCAGCTCATCCTCTTTAGAGTGGAGTTGTAATTCAATATCCATGTAAGACGCTTTAATTTTTAATGCATCATTCATGTCTTCATTTATTTCTAAATCTACTATATCGCTATCCTCTAAGCATAAAACATAAAAAAGAAAATGTGCCATATCATTGTGGATGATATTCTTAGAAATATCGTAACCAAAATCACATCCTATATCCGTGGAAACAGCAACGTTATCTTTTAAAACCATTGTTTTTTCTAGCTGAAGGAGAGATAAACAAAAAAGATTTTTATATACTTCATAACTATTTTTATCAAATTCCCCATCTAAATTTATGAATGTTTTTTTAATTTTATCTATACATTGAAATAGATCTCTGCAATTACCTAATTGAAGACAGTATTTATCAGGATTAAACACATGTTCTTGTCCTATATCACTGATGGCACCGTGATCACTCACATAAAATTTCTTTTTACTTTCATTTGGAGTCCTCATGTAGATTAATCTTTTCCCAACATTCATCCATTCTCCAATATTGTTTTGCGAATACTCCCTGTACCTTCTAGCTTTTCCAAGCCAACTCATGGGATGCGGTTCAGATATCTTTGTACAGAATGGATGCATGAATTTTACTGCGTATATTTTATTGCAATGTTCATCGATATGCTCATCCCTCCCACCATATTCTGGAGGAGGATCTGGGTATAAATAAGAGCCCAAAAATCCTTTATTAATTCCTACTTTTTTACACCAAGTTATTAATCCTTGAGAATATCCATGCCATATACTATGCGCATCCAATACTTCTTCTGGATTTTTTAATAATTCGATTAAAAAAAGTCTCAATTTATCCTTATCTATTTTTAAATCCGTACCTAACCCTTTTACGATTACTTCTAATATTTTTGTCTGGAAAATATCTTCTGCCAAGGATTCGTAATCTTTCATCTTAGGTGTTCTGGGTTCTATTTCCTTACACTCTTTCATGATTTTCTTTGCAAGCCAAACCAGTTCATGAGAATGAAAAATGACTTCATTCTCTGTCCCTTTATCAAATACTAATCTGGTATAAAAACCTGGAGAATAATCAGAAGTAACGTTTGGTGAAGGTGGCGCACCAGAAACAGCAGCACACCCAGATGCATCCTCTTTAGCATAAGTTGGAATCTGAAGCAACAACCCTGAAACGATAGCAAAGAGAAACCTATAGCAATACATTGACTTCTTCATACAATGCATATCATACCATAGAATATCACCCTTGATAAAAGAGTAAAAAAGCTATATTTAACACTCGATACTGTTAATGTTTACAAGGTATGAATAAAGCTAAATAGCAATCCATTTACTCATCCATTCAAATAAATTTGATTTTCTTAGCTCTCTATTCAAAGTTTTATCATAAATACTTAATCTAGGATGTTGATCGAAAAGCCCTCGATTTTCTACAGCTATGGAGTAAGGATCTACGAAACCTAAACATAATCTTCCTTCTAAGAGGTCCTCTCGTACTTTAAAAATAAATGAATGGATCGCTTGCATGCTATTGAGGAAAATATCTTCCCTGCCCTTTTTAGCATCTTCTTCCATAAAACGGAAATAAAGAACCTGATTATCTAGCGTCATTGCTTTATGATATGACTCAAGTAAAAAACCTTCAAATTCTGAACGTCGAAAATCTCTATGGGTCGAACGAAATCCTACTAATCGTGCCATTCCATTTAAATTAACATCGTTCGTACAGAAATCGGGGACATATCCGTATCTAAGCGCTAAAAATGGATATGCATTTAACTTCCCTTGTCCCCATGGCCATAAAAGATTTAAAGGTAATATACCTTCGTCTTTTCTTTTCTTATTCCACTCCGTTTCATCTAGAGCATTTATCGAATCCTGAACAAAATTTCTTAATAATCGTTCTTCATCGCCTTTAGGTAGCACTTCATATAATGATTTATCTTTACCATACTCGGGTTCATATGTATCCCAAACACCTTTAGAGTTTTCTATCACCAATGCATGCTCTAGTCCTTTATAAAATAAAGGAGACATTCTTTTCGTTTTTAATTTCAAAAATAATGTTTCTAAATATTCTGCTTCTTCAGAACAGATGTTATATTCAGGACTATGGGTTCGAGAAAAAGATACTCGGTCGTCTTGAATATGTCCAAGACTTAATTTAAAACAATCACTATCAGATGGAGGCTTCATCCCCATATTGGAAATCATCATAGGGCCATGCCTTAAAGGATAAAGCTCAGGATTTAAACCCATTAATGACGGGATATGATCTGAGTAAGATGGAATACTTACATCGAGTACCGAAGAAGATCTTTCTATAAACCAAGCCAGGCTTTCATGCATCAAGACTTCCTTAAAAAGATCGTGATGATGTACTGGGAAAAGACCCGGTAGAACAAGAAGCATATATGAAGTATTATCTTGAGGGTTCATAATCCTATTTTAACTTACTAGAATAGAGAGTTGAATCCACAGATTTATTTTAAGAAAAAATCTTCTCTCAATAAAACCATTCTTACGGAATCTCTCAAAACAGAATAAGTTCATACAAATCAATCGCTAGATATCTCATCATCTGATTTTTTTCCAACAACTTCTACTTCTGGAGTTCTCATAAGCCAATCCCCCCATCCTGTTTTTTGATGAAATTTAAGTAGCTTATAATATGGATAGTAATCTCTAAAGATATTAGATGGTGTCATATCTATCGAAAGACCATAACTCGATTGACAATGATCAGTATGCTTACCTTCATGAGAGCAAGACCATGTATTCCCTTTTATATAGCTACAACTCAACATCTGGACATTGGGACTTGTAATACTTTCAATCGTATTTCCAATCGCGATTTGAACTTGATGTGGCAATTCCTGGGTTTTCATCTTTTTAAGAAAATCCACGATATCATAATAATATAAATGTTTAAACTTTTTTGCTGAATTGAGCGCGTAAATATAGCCATCCTCTATATCTTTATAATAAGCCGTAAATACTTCAGATAATGCTTTTATAGCTTGATATATTTCACTTAATTTTTTGGTGCTAATAACACTCTCCTCCACAGGACGCATAAGATAAGGTTCATGATCTACCGTCTCCACAACAAAGTGTTCTAATACTTCATGGGTGCTTTTCGATGCATTTTCACAAATATTTTTAATAATTTTTTCATATGGAAAACCAGGTCCTGGTGGACTCTCTTGACTGCCTACAACATATTCTGCACAAGGTTCAAGTTCTGCAGCCACTTCAATCATCTGCATAAGACTCGCATCCCAAATAAATGCATCAAAATAATACCCCTTGAACACTTTTGGGATCGTCCATACAGGTATACAACTGCCCGTACTTTCATCATGATTGAAAAATCGAGTTATGGGTAAAAAGCGCGAGGTGTTACTTAATGTATCTCTAGATGTTTCGACATTTCTTCCCGGTTTCCACCCATGACCATGGCCCCAGAAAAGGAACATCTTTCTTTTAGAAGGATATTTTTTTACACCCCAATTTAAGAAAGAACGTAAACTTTCTGCAGATCCAATATCATAAGAACTCCCTAGATCTTCGAGGAGAAACATTTTAGGCTTGTCATCTCCAGCATATCTTAATAAATATCTTCTAGTTCCATGAAAAGTAAGTGGATCTACCTCTAAAGTAGGTGCTTGCTTCCACTCTAAAACAATTTGCACATTTGTAGAAATCAAACCTCGCAACATCTGCTCGATATTTGGAACAGCAAAACGGTGCAGATTGCTTACACTATTCATATATATAAAAATAGTCCACTCTTTTATGTCATCGCTAGGCTTTTCAAAATGAATATCCTGGTGAGTTTTTATATTGATCATAGGATCTGAAATATCTACTCCAGATTTCAATGATTTGTCACTATCTGGAGGAATCACATGGAGTGCATTATCGTGTAAAGATGTAGCATGCTTCAAAATACGATTGTCTGGTTCGAATTTAATATGCTTTGGTAAAAATGTAAACCCATTCTGATAGTATCCATTGACAAATAGAAGAAATGATTCATCTGTATGAGAGTGTTCTGGATACTGGATACTTTCTAAGTGATCAGGCTCTCTTCCAGCAACAGTTCTGATGAGATCCCCTGCACGATGATTAAAAAGAGGTCTTTGAAAAAAATAATTTTCTCCTCCTTTACCATCTTTTTCAGACATACCTTTAACTGCTAATATCGTATGTCCATCCTCTAAAGATTCCAAGTGGACTTGTTGGGGTTCTGAAGATTTATTAAGAATTTTGGTATAGGAAACTCTGGAAGAAGGATGAAGAAGCTCGATAACCTGAGACTCAAAAGGTGCTTTAGAATCAGAATTGCTCGTAGATTCCTCCCACTCTGTTTGATATGTGAAAGAATGATAAACATGATGAGGTATTTCTAAACGGTCAGAAAACACCTTTGGACAATAGGAGACACATCCGTATAAAAATATTAAAATAGTTAAAATTGTTATCCTAAGAACTGAGAATCCATTCTTCATAGTCACTTTTTACTCTTAACGTATTATATCTATTACGAATCATCTATTCCTAGAAATATCATAAATCTCTTTAAAACTGATTTTTAAATATATCTTTGGTATCTTATGCATGTTGATTCATAGCTAAGTTCACTTGACTTAAAGGATAAAAACATGTCAGAATTAAATAGTTAGTATTATAGGGAAATATTATGTCTGAAAAAAATTACGCTATTTTCCAAACTGGTGGAAAGCAATATTGTGCAGTTGAAAACAACGTTTGTACAATAGATAAGTTAGAAGGAAATCCAGGAGACAAGATAGAATTCACAAATGTCGTTTTATCTGTTTCATCTGGCAAAGGAGATCTAGGTGCACCCTATGTAAAAAATGCAAAGGTTGTCGCAGAAATTGTAGATCAAGTTAAAGGTCCTAAAATCAATGCATTCAATTATAAGGCAAAAAAGAATCAAAGAAAAAAATGGGGACACAGACAAGACTTAACAAAAGTTAAAATTGTTGAATTGGTAGGTAATAAGTAAATGGCACATAAAAAAGGTCAAGGTTCGTCTAAAAACGGTAGAGATTCTCAGTCTAACAGGTTAGGTGTTAAACGATATGGTGGCGAAGTAGTTAAAGCTGGTTCTATCATTGTTCGCCAAAGAGGAACAAAGTTTTATCCTGGAAATAATGTAGGAATAGGTAACGATCATACCCTGTTTGCACTTATCCCAGGTCAGATCAAGTTTGAAGGACCTTCAAGCAAAAAGAAAGTCAGTGTCTATCCACATCAAGTGGCGTAAGATTCATTTAGCCGGCAAATGCCGGTTTTTTTTATTTTAAACGTTCTATTATTCTGAGGGGTAATGTCTATACACAAAGTTCGCACCTCTATTTGCTGGTTGAGAAGAGATTTAAGGTTATCTGACAACAATGCTTTATATCAGGCCACCACAACCTCCGATAAAGTTTATATCGTTTTTATATACGACGAGCATATCCTCTCCAAGCTTCATCACCCAGAAGATAAACGTTTATCTTTTATCAGTGGATCTATAGAAGATATTCAGAGTCGCTTAAAACCCCAAAATCAATCCATTATCGCCTTGCATGGCAAGCCTGAACAAATCATTCCCTCAATTGCAAAAGAGTGGAATGTCGATGCCGTTTTTGTTAATAAAGATTATGAACCCTATGCATATCAAAGAGATCACTCTGTTAAAAAAGAGCTCAAGAATCTAAATATTTCTTTTTATGCATTTAAAGATCATGTCATTTTTGAAGAGAAAGAGATACTTACAGACTCTCATCAACCCTATGGAGTATACACACCATACAGTAAAAAATGGAAAAAACTTTTTCATAAGGACTTAATAAAAAATTATGATCCTGACCTCAGTAAAGTATCGATCCCTCCAGAATATTCCATTATGAATAATATCGATATCGAACAGATCGGTTTCAAAAAAACAGATCTATATTTACAACCAGGAACAGAAGGTGGAGAGAAAAAAATCTCTGATTTTATTGAAAACTTAGAAAATTATCACCTAACTAGAAACTTTCCATCACTAAACCAGACATCACAACTCTCTCTACACCTAAGATTTGGCACTCTTAGCATTAGGAGGCTAATGCGAGAAGCACTAGCTAAAACTCCCTCTGATGGCGCAGAATCCTGGATAAATGAACTTATCTGGAGAGACTTTTATCAAATGATTCTAGCCAATTATCCGCATATTATTTCTCAGAGTTATAAAGATGCATTTCGTCATATTAACTGGTGCGGGAAAACCAGTCACTTGGAAGCGTGGAAAAAAGGGGATACCGGTTACCCTATCGTAGATGCAGCCATGAGATGCCTCAATTCTACTGGCTGGATACATAACAGACTAAGGATGATATGCGCCTCTTTTCTCTGTAAAGACTTGCTCATAGACTGGAGAGAGGGTGAAAAATACTTTGCAGATAAACTATTAGATTATGATTTAGCTGCAAATAATGGAGGCTGGCAGTGGTGTGCTTCTACAGGAGTCGATGCACAACCTTACTTCAGAATATTTAATCCTCTATTACAATCTAAAAAGTTTGATCCTAATGGATTATTTATTAAATCATGGTGCTATGAACTTAAAAGTCTCCCTGAAAAATATATTCATGAACCTAACACGACACCTCTTTTAATACAACAAGAATCAGGGTGTATTATTGGAAAAACCTATCCTGAGCCTATCATAAATCATCAAGTCCAGAAGATAAAATATCTTCAAATGCTCAAATCATGAGATATTCCTTTTTATCATACCAGTAGGTATCTTCTCCTACCAATCACCGCTTTAGCTTCAATGATATTTTACGATTGGCGTATACTTAATAGTATGCAAGAAACCTCCGGATCAGCGACTTTAAATCAAGAGCATCAAACTCCAGATCAATCAGAGACTCATTCAAATCTTATCCAGACATTAGATTTAAATCTTCTCAATAAAGAACAGAAAGAAGCTGTTGTATGGCCAAAAGGAGCTATCCAGATTTTTGCAGGAGCTGGCTCAGGTAAGACTCGAGTCATCACTTATCGAATTGCTCATTTAATACAAAACGGTGTATTCCCTTCTCAAATACTCGCTGTCACTTTCACAAATAAAGCTGCAAAAGAACTCCAAGAACGGATAGGAAGACTTCTACAAGAGAACACACATGGCATGTGGGTAGGAACATTCCACTCTATAGCCGTCCGAATTCTGAGAATGTACGGAGCTCATATTCACATCGATTCTAACTTTGTAATATATGATCAGAATGACCAAGTTGCTCTTATTAAAGAGATTCTAAAAGACAAAAACATTGATGAAAAAAGCTTTCAACCTAAATCGCTTCTCTATGCTATTAGTGAAGCTAAGGAAAAGTTTATTGGCCCAGAAAAATTCAATGCTTCCGCAAATGGATTTTTCGAATCTGTAGTGGCAAAAGTTTATACCTCATATAATGAAAGACTCCTTCTGAACAATGCTCTCGATTTTGATGATCTACTCTTTCACACTGTAACTTTACTTGAAAATTGTGAAGAAGCTCGTCAGTACTATCAACAAAAGATCCATCATGTTCTTGTCGATGAGTATCAAGATATTAATAATGTTCAGTATAAAATGATCGCTCTACTCTCAGGACATCATAAAAACATCACTATCGTTGGTGATGATGATCAATCCATATATGCATGGAGAGGTGCAAATCTAAATTTAATGTATAAATTTGCAAAAGATTATCCTAATACTAAAATTATCAAACTCACCCAGAATTATCGATCCACGCAAAATATATTGGAAGCTGCACACAATGTAATCGAAAAAAACACAACCAGAGAAGATAAAAAACTTTGGACCACAAATCCTACTGGAGATAAAATACATATCATCGAAGCTGGATCTGAGTATGATGAAGCTCACATAATTGCAAATAAAATTCTAAACTTAGTCCAATCAGGACAGAGAAAATTTGGAGACATAGCAATTCTCTATCGTACCAATGCACAAAGCCGTGTATTAGAAGAAACACTCTTAAATTTAAGAATTCCTCACATTCTTATTGGAGGACAACGATTCTATGAAAGAAAAGAAATCAAAGACATCATTGCCTACCTTAGAATACTCATGAATTCCTATGATAGTATTTCCATAAAAAGAATCATTAATACTCCTGCAAGAGGGATCGGTGCAACGACTGTTTCTAATCTAGATAAGTGCTCTTATGAAAAAGAGTGCACTCTATGGGATGTTCTTTCTTCTCCAATCTCCCTAAATGAATTATTTACCAAGCGAACATCTACATTACTTGAAGATTTCGTAAAATTTATACATAAAGCTAAAGAGTATAGTCAGGGACATACCATATCAGAAACAGTACGATATATCTTAGATAAAACAGGTTATATAGAAAACCTTAGAAGTGATAAATCATCTGAAAGTCAAAGTAGAATCGAGAACTTAGAGGAATTTATTAACGTCACAACCACATACGAAAATAGTACCGACTCACCAAGCCTTATAGGCTTCCTGGAAGGCGTATCACTTGTTGCAGATGTTGATAATTTAAATGAAAATGGTGATGCCGTCACACTTATGACTCTACATGCTTCAAAAGGATTAGAATTTCCTATTATTTTTCTTAGTGGAATGGAAGAAAGCATTTTCCCGCATAGTCGTAGCTTAAATGATGAAACTCAATTAGCAGAAGAGCGGAGGCTATGCTATGTTGGTATGACTAGAGCTAAAGAGATGCTCCATTTGTTATATGCAAATAGTCGATCCATGTATGGACAACCTATCTACAACCAACCATCTCGATTTCTAGAAGATATTCCAGATAACTTAACTCTTAAGAATGAGCTTAGAAGAACTTCTTCTTATCAAGGATCCTATCATTCATCAAGGCAGAATGCTCATCCATCAAGGTACTCGAAAAACTCAAATTCATTCCAACATCAAACATTCTCGAGTACTCAAAAAACAGAGCATGAAGCGACAGAAAATCATTCTTCTCATCAAATCAGCACACTCTTTACATCTGGAGAACAAGTGAAACATGTAAAATTTGGAATAGGTGTTGTGCTCCAATGTAGTAAGCTAGGAGAAAATGATCATCAAGTCACCGTTGCATTTCCTGGAGTTATAGGTATTAAAAAAATGGTCCAGAGTATCGCCAAGCTTGAAAAATCGGTATCACCATAATATGGCAACCAAATTTAGAAGAACATCTCATATTATAACAATCCTAAGTATTTTATCTATTTCTGGATGTAATGAACAGATTTCCTATTTTCCACTTAAATCAGGGAATCGTTGGGATTATCATATAAGAAACGGTTTGCAAACACGTGTTGATACCTTAAAAGTAAAACAGAACACTCCTGTAGCTTCATGCAAAGGATATCAACTTCTATCTCATTCAGGAACTTTAGAATTAGCATGGAAAGGTACTACACTCTATCTTGCAAAGACTCCTAATATCCGGTTCATCCCTTCCCTGACCTGGCTTGATGTTTCTACCACTCATTGTCAAAATACCTGGAAAGGAACTGTTCGTTATTTAGGTAATTTATATTCTACAGAAATAAATATTACTCAATCAGAAGATATGATTTTATTCAAAGGATCTAATGTGAAAACGTTAAAAGTTATTCTAACGACTCTTATTGAAGGAAAGAATATAGAACTGATTACATGGTTTAGTCAAAACCTAGGAATTATTCAACAGCAACAGAGAACAAATGGCACTCTCAATATATCTCAAGAGTATTTAAATGGCCCTTACTAGTTATTCATAAAGGCCAGAGATCGTTCATAATCCTTTTTTATGCCTTTGCTTGCTCAGTATCTGGCATGATAATAGCAAACATTTCCATGATGAAAGGAGCAACGATAAGACCTGGAGCAAGGATCAATGTAGGAAGATTATCAAAGTGGAGTATATTTAAAGCTACGCTTAAAATAAGAACCGCACCAACACCTTCGAATACCCCTAAGTATTTCTTTAAATGTACGATATTATTTAAACCTACTATTAGCACTCCGTAAAAAGCTTGTAATAAAAATACGGTAAAGATACTTAGAAATACACCTATCGGATTT
Source organism: Fimbriimonadia bacterium (assembly GCA_030430755.1). Classification (GTDB taxonomy): domain Bacteria; phylum Armatimonadota; class Fimbriimonadia; order Fimbriimonadales; family Fimbriimonadaceae; genus JAUICQ01. Next base: position 18,763 of record JAUIKO010000004.1, read on the forward strand.
GTTTCAGCTAGGGTTAGTAGTACTGCTGATGTTCCATCAAGAAACGATTTAAACTTCATAAGTTTTAAATCTCTTGTGGTTGCTTCTTCGATAATCCCAAGAATGGTTAAGGGTCCTACACTAATAAGTATAGTTGCATTAATACAAGACTGAGCAAAGTCCCCTTGAATTCCTATGCAATCAAAACATAACGATTCAATAAATGCATTTGTATTTCTAATACCAATAGCTCCACCAATGGCACTACCAATAATAATACTGACTAAAACGGTAAGTAGATCTTTGTTATTCGCAAAAAGCTTACTACTTATTAAAAGAAGAGTTAAGCCTAAACCCTTTTTCATGTAACCAATTAATTCTTCGTCAAATAGATTCTGTAAAAAATAACCTATCAAACAACCGATTAAGACTAATAAACAGTTAAATATAGTACCACGTATAGGGAATTGCATAGTTTTTCTCTTAATATATTAAGATATTAATATATATATTAACACTTTTTAATAAACTCATGCATGAAATCAGCAAATAATTCACAACCTTTTTCAGGAAATGCATTATAGACACTCAATCTGCAACCTCCTATCGACCGATGTCCTTGAATTTCAATAAAACCTTTCTCTTTTGCTTCCATCATAAATTTTTCGGTTTTATGCTCATCAGGTAGCGTAAATGTTATATTCATGAAAGATCTAGAATCTTCTCTTGCATGCCCTTTATAAAACCCTCCAGATTCATCAATAGCCTGATATAACAAAGATGCTTTCCTTTTGTTTACCTTTTCAATTTCGCTTAGTCCACCAGATTTTTCTATCCACTTATATACTAAACCACATACGTAGATCGACCATGTACAAGGGGTATTTGGCATCGAGTGATGTTTTGCCATCTGACGATAATCTAACATCATGTGTGTTCTTTCTGGCGCCTTTTCTAAGAATGAATCTTTTACAATAACTAATGTAGCTCCAGCTGGCCCCATATTTTTCTGTGCACCGGCATAAATCAGATCAAAATCCTCTACATTAAAGAGTTTACTTAGAATATCAGAGGACATATCACATACTACAGGAACGTCCCACTTTCTCTGATGATGAAAACAGACTCCATGAATGGTTTCATTACTTGTATAGTGTATATAATCCTGTCCCGAATGAACTTGTAGATCAGCTAAGTTTGGACAAAAAGTATAGCCTTCTTTTTCAGCATCAAATATACAGTTTACATTTCCTACCAGCTTAGCTTCTTGGTAAGCTTTTTTCCCCCAAGCTCCTGTTATAATATAATCTGCAGTACCATCTGAAGATAGAAAACTCCATGGGATAGCACTAAACTGCAAACTTGCTCCACCTTGCATAAAAAACACACTATAGTTATCAGGAATGTTTAATAGTTCTCTAAGTCTAGAAGTCGCATCATGTAGAATTTCACCAAATAAATCTGACCGGTGACTCATCTCCATCACGCTCATTCCCTTTCCTTTCCAGCTTAGTAAATCCTCTTGAATTTCCTTTAATACATCCATGGGTAGAGTACATGGACCAGCAGAAAAATTATAAACTCTATTTAGGTGATTCATATAAATGTCATTATAAATCATTATCGAAACCATATGATGATATTTTGTGATAATAGTATAAATTCAAAAAGCACGAATATATACTATACATTTATCCAGAAATAATCCTAGGATAATAATACATCCGTACGCGTAACCATACCGATTAGGAAAAAGCTATGAACTGGTTTACAAACCTAAATATCAACAAAAAATTATATTTTCTAGTTACAATATCTTTTTTCAGTATTATTCTATTATCCTTTCAATCATATACTACATCTAAAAAACTAAGTAGTGAAATAGACGCATTCTCTGAAAAACTATTACCCTTCACTATAAAATTAGGAAATATAAAAACTTTAGTATCCAAATCCGAACTCCAGATCTTTAAACTAGGCGTAAAAGAGCTATCAAGTCCTGCACATACAAATTTACTAAAAACCGTTTCAACATTATCTGATTTAATCAAAGAACTCGGCGATGAAAAAAAAGATATTATTTCCTTTATAAAGCATCACGGGGATGAAAAAATATCAAAAAAACTCACTAAATCTATCGATGATATACAACATAAATGGAACGAACTTTTTCCAAAATATAAAAACATTCTTCAAAGAGATACTCAGAATCAACAAGATAAAATATTTACGTTTATAACAGATGAAATGGATCACATATTACATGAGTTACAACAAAAATTGGAGTATCTTACTAAAATTACTCAAAATATTGGTAACACCCTTGATCAAATTGCTTATCAAACAGAAATAACTGGAAATACAGAGTCTCTTATCATAACAATTCTAGCCATAGCAATCCTAATATCCTTATCCATGATCACCGGACAAACCATACAACACCTTACTCAAAACATTATTGCTAGTATCCAAAAACTTAACAACAGATACTTATCCTTGCTAGATACCTCCATCGAAGAGTTGAAAAATGGTGATTTTTCCAAGTCCGTTAAACTTGATGTGGACAAAATTGAGTTTGAGTCTGGATGTGAACTCGGAACACTCGTGAAAACGTATAACGGAATGGTTGATAAAATAACCAATATCGGAAAGAATTATAATAAATCACTTACGATTCTCAATCATCTCATAAATGAGGTAAAAGAGACTGCACATCAAGTTTATTCATCAAGTTCAAAATTAGCAGAAACCTCTGAAACCAATCATCATGCATTAAATACCATAGTTAATACCAATAACGAGCTAGCAAATTCTTCAACCATTGTTTCTAACAACATGATTGACTTACAAAAATCATCTACGAACCTGTTTAATGCTAGTCTTAAACAGAATGCATCTACTAAAAAAGGATTAGCATCAACAGAACACGTTCATTCAGAAATCGATTCTGTTCTTCAGAATTCGAAAGAAGTAGAAAAAATTGCTCAAGATAGTTCTGAAATCGTAAATGCAACGATACAGTCTATTAAAAATGCTCAAGAGCAAGTATCTATTACAAGCCAAATGGTAAAAAGTTTAGATGAGAAGGGTGAACAAATTGTAAAAATCATTCATGCAATCGAACACATTTCTTCCCAAACAAACTTACTAGCACTCAATGCAACAATCGAAGCTGCCCGTGCGGGTGAACATGGAAAAGGATTTTCCGTCGTTGCTGATGAAGTTAGACAATTAGCCGAGCAAGCTAGAAAATCTACACAAGAGATTAGTCATATTATCGTTAATATAAAAGATATCATTAGAGAAACAGTAAATAGCATGGAAAACACATGTACTGGGATTGAATCAGGATACGACAATAGTATAAGTACCGGCAGATCATTATCTAATATCATTCAGGCTATTGAAAAAATATCAACAAGTATGACAAATGTTTCTCATGAATCTACAATCATGAAACAAGAAATACAACTTATTCACACATTATCATCTGAAAATCTTGATGAATCTGAAAAGATTTCTACGCATTCACAAACAGTATCCTGCGCGATTACCCAAGTTGCTGCAATATGCAAAGATACTGCAAATTCAACTCAGCAACTAACTGTTAATACCGATGAACTCGCAAAAACATCTATCGATCTAAATAAATTATCCCAGAAATTGAATCAAACAGTATCAACATTTAAATTACAAGCAAGTTCATAACATGTAAAAAAATATTCTTATCCTTATATACTTATGTGATAAACTGTTCTTCATGGATATATTCTGTAAAATAATTAATAAAGAAATTCCCGCAGAGATTGTTTACGAAGATGAGCACGTCTTAGCATTTAAAGATATCAATCCTGTAGCTCCAATCCATATTTTAATTATTCCTAAATCACATATGGAAAACCTGAATGATATTCCAGAAGAAGGTGATCATCAATATATTCTAAATGCAGCAAAAATCATTGCGAAACAACTAAATGTTGAATCAGGTTATAGAATCGTTATCAACTGTGGTGAAAGCGCTGGGCAAACGGTATTTCATCTTCATGCCCATTTACTCGCAGGACGTGAACTCAGTTGGCCTCCAGGATAAGTTTTCTTCTAGTTTATCAATAGACTACCGACCTGCAGTCAGCCTAAAAGTAAAGCTTCAATTATCTTTATGTGAGTGTTTCCAAACGCCACATATTGCAGATTCATAACTTGGGATACCTCGGCCCATATAAGCACCTATAATGCCGCTCAATCGATCTCCGCTCCCTGCTACTGCCAAAGAAGCATCTGCTACAGGATTAATCACTATCTTTCTATTTAAGGAATGAATCAGCGAATAAGGTCCTTTTAGAACTGTAGTACAATGATACTTATGAACGCACTTACTTATCGCATCAAAGCGATCTGTATGAACATCCTCTGATTTAACAGATAATAAATCGACCATTTCATCAGCTGTAGAAAGTAGCACTACATCACCTGAAGGAAGATCTGTATTTCCATTGATAACTTGTAATGCATCTGAATCAAGCACACAAGGTTTTTTCCAATGCGAAAAGAATTTCTCTAAAAATCTTAATACCTCATCATGACGAGTCAAGCCAGGACCAATGACGGCAGCATTTATACTCTCTTGTTTTTCTAGGATGTATTCAACATGATCTAAGGTAATATGATCACCTCCACCACATGGCAATAAAGTAGTTTCAGGAATTTGATATGCAGTTAAATCACAAACTTTATCAACAGAAGCCAAGGTCACCATACCGATATCTGATTCAAAAGCACTTTGAACAACCAAACTAGCCGATCCTCGATACTCATTTGAACCAGCAATAACTAATAAGTGTCCTTTTTTTCTTTTATCAACATCTCTAGGATATTTTTTTTTAACGATATTTAAATCACTGGGAACTGCTAACCTTAAGTTTTCACTGTATGCTTCATGGAAATAAACGTTCAACTCCATGTCAATCACTTTCCATTCACCACAGTAATTCACACCATCATTTTGAAAAAGATATGTTTTTGGTGCATCAATGACAAGAGTTTTATCAGCTTGTACGACCTCTCTTATTTTTTTTCCTGTTTCACCATCTAAGCCACTAGGAATATCGATAGAGATAATTTCAGCATCTGAATCACTCAATATTCGAATAACATCTTGATAATATAAGCCATAACTATCCGAAGGTCCCATGAGAGCATCAATAACAATATCAGCTCCTTGTATATCAGAACTTATATCACTAATCTGAGAAGCTGCAGATAAAAATTTCACATTCCCATGTGTTATCATATGATTGGCAATATATCTGGATTCCTTGATTCCTAAATCATCCTGATGTGCAAAAAAATAAACATTTACATCGTATTTATCCTCTAGAAAATATTTCGCGATCTCTAAACCGTAAAGCCCATGATGATTATTTCCACAAATAATCATCACTTTTGAATCTCTTGAAATTTCTGCAATTAAATGTTGATAAATCCGTGAACCAATATGTCTTACAAGATCATGTAGTGATATTTTTCTACGCTTTAAATAGTCTTGTTTTATCTCTTCTAGCTTAGATTGCGCTATTACATACACATCCGTCTCCACAGTACATAAGACATGTTATCACAATAACCATGTCAATGCAACAGCAAACAGGTGCTCACATAAAACTATCTTGTGACACAGAGAAAATTACCACATTTTTCTCTAATAATAGAAATGCATGATCTTCTAAGTTATATTTGATAATAGATTCACTTTGTGTTCTAATTTTATTAAATGATCTTCTAAATCCGAGAACTTTAACTTATCAGATGCTACAAGCTCGGGCTTAGCTTTTTCTATAAAATCAGGGTTGTTTAATCTTTTACCAATTTTATCCATATCTCCTTTTAACTTATCTATCTGCTGTTTCACTCGGCGCAATTCCACATCTGTATCGATAGAACTATCAATAGGGAGATATATTTCTATACCATCACAAATAACAGAAACAATTTTATCAGTCTCAGGTTTACTGAACTTGACCTCTTTAAACTTAGCTAATGACTTTATCGTGTCAATAAACTCCTGCCCTCTGTTTGAAGTATCTAAATAGATAACATCCAGAACTTTCCCTGGGCTAATTCCCACATCTGCCCTTAGTGATCGTATCGACTTTACTATATTAAACTCTTTAGCAATAGAATCTTCTGCATCATCATCAAGGAATTCTGATACATCTTCAGGCCATTGAGCAGTCATAATATATTCTGATTTTTTGCTAAGAGGAAGCTTCTGATAAATTTCTTCTGTTAAGTGTGGAAGAATGGGATGAATTTGTATAAGAAAAGCTTCTAAGCATTTTAATAACACCCATGAAACTACATCTTTGCTTGAATTTTCATGCAGTCGATTTTTAGAAATCTCAATATACCAATCACAAAATTCATACCAAAAAAAGTTCTGTAGCTGCTGACATGCATTCATTAAATCATATCTATCATATGCCAATGATGTGTTAAGTGAAAGTCTCGCTAATCTGGATAAGATCCACTTATCAACACCGTGGAAATCTTTTTTATCAGGTTTTTCAGGGATATCTTTCAAGTTCATTAAAATGAATCTTGATGCACTCCAAATTTTACTACAGAAATTCCGAGACTCCTCATTTTTCTTCTCACTATAACGAATTTCTTGATTCTCTCCTGTTGCACCTAATAGGGTATATCTAAGTGGATCTACCCCCATTTTTTCAATAACTGTTTCTGGATCTACTCCAGTCCCAAGACTCTTGCTCATTCTTCTGCCGTCCTCTGTTAAAACAGTTGCATGAATAAAAACTTCATGAAAAGGTTTTAAATCAATAAAATCCATTCCCATCATAATCATTCTTGCTACCCATAAATAAAGGATATTTCGGTCTGTAACCAGAAGATCCGTAGGATATCTCGATTCAAGATCAGGAGTTTTTTCTGGCCACCCCAAAACCGCAAAGGGCCAAAGACCACTACTAAACCATGTATCTAACACATCTTCATCTTGTGAAATAATTTTTTCTGTGCCTGCTTTAGTCTGAGCATCTTCCCAGCTCTGAGCAGCATAACAGTTCCCTTTTTCACCGTAATAAACAGGAATCCGGTGCCCCCACCATAACTGTCTACTCACACACCAATCTTTAATATTCTCCATCCAATCGATATAAACTTTTTCATACCGCTCAGGTACAAATTTAATCTCACCTTTCTTGACGATATCAATGGCATCTTTAGCTAATTCAGTCTGTTTTACAAACCACTGCTCAGAGAGCAAAGGCTCAACTGGTTGGCCACTCCTTTCGCTAATAACTAGAGCTATATCATGATCCTCTATTTTAACCAATGATCCTTCTTTTTCTAATTCTTCAGCAATACACTTCCTGGCTTCAAACCGATCCATCCCTTTATACTTCGGATATAAATCTGTGATTTTGGCATCTTTATCGATAACTTCGAGCATGGGTAGATGATGTCTTACACCAACTTCATAGTCATTAATATCATGAGCGGGAGTAATTTTCAACGCTCCTGTTCCAAATTCAGGATCAGGATAATCATCTGCAATAATAGGAATCTCTCTCCCAGTCAAAGGAAGAATTAATGTTTTTCCAACGACACCTTCATACCTTTTATCTCTTGGATTAACAGCCACAGCAACATCAGCAGGAATCGTTTCTGGTCTTGTGGTTGCAATGACTATTTCTCCACTACCATCAGAAAACAAATATCTTACATGATACAATTTCCCTTTACTCTCTCTTCTCTCTGTTTCTATATCAGAAACAGATGTTTGTAAGACAGGATCCCAGTTAACAATTCTTTTTCCTCTATAGATATAGCCTTTATCGAACCACTCTATAAACACCTGCAACACTGCTCGAACATACTCATCATCTAAAGTAAAGCGTGTTGAATCCCAATCAAAAGAGCATCCTAATTTCTTGAATTGGCTCAATATTGTATCGCCACTTTTTTTTCTCCACTCCCATACCTTTTCTAAGAATTTTTCTCTTCCTAGATCATGTTTTGAAAGCCCATCTTTTTTTAACTGCTTTTCTACCAGTGACTGTGTTGCGATACCAGCATGATCTTGCCCAGGTAATAACCAGACAGAATACCCTTTGAGTCTTTTATATCTACCAACAGCATCTTGAATAGGATAACATAGAGAATGTCCCATGTGAAGAGCTCCAGTAATATTAGGAGGGGGAACAGAGACAGTATAAGGCTTTTTATTTGGATCTTTAGATGGTTTAAAGAGACCTTCTTTTTCCCAGGATTCATACCACTTTTGTTCTATTTCTTCTGGGTTATACCTTACATCTAAGTTCTGTGTTGTTTCAGGAGTCATACTTATTATTTTAAAACATTCCCTAAACAATCTGCATTAATTCATGGTAAGTTAGAGTTATCTAATGAATTATTTTTTCACTAAATTGCTCATATTGCTTGCTAAACCAGTAGTTTTTTTAATTACATTTATTTTAGGACCTATTAAAACGACTGGAAAAAAGAATATTCCAAAAACAGGAAAGCTCATTGTTATAGTGAATCACATTTCTGACTGTGATGCCATTGTCACACAATATGCGTCCCCTAGAACCATTCATTTTATGGCAGCAGACTACTTATTCAACATCCCTATTATTAAAAATATTCTTAGGGCATTTGGAGCATTTCCCGTTATGCGTAACAAGCCAGATACAAAATCTTTTAAACAAGCACTCAGTATTCTAAATGATGAACAAGTAGTAGGAATTTACCCAGAAGGAAAACTGAGTAAAAATGGAAAACTACAACGTTTACTTCCAGGAGTAACTTTACTGATAAAAATGAGTGGAGCACCAGTAATATGCTGTGGTCTAGAAGGTACTGATAAAATTATTCCCTACGGTTCTCTTATACCTAGACCTTCTCTTCAATTTACGAAAGCGAATTGGGGTAATGTACATGAATTTAGTAAGTCAGCATCCAAAGAAGAAATCCTTGATTGGATCAGAAATGAGCTCATCAGATTAACTCCTCAACAAAACCTAGAATAGTTTTTTAGCCTTCTGTTTTTTTGTATCTGAAACCTTTCTCATCACTTTTTTGGATATAAGAATATGATCCGATAAAGAATATTTACTCTGTGATCAATGAATCTGTTTATATGATGAGAACAACATTAGCACTTGATAACTCATATTGATCTTTCCAAAACAATAAATAAATCTACTCAAAAAAAAATGATCTTTTATACTCCATATATCAATATGAAATATAAAAGATCTTGAATAGGAATTATTAAGTAATTATGAAGATTCTTTTTTGGATTCAAGCCATTTAAAAACATCAAATCCATAGCTAGACTTCAAAGTTTCTGCTAATTTTGTGACATTTGATGAAAAATTAGAACTCTCATTTCCCTCACCTAAAACCGTTATGGATTCAATGTTCATCTTCGGTAAAGCATTAACGAGTATTTCCGTAATAGGAAGCAGCTTTTGTTGCATCATCATCGGCATAGAATCTTTTCCTAACTCTTTTGACTTTTCAGACAGAGCTACCATTGCATCTGCCCTCGCTTTACCTTGCTCAAAAATCTGGACGCTATCCGCCTTTGCTTTAAGTAACATCGCTTCATATTCGGCCTTAGCAGGTAAGATTTCATCAGCTCTTAGCCTCTCCTTGACTTGCTCAATTCTAGCCTTTTGAACATCTATCTCAGACTCTACTCTTGCAATATCTGCTTTTACCTCTGCAATAACCTCTGCAATTAAAGCATCTCTCTTGGTTAAAGCATCTGTGATTTTCTGTTTAGCAACTGCATCTGCAATATGTCTTTGAGAATCCACTTGTGCTGTAACTTCTTTTTCTTTATTTTCAGCGCATCTAATTCTTGCATCGGCATGTGTAAGTGCTTCTCGTATTTTAGCCTGAGATATAGCTTGGGCATTTTTAATTCTACCAATGGAATTCAAATATTGAACATCATCATGAATATGTTGTATTTTTAAATTATCTACGACAAAACCAAGCTCTAACATATCTTTTTCTGCTTCTGCAACTAACTTATTTGCAAAAAGAACACGATCACCATTCAACTCTTCTGGAGTCATGGTTGCTAGTACACCACGTAAACTTCCTTCTAATGTTGCCCTGGCAATAGCTATGATATCTTCTCTGGATTTATCTAATAATCGCTCAATAGCATGATTTAAAACAGGTTCATAACCCGCAATTTTTACATTTGCAACACCTTCAACATGAAGAGGTATACATCCTTTTGAATAGGCATTATGAGCTTTTAGTTCAATAATCATATTGGTTAAGTCAATCTTATCTACTCTTTCAATAAGAGGTATAAGAATAGCCATTCCACCTTTTACTATTCTATAGCCCACATATTTGTCACCAACTTTTCTTCTAGTACCTGAAAACACTAATACTTCATTTGGCGAACAAATAAAAATAAGATTTCGAAGAGCAAAAAGACTTAATTGCACAACTAGAATAAGAATAATAACAAGAATAAAAACCGTATAGGTGCTCATTTATTTTCTCCTTTTGATAGATTCTTTTTATCCATATCCGCTCCAGACAGAATACTCGTTATATCCATTCCTGTACTCTTCTTCGTTGCATCAAACATAGAATAGATTACACCATGACATGCCTGTACATACTCTTTAATCGCTGCACCAGCATCTCCATGTAAAACACGTATATTCTGCACTTCTAATTTTTTAAGCGATTTAGATGCTTGTTCAAGTAAAACATCCACTTCAGACAGAATTGCTATCCTTTGAGCATCACTACCACAATATTTCCACGCTTTTCCGAGTTCACTCATAGCTTGAGACATGGCTAAACCTTTCTCTCTTTCATGTGCAGAATTTCCTTTTGCCCGAAACTCCAACACTTCGCGATTAGCCTGTGCAGGCAAGTGGATATCACATTCAAGCCTAATCTCCTCACAAGCAGCTCTTACTTTTTGTAATACTTGCTCGGCTTCAGCTCTAGCCCTTTGCGGTGCAACCTCTGTCCGTTCAAACTCGGCATTGATTTTTGCTTCAAGCTCAGCCTTAAATGTTCTTAAGTCATTTTTCATCTTAGCAATATTTGCTTCTGCATTAGCCTCAATGGTTCCAGCTCTCGCTTCTTGCTGAGCAATCGCTTGTTCTGCTTCTCGAGCAGCATCACTTTCAGCAAGTTCTGCAGACCGAATAACCTCCGCAATGGCTCTTCTTCCGATGGCATCTAGATACCCTTTTTCATCTTTTACATGCGCAATTTTTATGCTATCTAAATGCATACCCAGCTTATTTAAATCCTCTTCTGATTCATGCTCCAAGCTCTGTAAAAATTTAATTCTATCTTCATTAACCTCCTCGGGTGTAAGAGTAGCAACAACCCCTCTTAAATGCCCCTCAAGTGTCTCTTTAGCTACTCTTCTAACTTCTTCTAATGTGTGACCTAAAAATCGTTCAATAGCATTGTTGATTATTAAAGGATCACTCGATACCTTTACGTTAGCAACAGCATCTACATTAATAGCAACTCCTCCGTGAGAGTATGCTTCTCGAATTGATATCGGAACAACAATAGTAGAAAGCCTTATTTTCTGCACGGTCTCAATAAACGGAATCCTTACTCCTCTACCACCTATCAAGACTCGATATCCTCGAACCGTTCCATCAGATAACTTTCGCTTTAGACCACTAAAGATATAGGCCTGATTCGGCGGGCATACATAAATGAAATTCTTTATTAAAGAAATCATAAAGATGAGCCCTGCAATAAATAACATTGCATAAATCACAGGACTTGGCAACATAGAGAATAGGCTTCTGTATTCATCTACTTCAAAAGCATTACACAACATGTTTAATATAAATTGTTTCATTTTACTTATCTCCTTCTTTCTTTTCTACAATAAATGTCGCTGAGTCATTGAGTTTTTTAATGACAACCTTTTCTCCAACTAAAAATGTATCTTCTTCAGAAATTGCCATAAAGTGTATTCTTCCACTCTCTTTCTGAACGATAATTTTGCCGGTTTCTAACTTCGATATTGGAACTAAAACTTCTGCTTCATTACCTATTAAATCACTCATATTATAATGACTACTACTCTGGTTCATAGTCACCTGAATCATAACTAAGTGGACTACCCATCCTCCAAATAAACCAAAAAGAATTGGAACCCAGTGTTGATCTAAACTTCCAGAATTCCATTCAAAATATGGCAATAAAAATCCTGAAAGACCATATAAAAAACCAGCATACAACCAGAATCTAAAACTAAAAAATGGTACCCAAGCAGGAATCTCATGAGTATGATCATGTGTTACATCATAATCATGCTCTAAATCGATGTTCTCCACCATCTCCACAGAAGTAAACAAACCTTTCATGGATGTAAGAAAAATAAGTCCACCTGTAGATACTAATAAAAATAAATAAATGCTTTCCATTATAAAATACAGTTTACCTGGTACTATTTCTGACTTTTTGAAATTGAAGGGGTATTAATTTTGAAAAATTTGTAGAAAAAAAAATCATGCCGCATTTATTTTCTACATTCCATTCTACAAACAATTCAATAGTAACAAAGACCCATTTACGAAATACTGGTATAATTACCATGCTTACATCAGCCATATTCATTTAATTACCGTGATATAAAAGAAGAATTCACCGGAGAATAAACATGAACAAAAGAACCATAAGCACTCAAATAGCCATCTATATAGCTTTTACAACTCTCGGATTTGCAGCAGCAGATAAAAATGACATAAGAGCATCTGAAAAGCCATCGGAAAGACTAGATAAAGAAAAGCTACAAAAAGCTTGTATGACCATAACACCTATAAAAACTCGACCTGAAATTCATCTTGATCCAGGATCTCCAAACTTTTATCCTAATGGCCATACATTTTTCAGTTGGCTAATAGAAGAGGCAAAAAAAAACTTTTTTGAGCAAATGGAACCCTGTTTAAATTCTGGGAAATCTTCTTATGCAGGAGATATCCTTTTACGATATTTCATCTATAAAAATCTAATATCAAAATATACCGATACAGGCAAGATAAAGGATATTTCATATTTTTACAACTCTAACGCCTATTACAACTACATCTCAAACATAATATTCAATTCTGACGAAGAACTTCATCTAAAGTTAAATGATATATCTGAAAATATTCAACACTCTCGAAGATATGAAAAAGATCTTCCTGAACATAAAGAAATTCATTTCATCGGCGATGTCTTTGAATCCACATTTCATCAACTATATACACTTTATGGCTATGAAAAAACAAAAATTTTCAGTGAACTTCTTACATGTAAAACAAATCTTGCAGAAAGATATATCGAATATAAAAACCTATGTGCCCCAAGAATAAGTAGAACTAAGTTTTTAAACGATATACAAGATCCTGGCAGCCTAACCAGTAAAAAAATGCTTACTTTTGAACCAAAAACTCCTGTAAAAAATGAGAGTGAAGAAAATTGTAAATCTAAAAGCCAGGTAAAAGAATTGATTGAAGAATATCTAAGCTCCCAAGAGAGCCTTAGCCGTGAACTCATTAGTCAGGAAGATATCATTTGTAGTAATCAATCAACAGCAAGTAGAAAAAGAAGAAGAAGAGAACATTCTTCTAGCCAAGACATCTTATCTCAAGGATCTTGGAAACGAATAAGGAGTGGTGACAAGTCGATGCATTCTATTGAAATTGAAGACATATATGCAAGAAAAATTGATGAGAAAAAAAGAAAAACGAAAGATTATCTTCAAGATCTTACAGTAAAGAATTTCATGGAAATAGAGATAGAAATTGCAGAAAGCTACTTAGAGTTCTATCTGTTATTTAAATTGTCAGATAACAATGACCAAGATACCTATGAAGATTTTTTTCAATCTAGGACCAGTCAGAAAAAAATGAATACTGAAAAAGTTGCGCAACTATTCATATCACCCAAAAACAGTACAGGTGATCATTTTCTGGATGCGTATCTAGGTTTAACAGCATTTAAGGAACTCGATGATGAGTTTGAACTAGAAAAATGTGTAAATTTTATTAATGATACAATCGTTCAGTATTATGATAGACTTAAAAAAAACGAATTCAAAAAAACACAGGATAAATTAAAATCAATCATCAAACAAGATAAAGTAAAACCTTCTAAAAACCCTTTCTCTGATCTCTCATGTGGCAGCGATTCAGATGAAAACAGTAGTTGAAAACAAATAGATTATTCCTAGATATCTTCTTCTAAGCAGACCTGGTATTAATACCTTATTTAGACATCTAGGATACTCTTAACATAAATGCATAGGATACAGGCTGTATACTATACATATCTATGTCATTTTCAAAAACTTTCGTATTTTTTGTCACCATTAAAATATTTTTCATCGGATCGATCTTCACTTACTCTGCATCTGCATCCCGGGACCACCATCCAATACCCAATAAACCTAGCACTTCATTTTTCTATGAGAATATCGAGACAAGCATAGAAACGCTCGGTAAAACGACTCTAGTTACTCTAGATCCAGACTCTAGTGATAAGTTCAGGTATATCTACTCTTACAAACCTACATTATCAAAACAAGATCTCCTATTCAATGCTAAACATATTTTTTTTGAACAACTCAGCTTTAAATACCCTACTTCACGAAAACCTTTTCGAGGAGATATTTCTCTAAGATACTTTATAAATAGAATACTAACTGCAAGATATAAAAATAACCCGAACAAAAGTTATATCCTTTATACGCTAAGTCTATATTACAATTCTAATCTGTATTTTAACTATATTGCGAGAAAACTATTTTCTTCAGAAAGAATTGATAGAACCCTTGAACTTATTAAAAAAGATGATATCGCACTAAAATTCTATAATCAATTCTATACTCAGAGTGATGAGTACAATAGAATTCATGCTGTAGGAGATGCTATTGAATCAACATTTGAACTTATAAGACTTGAATATGGCTTTACCAATGCTATGAATTTAACCATTCTTCTATGTGACGGATTTATCCACGATAATAATTACTTTGAAACTGATAAATTCGAAAGAACAATTTTTAATCTTAAAAACAAATATGAAGAATCTGAAGAGTTTCCAGAAACAAAACCCAGGTGCAAATACAATCATAATCACATCATTAAAAAATTCTTGAGTGAAATAGATGACTATCAACCTAGTAATCCAAATAAGAGTTTCTACAAAGCTGCATATTTTCACAAAAAAGAATGTGATATTGAACAACTAGACAACTTTTTTTACACAACACTCTTTTCTTTACCAAAAGATCAGGATACTATTTCTAATCAAGCTATAGGCGAAGCAAGTTTTGCCTACCATGTGATGAATCTCATACCTTACACAAGTCTTAAATTGAAAGATCTATATGAGAAATTCAATGTCCTGAATCTAGAAGCAGTCCTTAATATTTTCGATATTATAGAGAATCTTAAAAAACAACGCAAAGATACTATTTCAACATACTTTGGGGATATTTATATAACTCAGAACACATGTATAGAACATTTAGAACTCTGGGAAAAAAAGGCTATCTTCTCCCATTTATTAAAATCACTAGCTATTCTAGAAGAAAAGTTTGGCACTTTGAATTCAGCACTTTTTTTTGCTGAATATCTAAAAAATAAAAATTTAAACCGACAGAGTTCATCAACTAGTACAAAACAGACTATTCCAGCCCAAGAAAAACAGGATAATCAAGAGCTACAAAGTGATATAGAGATCTATCTTTCTAAATATACTTATCAAGAGAAGAATGCTTTTGAAATTAACCAAAACCCTTTCCAATTACTAAGAACACCTTCTGAATAAATCAAGAGGTTTAGAAACAATTTTAGCCATTCTTAATGAATGGCTAAAAAAGAGAGGTGAATCTATAATTAATTAAGACTTAGATGATGTAAGTTCATGACCAATATGCTTAAGCTTTTTCATAGCTCTAAGCTCTATTTGCCTAACTCTTTCACGGGTAACGTTTAAAGCAGTACCTACTTCTTCTAATGTTCTTGCTCTACCATCATCGAGGCCAACTCTTAACCGTATAACATCTCTTTCTCTAGAAGTTAAACGACCTAATATACCATCAATTTCTTCGCGGCGAATAAGATTATCAGTAACATCTGTTGGATTTGGCATATTCGTTGAAGGAATAAAGTCACCAATAGAGCTATTATCTTTCTCTCCCACCGGAGTTTCAAGAGAAAGAGGTTCTACAGCTACCCGCATCATTTCTTGGACCCTATCACTACTCATGCCCACTTCGTGCGCAACCTCATCTGGATTAGCATCTCGTTTTAAATCTTGCTGCAATTTAGATGCAGATTTCATTACCTTATTAATAAGTTCTGCTACATATACTGGAATTCGAATGGTTCTTCCTTGATTAATAATAGCTCTCGCAATTGCTCTTCGGATCCACCATGTTGCATAGGTACTAAATCGAAAACCCTTTCTCCAATCGAACTTTTCTACTGCTCGAATAAGACCAAGGTTCCCTTCTTGGATAAGATCTGCTAAAGGAATCCCACGTGCATTATATTTCTTAGCAATACTAACAACCAATCGAAGATTGGCCTCAATAAGCTGTTTCTTTGCATCTATGTCATCATGTTGAACCCTTTTAGCAAGATGAATTTCTTGTTCAGGAGTAAGTAGTTGAGCTCGCCTTGTTTGGCGCATCCACATTTCTAACTCTTCTGATTCAGTATGCTGCTTTTCTTCATCTTCAACACTTTCTTCATCAAAATCAACAAGCTCTAATAATTCATCTTCCTTTGGTTCAGAACCATCATCGAGTGCTGCCATAGCTGCATTCTTATCAAACGGCTGTTTTGCCTGAGCTCTTACAGTGATAGCTCTTCCTCTTCTAGCTTGTTTTACTTTTTTTTGTTCAACGGACATATATATTCACCTTGAAAGTTCACTCAATCATATTATTATACTACAGCAGTGAGGTATATATTCCTGCAAGTATGATAAAGTTTCTTTCTAATTCTGGAAAAACAGATTAAAATTGTTTTTACTCTATTCAAAATTAAATTTTAATACTGAATATGTTTTTCTTAATCATTTAAACAAGTGTTCATACAAAGGAACACCCAAATAAGAAAAAACGTTATGAAAACACGACTAAAGACCTACTTTTGAATTAATACTTACAAAGTAGGTCTTTTAAATTCGTATTAGATCTTTTTATATATTTGCTTTTAGCTTTTCAAGAGCTGATTGTACTAGTTCAGATATCTGAGAAGTTTTATCAGCTACAGGAACACCTGCATCACTCAATGCTTTTACTTTGGATTCAGGAGTACCCACCCCACCAGAAATAATGGCACCTGCATGACCCATTCTTTTTCCAGGAGGAGCTGTTCTACCACTTATAAATGACACCACAGGTTTACTCATATGATCTCTAATATATTCTGCACCTACTTCTTCATCTGATCCACCAATCTCTCCAACCATGACAACTGCTTTTGTTTTAGGATCATGTTCAAACATTTCTAAAACATCTACAAATCGCAGTCCTGGAATAGGATCACCACCAATACCTACACAAGTTGTCTGACCTAAACCCGCTCTTGTAAGCTCCCAAACAATTTCATAGGTAAGTGTTCCACTTCTACTAACCAATCCAATAGGACCAGGAGTAAAAATATGTGTTGGCATAATGCCCATTCTACATTCAGAAGGAGTAATAATACCAGCACAATTACCCCCGAGCAATTTTGTTTTCCCTTCTTGCTTTAGAATATTAGCTACACGGAGCATATCCTGTACGGGAACACCTTCCGTGATAAGAGTTACAAACGGGATACCTGCAGCAGAACATTCTAATACTGAATCGGCGGCAAAAGGTGCTGGTACAAAAACAGCTGCAGCATTTGCACCAGTTGCTTTAACGGCTTCTCCTGCTGTATTAAAGACGGGTACACCATGTACTTCCGTTCCTCCCTTACCTGGCGTAACACCCGCAACGACATTCGTTCCATATTTTATACTCTGCTCTGTATGAAATGATCCTTCTCTTCCTGTTATCCCTGTAACTAAAACCTTACTATTTTTATCAACTAAAATCGACAAATTTTACCTCCATGCTGGCATATCTACCGGTTCCATCTTACCAAATATAGCTACAGCTTTCCAAGGAAATGTTGAACTTTTTAATATTTCAGACCATGCATCTTCTTTAAATTAAGAATCACTACACTAAAAAATTAGATAAAATCAAAATAAAACATCACTTGACATATATATAATATCTACGCAATAATATATATAACGTCGCGGGGTGGAGCAGTCTGGTAGCTCGTCGGGCTCATAACCCGGAGGTCGCAAGTTCAAATCTTGTCCCCGCACCCATTTCTTCAAATTTACTCTTCATTCATTTCACGAAACTTTACTTTTTACAATTATATAATTTAAACTCTTGTTATTCAACAGCACACTCACTTGGTACAATAAAAGATAGGATATTAACTTTTATGTTTCTTAATAAAACATATGTTTAAAATATTGAATCTATTATGGCTGAATATACACTAAGCACCGGAATGGAAGTTCATGCAGAACTAGAGACTGATAGCAAAATGTTTTGCAGATGCCCTGTTGAATTTGGAGCAGAACCTAACACAAGAGTATGTCCGGTATGTCTCGGAATGCCTGGCACATTACCTGTACCTAACAGAAAAGCTATTGAGTTTGTACTAAAAACTGCTCTAGCGCTTAACTGTCAAATTGCAAAAAGATCCGTATTCCATCGTAAAAACTATTTTTACCCCGATCTTCCCAAAGGGTATCAGATCAGTCAATTTGGAGACACAAATGTACTCGGGCACTTTGGATATCTCGAAGTTCCTACCAAAAATGGTGGAATTAAGAAAATTAATATCAGGAAAGTCCAAATCGAAGAAGATACAGGAAAACTGATGCACTTACCTTCTGGAGGATCAGGTATCGATTTCAATCGAGCAGGAGTTCCTCTAATGGAGATTGTTACAGATTTCCCGCCTGACATAGAAACCGCTGATGAAGCTAAAGATTATCTTGTTGGACTTAGGCAAGTTCTTCTTTATTTAAAAGTTTGCAACGGAAAAATGGAAGAAGGATCACTCAGATGCGAACCTAACATATCTATTCGAGTTATTGGAACAGATAAATATGGAACTAAGACGGAATTGAAAAATCTAAATTCATTTAGAAGCGTTCAACATGGAATCGAGTATGAATATAAAAGACAAGTTTCTTTATTAGAAAATGGAGAATCCGTTAAACAAGAAACAAGGGGTTGGGATGAAGGTGCTGAAAAAACTTTTCCTATGCGTTCCAAAGAGTCTGAAGAAGATTATAAGTATTTTCCAGATCCTGATCTTGTACCTATGGATTTTTCCGATGAATATCTTGAAGAATTGAAAAAAACCATTCCGGAACTACCACTTGCTAAATATAGAAGATATCAAGCGGATTATGGCTTAAATCACTACGATGCAAGCATACTTGTTGCTGAACTATCATGGTCTACCTACTTTGACGAATGTATAAAAATGGGTGGAGATCCTAAGCTTATATGTAACTGGATGAGTTCGGATTTTGCTAAATCTCTCAATGAAACCGGGCAAACCTTTCAATCTTCCCTAGTAACCCCAAAACATCTCGTTGAACTAACAACATTAATCCAAAAAGAGACTATCAGTGGGAAAATCGGAAAAGACATTTTTGAAATCAGTTTCAAAAATGGGAAAATGCCTTCTGAAATTGTTCAAGAAAAAGGGTTAACTCAGATTTCAGATGAATCAGTTATAGAAAAGTATGCTGACGAAGCTCTTAAACAAAATCCAGAGCTCATAGATAAATATAAGTCTGGACAGACCAATGTTATAGGATTTTTAGTAGGTCAGGTCATGAAACAATCTAAAGGAAGAGCAAATCCAGGTATCGTTCAAAACATAATGAAAAAAAAATTAGATATGTAATTTAATATGTAATTTAAAAAGAAAAATAGATACATACCGGAGATGACTCGAGTATTATAAGTAAAAAACATGGGAAAAATTACAAAAGAAGACTTAACAAGCGTTCAATTTCCAAAAGCAATGAGTGGATACGATACCAAAGCCGTAGATACCTTTTTGCAAAATCTAGCAAAACAATTGGATGAATGGCAAAAAATCCTCGAACAAGCTGAAGTTACTGCGTTAGAAGCTCTTTCAAAACTAGAGTCCATGGAAGAAGATAAAAAAAATCTTTCATCACCATTTAATCAAAATGATGAAGCATTATCAAGCCATAAGATTTATGAAATTATTGAATTTGCTAAAAACAAGGCTCAATCCATACTAGATGCCGCACACAAAAAAGCACTCGAATCTGAAAAAATATTACAAAACAGACTTGATAAACAAGAACTTCTTATTGATAGATTGCAAAGACAAAAACAGCATTTTATAAAAAAATGGAAAAACCTAATTGAAGATGAAGTTCATGCATTAGAATTATTTAATGATGAAGGTGATCAGCTAGAACAAAAACTTAAAATCATACGATCTAATCACGTGCCACTCTATGAAGATATCAGTGAAACCATCCATAAACCTTTAGCTCACTCTTCCTATGGACTCTATCCTAACATAAAAAGCAGTGAAGAAATTTTTCAGGAAGCTAAAAGAAGAATCCAAAGCGAATACTCTTCTTCCACTGTAAATGAAGAACCACAAAAACCTGATCTAGAATTAGAATCATATTACAGTTCTATACTTTCAGAGATATCTAAAGCATTACACCAAACAACAAAACAAGAGAAAGAAAACAGAACAGATCATGACCAAACAAATGTTCTGAAAACCCAAAAAGAAGATTTTTGTAGTGACTCTTCTTTACTCGATCAAGATACGTCAGAAAAGATTGTGTTGAATCGCACTAGTAACCACGTTTTAGAGTCGAATATACCTAATGAAGATACGAACATCGAAAAAACCTCACAAACAGATATACAAGTCACCAGAGATGAAAAGGATATTTCAAAGAAAATTGAAAAAAATAATTCAGATACTCTAACCACCGAAGAAAGAGCTTGGATGATGAAAGAATTTATTTTTGAAACACCAAAAGATACACTCCATACGGAAAAAAGAACTTCATCAGAAAACATAGCAACCACTATAGCAAATGAAGTAAATCAACAAGATATCCCTTTATCAGATCAAAAATATCATCATAATAACCATAAAAATTCAGATCTATTACTAAACAGTAAAAAAGATGATATTGCTACTCCAACAAAAATTAAAAATGAAGATGAAAATAAAAATGAATACAAAAATGAATATAAATTAAACTACAGACAGAAAAAACAAGAAACAGAAAACGTTAGCGCTCCATCACATTTATCAGAGGATTCAGCGTATTCTTCTTATGGTGTTCAAGAAAATCAGGATTACCAAGATCGCAATTCCAAAACGAGGAGTTCAAGATTAGACGCAAAAAACCATGTTCCTTCTGAAAATATAATGCATTCTCAGACTCTTCTGAATAATGAGATAACAAAAGAGCAGACTAAGCAAGATTTACCGCTGCCAGTTGAAAACTCGATTCCTGATAAAGTGAAAAAGCACACTTTTCCAAACTATTATGATATGTATATGAAAAAAATGCATCAGAAAAAAAATCCCCAAGAATCTAAAGTTCCCATTAGAGAAGATATGAAAGTATCTCCTAGATTGTTAAGAAAACAAATTAACATAGAATAAAAATGATTATTAAAGTTAGAGCCTGCACAAGAGCATCAAAAAATCAGATTGTCTATGACCAAGCTCTAACCTTATGGAAAGTTTACACGAGTAGTCCTCCAGTAGATGGAAAAGCAAATGCCTCAATTATTGAGCTCCTTTCAAAATATTTCAAACGCCCTAAAACAAGTATTGAGATTGTACAAGGTCTACAACATAAAGATAAGCTTATTAAAATAAAAGGCTGGGAAGAAGAAGATATCCTGCCTTTCCTTCCAAAAACATTGTTCTAATTTATATATTGCCTATCTTCACTGAAAATCTTCCACGTTTTATTAGAGCTCTCTAATAACGATGATCACCTTTCATCATTGTTTTCATTTGTTTATTTTTCAAAAAAATGAATACTATTTACTGTTTTCGTTTGCTATATACAACTATTTTCACTCATCCTTATTAATAAACAGACATTCCATAAACCTTTTTCCAATAATCTGATCCATAACTTATGAAAAATAATAAGATAAAAGTTTGCTACCTTCTCTTTTACATTTTTTGTACTAGTATTTATACACAAAAGAGTTTTGCTGCCAGTTCCAAACTAGAACTTGATACCCCATTCATCAACTACATCTCATGGGTTTCTCATCTCCTTAAATCCACATCCGATCATATTCATCAATATCACGAAGAGAATCATCACATGTGGTTAGAATACTCAAATCAACCTTTGCTTGAAAAAGAGTGGTCCATTATTAAAGAACCCCTAACTCATAAAAAACGTGTTGCTGTTCTGGTTCATGGTCACTGTTTTGAATATCTTGTAAGTGCTATCCATCGATATTTCAAGCAAGAAACAAATTCATGGAAAAAAGCGGCTATAGATCTTCTATATGAAAAACTAAAAATATTGCCTGATGACTTAAAAGATCTTGAAAAAGACATTATACAACCAGAGAATAAACATACATATGGATTAAGGGAAGTAAGACATCTTGCACGATTCTTATCTGAATACAGTCTACCAAGTGGAGAGAAAAGATATGATACAGTTTTAGGATACAATTACATTCCAGCAGTTCGACTATCTACTCTTGGTACTCAGTTTGCAAATGAATGCCAGAGTATGCTAAAAAATGTTGTTCAAGTTGATATATTTGCACATAGTATGGGAGGCCTTGTAAGTAGATATGCACTTGAAAAAGAACATTTATTATCAGAATATCCTAAATATAGTAATCTTATAACATTTGGAACTCCTCACTTGGGAGTGCCCTGGAGAATTATCGATCTTATTTCCACAGATCCATCTATATCTACCTTTGATATGCTTACAGGACCTGATTATAAATCTAAACAATCTGAATTCTTGAAAGAGCTCAACGATGAGGATGACACTTATTCTCATCTAGCAAACTATTATACGTTTTCAGGATACAAATTTTCAGATTTAACATCACGTTACCACCCAGACAATCCACCTGAAGCAAAATCTCCAACTAACATTGGGGTATTTCTACAATATATTTATCAAAAATTCAGCGAACCAGATGCTCATACAGATGGCCTCATTAGTGTTCAAAGTGCCATTGGTAAAGATGCACTTATAGTGAAATCTAGTAGATATAAGGAACATATTCAGAATCATACAGCAATACTTTACTTAAACCATAGAACCATTGTAGGATCCTCACATCTTCACCATCCCGTATCGCTGTATTCTGAAAACTGTCCACAGTGTGTTATTTCTCGAAAACTAGAGTCTTGGATGTCACATTGGGATGCTTTATAAGCAATAAAAAACATTCATATTATATTCAGATTCGTATAAAATCCAAAAAGCAGAAAATCTGAGTAAAATGTATTCAATGCTATTCTATAAATTGCTCAATCAGCCTATATTTAAAAGATACGTTCCGTCATTTTTATCATATATTTTATTGACACTATCTTTCCCACCTTTTCATTACAGTTTCCTAGCATTTGTTGCCCTTGTCCCTTGGATTATTCAACTCAAAAAAATTAGAACTCCCGAAGCCTTGAAAACAGGAGCATTTTTTGGCACCCTCTTTACACTTACTCAGATGATATGGGTTAAACCCCTAGTTACTAGGTTCTTAAACAATCCTATGATCGGATACGGTATATGGATTTTTACTGCATTTATATCCATTCTCTTGTTTTATAGTCCGCTTACTTTTTGTCTCCGGAAATGCATGAAACATGACCGTATAGAGCTCATTCCTTTTATCTGGGTATCATTTGAACTAATACGGTCTTACTTGCCAGTTGTAGGGTTTCCATGGGGCTTATTAGCGACTCCCTTAAGTTTAAAGCCTTATCTTATTCAGCATGCATCTATTGGAACCATCTATTTTGTTTCATTATGGGTTGCGTTTGTTAATATGCTTTTTGTCATGCTTATCTTAAAGACATCCACAAGACGATTTGCTGCATCTTCCTTTTTTGTAACAGGCTGTCTTATTTTCTCGATTATTCGTTACTATGATTATCGTCCTCCTATTGCAGAAATAAAAGTTGGACTTGCGCAAATGGGCATTAACTTTGCGTTTACTCCAGATAACGAAAAAAAATATATGATAAACAAGAACACAAGGCAACTCCTTCATCAATCAAAAGATAAGGATTTAGATATTATTATCTTCCCAGAAGCTATGTGTTTTGGTCTAGAATATGCTAAAAAATACTTATTTGGTGATCATCCTAGTACACCTATTCTTTTTGGGGCACACCGTAAGGATAAACTAGATAAAATTTATCAATCTTGTTTTTTATACGACGGAAAAGATTGGCAGTTAGCAGATAAAGTCAAGCTCGTTGCCATGGGAGAATATGTTCCCATGAGAGAATATTTAAACTTATCTGAAGAACTCGACAAAGTTCTTCCTAATATGACCCCCGGAGAAAAAGTAACCACTTTTGATTTTAAACAAGGTATAAAAATTGGAACACTCATCTGTTTTGAATCTAACTTTCCAT
The DNA here is from genome assembly GCA_030430755.1 of Fimbriimonadia bacterium. Lineage (GTDB taxonomy): Bacteria > Armatimonadota > Fimbriimonadia > Fimbriimonadales > Fimbriimonadaceae > JAUICQ01. The sequence continues at coordinate 43,515 of JAUIKO010000004.1, forward strand.
ATTTAGCATCTACGCATACATCTCAAGGGGCTACCTTACTCGTCAATAATGTCATAGATGACTGGTACATTGGCACTCCAGCTCCTGAACAGCTCTTCTATGCCTGTATTTGGCGCTCTGTAGAAACTGGCTTACCTCTTCTTAGAGTAGGACCTCTAGGTATCTCGGGATATATCGATTCTCGAGGAAATATTAAGGTTAAAGAAGAATCACAAGAAAAAAAGCTCATTACAACAAATGTAGAAGTTCCAACTAGATCAGACGCAAACCCACTCAGAATTTGGATACCATGGTTTTTCTTAGCCAGTATTCCCTATGCCATTATTGAAGATATTGTGAAATTTATTAGAAAAAAAAGAAAAGAAAAGAAGCTGAGCCAATCATAAATTATTATTAAATTTATGCTGAAGTATGAAGCTCTTATGTTCGGAGAATTCCCATTTATGTTGATACCCCGAACATAAGAGTCTTACTCAAACATTTAAGTACTCTCTATACCTAATAAATCTTTTAAACATGAACGCAGTACATAGAATTTGCACTCTAATATCGGTTAAAGTCCAAATATAAAAATAACTCTGTGCGTAATTTAAAATCCCTAACCATAAGCGAAACTACTCAGGCATTATAAAAACTCCGTACAAAACAAGATATCAATATCGAAAGTATGTCCAAATATGAAAAGAATGCCCTAGTATTGGAAGATTTTACTTCTATTATGTTAAAGCAAATAGAATAAAAGATAAGTACAAAACATTGATTGGGTTGTTAATATACCTGGATAGATAATAAAATTATTTCGATCTTATCTAATATAACATTCATATCTACGGTGTCCAACAGGTGCATATCATCACCTAACATAGATAATCTAACATAGATAATCTAACACAGATCACCTAATATAGATCTACAATCATCCTACTATCAAGAATAAATTCAATGAAGATTATTAATCGTTTGGTCCAACAATATTAACCGTAATGAATATTAATAAATCTCTATCTTCATCTTTATAATGAGTTGAAGAAAATAATTTTCCAAGGATCGGGATATCACCTAAAATAGGTACTTTTGACTTACTTGTATTTCGCACTCTATTTTTCATTCCGCCTATGACTATTGTTTGACCATCATTAACTTTTGTGACAATATCTATCTGTTGTTCCTGAATGGTATAAGAAGTAGAATCTGTAAATTTATTTCCATCGACAAATTTACTTATAACTGGCTTCATGAACAAAGTAATGGTTCCATCGCTATTTATTCTTGGATTAATAAAAAGCGTTCGTTTTGATTCTTTTTCATCGAATTTTTCTGTAGATACATTACCTGTTGCCTGATTAGGATAAGCATCGGACTTAAGTTTAAAACCTACTTTTTCTGAAAGTGCAATACTCGCCGGCTGATTATTAAGAGTTCGTAAAACAGGAGCATCTACAACTCTAGTGTTACCAGATTTTAGCTTTGCCCTTAATTGTACAGCATCCATTCCTTTAGCAATACTGTATACAAGTTTTTTTGGAGTATCAACAAACTCTTTTACAGAATCAACGATGCTGTTTACCGTTGTATCAATTAATTCAGTAGCTTGAGTAACGGATCCCTTATCACTCGATTTTTGAGAATTAGATGTAGAGTTATCGTTTGCTGCATACCAATCAACACCGTAACCAAGCTCATCATCTAATTTGGTTTCGACAAACTCAACTTTAACAACAACTTGCTTGGGTGCAACATCTAGTACTTCTACTGTCTGCTCTAGTTTTTCAATAGCATCTGCCCTACCCCGTACTATTAATTGATTATCCTGAGGACTATAACTTAGATAGTCGATACCTTCAGGCACAAGTCCCGTGCCAGGTGATAAAGGACCTACGTTACGTGCCTGAGGAATGCCTTGATGTCTGCTATCCATATACCCAGGTGGGAAAGATCCTGATTGCCCAGGCAATCCAGGAATAGGAACATTTTTTTGAGCACCTAAAGGATCACTAGGGATCATCTGCTTAGAAGTAGCCATCCCCTCACTTACTTCTGATCCTTGTAAATCAGAAGACCTATCCACATGTTGGTTAGATTTGTTCAGAATAACTTCAGTTTCTTTATAACCATCCTTAGATGGTTCATTCTGCCTGCTAACTTCTTGTTTTTGTATTTGTTTAGAAACATCGGTTAATGTTTCATATATTTCTTTAGAAGAAAGATTGTTGCATTTTATTTTTCGAGTAATAAGTGGTTCGTTTGCATTCCAATCTATCTGTGGAGGATTCCCTTTTCTTATTGTATAAACCCCGTTAGAATCTAACTCTGCCCAAGCTCCAGCACATTCACATACATATCTTACAGCATCATTGGGTTGAATTTTTCGAATATTTAAATTAATTTTATCAAAGGGTTCCTTGGAAGGAATAATAGTAAACTGTAATCCTGTCTGATCAGCTATAGCTTTTGTTGCACTCTGCAAACTTGCATTTGATAGTTTAATACTGATTTCTTTTGCTACTGTAGCATGCATTAAACCTACTAAAACGAGAGAGGTGAATAATCCTTTTCCATAAAACATGTTTTTAATATTCATCCTTTTATTCATCATGTCATCCTTTAAAGTCATTATCTTACCACTCCACCCCTGTTACCAATACCAGGCATTCTACCGTATCCATAAGTGGATCGATTTCCTAACATAGGACTTCTCTGCCCAAATCCACCTCCAGATGCTCCCGATCCAATAAGCGAATTTTCCGTATAAAGATTAATATTAGGAACAGCTCCGAGCTCATGACCTAGTAATACAAAGAAAAGAGCTGGATCCATGTTTAGAGGGATTTTTTTGGTCATGATATTATCTGAATAATGTCCATCATATGACGAAGACTTGCTTTTATGTTTGAAATTATCATGCGAAGCATGTCTCATATTTGCAGGAATAAATTCAGCACCTGATTGAATGTTTTTTGATTCTAATATATACTCATTTGCATTTTTTCTGAAGTCAGCATTGAGCTGCGCTAAGATAGATACTAAAACGGTATCTACAGGAGCGTTATCAACATGCAAAGTAACTCTACCTGTTAATTTATCTAATCCCTTAATGCTATATCCCTTAGAATCTAAAAGGCTTTTTACTATCTGACTCGCATCAGCATCATCTACGTGTAGGCTCACCTGATCTTTTGAATAAGTGATGAATGTTAACAAACCACACAGACCTATCTGCCCTACAATGCGAACTTTTCTTATCGAATAAGTATTCCAGAACATGTTAATAACAGTATATTCTACAGTCGGCAAGATGTGTTTGTTTTTAAGAGTAAAGTTAATGGAAAAATCATTTGAAGACTATTAGAAAAAATTCAAATTGGTAGAAAACTATCTAACTGTTAGAAAACTATTTAACTGGTAGAAGAAAATTTAACTTGGTGGGCAAGAAGGGACTCGAACCCTTACTCTTTATGGGAACTGGAACCTAAATCCAGCGCGTCTACCAATTTCGCCACTCGCCCTATTTACAATAAGTTTACCTGATGATTATATATTAATCATCATTAACCCACAAAGAAATGTTTTTCATTCCGTACATCATTGAAGATTCATTATATACAGGTGAAATACTTACAACAGAAAATCCCTGATTTAAATTAAATGCTTGATAACTAGGTTCCGATGAAAAAATACCATTCATTAAATATGCTCCTATGGGAAAACAGACACTGCAAAATTCATAATCATCATCCTTACTCGAAAAAAAACGCATTAATATCTGATTATGTAATATTGTAATTTCCACCTTACCTTCTGTGTTAACTTCTATATTATTTGGTAGAAATATTTTTTTAATAGCTTGATCTCGAAAATGTACATCTAGTGGATTAAGATTCTTATCTAAAAACACTTTCCATGTAGAATTCCCTAAACCAAGTGGTAGTTTTCTGACAAAAGAATTCCTGATTTTTAATTCAATAGGAATAACGATCTCTTTTTGATTACAATAAATATTTGAGGATCGTATCTGACTAAAATCATCTCTATCAATAACGACAAACCCATTTAAAGTTTTGCCACTTAAACGATCCATAATTTCCTCGTGATTGATAAACGCAGCCGATGCAATAAGAGAGTAAACCCATATTACAACATTCCAACAGAATCTGAATAAGCTTAGATTTTTTTTCAACATTTTTTATCCTCGTATTTATTTAAACTTTTTCTACACTTCGGAGAATATAAATTATTCTTTATACTACAACATAAAATAAAATTTGCCTCAATAAAAAGAAAAAATATTCCATCTCGATTATAAAAAAAATACAATCTATTCTAAAAAAGTTTAGATATTAAAGACAATGTGAACCGATAAATACTAAAAAATCCTCTCTTCAAAAGAAATACAGACTACAAATACAATGTACTAATTGAAGTATTTACTTCAGAAAAAATACGATCTACGAGAATCAGACTGAGTTTATAACTAGGTATATCGAAAGCACTGATTTCAAAAAACTATTTTTTTCATCAGTGAAAAATATAAATACAGGCTCTATCAGCATTTAGATTTATGATAAAGAAACATAAGCACTGAAAGGGAGATTCATCTTTTAAAACTATCTATTCATTACTTTAAAGACTCAGGATTTAACCCTTTTAATTCTGGCAAAACAAATAGTCCATCTTTCCGGATAAGTTTTCCATCAAACCAAACTTCTCCTCCACCATACTCTTCTCTTTGAATAAGGACTAAGTCCCAGTGGATTGCAGAAACATTTCCGTTTCCAACACCCTCATACGCCTTGCCCGGAGTTAAATGCATGCTTCCTGCTATTTTTTCATCAAACAATATATCTCGCATTGGATGCAAAATTTCTGGATTAAAACCTAAAGACCATTCTCCAAAGTAACGTGCTCCTTCATCAGTATCTAGAACATTATTAATCTCATGATCTTTACCATCTGCAAATGCTTCACAAATCTTCCCTTTTTTCACAACAAAGCGAACATTATTAAAATCGACTCCATTATATACTGTCGGTGTGTTATATTGAATAACACCATTGACTGAATCTATAACGGGGCAACTATAACATTCACCATCAGGAATATTTCTCTCCCCTACGCAAGGCTGACTACCTATTCCTTTGATAGAAAATCTTAGATCTGTCCCTGGACCTTTGATATGAACTTGATCTGTTTTGTCCATAAGATCTTTCAATGGCTCACAAGCTTTAGCTAACTTGGCATAATCGAAATTACAAACCCTAAAATAAAAGTCTTCAAAAGCACTGGTTGACATCGAAGCGAGTTGAGCCATACTAGCATTAGGCCACCTTAATACGACCCATTTCGTCTTATTAACTCTCTGATTCAGAACTCTTTTATAACCTGCATTCCATAGATTCATTTTTTCTGCTGGAACATCTGAAAGCTCGGTAACATTATGTGACCCACGAATTCCGATGTAAGCAGTCGCGGATTGCATCTCTTTCAACTCATTATCTACGATGATTTGCAAATTTTCTTCCGTAAGCCCTGATAACCATGATCTTCGGATAAATGCTGATTCCTGCCGCACTATAACATTTGCACCCTTAGATTTTGCAGCTCTACAAAGTTCAGCTACCACTTCATCCGGAATATCAAATGCATGAATAAGCACGGTATCACTAGGGCTTAGTTCAATTGAATACCCCACTAGTAATTCTGACAACTCTTTTACCCTTGGATCTAACATAACATCATTTTACCTTTTTGATCATCGTGAATTAATTCCCTGTTTTTTTGAATAATCCATTTTATATTATTTATTTGACACTATATCAACACCATTATCTGATATCTGTAGTTTTTCTAAAGGTTTAGTGTATAAGTAAATATCATCGTGAGATATCTGGATACCATCTGTTAACAATAACTTCGATGCTATACCAGCACTTTTATATATTTCTTGAATAAGTAATGCTCGACTACTTTTTTCATGTGAAGAAATTTGTTCCACTTCAGATTTTGCCTTTTGGATATACTCAGCCGTTTTTGAAATATTTTCAGGCCTAAAGACCGACATCTCATTATCCCAGTTTAATTGATTCAAATCCCTTGAAGCTTCCTCTAAATATTCAGTGAGATTATCTAATGATTTTTTCTTCTTAGCGAGGATAGCCTTTATTTCATTTCTTACTTTATCTGGTGAAGGCACTTTTGCTCCAAGAGGCACCTGGATTCTTTTTGTTAAATCTCCTTCTTCCATATCATAAAGCTTTCGAGCTTGTATAACGGCATCTTTTGCCTCACCAGTAAATTTGCCAATCTGCAACTTTGCATTACTGAAAATTTCTGCTCTTTTTGCTTTATATTTAACAGAATCCTTCTTTGCTTCAGAATACACATTTGACAATTCTTGATACTCTTCCTTCAATTTTTCTAAATTATTACTCTGTTCAGGTGTAGCAGGTGTACCACCTTGGACCTGAGCCATGAGTTCTTGCTCCAAAATTTGAAATTCTTCTGCTTTGCTTTGAACAAGATTCGATATTTCCTTCATTTGTGAGGCATGATACTGCTCATTTTGAATAACACTCTCTAATTCTCTATATTTACTCCTAATATCTTCTAAATAATCTACAAGCTTATCCATTTCTTCGTTAACAATAACTAACATCACTCTAGTATGTGGATTTACTTTATAAATCTCAAGAATATCATAGCTACCATTTGGAGTATTTTCAGGGACATACACTTCATAAATATCTCGGTTGGAATCAGTATTGTAATGGTTGTTGCTAGCATGTACATTAGATGAAGAACCACTCTCATTATCCTGATTGTTTGTGGAATTCTGAGAATTATTATTTTCTCCGTTGTCAGTACTTACACTTTCGTCAGAAGTATGATCTAAACTTTTAGAATTAAAACCATATGGCACAATTCTACTAGAACTCCCTCCAACGCATCCTAAATGAACAACCGAAAATAGGATGGGGAATAAATAGATATATTTATAATTTTTGGTGTTATACATATTTAACTTTTTCCATATTTACAACAAAAATACAGGACTTATACAGAAATAATAATGAAGAAAGATTTAATGATCGACCCATTTTACATATTTTTATATAAAACTTACCGAAACACTTTTAAGCTAAAACATTAACGAGTAGTAATTAATTTTACAAATGGGTATATTGAAGTGAGGTAGTAATTTAATTTATGTATCACCCTAATAATATATTGAAAATTGTTTCATTACTCGTAATAACGATCAACACTTGTGGATGCTGGACTAAGCCTGCGGCTTTTCCATCTAAAAATAAAGGAAACTCATCTACTCAACTTAAAACCTTCAGAGGACCTCTAGGAATGAATCCTTCTACCTTAGAGCCAACCCATGTCTGCAACGAACCGTATGCCAAACAACAAATTTTCAATCAAATATTTGAAGGTCTTGTAAGATATAATGCACAAAATAAAATACAACCAGCAATAGCTGAAAGCTGGAGCGTAGATAATAATAACCGAACATACACTTTTTATATCAAAGAAAACCTTTTTTTCCATGATAACAAACCCGTCTATGCCAATGATGTCAAATGGAGTTTTGAAAGAGCATGTAGTCCAAATATTTCCTCCCCTACAGCATCTATGGTCTTTCAAAATATTATAGGCGCAAAGCAAGTCTTAGATGGAAAAACTAAAAATATTACAGGTATAGAAACACCTAATCCTAAAACCGTTATAATACATTTAACAAAACCTAACGTATTCTTCTTAGACCTCTTAACCATGCCTGTTGCATCCATTGTTAGTAAAAAGTCCACCCTTTTTGATTCCCCTATCAGTAAACTGAACCAAATGATAGGAACAGGGCCTTATTTAATGAAGGAATATATACCTGGACAACAAATTATTCTGGAGCCTTTTGAAAAATATATTGAAGGTAAACCAAAAATTAAAAATATTACTTGGCATATTGCAGCTGATCCGATCATGAATATGAACAAATTCAGAGAAGGTAATTACAGCTGGACTCCTGTACCTATTAAAGAAATGTCCAATGTAAAATCCGATCCGGTACTCCAAAAAAGTTATCATGTGGCTCACACTGCCCTTTTAATCCATCTTCAATTTTGCTCCAAAGCTTACAAACCATTTGAAAACCCTCTTGTTAGAAAGGCTTTTTGCATGGCTATCAATAGAAATACCATTGTAGATAGTCTTCTCAAAGATTCCGGCATCGAACTGGCAAATAGTTTTATTCCACCAATCTATCAGGTAGATTCCGTTAAAAACAAAAAACATGAAACATTAGAATTAAATATTTCAAAAGCTAAGAAACTATTAAAGCAAGCTGGATATAGTTCTCCGGCCATGCTTCCTAGACTAGAAGTCTTGCTTCCAGATAACAGTCTTACAGGAATAACCGTAGCTGAAAACATATGTCTTCAGTTAAAAGCTAATCTTGGTATCAATATCACTACAAAACAACAAGAATATACCGCATATCTACAAAGTCGATCACAAAACCTTACTGCTCTACACCTTCATGGCACGTATGCACAGTATATCGACCCTTCTGTTTATCTATCTGAATTTGATCATAGCAACTCGATCACAAAATCATTACACTTAAACCCACAATTTACTGAGCTTATGGACAAAGCGAGTATTGAGACAAATCTTTCTAAAAGAATTGGATACTATCAGAAAGCAGAAAATCTATTATTAGATACTCCTCCAGCGCTGCCACTCTATTATAGTAACATCGGATATCTACTAAAGTATAATGTTAAAAATTACGAAAGAAATATGTTAGGAGCTACTCCCTTTACAAACATAGAAATAGATTAATCTTATCAAAAACATTTTTTTTATGTAAATATCGTCAAAAATTAGAATAATTATCTAGGAAAAGTGCCTAAAATTACATATATGGCACGCCTTATGGATATAGAAACAAGCAAGATCGTCCGAAGAGAATTCTCCAGAAGACAAATAGATGTTTCAAAGATTGAAATCCATGTATGTAGAGGAATCGTTACGGTTCGTGGCAATCTAGATATTCATTCGGCTCATGTATCCACAACTGACTGTTTAAAAGCTCTACAGAGAAACCTTAAAAACAAAACAAACATCCGTGATGTTATTTTTGACCTAGCAGGATAATTTAAACATTCATAATCTTCAAACCTAAAAATTCCCAAATGACCTATTGAATACTTAAGTTTCTCATTTAAATAGAATTTTCTTTAAGAAAAAGAGTAAGGTGATAATACTCTTTAATACCAATCATTAACGGAACATTCATGAGTGTAAATACTGCATTATCCATTAAAATCCCATCAAGCAATAACTTCTCCAAAAAGAAGGATGCTTCTATTCTAACTGAATATGCAAGAACACACCCAACAATCACTTCAGAGCAAAGTTTGCAAGCTGCTGCAGAAATGTTACGACTCCATAAGGTGATGTTTTTACCCATCCTAGTTGAGGAAAAGTATATCGGAATCATCACAGAACATGATATTCTCCACTGCATTAATCACCATATTGATCCTAGAACACCAGTAAAACAAGTATTTAGCCTTAAACCTCTTCCTGTCTACCCTTCTACACCAATAGAATCTGTTTTTGAGTCAATCGATAATACTAGATTTCCTTATGTTATTCTCTGTAATAGCGTCACGCATTATATCGGAGTGATTAGTGCTGCGGACTTAATATCCGGTAAAAACTACAATATCAGGCCAAAATCTGTTTATGGTATTACAAGCCCATTTGGAATATTTTTATCTGATGGAAATAATAGTAGTGGGCTTTTTAAATATCAATTATTTTTAACAGGTTTTTTTTATGCTACGATCTGTATATTAAGTTCCTTATCATCCATATTTAGTATTTCATGGATAAAAAACCTGAATGTTCTTCCTAAAGAAACGATCGATCATAGCTATATCCTCCTAACTGGATTATTTTTGTGCATATATCTGTACTTATTTAAAATTTTTAAAATTCATAAACTAAAGATAGCCACTATTAAATTAATTATTGAAGGCGAACACCTAACTCCTTACCACTTTAAATCTTCTCTACATACTCGCCCTTCAAAAAGTCAGGTTTACCCGATTTATGTTTTTATATTGATATCTCTTGTAAGCTTCCGTTTAATCCCAAACCCTCTTTTAAATTTTTTCATAGGACTAGGAAGCACGGTTTTTCTCTATATGACAACCCTTGATAAGCTACATAAAGTGATATCTAATATCAAACCCACTCATGCACAAATAAACACTGCATGTAATGCCGGACGCGACCTTCTTGAGCAATTTCAATCTGATCCCATCATACATCCATCTTTCCTAAATAAAGTAAGAAAAAGTGGGCTTATTTTACTAGTTATTGGTGCAGTATCTAGCATTTTAATTTGTTATTTAATTAAAACCCTTCTCAGCTGGGATATAATCGTATTATGAGTATATATAACGTTTTATTAGTATTGTCTGTCATTGTGGCAATACTGTTAGTATTAATGGTTCTTTTCACAGGTAAAGCTGATGCTATGTCTGGTGGTGGTGGATCTATAAGAACTAATTTTAAAGGTAAAGCCGGCTTTGACGATTACATGTCCCGTGCAACGTTTATTCTTGGGGCACTTTTTATTTCTTTAATGTTTTTACTTAACTTTTTAGCCAGTTCAAAATAAGCACTTCTCTTCACATAGAAAATGATGTCAACCATTAAAATACTCCATACGAGTGATTTACATGGTAAGTTAAATAAGAGTCAGTATACTGCCTTGAAAAAAATACGAGGTGGTGTAGACCTCTATTTTGATACCGGTGATGTTATCAAAACAGGTAATTTAACGATACCAAGTACCACTGAAGAAATCTGGAATAAGCTTAATACATTAAATGTATCATCTTCTACTCTAGGTAATAGAGAGGCACACCCGCTACCACAAGCAGCGCAGATGAAAACCGCCGGACAAAAGCATTCCACTGTCTGCGCAAATTACTTCAATCAAAACCATAATTTGATCCATAAGCCTTATGAGATTCTTGAAATAAATAATGTAAAAATCGCTATATTTGGTATCATGATCCCTATTGTGCACCAGAGCTATTATAAGAAAATACCATCTTACTACTACTGGAAGAATCCATTTTATATCGCAAGTAATCTTGTCCCTATTCTTAAAAAAAAATCAGATATGATTATTGCGCTTACCCATATCGGCTTAGATATGGACATCTTACTTTCTCAACTATGCCCTGATATAAATATCATCTTAGGAGGTCATTCTCATGATATACTAAAGGTACCTCTTAAAATTAATAACACATATATATCCCATACTGGATCACATGGAGAATTTGCAGGAGTTATGGAGTGGTGCAATGAGAAAATGGTTCAATATGAACTTAAAAGTTTGGATACTCAGTCATAAAAAGATTAGAAAGTCCCAAACTATAAATGTTTTTTGTTTATATATTCGGGAATATCTTTTTTCCTCTCTAAGATTTTCAATATCTGCTGTAATGTGTTGTTATATTCTCATGTTATCAGGATGCTCTTCAACGAAGGCTAAAACACTAACGATTACAAAGAACAAAACAAAAAAAACACTCAAGTATCCTTTGTCTATCGAACCTACTTCCTATGATCCTGCAACTGTGGAAGATTTTAGAACATATACCACTTTACTGCAACATGTTTATGAAAAACTCATTCAATACAACGCTAAAAATCAAATTACACCTAGTCTTGCACATACTTGGCATATTAGTCCCGATCAGAAAAAATATACATTTAATCTTAAAAAGAATATTTTAACTCACCAAATGCAACTCCTTTCTGCTGAAGATGTAAAGTTTTCTATTGAAAGAGCATGTTCTCCTAATTTTAAATCACCCACAGCTGAAAGTGCATTTGCTGGCATTAAAGGATACAACAATTTTAAAAAAGGTTTTACCTCAAGTATTACAGGTATACACATCCTAGATCCACATACAATAGAATTTAGTTTACATAGGCCAGATTCAACATTTCTATCCAAATTAGCGTACCCCGTTGCAAGCATTTTATCAAAAACTGCTCCTAAAACCGAAATATCCGATATTAAATCCATGATAGGTACCGGCCCTTTTCAAATTCAACTAATAGAACCTTATATATTTATTAAATTAAAAAGTTTTAAATATTACCATGGTAAAAAACAAAAAATAAAAAACATTCATATACCAATTATTAACGATCTTCAAACCTATATCAGTAAATTCAAAGCTAAGGAAATAGATTTTTGCGAGCTCTCACCTGATGATGTTAAATCTGTGTCAGAAGACTCTAGCATCAATCATTTAATTAAAACAATCCCTTCTCATTCTATTTTCTACACTGAATTATCTGGAATAGCCTATCCACCTTTTAAAAATAAATATGTTAGAAAAGCAATCTATCATGCTATCAACCTAAAAGAACTGGAAAACACGATTTTAAAAAAAACTCATATCCATCTAAACCAATATTTCTTCTTAAATGATATAGGAAATGAGAACAGGCAATACAATATTAAAAAAGCAAAGCGAGCTTTATGTAAAGCAGGTTATCACGATGGTTGTTGTCTCCCATGCCTAACCATTTATGCCCCTGCACATCGAACCATGGCCAAAAAAATAGCAGAGCGGCTATGTCTTCATATCAAAACTAACCTAAACATTCCATGTAAAGTAGGAACTATACCGTGGAATCTATTTATACAAAGAACTTCCGAATCTAAACTACCGATGGCCCTCCAGAGATATCAACCCAATTCCGATCATCCACAATGTATTGTTAAGGACATTATTATCAATTCAGAAAACTTTAAAAGATTTTCAAAACATTACCATTCATTTACCAACTCTATTGATAAAATGAACCGTACAACTATGAAAGAAATGTATATTCCAGAAATGATCAAACTAGAAAAAATCATTCTTGACGAAAAACTCATCATGCCTTTCTTTTGTAAGGATGACACATATCTTATTCAACCGTATATCGATAATCTTGAATTTAATTTTCAAGGTTTCATCAATATTAGTCAAGTCATCAACAACAATGAAAACACGATATGAACTCAGAATCTCATAAAACCACTATTTCGAAAGCAAGTGGAATTTTAATCATTAGTATTCTCTGCAGTAGACTTCTAGGACAATTGCGAGATACTTGCATGACAGCAACTTTTGGAAAGAATGAATTCACAGATGCATATCGATTGTCATTCCAGCTTCCCGATCTTGTTTTTTATCTTCTTAGTGTTGGTGCCTTAAGTGCAGCCTTTATCCCAACCTTCAGTGAATATTATCATAAGGATATGAACTCAGCTTGGAAATTCTTTTCAAGCATACTATGCCTAATTGCTATCTTTACAAGTGTCATCATTTGCATATTGTGGGTTGGAGCCCCCTTTTTTGTTCAATTCCTAGCGCCTGGAAAAACTCAAGAAATAAACTCACTCATTATTACCATGAGCAGAATTCTCCTACCTGCCCAACTAGCATTTGTGATTGGTTCTCTTTTTTCTGGAACACTCTATGTTCGAAATATATATTTCATTCCTGCACTAACAAGTAATGCCTATAACATATGTATTATCTTGTCAACTATTTTCCTCTCTAAATATGTACAGCCAAAAATCACCTCTATGTGTTGGGGAGCTGTGATTGGAGCATATATTGGAGCTATTATTATTCCCTTCTGCACGATGATCAAAATAGAAAAACATACATGGTTCTCTTTTGATTTTTATCATCCTGGTATATTAAAATTTTTCAAGTTAGCATTGCCAGTAATATTCGGTCTCTCTCTTCCAGCTTTAATAGCACTCATGACACAGTCATTCGTAAGTTATTATCCAGAAGGTATCAATACCACTATAGATCTAGCCAATAAGATCATTCAAATGCCGCTAGCTATTACTGGACAGGCTATTGGGATGGCAGCTTTTCCTATTTTAAGTAACTACTACTCAGAAAAAAAAATCGATATATTTGCATCTGAGATCAACAAATCAACGAGCAATATTTTATACATTTCTAGTTTTGCAGTTATTCTTATCGCTACACTTTCAAAACCGATTGCAACCCTTCTTTTTGAATATGGAAACTTTACGGCTAAAGATTCCGAACAGGTTTCATACATGCTCCAATTGTACTCTGTCTATATCATTCCTGCTTCCGTTTTGCCCTTTATTACACGTGCATTCTATGCAACGCAAAACACGCTGATCCCAACGATTCTTAATACAGTAATAACTATTCTTTTTTATATCTTAGGTCGGTTCATTCTTGAACTTAATTTCAGCTATACACTCTTTCCAATCATATCAACATTTTGCATATCTTTGTTGACCATATCCATCTACTTGTCTCTTGCAAAACAACTATCCCATTCTTATACTATATACTCACTTACGAACTTTCTTCGAATTGCAATCTGTATGATGATAACCTTCTTATTCACTGCACTCGTTCATTCTAATACATCGAATTTATTCTTTTATCAAAAGAATCTAACAGCAGGGATTCATATTGCTCTTATAACATGTATAAGCATGTTCATATATATCTTCATAGGTTATTACCTTAAAATACCGATTTCAATGAAAATAGTTCATAAGGTTAAAACAAAAATTTTCAAACTTACTTGATAGCTCCAATTTAGAGGTATTCATTGTGAAAATATACAATTCTCAATATTCTCAGATATACTTTTATCTATGATCCACTTAAAAAAAATAGGTATTCAATACAAAAATCAGTGGATTCTTCGAAAACTTACTAAGGAAATCGATCAAGGAGATCTATGTATTATTAAGGGAAATAATGGAATAGGAAAATCCACCCTAATAAAAGTTATAGCAGGGATGATCGACATTACTGAAGGAAGTATCTGTTTTGGCGATCATCCTAAAAAAATCGGATATGTTTCACCCGAATATCACTTATACAATGAACTCACTTTACACGATCATATCCAAATTATAAAAAAGACATTGACCCCTATATCATCTTCAATTCAGCCTGAAAAAGAACTTCTTTCATTACATTTAAATCAATATTTAAATACACCTATAGAGCACTTCTCAACAGGTACATTAGCACGAGCAAAATTTTTTTTAAGCATTATTCAAAATCCTGATATCTTACTTTTAGATGAACCAACCTCTCATTTAGATAAAAGCAATCAACAAATCATATGGAACAAGATAAAAGAAATTCAACAAAAAAGCACCATCTGTTTCGCAACAAATGATCCAAGTGAATATAATTTAGGTAATATTACCATTGATTTAAATTCTGA
Organism: Fimbriimonadia bacterium; assembly: GCA_030430755.1. Taxonomy (GTDB): domain Bacteria; phylum Armatimonadota; class Fimbriimonadia; order Fimbriimonadales; family Fimbriimonadaceae; genus JAUICQ01. Next base: position 58,854 of record JAUIKO010000004.1, read on the forward strand.
AAAACTACCGCCTAATCATGAATCGCATCCTACCTATCCTATATAAAGAAACTCTTTGTGAAATCCGATCAAAGCAAATACTTATGACTACGTCATTGTTTTCTATTATATTGGTTTTCTTAATGAGTTATTCCTTTTCAAACATCATTCTTACAGCAGAAATGAGTTCTAATCTATTGATGATGATTATTCTTTTTATCACCCTTTCTACTTCTCCAAGATTTATTTCCATAGAAAAAGATCGAAAAACATTCCCTTTTCTTAGAACATTCTCTAATATGGAAACTATTTTTAAAGCAAAAGCCATCTATGCTACCATACTTAATGCCTTCAATCTACTTGTAGTAAGTTTATTATTTTTTATATTTACTCTTCAAAACATTCCCAATTTACTTCTATTTATTCCTTTTATTTTTATTCTAAGTTTTAATCTTTGCTCAGTTATTCTATTTTGTTCTATCATCTCAGAATCCATGAGCCCTGCATGGATTTACTCTAATGTGTTATCTATTCCACTCATCATCCCTCAACTTATTTATGCAACACAGATTCTTTATGTCATCCAAACAGATATCACATCTTCAAGTCTCATTGAGAATATTCTTGGATTAATAGGTTTCAGTTTATTGAAAATATTTCTTCTTCCAAGTTTTGTTAAGAATATTTACGGGTAGATTAAAATAATGAATAATAAAATCATCGCAATAATTCAATATATCGGGATAAACTTAGCTATTATTTTTAGCTTCTCTGCACCAGGTGCGAGCCAGTTTCAATACCCAGATTTAGCAAGAATTATTTTCTGGCATCTACCATGTGCTATGATCAGCGTCATTTTCCACTTAATTTGTGGTTATCATGCGTTTAAAATCATCAAGTATTCTGATACATCTTCTGAAGTTAAAATGAATAACGCTTTAGGTATGGCTGCCATGATGAGTACATTAACGATGCTAACAGGACTTCTCTTCTCGAAAGTGCAGTGGGGAGCATGGTGGCAATGGGATGCAAGACAGACATCCTACCTAATGTTACTTCTAATATTTTCTTCAAGCCTTATCTTAAAAAAAGGATTATTACATCATAGTAGAAAAGCAAAAATTACCGCAGTATACAATTTAACATCCATACCAGTAGGCATTTTCCTGGTGTTTATTTATCCAAGACTCACTCAGATTATGCAAAATTCATTTCACCCATCTCAAACCATACAAGGTGGTTTACTGGATCAAACCTATTCCTTTACACTTCTATTTGTGGGATTCAATTTGTTCCTATTGTGCTATAGAATCTTTCATATGAAAAATAAATTAGACTATACTATTATCATAAAGGAAAATAATCATGCTAGATTTAGAAACATGGAATTACACAGCAGCCATACCTCCGATTCTTATATGGACAGCCCTATTTATTTATCTAGAAAGAATTAATAATAAAATAGATGTTTTTTCTAAAAAATAAAACAGAACACATCATAGATTTTTTTATATCAACATTGACATCTATTTCGAATAGAATAATATTATTGCAATAATACTGTATTTTAAATCAATATTGCATATAATCATAAAGCTATCCCCCTTTTTGTATATATTATAAATATGCAAGTTTGCGTCATTTGGGGGAAGGCAAATGTTCAAAATCAATTCTAGTATTAATTATTTTATTTTAGGAGCACTACGGAAAAGTCAAGCAGATTTCACAACATCTGTTCAAAGGCTAAGTACTGGGTTTAGGGTAAATTCTTTCGGAGATGATCCTGGGGTTGCCTCTACTATATCAGAAATGAGGAATGAAATAGCTGCAACTGACCAACTTATGACTTCTACTCAAGAATCTATTAACTACACGAAAACAGCTGATGCCGGCCTTGCAGAAATAAGCAGATTATTAGAAGATGCGAATGCCATTGCAACGGCAGCCAGTAATGATGCAACCCTTTCTGCAGACCAAAGAACAAATTATCAAACACAACTCAGTGCAATTATGACAGCAATTAATAACATTGCCAATAACACCACTTACGGTGATGTAAAAATGCTCAATGGAAGTGCTGGGTCTTTTGTAGGTGGTACAGCAGTTAATACTATAGATGACATGACTTTTAGTGGTATGTTTGGAGGATATGCTCTTACTACCAACGCAACCGTATCCGTAGCATTAATTACTGCAGCAACTCTTGCATGTGTTTCAACAAAAAGTTTCGCCACTCCCGTAACCACAGTTGGAGCTGGTTCATTTTCCATTAACGGAATGGTATTTAACACATCTGCAACCGATACCATTAGTGATGTTGTATCTAAGATCAATCAGAATTCTAATACTACAGGAGTAACTGCTGTTGGAACATCAGGAGTGATATCTCTTGCAGCTACCACATTTGGATCGAATGCTTCAGTTGAAGTGATCGATGCTGGTTCATTACTTTTAGACTCTTCTGCAACTTATTCATCTGTTTCAGGTGTTGATGCTGTGGCTACTGTTGCAATTTTAGTTGGTTCCGATACAGCCGTAGTTAGTTTTGATCAAGGCTATGGTAGAGAGTTAAAAGACTTAAACGGTAATGTCATTAAATTAACTTCAGCAGGTGCTGTGATTACAGCTGCAACAGAAAGAGGTTTAGGTCAAGTTATTAAATCTACATCCCTTTTTGCGGTCGATAAAGGAGTAACTACAGGATTCTATTTGGGTAATTATTCTGCAAATCAACTTGGATCTGGAGTTATTGCTAATACAGACTTAGAAGATATTAGTGTTAGCTCTGCTACGAGTGCATCATCAGCAGTAAGTGTTATTAACCAAGCACAATCAGACATTGCTTTTGCAAGAGCGAGCGTAGGATCATTTCAAAAATACGTTTTAGAAAGTAATTACAGAATGCTTCAAGTTAGAAATGAGAATGCTGAAGCATCTAGAGCCAATTTGCAAGATACCGATTTCGCTGCAGAATCAACAAGCATGACTAAAGCTTTACTCGTACAAAGTTCTGCTGCTACTGCTTTATCACAAACATCTCTAATACCACAATCTATTCTATCTCTGATTAAGTCCTAGTATGCAAATATAAATGATAGAGAATAGATATTATTTGTCACATCCAAGTAACATACTTAATATATGGATGTGATAAATAATTATCATATAGATTGGGCTAACATAGTTATGACTATTCTAGCTCTAAGTCTGTGCCTGAGCTTGTATAGACTCATAATAGGGCCGAGTTTAGCAGATCGTATCGCTTCGCTCGATCTTATTTCGATGATTATAACCTCAATGATGTGCACCTACTCTATTTTATCAAATGATACGATATATATTGATGTTGCCATCGCTGTAGTTCTTGTTACCTTCTTAAGCACCGTTGCCTTTTCCAGATATAAGGAGAAATCATTATCATGAATTATCCAACTTTACCTATATTCTTAACACTACTTGGAAGCTTTATTACCTTTATTGCCGCACTAGGTATCGTTCGTATGCCAGATTTTTTTCTTAGATTACAAGCCATCACCAAAGCAACTACGCTGGGTATTGGATTAACATTAACTGGCCTTATTTTTCATTTTAATGATTTACATATCACACCGAGAATTGTTTTGATATTGTTTTTAGTATTTCTTACAACTCCAGTTTCAGCACATATGTTATCCAGAGTCGCTTATTTATCAAGTACTCCAAAGTGGAAAGGCACTGTTGTAGATGAACTTAAAAATCAATACAATATGGTAACGCACAAGTTGGATGGAAAAAAATAATTTCCACAGGAAATCAAGGGCCTTGTATACAATAAGTTTCCAGCTAAAACATATACATTCGTGCCGTTTATGTAACAAGATTTTAGGAATGTATTAACATATATATAAATAAACGAAGATTTACACATAATGAGTACAAAGTTTAACTTAAAGATGATACATAGGAAAAACATGAAAAAAATATTTGCGATAGGAATAATAAATTTTATCAATATAAATCTAAGCTTATGTGCTACGGACAACAACAACCAGGCTGAAGTAGACATTTTTGATAATTACTCTGCTGGAGATATGTGCGTTGATAATCCTGACCCAATTTTATCCAAAGAAACTTACTATCTAAATATAGAAGAATCTGACCATGAAGAATGTATGAGTCTTGATGAACTTTTCACCTTATCCAAGCAATCTAATATTTACTCTCCACCTCTTATACATGAATCTACATCTGAAGTTGAAAGTATTGATCAGACCCCATCTGAAGTTGAGAGTAAATATTTATCTCGATCAAGCTCAGAACAATCCAATCAAGAAGAAAAAGAAACAAAAATCTACTCCCACTCTGCTCCTACATCCTCACTAACCATAAATGACTTAAGAACATATCGTAGTTTTATGAACAAAGAACGATGTTTTGGATATCATCATATACCTAGTAACAGTTTATAAAGATGAAAATAACTTATATGGCTATATCAACAACTCTATAAGTACATTTAGAAGTAAACTATAAAGGTGTTAATATTAATATTAACACCTTTATAGTTTATAACAACCCTTAAAATAATGGAACATATTAGAAACATTGCAATCATCGCTCACGTTGATCATGGAAAAACAACCCTCGTAGACTCTATTTTTAAACAAGCAGGACTTTATAGAGAGAACCAAACTATTCAAGATAGAGTTATGGATAATAACGATCTAGAAAGAGAACGTGGTATTACTATTCTATCGAAAGTAGCTAGTGTAAGATATAAAGACTACAAGATAAATATCGTAGACACTCCTGGCCATGCTGATTTCGGCGGAGAAGTTGAAAGAATTCTATCCATGGTAGATGGAGTATTACTTGTAGTTGATGCCTGTGAAGGTCCAATGCCGCAGACACGCTTTGTTCTATCCAAAGCATTCCAAAACAAGCTTAAAGTTGTCGTTTGTGTTAATAAACTCGACAGAGAGGGATCCAGACCTTTAGAGGCATATGATAAGACGTTAGATTTATTTATAGATCTCGGCGCTGATGAAGAAACTTTAGATTTCTCTGTATTATACACCTCAGGTGCATCAGGTTTTGCTAAAACTTCTCCCGATAGTGACGAGTCCAATCTACAACCCTTATTTGAAGAAATCATCAAAACAATTCCTGCCCCTAATGTTGATATTAACTCACCATCCCTTCTTCAAGTCAACAATCTTGATTACTCAGACTATCTAGGAAGAATGTTTGGAGGAAAACTATTAGCAGGTTCTATTAAGGTTGGTAATAGGCTAACGCAAATAAGAGAAGGCAAAGAAACTTCTTTCAATGTGACAAAACTATGGACCTATGAGGGACTGAAAATTCAAGAAGTAGAAGAAGTAAAAGCAGGAGAAATTGCTATGTTATCTGGTCTTGATAATGTTCTCATTAGCGATACTATCTGTGATGCAAACCATCCTCAAGAATTACCAAGAATAGAAATCGAACCTTCTACACTAAGCATGAATTTTTATGCGAACAATTCTCCACTTTCTGGAAAAGATGGCGGGAAATTCCTGACGATTCATAAAATTAGAGAGAGATTAGAAAAAGAGCAAAGTGTCAGTGTTTCCATTAATATCGACCCTGATTCTCCTTCTGATTCTGTAAAAGTATATGCAAGAGGAGAATTGCAGCTCTCCGTTCTCATTGAAACCATGAGGCGTGAGGGATATGAACTTGCTATATCACGTCCTGAAGTTCTGTTTAAAAAGGAAGAAGGAAAAATCATTGAACCTTACGAAGCTGTAACTTTAGATTTACCAGAAGAATCAGTAGGTCCTGTCATGGAAGAATTGAGTCGCCGAAAAGGCATCATGCTAGACATGGGCAATCCGATTAATGGTAGATCTAAGATAGAATATGAGATTCCAACTCGTGGACTGATTGGTTTTAGATCCAATTATTTGACACTAACTAGAGGACTCGGAATCATGGGAAGCATCTATCTAGGCTATAAAGCCTATGCAGGAAATGTTGTTAATCGATCTGTTGGATCGCTTATTTCTAAAGATCCAGGTAAGATTACACGATATGCATATGAAGATGTTCAGGAAAGAGGCACTCTTTTCTATCCAGTAGGTACAGAAGTATACGGTGGAATGATCATAGGAGCTTGTTCAAGAAATGAAGACATGTTAGTTAACATTACTAAAACAAAAGCTGCTAATAACATAAGATCAGCGAACTCTGAGGCTACTACATCACTTGATTCTTATCAAGATTTTAGCTTAGAACAAGGACTAAGCTGGTTAAGAGATGATGAACTTTTAGAAATCACTCCACAGTCATTAAGGTTTAGAAAAAAAATACTGGATCACTCTGAAAGAAGAGTTTCAGAAAGAAAATCAGGTTCTGTTTCGGTTTGATTTTTATTCCACAAATTCTTTTACAAATATAAAGAATTTGTGGAATAAATACTCTCTTCACTTTAAATAAATAATCACTATATACGGATTTACTATTTATCCATACTAAACGGTCTTTTCTTTGAATAAAAACTATTTTCAAGAAGTATTTTATATACTGGATACCATCCAGTATATAAAATGATGACACTACGAAAAACCTAATCAGTATAATAAACTTGACCTTGGGTAATAGAAGAAATCCACTCAAAAGTTTCTTTAGAAATATTAGCGGTTTTTCCTAAGTAAAGTTTTTCTATAGATTTTATTTGATCAAGATTATGCATCCAGTCATCCTGAGTAATTTTATCTCCCATGATATATAATGTCTTCAATTCAGACGGTAAATTCATTAAGAAGATAAGTAAATCTTCTCTTTCTATACCACCTGTTCTTAGATCCAACACTTCTAAAGAATGAATATCTTGTATATATTCTAAGTGAGTATTTTCTAGTTTAGTATTTGAAAGCAAAAGATGCTTTAATGCTAATGGACTATTTTTCAAAAACTCTGTTAATCCGGTAGAGGTAACATTATTACAGGATGAGATGTCTAATTCCTTGATGTTCTTGCACTGCGATAGTAGCGCTAATCCTTCATCATCAAACTGAGTATTTCTTACCAATATACTCTCCACATGATCTACCATTCTCATGAGCACAGAGTGTATAAATGAAGATGAAAAGTTTATCTGATAACTTAAATCTAATCTTCTTTTAGCAGTAGATATACCAAACATTCTTATGGATTTCACTGACGATGGTAAATTCTTAAAAAGATTTTCAGCTGCATCTCTCTTTAAACCCTTACATCCTTCTAAAGATAAATACTGTAATTCATTCATCTTTAAAATACCTGTAGCCATATCATCAGAAAAATCATTATAGGATAAGTCTAAATAGATCACAGACGAAGGTAAGAAATTAATAATGTTTGCTAAGCTAGTACTCGATAACTCTCTACAACATACTAATGATAATCTGTTTAGATCTGTAAATTTAGTAAATATTTCCTCTGCACCATTAATATTACAGAACCATAAATTAATGGAAGCAATCTCGCTTGGAATTACATCTAGAATTTCATTCCAATCTTGTACCATTAATCCCTCTAGTGTAATACTCGTCAGATTATTTTGAGTTTGTAATAAATCAATAATTCGATTCGAATCAACCATTTCATCTCTTTGAAATACTAAATTCAATTCTTGTAAATGAGAGGTGATCTTTCGAATAGTATCTAAAACACCTAGATTCTCTTGATTAATCTTTTCTTTTAAGTTAATAAATGAAATACCGAATTGAAAACTTGCATCGACCTCTTCCCTTATCCTATTTTGTAAATCGAAAAGTTCATTTAATTCATTGCAAGTAGAGATCGCAATTCTACTCCAGTAATGAGTGTCAGAAAAATCATTCATTTTTGCCTTATCGCCATCTAATGCTGCTTTGATCTCAATCAATGCCTCCATGAAATGATTAGGATTTTCTGTAAGCAATTCTTTATCAGAATGATTATCGAAACCTGGATCAGTATTGGTCTCTTCTAGAACATCGCCTTTATCTTCGTGATATGTTTCAGATTCATCATACTGCGAAATCGCCATAACTTCATCATCTGCAAGATCTTCATACTCTTCAGAATCAGCTTCGTCAGTAGAATCAACACCTTCTTGATCAACTATCTGCTCTTCAGAATCAACTTCTTCAGTAGAATCAACACCTTCTTGATCAACTATCTGCTCTTCATGTAACTGCTCTTCATGCTCTTCAGAATTATGTTCAGAGACTATATCTGTTTCTTCATCTACTTGCTCTCCATTCTCTATAGGATCAGCATTTCCAGATAAAATATTCTTGTCACTTGAATCTTTATTTGTACAATCAGAGAGAGCCTCATCTAATATTGAACCATTTCCATCACTATTCTCTAAGGATTCCTTATGGACATTTTCATCTCCTTCAAGCATTATCTGACTTGAATCATGCTCGTTTTTGTTGATTTCACTCAATGAATAAAATCGTCCATTTGCTTCTTCCAAATCATCTATGTCATCTAAATCAACACTCATAGTGTCAAGTAGTTCTTCAGTCATATCAAGAGCAGTATCACCAGAATGGTTGAAAACATCATCTAATTCAGTATCATCTTGCGATCCATTATGCTCATCCTTATTCGATATTTCAGTTAACAAATCCGGTGAATATATAGCTGAAGTAGTTCCATCCTTAGATTCAAAACTAAAATGATCATTCTTACATGAAATATTCAAGTCAGGTTTCTCTTTCAACAAATATTCAATTTCTTCGATATATACATCACAACTATCCAGAACAATTTGATTTAAATTTTCTGGTAATTCAGCTAGTAATTGATGCCAATTTTGATCCGACAATAATTTCGATCCAGAAAGATTTAAGTATTCCAATTCCCGAAATTCACTTAGATTTAACAAAGGAATATAGATATTGCTTAATTGCAAGCTTTTTATTTTACTCCGAGCATTTACTAAAAATTCTTCCCAGCAATGACTATCTGAAATCAATATCTTTGTTAATTCAAGCTTTTCTAGTGAATTTCGACTAATCATATCAGAAACACTCTTTAATGACAAAGAATTATTATTGATACTCAAAAATTTTAAACTCTCAGTAGATAAATGAGAAAGTAAGTCATCTATCAAACCCTCGGTCTGTCTCACAAAATTTAGTGATAAAGCATCTAAACTCTTCTGTTTAGAAATAAAATCAGTTAATGATTTATCTATATCTAAAAGACCCTCTAAGTGTATTTCCCTGACTTGAAAATCCATATTATGTGAAGTCATTTGAAATATTCTGCTTTCAAAACTTTTGATATATTCAATATCTTTCAAGCTATTGATTCTATCTAAATTACCTCTCATTGGTATGGATTGATTGATTAAATTCCTACTACTTAGAAAAGCGTAAGCCCCTACGTAGTGATGAAGTTCATCACAATCTTTAGCAGATATCTCAGGTATTTCTATGGTTACAGGAAACGCACCCTCTACAATACGAATATAATCGAAAGCAATATCATTGATATACTGGCCCATAGTTACACCATGCATTAAAACTTCTTTCTTGAGTATTTTAATATATGGTAGTGTTTCTATACATTGAATTATATTTTCTACTTGACTAGAAAATATTCGAGTATTTCTTTCAAAAAAATCATCTCGTTCTTTTATATATTCTTTAATAATAGACTCTTTTTCTGGTAAAGAGATTTCCATCTTAGTCATTCTTTTCTGAATTTTATTGAAAATCTCATTATATTTAGATCGATTGAATCCACTTGCTTGCTGTTTCTCCAAACATTTTCTGATGAATTTAATAACGGTTGCTAGTTGTACGAAAATGGAATCCGTTTCTAATCCATTTCTTATTTCGTCTATTTCTGATTCAGAAAATAACCCCCTATTCTCTTCTTCTACAAGTTCAAACCAATTTTTACGAAGCTCATTTAATACTCTTCCATCATTTTCTACTTTAAGCAACTCCATATTAGAAGGAGTTTGAATATGGTTCGCCTCAGAGTATGATATTTCATACCAATCATTACCAGTGGTATCTAAATCTTTTTGACAATCATCCATTGCATAAGTATTTACAACAGACGAAGTCAAAAGCAAAACAGCATATTTTTTCATAATCTTTTTCATAACAATTCAACCGACCTCAAAAATTCAAATTCATTTATTCTTAAGATTCTCTAACATCAATATACCTACATGATCAAGATATAAATAGTTATAAACAGACTAAAGTATCATATCAGAACTAACAACTATTTGAATTACCAGTAAATAAGAACATAGATACAGATAGAAATACTAGGAATATAAATATCACTAAAAAGCGTTACATTTTTTGTTTTAAGTGATCGATAAAATGATGATCTATTGCTGACTGTGCTTGAAGGAGAGCATTCTTGATAGCTTTAGCATTACTTCTCCCGTGACATATAATACTTAATTCATTCAAACCTAGCAGTGGAGATCCACCATATTCTGCATAATCTAGTTTATGCTTAAGCGGCGATAAAATCTTTTGTAAAAAATAATATGGAAGTCTAGCTATACGATTTGTAGGAAGTTGTTCTTTAATTAAATGCAAAATATACTCAGCGACTCCCTCACCAGTTTTAAGCACCATATTTCCTACAAAAGCATCACAAACGACAACATCAATGTGAGAGTGAAAAAGGTCTTTACTTTCAATATTTCCTGCAAACCAATCATATTTTTCCAGATAATGATAAGCCTTCTTAGTGAAAGCATTTCCCTTACCAGGTTCAGATCCTATATTTAGCAAGTGAACTCTAGGTTCTCTTCTATTCATAACTGTCTGAGCATAAGCCATTCCCATGTGAGCAAAATCTACCAAATGTTCTGGTGAAATATCAGGACTTGCTCCAGAATCTAGCAAAATAAATCCTCCATGTTCATTTGGAAAATTAGATGCTATTGCAGGCCTTTTAAAACCTGGAATCTGCTTCCATTCTAATAAAGATGCCGCTGCTACCGCTCCAGTATTTCCAGCTGATACAAGAACTTTTCCATCACCATTTTTCACTATTTTGGCTGCTACTACAATAGAAGATAATTTCTTTTTTCGGATACCTTCTATGGGTTTATCTTCCATTGTTATAACTTCCGGAGCATGAACCAACTCTATATTATCTGGCAATTTCCCAGAATAACATTTTTCTATCTGATCCAAATCTCCCACAAGGATAATATTATGTGTCAATGCCGGTGATGCTTCTATAGCCCCCATAACAATTTCTTTTGGTGCTTTATCACCACCCATTGCATCTAAAACTATTGCCATCTCTATTTACCTTTATTAAAAAAACTAGTTATTATAAGCTTCTATATTTACTTCACTTGGTTCACATGCTTCATCACATAAAGGTTTTGCAGGCATCTGAACAACAAATTCTTGATATAATAGGTCTGCAATAGAGAGACTATTTTCCTTAAATAACGGATAGGGTTGTTCATCTATAACATATGCGTGTTGACCAGTACCATAACTCGCTGGAACACCTTCTACTCCAAACTCTTCATCAATTTCAATAAGAACGTTCATTTCAAGTTCTTTTGCACACCTTGCACAATCTAATATGCATATGGCCTGCGCTCTGCCAGAAATCAACAAAGCATTATTTAAACTTTGAGCATGTATTTCTCCAGCAGCTATTTCTTTTATTGCAAAGCCGGATTTATCATCTGTTTCAATTTCACATTCAAATGGGAAAGTTAACTTTGTACCCGGATGTTGAATAACAGGGTTTAGATCAATAAGTACTTTTTTTGACATTATTAATTACATTCTACCTTTTCACTATCTTGTGTAGATTAAACAAATTTTCTGATAATTCTAGATAGATCCAATAATATCATCTTTAAATGAGCGTTATTCTATAATAAAAAACTCCATGATTTATCTAATAAATAGCCGCAAAGCTATATTTTTAAAGCAGACTTAATGGTAAGCTCTAACCAATTATGAATAAGAAAAAATTACAGGACCATAGGAACAATCCTTATCGATTCTATCCTTATTTCACAGCTATAGTCATTAAAACATGCTTATTTGGCTGTGGTTGCGGTGGTGGCAGTTCTCAATACTCCAAAACGCACAAATCTCAAATTGTTAAAGCAGAAGCTCCAATCACTACAAATAACAATACGGATAACAAAAACAGCATCCATCAAGAAAGTCCATCAAATAAAACGACTCATCCAGATCATTCCTATCATTTTCAAGTTTCATTCCGTATTCCAACAGCACTTCAAGATGAATATAAAAGATATTTATCTATACAAAAGATAGTATTAGAAACATCATCAGGTCTTATTGAAGATGCATCTGAACACCTCATTTTAATAAGTGAACCATCCACAACAAATATATCTATTTCCACATTAGACTATAAAACTGAATCATCATTGAATATTAAAAAAATCCACTTATACATTCATGACGTTGTTGTAGAATCTAATATGGGAAGAGTCTATCAAAATAATCTTAACTCAGAAAGCAAAACAATATCTATGGATGTTAACTATACAGCATATCAAGAAAAACTTAACAGCATTCTTCTTGAGTTCAATGAAGGTTTTGTTTCCTATAATAATCATGCAATACAGATCCATCACGAATATCTTTCAAGTCCTATCTGTATCAACACTTCATATCATCTGATTGATCTAATAGATTTAGGATTAAAAGAATCTTTTTCTACCGATACAAATAACATACCACCCAAGTATTTCTATTTTAATGAATCTGGATTTGGTTGGTTAACATCCTTAAATAAAGACGCAACAGGAAAAATGATTCTAGGAAACATCCAATATGATACCGCTGTCGTGGATGCCGAAAAATTCTTGATTAAAATGAACGATGCTCCCGCTAAATCATCTGAAAACATCTGTTATGGATCTTTCAAGCCTTTAGATTTGAATAAGCAGAGTTATCAAGGAAAATTATTCACCTTGCCAACAAACAGACAAGTACTCTCATTAGATGGCTTTATTTATGACCCAAATGATAATCTCTATTTTAAAGTTCAACATCAAGGAAAATCTTTATTCTATACCTTGGAAGATCTATATAAACTTTTATTTGACCCTAACCATATTCCTGATAACTCAACGACAAATTCTAGGATTGAAAATGTTTCAATAAAGTCCACTCCATTGCAATAAACTTTTTTATTATCTCCAAGTAACCTCATCAAGCAGCAGGAGATAATAAAAAACAACTGTTAATTCATACAGGAAATATGAGCGTAACCAACAATATTTAATACAAGGAATAAAATATGCTTTTAAAAAAAAAATTCTTCTAATCTTAACTTTATTATCGTGCGTAACTATCTATTCATCTGAATCGATGAACAGAATAAGCATGATTGGTGTCGTTGTTAAAAAAGCCACAGAAAATGAACTTCATAAAATAAAATCATTTATCTCAGTGAAGAACATTCTAAAAAGTGAAATAGATTCAAAACTCCGTCAACTTTTCGAAAAAAACAGAAACTCAGACATGACAGATGAAGAATATCAAGTATATGAAAGAGTATTTCATACAACATCAGCCGTATTCCTAAATGTTTTGAGCAATGCAAAAAACTTATCTGCTTCGATGCAAAATTATATTCATCTAATACAAACCATAAAATTCACTACCTTTGAGATTATCCTACTTCAAAAAGAATCTAAAAAAAATAAAGAATTAGAAGATTTAAGATCTGCAATACAATCTACTTCAGATCTCATTGCAGAAGAAGTCTTACTCTTATTACCAGTCTTAGAAGTTATTCAAAACAATTTAGATAAAATAAAAAACTATTCCAATAAAGAACTCGTTGCACTCATTTCTGGAACAGTAACAGGGCTTATTTTTAATATATCGAAAAATCACAAAACAGTAGAAACGGTAGCACTTAAAAAATTAAACCAAAATATAAGTTCCAGCAGAACCTATATTAAAAAATTAGAGTCCATTATAACAAAATATGTGAAAAATGATAAAAAAAATGCATACAAAAAAATTATTGAACAAGCAAAATCTAGCATTGCTTCAATTGAATCATTTCTTACTCAAAACAGCATGATGAAGAGTGACACAAACATATAAATCTGATCCAACACTTGAACTAGGTCATCCATGAATTATATAGCAATTTTTACAGCATCCAGAGATATACTATTAATATGTCCAATAAGCAACCGGCTCTACTAGGTATTTTCATTACTGTATTTATAGACCTAGTAGCATTTGGAATGTTTATTCCGGATATTCAACTACGGGCAAGGCTTTTTAGTGGAGAAGGCATAGGAGTTGGGTTTACCCTTGCCTCATTTAGCTTAGCACAATTTATTTTCTCCCCAATCTTGGGAAGAATCAGTGACAAAATTGGAAGAAGACCTGTGCTATTAGTAACAACAAGCTTGGCAGCAGTATCTTTCTTAATTTACGCGCATGTAAACACTTTAGCACTCCTTGTATTATCTAGAATAGTGTGCGGTATAGCTGCCTCGAATATAAGTGTTGCCTATGCGTATATCTCAGATATCTCCACAAAGGAAAATAGAACAAAATTTTTAGGAAAGATAGGTGCAGCATTTGCAGCAGGTTTTATATGCGGATTTCCCTTAGGTTTTTTACTATTACACTTAGGAAATAATCAACCTTATCTACTAGGATATACTGCAGCCACTTTCTCTTTTATCAACTTTTTATATATTTATTTTATTCTCCCCGAATCAAAAAAGAATCATTCATCAGATCATGAAATGTCATTCAATCCCATATCGAATATCTTAAAATATAAACAGTTACTACCTGTATTTGGAATCTACTTTCTAGGAGCACTTGCCATTATCATGGTTGATACGACTTTTATGCAGTATGCTGTCCATCATATTAAAATCACACAACTACAGACAGGTTTTATTCTATTTACACTTGGTATTTCTTCTGGACTCATGAACGGTATCGGTGTACAAAAACTTACAAATCATTACAGCAATCAAATACTCGTGATAACAGGCATGCCAATTATGGCATTCAGTTTTATATTATTACCTTATGCAACTCCATGGATACCACTCATTATGGTTATTCTAGCGTTAGGATTATCCCGAACTCTTATTGATACTTCAATCGTTGGGATTATATCTAAATCCATACCCCAAGATATGCAAGGGGGCATTCTTGGAATTACTCTATCTCTACAATCGATGGCAAGAATTATTGGGCCGCCTATTGGTAACTATTTATTAGGGTCTTATCCACCAGCGCCCTATATTTTTAGTGGGATTATCGTATTAATTAATATGCTTTTTTTCAACGCGCTATATATAAGAGGAAAATATGGAAAAACATAATGTTCACATACCAAAATTCATTACTGGAATATTGTTCATCTCGGGTTCACTACTTCTTTTGATCACTTATTCTTTCACACCTATTTCTACCAGGCTACAAAGTGTTGATGGGGCTTTACATTTAACGATGGATACTCTGTCCAGCAAACTGACGGCTGCACTCTTTCCTTTAGGTATCTCTTTTATTTTATTGATATGTGGAATATTTTTCATGGTTTTCTCTAGAATAAAAAATAAAAAATAAATATATATTTTTATTTTTTTTATAGAAAAATCTCAAAACTCCATTAAGTTATAGACAAAAGGCTTAATGCTAGTACTTTTCTACTATTACACTTTATATCTAGGGCCAAACATAAATTATCGAGCTTTTCAGTGTAAAAGAGAGGATTCAAGAGATGTTAAGAGCATTAAGATCTCTATATCCAGTTTTATGATGATATTCTTATAAAAAAAAACGTTTTTTTTATATTTATACGCATTTATCCCTTTAAAAAAAGTCAAATATAAGCCATAATCTTTAAATGCATCTACCATTTATTAACTATGATGCGAATCGGGTTTAAGCTAGTAAAAGGCATGTTAAACATGTTGGCTTTATACCTCAACAGGGGTGATACATTTAAAATCTATTGAATAGGCGCTAAGAGAAATGAAAAGATTAACTACTCATCATAAGTCAGGGACGTTCATATCTAACAAAAAAAATAAAGATATCATAACAGCGCCGAAAAAAGCACAACTTAAACTCTGGCCACTTGTAATGACAATGTTCTTTCTTGTGTGCGGAGGAGCTTTTGGAATAGAAGAAAGCATTGCTGCCTCTGGTCCGGGCATGACTCTCCTTCTTATCATATTAGTACCTTTACTTTGCGCGCTTCCAACAGGTCTCATGGTAGCAGAATTATCTACTGCTCTACCACATGTGGGAGGATATTATGTATGGGTTAAAAAAGCACTCGGACCGATGTGGGGTTTTCTGGTCACTTGGTGGACATGGATTAGCTCCTGGATCGATAATGCCATCTATCCTATTCTCTTTGCAGAATATACTTGTTATCTTCTTACCAAAATTCTCGGTTTTTCTAGCCTAGAAGGAAATTATGCTGTTCGATTTATTCTAGCCATGCTTGCTATCTGGCCAATAACCATCATGAATATTCGCGGCACAAAAAATGCTGGGAAATTCTCACAACTTATGGCAGTCTTTGTGTTTATTCCTTTTATCATTATTTCTGCACTCGGCTTTTATAAGATTTATCAAGAAGGAATTATCATTTGGCAACCTGTTATTCCAGAAGGTAAAAGTTTCTTCAGCACACTAGGTATAGGTTTATACATCATGATGTGGAATTACTCAGGTTGGGATGGAATATCCACAATTGGTGATGAGGTTTATGAACCCCAAAAAACATATCCTAAAGCGATTTTCAGCTCTATATTGCTTGTAACGTTATCTTATTTAATCCCAGTAGTTGCATGTTTTGCCTATAATCGAAACCCATCCGAATGGCAAGCAGGGTTTTTCTCCAATATTGCTTTTCAAGCTGGGGGTATAGGATTAGCATTAATGATGTCTGTAGGGGCTCTATTCAGCTCACTAGGTCAACTCAACGCTAGTATCATGTCCGATTCAAGAGTTCCATTTATTTTTGCTCATGAAGGCTTTCTTCCTGAATCGCTCAAAAAGATTCATCCTAAATATGGTACTCCTGTTAATTCAATTTTATGCTCTGCAATCACCTGCACTCTTTTTAGCTTCTCTAGCTTTCAGAATTTAATTATTGCGGGTGTTACATTATCGATGTTTGCACTCTGCATTAAGTTTTTTGCATTGATTGCCTTAAGAATATCCATGCCACAACTAGCAAGACCATTCAAAATTCCTGGAGGCTTACCAGGGGTTGTTTTTGTAACCCTCCTCCCTATTACACTTATGATGATTGGGGGTATTAGCATGTGGCAAGATACTGAATTCAGACAAGCCATTATCGTTTCGTTCTTAGCTATCGTTACTGGCCCTATCTGCTATCTAGTATTAAAGAAAACATTTCATACTCAAGAATCACCATCTAAAGCAAAAACCACTACCATTTCGATTCCTAATACTTGACTGGATAAAGTAGCTAGTCATCTAGCTACATCCTTTTGGATAAAATCAAAAACATATACATTCGCTATATTGTAGTAAGATATAAATATTCAGATTCGTTTATTTTAAATACTTATTATTATGAATATATTGCTCAGAACCTATTTATCAAGTCTCTTTCTTATACTCTCTCTTTTCACATTAACTACTCTTAAATATCTTCAAAACTCTTTTGGTGCTTATCTAGGTAATCCATTCTATACATCCGATTGGGCTTCGAATAGAATCGTTTCTCCATACTACAAGTTTTTACTCTTTTTTATCTTACTATCTTGGATTATGTTTACCATTCTATCCTTTATCCATTCTTATAAATCATTTAATCATAAAACATCTATCCAATTGTTTACACAGTCAGTAGGTGTCCTATCCATACCCGCTCTACCTATGATAGCATCCTATTTGATTCATCTTAGGTTTTCATATCAGGATATATCTATCTCCGCGTTTCCAAATATTGTATTAGGATACACACTTTTCTTTTATATGAGCTGTGTTCTGCTCATGTTTCTAAATATTATTTATGGAATTCTTTCATCGGTCTTTTTTTATCATATCACAGATCAGAAAAATCGATCAGAAGAACAGAAATATTATATTACGGGTTTATTTTTCATCGCTTCAATCATATATCTCTTTTATATAACCCTCTCAAATCCCATAAATCCTATCCAAATTTTACGATCACAACCAAATCAGTTACCAGAAGATCAAATCCAAGCGATATGGATCTATACCATGACAATCTTTACATGCTTCTATGTTTGTATTCTTTCTGGAACAACCCTCTTTTCCCATCTTTTAAACCAATATTTATCCGCTACACCTAAACCGTTATCCCGTTTTTTAACAGCCGGAAGCCGACTCGGACTTCCTGCTCTTATTACTTTCCCAATCTTCTATACACTTTCGAACTATGTATCTAAACCGTCTTCAATATTGATGGTTATGGTTAACATCACTTTTATAATTATATTTTTTGCAGTAACTGGAAACAGCATCCTCAGACTATCAAGAAATAACCCCACAGAGTTCCCAAAAACCATACTTTTTGCTTTTATGACCATATTCTCTGGACTAATCCTTTTCTCCTAAGTTGCATAGACTCTTTTTTGCACTCGAATCGATATCCATTTACCCGCAAAAATTTAATATCTAAATTTTCAACTAATTGCTAAAGAACGGTCTCCATTATTTTAGAGCATAAATATATCACTAAAGAGAAAATAAAACTTTTTCCGTTACATCTTTTTGCTGTAATCTACATCGAATAATAACAAGCTATAGACAAAAAATCATGGATGATCTATATAAGTTCTGTAAACATTTAAGAACAATTTACAAACTAAAAAAACAGAAACCATGTGATTTAGAACTTTCACACTGGTATGATTTGTTTATATATGCCTGCTAAAATTGCAATTATTGGTGGAACTGGAGTTGGTAGTAAATTAGAGAAACTGCCAGGCGAAAACATCCAGATCGATACAGAATATGGAATGATTCCTGGAAGAATTTCTAAGCATGATAACGGCGAAATTGTTGCTTTATATAGACATGCCAAGGGTCATAAACTTCCACCTCATAAGGTCAACTATTTAGGTTTAGCACAAGCATGTCAACTTTTAAACGTTACTGGTTGCATATCTTCAGCTGCAGTAGGAAGTCTTAGAAGAGATTGGGAATCAGGAACGATAGCAGTCTGTACAGATTTCTTGGATTTTACCTTTCGGAACATTACTCGATTTGAAGATAAAGTTGTTCACACTGATTTTACTCATCCATTCCATATTCACTTAAACCAAACCATTTTAAAAGCAGCATCAATACAAGGAATTGTTCTTAATAACGAAGCTATTTATGTAGGGACAAATGGACCAAGGTACGAGACGCCAGCAGAAGTAAGAATGTTTCGACAACTTGGTGGTGACGTCGTTGGAATGACCATACCATCCGAAGCCATTGCTTTTAAAGAGATAGGGGTGCCTTATTCATGTATCGCTATGGTTACCAATTTAGGAACTGGCTTATCTAGGTCAGATCTTTCACATGCAGAAGTCGTAAAAGCAATGGATAACATGGGTGACAGTGTCTTAAAGATATCAAAAGAGTGCTTAAATCTTATCAAGAATGAAATGTCGTAATAGAAAGATGTTTGATACTCCTACTCTACTCGCACTCGATTTTGTTCCAGGAGTAGGCTCGCAGACTCTTAAAAAGATTCTAACGAAATGCAAAAATGAAGAAATATGCCTATCACATCTCAACAGAGTAAGCTTTGAAGAATTAACAAAACACTGGGGTTTTTCCTCGAAATCAGCTAGTCTCTGGTTTGAGAAAAGAGTATATTTTCTCAACAGTGCTCGTGAAATGCTAGATCTACTCCATACCTACGATATATCAATATCACTTTTTTTAGACAATGAGTTTCCTAAAGATATCCATCTTTATACAACACATGGTCCTTGTTTTCTATATCTATATGGAAATAAAAAACTTCTTCAATCCGACACTTTTTCTATTTTAAGCTCTAGGAAATCTCCCGAATTTATTCATCATCACATTTCAAGCCTGACAAAGGAAGCAATATTAAATGGAGAAAATTTAGTAACAAGCGGAACAGCCCCGAGCTACTCTCCTTCTTACATTACCGCATTAAAAATGGGTTCTCCTAAAATTATTATTCTAGATACCGGTTTTTTTGTCGCTTTTGGGTTAGATGGAAAACAAGAAATAAATCCTACATTCAAAATATGGCGTGAAGAGTTCGATCCTATCACAGATCTTGCTATTTCAGCATTTAGCCCATTTAAAAAGTTTCAACATGGAGCAAATAAACAAAGAGATTATTTAGTTGCATCTTTATCAAAAAGAATCGATTTTATTCATATCCGAAATGGTGGAAATATGGAATCGATTTATCAAAAATCTAAGATTTTTCAAAAAAAAGTACGTAAAATTGATATAAACTTAAACCCACCGTTTTAGGACTCTTTTCCTACCACAATCTTTTTATATCTCTCGAGAAAAAGGACAACGAACATTCTTAGAATTGTTGTAGTAAACTGTAAATAAGAACTCAATAACCATTTTAAAGGACTCACTGTGAACTTAGTACCAGAAATAGGAATCGATTTAGGAACTGCAAACATTTTAGTTTTCCAAAGAGGAAAAGGCATCATACTTGCAGAACCTACCGTTGTAGCTGTTAATACAAGAAATGGTCAAGTATTAGCACTAGGACAAGAAGCAAGAGACATGCTTGGAAGAACTCCAGGAAATATTTCTGCCATTAGACCTCTCAAAGACGGGGTAATTGCAGACTATACAACTACCTTAAAAATGCTGGAATATATCATTCGTAAGATTTGTGGAAAGAGAAGATTCTTTAAACCTAGAATCTTATTGTGTGTTCCAAGTGGTGTAACAAATGTAGAACGAAGAGCAGTTATACAAGCAGCTAAGGAAGCGGGTGCAGGCGAAGCAATGACCATTGAAGAACCTATGGCAGCAGCAATAGGAAGTGGACTCCCGATTTCTTCTGCCGGAGGAAACATGGTGGTTGATATTGGTGGTGGTACAACGGATATCGCCGTTATTAGCTTGGGAGGCATTGTACTCTCCCAGAGTATCCGGTCTGCTGGAAATAAATTTGATGAATCCATTATTAAAATGGTTCGAAATAACTATAATCTTCTTATTGGTGATCCAACGGCTGAAGAAATTAAGTTGAAAATTGGATCTGCATATCCTTTAGAACAGGAAATGATCATGGAAGTAAAAGGAAGAGATCTACTTGCTGGTCTTCCAAAAACAGTAGAAATTAGCAGTAAAGAGGTACGAGATGCCTTAGCAGAACCCGTTAGAGCTATTTGTGAAAAAGTATGCTTTGTCCTTGAACAGACTCCTCCAGAGCTCAGCAGTGATATTATTGAAAGAGGTATTACCCTTACTGGTGGCGGAGCAATGCTTAAAGGATTAGACCAAATGATCAGTAGCGTAACGAATATCCCTGTGTTTGTTGCAGAGAATGCTTTAAACTGTGTTGCTATTGGAACAGGACTAGCATTAGAAGAATTAGATGCCATAAAAGCAAGTGGAGCGGTAACTGTAGCGTAAAATATGGCTACAAAAAAACAAGAAATAACTAGCTAATATCCGTAAAGCTAAACATAAGCAGCAAGACATATAAGTATAATTTTAGTATGAATTGCTGCTTTTTTTGTTTTAGATTCCCTAAAACATTTTTTTTATCCTTCCTATTTTTTCTTTCTTCTTTCAGTCATGCCATAGAAGATACCCGGCATTCTTCAACGGCAAGAGAGCTACCCCCAAAATCAACGAGCAACCGTAACATTCTTTTTAGCATGAGTGAACAACCAATGCTCATGGTAGTACAGCACTTAAGTTTTGATGATCTATTAAAACTAATCAAAGTCACACTCAAAAGCAAAAATAACAATGATATTGCTATGCTGCTCAGTACTCTATATCATCCAGAATCACTGATAAATATAATAATCAATAATCATACACTTTCTAAGCTTAAACAATCCGAAAAAGAAATAAATCAACATCTTACTTTCATAACTAACAAGTCATCAGATCCTATTTCCACCCATTCAATACTAAGAAAGAAGTTTAAATTTGAAATATCTAATATCCAATTAGAATTATCTCATCACTTATTATGGTCTACCCCTAATCCATATAGATGGTCAAATAAAGCAGAAATGAACTCTCTATATTTTTCAGATCAAGAAATAAATTCCATTCTACCAAAACTTATTTCCTTAAATTTAAATCTTCCCAATCATATTTCTGAAAAAGAACATATCGATTTATCAAGACTAGAACGATTAAACAGACTTTCTATCTATAATAAACCCAGATACTTTTTGTCATGTATAACAAGAGATTTTGCCACTCCTATTATTCCCCTTATACTACCAATATCTTTAACTTATTTATCTTCATCGAACTGTTCCAATATATTAAACCTAAAAGAACTAGAAAACCTAAAAACACTCGAGATAGATTTATATATAAATGATACACTCAAGACAATTCCAAATATTCCACCCCAAATTGAAAGACTAACATTGAAAAATTTCAATTATATGAATATCAACAACGATAATCTTTCATGTTTAGAACAGCTAACACAATTAAAATACATGCGGATACGAGGTATTTCATGTAATATTATCCAATATTTACCAAACAGTATCGAAGAACTTCATATTCATGATATTAATTTCATACAAGATATTCATTCTGATTTTAATAATTTAAAGAGACTTAAACTATTATCGATATCGTTTGCAAATAACATCTCCGATCACTTTATTACCAAATTACCTGAAAGTATAAAAGAACTCCATTTAGAGTACATAGATTTATTTAAAGTAAATCACTATCATCTCTTTCAAAATTCTTATCTAAACAAGATTCAATTGAGCAATATTCATCGTTTGCCTGTTATATTTTTGTCAGCACTACCATCTTCCATCCAAATATTAGATATCAGAAAAGCATGTTTTACTGGTTCCGACTTACCTTCAATGAATCACCTACATCAATTAACATCACTCAAACTTGATGAAATTGAAAATCTACCTCTCTCTTTTTTTAATTCTCTCCCAATAAACATAAAAAATCTTAAAATAAAATATTGTAATTTAAAAGACCATACAAATGATTCCATTGAACATCTATATCAATTGGAAAATTTGGATTTCAGCTCATGCCATGAACTACCCCGAAAATTAATATATTCTTTACCGATTTCAATAATCCATTTAGATTTACAATACACTAATTTACATGCGTGTAATACTGCTACTTTATCACATCTAAATAAACTCAAAACACTTATCATGAATAAGATGAAAGCAGTCCCCATTCATTTTTTAGATCATTTACCTTCTTCATTGATAGTCCTTAGTATAGAAGATGTAAATCTAAGAAGATGTAAAGACGTACAATTAGATCATCTTCTTCACTTGAAAAAGTTAAATTTTAATCGTAGTGAAAACATCGATAAAAAAATATTCACCCAACTGCCTTCACAAATAGAAGAGTTAGAAATCGCTTTTATAAGGGTTCCTTCCGATATTCATCACGATATCGCAAACCTAACCCACCTACTACGATTAAATATAGATCATATTAGAATGGGTTACTCAAATGATTTTAAAGAGCAAGATATCACCCCAGGATTCTTTACTTGTCTTCCTAGCAGTCTGGAAGAATTACACTGTTATATTCCAGACTATCTTCTAAAAAATTGTACAAATGAATCCCTTTCCCATTTAACGAATTTGAAAATCTTAGAAAAAAAAAGATTTCCAAAGACACTCATAGAATTTCTACCAGATCATTTGAAGAATAGTTCCGATTAATACTCTAGAACCTACCTGAATGTCTATCTATAACCACAATGAGTATTGTGTGTAACATGAGCATAGATCAAGTACTTATTCATAAGGCACTCGAAGCCAAACATTCTGCGTACGCTCCCTATAGTAATTTCAAAGTAGGTGCAGCTATACTAGGTGAAAATGGAAAAATCTATCATGGTTGCAATGTTGAAAATATTTCGTTTGGAGCTACCATCTGTGCAGAGCGATCTGCTATATGCTCAATGGTTGTAGATCAGTGTTACAAAATATGTAAAATCGCAGTAGCTTCCCAAAATGGGTGTTCACCTTGCGGAATATGCTTACAATCCATCAATGAATTTGTAGTTTCCGAAAATATAGAAGTTATTATTCTAAAAGATCATCATGATTATAAAAAATATCCATTCTCTAGTTTTATCAAAAAACCTTTTAATTCTCTTACCACATAAGACCTATATTTCACTATTTATAAGTGAGTACATTTGGTAACCTATATTCATGAGCAGGTACAAGTCTATTGGGATTTTTTTGATATTATTAACTAGTACCATTTCTTGTGGTGGAAACAAGGAATTAACAGGTTCAAAAAGCGAATCTATAAAGAACAATCAACTACAAGTTACTCCTATTTTAAATTCTTCCTCACCTCCTCCTATAAGCGCATACTCTTCTTCTTCATTTTCTCATGTAACTTCTACTTCTCACTCCACTACTTCTACTTCTACTCCTGCTGTTACACACTCTTCTTCTATGCCAGCTTTTATTTCTGTATCTGCTTCTAAGATCTATTCATCTCCGCCTCTCACACCTCCTTCTACACCTCTTTCTACAGACGTATCTACTCCTTTAACTATTTTCTCAGACGAAACATCTCTCCATCAACAACCGGATACTCTACTATCTAATAATTTTGCAGCTGAAATTACCACAGAGACACCCTTTCATCACATAACAGAATACACTCCGGTAACACCGATTCGTTTTGATGACATTTGTAAAAAATTAGAAGAACAGAATCTAAATTTTATCCCACCATCCCCAGATACTCTAACAAAGACTTCTATAGGGAATAACGCTAATCTTCATCTAGATACTGAATTACTTTCCGCACTAAATAAGCTTCATCTAGAAAATACAGACTCAACAGAAAATATGGGAGGTGCTCATTCCCCCTTACCCTCATCTCCATTAATACAAGGTTCACTTAGCTCAAGTTTTACGATGAAGAAATCTTTTAGACAAAACGATTCTGCAACAAGTATCCCTATCACCCCACCACCTGCTATTGGGCTTAAAGCTTTACTACAACGTACTGAAATAACTGAATATACAACGAATTCTCCTATACAAATGGAATCTATCACCATGCAATATGCTAGTCCACAAGCAGACCTTCCTGATCATTCGTAGTGATGAACGATTAGATTACAGACCAAACGAACTACTGCTTAATAGAAGAACTC
Organism: Fimbriimonadia bacterium; assembly: GCA_030430755.1. Lineage (GTDB taxonomy): Bacteria > Armatimonadota > Fimbriimonadia > Fimbriimonadales > Fimbriimonadaceae > JAUICQ01. Next base: position 84,213 of record JAUIKO010000004.1, read on the forward strand.
TTCTCCATAAATATTACAACTGATATTCATCTATCAGTTTTTTGTAATTATTTTCCAAAAAATCATTTGGATTTTTTACAATAATCAGATCAAGTAAATCTTTACAAATTTTTCTAATTAAATTGAGCATATAAGATGTTTTATCCACTATCTCATGATAATTATCAGTTACATCAATATAATATTCTTTATTATGCTCATGTACTGGGTCATTCAAATGACTTGTATCCTCCTCTGAAAACACCTCTAGATAGATACTCTTAGCATCATATTCAAAACATTCTAAGATAGACTCAATGGATTTAAGATTTTCTTTATATCCATAAGCAGCATCCAACACTTCATCAGTATATCGATTCTTTTTATATGAGACTAAATTTTTCACAAAAGATAATGCTCTATCTATATGATAATTGATAAAATTTTGATGTAAATCTAAATCCATATGGATTTTAGACATGCTAGAACTTTTGTTTTGTACAGATAGGATTGAATTACAAATAATAGAATCATTTTCAGCATGATGAACTATCATCAAGGCAATAAAAAAAGATAAAGATAATAAATAATTTCTAAACATTAATAATCCCCAAATTTTGTCTTATTATTGGAGATTATTACATGATTTTTATATTATATATGCATATATTCATATCTAGCTAATAATAACTTATATTATTCTTGATAGGTTCATCGATTCCTAATAAAGATCTAATAAAACTCATACTAGAAGATCTTGGTTTATATGGCGGCTTCCCTGTAAGAATTGAACTTAGCTCTCTAACAGCTTTAGAACCTCCACAGAAAGGAGCTGATAATATGTAAGGCTCTCTTTTTCGAATACATTCTGTTACCCTTGAATCGTACGGTATATATCCTGCATAATGGAGCTCTTTATCCAAGAATTTTTTAGCAATATGTTCTAATTTTTCGAAAACATGCAAAGCTTGCACTTCATAATCAGCCATGTTTATCAACACGCGGATATAGGCGTCTGGGTTACGCTTGTAAATAAGTTTTGCTACAGCATATGCATCCATTGCACTAGCAGGATCTGGTGTTGTCACAAGAATAATTTCATCGGCAGCTTCATTAAACCTCATGATATCCTCTCCCAATCCAGCAGCAGTATCGAATATTAAATAATCTGTTACACCTTGTAATTTATTAAATTCGATAAAGAATCTATTTAATTGTTCATCATTTAAACGCATGAGTTCATCAATCCCTGATCCTCCAGCAACAATTCGAACACCATGAGGTCCACGGACTAATACGTCTGTTAGGGACAATCCCTGATTTATCATATCTGCTAAAGTATGCTCGGCTTTAACTCCAAATACAATATCTAAATTAGCCAGACTAAAATCTGCATCAAATACAACCACAGAATATGTCTGCTGTGCTAATGCAATTGCTAAATTGACAGTAAGATTCGTCTTACCTACTCCACCTTTTCCACTTGTTATAGCTATTGTTCTCATACTAATATTTAACTAATAATAAAATAATCCATCGATAAAACTTACTTTTGTGCTAGATAAGAATCTATTAACATTTTTCTATCAGCAGCAGACTCTTGTAGATCATTATCCTGATCTGACACATCTGAGTTATCTTTCGATTTAGAACGACTTCTCTGCTTTGAAAGGAGCTTTATATCTTTTCCGGTAAGCATCTGTAATTTATTCTTAATTCGTGTACTACTAGCGTCTTCGACTAAACAGACTAAGGTAGTTCCATTTTCAACTCTTAGAACCGTTGCAGAAATACCACTCGTATCTACCGTTTCCTGAAATTCTTTAACCGCTGGATCTATGTCCACCGGATTTTTTTCAACTGATTTTTTATTGGTATTTCTTTTTGAAGCAGTCTTTATCTGTGCCTTTTTAGTTACGGAAGCCTTTGTGGGAACAGATGATTTTGATACTCTTTTTTTACTTTTTTCTGCATTAGAATTGGATTCATGATCAACTTGAATCTTTAAGTTAGCTTCTTCATTATTATTCGTCACCGGATTATTCATTACCTCTGCTAAATTTAATTCTCTTTCAGTAGTAGATTTCCGAGTAATGGACGTTTTTTTTCCTTGAAGTTTCTCTGATGCAGATTTTTCACTTTTTTTCAACTGCTTTCCAACGATTTCAGTCTGAGTCTCATCACTTTTGAAAGCATTAGATAAACTTTTTCCTTCTACTATCTTTGATTCAGACACATTCTTTTTTCTAGAGATTTTACGTCCAGCACTCGAGCTCTGCTTCTTCTTGACTGATGTTTCTACAGCTTGAGAAATATCTATTATTTCTGTATCTAAATCAAAAAAAGGCATATCTCCAGAAACCTCTTTTGTTTTGTTTGAGGAACCTTCAATATCCTCATTATCTAAATCTTGAATAGCAGATTGTAATTCATTCATCATGCTACCAGTTTCTTTGGGTGCCTCATGTCTGGTATTTGCTCTATTCTTCGTCGCAGATGCGCTCTTGCGATTCCCTGCATCAGAAGAATTGTTTTGCATAATATTTTCTACAGGATTATCTTGTGAGTGTGAATGAGATTTTACTTTTGATACTCCTTTATTCTTTTTTTCTAATTTCACGACAGCACTTAAACCGTCCCGAGCGAATTCTGAATAGCTTTTAATCGATATTGCACACTCTTCGTCTGGGCCATCAGTTTCCGGATGTAATATAAAAACCTGATCGTTTTTAGTCCCTAAACGAACTTCCATAGCCCCTTTTAAAAATTGCTTCACCGCTTCTAAACTAGAATCCCTAATCAAAAGGGGTTTAACATCTGAAATATCTTCGATACTTAATTTAGATAACTCAATCTCTATGGGAACTACTATTTTCAAAATAAACCTCTATAAATATACACCTAATCTTTATTTTACTTAAGATTTCTTTAAAAACATGGCTTAATCCAAGAAGTTAAATGATTCTAAAGCTTTTTTAACCGAATTTTCATCTAAATATAAAAAATATTTTTCTCCCTCTATTGTAGGAATCTGTCCTAGCTGTATATTCTTATTTCCTATTTTAGATATAAATAACAGAAGAGATGCTATCTCATTTGTACTCAAAGCAGAACTCATGACTTCCTTAGATTTTTCTATGACAGCTGGTATAACTAAAGGATTGCCTAGAAGAGCATCTTTAAAAGCTAGCATGAACTCCCGTTGCCTTTCTTGCCGCTTATAGTCACTATCACCGTATCTGTACCGCACATAGCACATAGCATTATATCCATCTAAATTCTGCACACCCGGGTTTAAGTCGATATAAAGTCCACCAGCTTTATCAGTCCACTTCATCCTCTTTGTAACTTTAATGGTAACTCCACCAACAAGATCTACCATCTCCTTAAGAATTTCATAATTAATAACCACTGTGTGATGAATAGGAATTCCTAATAAATACTCCACAACCCTTTTGGAAAGATTAGGCCCTCCATACTTATGGAAAGCATTAATTTTGCAGGCAGCGTAACCTGGCATTTCTACAAGTAGATCTCTAGGAATAGACATACCAGAAATATGCTTTTTCTTAAAGTCGAACTTTACAAGAAACATCATATCACTTCTGGCATTTTTAACCACTACTTTACTGCTTTCTGGATCCCTGTCTTCATCGCAACCAAGGACTAACATCGTAATACTTGTTTCCTGATCGAAAACCTGCTCTGGGTTTGTCTGTAAGATTTTCTGTTTAGCAACTTCCTGAACAATAGGACTTTCTCTAGCCCAATGAAACACTGCACCTAATAAAGCACATATCGTCAAAAACACTACATATATAACTGTATTTAATACTTTCATGATAAAAAAATATCTTCTAACTTCCCAACACACTCACCATAGAGCTACCTACTCTTCTAGTTTACTTATTCTATGATCAATAGCTCCTATGTTTTTTCCAAAATCACTCTTTTCATAAACTGAAGCTGAAGAAGGCAAGTATTTCTACCAAAGATTATATTGATAACTTTAACAGGAAGAAGCATGACAAAAAACAGAATACTCATCACAGGCGGTGCAGGTCTTATTGGATCGAATCTAGCTGAAAAACTAGCTAGAAACCCAGAAAATAAAATTCTATTACTAGACAACTTCAATCGAGGTGTCATGTTCAATATAGAAAATCTGATTAACTTGTCAAATGTTCAAGTCATTCAATCTGATATAAGAAACAAGGATCAGGTCCGAGAATTGGTTGCTGAATCGGACTCTATTTTTCATTTAGCAGCTCTTAGAGTTACATACTGCACTCAGAATCCTGACTTAGCTTTCGAGGTTATGGCAGAAGGTTCATATAACCTAATTAAAGCTGCTGTAGAGTACCATGTTAAAAAATTCATATTGGCTTCTACAGCCATGGTATATGGAAACACGGATGTTGAATATATCTCCGAAGATCATCATACTAAATCTGATTATAGTTTATACGGAATACTCAAAAACTTTAATGAAGGATTATTAAGAAGTTTCTTCCAAACACATGGTTTAAACTATCTTGCCCTTAGATTTTTCAATGTATATGGTCCAAGAATGTCCATATCTGGAGATTACATGGAGGTTATTCCTAAATGGATGGAAATGATCGAAAATGGCAAATCACCTCAAATATTTGGTGATGGTAGCGATGCGTTAGATTTCATCTACATTGATGATCTGGTTGATGGTTTAATTCTTGCACATGAATCTGATAGCACCGATTTAACACTTAACTTTGGGACTGGAAGATCGACAACCTTATTAAATCTCCTTGAAACATTATTAAAAGTCATGAAATCAAACGTAGAACCCGAATTCATGCCTGCAAGAACAGTTGGAAAAACCAAAAGAAAGGTTGCTGATATTTCCAAAGCTAAACAAGTACTAGAATTCAATCCATCAACCAGCCTAGAAGATGGACTAACTAAATTTTACACATGGTGGAAAAATGCTAAAATCACGAAAAATACCAATAACAAAGCCGTCATTTAATGAAAAAGAAGAACTCGCTGTTGTAGAAGTCCTCCGTTCTGGGTGGAGTACACAAGGTCCCAAAGTCGCAGAATTTGAAAAGAGATTTGCGGAAAAAGTTGGTAGTAAATATGCATGTGCAGTGTCAAGCTGTACTACAGCCATGCACTTAGGATTATTAGCAGTTGGAGTAAAGCCTGGGAATTTAGTATTAACAGTTAGTCATTCCTTTATCGCTACAGCGAACTCTATCCGTCATACAGGTGCAGAGCCCATTTTTGTAGATATTAATCCAAATAGCTATAACTTATGTTCTGAAAAATTAGAGAGAATTCTTAATACTGACACTTTTGAAAAAAACAATGCTCTATATTACAAACATACAGAGCGTTTGTCGGTTGGTGAATCACCACTGATCTATATGAATAAAGATCATAATGAATACGGCAAAATAGCGGCCATCATGCCTGTACATCAAGCCGGTATGCCTGCTGATATGGAATCCATAAACACGATTGCAAAAAAATACAACTTACCTGTTATCGAAGATGCTGCTTGTGCTGCAGGAAGCGATATCACTTCAGAAAAAAGTTTAACGATGAAAAAAATCGGTGCACCTCATTCAGAACTCGCTTGCTTCAGTCTTCACCCTAGAAAAGTAATCAACACTGGAGATGGTGGGATGATTACAACCAACAATGAGGAAGCAGATAAATTATTTCGATTATATAGACAACATGGTATGGGTATATCCGATCTCTTAAGACATGGTTCTAATAAAGTTATCTGTGAAGATTATCTATTAACTGGCTATAACTATAGAATGACTGATATCCAAGCATCAATAGGAATCGAGCAACTCGCAAAACTGGATAAAATTGTTGAATCCCGAAGAAGTGTGGCTAAACAATATAAGGATGCATTTGAAAATATAGAATGGTGCAAAACTCCATATGAAAATCCATACTATCGAAGCTGCTATCAATCCTATATCCTAAAACTATCAGATGATCGTATCTCACAACTCGAATTCATGCAATATCTAGTAGATCACGGCATTGCAAGTAAAAGAGGAGTGATGAATGCTCATCAGGAAAACCCGTATTTAGATCAAAAATGGAATCTTCCCAATAGTGAAGAGGCTAGAGATCGCGCCGTGCTTCTTCCTTTATATCCTAGCATGGATCAGGAAGATATTGAATATGTTATAGATACCGTAAAGAGGTTTAAATCATAATGAAAACATTACTTATTTCTGCAGGATACGATAAACAAGAACTTGAAGGAACATGGGGACATCACCATATTCGTTCGTCTTTAAAAATGATAAGCAACGAATTATTTGACATTCACTACGATGCAAAACAACCACTCTTTCGCAGATTTTTAGAAGGAGATAAAATACTAGAAACCATTGATGAAAAAAAACCACAGATGGTTATTCATGCTCCTATTGATAATGATCTTGAATGTTATGTTCTTAAAAAAATAAAAGAAAAACTAAAAGGAAAACTTATTGGAATTATCACCTCAGAGCAAATATTCCCAAAAGAAACTCTAGAATATTATGATGAAATATGGGTTATGAGTAAAGAGCTCATGAAAACATTTGAACTTGAAAACAAGAAAAATGTAAAATTATTACCCTTTGGAAGTATGCCAAACCAATACTATCCTGTTGAGTCTAATAAAACTTTTGATGTAACCTTTGTTGGACAAGCAAATGCAAAAAGAGCAGAGTATCTTACCTATCTAAAAGAGAATGGTATTCGATTAAACATCCGTGGCTTAGGGTGGGAAGAGTATCCCGCTCTTCATTCGGTATCTAAAGGCATGCTACTCCACTATGAACTTCGTGAAACCTATTCAAGCTCAAAAATTGTTCTTGGAATTCAATATTCATCTCAAAACCCGGAAAAATCAATATTTGCACCAAATGCCTTTGAAGTTGCTGCTTGTAAAGGGTTCTTTTTAACGAATAAAAATGAGGAATTAGAAGCGTTTTTCACTGATCAAATCGATATAAAAACATATACCACGAAAGAAGAACTCTTAAATCTTATTCACCACTATTTAAATCATGAATCAGAAAGAAAGATGATTTCTGAACGTGCATTTAAAAAAGCAACTCAAAAAGAGTACACACTTGTTCACAGCATGGCAAAATTATTAGATACTACACCTTTAGAATCGCATACTGATTCTAAAAAGGTAGAACCAGTTAAAAGGCCAAGAATCTCTGTCATTAGCTACGTCTATAACTTAGGAAAATATTTGGAAGAATTGATTCATTCTGTTCGGTCTCAAACCTATACAGATTTTGAATTTCTTATCCTTGATGATGGATCAACAGATAATACCAAAGAAATTGTAGAAAAACATTTAGAAGATAAAAGAATTAAATATGTATATCAAGAGAATGTTTGTAAGCAATTTTATGGATTTGATAAATTAATTAAAAGATCTTTAGAACTCACCACTGGTGAGCTCGTTACATTCATTGGGGGTGATGATATAATGCACCAACAAAGATTAGAAATTCAATCAAGAGATTTTGAAGAAAACCAAGATCTTGATATAAGCTTTTGCGAAGCAAATATCATCAATGAAAATGGAGATGTTGTTGCCAGAGGAATCCCACCTACATTCTACGAAACACTGAATGATAAGAATTTCTTAAGAGAACTCTTTGAGTTAAACTTCATTGCACATCCTACTGCTATATTAAAAAGAAATTCTATCTTAAAAGCCGGTGGATTCCAAACTGAATTCGCATCAGACTACTATTTCTGGTTGATTACTGCAAGTAGATTCAATTATAACTATATTCCCGAAGTACTCGTCAGCTACAGGAAACATTCCGAAAGTGCGTCTTTAAAGCAATACTCACCGATGACTAAATTCACGAATGAACTTCTTCATAAAATGAGAAAATACTACACCATTGTAGATCTATTCCCTGAACTTGAACTGTGTGCTTCTGCAAAAGAATTTAGTAGGGCTTACACTCACTTAGGAAACAGATGGCTTAAGAGTAAACATCACCAAAAAGAGTTAGCTATCATGGATTATAAAAAATCTCTTTCACACGACCCATATAATCTACAGGCATTAAATAACTTATTAGTCACCTATGGCATGGAACATCAATTTGAAAATGCTATGAAATTAGAAAAAAACATTTTAGAAGCCCTTGATAAAACTCATGAGAACAATACCGATCCTGAAATCATAGATGCTGCAAAGAAAAACTTAGTAATTATCAAAGAGGTGGTCTCTAAAAACAAAAAAACAATAGATGAAAATCAACAACTACAGTTAGCCATATAACATTATTGAATCTAGCTAAATTGTAAAATACATTTAGCTAGATTCAAATAAATCACCTAACATAAACAAAAAACTTATCTCCCAACAGGTGTTTTAACATCAAGAATGCAAGAACAGCACCTAAAACAGATCCCAAAAGAACATCTACGGGATAGTGGACACCAATATAAATTCTACTATAGCCTACTAAAAATGCCCATGCAAAAGGTAAATAACTCAAATTTCGATATCCATTCTTGAACATACAACTACTTATATAAAAACTTACTGCAAATGCACTTGTTGCATGACCACTAGGAAAACTCATATCATTATAAAGAGGAATCATAGGGAATGCATCTAACAGATAACTTGGCCTAGGTCTTGATATCATCCACGCTAATAAAAATTGTACGGATCCACTCAGGAAATATACAACCAGCACTTCAAAAGCACTTTTCTTCCTAAAAAGAATCCATACGGCAACTACAAACAAGGGAAAAACATTAAAGTTACATGATGAGCTTACTAACATAAAAAAAGAATCTAACCACTCACTCCTGTAACCTAAATGAATCTTATAAAACAAGCTTCTATCTAGATATTCAAACATTCCAATCATAATATTCTACTAACAACTACGCAATGATATTACCTAAAAAAAAGAATCTATGAATAAATAGATTTCAAGTATAAAATCCTATTTATCTTATATCATGCATGAAGAATATCTTTGAATCTATCAGTTGATTTTATCATAAAGTAAAAATTTATTAGTAATCTGCATGTAACTTTTCCAAAGCATCAACAGTTCTCATGGCAGGTATATAGTTTTTCCTAAGATGAATTCTAGCTGTTTTCAAAGCTGGCCGGTAGAAAATAATCTCATTCTCGGCTTTGAATTTAAGTTTTATCGGCACCTTGTAAAATCGATCTTCTTCGCCAAAATAATCAACATGTTTACCTAAGATGTAGTCTGGCTTTAAAATATACTTTTTATTCTGCTGCACCCATTTCCCAGAACTAGGCACACCTACTTCTACTAAAGAGTAGTTCCCTTCTTCAAAAATTCTTAATTCAATATCACCGACAATATGACTATGAGCTGTCTCAACACGAGGATCTCTAACATACTGCTTCCCTTGCCAAGTTCCTAAAATATTACCTTCCTCTTCACAACCCAATATAAACAATAAAACAATCCATAGTAAACAGATCCTTGAATGGTTACCGATATAAGTAATAAAATTGTTATGCAGCATCATAATTCTCAAACAAAAGCCAAGCTCTATAAAATTATTGGTTTTAACCGTTTTTTTTACAGCATAGAATAATAATTTTGAATCATATATAGGTTTTCGTTCTTTCAAAAAGATACTCTAATAAGAGAGCAAGCTATTGCTGAGGTTTATTTTGAAAACAGTCATTTTTAATTGGAAATTAAACGGAAACATCGAAATGCTTAACACATATCTCAATGTGTACCATGAATCAACTACTAAATACCAAACATCTTGTATTGCGTGTCTGCCATTTGTATACCTCTCAAAAGGCATACAAATAACTGCCAATAAACGCGTGATCATTGGAGCTCAAGACGTATTCTGGAAAGATAATGGAGCTTTTACAGGAATGGTTAGTAGTCCCATGCTATCCGATATTGGAATAAAACATTGCATTATCGGTCACTCGGAAAGAAGAGGTAGATTTAGCAGTGAAATGGATAAAGAAATATTAATAAATAATCAAGACAATGATAAGATTCTTTCATTAAAACTCCAATCTCTTCTAGACCATGACATATCCCCCATCGCATGCATAGGAGAGACTTTAGAAGAAAAAGAACCTAATGCAAATCATCTTAACACTGAAAAAGTTTTAGATGCCCAATTAAAACTACTTCTTTCTACATTACAAGAAAATCATGATATATGTCAAAACCGTTCATTAGATATCTTTATTGCCTACGAACCCGTTTGGGCCATTGGAACAGGTAAAGAGTGTCATCCTGAACTAGCTGATGAAATATGCGGCTTTATTCATCAAAAGATTTCGAAAAGTTTACATGATTCCTCTATAAACATCAAAGTCCTGTATGGTGGCAGTGTGAACAAGAATAATGTCGATTCCTATATGTCCAAAAAAAATATAGACGGAGTTCTTGTCGGAGGAGCCAGTTTTAAACCAGAAGATATAGAACAAATTATCAGGGCCTCTTCAATATCCTGAAAATTCATTTACAAAAAAACCCCGTACTTTATAGTACAGGGTTTTTTTAAAATAAAGTTCGATTAACTATTTGATTCCGTTTTAAAACCTGGTAATAGTCTTCCCTTGTAAATCCCATCTTCAGAAGCCATGTGTCTCTGAATAACTTTTTCACCTTCAGAAGTGTTCACGACTTGAATTTCTGGCATGACGGCTTTATGATGTGTTCTTCTTTTATTTGTTCTTGCGTGGCTGTGTCTACGTTTTGGTAATGGCATATGATTCCTCTAAATATCTTAAACTCTAAAAAGTTACTTTTTCTCTTTATGTACAGTAACTTTTCTCAATGACGGATTATACTTCTTTAATTCTAATTTATCGGGAGTATTTCTCTTATTCTTTGTTGTTACAACAAAATGCTTACTATCTTCCGTACATACTAAGCGTATAATCTCCCTCGCTTCTGCTTTCTTTGCCATAAGTGCACCTTAAAATTTCCTACTCTTTATATTACCATATCTTTTTGCAGCTAAAATATAGTTGTGAATAACAATGTTAAACTTTCTGATCAACAAAAGACAATTATTTTAGAAAATGAGTCAAATTTTGTTGTTAAAGCATCTGCCGGGACCGGTAAAACGACTGTACTAGTACACAGATATCTCAATCATGTCCTTAACCAGGGCGTATCACCAGAAAAAATCCTTTGTATTACATTCACTAAAAAAGCTGCGGCCGAGATGAAGCAGCGTATTGTAAACAGTTTAATAGATAGCAAACATACCGAGCTTGCAGCTCTTGCAGAAACAGGTCCAATACAGACGCTCCACAGTTTTTGTGAAAGCATCCTTCGAGAAAATGCTCTCTATGCCAATCTCGATCCTAACTTTACTATTTTGGATGATGCAGACACAACAACAAAAATTGAAAAAAGCATTACCAATGTTCTTGACAACAAAGTATCATCTGCGGACTCATTTAAAGATAATCCATATATTCAAAAACTATTATTCCAACTTGCAGGTGAACAAGTCTACGGTTTTACTCCTAGTATTCTATCGAAAGTATCAAGAGAAATCAGAGCTCTACTCCACGCCTTTAGAAACACTCTATGGACTAAAGAAGCGTTGTCGAATATGTATCATAGTCCTGAGCAGTGCCTGTCGACATGGAAATCATGCATCTTTTCATCTCTCCAGATAGATACAAACCACATGATAAATCCCGATAATCACACATGGGAATTATGGAAAAGTGAACTTACTCGATATTTAAAAGAAAATAAAATTAAAATCCCTCGATGGTTTGCAAGCAATACCGATTCAAAAATCCTACAAGATGGAGCAGATACTAGCACATTGGTAAGTCTCACGATTGATATCTGGAAAGAACTTGAAACGCTCATGCTAGATGAACAAGCCTTTGACTTTTCATTTCTTGAATCCAAGGCATCTTCCCTGTTAAAGGATCATTTGTATGTTAAAGAAAGAATTCATAAAAAATATTCAGTAGTTATGGTTGATGAATCTCAGGATCTCAATCCAATTCAATATGATCTTTTAAAAAGTCTTAAGCCCGAAATGCAAATGATGGTGGGAGATCCAAAACAATCTATTTACCGTTTCAGAAATGCCGATTATAAGCTATTCACTCAAGAAACGAAAAACACACATCTTTTACCTCTAACAACTAACTATCGATCTCAAACTGGGATATTAAATTATGCAGACGATTTTTTCTATAATCACTGGAAATCAGAATATCAACCTTTTCAACAAGATCCTATTTCTTCGAACGGATCCGCGGATCCATTTAATGGAGATGATGAAACTTCTTGCAGAAGATATTCAGGAATAGAATACTGGGAACATGCTAAATTTGATGCATCTTTTGTTTCAAAAAAAGTTCAAGATTTACTATCAACAACAGAATATAGCCCCTCAGACATTGCCATTTTATGTAGAAAAACCTCATCTGCATCCGAAATCAGTAAAGAATTAGAACAAAATCTTCTCCCAAATACTATTCTAGGAGGTTCAGAAAAGTTTTATACCAAACTAGAAATAAAAGATCTTTTTCACTGCCTGAAAGCCCTTATCGACCCATCCAATGATTTTAGCCTGATATGCGTCTTAAGAAGCCCTATAGTAGGATTAAGTATGGAAAGCATTGCGTATCTTTCTAAGCATAAGCCCGTCTATCGATGTTTACTAAAATATTCATCCGATTATCCGCAAGACAATGATAAACTTCATCAATTTTTATCATGGTTTCCTGCACTACAGTCAAGCATTAGTCAATATACTGCCTGGGAAATTATTCATCAAATTTTACATAAATCGGAATACCAGCAAAAATCACTCTCTACTGGAAATGTACAAGCTTATGCCAATACAAAAAAAATATTAAGTATCGCCTGTCAGAAAAAAAACTTTACAGCAGAGATGTTTGCTCATTACATCGCAGATATACAATTATTGAACCATAAAGAAGGGGAAGCCAATATTTACGACCCACAGGATAATACTATTAAAATTTTGACCATCCATAAATCAAAAGGATTAGAATTTCCCGTCGTCATCCTTCCAGATCATTACGGCAGAATACAAAGAAGCATGCCTGGACATTATTTTGATGCATCTTCTGGATTAGTAAGTACAAGGTACAACCTGATAGCATCAACTCCTTTTAGAAAAGCTCATGAAAAAAATCAAATAGAATCCTATGAAGAAGAATTAAGAATACTTTACGTAGCATTTACTAGGGCTAAAGAAAAACTCTGCTTACTCACTCATTCAGCACAAGGTACAGATACTATTGCCAGTATTATTCAAAACACGATATCTAAAGAAGATCTAAAAGCAAGAGGAGGAGTTGTTAGACAAAAAGCAAAAGAAATGCAAAATAGATAGGACAATGCCTTCAACAACTACAAGAAATAATAAGAATTTTTAAATAAAATCATGGCTTGGTACATGCAATATTTATAAAATGCGTAGTATAATTACATAGTAAATTAATATTTAATTGGACATTGTCTGTCCGAACAGAGTGTATTAACCATGAATCAAACATTTAGCATGAAAAAATATACCCCAGAAAGAAAATGGTACATCCTTGATGCACAAGGACAGTCTCTGGGAAGATTAACTTCTAGAATCACCAAATTACTTCAAGGTAAACATAAACCTACGTTTTGCTACAACCAAGACTGCGGAGATTTCGTTATTGTCATTAATGCCGACAGAGTCGAGCTCACTGGTAATAAGCAAGATGAGCTTCTTTATTCGCACTCCAATTATCCTGGTGGATTAAAAAGCATAAGTCGTGAAAAAATGAGAGAAGATAAACCTGATAAACTCATTGAGCGAGTTGTATGGGGCATGTTACCAAAAACCAAACTCGGTAGAAGTTTAATGACTAAGTTGAAAGTTTATGCTGGAGAAAATCATCCTCATCAAGCGCAAACTCCTGAAAAAATTGAATTGGCAAGTTTATAGTTAAGGAAGAGTTTATTTAGATATGAGTACAAAAAGCGAATATTTAGGTTACGGCACTGGCAAAAGAAAAAGTGCTATTGCAAGAGTTTGGATCAAAAAAGGGGATGGCAACATCCACATTAACGATAGAGAATTTCAAAGTTACCTCTGTCGCCCTACTTTAGGAATCCTTGCAAAGAGACCTCTTACAGATTTAGGGGTATCAGATACATATGATATCAAAGCAACAGCCAAAGGAGGCGGTGTTGCTGGACAAGCAGGTGCTGTTAAATTAGGTATAGCAAGAGCATTACTGAATATGGATGAAGGTTTGCGCACATCTTTAAGATCGGGTGGCCATCTTACAAGAGATGCCCGTGTTAAGGAAAGGAAAAAATACGGACACAAAAAAGCAAGACGCGGATTCCAGTTCTGTAAACGTTAAAATTTCTCTTAAAAGATACTTTCTATAACCATATCAGATAGGAAGTATCTTTTAAAAAGCTTATCTTTTAAGTTTCTATATATAAAAGTTTGAATTTAAAGAATTCAGATTCCAATATATGCAAGAAGATAAAAGATTCTGCTAAAATGAAAATATAAAAACAAGAGTAGATATTATGTCACAACAAGTAATTTTAAACAGCTTAGTAAAAGAGCATATTAAAGAGGATCTTCCAGCTATCAATCCTGGTGATACAGTAAAAGCACACGTTAAAGTAAGAGAAGCTGGAAAAGAAAGAATCCAGATTTTTGAAGGTGTTGTATTAGCAGTACGAGGTGGTAGTATAGCTAAAAGCATTCTTATTCGTAAAATTAGTAACGGAATTGGGGTAGAGCGAAGCTTTCCTGTTCACTCTCCAAACGTAGCTAAATTTGAAGTTATAAGAAAAGGAAAAGTAAGAAGAGCTAAATTGTATTACCTAAGAGATAAAGTAGGAAAAGCAGCAAGAATTAAAGAAGCTCGATAATTTTTATTTTCATCTTTACATAATCTATATATTTTTTCATGGACATGTTTTTACAAACCCTATCATTGCAATTATTAGCTCAAGTAGATAAGCCGACTGGAATGATTGGGTTTGTAGATAAACTAAGTAGAACTTCAACAGCTACTATTGGAATAGTCGTCATATCACTTACTGTTTTACGATTATTTTTATTTATTCTTCAAAACAGAATTTCTACACATAAAAGGGGTCTTCTCTACTATACTGCTAAAGTATTCAATGAACTTTCAGATTCCATTATTTATGCATTTGTACTCGTTTTTCTACTTATCAGACCATACATCGGACAAACCTTTTATATACCAAGTGAATCGATGGTGCCAACATTAGAAGTAAAAGATATTGTCATCGGAAGTAAATTCCCTTACCTTTATGGAGATCCTAATCAAGGTGATATTATTATGTTCCGTCCTCCTGAAAATGCTCTTGATAAAGGAATTGATACTATCGATTTTATTAAAAGAGCTATCGGTGCCCCAGGCGATATCATTGAAGTTAGAGATGGTTTTCTATTTGTTAATGGAAAAAGATTTTATGAACCTTATTTAAATGAACCAGTTATGAATGTTAATTTTAAACTAGTTCATTACAAAGGAGAGTATATACCAGTGAAAATTGATGGCGATTATGTCAACATCGACCGCAGACCTTCTCTAAAACATGATAAGTTTTATATAGAAAATCTTGCGAAACAGTTTCATATGGATCCACTATCACTTTCAAAAGATCTTATCAAGGCTGAGCCCTGTGCCGTTCCTGAAGGATTCTATCTACCTATGGGAGACAATAGAAATGCATCCTTTGATGGTCGTGGATTTGGACTAGTCCCGAAAGAAAATATATATGCAAGAGCAGAGTGTATACTCTTTCCTCCTTCAAGAACAAAGTCCGTACGTCAATCTAACGGTTTAATAACGGATTGAATGTTGTACCTGCTAAAATATTAGCATGAGACTATTATATTCCACTCTCTGTCTATTCATATTTTTAAATTCTACACTACTATCTTTTTCTTATTTCGAAGGTAGCTATGATATTCTTTATTTAAACAATACATCCACATCTACTTTTTCAAATGCAAAGTCAAGCCCAAATACAAGCTCTGCTTTAGGAAAAATCACGTCTCTTCCTGCTCACCTTCAATCTCTACATACTTTATATTTTCAAGGCAAAAATCATATTCAATATTGGCAATCTAATTACAGTTCTATTGAACAAATATCTCCAATAGGATATAAAGTGATTATTTTAAAAGATATCGAGAAAATAGATTTTATTTCAAAGCAAGCTATCAATAAATTCATTCAGATCGCTAAACAAATGGGGACGATTATTCTAGCAATAATAAAAGATGGTACTCAAATCGAACATATCACACCTTTTGTCACAATTGATTATTCTCTCCTTGAAGAAAATGAAGGATTTGTTTATGATACGAGTGTTGTAGATCTTATCGATACACAGTACACTCAAATTTCAAAGCATTTAATCGAAGAAAGAAACTGTTATCCTTTTCATACTAAATTTGAACAGAAAAAAATTGTTTTTACAGATTACGATCGATGGAGCAATAACGACTTACCTTTCGCTGATAATATTCATATTGAACATCAGAATACTTCTAAACAAGACTGGTATGCCAGAATATCTTCACTGCCACTTCAAGATAAAAACAATGATACTAGTCTGATTTCTTGTTCAACATTATCCATATTAAATCAAGACCTAGATCTTACTTTATATCCACATAATATATATTTAGGGCAAGAAGGTTCTATAAATTCTAAAAGAACCACATTGATACAGGATGAACAAATAGAGTTTCTTTCCATTCAGACTTATGTATACAAAAAAGATAGTCAAAAAGAATTTTTATATTTAGTCGTAAATGGCACAAATGAGAAGAGACTTCAGAAAACCTTTCTATATCAAATTCTTTTGAAATATGATCCGTCAGCCGCGAATCAATGTAGATCAATCATTTTATCACAACAAGAAATTCAAGGATGGAGTAACAGAATTTGCACGGGCATCGTTCCGCTAAAGCATATGGAAAATAGACTCATGATGTTTATTCCCGTGCAGCATGAAAGCAAATATCTTATATATCCTGTTTGGCTAGCTACTTTTCATGAAAAAGGAATCACTCCTTCATTCATAACCGAAGAATTTTTAGAAAATGAAGGGATCATACCGATTTTTCCACTTTCTACAGATTTAGACATCCCGTGTTATGAAATAGATGCACATATTAACCTCACCAGACAAGATACAAACATAGATCATAAAAATGAAACCATACCTGTAGAAACCATTAAACTCTGTTTTGAGTCTAAAATAGAGTTAGATTCGAATCCAAACATATCTAAAGACATTGGACTCTTCGCAGCAGAAACGGGGTTTTTCGAAGCAGAATTCGACTTAAATACTCTATTAACGGAGAACGAAATAACAACCCCTTATTATTTAGAAAATGCACAGAATGCTCCTTTTCATAGCATAATTACGTACTGCTTGAATCCTCTAAAAGAACTTGATCTTTCTACTGAATCCACTTACCTTACTACAGACATTACAACGATTAACATCTTAAATGAAAAAGCTATCCTACCTTCAGAAATAGTCAGCTCTGAAGATATTTTCACCTATCAAGATCTCTTACTCACTCCTAGTGGGCATCTCTTTCTTTCTCGTATTTATCGTGAATTAGATGAAAGAAAATCATTTCTTTCAGATTCAGACATTACAGGATATAGCGGGAGTATTATTTGTTACGATTTTGATTACCTTACCTATAACGAACAATCAAACATTTTTGAAAATACTTCTAAACTTACAAAAGCATGGCAGTGGGATTTATATGAAAGTTTTCAATCTACAAAATCCATATCCTTCGAAAAATCAAGAGGGGTACAAGTAGATCCATCTATATATGATATTGATTGGCATAGACCAAAATTTATGTCTAATTTTCTTACCTATTTTCAACCTGAAAAAGAGTGGATCGGTATTCAAATCCAACCAAACTCCGAAATAAACAATACGTTTTTTACTTTTTGGTTTACCCCTAGTGTGGATGATTTTGATATTAGTAAATCCTTTATGGAAGACTATGATTTCTATCAAAAACAAACTGATACGATACGACCCGGTACTCGATTAAGTCAACCCAACCCAATAAATCCAGGACGAAGAGAATTACATTATTTTAGAAGAAAACCTGAGAATGAATCCTTTCTGGCACATCCTAATTATCCCCAAAACTTTAATAACAAATTCAGTAGGAATATTCCCTTAACGATAGGCACATGGAAAGCTGATTCGAAAAAAAATATCGATTTAGCCAGTACATATAATCCAAGCATAAGCGAAGATAAAGTTATTCATTCCGGAATTCGAGAAGGTTTTTATCCTTTAAAGTATATCTCCACATCTCCTGGCGATTGCTCATCCATGATTCAGCTTTTAGATAAAAATACTGCTGTCTATGAAAATTATCCGAATGATGACACACCTCGTTCATCTGATCCATATATTGTAAAATCTATATCCTTACAAATCCCTGCCCCATATAAAGGTATTCATCATAACATAAAAGATCTGTTTCTCAATAATCTCTTTGGAACAAATTCTCTTGCTCTAAGTAGTCCCTCAGATCATGGTGTATCTATCCAGAATATTTTTCATCAGGACCTTCATTTACAAAGCTCACGAGTAGGATATCCATCCTGGTTTATTCATGTTCCTAGTAAATTTAATAGAAAATGGAAATTTCCAATGTATGTTAAATCAGATAATCTATCGAGATTGCACTTTGTTTATGATGCAGGCTGGGAGAGAGTCTTTATCGTAAATCATTTCAGTGAAATATGCTGGTGTAGTCCCCGAATTGAAAATTTTTATCATCTAGAGATCCTTTGTAAACCATCAGAAGACATGATATGGTTAAGTGTTTTCACTAAAAAACAAGATCGTATAAAATTACAACTTTTTAAATATGATATTAACGCTGAAACGGCGATGCAAGAACCTAGAATATTGGAGCTAGATCAAAAACATCAGCATTTTATTACGCTCACATCTGATGGCACTGATTATTATTTATGTAGTGAGATCAATAAAATATCGATATATCATTTAAATAATTTTTCACTCAAATCTACTGTAAATTTTAATGATGATCATCTAACCCTCATAGGAATCCAATCTCTAGAAGATAAATACTGCATTTTAGTCTTTTTAGATATCATGACTAATGAAAAATACTTATTGATAAAATCACTAAAAGAATTAGAAAGTTACAGTATGAACAGTGAGCTATTAGACATAAAAAGGGAGAGCGTGCTGATACTACCATGCCCATAAACTGAACAGATTATCCAATACCATCTTTGTTAATCTGAGACAAATTAACCAATGGTAGCCTTGCAATATTACCATTTGGTATAGTAACGACTCCATCATCTTCCCTACGTATCTTAATCGTACGGAAATTAATTTCTTCAACAACTCCAGTGTATGTTATTTCAGAACTATCTATGCTAATTTGAATAGTATCACCTATCGAGAAGGAATCATCAAAAGCAATTGCCAAAGCACCAAAATAATTTTCTATTGCATTGTTGCCTGCATAAACAAGAGCAACAATACAAGCTGTGCATGCCGTAATAATAGACCATATATTTAAGTTTAGAATAGCACTTACAAAAATCAGACCCATGAAAAAAATCACCCATTTACCAATTTTAAAGAAAAACAATATTGCTAAAGATTTTTTTCTCTGCTTCTTGAAGTAAACAATAATTAAATACTCTGTTATAAAACTCCAAAAATTAAAACAAAAAATAGTAATACTCAACACCACGAGTAAGTTTATTTCAAGGTGATATTGATATCCTATTCTCGGAGAAATAAAGTAGTGATGAAAAACAGCGATAATAATAAAGGATTTTATTAAGCCTACCGATTTCACAAGTCTTTTTGTATAGTAAGATGGTACACCAATAGAATGATACTTCTTACAAAATCTATATAATATTAGATGAGAAAGAATATATGATATTCCGTATGTCATTCCTATGATGACAAAAATTTTAGACCATGGTAAACCTATTAAATCTTGATATATCGAGGCAAACTCTTCGCTATAGTTGATATTGAAAATTTCATGTATTCCTTTAATATAATCGTTCTGCATACACCCTCTAAACTACAGCTTAAAGGACTAATGAACCGCCGTTTCTTTATCCAATAATATAGAAATACCTGGCAGCTCTTTCCCTTCTAACATTTCTAATGCAGCACCTCCACCCGTGCTAACATGAGTACAGGCATCGATTAAACCCAGCTTATCTAAAGCAGCAGCACTATCTCCACCACCTACAATCGTCTCTCCCGAACACTCTTTTAGAGAACTGGCTACACCTATAGTTCCTTTTGAGAATATATCTTTTTCAAAAATCCCCATTGGGCCATTCCATATGACAGTCTTTGCATGCTTTACATACAGAGAGAATTGTTCAATACTTTCTGGGCCTATATCAACTCCCATCCATCCCTCGGGTATCTCATCAACAGGGACAGTCTTAATATTTTTAGGTTGATCAATACAATCCGTTATAACAAGATCTTTAGGAAGTACGATTTGATAATCATGTTTACTCATGATATCTCTAGCAAAATCTAATAAAGAATCATCCACGAGCGAACACCCTATTTCCAATCCTTTTGCCTTAAGAAAAGTAAAACATGCTGCCCCACCTATTAAAAGTTTATCAACTTTAGCTAATAAATTTTCTATCAATTTAACTTTATCAGATACTTTGGAACCACCTAATATTGCAATAACAGGGTGAGAGGGATTTTCTAATAAATTTGAAAATATATTAATTTCTTTTTCTAATAAAAATCCAGATACTGCTGGGATATAACTTGCTACTCCACTATTCGAAGCATGAGCTCTATGTGAAGTTCCAAAAGCATCATTTACATATATATCAGCTAAATCTGCAAGTTCTTTTGCAAACTGATCATCGTTTTTGGTTTCCTCCGAATAATACCTGATATTTTCTAACAAGAAAATATCACCCCTATTTGCATGAGAAATCTGTTTTTTAGATTCAGAATTTTGAAAATCGCTTATAAACGATATCTTACGTACAAATTTCTGTTCCAAACAATCAGCAATCGATTTTAGTGTAAATCGATCATCTTTCCCTTTTGGCCTTCCCAAATGGCTGACAAGGATTGGTATTCCACCTTGATCTAATATATAACGTATGGTAGGTAAAGATGCTTGTATTCTTCTATCATCTAGAATTTTTCCATCCATCATTGGTACATTAAAATCACATCTAACCAAAACTTTTTTATCGGTAATATGAATATCCTTAATATTTTTCTTAATAAACCGCATCTTCTCTTCCTCTATGATACGTCATTTACAATATTTCATTACTTAGTTTAGGATCTACACGTATAGGTTTAGGTCCTATAGTAATAGGATCGTACACAAGTAGATCATTAATAGTTTTAGGATCTTGAGCAGGATTTGCAATAGGTCCTGTTTCTACATAACTATATGGAAGAAGAATAGAAACTCTTCGGTTGCTAAAGTGATAGGGATCCTCAGGATACCGTAATTTTTTATCGGCATTAGCTCTAACTGCTAATATCATTTTGGGATGAATTTTTCCTTCTAATAATATTCTTTTGAGTGCTAAAGCTCTATCACCACTTAAATCCCAGTTATCATACATTCTACTAGCATAAGCTTTACTATCCGTATGACCATCAATAATTAATTTTCTAGATGTCTCAGATAACACTTCTGCAACTTTTAAAAACAGTTTTTTTGCATCAGGTCTTACTTGAGCACTACCAAGCTCAAAAAACATCTCCGAAGTTTTTTCTATAAATTCGATAAGTAATCCTTCGTTAGTAATAGTAATTTTGATACTATCCATCAATTTTTTCAACTCGGGATCTAAGTGAGCTGCTGCAATTCTTTCTAACTGCTTTTTAATTTTATGCATCAGCTTATTTTCTGCTTGCATCACAGGCTTACTTGCACCTGGGCCAACTTTTTTTACAATTCTTTTATATCTCCTAGGCTCTACTTCAGTTTTCATGGCCCTCGGTATTGCAGGAGCATCAATGGTTATTTTATTTCTTGTTTTATTGTTATAACCTACAGGATCATTGAAAAAACCTTCTACCTCAGCTCTGACTTCATCAGAAAGATTAACAATCCACATTACCATAAAGAATGCCATCATAGCGGTTACAAAGTCAGCATAGGCTACTTTCCAGGCTCCACCATGGTGCCCATGACCGTGACCTTTTTTCTTCTTTATAATAATAGGTGCTACTTCTTTTGCCATGCTCTTCTTACCTTCTTTTATTTTTGTTTACAAGTGGTTTCCATTTCATTAAAACTAGGTCTAACATGAGGCTCTATACTTCTTCGAGCAAACTCAACACAAGTTAAGGGAGCATCACCTCTTGCAAAACTTACAAGTGCATGTCTTATGCACTGCAAATAGGGCCCATCTGCCTTTACTTTAATTGTTATAGCCCTAGCAATAGGAAAGAATATGGTATATCCACTTAAAATCCCTAAGAATGTACCCACAAGGGCTGCAGCAACTGACTTACCAATAGCGGCTGCTTCACCACCAATTTTCCCCATTGTAATAATAACCCCAAGTACAGCTGCAACAATACCTACAGCAGGCATCGCATCTCCTACATTTTGAACTGCTTCGGAAGGTACCATTTCTTCTTCATGTGCTATATCAATGTCCGTTTCCATCATATCGGAAAGATCGTGTGAGCTTACAGATCCTGTCAAGATAACCTTTAAAGTATCACATAACAGTTCAGTGGCATGGTGATTCGCTAAAAACATCGGATTGGCAGAAAAGATATTACTTTCTTTAGGATTTTCTACATGTTGCTCAAGTCCTAGTAGCCCATCTTTTCTAGCTAAAGTAAATAAGGAATATAACATTTTAAGCAAATCTAAATAAGATTCTTTTGTTATAGGTTTTGCAGAAATCAATGCTTTAACCCCAGCAATGGTTGACTTTACAACAACCATCCCATTCGAACCAAGGAAAATACCAATCGCACAACCAAAGATAATAATAAATTCTGTAGGCTGTATAAGAACCCCAACATTTCCGCCGTGTAAGACATATCCTAACATTGTACATACTAAGGAAATAACTATTCCAATAATGGTTATCATTTAAATAAACTCCATTTGAAAATTCAATATTTTTACCTATGCTAAAAATATATCGTAATATTGATAGGATAAGAACTTTCTAGTATTTCATTGGGTATTTCCTACAAAATCTACAGGGTAAGGTGGTTAATCAAGTAATATTTCTTGACCATCACTTTATAAAACTGATATATCATCAATATCTATTACTTTTTGCAGGATAGCTGCGTTATACAGTTTCTATATGTATAAGAATATATATCATAGCTGCATATAAATGCATAAAACTGCTGTTTCTTATAGTAAAATGAAACTGTTCCTCTCTAGGCCATATAGAAAAAGGAATGCAGAGTCTGAAAAATTAAGAGTCTGAAAATTAAAAGTATAAAAATTAAAATCATGAAAAATATTATCAAAGCATTAACAGCTATACTTGTTGCAATCTTTACAGCACAGACTCGATCTTATACTATGGTTGAAGAAAACAACTCTACTTCACAACAAAAACTAGAGGTTGCTGCCAACTTTACAGGGTTACTTATTTCCGAAGAGAAATGGCATCATCTAATGAAAAACTTACAACTTACAACCACCCGTATTGATTTTACAGATAGTAACTATTGTGGAGAATTATCTGAAAGAATCATAACATTCCGACACTTACAACACATCAGTTTTCAGGGATGCAACTTTCGCGAACATGTTTGGAAAACAATACTTAAAAATTTACCTCTCAGTATTCAATCTATCAACTTTGGAGGTTCTAACTACATGGGTCAATCAGGAGCGTACTTAAAGAAGCACCTAAATATAAAAAGAATTAACTTTACATACATCCATATGAATAAATTCAAGTGGGCAAAAGTGTTTTCGGGATTACCAGAATCCATAGAAGAACTCGATATTAGTAATTCAAATTTCAGTCTTCCTTTCATACAGTACCATGATAAAGGTGAAATAAAAAATGTTCCCGATTCTCTAAAAAATAGTGAATATCAAGAAATAATGAATGAAACATTTTTACCAAATATTAGAAGGTTTAGATGCTCACATGTAAGCTCAAATGACAGCATAAATATTGTATTCAAGTGCTTTTTTAAAAGCTATATTATAACTTTAAAAATACCACATCCATATAATATAACAGAAACTCAAGATTTTAGGAGATTGTGCTATCCAAATATTGAAGAGATAGATTTTTCGAATTATTTTTCAGAACATGGATGCAGATTAGACATTATTTGTGATAGCTACATGCCTAAATTAAAAAAATTATCTTTAGCAAATACTATAATTGCAAAATATGGCTCTATGCTTAATGATAGTAGCAAAAAACTAGTTGATGAAGATTGTTTAAAATTTCACGTTGGTTTGCCTCAGCTTCTTTATAAAGAACTCTATCCTTCCCTAACTGAGTTAGACTTAACGAACACTAAAACAGCTACAGATTTTCATGATTATACTGAAACTCATGATAAACCCGCCATTAAATTAAGGATGAATAATATAATTTCATTTCATTGCAATGCTAATCATTTGCTGTGGGAGCTTAGAGCTTTAAATATTAGAGAAGATCTCAATGAATTGATTCTTATTCAACATTTCTAACGTGTATTCTAGTGAAATCCATCTGTACAAAAAACTTTATTAAATATGGAGTTTCACTAGATTACATAATTGCTTACGATACGATCTAGACGTTTTGAGCCTATATCTATGAAAACTCACAAACTCCTTTAAAAACGTTTCTCACTTTAAGGATATACTTACACTACAAGTAATTCTGTTTCAATACCTAGAATAAAAATCTTAATGGTGCTAATTTACACAATGGTTTCTCATCCAAAACATTCAGATATTCAGCAACAAGAATCTAAAATTAAAATGCTAGATTCTAATACTATCAATCAAATCGCTGCAGGAGAAGTTGTAGAAAGACCCGCTTCGGTATTGAAAGAACTGATCGAAAACAGTGTAGATGCGGGTGCAAGAAGAATTGAAATTGAACTTCTTCAATCAGGTATTAAAAAAATTCTTGTCCGAGATGATGGAGAGGGCATGTCTCAACTGGACGCAAAACTCTCTCTACAAAGACATGCTACTTCTAAAATAAGATCTTATGACGATTTAGAAAATGTAATAAGCTACGGATTCCGTGGTGAAGCTATTCCTTCAATAGCATCTGTTTCTAAGATGACTATCCGTACTGCACAGCAATCTGGTTTACGATATGTTCTCATCTGTGATGGAGGCAACATCATTCGTGAAGAGAAAGACTCGGGTGCAAAAGGAACATGTATCGAAGTAGAAAATTTATTCGAAAAAGTTCCTGCTAGACTTAAATTTCTTAAAAGCAGTGCTGCAGAATTAGCAGCATGTACAGATATTATAGAAAAATATATTGTTGCTTATCCAGAAATTAAATTTGTTTATAAACATCAAAGTAAAACCATGCTTGAAAGTTTAGGAAACGGAAATGTAGCAGATGCTTTATCTATCATATGGGGAAAACAGATTACAGAAAAGATGATCCCTGTTGAATATATCAGCGGGGATGCCATTATTTCTGGATTTACAAGCCCTCCAGAAGTTTCTAGACCAACACGAGCTAGACAGATTTTCTTTGTCAATAAACGCCCTATGAATAGCAAAATTCTACAGATAGCTCTGGAACAAGTTTATAGGCATATCCTGGAAGGCAGGAAATTCCCTCTGGCCATGCTCAATATTCAAATTGATGCATCCCTTATAGATATCAATGTTTCTCCAACCAAAACAGAAGTAAAATTTCAAAATGAAAAAAATATTTTCTTCCTTATCCGTCAGGGTGTAGAACAAGCACTCTTAAAATGTGGACATTTACATGGCATCGGCAGTGCTTTAAAAGATACACAGCAAGATCCATCTTCTCTTGATCATTCTCAAAGTTCTTCTCAAGGTAATCCTGAGTCATCATTAAACAAAAAGTATGATCTATCTAGTAAAACCAGATATTCTTTTAAAGATAGCTATCCGTCAAAAACATCTTCCCCTCAAGAAGCAAAAATAAAATCTTTCGAACTTCAACAAAGCCAAAGTCATTTCATTTTCCCATCCCAAAAACCGAAATATGAACATGATAGTCAAGAAGATACTTCATTGAATACACCTATTCATAAGAGTAGTGATGATCCATGGAATATTCCTACCAAAAATCAAATAGAGAATGGATCAGAGCATCAAGAACCTTCAAGTATTCAAAAAAGCAATTCTGAATTATTATCAGAAGAATCAGGTGATCTCAAAAAAACAGAAGAGGCATCCACTCACAAACCGTTTGCACATCTGATGTATTCTGCCAGAATCTTAGGACAAATCATGAATACATTTATCGTAGCAGAACATCCTAAGGGTCTTCTCCTAATCGATCAACATGTAGCACATGAAAGAGTCCTCTTTGAAAAGTTATGGAAAAAACACGAAGGTAAATCATTAGACAAGCAATCTCTTTTAATGCCTGAACCACTCCACTTAGATAAAGTCACGAGTAATATTTTAAAAGATCACCTAGAATCTCTAAAAGAAATCGGATTTGAATTAGAACCTTTCGGTGGAGGGAGTTACATTGTTCGCAGCTATCCTTCGATACTTGTTCAAAAACATCCTGGAAAAGAACTTTCTATCCTAACAGAAATCCTCCAGGAACTCGTAGGTCTTGAGGGAGGAAGGAATTGGGCTGGATTTGAATCTAGCATGGGATTAAAAGGATCTCATCCAGTACTCGATCCCATTCTTGCTATGTGCTCTTGTAAAATGGCAGTGAAAGCAGGTGATCCATTAACCATGCCTATGATGGAAAAACTACTGATAGATCTTGGCGAAACCATGAACCCTTACATGTGCCCTCATGGAAGACCCATTGTAGTTCTTCTTGATAGCAATGATTTACTCAGAAAGTTTAAAAGAAAATAATTTTTTCACACAAATGAGTAATTATGATCAATATTAATTAAATGCAAGCAAATAGAACGAGATAACACAAAAATATATATCCATTTTTATAAAAAAACCTCAGTATGGGAATAAAGCAACACTCATATAAATATCATAAGAGGCTGAAAATATCATTCACTTGGTTTTGCCCCAAATATCTTTCACGTTGTATTCTGTATCATACGCCTTGAATGTAATCTTTTTATCATTTGCTTCCAAGTAACCTAAAATCATTACAGAATGAATACTGCTGTCAATATATTTAGCATCTTGTACCTGAGCACTTTTCGTTAACAAAGCCTTTGCACTCTGCCCTCCTGGAATATTAATCATCGTTACACCATTCAGTTGATTCTCTATTTTGTTTTGTTTATAATTATATCTCACCGGCTTAGAACGGAAATAATACTTATGACCTGAAGATAAAATGAGCTGCACACCATTTTTTTCAAAAACAGGTAATAATTGAGAAACAAAGTTTGTATAGTCTCGATCCTGTTCATTCAATACTTTTCCTGCAAAAAGAACGATCTTCCATGGAAATTCAGATCCTGACAATAGTTTTTCTATTCGATCGATATTTTTTTTATTAGACCAGTCTATCTTTTTGTGAGAATCTAAGACCAAGATTTTAACAAAACCTGATTCGACAACGTAACTCCAATCAGGTAATAATGTTTTACCAAATAGTTCCTTAAACGTTTTATCATCATTATCTATATAAGATCTTGGCTTGTATAAATCTGGTTTGAATCCTAATAAACCTTCTTTGTCAAATAGATAGTACTGTGACAAGTGTCCTGGTATCTCAGATAATTCACTACTAATATTTTCTGTATTCGAGCTAACTAAATAACTCGGAATTTGCCCCATCCAATTTGTGCCTTTTAAAGCCCCTTTATATCGATTTGCATGTGTGGGGAATGTACGCTCCAACATATGCTCTATATCAGCTTCGTATCCAGAAGGATCTCCCATAAAAAAACATCTCTCAGGTCCCGTTTGATGAACACTCAATGCTAATTCAGTCATGATGTCTTGATCAGATGAGGGCGTTCCTATAAATGCCATATTCGAGGGTTTCAAAACTTTTCTAGAAAAAAAGGTTCCTCTAGAAAAAGACATGTTCGATTTATAACACACATACTGGTATTGTTGGTTTGGCATGAGATCTTTGAGTTTTACTTTGTATAAGTAATGTGGTTTATTCTGAATGTTTAACACTTGTAATTCAGGAAAAATTCTCTTAGCTGGTAATGTTGGTATGTTATATTCTACAAAAGGTTCTTTAAGAGATTTGGTGCTTATCCAATGGATATTCATCTCATTAGAACTGGAATCTAAAGATGGAACTAAATATGGCCAGACTTTGATCGATCGATACGGCTTATCATGTAAAAAGAGTTTAGAAATATCAGATACATCTACATGCCCAGATTCGTTGCCGTATTCGTACTCTTTACTATTGCATCCTACTAATATAATAATCAGTATTAAAATAAAAATCTTTTTAATCGATAAAAGCATATTAATCAGTTTAATCTAATTAATATACATACACCCACTCTTCATCTATTTTTTATTTATATACTGTAAAAATAGATTGTTTTTGCTTGTTCATAATGATCTGAATTTGCACCGCAATCACTGCGGTTTACTATCCCATATTATATAAGGATTGTGTAATATCGAATGCTGCATTTACTTGATCTTTTGAAAGTGCAATCATTCCACCGAATCCACCTGCTACAGTATTTAACTGACTAGAATTTACAGAACCATTTGATGAGTGTGTGCTTCAAGATGCATCCACACAAGGTGGTAAGATAAAAGAAACAGAAGCCCGATCAGACTAATCAAACACACTGATATTTAATTCAGCTGGCAATTCAATATTTAAATACTTTTTTGATTGCAGCTCGTGGATTGCGAACAAACTCTGCTCTACATGATTCGTTACGTATCACAACATGGGCTATAGATTACTGTATCTGTCTGTTCGTTTTCTGCTACTCTTAACACTTCCACTTTATTTATAATTTACGTCTCTTATTTCTTATGAAAGCATTTTTTTTTTCAATAACACGGAATACACACGCTCATTCTAGTACAGAAATATACTGTTTGATACAAGATGGATCATGAAACCTTTAAAATCCTTTTAGTTCAGATATTATTAAGAACTGTAATACTGATTTCATTTTTCAAACCCTCATTCTATCGACATAGCTTAAATTTACTGAATCCTAAACCAATAGCCCACTCCAAAATAATAAATAATAAATAATCTGACACCTGAGCAGTACATATTTCTACTTTTAGTTGTAGAATCCATGTTCAAACGGCATATACGCTTTACTGACAAAAATAACAGAACCTTTTAAAGAAGCTCCTTGATGAATAAAAAATTCTGCCCTACTTTTTCAGTACTAACAAAAAGCACAGCAGAATATATTATCTAATTATTCGTTTACAATATAAAAATTTGGTGTTTTTGCTAATTTAACAAATCAACAAATTTATAAAGTGCTTCTAAACCCATATAACCGCAATACTTAGATATACATGAGGCTCTTTATCTGCAATCAAAGTTTCTACTAAATTTTCATTGCTCGATAACTTTGATTGCCATACCTTACCAAATTTTTATAATCTGTTCACAACAAATTTCTCGATATTTTAATATCTGAAAAAGTTATCAAACTGATTATTTATTAAACAGACCATTTAGGCCTTTAAATGTATTTAAACCCATATTACCATATTGATTTGCTTTCTCAAGATCATCTGAGTTTGCACCGAAAGCTCCTGCTAATCCTAATCCCATATTATACAAACCTTGTGTAATATCAACTGCTGTATTTACTGTACTTTGATTAGGTACTCCAAACCCACCTGCTACACTGTTTAACTGATCTGCTCGTAAACCATTAAGAGCACCCGCTACACTGTTTAACTGACTAGAATTTACAGAACCATTTGATTGATGTGTGCTGCAAGATGCATCCACACAGTGTGGTAACACAAACGTGACCATACTTGGATCTGACTGATCAATTGCACTGATATTTAGTTCAGCTGGCAATTCAATGTTTAAATATTTTTTGATTGCAGCTCGTGGATTGCGAACAAACTCTGATCTACATGATTCGTTACGCATCACAACATTAGTTATAGCTTCTTGGATCTGTTGTAGTTCTCTTTCTGCTGCTCTTAGCATTTCTTCTTTATTCATCATTTCACCTCTACTTTGCATTTAATGCAAATATATTTATATAATTGGAGTGTAATGATGCATTTAAAATAGGAAAATATACCATTTTATAATTTAATAAAAATCCCTATGATTAATACTAATTTAAAATCATAGGACGCCTTAGAGACATATCTGAATAATTTTCAATGATGATTTAAAAACTCTGTTTAACTGCATTGGCAATATTTCTAGCATTATTAAAAACTATATTTCCAACCTGACTCGCTTGTTGAATATGATCAGTATTCCCACCTGCTAAGCGTGCAATACCTAAACCTAAATTATACATTTGATTAATACCATTAATTCGACTTTCAGCCATGCTAGCTAAACCTGAAACATCAGGAAGACCATTTTCCTTTATCCCAGGGATACCATAATAAGAACCAAATCCACCTGAAATACGCTGCAACTGACTCTCTTTTATAGAACGGTGAGAACCATCTAACGTAGAAGATCTATCCAAACAATGAGGCAATACAAAAAAAACAGAAGCCCGATCAGACTGATCAAACACACTGATATTTAATTCTGCTGGTAATTCAATATTTAAATATTTTTTGATTGCAGCTCGTGGATTGCGAACAAACTCCGCTCTACATGACTCGTTGCGCATCACAACATGAGTTATAGCTTCTTGTATCTGTTGTAATTCTCTTTCTGATGCTCTTAACATTTCTTCTCTTTTCATTATTTCCACTCCTTTCCTTACTAACGCAAGTATATTCATATAGTCGGATTTTATACATAATATCCAATAGAGAATTATGCTGTTTTCATTTAGGAATTCTATTCAATTTATAAAAACGGTATTAAAAAAATCCAGCCATTTTTTTAGGCTGGAAAAGTATGATTATCTAACTTCAGATCCAGATTTTAAGTTCTGAGCAGGATGTATTAGCACTGCACTACCATCTTCATCTGTAGCAGCTAAAAGCATTCCTTCACTTAAATGACCACGTAATTTAACTGGCTTTAGATTTGCAACCACAACAACCTGCTTACCGATTAAATCATCAGGTTGATATCTATTTTTAATTCCAGCTAGAATCTGTTTGCTCTTCTCTCCTACATTTACTTCTAACCTTAATAATTTATCACTACCTTCCAGATTTTCAGCTAATTCAACCGTTCCAATACAGAGTTTTACTTCTGCAAAATGTTTGATATCGATTAATCCGTCAAACGATTCGTTTTTTTCAACAGTATCTACTTTTTCTTTGTTCTTGGGTTTCTCTAATTTTTTAGGTGTTTCTGCACCCTGTTTTCTAAGAGCTTTTAAATCTATTCTAGGAAAAATAGGATCTGGTGAACCTATGAGATGATGAGCAGGAGCTATATCTACTTCTGCGACTTCTCTCCACAACTCGATCACAGGTAATTTCATTTGATCCGCCATAAGTCTTGCCACATCTGGTGCAACAGGCTGAATCAACCCTTCGATACACCTTAGAACATAGATCATCGAACGCAAAACTCCCCCTAATGAAGGATCGTTGTTTTTAGCTAATGCCCAAGGAGATTTGGTGTCAATATACTTATTTAACCATCTAGCAAGATCTAACATAGAGCGGACAGCCACATCTATTCGAAGCTGATTCATTCCTTTTTCATATGAAATCTTCGTATGAACACATACTTCCAGGACCACTTTTTCAATTTCACTTTCTGGTATCACCCCATGATTAAACTTGTGTAACATGGTTAATGTCCGGTTTAATACATTACCAATATCATTTGCAAGATCCGAATTGTAACGATTAAAAAATTCTTCTTCCGTAAACACCACATCGTTTTCAAACGGCATGGTTGCTGCCATATAGTAACGTACCGCATCGATAGCAATAGAATAATCACATCCAGAAACCGTGGAAAGATGCTTCGCGAGTTCTAGAGGCGCAACCACATTCCCTTTAGATTTACTAATCTTTTCTCCACCAATCAACAACCAGCCATGTCCAATCATCTGTTTTGAAAGTGGTAAATCCGCAGCCATTAACATAGCAGGCCACATGGTAGCATGGAATCGAGTTAAAATATCTTTACCCATCCATTGTGAGCTAGCTGGCCAATATTCATTCCAATCTTCTTTAGCGGGCCATCCACAAGATACTAAATAGTTAACAAGAGCATCAAACCATACATAGAATACTTTTTCTGAATCATCTTCTAAATGGATACCCCAACCTTGAGATTTTCGTGTAATACACACATCTCTTAATCCTTGATGTATAAAAGAGATGACTTCATTTTTTCTATTTTCTGGAACAATAAAATCTGGATTCTGCTCTATGTGATTTAATATAGCATCCCCAAATGCACTTAATTTAAAAAACCAATTATCTTCACTCACCCAACGGACTTCATTTCCATCCGGACTCTTTCCATCAATAAGATCGCATTCTTTATAAAAGGTTTCACTACTTACATCGTACCAACCTTCATATTTTCCCTGATATATATAACCATTCTTCTTAATGCGTCTAAAAATTTCTAGCACCCCTTCTTTATGTCTAGGTTCAGTAGTGCGAATAAAATCATCATAGGAAAGCTTCATTTCGGACCAAATTTTCTGAAAAGAATCTGCTATTTCATCCACATATGATTGCGTCTCTCTTCCAGCGTTTTGAGCTGCTTCCATCACTTTAATAGCATTTTCATCTGTACCTGTCATAAAGAAAACATCTTTGCCAGTAAATCGATGAAATCTTGCCTGCACATCGCTTAATAGAGTTGTCATAGCTGTTCCTATATGCGGAACACTATTAACATAGTAAATAGGAGTCGTTATAGTAAATTTCTCTCTCATAGAGTAATTCTACCTTTTGTATTTTATAACAAATATTAACTTTGCTAGCTATATTTTTAATTTTATAAGGACCAAAGTACTTGCTGTCACCGAAAATAACGCTAGCTTAACAATATCTCTAAAACTTATTTTTTGTAAATCGTGTATTTTAATATGTATACATGAATAAACTCACCACATTTACAAAACACTTCAAAAACATCATACTTGCTGTCACAACTCTCTATTGCAACGAAGCGAAAGCCACCCTCCAGCAGTTCTATGATGAAAACCAATCTGTGTCCTCCACCATATCAGAGTATTCAAACGCACTTTATAAAAAAAGATGTAGAGAGAGTCTTGGTTCAGAAGAAACCTCTAAAAGAATCAGATTAAAAGAAACAAATCTAGATAAAACACTTTCTTCATCACTCAAAAACATTCTTCAACAGCAACAGGATCTATCAAATTTGAATATTGATCAATTAATACCTGTGATTCAAAATCAGATCATAAACTATAATACATGCGGAACCTCTTTCATATCAAGTCAGGACGGCCATGTACAAAGCACCTATGATCTATTTGACAACAAAACTGAAAAGTTTTTAGATTTTATTTCTATATTAGTAGATCATCCTAGCTTAGCAAAATTACCATTGATTTACAATAGAAATACCTACCAGGTTCTCTATCACCTTGAACAAAACTTGCAAGAATGTCTTTCATTAATCAATCAATTTTCAGATCTACTCAATCTATCAACCAAATACAAGAACATTCTCAATAAAATATCTCCTACTAAAAGCATTCTTCCTATATATGATATTGTAATAAACGGTAGTTGTGAAATAAATTTAGAAGATATATTCGACTCTTTACCTGAGAATCTAATATCCATACAAATATCATCTCCATCGAAACTATTTTCAGCTATTGCCATTCAAAAACTAAATAAGTTTCAAAAACTAAAAACGTTATCGATATCAAATACTAACGCCGAGCATACTGCAGACTGGCAATATATTAACATTAGTCCAGAGTTAACATCACTAAGATTGATAAATACAAATGTAGATCATCATCTTTTTACATTTCTTAAATCCATACATGCTCTTAAATATTTATATTTACGGAATATAAATATTAACAATTTTGAACTATCACAGCTAAAAATTATTCAAAAGTTTTCAGCATCTCTTGAAGAGTTGACATTATCTGGCAGAAATGTATCCATCTTATTTAATAAAATTCTAATTTTATTTCCACATTTAAAAAAATTAAGGATCCATAACAGTAATTCTCTTCCCATTACATTAACCTTTTTTTCTAAAAAATTGGAATTTGTATATCTTGAAAATATTATTTTAGATAAATCTAGATTGGAACAATTAAAAAACTTAAATCACTTACGTGAACTTTACTACCTAGATGATAAAAAATCAGATGAAATTATTAGTTTAAAAACATTGATTCCTTACCTTCCAGAGAATTTGGTCTCAATTTTATTAGCATTTGGAGACTTAGACATGGAGGATATCAGTCAATTAAATAACTTGAAACACATAAAAATACTAAGACTCCACAATGTAGATGTTGTTCAGAACGAAAATGGAACATTTTTAGGTCAATTGCCAGAATCTATAGAACACATCATTTTAGGTCATCAGAAAAACTATTTTCCAACAAAGATCCATCTTTCTATGGTCCCCAAAAATTTAAAAATAATCTCTATCAATCAACGAAATCCATACCTATCCATGATGGAATCTAACTTGAAAGAGTTAATGTTGAATAAAAACAATTCAAAACGAGTGATAATAAGAACACATCATGGCGCTTTACCCCAAACGCGGTTCAAAGTTACCTTTATTTCTCCAGCATAATATTCAATCCGTACATTCTGGATATGAACACATCTTAAATATATATATTAACGAATCTAACATATCCTTATATACAGAATATTAAATAATGGTCTGTGAACCTAAACAAGTTGAGACAGACCATTTTTAATATATTCAAACATCTTAATCGTATACACTAAGGAGCTACTCATAATGATAACTACTCAAGGTAATATTACTCAGGGCTATATTACTCAGGGTATTAAATACTCTGGACAATTTGTTTTATTAAGAATACATTTTTTCGATGGTAACATTAAACCCTCCAACATGTTTTTCCATGATACATCCCCAAGCTGAATACCACTGATATCTAAGAACTCTAAGTCTGGGCACACCTGATAAATTCCAACTTCTATACACTCATCTGGAGTTGTGGTTTGTAAGAAAGTATGAATAACTAATTGCTTTAGGCTAGATGGTAGATTCTTTAATAACGAATTCAAATTAGAAGACGAAAAACATTCTGAACTCATATATAAAGCTTTTAAGTTTATAAAAGCAGAGAGCATATGACTAGATTCTCCATTGTAATTGCTACCTACTAAGTCCAGAATCTCTAAAGACTTAGGCAAATATGAAATAAATTTGCTCCACTGTTCTGGATTAAGATCTAAAGACAGACAAAGTCTTCGTAAATTCCTAAATAGAACTAAACCATCAACACAATGCTGAAGACCTGTACCAGGCATACTATCCGTTTGCCTTAAATCTAACTCCTCTATACTTTTAGGAAGAAATGTCAAAACATCTCGCCAGAGTTCAGAAGGTATGGACCACGAAGCTAAACTTATTTTTTTAATTTCAGGAAGATCTTTTAATACAGATAATGTTTCACTTGAAATGGATCCAGGTCTAGGAAAAAAAGTTATATCAGCTAGATTTAGAATTTTTAAAGATGGTGGTAAATTCTTGATTAAAAAGCCTAAATACCCCTCATGAACAGCCAATTCTGCAGAAGATAAATCCAACCTGTGCAGTTTGTGAAACCTACGAAAATTCTGATAGCCTTCTCCGTGATAATTTGACTGCACGATTCCAATATTTTCTACACTTGCCGGGAGTATAGAAAATAATCTCTCCCAAAAGTTACTATCTTTTTTACAATGAAAAATCTCGATTGTTTTTAAATTTTCACATATATTCAATGTTTCAATAGACTTTTCTGTACGATATCCACCAACTAGTCGTACATAATCTATAGGCAACACATAATTTTCACTGCCTGGAATGGTTTTTATTTTATCTATGATTTTATTCAGTTCAATCAAGTGATGTGGATTAACTGGTATATTTTTCCACAGCGCACCATTCTGGTATCCAGAAAAATCTCGAAGTCCTTGATAATAATCGATTGACATTTGTTTTATGATATTGTTAAGATCACAAGATCTAACATGATCATAATGAGATAAATCATACTGCAATTCATTTATATAACTCTCATCCTTATTAACTTTTACACAATGCCAATAAGAGCATCTTTCTTCCACGGATGTATTTACAGGAAAATTCTGAATTTCACAAGTTGCGACAGTGGAGTACACTTGCATCACTGTTATACAGTGACATATGACGAACGATATTTTTTTTGTATATTTCATTCCGATCACCTCTGTTATTGATACTTCCATCTTATGAATGGAACCTTAGATTACCCGAATAACAACTGCAATAATACAGCAATGAATTTGCTTTTTGAAAAAATGAACATTTTTAAAGCGAAAAAAAATCTCCCTCGTATTAGGGAGATTCATAACTTAAGTAAATATATTAATTTATGTATTCATTTTGTATTCTTTGATTTAACTAATGATTTTTTCGAAAATCTTTAATAAATGAAGGAATGTCAAACGAATCTTTACCATCTTCATTAGATTCTACTTCTCGTGTTTCTGCTTTTTCTTTTTTAGCTTCTTCAGTCACTTGATGTCCATTTTTTAGTTGAGTCTCTGATACATCCGTTTTACTGTGAGAAGCGATATTTGCAACTGCCTTTATAGGATTAGATGGACTTAATACTGCAGACTCCATTTGAAAACCTGTTGCCATAACGGTAATTTTAACATCACCTTTCATTGACTCATCTACAACCGTACCAAAGTATATATTTGCATCTTCTGCATGACACAATTCACTAATATACTGCATAGCATCTGCAGCTTCGGATAGTGTTAGTTCAGCATCACTCGTAATATTAATTAGTAATCCCTTAGCACCATGAATCGTGTTCTCTAGAAGAGGGCTACTAATCGCTGCTTGTGCGGCTTGAATAGCTCTGTTTTCACCAGTACCTCTACCGATACCCATCAACGCAGGACCAGCACTCGACATCACGGATTTAACATCTGCAAAGTCTACATTAATCTGACCTGGTATCGTAATGATATCACTAATACCTTGTACGCCTTGCCTTAAAATATCATCAGCTATTCTAAATGCTTCCATTAAAGTTGTACGCTTCTCAACAACTTCACTTAAACGATCGTTAGGAATGGTAATGATCGTATCTACTTTCTCTGTAAGGACTTGAGTACCAATTTTAGCTTGTTTAATTCTTCTAGGTCCTTCAAATGCAAAAGGTTTTGTGACTACTGCTATTGTTAAAGCACCAAGATCTTGAGCTATTTCCGCTATGACAGGAGCTGCACCAGTACCGGTTCCTCCACCCATACCAGCTGTTACAAAAATCATATCTGCGCCTTCTAATAACTTCCTTACTTCATTTCGGCTTTCTTCCGCTGCTGCTCTGCCTACTTCAGGATTACCACCAGCACCCAATCCTCTCGTTAAACCTGCTCCTAGCTGAAGTGTCTTATCAGTAGCACTTTTTTCTAATACTTGGGCATCCGTATTCATTACAATGAACTCTACGCCTTGTATACCCGCTTCAATCATGCGGCTGACAGCATTAGAACCACCACCACCAACTCCTACAACTTTTATTACAGCTCTTTCTGTATTCAAAAGATTATCCTCTACCTATATAAAATCTTCGTGGAATAAAACTTATTCCAAATAAATTAAAACACTATCTTTTCAAAAAAATTCAAAAAAATATCCAATGAGTTTATCACAACACAACTACACGTTACCCTTAAATTCATAAAAATGCAATTATGTAATATAATATCCTCTTCTAATAGTATATCTGAACTTAGAAAAAAGTATACCAATATTAATTCTAGTTTTTTGAAAAACGGATCATGTATCTCTGAATAAGCACTCTTCTGAGCAATCCTATGTTTCTAAAAATTCTTCCACCTAAAATAATAGCTATCGCTAAAAATAGATCTAAGCCGATCTGATCCCCCAGCCACGCTAACATATATGCAACGATAATATTAACAGCAATTCCAGTAAAAAACAGTTCAGAATAAAATTGTGATTCAAAAGCATTCCTTATACCACCAATCAGTGCATCTATAGCTGTTATGGTAAATACTGCCAGGTAAGGCCCAACCATCCATGGAAAAAAATGATTGATATAGGGACCAAAAAACAAACCTACAATAAATGCTATAAAAGGAATTACCATTATCATTCTTTTTCACTCTCCGGCAACTTAGCATACTTTAAAATGGTTGCACCCGAATATGCTGGTAACTTTATACTTGTCATTTTTTCTACATGAACCATATCTGGATGCCCAAGAGTGCTAATCATATTCAACCTCCCTCCTGGTAGTTGAACGGCTCCATATAAAGTATTTTTATCACCAATAGCATGAATATAATACGGTGGAGATACTTGAACTCCGTTAATACGAATGGTTGTACCAAAACACCAAAAATGGGTTCCCTGCACAATTCTCTGCTCGTTGATACTAATAGCTTCTGCACCGGCATTCCATAACATGTTAGCGACATCTAAAAGATCTGTATCATGGATGATTTCGTAATTTACTTTTCCATATACGGAGGGATTGGATCTCTGATTACTATAATCATTCAAAACAACTAAGATCCCTGGCCCTTCTACTTGAGTAAGTCCAGCATACATCTTCATTTCTTGCAAACTTTTATTTAACAATCGTGCCACTTCATTTTTTTTGGCAACAGCATTTTGAAAATCAGTGTTTTCTGTTCTCAGTTTTTCATTTTCTGCTGCTAATTTCTTCACATCTTCTAAAGCTTTTCGATACTCCTCGCTTAATTTAAAACCACTTAAATTAATTCTTAATCTCTGCTTTGGATCAAGGTGCTCTAGTATCTTCGATCTATTTTCATTATTTAACCAAGACATCGACACAGCTAAACCTGCTATGAATGCTACTAAGCTTATTGAAAGCAACCAATTGTCTCTAGTTTTTCTCATTTTGTATCTTACTCAAATCCTTTTCGAGGATAAATGATCTTATGTCTACACATTACATCCTGTTTATGCGTACGTACAATGTTCAGGAGATATCAAGTTTATATATTTTACTTTTTCTAACCAATCTTTTTCAGCATTTAAAATACTCTCTAAGGTATCCATTTTTTTATGTATATCAATAGGTAAACCCAAAACAATTAAGAGAGAATGATCTATTTCAATATGTATAGCACTCGATGGAGAAATATAAACAGCTATCTTTCTTCCTGGAATACTTCTTTGTAATCTTTGAATAAAATAGACAACCGTAAGCATTTCCCATCCATGAAGAGTATTTAGCTGAGGATAAATAAGTTCTGGTGGAATACTTATAAGCGGTAATTCCATTTGAATATTATGTAAATTAGATAAAGATCCATCTTCCAAGAGATATAAATCTTCTCCTGTCAAACTTTTAGCGATAGGCTTATTCAATAATAAGTCTATGTGATAAGTGAACATACGATCTTTTTTCTGAATACCATATAAATGAAAGGAATCTAATATCTCTGATAGTACTTCATCATTTGGCTTGAAAAAGAAAGGAACGTGCTGAAATTTCTGAACAATTTCTTTAATTTTTTTGTATCCATCTATAGGAACATTTTTAACATACACTCTTCTTACAGCAGTAATTTCACTAAAACTCAAACCTGCCGTAACATTAATGATCAGTAAAAACCATAGAACTTTTCTCGGATCTACATACTTCTTGAATGCATAGCTCATAATATCTCTTTATATCTCTTTAGAAAAAGGAGTGTTACATCCCTATTCTATCTTATTTCCGATATATGGACGAAGAACGACTTTGGGATGGATATGTGCGTCAATCTGCTCACCTATTCCCAACACTTCATTTGAACAACTGAATACGAGTGCAGTCTTTGCATTTATTGGATTAGAAATATTACATGCAGGTATCAATCTGCCAGAATTAAATGGTATTTCATCATCAAGTTTTATATGTACCTTTCTATCTTTATGGAACGCCATCTCGATATCAACAATACTTTCAGGTTGGAGATCTTCCACATCTTTCGCATCTTTTATATCAAACTGGCCTACTTTTGTTCGTATAAGACTCTGTAAATAAGCTCCACACTTTAACTGCTTACCAATATCCGAAGCAAGTGTTCGAATATACGTTCCAGAAGAGCAAAGAACTCTGATTGTTAGGCAGTCTCCATGATTTTCTAACAATTCTATTTCATATATCGTAACTTTTCTTTCTGGTATTTCTACACTCTGTCCTTTTCTGGCATATTTATAAAGTTCTTTTCCACTTACTTTAACCGCGCTATAGATTGGTGGGGTTTGAATAATTTTTCCTGAAAAACATTGGAGAGCATCTAAGATTTCTTTTTCTGTATATGCTGGATGTTCCACCACAGAAGTTAACTCTCCTTCTAAATCATAGGTACTTGATGTACACCCGAGTTTTATGTTGGCAATATACTCTTTTTGATCAATATCCATGTAAGGAATTAGTCTGGTTGCAGGGCCATAAGCGACCAACAAAACACCCGATGCTAACGGGTCCAAGGTACCGGCATGACCACACCTTTTGATTCCTAAGAACCTACGTACTTTATTGATCACCTGATGGGAGGTAGGACCTACTGGCTTTTTGATATTGATAATTCCAAACATTTAATAAACTCTTCCTGAATCATCTCTGTAGCAGTACTGAGATCTTCCTCTATGATACATCCAGATGCTTGCTTGTGACCACCACCGCCAAATTTAGCAGCTATCTTTGCAACATCTAATCCATTTAAACAACGCAAGCTGACTCTGACATAATCTTTGGATACTTCTTTTAAAATCGCAGCGTATTCAACACCAGATATACTTAAAAGCTCGTTTACAATTCCCTCTGAATGGAACTCCTCTGTATCCGTCGATTTAAATACATGGTAAGGAATATTAGTGACAGCAACCCTATCCGATCCAGAGTATTTTATATGTTCAAGAGCATAAGTCAGCAATGTAATACCTTTCTTAGGTCTTTGAGTTGTTAGAGATACAATTTGTGTTAAATCCGCACCCTGCTCCATAAGATATGCACTCGATTCTAATGCCTCTGATGTTGTATTTGCATTTCTGAAATTGCCCGTGTCAGTTACAATCCCAGTTAAAAGGCATGTAGCCATATCCGTAGAAATATTCACCTGGTGCATTTGAAATAATTTTGTTAGAATGCTTGCCGTTGCACAAGCACTACTATCGATTATTCTAAAATCTCCAAATAATTGTTCTACTGGATGATGATCTACAATCATTATCCTGCCTGAGGACTGCACATAACTTAAAGCATTTCCTAATCTAGATGGACTATTTAAATCAAAAACAACAGAAAGATCGAATGCCTCATCCTTGCAGAAAGTTTTTACTTTCTCAATTCCTGGTAAAAAACGGAGGCCTTCATGAGGCAAATTATGACAGACAATATGATTTTTAATTTTTATTGAATCTAAATAATGAGACATGGCCAAAGCTGAGCCTAACGCATCTCCATCAGGATTAAGATGCATACTAATCAGTATATTTCTGGCCGAATGAAGATAATTAAAAAATTTATTACTAAGATTCTGATCTGGTATCAACTTATCCCCTAATATTTGCCTATAACATCTCTTTTTTACCTTATTCTGTAGAATTGTCATAGATATTGGGAAGCAATCATGGTACTTTTTACTGTGTATAGCAAAAAGAAAATGATGTATTGGTCTTATATTCCTCACCTTTCTTATTCCGATTCCGAACTTCTGCAAAATTACTGCTTGGAATATTCTCTTAACCATTCCGAAGATATCCTTCTGTTTGTAGAACATCCCTGCACCATTACTATAGGTTCTAAAAATAATCATGAGAATCTATTACTCAATCATCAGGAAATGCTAAATCATAAGATAGAACTTCATTCTTCTAGTCGTGGTGGTGACGTTACCCTTCATGCCCCTGGTCAATTAGTCATTTATCCAATTTTTAATCTACGGCGTTACGATAAAGATATTTTAAAATGGATCAGGAACTTGGAAATGATAACAATTTCAACCTGTGAAAAACTAAATATTCCAGCAAAAAGGAATCTTCATCATACTGGTGTTTGGGTAAACAATAAAAAAATTGCTTCCATAGGAGTTAAAATTAAAAAATGGGTTAATCTCCATGGTATAGGATTAAACTGCAATAACGACTTATCCCTATTTGAACATATCATTCCATGTGGAATTGAAAAATGCATCATGACCAGTATTTCTGCAGAAAAACACACCAACTACACTCCACAAGATGTTATCCCAATTTTTATTCAATCATTAACAGAAAAACTGAATATACACGAGAAAAAACATCTGTCTATTGAATCCTTACATGATCTTATTAATCTAGCATTTACAAAAAGTATGTAATAATATAATAAAATAATCAGGTTCAATTTATATATATATTTAAACCTCTAGGATATAAACATGAAGTTCCATCTATGTGTGAATTATAATCGACAAGACGCTCTAGATAGTGCATCAGAGCTCATCCGATGGCTTCATGGTGAAGGTATTGAAACAGAAATAGATCCAGATGCATATCCATACCTAGAAACAGAGAATGTAACTCAAGCTACAACATGTAAAGATAATCATTTATCAATTGCATTTGGTGGAGATGGCACTGTTATTAGATCGATTCATCGATGCCATAAGTATAAAACCCCCATTCTTGGTGTCTATTTTGGCCAACTTGGTTTTATGACACAATGTGATCCTGCACATGTATATGGAGTCATCAATGATTATATTTCAGGAAAACTGGATATTGAAGAAAGGATGATGATTGAGGTTGATCTATATAGACAAGACAAACACATTGTCACTATCAACTGTATCAATGAGGCAGCTATACACCGTGATGTTCTTGATCATTTAATTTCTATTAGTGTTAAAGTCAACGGGGTACATCTGACCACATATCCCGCCGATGGGATTATTGCCGCTACACCGACAGGATCAACAGCTTACAATCTCTCTTGTGGAGGACCTTTAATGGATCCTGCTGGTAATGCCATTATCTTAAGTGCTATCTGTCCACACACACTTAGCGCAAGACCACTTGTTCTTTCACCTCATTCGGAAATTGAGTTATCTGTTTCTAGAAAATGTAATGCCGTTATGAATTGTGATGGACTACATAGATTACATATTGCTCCGGGTGATATCATAAAGATACGAGAATCAAAAAATAGAGCTAGAATTGTAAAAGTTCGTAAAGATGATTTTTTACTTAAGCTACGAAGTAGACTGTTTTGGAGCTTAAGTCCAGTAAAGAGGTAACCATTTGTCAGAAATAGTATTAGATGTACAAAATATTAGTGTAGAGTTTGACGTTTCAGGAGCGAAACACAGAGCCTTAGATGGAGTATCCCTTCAATTAAAAGAAGGTGAAATATTGGCTATTGTTGGTGAATCAGGATGCGGCAAAACAACCCTTGCAAAATCTATACTAGGCATTCAATCCATCTCGGACGGAAAAATTATTCTTTCTAAGCAAGTTGTAAATGGGCCATCTAGAGATATGGCATCTAGAACAGGAATGATCTGGCAAGATCCCTATGCTAGCATGAACCCAAAATGGACGATCCAACAAACTCTTCAAGAACCTTTTAAATTACAAGGTAAAAAAGGAGATATTAACAAAATGTTAGAAGAAGTTGGGCTAGGTGCTAGATTTGCACATCGCTATCCACATCAATTGAGTGGTGGGCAAAGGCAAAGAGCCGCTATAGGACGAGCCCTTGCTCTTAAACCTCCTGTCGTTATCTGTGACGAACCCACTGCTGCTTTGGACCTTAGTGTACAAGCACAAATACTTAATCTACTCAAAGACCTCCAAAAAGAGAAAAAATGTTCTTACCTTTATATCTCTCATGATCTTATGACCGTACGTTTCCTTGCAGACAGAGTTGCGGTTATGTATTTAGGAAGAATCGTTGAGGAAGGTCCAACGGAAAGAGTTTTCACCCATCCTCAACATCCATACACAAAAGCTCTAATGGATTCCGCACCTACCCTTGATAAACTCGGCCATTTACCTGAAGCCATCGCTGGAGAATTGCCAGACCCAAGATCTAAATTTATAGGATGTCGATTTGCAAGTAGGTGTCCTAAAGTACGAAAAGTATGTAGAGAGCAAGACCCACCTGTTAAACAAACGGGAGATGTACAATCTTGGTGTTTTTATCCTGGACCCGAATAATTATTTGCCTCATTCCCATAGGGTAAACCATTCTGTTATTAATAAAAATCCCCCTTGCATAAAAGGGGGATTTACGTTAGCTGTTTATATC
This sequence comes from Fimbriimonadia bacterium, assembly GCA_030430755.1. Lineage (GTDB taxonomy): Bacteria > Armatimonadota > Fimbriimonadia > Fimbriimonadales > Fimbriimonadaceae > JAUICQ01. The sequence continues at coordinate 129,041 of JAUIKO010000004.1, forward strand.
TATCTTATCTTTATAAGATGATTATATTATCTTAACAGACTAAGTACTGATCTAGATACTGTGCTTGCTTGACCAAGAACAGACATTGCACTTTCAGATAGAATCTGATGTTTTGCAAATGCTGCTGCTTCTTCAGCCATGTCCGTATCAGCGATTGCACTAATACTTGCCATCATGTTCTCTTTTCCTATACTTAAGGATCTCATATTTGCATCAAGAACGTTCTTTTGGAAGTTACCTACTCTACCTCTAAAGGATGAGACCTGATCAATAGCTTTATCAATAACGGTTAAAGCTGTTGATGCATTAGCAGAACTAATAAGATCAACTGATTTCAATGTATCGCTACCGTCAACACCTAAGTTATCAGATTGAACATTTTCCATACTAAGACCAACGCGATCTTGAGTAGTGTTATTAATACCTACCTGAAATCTTGTTGGACCACCGACAGGAACTATAACTCGACCACCTGTTGCAGCAGCAGCTAAACCACCTGTTGCACCTGATGCCGTTAATTCAATAGTATTTCCATCTTCATCTACAAGTGTACGGCCATTTCCACGATCAAAAGTAACCCCTACATGATTTTCACCATCGTAAGCTACGGTGACAACTGCCACTGCATCACGACCGATTGCTGAAGTATAAGTTGCACTTGATATTAAAGTATCAGGATCGAGTACTTCAATCTTATGATCTGCACCCCATTCGGTTGCGATTAAACAAGCACCACCACCAGCACCGACTGAATAGGATACATAAACACCTGTTAATTCAGATACGGAATTGATTTTTCTAAAGACATCTTCAAAGCTGTCACCAGGACCTACAGAGAAGCTTGTTCCGTTGATACTAAAACTACCAGCACCTACAAGACATGATAGACCTGCTGATACAGTTAATCCCATTGATGCAAGTGTTGCTGTTGTTACAACGTCAATGGTTACAGCTGCTGTACTGGTAATTGCATAACCACCAAACATACCTGTAAAGGACATTTTACCAACTTCATCCTTATCGGAAGTACCAGCATAAAGTCCGTTCGCACCATTTAATATACGGTTGCTACCATA
>JAUIKO010000013.1 GCA_030430755.1 Fimbriimonadia bacterium
CATAAAACCAGAGTGGGTGGAATAACTTATATGCCATAAGGCCCGCATGGAAAAGGAAATAAATGGACGATAATAAAATACGATCTTTATTCATATTAATACTCAGAATTTAAACAGATAACACAATACTAACACAATTAAATAAATAGAGCAACATATAAAATTAACAGGTTTTCATGCAATCCATTTTTGCTTAACATTTACTATAAATTCTAATTAGGTATTTAGTACTAGGTTTATACTTATCAATCAATCAACTTTCAGCACTCTTCTTTAACAACTTATATTTAATTGAAATATATTATCTTTAGATAGTGGCATTGCTAATGTCTGTAAGGTGAAATGTTTCCGTAGAGATATCTACAAGGAGTAAAAAAATTAGCAACAGAATCTTTAACAGAACAGATATCAGTAATATGGAAGTTAAGATTGGCAATGAGGTTGTATACTCAATCTGGGAAGACTAAATGGTTCTATATACTTAATCATAATTCATTCTTCTTTAACAACTTATATTTAATTGAAATATATTATCTTTAGATGGTGGCATTACTAATGTCTGTAAGGTGAAATGTTTCTGTAGAGATATCTACAAGGAGTAAAAAAATGAGCAACAGAATCTTTAACAGAACAGATATCAGTAATATGGAAGTTAAGATCGTTAACGAGGTAGTGTATCATATTGCAGAAGAATAACTCTTTATTAATAATTATTTTGATTATTTTTCTTATCTAAATATTCATTTACATCTTGTTCTAAATTTTTATAAACAAAAAATAATGACAAAAGCCCTGATACTAATGCTATAGGGGAAGAAATATAAAATGTAGTGCTCATATTAAATTTGTTAATAACAAAACAGCCTATTAGCATAGCTGGTATGATACTCAACTGAAATAATAGTCCACCTAAGTTTATGTAATCAGGCATTTTATCACGCGGAAGGATGTCATGCTTAATACTTTTTCTCCACAAACCATAAGATCCGTATATAAAAAAGTGTAGGGCTACTAAACTACCTGTTATCCATTCATTCTGAACATATCCAATACTACCAGTTACTAACATTAATAGTAAACTTGCTAGGGCAAAGCCTTTTACATGGAATTTACGATGAAATATGCGATGAATAACTCGATGAGATAAACCACCGCAAATATAGCTTAAAGCAATAAATAAACCTACTAATTCTAGAGACATTCCACTACCATAAATGCTAATTAGGTATTTAGAACTGTTTTTATGATCATTAAACAACTTTATCGATTTTAGAGATTCATTTAGTAAGTATAGCAGTGTATAGGTATGTCTTGTTTCAGTATAAAAAAGCGATTAGTATTTCAGAGATAAAAGCAATAATAAAGAAAAAGAGCTTGGCTGTCTGTAGTACTGATTTCTAATGCCGCGGTATAATTCATTTGAAAGCTGATGCAGATTGGAACCGATCTTGTTTATGTCGATAGAATTGAAAAGGCTATGCGTCATCCAAGGTTTTTGACGAGATTTTTTACAAAACAAGAAATGGATACCTGTAAGAACTTACCGTATAAAATAGCAGGGAGATGGGCAGCTAAGGAAGCTGTCTATAAATGTTGCTCAGATATACTTTTTCCATTTTCTCCAATTCAGATAGAAATTATTACATCTAAGAATGGAAAGCCAGAGGTAATTCTTCATAAGGAATTAGATCAAGGCTATAAACCAAATATTGTGATAAGTATCAGTCATGAAAAAAACTTAGCTATGGCAGTAGCTATTTGGAACAAGTAGTCCATAGGAGATATATTATTTCTGACTTCTTAAATTCATAAGGGTTATTTGATACCAGGTAAAATGAACTCGATGGATTTTGCTTCCTTATTAAATAATCTTTCCTATTGTTCCGTTTTTAATCAAAAAATAGATGAAGATCTTTCTTCGAAGAAACTGTTCTGGAAGAATCTTATTCCTGAAGCACGGCCAGTATTTATCGCTAGAATTTTTTTAAATTATCATAAAAAAATTGTTATTGCCCTTGATTCATATGAGTCGATGATTAATTGGAAATCAAGGTTGATTATATCTGGAGTTCCAGCAGATAAGATTGTTTTTTTACCTAGTGCCATGAGTGCGCTTTTTGATGATTCTATGCCAGAAAAAAATATGATTTCTGAAAGAATCGGTGCAATAGAAAAAATTTCCAGGAAGGAACCGTGTATTATTTTAACAACCCCTAGTGCACTTTTAGAGAAAACATTGCCTAAGGACGAGTTTTTAAAATATATAAAAAAAATAACGCTTCAGGAGGAGTGCCCTCCAGAAAAATTAGCAGATTTTTTACATCAAGTCGGGTATGAATCCCATGATCCTGTCCACATGCCAGGAATGTATTTTAAAAGAGGAGGGTTAATTGATATTTATCCTATAGATGCTCAGTATCCAGTTCGTGTAGAATTTTTTGGAGATACCATCGACCGAATAAAATATTTTGATCCTACTCTGCAAACAACCATTAAGCCATGTGAAGAATTTTGTATTTTGCCAGCAAGAGAAACGATTTATCCTGCAGAGATGGGACATTTAGAAGATTTATTATCCAGGAGTATTGATTATGAATCTTTGAGTTTAACAGAACATGCATCAGAACTATTAGAAAAAAAAGTAAAGGAAGATATTATTCAAATAAATGAGAAAACATATTTTGATCGTCTTCCGATGTACCATCCATTTTTCTATCCTAGCAGTAGGAGTGTTTTAGATTACTTATATCCAGAGGACCTATTGGTTTTAGATGATATTCATAAACTCAAAAAATTTGCCAATAGTCAGTGGAGTGATTTAGAACAATCCCTAACTGCAAGAACGGAGAGGGGAGAGATTCTTTCATGTCATGCTTCGGATTATATTGAAGATTTTCATCGTATATTGGAACATGATTCTTTAATTGTAGTCTCTCATTTAGATTCACTACCTACGGATTTATCATATGATGATAAGTTAGAGGAGAAAGAGTTTGAAATTCAGGATATAGTGGCTTACCAAGGGCAAGTTGAATTGATTCTGGAATCGATAAAACGGTGGAAAGAAGAAGGATTACAAATTATATTTGCTACAGATCAGCCCCACCGAATAAAGAAAATTTTAGAACCTCTTGGATTAGGGACAGATATTGATCTTGCAAACCGTGAACATTTGATGAAGCAGAATCCCATTATTGTTCAAGGAAATTTAGCAGGTGGGATGATTCTTCCTAACGAAAAGCTTATCATAGTTACAGATTTAGAAATTTTTGGGGTGTCCCGTTTAAAGATAAATCATAAGAAAAATAGAAATTCTCTTCCCGTTAGCACTATTTTAGATTTAAGAGCTGGTGATTATGTCGTTCATATCCAGTTTGGAATTGGTAAGTTCATGGGATTAGTTAAAAGAAGTAGTGGTGGAGTAGAAAAGGAATGTTTACAGATAGACTATGCTCACCCAGATAAATTATTTGTTCCTATCGACCAATTAGATAGAATTCAAAAATATCTGAGTCCAACTGAAGTAGAACCAAAATTATATAGAATTACCGGTGGTGATTGGAAACAAGTTGTTCAAAAAGCCCGAGAAAATGCTCGGTTATTTGCTAGAGAATTAATTCAGCTCTATTCTTCTAGAAAACAAGCAACAAGACCTTCTTACGGAGAAGATACACCTTGGCAAGAAGAGATGGAATCTACTTTTCCATGGACGGAAACTCCTTCACAATATCAAGCTATAGAGGATGTAAAGAGGGATATGAATACAGAATTTCCAATGGATAGATTAATCTGTGGGGATGTTGGCTTTGGAAAAACGGAGGTTGCAATTCGAGCAGCTTTTAAAGCTGTGATGGATTATCGTCAAGTTGTTGTGCTATGTCCTACAACAATTTTAAGTGAGCAGCATTTTAGAAATTTTAAAGAGAGATTATCTGGATTTAATATCGAGATAGGCCTATTGAATCGATTTACTACATCAGCAAATAAAAAAATAATAGAAGATGGAATTGTGAGCGGAGATGTTTCTATTGTAGTAGGAACACATGCTCTTTTGAGTAAGAAGCTGAAGTTCAAGAATTTAGGAATGGTAATTATTGATGAAGAGCAGAAGTTTGGTGTCAAACAGAAAGAAGCATTAAAACATCTTAGAACTAATATAGATGTTCTGAGTATGTCTGCAACTCCCATCCCAAGAACTTTAAGTATGGCTCTGATGGATGTTAGACAAATGTCTTTAATTAATGATCCACCACCAGGTAGATTGCCTGTAAGGACATTTGTTAAAACTTATAATAAAGGAACTGTATTAGAGGCTGTTTTGAGAGAGCTATCTAGGGGTGGGCAAATATATTATGTTTATAACCGTGTAGATGGGATATATCATGTTGCAGAGAGATTAAGAAAAATGTTTCCCACAACAAAAATCGAAGTGGCACATGGGCAAATGAATGAAAAAGAGTTGGAACCTGTTATGGTTGACTTTATTCGTGGAGATATTAGTATTCTTCTTTGTACAACTATTATAGAAAATGGTTTGGATATATCTTCTGCGAATACGATCATTGTTGAGGACGCGGATAAGTTAGGACTTTCTCAATTGTATCAACTTCGTGGCCGAGTTGGAAGAAGTGATAGGCAGGCATATGCCTATTTTCTTTATAATGAAGCAGATTTCTTAACTGAACAAGGAGTGGCTAGATTACGATCTCTCCAGCAATTTAGTAGTTTAGGTTCAGGATATTCACTTGCTTATAGAGATTTACAAATTCGTGGAGCAGGGAATATGCTTGGCGCAAAGCAACATGGGACTATGGCAAGTGTGGGTTATGAACTTTACACGGAATTAATAAATCAGGAAGTAAAAGTATTAAAAAATGTTGCGGATTTTGGAAATACTGATGTTGATATTTCTGATCCGCTCGAAGGATTAGAACCATTACCGATAATAGATTTGCCTATATCAGGGTACATTCCAAAAGAATATATTACAGATGATGCTCAGAGGCTATATTATTATAAGCAGATAATTTCTTCGAGGAATGCAGAGTGTTTGGATAAGGTTTTAGAAGAAATAGATGATCGCTATGGAAAATGTGGACATGAGTTGTTGCTTCTATTTGAAGTTATGCGGATGAGATTAATTTGTAAAGAGATAGGTATTACAAAAATATCAGAGTCTGGAAATAGGTTAAGAGTTAACTTTAAGGTAAGTGAAGTGCCAACGAATTGGGTAGTAAGAAAATTGCAGCAAAAAAACAGATTTGCCTTATTAACCAAAGAAGCTCTAATTTGGCCACTAAAAGAAGATGCGTTAAAGGATTGTAAGGTTTTTATTTCTAGCATAAAGCAAATATTAAATGAAGAATTAGAGATAGGACTAAGTAGAGAGTTGTCATAAACCATGCAGATCTATTTTAAGAGTTTGAGTAAGATTGAGTGAGCTACTAAAAAATATTTAGAGGTATTTCCGATATTTAGCATACATAAATCTAAGTCATTATCATTGCTGGGGAATTCTGTACTGAATGGCTTCAAGGAGGTGATGAGGTTCAATATCCTGAGTGTTCTCTAAATCAGCAATAGTTCTGCCAACTTTAATGATTCTATAATAAGCTCTGCCGGAAAATTGGTGTTTTTCAGCGAACCGATTTAAAATGTTTAAACTATTTTCTTTTAAAGTAAAGTAGGTTTTGATTTTTTCACTAGGAATCATGCTGTTTGTGATATTCTTTTGGTACCTTTCTATTTGAATATTTCTAGCTATGATAACTCTCTTTCGAATCTCTTGACTACTATGATTGTTTTTTGTAGATGAAAGCTCTTGAGTAGGTACTGGGGGGACTGAGATAGATAAATCCATTCTATCGAGAAGAGGACCACTGATTCTTTTTATGTATTTACTACACTGCCCATAATGACTAATACATTTTTCTTCAGGATATCCTCTATATCCACATGGACAAGGGTTCATGGCTCCAATTAACATACATGATGCAGGTAATTTGAGAGATGCTCTTGCTCTAGAGATTGTAATATTTCTATTCTCTAGTGGTTGTCTAAGAGCTTCTAATTCCATTTTTCCAAATTCGGGCATTTCATCTAAGAATAAAACTCCTAAGTGTGCAAGTGTTATTTCTCCTGGCTTGATTCCTTTTCCGCCACTACCTCCGATAAGAGCAGCATAACTAATCGTGTGATGGGGAGATCGATATGGTCTATTTACAATAAGACCACTTCCATCTGCTAATTTTCCTGCCGCACTGTAAATTTGAGTAACTTCTAAACTTTCTTCTAAACTTAGAGGAGGAAGAATGCTAGGAAGTCTTTTTGCAAGCATGCTCTTACCAGATCCAGGAGGACCGTTCATAAGAAGATTGTGTCCGCCTGCAGCAGCAATTTCTAATGCTCGGATTGCATGATCTTGCCCTTTTACGTCTGCGTAATCGAACTCATCTTGGATTTTGGCCTGGTTAGGCCAATGATTAGGGTCTGGTTTGTTAATTTGAAGTCCATTTGGATTTTTTAGAAGTTCTTCTAGATGAGAAACGCCATAAATATCTACTCCTGGTACATAAAGGGTCTCCTCGACATTTTTTATGGGTAAAAATAATCTTTTAATACCCGTTTTTTTACATAATAACGCTACACTTAGCGCACCATTTATAGTTCTTACCTTACCATTTAAACTGAGCTCACCTATAAAAAGAGAGTTGTTTGTGATGTTGGATGAAATCTTTTTCATAGAAAGAAGAATGCCTACTGCGATGGATAGATCTAGTATAGGACCTTCTTTTTTTATATCTGCAGGAGCTAAATTACAAATAATTCTCTGTTTAGGAAATATGGCGCCAGATTGAATTAGACTGCTTCGGACACGCTCTTGCGACTCTTCTACAGCTTTGTCCGGTAAGCCGACAAGCACAAATTTGGGTAAACCGGGTTGAAGTCCAATCTCTACTTCTACAAGTTTGGATTCAATGCCAACCAGTGTGGCTCCGTTTACTTTAGATATCATAAGATGTATTATTGGGATAAAGTATAAAAAGTTGTTTTTGAATAGTAAAATGATCATAAAATATTGAATGGCTAAGATGAATAAATACTATTATCTATTTGTTTTTTATTGCAAGCTGTAAAATATTTACTGAATATATAAAAGAAATCACTGTTATTTGTACTGGTTTTTTGCTGTATAATTATATAATTAATAGAGTCTGTCCTGATTTAATGCTGCTTTCTTGATGTTTACTTATCGTTTAATAATAAAACTAGATTAGTATGATCATTTGATATGTTAGAATCGGGACACTGGATTTAACTATATGAGTATTAATTATATTCAACATTTTTCAGAGTGTATTGATGGTATAAAAGCTGAAGGTCGATATCGCTATTTTGCTCAATTAGAAAGAATAGTTGGTGATTTTCCGAATGCAATCTATACAAACCCTTCCGGGGAGAGAAAACAGGTTAAAATTTGGTGTGGGAATGATTATTTAGGTATGGGACAAAACCCTGTAGTTATTAAAGCTGCCCATGAAGCAATAGATCGATGCGGAACAGGTGCAGGAGGTACTCGAAATATCTCTGGAACTATGACATATCATGTTGATCTTGAAGAAAGTGTTGCTGATTTGCACCATAAAGATGCAGGACTGGTATTTTCATCGGGTTATGTTGCTAATGAAGGGACTCTAAGTACTTTAGGAAAGTTATTACCTGATTGTGTTATTTTTTCTGATGAGTTGAATCATGCATCTATGGTGCATGGTATCCGTATGAGTAAGTGTGAAAAATATATATTTCGACATAATGACGTTGAGCACTTAGAATATTTATTAAAGAGTGTTGATATATCTAGGCCAAAAATTATAGCTTTTGAATCGGTATATTCTATGGAAGGAGATATTGGTCCTATATCTATCATTGCGGACCTTGCTGAAAAATATAATGCTATCACTTATTTAGATGAAGTCCATGCTGTTGGAATATATGGTTCTCGTGGAGGGGGAATTACAGATGAACTTGGAATTATGGATAGGATTGATATCATAGAAGGAACTTTTGGAAAAGGCTATGGTTCTATGGGAGGATTCATTACTGGAAATAGATATATTATAGATGCCATAAGATCCTTTGCATCTGGATTTATTTTTACGACGAGTCTGCCTCCAGCGACTCTTGCAGCATCTTTAGCTTCAGTAGAATATTTAAAATCTAGTTCAAAAGAAAGAAAAAAACTTCATTCAAATGTTCGTTTTTTTAAAAAAATAATTAGAAAAGCTGGATTGAAATTTTATGATGGAGATACTCATATAGTTCCCCTTATCGTTGGAGAACCTATATGCTGTAGAGAGATAACAAACATACTTTTGAACGAATACAATATTTATGTTCAGCCTATTAACTATCCTACTGTGCCAAGAGGGACTGAGAGATTAAGATTAACGGCTTCTTCGGTACATACAACTGAAGATATACAGGCTATGGCAGATACATTAGAGCATCTTTGGATTCACAACCACGTATTTAATAATATAAAAACATCACAAGACGACGTTTTATTGTCAGTCTAATCACGAATTATGATTAGACTGACAATAAATGTTTTTTTAGAATTTTATATGAATAGAGATATTTTTATCGGCAAAAATATTGTTTTATTTAGAAGTATGTTTTACTCATATTGCAAAAAACAAAGATAATTATATATAATGAATACATATCTTTTAAGTAAGTGCCTGTATTTAATTATTTAATATTAATAAACTAATATGAAAAATTTCTTATACTTTATTTATAGGGCTCAAATTTCAAGGTGTCGCAATGTCTTTTGAGCCCTCCGTTTGCTTTGAGTATAAAGGAATAAAATCTATCTTTTATATTTTATTACAGGGCTCAAATTTCAAGGTGTCGCAATGTCTTTTGAGCCCTCCGTTTGCTTTGAGTATAAAGGAATAAAATCTATCTTTTATATTTTATTTATAGGGCTCAAATTTCAAGGTGTCGCAATGTCTTCTGAGCCCTCCGTTTGCTTTGAGTATAAAGGAATAAAATCTGTTTATCATAGTGGTCCTCTCGTCTGGTATATATGATCTGATAGATGATCACTGTGATTTTTTCGTGAGGGCAGCAATACTTTTTTTTCTGAAATAAACTGGAAATCATTTAATGCTTGTATTTCTGCCCAGCTAGCAAAAGTTTCATAAAGCATATGACCTATTTCTCCAGTTCTTGCTGCTCTAATTCTTGTTGATTGATCAGCATAATGAAGCATTGCAAGGTTTGAAACAGATGCAATATGGTAATCGTTATTCTGATCAGCTTTTTTGAGCGCTTCGTTTAAAAGAGAAGAAATAAAAGAATCATCAGTTGTGTTTTTTTGTAATTTTCCTTCTTTTATGCTTTTAAATATTCTGCTAGAAAGAAACATTCTATTTATTTCATTTGTTCCTTCGTATATTCTACTAACTCTACAGTCTCTATAATGTCTAGCTAAGGGGAATTCTTCTGTAAATCCATAGCCACCATACACCTGTAAGCATTCGTCGATGATAAATCCTTCAGCTTCAGTACAAAATATTTTGCTTGCACTACATTCTATAGCGAACTCTTCAGCACTCTTTCTATTTGCTTGAATAGAATCTTCATCTTTTTGATGATAATAGTGGAAGGATGCGTCTATGAGAGATCCTGTTCTGTATAAGGTAGATTCTGCAGCAAAAAATCTTGCTGCAATATCCGAGAATTTTTTACGGATAAGCTTGAATTCAGAAATGCTTTTTCCAAACTGTTTTCTATCTAATGCATATTCAACTGCTTGAAAGATGGATTCTCGAGCAGGTCCTAGTGACATGGCTCCAAGCTTAAAACGTCCCATATTAAGTGCATTAAATGCTACGTGATGTCCTTTGCCTGGAATATATAAAAGATTTTCTTCTGGAATGGATACCATGTCTAGAAGAAGCCTAGCTGTTGATGAGCCTTTCAAACCCATTTTATGTTCCTCCCTAGAGATAGAGAGGCCAGGCGTATCTTTTTCTATTAAAAAAGCAGTAAATCCAATATCCTCTAGTTTAGCGAAAACAACAAAAAAGTCTGCCCATTTAGCATTTGATATCCACATTTTTGTTCCGTTAAGAATATATTTATTATTAATTTTTTTAGCTGTAGTAGAGATAGATAATGCATCACTTCCGCTTTCTGGTTCACTGAGAGCATATGCTCCTATCCATTCGCCTGATGCTAGTTTATGAAGATATTTTTCTTTTTGATGCTGAGTGCCAAACAATATTGGACCTATTTGAGATATTCCGCCTGAAATTCCTATAGTGACACTAAATGAGGCATCTAAACTCAGGTGCTCTAATATTCTTGCAGAAAGAGTTTTGCTTAAACCTAATCCACTATACTCTTCTGGTGTGTCTAAGCCACAGAAACCAAGTTGACCAGCTTTCTTAAGAATATTTGGCATGAGTCCATCACTCTGTTTTTCAAGTTCTATACTGTTTGGTAAGACTTCTTTTTTACTGAACTCTTTTGCTGTATTTATCATGAGTATTTCGTCGCTGTTAAAATCTTCTGGGATGAAAATGGAAGAAGGATTGTACTGCATGAATGATCCACCAAAGCAGGTGTTATCTATTGTTGGAAATCTGTGGTCTTGTTTGTTCATAATAGTTATCCAATTATTTTTTTGCTTATACATTACTTGTTCCGTAATATCATCTAATTTCTTATTTTTATCAATATGCACAAAAGGTAGTAGCTATAATTTTTAAACGCTCTCTAATTAGTCACTTATTGAACACTTAGCGATCTCTAGTTATTTTATACACTATATTGATATAAAAAGATAGTAATAGTTGTAAAAAACTGGTGTTAATACAAGTGTTTTTTGATCATTTAGAGACCAAGTCTAGAAATAAATGTTTTATTTCTGAATATCAAAGATAATTTTTCATTCATCACCTTTTAGAAATTTGTTCTAATTTATATGAATGCTAAGTAGAACTTTCAAACTTAAAGAATAATAAGGTATCATACATTTATAAATGGGGGCCTGTAGCTCAGCGGTTAGAGCAGGCGGCTCATAACCGCTTGGTCGTGGGTTCGATTCCCACTGGGCCCACCAAAACATTTATATCCTTCACATGATTATTCTGTAAAGTGACTCATATTCCACATCAAGAATCCCCCTGGAATCTTTGGATAGAAAAAAGTACTCTTTTGAGGCATGGTGCTTCCTGAAAAAGCAATATTCATCACGGATTTTAGCGTAGGAGACTTGTAAATAAACGTTAAATGTTCTTCCGATAATGAGACCGCTTCATCTATTTTTTTAGTAAAATAAAGATTTTTTAGAGGACTGATTTTGAGTAGTTCTGTAAAGATAAAGTTGTGAAGTATGCAAATGTTTAGTTTGGAAAGATTAGGTTCAGCATCCGGCATAAATTCTTCAATAATTTCTTTTATATTGTGTGGTGAGAGAGTCCAAAATCTATCTTTATAGCCCATGATATAAGCGATGTGTTTATTTGATTCTTCGTTTTTCATGAAGTCTCGAACTTTGCTTTTATCTATTTCATGCATATCATAATAATGAATCAATTTGCTCATTAGATTTTCGAGGTTCACATTGAAATTCTTAATAACTCGATGGAATGATTGAAGATAGATTCCTGGATCATGTACGCTCGTTAATGCTACTGGAATATACTTACTACCTTTAATTTTAGGATACAACTCATGGAACATCAGGCTAGCTTGATATCTATGGTGTCCATCAGCAATCATAAGTCTTTTAGTTCTAAAAAATTCTAGTATAGCTCTAAAATAGATTGTGTCTTGAATTTTATCAACTATATGTTCCATTTTATCAGGTGTTATGCATGATAGAGTCTCCTTAGATTCTAGTGATTTTATCCATGTATGACCTTTATATGCTTTATCTTCATATAAACACAAAATATTTTCAAAATGAGTTTGAGTTGCTTCTAAAAGTCTTAGTCTATCTTTACAATATTTTGGAAAAACCTCTTCATGTGGATGGATAATGTTAGATGGAAACGATTCTATTTCCATCAATCCAATGAGTGATGTACGTTCAAATTTTTCTGGAAATCCTTCAATATTGAATTTTTGCGTATATCGATAAAAAGCTGGTTTTTTTTCTATTTCTAGTTTTTTTTCAGAAAGCCATTCTTGTAAAAGAGCAGCACTTCTTGCGTAACAAACAAACTGGCTTCTGTCTTCTGAAAGCTTAACAGGTAATGATAAATTGGCAATGTTATATGGATTGTTATTCGTTAAATAGTCTCGGTCTATTTGACACGGGGCCTCATGAAAAGTAGTTATTAACTCTTCTAAAGAACCAGCTGATTCTGAATATCTTATTGCATAAAAAGGATGTAAATTAGCCATGAATTTTAAAAGAGAAGTTTTTCATCTTCTACTATATTAATTTTTGGTATTTATACCATATATATAGGTTTAAAGTAATTTTTTTTATGTATTAAGAAGAATAAACATAGAAATTGATTCAAGCACAGGACCTTTGGCAGATATTTTTAGATGAGAATATGATAAAGATTATTAGAGGAGCAATATTAACAGTTTGTGCTTAATTTATTATGTATTCAGGTATTATTACGTTATGAATTATATGAATTATTATTTGTATGCCTATGGTGTTGTTAATATATTAATGGGATGTTTAGGATATGTTAACAAGGGAAGTATTCAATCTCTGATTGCAGGAGGAGTATCTGGTCTTTTAATTATACTTGGAACACTTCTTGCTCAAAAGAACCCTACTCTTGGGTATGGGTTAACGGGTTTTATAGCAGTTGCATTAATAGGTCGCTTTCTTCCTGCATATTTGAAAGATATGAGTAAAGTATATCCATCGTTGGTGATTGTATTGCTTTCTGTAGTAGCGTTTGGATTATTAACTTTAAATCATTTCAAATGTTGCTCTAAATGTTCCCCTGAAAAAGATTTGTCTAGTCATTAATCGTATTGAAAATTTGCTATATAAATAGTTTGTCTTATGTTCCTATGTGAGAAATAAATAAGACAAGAATATTTTTATGCATCTGATTTAGATCAGTAAGATTGAATGAACATACCCGTATTTCAGAATCTTGCGGTGAGTTCTCTGGAATATGTTCGTTATACTAAATATTTAACCTAAAAAATATGACATGGTGAATAAATCATTTGTGCTTTTTATATATCATCTAGATCATATACAACTTCGTTAGCGATTTTAACTTCCATATCTCTGATATTTGTTCTGTTAAAGATTCTGTTGCTCATTTTTTACTCCTTGTAGATACCTCTACAGAAACATTTCACCTTACGGATATTAGCAAAGTCACTATATAAAGATAATATATTCCAATAGTTACTAATGTGTTTAATAAGGATTGTAAAAGTTACTCGTTTTATGAATGTGAAATTAGTCCTAAGTCCCTATAAAAAATATTTCTAAAAGAGTATAAATTGTAAGTTTGGATGTTTCTTGAACAAGTGTACTGTTTTCATCTTTAATCTTCAGATAGATTCTGTGTGATTATACGCAGCGATTGTTTTGATGAGTGAAATATCATGAAGAAGGATTATGTTTGATTAAATTTTATTTTTAATCAAGTGATGTTTCATAAGAATATATGAACCGATCGATAAAGATATCAGAACTCCTAAAGAAGATGTATGTAGAAGTGTTGCTTGATTTAGTTTTGCAATCATTATGCCACCCATTGCAACTCCAACCATTTCGCCCAATAGATAGGTACTTTGCGAAATGCCAAAAAGTATCGAAGCGTGTTTTTTTGAAAAAATGGTTATCTCAATCATTTTTTCGTAATAACCAGACAAAGAAAGAAATGTATAAAATAGCAAAATACATCCATATTGGGTCCAGATATAAGTGTTAGAAATTGAAATAAAAAATAGAGAAGTTCCCAGTAGAAGATTGCTTACAATGTAACCTGATAGGAAACAGTTTGAAAGACGTGTGCGACTAATGACTCCTTGAAGAATTGCTCCAAATAGCATGCTGTTTGCAATGACACTTCCGTTTATAACGATGGAACCTCCTGATTCTTTTAGAATAATAGGTAAATATCTAATGGTTAGACTAATAAAAAGAGAACATGCTAAATTATATGAAAGAATAAATAATAAAACTTTTTTCTCTTCTTTATAGAGTGATTTTAATGTACTCCACTGAATCCAAGTTTCTTCCCGACTTTCTTCTTTTCGATTTAGAGCACTATGATTGTTTTGATTAAATAAATAAAAGATAGGACTAATACATACAATTCCTCCTGAAATACATAGAATGAAAAGATAGCTGTATGGACTATCTTGTGTGTACGTAATATACATGGTTCCTAAATTTAATCCAAAGTATTGAGCAATACCTTTAGCTAATCTAAAATCAGCGATACTTTTTTTTCTTCGTTCTTCGTCTGGGATATGATAGAGAATCAACTTGATTGTAAGATAAAAGATATTTAATCCAATTCCGGTAATGATCCCAGAAAGGATGGGTATCCAAGTAGGAGTTGCATAGCATCGACATATAAGCCCCAATCCGTATAAGGTGTTTCCAATAAAGAATGCTCTGCCGAAAGGAAGAGTTGATACGATGATACTAATAAACGTAGAGCATAATCCAACTGAAGCCATAACGGTAAAAGATAACGAGAAGTTTTCTATGTGGTTATTCTTTTCAAACCATAAGCTGTGTACAGAAGCGGAAAGAAACATGCCAAGATGGACTATGAAGTGAATAAGTATTACACTATATTGTTTGAACAATAAATGGATAGAAGTTATAAACGGATTAAATTTATGCATTTCAGAAATTTAGAATAGTATGGTGAGTATTTATGTTTTATCTAATACTGAAACAGGATTATACGTTAGTAGTATTTTATGATTAAGCCATCCATCATATTTACCTAGGTGCAAAATTATGATGGATGGCGTATCGTTAATCTTTTTGTATATTATGAATCATTATTAAAAACAATATTTTTCATAATACCTTATCTTTTCTTTTGAAAGAGTATAATTTCTTAGCTTTAAATATGTCTTTAACTCGTTTTTTTTCTAATTACACGCAATTTTGCACTTCTACTTTTAGGATTTAGCTTAATTTCTTCGAGTGTTGGAGTTAAAGGTTTCTTTGTTAAAACTTCATATGAGATATGTGTGTGTGTATGTTTGTCGGTGAGATCTTTGAAAGCATGTTTAATAATTCTATCTTCGCCAGAATGATAAGATATAACTGCTAAGGTACCATCTGGATCTAAACATTGTGATATTTCTTTAATACATTGAGATAGCTCATCGAGCTCTTCATTAACAGCAATTCTAAGAGCTTGAAAAGTTTTTGTAGCTGGATGAATTTTCATTCTCCTAACATGTGCAGGAACTGCATCTCTTATCATTTCTGCTAGGTGTAGAGTGCTGGTAATAGGTTGAATTTTTCTTTGCTGGATAATAGAGGCAACAATCCGTTTATGCCATCTTTCATCGCCATATTTAACTAAGATCTCGTATAGATCTTTTTCTGACCACTTATTGATGATCCATTCTGCAGTCAACTCTTTTCTTTGATCCATCCGCATATCTAATGGACCATCATACATAAAACTTAAACCTCTTGATGGATCGACAAAATGCATATTATTTACACCTAGATCAAGGAGTATGGCTTTAATGGGATTATGGGGATGTTTCTGCTTGAAAGCAGTGAGTGTTTCAGGAATATTTGAGAAAGAATCATGAATGAATAATGTATGGATATCAGAGAGTTGTTGTAGATTTTCTTTAGCCTTTCGTAGCATTTTCTCATCCCAATCAAATCCTATTATCCATCCGTTAGGTTGAATTTTATTTGCAAAGTAGGATGCATGCCCTGCCAATCCCAAAGTACCATCCACATAAACATCATCAGTGTTTAAGTGAAAGTGTTCAGATATTTCTTGTAACATTACAGGAATATGTTCAAAGTGAATAAGCTCTTGATTTTCTAGCTTTGTCATGTATATTCATTATGCCTTAATTTGTTCTAAGGTTATAGATATCGATATTCTATATGACTATAAATAACACTTGGATTTTCTAGAATTTAACATGTAAGATGTAAGTAGATGAGGAGTTTTTATAAAATTCTTAATGTTCATACAGATGCTTCTTCAGATGAAATCAAATCAGCTTATAGAAAGTTAGTGATGGAGTGTCATCCAGACCATACTAAAGATAATAAAAAAATAGAGCAATTTTATTTGGTTCAGGAAGCTTATGATACATTAATGGATGCTGATTTAAGAGAAGAATATGATTTTAAATTCAGAAAATACTGTGAAAAAGAACATCGATACCAAAAACAAGTTTATCAATGCAGAAAAGAGGATACAGAAGAACGAAATTTTTTTACTTTATTAATGCTCTCTTTTTTAGTGGTACTGGTATCTTTTTCATACATTGTACTCTCTAAAGAAAAACCATTGTTTCCAGAGGTATATCCTATTTCTACTTGGTCATTTGGTTTTATGGGAATGTGTTATATAACAGGACTTACTTTAGGAGCAACTTGTTATGTTCTAAAAAAAATTCCAACATTATCGACATTAGAACACTCACTTATGGCAAATAGAAAATGGCCTATGTGGATTGTTTTTTTAGTGTCTTCGATATTTTTTTGGTTGGGATATGTTTATTTGTTATTATTGGCCAGAAGAAATAAAGTAATACTATCAGGACTATTGCAAGCCTTTCATTTTCTGCTTATGAGTATATTCATTCTTACTTTTGCAAGTTGGTTATCATTTAAGATTTCATATGTAGAAACATTGTTATGGAGTGGGAACATCTTAGTGCTTGGTTTGCTTAGTGGTTGGATAGGTGCAGAGGCATATAAAGTGACTGTTATAAAAAGCTCTTCTGCTAGATAAGTGAAATCTTTTCTTTTTCAAAGAATAGGCTAAATAATGACATGGCCATTTCCTGCGTATCCGATTCTTTAAGTAAAATTTGGACAGCACTTTTAGATTCAGAAACTTGTAAAACTTCTATTTTGAGGTTTTGAATATTTTCTAATATTTTTCCAAAACAAAGATTTTTTGCTTTTTCGCTTTCAAATATTACGGAAACCATTGAACACCCATTTATTGTGTTTAAGGGTAGCGTTGCTATTTCTAAATGAGTGTGTTTTTTGAGAATTTTCTTTTCAATTGCATACCTTGATAGATCATTCTTTTTTGTTTTAATCAGGATTGTGGAGGTTTTAGCATGTTCCGATTGAAGTTGTTGGGTAGAGATGGTAAAGCCATCTAAAATCTCTTCAAGTTTAGGATAGTGGTTATATGGGAGTGCAAAAGAGAGCGAGTTTTCTTTATCTTGTACAAGATGAATGGTAATGGATAGATGCCGTAAAACTCCTAGTATGTAGCTTTTGATCTCATTTTTTTGATTTAAAGGAAAAGAATCCAGGAGTATTGTAATTTGGGTGAGCCTGTCTGTATTCGTGATACCTATAACCGGATGGTGTGTCTGTTCACGATTGGAAATATAGGAATAATTTTCTTGGTTGAGAGATGTTTTTTTAATAACAATAGGAATTTGATAATCAGAAGCTATTTCTACTGCTCTTGGATGCATGACTTTTGCACCATAATGAGCCAGTTCAGCTAAATGGTTGTAAGTTAAGCTATTAATCGTTGGAGATTCTGGAAGAATACTAGGATGAATACATTTAATACCATCTATATCAGTATAAATTTCCACACATTCAGCTTTTAATGCCGCTGCAAAAGCGGTTGCAGTGGTATCGGATCCACCTCGGCCTAATGTTGTTAATTCTCCACCTGGTGCTCCTGTTCCTGGTACATATAGCCCTTGGAAACCACAGATGACAGGGATGAAACCATCATGCACCGATTCAACAATACTCATAGGATTAATTCCAATAATCCGAGCGTTTTGATAAAATCCATCTGTACGTATTCCGGCTTGTCCACCTCTAAATGCTTTTGATTTATGACCTAAAATTTTGAGAGTATGTGCAAATATAACGCTAGAATATATTTCTCCACATGCTAAAAGAAGATCTAGTTCTCTTGGTTCTGGAGGAACGGCTGGATCTAGGCTTAGTATAGTATTCAATAAAGAATCTGTAGCATATGGATCTCCTTTTCTACCTATTGCACTGACAACTACAACAGGTTCAAAACCTTCTTCCTTACATTTAATAACTAACATTGCAGCGGTTTGTCTCAACTTTTCATTAGATAGGCTGGAACCACCAAATTTTAGAACCTTGTATTTTATTTTATGCTCCATATTCGTTTTCATGGTTACGTAAGTTATTTTCGACTAAGTTTTTAACTTTAAGAAGGTCGCAGCTAAGGGTATATAGTTCAAATGTATTGTATGTGATGACAGTATTCTGTATCGTAATCTGTTGGTCGGCGCAAGCTTCTAATATTTTTAAGACAAATTTAGATTCATCATAAATATTTGGAGTCTCGATAATAGTTCTTGTAATTTCTTGAATAGAAAAAGTGATCTCTTGATGATGTTTTGTATTGAAAATATCATATACATTTTGAATGTAGGGGTTTTGGATGAGGAGCTCCAAGTAATGGGTTTGACAGTTTTTATGAATAATAGGTGTTTGTGAATTTAATAATAAATTAGCTATTTCCATACTGGCAAAAATAGAGGATGTTGGAATATGTAATAAGGAACAGTCTGTTGAGTGAAGAATATAGAAATCACCTCTGCTTCTTTCAAAAGCTGTTTCAAAAGAAGGGGGAAGAGGTACTTTTTTTCGCGTATGGATAATAGTTTTTGTCATAGACTTTTATAATAGTTTACATGAGTGAACGTCTATATTCCATAGCACTACTTAAAGTTGCTGAATCAGCATAATCTAATTCACTGCCAATAGGCATACCATGAGCTATTCTGGATACTTTTATACCTAAGGGGTTTATTAATTTTGCTAAATAGAGTGCTGTTGCATCTCCTTCAATGGTTGGATTGGTTGCAAGAATAATTTCTTCTACGCCTTGATTTATTCTGCTTAATAACTCTTTGATTTTTAGATTTTCTGGCCCTGAACCTTGCATAGGATCGATGAGACCATGGAGGACATGGTATAAGCCTTTAAATATTTTAGATCTTTCAATTGCAGCAATATCTTTTGGATCAGCTACAACACATATAATATTTTGATCTCTTTGGTGATCTGCACATATGTGGCAGAATCTATTATCTGATAAATTGTTACATTGCTCGCAGAATTGAAGAGTTTCTTTGATTTTTTCGAGTGTGTTTGCAAATTGAGTTACATCAAATGGATTCATTTTCATTACAATATGAAAAACAATTCTCTGAGCAGATTTAGGACCTATGCCAGGTAAAGATTCAAAATGCTTAACAAGATCTACGAATGACTGAGCGTGGTTCATGATTTAAAGTTACCTTTAAATCATGAACCGTTGCTTAGAATTTATTTTTAATTCGTGGTGTTATATTTTTTAGAAGAAGAAATTTAAAATCCTGGCATACCTGGCATCGAAGGCATAATATCTTTCATTTTAGATTCTTTTAATTGCTTTGCTTTTTCTATGCCATTCTGAACAGCAGATAAGATAATATCAGCTAACATCTCGTGATCTATTTCGGATAAATCTTCAAGATTAATATCAAGGTTTTTAATATTTCCTTGCCCATCAAATGCTACTTTAACAAATTGTTTTTCTACTTCAACGATCTCATTAAGAAGTTTTTCTTCTGCTTCTTGCATTTGAGCCATCGATGCTTGTAGTTGTTGCATCATGCCATTCATTCCGCCACCTGGCTGTCCAAATCCACCTAAATTTTTTGGTATTTTCATAACGTTCTCCAGTACGTATTGTACTTTATATATTCACTATATATTCATTGAGTTCGCTAGAAGAAGTCAGGAAAGAAAAAAATATACCAGTTAAATCGTTTAGAACAGAGATTGAATCTATCATAGGCAAGCATATCTATCTTGAGCTTTTTGTTAAATGCAGACCTGAGTGGAGACAAAATCCACGGATGTTGCATGAATTAGGTTATTTATAGAATAGTTATTTAGTTTTATCAGCTGTTTTAAATATATTTTTGTGCAGGAATAAATCTTTCAATTTTTATTTATTGCAGCTGTGTAACTCAATATATGTTTTTGTGGTAGTATTGCCATAGTTCAGATTATCTATGAACTGTGGGGTGTATGAAATTGAAAACAAGATTATTTTATTTAGCATTGCTTATCGTTATTCAACCTACGAGTACGTATAGTATGGCTAGCGGCAATCTTTCTAGATTTTTAAAACCTCAAGTTTGTGCCTCT
>JAUIKO010000001.1 GCA_030430755.1 Fimbriimonadia bacterium
GTATTCAAGAGCAAAATTATTTACCTTCTCGTTATATTGATGAGATTGAGATTTATATGTATTCTTTAATGAATGCTCCAAGTAATATTTCAGATGGTGGTTTACGTGATTGGCTTTTATTTTTTCTCGAAGCTCCTCACATGACTGAATCTGATGTTCGAGAACAGATTCATGATGAAGGTGTTTTAGCAGCTTTTGACTTGGTGAAGAAAAGTAGTTTGCCTTCATCAGTGGATCATTTTTATCAAAAGGAATTGCAGATGTATAAAAATTTAGATGAGAATTTTGTGGAAGAGCGAAAAAAAGGTAGAAAGGAAGGAGAAAAAGAAGGCAGGAAGGAAGAAAAGTTTGAAATCGCAAAGGAAATGTTGTCTTTGGGCATAGAGAAAAAACTGATTCTCAAGTCTACTGGTCTTTCTGAAGAAGAGTTAGATTCTCTGTCAAAAACAGATTGATCCTGTTAGTACCAGTATGCATTTGATTGAATCGTGATGTAATAGGGAAGAAGGAAGAAAAGAAGGTGTTGATATTCTCATCAAAATGCGTGTTAAAGCAGCTTTGCTAAATGTTGCAAAAGAAATGGTATCCATTGGAAAAAAGATTGAAGAAATAGAGCAGGTTACTAAGCTTCCGAAGGAAGATGTTCAGAAAATAATGAATCCTTAAATTCATATATTAAAAACTTATTTTAATTAACAGATTGTGATTATTTGTTGATATAATACAATTTAAAGAGAATTGTTGCATATATTAGGTATTCTCGTACTAGTAATATTACGATATTCTTGGATGGAAAATCATGACAACAGAAAAGCACGTTGCAGTAGTGGGTGGTGGTCTAGCGGGTTTAATGACTGCTATGAAATTAGCTGAAGCAGGAATAAAAGTATCTGTCTTTAGTTTAGTCCCTGTTAAGAGAAGTCACAGTGTATGTGCCCAAGGTGGTATAAATGGTGCTGTGAATTTGCGTGGTGAAGGTGATTCTCCTTACTTGCACTTTGAAGATACCATTACTGGTGGTGATTTTTTAAATCATCAACCTCCTGTAATGAGAATGGCAGAACGTGCTCCATCGATTATATATTTACTTGATAGGATGGGAGTTCCTTTTAATCGTACTCCAGAAGGTTATCTTAGTTTTAGAAGATTTGGTGGAACATTGAAGCATAGAACCGCATATGCTGGAGCAACCACAGGTCAGCAGTTACTTTATGCTTTAGATGAGCAAGTAAGAAGATATGAAGCTGATGGCAAAGTATTGAAGTATGAAGGTTGGGAATTTACAGGCATTATAAAAGATTCAGAAGGAAATTGTAGAGGTCTTACAGCGCAGGATTTAACTACTATGGAAATTCATTCGTTCCCTTTTGATAGTGTCGTAATGTGTACAGGTGGAAATGGTGTTGTTTTTGGTAAATCGACAAACTCTATTATTAACACTGGTGGTGCTGTCAGTATCTGCTACCAGCAAGGTGCAACCTATGGAAATCCTGAAATGATTCAAATCCATCCAACTGCGATTCCAGGGGAAGATAAGTGCAGATTAATGAGTGAATCTGTGCGTGGTGAAGGTGGTAGAGTCTGGGTACCTAGAGATCCTAAAGATACCCGGTACCATACGGATATACCAGAAAGTGAGAGATGGTACTTCTGTGAAGAGTTAGATCCAGTTTATGGAAACCTTTTGTCTCGTGATATCGTTTCATTTGCTATATATTGCGTGTGTAGAATTGGAAGAGGTGTGCAGGGTAAACAGCAAGTGTATTTAGATATTAGTCATCTTCATCGAGAGAAGGGAATGTCTCGCGAATTGATCAATGACAAACTAGAAGGTGTTTTAGAAATTTATGAAAAGTTTATGAGAGAAGATCCAATCGATAACCCTATGAGAATCTATCCAGGGGTTCATTATTCTATGGGAGGATTGTGGGTCGATTATGAACGCGGTAAAGAAACAACCCTAGATGAATCTAGTCATCGAAATCAAATGACAAATATTCCAGGACTGTTCGCTGCGGGTGAGTGTGATTTTCAGTATCATGGAGCAAATCGGTTAGGAGCAAATGCTCTTTTGACTTGTTTGACAGGTGGAGAGTTAGCAGCTCTTGGTGTTCTAGCATATCTAAAAAATATGTCACAAAGTGCGGAAAGTTTAGATGCTAAGACTCTACAGGATGCAAAGAAAGAAAGAGATGAAGAATATCAGTATTTTTCTACTTCTAAAGGATCTGAAAATCCTTACCGTTTGCATCAAGAGTTAAGTGATGTGATGTGGAATAATTGCGGTATCTGGAGAACTCAGAAAGATTTAGGTTCTGCAAAAGAAAAATTGAAAGATCTTTCAGAGAGAGTTTATCAATGTAATTTAATTGATAGTTCTGATTGGGCAAATCAGGCTGTTCCTTTTACTCGTGCTTTAAAAAATATGATTGAAATGTCTAAAGCTATTGTGGAGGGAGCATTAATTAGAAATGAATCAAGAGGAGCTCATTTTAAAATGGATACTCCTAATAGAGATGATGAGAAATGGCTGAAAACATCTCTGGCAACTTGGAAAAAAGAAGGACCAGAATTTAAATTCGAAGATGTAGATTGCTGCTATCTTGCACCAAGAGCAAGAAAATACAGAATAAATCAGAATAAAATCGTTGAAGAAATTATGGGTAAAGATTATTTAGCTAGCATCTCTTCGGGTGATAAATAATGTTCAGCTTGGTTATTTCTATCTGTTATCAGAAATGAGTAATGTTTTGGTTATCATCGTGCAGATGAGAAATAATCAATATTAAGAGAATTTTAATTAGAGATTATGCTTTTTGTTCTGATTGTTCAAGCAGTAAATTCCAGCGTTTAGAATCAACTCTAGAAATACTTGTTATCATGGCTCCAATCTGGAGCCTATCATCCACGCCTGAGGGTTCTGAATGTTTTACAACCGCATCAAATTCAACTAGTCCGTTTTTAATAGTAAATTTACCTTGAATTTCAGTGTCGACTTCAAAAGATTTATTTGATAAAAAACATAAACCACCTGCAGAAATATTTTCTAATTCTACTTCGTGTGTTTCATCAGCATGTGAAACCTTACCATACATTTTTTTAACCTTAATTCTGTATGGTTCATCCGATTCTTCATCTCGAATCCCGCCCATGATATAAAAGGTTAAGTTATTTTCTATAATGCCATCTAGACCAGCTGTGAAAAATAGTTTTTTCTTATTGCCAACTGCTTCAAAAGTATAAAGCTCGGATGGAGTGACTTCCTCAACTTTGTTTTTATCAATGTTTACGGTTAGATTATGGGTATTGAATTTCTCAACCCAACCATGAAATTCTGTGTCATCATTTGCTCTTTTAAATTTTATACGCGTATTTACAAATTCGAATTCATGGATTGCCATGTTTATTATATTCCATGATCCATATGTTTTTTAAAATAAAAATCATAAATGTTGATAATATGGGGTTAAACATAAAATATTACAGTGTAAATAATAAATATTTAGAAAACAAGATAATATACCGAGCTAATTTATGTTTTTTTTTATAAATACTGGATAAACTATAAATAATTGTTGCTTTATGAAGTTCATTGCTAATATCAAATCTGTTGCTGCAAATAGAAATTTAGTAGCATTACTGACGACAGCCTTTTTCTCGTTGTCAGGAATGACAGTGCAACGGATGGCGGTTGCATGGACAATATATGATAAAACAAATGACATCAAAAATTTATCGATGTCATTTTTCTTTATGTATCTACCGGAAATGATTGTAGGACCTTTTATAGGTGTTTACATGGAAAGAGCAAATCGAAAAAAAATTGCTTGCAAAATACAGATTTATCAGGCAATAGTAAATTTTTTGTTTTTAATTAGTGTTTCTTTCTTTGACATGAATGTGGACAACATCTATTATGTTTTTTATCCAATCCTTTTTATTCATGGCATCTTGAATTCAGCTTTTGTTCCAACAAAGAACACACTTGTAACAATATGTGCTGAAAAAGAACTATTAGCATCTGCATTATCGATGCACTCTATGATGAACAACCTGTCTAGATTAGCAGGTCCTGCACTGGCAGTCTTAATACATAATTACTTTGGACTGGAAGGTTGTATTGCTTTTAATACTTGTTGCCATTTACTCGTTGCAACAGGGATTTATTCTGTTAAAATTATTAGACATGTTACTCCAAAAACGGGAGCGACATTCTTAGGTATGTGGAAAGAGGTTTTTGTCTACTATAAGATTCAAAAATCCTTGGTTATGCTTTTGTTGAGTTCCTATGTACTTGGTATGGTTGTAAATGCGCACAATTCCTTTATTCCAGTAATTGCAAAGGAAATTCTTAAGGGAAATTTTGATGTGTCTGGAACTCTTCATCAAGTATTTGCTGTAGGTGGTATTTTAGCAGGGGTTACTATGATTGCTTTTAGTAGCTATAAAAAGTTTCCAGAATATATTGCTCTTGCTATGTTTGTGGCAGGGGGCGCTATTTTAGGTATCGGTGTAGAAGCAAATCTAGCTATTATCATTCCCCTGATATTTATGATGTCTTTCTCATTTACTCTATTAAAAAATATGAACAGAGTTACCCAGCTTCAAGCAGCTCCTGATGAATTAAAAGCACGTATTGTTACGCTGGAATGGTTGTTGACTTCTAGTTTTACTGGCCCAAGTAATTTAATAGTTGGTGCAATCATAGCTTATTTCGGTGCAGTGTATAGTTTTCTTGTATTAGGTTTAACAATAGTGGGCATGAGTATTTTTATTCGTTCTTGTTATATAATGAATGAGAAAAACAACTCAAAATTTTTGGTATAGTAATTATTACAGGTATATTTACCAATATTATGATATAGGGCTAAGTATGTAGTTTCTATAAGGAGGTTTATAAGTGTTTACATGTCGCAATTTTAAATTGTTTCCTTTGATAGCCTTTTTGGTAATATTTATGCCATTTTATCAGTTGGCTAATATACAAAAAACTCCTATTTCTCCTTTAGGCCAACTGGGTAGAACACTTGAGAAGAGTAATATTTATGCTTCTGCTACGACAAAAGGAAAAAAACTCTACACTACAAAGAAGTATCAGTATCTTATTTTAAAAAATTGTAAAAAAAAGAATTGGCAAGGAGTTTTATTAAATAATGGACGCATAGGTTATATGGAAGAGAAAAAAGTTGCAAAGCTCCCATACCAAGTCCGTCAGAAAATGGTTGATCCTCGTAAAACTATCCATACTTCTCGATCATCTCTTGCAAATTATTCACTGAGTTATATTGGAGTTCCATACAAATTTGGCGGTAGTTGTTTTGAAAACGGTATCGATTGTTCAAGTTTTGTTCAGAAGCTCTATGGAAAAATAGGGATGACTCTGCCAAGAACTGCTGCAGAACAAGCTCTTGTTGGTACTCCCATTAACAGATTAGAGCATTTAAAACCAGGTGATAGACTCTATTTCTGGGAGAAAAGAAGGAATAAAATCGGACATACAGGTATTTATATTGGAAATGGTTGTTTTGTTCACAGCAGTAGTGGCCGCAAAGGTGTTGCTACAGATCGTCTAGATTTACCGGCATGGAAAAATACTTTAGTAGCTGCAAGAAGATAGTATAAAGGTAAATGTATTTTATTTGATTGAATGATTTAAATTTATCAATAGAGGCCTAACCCTTTTTAAACTTTGGTATCATGATTAAATGTTACGGAATAATGAATATTTATACACTCATCGTGTTATTCTTTTAGTTCTTGCTTTCATTTTATTTACTGCTTCAGAGGGAATAAATGATAGTCCCGATAGTAATTGTAAGAGAGAATTGGTAAATAGGTTTAATAAGAAAACAGAATCCAGCACTCATGTTTTCAGAAATTCTAGCCATCAGAATTCAGAAAGGGATTTCAATATCGATGAGCTAGATCTAGACTCTTTGGTAGATAGGAATGAATATGGTGATATAACTGCTATTTACGATTTAGATGGTTCTAAGATAGCTTCACTACCTAATATTAAATGCCGGAAACATATTGATTATTGTGGTCGAATGATCATGTTTCCCATAAGTTGTTTATTAACAGAATTATTCTATTTTAAACGGTGCTTGTATGAAAATAAGCTCGATGATGCGTATGAACATTTGGAAATACTGCCAAATGGTAGAGTGTATAAGATCTATTATGATAAAGATAGAACAGATGAAATCTTTTTAGATAGTGATGATTTAAAAATAGTCAACAGAAATCTTGCAATGCTATGTCAAAGGATATGTGTTAAACATTGTCGTGGATATATTTTTGATAACGAATATTTAGCATTTATGTTACATCAAGCCAAAAAAGATCTAAGGCTTCCATCTAGGATGAACTTTCTATTTGATGGATGGGATAAAGAGTTTGAAAAAATATATTATGAACTTTCTTTGCCTAGATATCGAAATTCCTGGAAAAGGCATCTAAGATATTACGGAGATATTTTTGATTATTTATATATGAGTGATAAAGTACATGAGATGTCTCACGAGGATCTGAAACCTCCGGGTGTATGGACAATGGATTAATTTTTATCCCACATCTTTTTTGTGTATTTGATTGCAAATGCACAATGGTGTCTTATGTTTTATATGTGCGCGTTTAATATAAGTATTTATGACTAAACTTGGTGAATGGTTGGTTTGTTTAGCATTTTTTGTATATACTTAAAGTATTAGCTCCCTATAATTAATAAGGAGAAGAATTGAGATATAAAAAGAAGTATCTTTAGGTAAGAGTTTTATGAGAATTATCATGTTATCTTGGGAGTACCCTCCTAAAATAGTAGGTGGAATTAGCCCTCATGTACATGAACTATCTGAAGAACTTTCAAATCTTGGGTTAGAAGTACATGTCGTTACTCAGTATGTAGAAAATGCACTATCGTATGAAGTAAGTGCTCATGGTGTTCATGTTCACAGAGTTCCTTTGGATAAAGATTCTACGAACTTTTTTGAAAAAATTAAAGAACTTAATAGATCTCAAGTTGAGAAAGTAAGAAGTTTAATTGAAGAATGGAGTGACGATAATGTTCCAACAATTCTTCATGCTCATGATTGGCTTTCATTAGATTCTGCAAAAACCTTAAAACATCGGTATCGACTTCCTTTAGTTGCAACTATTCATGCTACTGAACATGGTAGAAATAATGGAATTCATAATCATGTTCAATCAACTGTACATCAGCAAGAGTATGATCTCACTTTAGAAGCATGGAGAATTATTGTTTGTTCTTATTTCATGAAAGAAGAAATACAATCCCAGTTTAATACGCCTAGAGATAAAATTGATGTAATTTATAATGGAATAGATAAAAAGAGCTTTAGGTTAGCGCTAACTTCACCAGAAAAGCAAAAAATTCGAAGATCATATGCAAAAGATCATGAAAAAATCGTTCTCTATGCTGGGCGATTTGTCCCAGAAAAAGGGATACATCTTCTTTTAAATGCTGCAGGAATTGTAACTGCAAAGTATCCAGAAACAAAGTTTATCATTGTAGGAAGTGGACATAGAGACCACTATGAGTCTTTTGTAGATTGGGTGGGTTTGCGAAAAAATATTCAATTTACGGGATACAAAAATAGAGAAGAATTAAAAAAATTATATCATGTAGCAGATACCGCTACTTTTCCCTCTCTCTATGAACCTTTTGGTATTGTTGCTCTTGAAGCAATGGCTGCTAAGGTACCAGTTGTAGCAAGTGATGCTGGTGGTTTGAAAGAGATTGTTGAGCATAATGTAACTGGAACATCTTTTTATAAAGGAGATTACCAGAGCTTAGCTTGGGCTATACTTAGAACTTTTGATGAAAAAGAGGTTGCATCATCGTTATCAGACAATGCTTATGAAAGATTAGGTGTTGATTTCTGTTGGAGTAATCTAGCTTCACAAACTTACAAAGTATACGAGGTTGTTTGGAGAGAGTATTTATTGTCAGATTGGAAGCAGAGTAAATTTAGCGTCAGTAAGCAGACGGTTGATCATCCTGAAAATAAAGATATGAATCCTAAAGAAATTTTAAAAATATTATCTGCAGAGACATCAAGTTATAATGAAAACTCAATGGATTGTAATGAGCAGATAATTGGAAAGGATCGTAAGAATGCTTAGTGAATAAAGACATCCCAAATATTATTGAATGTTACTGAATTTATTGAAATTTTCATCCAGACGATATAATTTCTTTCTCATAACAGGTTTATCTGTGCCTTTTAGTTATTGGTAAAGCTGACAAATCTATTCATAAGAGGCTAATCTTAAGTTATAAGGTTGAGTTTAGGATAAATATTTATGAACGGATTTTGGAGAGATAATGATTTTACATTAAGTACCGAATATCAACCAAAGGGTGATCAGGAGTATGCCATTGATAAACTTGTAAAAGGTTTATCCGAGGGATATCGATGTCAAACTTTACTTGGGGCTACTGGGACAGGAAAAACATTTACGATGGCAAATGTTATCTATCAGACTCAGAGACCAGCGTTAATTATTGCTCACAATAAAACTCTAGCAGCGCAATTATGTCAAGAATTTAGATCTTTTTTCCCAGATAATCAAGTGGAATATTTTATAAGCTACTATGATTACTATCAGCCTGAAGCCTATGTTCCAACAACAGATACTTATATTGAAAAAGATGCACAGATAAATGATGAAATAGATCGGTTAAGGCACGCAGCTACACAGGCTCTTTTAACGCGTAAAGACGTCATTATCATTGCATCTGTAAGCTGTATTTATGGCTTAGGTTCTCCCGATACATATGCGGGTGCAGCAGTGAACTTTAAAGTAGGAGAACAGGTTCAAATGGATGATGTCTTATATAAATTTGCTAGCATGCAATTTACGAGGAATCAGATAGCTGTGACAAGGGGAGCATACAGACTAAAAGGTGATGTGTTAGAAGTTCAACCTAAAAATAGTGATTACATAACTAGAATTGAGTTTTATGACGATGTTCCTGAGAAAATAAAAATTATTGAACCCGTGAGTCAAAAAATACTGGATCAACCAAATAGTTGTACGATTTTTCCTGCTACACACTATGTTACACATCAGAATGAAATAGATGATCTATTAAAAACTATTGAAAATGAGATGATTTTTCAACATGAAAAATTCATGAAGGAAGACAAGTTTGTTGAGGCCCAGAGAATTAAACAGAGGGTTATATATGATATGGAAATGATAAAAGAAGTTGGATATTGTACTGGAGTAGAAAATTATTCTCGGTATTTTGATCGACGTCAACCTGGCACACCTCCTTATACTCTTTTAGATTTCTTACCAAAGGATGCTATTGTTTTTGTAGATGAAAGCCATCAAACCCTCCCGCAAATCCGTGCTATGTATAATGGTGACCAGAAAAGAAAGTCTACTCTAGTGGATTTTGGTTTTAGGCTTCCTTCTGCTTTAGACAATCGTCCACTGAAATTTCAAGAATTTTGGGATAGAGTAAAACAAGTAGTCTTTGTGAGTGCAACACCTGGGCCATTTGAAAAAGAGGTTCAAGATCAGGTTGTAGAGCAGGTCATTAGGCCAACATATATTTTAGATCCAGAAATAGAAATACGATCGATCGAACATCAGGTTGATGATCTCATTCATGAGATAAAACTTGTAGTAGATAAAAAAATGCGTGTATTGGTGACTACTTTAACAAAAAAAATGTCAGAAGACTTAACTGGATATTTGAAAGACCTAAATATAAAAGTTCAGTATATTCATAGTGGAATTGATGCATTAGATAGACCTGAAATCTTGAGGGAACTAAGATTAGGGAAATATGATGTTATCATCGGTGTTAATCTTTTACGGGAGGGATTGGATCTTCCTGAGGTAGGGTTAGTGGCGATTATGGATGCTGACAAAGAAGGGTTCTTACGTTCTGATACTTCTTTGATTCAAACTATTGGACGGGCCGCTAGGAATATAGATGGAAAAGTTATTATGTATGCAAATGTCATTACAGGCTCCATGCAGAGAGCGATTGATGAGACTGATCGTAGAAGAGAGAAGCAGAAAACATATAATGACAAGTATGATTTTAAACCAACTAAAATCGAAAAGAGAATTTATGAAACAGTAAGATCAGAGTATGTTTCTGATGAAGAAAAGGATCATACCGGTAATAATCAGAAGCAATCAGTTGCTGAAAGTATAGAAAAAAACAAGCGAAAAAAGAAAGAGAGTAGAGAAAAACAGATTAATCGACTCGAAAAACTCATGCGGCAGTATGCTAAAAATCTAGAGTTTGAAAAAGCCGCTCAGGTTCGTGATCAAATTGAAAATATTTCGGATTATTCATAATTAATCCATTCATAAAGCATTTGATAATCATTTTAAAAAAAATTTAGATGATTCATTCCTTTGTATTAGAAGAAACATTTTTTACTTGGAGTCATCTACAAACTCGTAGTTAAATTTTTATTTTCTGTATAGGATTTATGGATTAGTTGTTTATGGTACGATCATAACATGAAGAAGCAAATTTGCTTTTACAAGTCTTACAGCAATTGTATATTTGTATATGCATGGGTATTTCTGTTGATTCTACCTAATCAGATTTTTGGTACTGGGAGCAATAGTCCACCATCTAAGAATGATATTTTTTCTCATGTATCTATTCCAATACCTCCTGAAAAAGATCATGAAAACATATATTCTATTTTCATTCTTCCCGATGATGTGCTGTTTAGAGTTTATTCATCGTTATATTTGATGAACAAACTAGATATTCTTCTCTATCATATGTATTTATCAACTTTGAAAGTAGAGGGTGAGTATGATATTCAATCAATCGAGAGGGTCATTACATTATTTGACTTTTTAGTTAGTGAAGATACATGGAAATACAATCTCATTTCTACTCAGTTTGATTTACTTAAGGATCTTCCGCTAGCCATAAAAAATAAAATACCAGTTTTGAAGGAGATTTTAAATAGCAAAGAACTAATAATTTCATTGGAACAGAAGAAATCTTTACTAGAGCAATTAGAACGCCTGGAATATATATATCAAGCTTATATTCCATTTCCTATTCAATATTTGAGTATAGAACATTTAGAGGATGCAGAATATCTAGAATATCGTATTGATGATTTAAATATTACTTCATTAAAAACTTTAAACATAAACTGTACAGATTCAAATCGAATACTTCATCTGCTTAAAAATAATAAACTTTGCTTTCTTCGATTAATTGCGAATAAGGTGAATCTGAATTTATGTGATATTTTGCAAACAGAGATAAAAGAATTACGGATATCATGTGGAGAGCTTGTAGGTAGAGAGTATCTAGGAAGCTTATCTGCATGTAATCATTTATTATTTTTAGAATTGGACTCGACTATTTCTCATACATCTTCTGAAATGATAGGTCTCTGTTTTGAATTTTTACCTAGCCGTTTAAAAAAAATAAAAGTAGGGGGTGCAAAAAATGTATCCCAGAAGGGTTGGGAGCATTTAGGTTCATTGGAATACTTAGAAGCCGTAGAGCTCAATGCTATTCATTCAAGTAATGGGGCTAAGATAGAAACGTTACCCTATAAGTTAAAGAAAATAGCGATAAATGAGAATCATATTCCAGGTCTTACAGATACTATAGGAAAGCTTGATCGTCTGGAAGAGTTATCTATATATCCTCCAATAAAATTAGAAGACTGCTCGTTTTTATTGAAACTTCCTGAAAGCTTAGTTTCCTTAAAACTTTGCCTGAGTACTGGTTATATATATGAGCAACATAGGTTATATTCTGACTATAAGCATTGCCTGGAGTCTTTATCTAGATTGAAAAGTTTAGAGGAGATAGACCTATCTTCAAGCGAATTAATAGCCTGGGATTTTCTGATAGGTATTCCAAGGAATATAAAGAAATTATATTTAAATGACGCCAATATTTCGATTGATGGATTAGTACAATTGCAAAATCTCGAAAAATTAGAATCTTTGTCATTGTGTTTTGTTCAAATAGATAACTGGTCGGTATTAGGTCTGTTGCCAAAATCAATACGATTTTTGGATTTAGTAGAAGTAGGAATGGATGCTGTAGGTTCAGAGCAGCTCCAGTATTTCACCCAGTTAGAAACTTTGGAATGTTATTTTGGGGGAAATCTTAGAACAGGTATGCGATCTCCTTTACCAAGTAGTATTAAAAGTATTTCGATTTATAATCAAAGGATAGGATATAGTGACCTTGCAAAATTCTGTGATTTTACTCGTTTGGAACAAATAGTGTTAGAGTGTGTGAATATTGTCTGTGATGACGATAGTTTATCTTTAAGTGATGCTTGGTCCTTCTTAGAAAAACACAAACATTCAATAAAGAGTCTTATTATAGAAGATGTGAATTTTAGCCAAGAACCTGCGGATTTATTGCCATTATTGACAAATCTTGAATGTTTAGTATTGAATTTAAATATTGATTTGGAGGACTATTCATTTATTTTAAAATTAAATCCCTTAATATATCAAATCACTTTACCTGAACATATTTCTGACATGATGAGTCATAAGCTGGCTAATAAGTATGTGAATATTAGGCACATGCATGAATTTAGAGATAATAGATTAGATAATGTCAAAAAAGTGAGGTCCCTATTATTTGGTGAACATTTTAGTGAATAGATTTGCCATAAGGGTTTATTCTCTTATAAGACTGTTCTTCTTGCTTTTTTGATATGTATTTAAAAAATTTATTGACTATTTAATAACCAGAAATCCCGTTAAAAATACGAATATTTTCTTTGAAAAGATTATTGGAAGATTAGAGATTGCTCTGAGGATCTAGTAGCTCGTCTGAATTATATATAAATTAAGAAAGTACAAAAAATAATTAATGAAATCATAATCTAATGTTTGCGCTGTGTCGATGAATAGAGGATTGTGTCTTTATGGAAGACTTTCATGAAGATTATTGAAAGGAGTTTCATTTATCATTCGATTTTCGAGTAGATAAGTGGGGAATGATGTCCTATATCATAAAATGTTGATATGAAGATGGTTGGGATAAGCTTGATATATCTTTGAAAATATAGCACTAGGAGTAAATAATATTTCATATTATTTACTCCTAGTGCTAATAGAATTAGTTTTTACTTGCTGTAGATCGACCCTTCTTTCCGGATTCTTTAGTCGTTCCAGTTTTTTTACCTGTTTTAAAGATAACAGCTTGACTTTCTTGATCGATATCAGCGATGATTTTATCACCTTCTTTAAAGGTGCCTTTAAGAAGCTCTTCACTTAAAGGGTCCTCAATAAGGCGTTGTACAGCTCTTCGTAGTGGTCTGGCCCCAAGGTTAGGATCATATCCTTGTTTGACCAATTGATCCTTGACAGCATCTGTTAAATCTATGGTCATGTTCATCGCACTAGCTTGCTCGTTAAGTCGTTTTAAGTAAATATCAGCAATTTTAAGAATTTCCTCTTTCTTAAGATGGTGGAATACGATAACCTCATCTACACGGTTTAAGAATTCTGGCCTAAATGACTTTTTAAGATCTTCGAGCATTTTATTTTTCATAGACTCGTACATCTTTGGATCATCAGCGTCCATCCTGATATCTCTCAGTCCCAAACCTTTATCGAGTTCAATAGGCTTAACTCCAACATTGGAAGTCATTATAATAATGGTATTTCTAAAGCTAACATTTCTTCCCTGGGAGTCTGTTAAATGCCCATCTTCCATGACTTGTAGTAAGAGATTGAAAACTTCTGGGTGAGCTTTCTCTATTTCATCTAAAAGAACAATGCAGTAGGGATTCCGTCGGACCTGTTCCGTTAATTGTCCACCGTCATCATATCCAACATATCCTGGAGGGGCTCCTACAAGTCGACTGACTGTAAATTTTTCCATGTATTCCGACATATCAATTCGAACGATGTTGGATTCTTTTTCGTATAAATAAGCTGCTAGAGACTTTGCAAGTTCTGTTTTACCAATACCTGTAGGTCCTAAGAAGATAAAGCTACCCATAGGTCTTTTTGGATCTCTTAGACCACTTCGAGAACGCCTAATGGATCTACTAATAGCTGATACAGCTTCTTTTTGACCGATAACTCTTTCATGTAAATCTTCTTCCATTTTAAGAAGTTTTTTAGACTCTGTTTCAACAAGTCTTGTTACCGGAATGCCTGTCCAGCTTTGAACAATTTGAGCAATTTCATGTTCTTCAATAATAAGAGGTTTTTTATCTTGGCTTAACCAAGTATCTTCTCTTTCTGCAATGCTATTTTCTAGATCATCTCTCTCTTTTTGTAGTTTTTCAAGACTCTGAGATTTGTCTGATTTCCTCATATGGTGTTCTATTTCAGCATTTAACTTGTGTAGTTTGAGCTTGTCTTGCCTTACATCTAGAGGGGGAAGACTATTTTGAAGTCTTGCTCTACTTGCTGCTTCATCAATAAGGTCAATAGCTTTATCTGGAAGAGTTCTATCTGAAATATATCTGTTCGATAGTTGTACCGAGGCTGTAATAGCATCGTCCGTAATTTCTACATCATGATGTGCTTCATAACGTTCTCTAAGACCTTTAAGAATGTCTACAGCATCATCTTCGTTTGGTTCGTTAACTTTAACCGCTTGGAACCTTCTTTCAAGAGCTGCGTCTTTTTCTATGTATTTTCTAAATTCATCTTGTGTAGTAGCACCGATACATTGTAATTCACCACGAGCAAGAGCAGGCTTCATGATGTTTGATGCATCTATAGCACCTTCTGCAGCACCAGCTCCTACAAGAGTATGGAGCTCGTCAATAAAGAGAATGATGCTTCCTTCAGATTTCTTCATCTCTTCCATGACTCTTTTCATCCGTTCTTCAAATTCACCACGATATTTGGTGCCAGCAATTAGACTAGCTAAATCTAACGCCATGACTCGTTTGTTTTTAAGAATGTCAGGAATATCCCCGCTAATGATTCTTTGAGCAAGACCTTCAACAACAGCTGTTTTACCGACCCCTGGATCTCCAATAAGGCATGGATTGTTTTTTGTACGTCGTGCTAGAATTTGCATAACTCGCTCGACTTCATTTTGCCTACCTACGACAGGATCTAATTTACCTTGTCTTGCTAGTTCTGTGAGATCTCTTCCAAATTCGTCTAAAGTCTGAGTTTTGGTAGTTGTACTTGTTGTGGAAGATTTTCCTGCACTTTTACTTGGTGCTGAATGGTCTTGTAAAGACATGACTTCGCGTCTGATTTGATCCAGTTCGATACCGAGTTTAGAAAGAACTCTTCCAGCAAGTCCATCAGCTTCTCTGATTAAACCCAGAAGGAGATGTTCTGAACCAATATAATTATTATTCAGATTTCTTGCCTCATCGTAAGCTAAGTCAATAACTCTTTTTGCTCTCGGTGTGAGTGTCATGTCGTGAGCCTGCCTTGCTTCACCACGGGGAAGTTGTTTTTCAATCTCCGCCTTAACCCGAGATAGGCTGATACCAGCACTTTCTAATACTCTCGCAGCAACACTATCCGATTCACGAACTAATCCTAAAAGAAGATGTTCTGTAGAAACATATCCCTCGCCATATTTCTGTGCTTCTTCTTGTGCGAAAAACACAACTTTTCTTGCTCTTTCTGTAAAACGTTGCCACATAATATTATTTCATCCGTACTCGGTTTATCATTGTTGTTATTGATGATATTCCATATTTAAATGAATACTCCTTGTTTTTCATTCAAATATCACGTATTAATACAGGTTCCAGTTATATTAATTTACCAGCAGTTTATCTTATAATATTATGTTTTTAAAAGTTTTCCCTGAAAAGATTACCGGGTAACATATTTAGGTCAATGTTATTGTAATTTTATTAAGTTATAACATTTAGATATCCTTAAAAATACCAATAGGTGTAATGTATGAGTTCCACATTTAAAGTAGGTTTACTGGTTATTATAGGAGTACTTTTATTTCTAGGTATAGAAATATATGTTCAGAAGCTTTTTATGATGATACCGAATACGCAGTATTATGCTGGGATTCAAAGTGCAAAAGGGATATCACATGGTGCACCTATAACCATGAACGGAATAGAAGTTGGTAAAGTGACTTCGATAGAGCTGGATTATCATACATATAAACCGACTGTCGTAATTAGCATTGATAAGGATATCGCAATACCCAAAGAAGCAAGACTTGTTATCCCAGCGAATGTACTAGGCATGGTGGATAATAAAATAGATATCGTTGTTTCTGGTAAACAATCAGGAGAGTTTTTTAAAGAAAAAGATGTTATCCCTGCAGATAATACAAGTGATCTACTATCATTTTCTCCAGATTTAGAGTCTATAGTATCAAGCATTAAGAACACCTTGATGTCTGTTGAGCAAGTTATGGTGTCAGCAGGATTAGATAAAAGAATAACTGATTTTTTTGATACATTTGGTATATTGGTGAAAGATCTAAAAGGTTTTACTAATGATTTAAAAACGGTAGTATCGGAGAATAAACAAGAAGTTGCTCAGTTAATGGGTGGCGCAAACAGACTTGTCTCTAAGATGGATCATTTTATGATTCAGATGCAGAAGAGTTTATTAGATTCTCATCATATTGAAAAAATCATGGATCATACTTCTACCATCGCTCAGGATATTACTATAATGACATCAGATTTTAAAAACGTATATATGTCTGAAAACCTATCTCAAAAGGTGAGTAATTCTACCAAGAACATTGAAGACATAACGCTAAAAGGAAGGGATCTTGTTGATAATTTATCGAAAGCAACGGAGCAAGTGAGCGGTGTGATGAACGATTCTTCAGAATTAATCCGTTCAACAAATAATGCTATTTCAAAAGCAGATGAAATTTTAGATGGGGGAATTCAGATGTTAAGTCATTTCCAACATGCATATGAGCATGTATTGCCATCTGACAGTCCGAAAACAACATCGGATGTTAGTTATGATTTTAAGTCAAAGCATTTTAGTGCAAATATTAATACTTCTATACCATACAATGATCATAGTGTCGAGGTAGGTTTTACGGATGTTTTAGAATCTAACTTATTAAATGCTCGATTCATAACACCTTTGAATCATTTCTCTGATATTGCCATAGGATCCTATGTAGGAAAACCTTCTATGGGTCTAAATGCAAAAGTACTGCCTAGTCTTGTATTCTCGTCTGATCTCTACGATTTGAATTGTCCGAAAGTCGATCTTCGTTGTAGATGGCAACTCCATAGGAATGGTTCTGTTTGGATTGAAGGGAATGATATGACCAGAAAAAAAGATATGAGAATAGGACTGGGATACCACTGGTAGGTTGCTTTAGTACAATTGCATATTTAGTGATTTAAAAGTGTTCCAATAATAGTATTGTGTATTTTAATTCTTTTTTATTGACTGAGCTAAAGTTGGGAACTATTTACTACGCGCCCATTGCTCGTGTTAATTATCCTATTCAATTTAAAGAGGGTATTGATTCCAAGAATGAGTATGATGATGAGAGAACGCCTTTAATTCATGGAATTCATAACAAATACACAATAGAATCATCCACTGAAAAAAAAGAAAAGAATCCAAAAAGAAACAGGTTATTGTTAGGTAAAGCATCTCATTTGGAAAAGAAAAATGGAGAGCAAACAGATTTTAACAATAACATTGTCCAAAAAGAAGTAGATATATCTCTAACTACTGATGAAAAGGATTCGATTACTCAAAAGTTTCAAGAGCATACACATTTTGTAGCAAAAAGTGCTAGAATATTAAATAATAGTAATATAGAGAAGAAATACTCTTCTGTAAAAAATAAAATCAATTCATCCGAATTTGATATTCTAGTTTAAAAGGTTTGCAAACAAATGAAAGTTATTTTAAATCAGGTAGTACCACACCTAGGTAAAAAAGGTCAGGTTGTTAATGTTGCTAATGGATATGCAAGAAACTATCTTTTCCCTAAAGGTTATGCAGTTGTTGCTACAAAAGGGCAGTTACATGCATTAGAAGTTATTAATGCTAGAATTGCAGCTAAGGTAGCCGCAGAAAAAGATGGTGCTGAATCTAATAAAGAAAAAATAGATGGCTTGAGCATAGAAATCCAAGCAAAAGTTGGAAACGATGGGAAAAGATTGTTCGGAGCTATTACCTCTCAGGACATAGCTGATCGTATTAAAGATTCGACAGGTATAGAGCTTGATAAAAAACAGATTGCTCTTCTGCATCCTATTAAGAGAGTTGGTTCATACAATATACAAGTAGAT
The DNA here is from genome assembly GCA_030430755.1 of Fimbriimonadia bacterium. Lineage (GTDB taxonomy): Bacteria > Armatimonadota > Fimbriimonadia > Fimbriimonadales > Fimbriimonadaceae > JAUICQ01. Next base: position 18,246 of record JAUIKO010000001.1, read on the forward strand.
TTACATCGACAGGTTGATGCATTTGTTACTTTAAATATTAAAGATCCAAACGCAGAAGTTGAAGAAAGGGTCGAATCGAAAGAGGTAGCAGAAGAAAAAGAAGCTGTTACACCTGCTTAATCGTATTAGAGATTATTTTTATTAAGAATAGAGCTCCTTAAAATATTTTCAAGGAGCTCTATTCTTATATGTTTCTCATAGGTGATACTATTTAAATTCTACGTAGGTCGCTCCATCTCCTCCTTCATATTCATTGCCACTTCTAAATGATTTTATGCCTGAGTGGTTTATCAGGTATTTTTGAATCTGTTTTTTTAGAATGCCAGATCCTTTGCCATGAATAATAAGCACCGATGATAAATTACTCATCATCTGCTTGTCTAGATATGCCTCTACCAAACGAATAGCATCTTCAGATCTTTTTCCGATAACATTGATGGATGATTTCGCTTTTAGATTTGTGTCTAGTGAGGAAATAGATGTCTCTCTTGTTTTAGGCTGTTTTACAGATACTCTTTTATTATTCTGGGTAGATTCTTCGAAAGTTAGGGTAGAGAGAGGAACCTTTGCTTTAAGTGGTCCGATTTGTAATGTAGCCATTTCATTTTGAATGCTTAGAATGGTTCCTTTTTGTTGGTATTGACTACAGTAGACGGTATGGCCTACTGAAAAATCTATACTCTTTTTTTGTTCTTCTTCTTTTGCGTATTTTTGTCGATATAAATCGTCAGCATCTTTTATTACTGTTTTGCTATGATTCCTGAGTTGATCTATCTGTTCTTGATTTTGTATGGATTTCACTTTGTTGAAAATATCATAAATTTCATTTCTTATGTTTCTCATCTCTTCTTCGAATTCTTGCCTTAGAAGTTTTTTGATATCCTTTTTTGATTTCTGCGATTCTAAAAGCTGTTCATTCAATTTTTTTTCAGAAACAGATAGTTGATGGCTCAGCTTATCGGCTCTTCCTTGGGCAATCCTAGCTAAACTTTCTGCATTTGACAATCTTTCTAAGGTTTCACTGAGTTCAGAATCAGTATGAGAAATTTCTTTTTGCGCTGTTTCGATGATATGCTGAGGTATTCCATATTTAAGAGCTGTTGAAAATGCATTGCTCGATCCGATTTTTCCAAGTATAAACTGATATGTGGGCTTATAGGTTTTCGGATGAATTTCCATCGCTCCATTAACTATCCCATTTTCCTGATATGCCATCAGTTTGAGGCTTTGTTGGTGAGTAGTAATAACATTGAGAGATCGTGATGAATGTAGTTCTCTGATAATGTGTTTTGATAGAGCAGCTCCTTCTGCAGGGTCAGTTCCAGAGCAGATTTCATCAATTAAAATCAGTTTATGTGGATTTGGGTTTTTAATAATTTCTGAAATAGCTTTTAATTGGCTGCTAAATGTTGAAAGTCCTTGAGATACATTCTGATTATCTCCAATAATAGCAAACAAGTTTTGAATGTTTCCTAGTTCAAAGTGTTTTGCTGGGGGCATGACTCCTATACATGTCATGATTGTTAAAAGGCCAATCGTCTTGAGGGTTATACTTTTTCCGCCAGTGTTTGGTCCTGAAATAATAAGCGTATTGTACGAATTCCCGATTTCTATAGAAATAGGAATACATTTATCACGTGGAATAAGAGGGTTGAAACCTTCCGATATGCTAAGGATGCAAGATTCTGAAAAAGTTGGCTTGCAACCTTGAAGATAAGAAGAATATAATGCCTTGGCTTGAATCATATCCAGTTCGATGAGAATCTCTTGATTACTCAGCAGAATGCTAGCATGTTTTTTGATATCTTGAGTGAATTCAGAAAGGATTCTCAGTATTTCTTGCTTTTCTTCGATCATAGATTCAGAAATATCATTTGTGATATTGTGAACGTCTTCTGGTTCAATATAAACGGTCTGTTTAGAGTTGCTGCTATCAATAACATATCCACGAATCTTTCTTTTGTATTCAGTTTTAATGGGCAGAGTCAATCTTCCATTTTTTGTAGTGTAATAAGAATCTGAAAGAAAATGAGGATCGACGGTTAAGAGATGTTTTTCTATGGTTTTATTAGCTTTTAAATTTAATTGTCGAATTTGAGAGCGAATTTTTTTTAGATTTGGAGAAGCATTTGAATCAATATAGCCATCTGGATGGATGCTATTCAAGATTGTAGTTCGAAGTTCATCTATAGGATTTAACTTAAAAATTAAATTTTTCCATATTGTGGAATCATGATTGATCAAAGATTGTTTCTCTAAGATGTTGCTAGCAAGATGAAGTTGTTGCCCAATAATGTATATGTCTTGAGCCATGAAAGTATTTTGAAAATTACTTTGAGAAAAAAAAGAAGAAATATCAATGAGAGTGCTAAAAGAAATGGTTCCATTTTTTTGAAGGAGGTTTTTCCACTCTACTGTAGACTCAATAGCATCTTTCGCTGTGATATAGCATATAGGAGGTTTTAGTGACTTAAATTTATTAATCGCCAAAGATGTGTTACAATAGTTGTATAATTGCTCAATTATCAGATCGTAATCGAGAGATTGATAGGTAATATCTTGTAGCATGTAAATATTTTAACTCTTTTAAAAGAATGAAATGATGAACTATAAATGTTTGAGTGTAAATAAAATAGGTGTGTTTTTTTCTCTAAGCTGTTTTCTTGTGGCGGTATTTACTAAAGCTTCTCCTTTAAATCAGAGTAGAACTAACTTAGGAAAACTATTGGTCAATACAGAATATCATGAAAATATTGCAGATAATGTTAAATTTCCCAATGAAAGTGTATATCAATCGGATTCTGTGTCCAGTGAAGTAAGCGGATTTTCTTCTGATGATAACATAGATATATTTGATGAGAGAAATTTCATGGAAAATCATCGATCTAGATTTAAAAATAGACCAAAACGGGCAATGAGTATGGGAACAGCAGTTTCGCCATCTATCCCTGCAAGAGTTATGTTTAGTCCACCTTCTAATTATACTTATAGGTCAATGAGCATCTATGGTTTTGTCAGAAAAAAATGGAATGTAACTTTTTTAAAAGAGGAGCCGTTGCAATTTGAGATTGATGAGTTTATGGATATTCCGGAATATAAGCTAGGGATTCATACTCAGAGAATCACAAGGGAAGACCGGTTTTTTAATAGAATAAGTGGGAAATGGGAGCTCTGTAAAGAAGAATGTGTTGTCTTATCAGGAGATATGTCTATTGAAATGAGTCTTGTGCCAGATAACTATTTGTATGATCAGAGAGGACTATGTAGACAAGGGTTAAAATGTATTGAGGGTGAATTTACTTTCAAAAGCTATCCTGAAAAAAAGTGTAGTAAAAAAATTCCATTTAAACTAGAAGCTGTTTATGATAATGAAGATGTTATACTTATTCCAATCCAAGATATAGCATTCACAAAAGATATTGTACTGCGTGCTGGATCAACAATGTTTCCATCAAAAATATACGGATCAGATGGTTTTAACTCTGATGATAATGATGATTATATCATATAGAATACGTGATGACATTAGCATTTATTAGCAAAAAAGTTTCTATCTGTAATTCATCAAATTTAACGAGGTATAATTAATGTGTTAAGAACCTTATGAGAAGAACATTTAATCAGAGACTAAGAAAAAAAGATAATAAGGCAAATAAAGAAGAAGGTATAGAAGTAGAAGGCGTAATTGTAGAAAATCTTCCTAATGCTAGGTTTAGAGTTAAGCTGAATGATCTAGATATAGAGGTGCTGGCACACATTAGTGGAAAAATGCGAATGCACTATATCAAAATATTGCCTGGCGATAGAGTCAAGCTAGAATTATCTGCATATGATACGACTAGAGGAAGAATAACGTACAGATTTAAATAAAAGATATGTTAAAAGTCAAGCCTGATTCTTTAAAATCAGGTATTATTTAAGTTGGTTAATTATATTATTAGTCCATATTTGGAGAATTTATGAAAGTTCGAGCAAGTGTAAAAAAAATTTGTGATAAATGCAAAGTTATCAAGCGAGAAGGGGTTTTGCGCGTTATTTGCGAAAATCCAAAACATAAACAGAGACAAGGTTAGTATAAATATATAAGGAGAAATTAAGAAGAGTGGCTCGTATAGCAGGTGTAGATATTCCTAGAAATAAAGCATTACTATATTCATTACCATCGATATATGGTATTGGACGTAAGAATGCTGCAGTAATCATTGATAAGGCAGGTATTGACCCAAGAACAAAGGTCAAAGATTTAACCGATCAGGATGTGACTAGACTTCGAGAAGTTATTGATGCGGAGTTTCAGGTTGAAGGGGATCTGAGAAGAGAAGTTCATGGTAACATTAGGCGTTTAATAGAAATTGGTTCTTACAGAGGTCTTAGACATAGAAGAGGTTTACCTGTTCGTGGTCAGAATACAAGAAGTAATGCAAGGCAAAGGAAAGGAAAGCCTAAAACTGTTGCAGGTAAGAAGAAAGCTACTAAATAAGGGATAGTGTAACGTATATGGCAAAAAAAATAGTAAAAGGTAAAAGTAAAGAAAAAAGAATGGTCTCTAACGGGATAGCTCACATTCATGCAACATTCAATAATACTATTGTAACTATCACTGATGCTCAAGGTAGTGTGTTGTGCTGGTCTAGTGCTGGAGCTTCTAATTTTAAGGGAAGTAGAAAAGGAACACCATTTGCCGCTCAGGTAGCAAGTGAAAAGGCTGTGAGAAAAGCGTTAGAACACGGCATGAAGCAAGTTGAAGTACGTGTTTCTGGACCTGGTGCAGGAAGAGATACAGCCATCCGATCTTTAAATTCAGGTGGGTTGGAAATTATTGCAATAAACGATGTTACACCACTTCCACATAACGGATGTAGACCTCCTAAAAAGAGAAGAGTATAAATTTATTAGGGTTGAATATGCCAAATATACAAACATTAGATTTAAAAGAAGGTTTTGGAAAGTTTGTCCTTGAACCATTAGAAAAGGGATACGGTCAAACAATAGGAAATGCTCTTAGAAGAGTTCTTCTAAGCTCTATACCGGGTGCAGCAGTAACTGCAATTCGAGTAGAGAAGGTTTTTCATGAATTCAGTTCTATACCAGGAGTAAAAGAAGATGCTACTGAGCTTATCTTAAATCTTAAAGATATAGTTATTAGAATTGATACAGAAATTGCAGGTTTACAAGAACAGTTACTAAGATTAAATGTTAATGGTACTGGTAAAGTAACTGCAGCTGATATAGAGTGTCCAGATGGAGTAGAGGTCATAAATCCTGAAGCTTATATTGCTACGATTAGTGATCCGGATGCATCATTAAAAATGGAGTTATTTGTTAGCAGAAATTCAGGATATATGCTTCCAGATAAACATGAGAATCATAAAGGAATTATAGGTCTTTTACCAGTAGGATCTCAGTTTACTCCAGTGACTAATGCAAACTTTACCGTTGAGCAGACAAGAGTTGGTACACAGACAGACTTTGAAAGGCTTGTGATTGATGTTTCCACTAACGGATCAGTGACACCTAATGATTGTGTAAGTCAAGCAGCTCAAATTCTAGATAAGTATTTTAAACAGTTCTTTACATTAGGTGCTTTAGATCCACATTTGAATATTCAAGAAGCTCCTGCAGATGAAGAAGAAACACAAAATTTACCTGATCTAAATATTGAAGAACTCGGTTTTTCACAAAGAACATATAATTGTTTGAAACGCGCTGTAATTACAAATCTGAAGCAGCTTGCACAAACTACAGAAACTGATATCTCAGGTATTAGAGGATTTGGTAAGAAATCACTTAATGAAGTTAGAGATAAATTAGCAGAATATGGTGTTGCACTGAAAGGTCCATCAGGTGTATATAGATTTGATTCACACCTTGATGACGATGAAGATGATTTAGATTTATAAGAGGAAATAATGAGACATAAGATAGATAGAAGAAAATTAGGTTTGCCATCAGATCAAAGGATGTGTTTACTTACAAATTTAGCAAGACAGTTTGTAAGACATGGATATGTAAATACTACTTTGGGCAGAGCGAAAGAAGCACAGAGAATCGTAGAAAAGTTAATTACGACTGCTAAAAAAGATAATTTACAAGCTCGACGGGAAGCAAGAAAGATACTTGTAGGACATTCATCCTCATCACCGAAGCCTGAAAAGTTATTAGCTGGAAAATCTGAAGATGATAAGCTTGCAATATTAAAGCAAAGAAGTCTTATTAACGGAGAAGATCTAGTAGCTCATTTATTTAACCATGTTGCACCTAGATTTAAAGAAAGAAACGGTGGATATACAAGAATCGTAAAAACTGGTCAGAGAAGAGGAGATGCTGCTCCTACAGCTGTTCTCGAACTCGTTCAGTAGTATTTCCATATCCCTTTAGGGAGTCTCATTGAAAAGAATTAAGCTTGTTGTTGCCTATGATGGAACAGATTACTGTGGATGGGCAAGACAGGCTTCTTCTTTATCAATTCAAGATAAAATAGAATCTGCTATTTCTGATTTTCTTGGATATCAGACATTCATTCAAGGAGCAAGCCGAACAGATAGTGGTGCTCATGCAGATCATCAAGTTTGTCATTTTGATACAACTCATCCGGTAGATCCACATAAATGGTCTAAAGTAATTAATAATAGGTTGCCTTCTGATATTCGAATCGTACAGAGTACTCTGGTAAGTTCAGATTTTGATTCTAGATTTTCAGCAAAAAAAAGATATTATCGATATACTATAGCAGTTGTTGCTTCTGAAAATCCTTTGAGAAATCGTTACCGTTTTGAACAATTTAAGTGTCTTAATGTCCAACAGATGAAATATGCTTCTAAAGTTATTGTTGGAAAGTATGATTTTAGAGGATTCAGTGAGCAGATGCCATCATCTGCCAATACTATTCGAACTATATATTCAGTAGATATCATTGCCTCTAGATCCGAGATATATATAGATATCGTAGGAAATGCATTTATAAGAGGAATGATGCGTAGAATTAGTGGTGGTTTATATGAAGTTGGTTTAGGTATAAGATCCATACATCATTTTGAATCTTTATTAGATAGTACTAAGCGTGATCAACTGCAGTGGCCAATTGTTCTTCCTGCGAAAGGTTTATGTTTGAAAAAAATTTATTATGGAAGACATCCAAAAGATTTTAGAAAATAAGAGTATTTATTAATTATATATTAGCAAATACAGCATAAACAGCATCTTCTTGAAGTAGTTAAAGTTGCTGGAGTACTAGAGTTATTAATTTCTGGTTCTGGAATATTAGCAATTTTTGGCTCTATAGTATGTGAAATTGAAGGATCACTGATAATTCCAGCTCCAAGAATTTCAATTTGATTGGGTAAATTAGAGTTTATAAATTCCATTTGTTTAGCAGTAATCTTACATTCTGTATTAAATAAGAGTATTTTATTAAGTTTTTTTAACTTAATAATTTTCTCTAAGTATCGTCCATCGTAGTTAGAATAGGATAAGTCTATAATGGCAGTATTTTTATGCAAACTATTAAAAAAATCATACCATTCTTGATCTGTGAGATCTTCTCCTTGCAATTTAGCTTCTACAAGTTCGCTAGATCCTTCTGTATTGATAGGTTCCTCTGCTTCATTAACATTTTCAAATTCATTATCAGTTGAATCATTGCCTGATTCTAGTCCTAGTCCTAGTCCTGATTCTAGTTCTGGCTCTGACTCTAGCCCTGTTTCTAGCTCTAGCTCAGTCTCTGACTCAGATTCTAATTCTAACTCTGATCCTGACTCAAATACATGTTCACTCTCTTCTGGGCTAATACTCAATAAATCTGAATGAGAATTATTTAATAAAGGTTCTGATTGACTTTTACTAAGGTCTTGTAAGCAATAAGAGTCATGGATAATTGGATTAGCCTTTGAAAAACTTGTACTAAATATTAGAAAAAAAAATAAACACACACAATTTAAAGATATTTTAATCAGGAATAATATTGCAGATAATTTAGGCATATTATGATGGTACCAGATAAATAATGAACTAAATCGACCTTTGAAAGTTAAATTCTCAGAAATTATTTCAATATCAGTGTATACTAGTAATTTCGTGGCATATAAGTCTTTAATGGCTAACATACGGTATGTCTTTAAAAAGTCTGATAGAAGAGTAAAATTACCAATTAACTTAACGGGCAGCTACAGCACATTCTCCTTTTTTTTCTTACTGGATATGATTTTTCAATTGTAATCGTAGGTTTGTATATCGATACGGTAGTGGGTAAAACCTCTGATAATGCCGTAAGCTGATCTATGGAAATACTACAATACTCTAAATCTAAAATTTTTAAATTTTTAAATCTTTTAAATTCTTCAGGATGTTCTCCGGTGAAATTGCTATTTGATAGATATAATTCTTCAACATGGTCATCGATGGATTGAAGAGTTTGTTTCCACTCCTTTGTAGTAAGATATGTTTCTACAAAAGAATAAACATTAGGATCACAAGAAGCGTTACTTTGAGGTGTTCGGAATGGATTTTTTTTGTCTGTATCTACAGGAGTCATTGTTACTTGTTCTTTCATGGTATGAGTTACATTATTTTTTGTTCCTGTATCAGGCGTAGTAAACATACTAAGTTTTTCCACAAGTCTATTTGGTGTATCTGTGCTAGCTCGTAAAATAAAAGGAAAGAGTAGAAGTAACCAAGCTGTACTCATAAAACATATAATTTTATTAATTAGATATATTCTTGATATATAACGTAACACAAAATTATTCTACCTGAAAGATAATGGATATTCATTTATGCGAGTATTGATTGCATATTAATAGCATGCCGTTTTGGATCGAAATCTTTGCTTCGATATACTTCTTGTCCACAAAAAGTTAAAAGAACTTTAGAAGTAAATTCACGTTCGTGGAATGGAGAGTTTTTACCTTTTGAAAAGGAATCATTTACGTCATAGGTCCATGTTTTCATTGGATCGATAACTGTAATTTGTGCAAAAGGAGTTTCTCCAGCCATAAATGAACCTCCTTCTGTACCAAGAATATTTGCAGGCTGATAGCTTAGTTTTGATATGGTTTCAAGCGGTGATAAGATATTAGGTTTTGTTAAATGAGTGTATACACTAGAAAAAGCTGTATCGAATCCTATGCTGCCAAATGGAGCTTGTTCAAAAGGCACATCGATCTCATAGTGAGTATAGGGGGTATGATCGCTGCAAATGCAATCTATTGTGCCATCTATGAGGCCTTCAATTAGTGCATCTCTATCTTTTTCAGATCGCAAAGGTGGCATCGTTTTGAACATACTATTATATTCATTGATATCACGATCAGTAAAAATCAAATGGTGTGGTGATACTTCTGCGCTAATAGGAGCTCCCATGAGTTTTGCCTTTCTGATAATTTGTACAGATCCTGCTGTGCTAATTCTCATAATGTGAGTTTGGCATTCACTATGAAGAGCCATTAAGCAGCCTCTTGCAACCATGATTTCTTCTGATAGTGATGGAATACCTTTTAACCCAAGAACGGCAGCCCATGATCCATCATGCATACTGCCATTTGCAGAAATTTTTGTATCACGCGGATCTAAAAGGAATGGCATATTGACTTCTGAACAGGATTTAAGAACTTTCCAGAAAAATTGAGGATCTTGTATTGGAACACCATCATCTGAAATGGCAACAACTCCGATTTCTTTAAGGGATTCTATATCGACTATTTCTTGATGGATACCTCCTAAACTTGCCATACTAATAGGGGCAAGATAGATTCCTCCAGATTCAGGAGAAGCGGATTCATCGATGATATGGTTTATAAGTGCTGTATTATCTATTGGTGGGGTAGTGAAAGGAGAGTAGCCAATCATTGTATACCCTCCAGAGGCTGCTGATTGAGTACCTGTTAAAATAGATTCTCGATGTTTATGACCGGGTTCATTGAAGCGTGCATGTATATCCACTAGCCCAGGGACAACCCATAAATCCTTACAATGATAGACTTCATCGCTATCTGAACAGTCAATATCATTTACTATGGAATGGATCTGATCGTCTTCTATAATAAGATCAGCGATTTTATCAATATTTTGTGAGGGGTCAATAATTCTTCCACCTTTAAGAATAATTTTCATAATTTATTGTTCCACTTGATTTAAAGTCGATGCCATACTTTTTTCTAACTGATTTTTGTTCTGAAGTACCCAGTAAATAGAAGCTGATCTGGCAAATAAACCATTTTCTATCTGTTTACCCATATGAAAAACATCACTATCTACTAACGTATCTTCAATTTCAATCCCTCTGTTCACAGGTCCAGCATGTAAAATAATAGCATCTGAACGTGCTGATTTTAATCTTTTTTTATTAATCTGAAAGGATTTAATATATCCTGGAAAAGAACCCCAGGTTCTATCTTCCAGGCGATGTTTTTTCATACGTAAGCAAAAAATAACATTTGTATTACACATTGCATCGTCTAAATTCGAATAAATTTTAACTGGAAGAGAGTCAAAATTAGTAGGAAGAAGATTTTTAGGTCCAATCCATCTTACTTCTGCGCCTAGTTTTGAAAAAAGCCATGCATTCGATCTAGCTATGCGGCTTTCTAAGAAATCTCCAACCATAGTAATTACAAGACCATCCATGCTTTTAAAATGGTGAAGAATAGTTGAGGCATCCGCGAAAGCTTGTGTAGGATGCTCATGATTGCCATCACCAGCGTTAATAACCGGCCCTGTGAAGAATTTAGTAGTATATAGTGCTGAACCAGCAGAAGAATGCCTTATGACTAAAATATCAACGAATTCTTGCGAAATAGTTTTAATAGCATCTTTGAAAGATTCTGAACCTAACTCATCATCTTTTCTGAGAGAATATTCAACGCAATTTGAGCCAACTAAATTTGCAGCTTGTTGAAAAGATGATTTAGTTCTTCTGGAATTGCTGCTAAAAAGTAAACCGATGTTAGTTTTTGAACAATCAGGGAAATCTTTATTGTTGTAGTATTTTATACGGAAATCATGGGTTAAATCTAGTAATTCTAAGATTTGATTCTTGTCAAGATATCTTATTCCGAGGAGGTTTCTAAACATATTCATCACTGCCTGATAAAATATATTTTAGCTAAACAAACATGTATAAAACTACAGAATCTATGTTATTTTGTCAGGGTAGGTCTTTTAGAGATCATCATCTATCAATTTATAAATTGATAGATGAAAAACCTAGACTAAAAATCTATCGAGATCTGATTATCAAACTTTAAATTTAATATTCGGATATCGTCGATTGGAATATTAGAACAATCTTTTAATGAAACTGTTTTTAAATAGGGAAGTGTTTCTGGATAGAGGGGATATAAGTCTTCTCCTTTAAGAGAGTTGCCAGATAATTTGAGAGTAGACAATGTTGATGGCAAAGATTGTAGTATTGCTTTCCACTTTGAGGGATGAACATATTTTGAGTAAGATAAATTTAACTCCTCTAATCCAGAAGCAAAGGTGGTGTAAATTCGGTCAATAGAGGTGTAGTCGATAGTGGTCCCTTTTAAAGATAATCTTTCAATTTGGTTTGGAAAAGATTCTATGAGCCATCTCCAATCAGATGTTGGAATAGTCGTGTTATGATGTATACATAAGTGTTTCAGTTTAGGAAAGTTTTCTTGTTTGATATTACATAGTGATATTGCATCGAGATTTGTGTGACTAAAGGATACTTTTTCTATCTCTCTAGGAAGATTCTTAATGATGGATTTCCATTCTAAGTGTTGTAATAAAAAAGTTTTTTTTATTTTTAATAATTGAAGTTTAGGAAAGTTTTTATTATTAATAAACATGAGTAAATGTGGATTTATCATACACTCTATTTTTATAGCTGGAATACCCATTGAAATATTTGATGGTAGTATAGAAATAGCACCTGTTAAAGATGATATATAAATAGTGTCTAGTATCAGGGAAAGCTGTTTTATTTGTGATTCAGAATAGATACAAGTGTTCTTCCAGACATTTGTAGACAGAAATCTATTAATTAAAACAGTATCATTTAAGTCAACCGCATTTTGTAGATTTTTTATAATACGATTCGTGTGTTCAGTTGGTAGGTAAGGAGAATGTTCTTGAGATGCATGAGAATACAAGTATAAAAAAACAGTTGATATAACATATGTATAGCGTAGGTACTTATTTGGAAATTTCTTCATAATAACTTGTGAATAATTATGTCTAATTCACGAATAATCCATAGATTATTCATGAATTAATTCACAATGATCGAAGTTTTTCAAAAAATATTAAAAATTTTTTGAAAAAGCATATTTCCTACAAAACGCCTATATATGTATATGTTCTCCGGAATAGTGTTATATATCTAGAGCTCATTATTATCGGGAGAAAAGTTTTTTTTTATAGGTCTTTTGACAATAGATCTTGACCTTGTTATACCTGATGTAGCAAAATGTAAACAGGTACTAATAATAGGGCAAGTAATATTAATAATTTTGTCCTGATAGTAAGATAGCAATAATAGGGGTTGTATATAAATGTCAGAATTAACACTAGAAGAAAAACCAGGTTTTTTCACTAAGCTAGCGGATGTGTTTTCTAGAAAGGAAATATATGAAGATATCCCAGAAGAAATGGAATTGCCCACCACTCAAAAGCCAGTAAGGGTGCAACCATCTCCTAGATATCAAATTACAGTAAGAAGACAGATTCTTTCGTTCCAGGATGCCATTGCAGCAGCAGATGGATTAAAAAGAGGAGAGCAACAGATATTGAATTTAGCTCACACGGATTCTATCTTGAGAGATAAAATCAAAGATTTTATGTGTGGTGTTAATTATGCTCAAGAAGGGTCTTGGGAAGAAATTGGAGATTGCATATACTTGCTAGCTCCATCTCAGGCTCTAGTAGAAGTTGCTTCTACAAATCCAAGAGTATCTCCTTTAAGAAACTAATTATATTTGAAGGTAGTGATCCCACTACCTTCATGAATTCATTCTTCTTTATCTTAATGATCATAAGAAAGTTCCTGCTTATACTGTTTGCTGTAGTAGTCATTTCTGTAACAGTTATAGATTCAAACAGTAAAATTACTAAATCTAATAGAGAATTTCCACTTGATAAGTTACCATTCTGCTTTGTTTTTTTGAATGGAATTAAGTTTAAATTATATATCGCAGATAGAATAGAAATCATGAATGAAGGTCTTTCTTGCTTAGATGCTAAAAATATTGCAAGGAATGAAGGAATGATCTTTGTCTTTGATAAGCCTTGTAGAAATGCTTTCTGGATGAAAGATACTTCGTTTGATTTAGATATTCTGTTTCTAAATGAAAAATCTATAGTGACAGAAATAAAGCATATGAAAGCTTTTGATATTAAAACGAGAATATCTCCTCATGTTCCTGCTAAATATGCCATAGAATTAAAATCAGGTGTATCTAAAGCATTAAAAATTAACCAAGGAAGCAAAATGGTGTTTCAAAAAAAGATAGATAGATAAATATTTCATTTAGAAAACGAATATCTAAGAATAGATGGCTTCTTATCCTTTAAGTTGTAAAGCTAAAAAACAGTAGATGAATAGACAACTAATTTTTCTTTGGGTAGGTCCTTTTTTTGAGTTTTATGATCTTCATGACTCGATTTCGTACTATCGGTATTTTTATCATGGAAATGAGATTCGTCTATTTTTTTTTGTTTCTGTTTTAAGGAAGTATCTTTTTTACTCGATACGACCTTTGAAGTATGTGATGAAGGATTCGATTGGTTTGTAGAGAAATCAGATTGATGGCTCGAAGTTAAACTGTCTTCTTCAGAAGGATTAGACATTGGTGGCGTTATGATAATCTGTTCATACTTTATAGGGTGAGGATGGTTCTTTTCTTGGATGACTTTTTGAGAATATAACAAAATCTTTTTCCACCATTCTGCAGGCATCGTTCCTCCAAAAACTCGGTTCATCCCAGTGACTGTATTAATACTATTTGCTAACCATGAAATTCCTACGAGCTCATCTGTGTAACCACAAAACCAAGCATCAGTATGATTTGTAGTTGTTCCTGTTTTTCCTCTAGCATTAGGTACACTGCTCACTCGTTTAGCAGTTCCTTTAAGGACTGCTGCTCTAAGAGCGTCATCAATATATTCAGCAGTAAATCGACTGATAATATTTTGAGTGACATGAGGATTGTTCTCAAAAATAACTGTTCCATCAGGCGCAATAATCCGTTTTAAACCAAAAGGTGTAAATGATGAACCTTTAAGCATAAAAATACTATATGCTTTTGCCATTTCTAAGAGGGTAGTATCAGTACATCCTAATGCTACTGAAAGGCCGACTCTAGGATATATATTAAATCCAAAAAGAGATTTTCCCAATGAAATAATATTCTGTACGCCAATTATTTCTGCAGCTCGTATGACCGGCATATTTAAGGAATATGCAAGAGCTCCAGAGATATTTGCCTCACCACCATATTTTCCAGATGCATTTCTAGGTGCCCAAATAGTGTCGTTAATTTTATCTTCCCAAATAAACTTATCATTAGAAATTAAATCATTAATACTCATCTTACCGGTTTCAATACCGATAGCATAAATAAATGGCTTGAAAGACGATCCAGACTGTCTTCTAGCTTGTGTGGTACCGTTATACTGAGACTCTGTATAGCTTGGCCCTCCGCACATCGTTAAGATAGCACCTTCTTTATCAAGAAGTAAAAAAGCACCTGTGTTTATTTTTCTTGATTTGTAATATTTAATGGTTTCATTTAGTGTTCGATCGGTATATTCCTGAATATTATAGTTGAGTGTAGTTTCAATTCTATATCCACCTTCATAAATATCAAGGCCATGTGTATGGTATTTAATGGTATCTAGAATATAGTCGACAAAATAAGGGGCATTTTTATAGGAATGATGGGAGTGTTGCTTTGAATCTTTTAAATGAAGGGGAGTTTTAATGCTCTTTCTATACTGGGAAAGCGTAATTTTTTTATCCTCATACATGGTTTTAAGAACAAAGTTTCTATTTTCGATGCTTTTTTTAGGATTTATATAAGGATTTTCTTTGCTAGGTTTTCTGACTAATCTTGCAAGTAAAGCAGCCTCTGGAAGGGTAATTTCTTGAATGTTTTTACCAAAATAGACTTCTGCAGCAGCTTGAATACCGTAGGCACCTGCTCCATAGTAAACTTGATTGAGATAAAGTTCTAATATTTGCGCCTTAGATAATTCACGCTCCATAATAACAGCAAGTGCTAGATCTTTTAATTTTCTTGAGAGGCTTTTCTCAGAAGAGTGATAAAGCCTTTTGGCTATCTGCATGGTAAGCGTGCTGCCACCTTGAACAATTTTTCCTGCTTTAAAATTTGTGAAAAGTACTCGTAGCATGGAAACATAGTCTATTCCTCTATGTTCAAAAAATCTTCTATCTTCAGCAGCTAAGGTCGCCTCAATAATAATAGGAGGGATTGCGGATGCTCGTATAGGTTTTCTATATTCGGTTGATAAAATAAATAGATCTCTATTGTCTGAACTGACAATTTTAGATGGCTCTCGTGATAAAGAAGATATCAGTGTGGGTAAATTATTAATTTTTACATTTGCTTCTTTAAGTTCTAGAGTAAAAAGACAGAAGAAAGCAATGATTCCAATAGATATTAAAATGACAACGAGGGAGATAAAAATCTTAAGAAGTCTCACCATTATAAACTACATAAAAATATTGTGAAAATAGCATATGCAATTGCATATGCTATAAAATGATCTAAATAGATATTAGAATCTAACTCCAACAGAAAAACCCCAAGTTCCTAATGGTTCGGTTTTTTCTGCAACATTGTAAACATATGTAACTTCTGCAAAGACTGGTGTTTCGCCTAGTTCATAGATATCAAAACCGATAGTTGGTTTAACGACTAAACCTTTAACTGCTTCAGGATCTTTAGTTTCATTAGCTGCTTTTTTAGCTTTACCATATTGATATCCTACCATTCCTTGTGCATAGAAACGATCGAATCTTAAATTTAAAGTACCACCACCAAAAGCGTTCCAGTTGTCTCCCATGTTAGCACCAGCTTCTACACCATAAGCGACTTTTACATCGGAATCCATGTTGAATTCGCCTATTTTGAAATCGATTCCTCCGCCGAGGTTCCAAGTAAATTCTTTTTTACCATCTTTGTCGACATTTTTACCTGAGTCATCTGTTGGCATTAAAAATGATCCCTTTACACTAAATCCTACGGGTTCATTTTCAGTAGCACTAACACTGCTGGTGTTCATGATAGCTGCAGATGCTGCTAATACTGCAAACGATAAACTAATTTTTTTCATCATAATAATACAATCTCCTATTTAGGCTTTGCCTGTAAATATTATAGAACAACGGGTTCACAATGTCAATCGCTTGCATTTAGTTCTTGATTACAAATCAAATTTTTTCCATCTAATGTGGGGAATAGGTAGTAAGTCCTCGTCTTTTCGTATAGGTGTATTACTTTGAGACATGAATCTTAATAGTCTTTTTTCTGCTTCTGCTTTATATTGTGTTAATTCTTCTTCCAGTTCTATCTTTATCGTCTCCATGTCATCAAGTAATCTTAAAATAATTTCTACTCCCGCTAGATTTACACCTAGTTCTTGTGTTAGTCTTTGAACTTGCTTGACCCTATTAATATCGTGTTCACTATAAAGTCTATTCTTTGTACCTACTCGAGATGGAGAAATGAGTCCTAGCCTTTCATATTGTCTAAGGGTTTGAGGATGTACTCCCGATAGACGGGAAGCAATTCCTATCATATATACGGGCTCATTTTTTTTATTGTGCATGTTTTTCCTCTATGTTGTTTTTGAATTCTTGTATGAGTTGAGTGTTTTCATGATCAATGGACTTAGGTAATTGAACATCAATAATAACGTATAAATTTCCTTTAGAACTATTTAGATTGGGTAGTCCTTTGCCATTTAATCTGAATTTTTGTCCATTTTGAGTGCAAACAGGAATTTTCATGCTAAGTTTTTTTTCTAATGTAGGTACTTTAATTTCAGATCCAAGAATGGCTTCATAAAAAGGGACTTCAACATGTACGGTTAGGTGATCGCCATCTCTGGTGAATAGAGGATGCTTCTTCTCGAACACTTGAACATATAAATCGCCCATCTTCATTCCAGTTCCTGCTGATCCACGTCCAGGTATTCTTAACTTTTTACCATGTGAAATACCTTTAGGAATACTGACTTCAACTTTTCTATTGGTAGCTATTGTTCCAGAAGCACGGCACGAAGGACAGTTTTCTGTTTGGTGGCTCCCAGACCCTTTACATGTAGGACACTTGCCTGCTAATCCTGGGAATTGAGATACTTTGCCGCTTCCATGGCAAGTTTGGCAAGTGATTTTTTTATTTATTTTTACCTTGCCGTAACCTGAGCAACTCTTGCATGGATCTAGAGCGGTATAGGTAATAGTTTTTAAACATCCAGTGTTAATTTCTTCTAAGGAAACATCAACATTTTTAATAATGTCTTTTGGAGGAGTAATGTTTGTTTTATGTTTGAGATCGGAGTTGTCGAAAAAATGAGAAAAATCTCCGGTGAATCCAGAAAATATATTTTCAAACAGATCTTCATTCTGATTGAAATGACCCTGAAATCCAGCTCCTCCTTGTTGGTTTTTGAACTGTTCTGCTTGTTGCCAATTTGATCCATACTGATCATAGAGTTTCTTTTTTTCAGGATCTTTTAAGCACTCATATGCTTCTGTAATTTCTTTAAATTTTTGCTCTGCTTGATGATTTCCTGGATTTACATCAGGATGATACTTGCGAGCAAGCTTGCGATAAGCAGATTTAATTTCTTTATCACTTGCTCCTTGATGAATATCTAATATTTGATAGTAGTCTTTTCCGTGATGCATCTCTAATATGAGTATACTGCACTCAAGTCATTGAGCGTGCACAACTAAGGATAAAAATTTTTGTTTAAAATATTTTTTTCTGTTTTCTGCTTTTACTCATGAGAAAAAGAAGTTGTTGGATTTTATGATTAAGTTTAGTTTCTAGGTGGGATGTCTCTTTGGATGTTTTAAATTTTTTAAGATAGTTCAATAGTATATTTAAGACTTTAACATATTGTAGTAATTTGAATCGGTGATTTTGCTTAGATTGAATGATCTCTGTAACTTCTTTTTCTATACGAATAAGCTTCATATGTTGATCCCATTTGTTAAGTATATATATTTAAGCATAAATAGTTGTATTTAGTGAATATTATTTTTTGTTTCATAGGTTGTTGTTTTTGATATTTTTACTCTATAAAAATCTTGGTTTTATAGAGTAAAAATTCTTTTTAGGAATATTCTTCATAATCTATAGATATGTTGAAGTCGGTTGTTGATATAGGTTCTAATTCAGTAGTTCTATTAATATCCAAATGGAATGAACATGAATGGACAACTGTATATGAAGATTACAAAATTACTAGATTAGGTTATAGAGTAAAGTCTACAGGAAATATTCAAGAGGAGCAAGCATTACTTACTCTAGAGGCACTGAGGGCATTTAGGGAAATTTCTAAAAAACAGAGTGTTGCTCAAGAGTTTTACTTAGCCACCAAAGCTGTACGGATGGCTGAGAATAAGGATTGGTTTTTAGGCTTGGCCTTGGAATCTGGATTTCAAATAACGGTTCTCTCTGGAGAAGAAGAAGCTAGATATGGTTTTTTGAGTGTTTCTCAGGATCCATTATTTTCTAAATATGATGTGATTAGCATGATAGATCCTGGAGCTCAGAGTACAGAGTTAGTGATTGCAAGAAAAAATAAAGATATTGATCCGCTGGGTAGAGATATATTGTTTCAGCATAGTTTTAATATAGGTGCATTAGGTCTCTTGGAGATCATTCAAGATAAAGAGGTTATAGATGAAAATCTAAAACTTGTTTTAGAGAAAGAAATAGATACTGTTCTGCAGAAAGAATCTTTTCAATCTCTAAAAAACACTCCTATTGTTCTAGGTTCTCCCGGAACAGATCTATGCATTATTCATCAGGGTTTAGAAAAATGGGACATATCAAAAGTACATGGTCAAAAAATTTCGAGGGAAATTTTAGAGAAAGGTATTGAATTATTTTCTTCAAAAACATCATTAGAGAGACAAGCGATACCGTATATGCCTAAAGGTAGAGGAGAGACTATTCATTTAGGTTCTATTATTGTAGAAAGGTTTTTGAAATATTTGAATGAAGATTTTTTTTATGTTTCAGGAAAAGGTTGGAGGCATGCAATATTGTCAAATTATTAAAGTAGAACGGATGCCCGAATTATTAAAGTAGAACGGATGCCCGAAGAATCTTCGGGCATTTGAGAGAAATGTAACGAATTAAAATTTATTTATGAGTGACTCTCTCTTTATCTAGCTCCATTTAGTAGGGAAATAATATTACCTGGTGCAGAGTTTGCTTGGCCCAATACGGCTATACCTGCATTTTGTAATATCTGACTTCGACTTAATTCCGACATTTCAATAGCCATGTCACAGTCCCGAATGGTTGATTCACTGGTAACCATATTTAGCTTTGAAACTTCTAAAGATCTAAGATTTGTTTCAAGTACATTTCTTTGGAAGTTACCATAGTTACCTCTTGCTACGGATACTTGTTGAATGGCTCTGTCAATAACATTGATAGCCGTTTGAGCATCATCAGGCGTAAGGAGGCTTGCATTAGTCATGTTTAAGTTACCTGCAACGCCATCTCCAAGTTGTGATGCAACAAAATTACCAAGATTGAAATTTAGCATATGACCTGAGTTAGGTCCTATCTGGAATCTAGCCACTCCTGGGTTGACTTTTCCAGCTCCAAGACCTGTGAAGAGTTCACTTGCACCTCGGCTGGTTAATTGAATACTGTTTCCTAGATTATCTTTTAAGAGAGTTCCTGATCCTCGATCAAAGGTTACAGTTTCTGACTTTCCAGAAGCATATTCTAATGTAACATTAGCGACGGCATTCTGTCCATTAGCGGATACATTTGTTTGAGGGTTACCACCATCATCATCTGCTAGAATCATACTAGCTTTATCAATGATTTCTATTTTCTGATCTGCTCCATAGGTGGCAGTTACAAAAGTAACCGTTGTTGATTGACCTTCAACCATTTGGTACTGTACTTGAACACCCGTGCTATTTCCAGCTTGCTCTATTCTTTTCACCACATCTCTTACTGTATCTGTTTCGGATGTCGATATAATGTATCCGTTGATGCTAAATGAACCAGCACCAAAGAGCACCTCAGGCCCAGGGAATGTCTTTCCTTCAACGATAGCTCGTTTAGCTCGTTGTGTAAGATCTAATGTGATATTCGCTGAGTTTGTAATTGGATTTCCAGAGAAAGAACCATTTAGATGAATTTTTTCTACTGTGTTAAGCGCTGTAGATCCTGCATAAACCCCAGCACTTCCATCTAATAAGTTACTTTTTCCGTATTGAGTGTTTTTTGAAATTCTTGTGATTGATTCGTTGATAGAGTTTAATTGCGCTTGGTTAGCAGCTCTTTGTTCACTACTCAAAGTTGCACCGTTGCTGGATGCTACTGCTAAGGTTCTAGCATCTCTTAGAAGTCTACTGACCTCATCTAATGCACCTTCAGCTGTTTTAACTAGATTCACGGCTTCTTGACAGTTTTGTGTTGCTTGGCTTGTACTAGATATTGAGGATCTAAAAGTTTCAGAACTGATTAATCCTGAAGGATCGTCACCTGGATCTACGATTCTAAGGCCAGTGCTAAGTCTTTGTACTGTTTTAGCAAAAAGGTTTGAGTTTGTATTGAGCTCTCTTTGAGCAATTAACGATGGGATATTTGCATTAATTCGAAACATTTTTTTCTCCGTGTAGAACGATGTTTTTATGCTGTTTGTATACTGGGGTTTTTAATGGCCAGTATATTTACCGCTGTAAAAATTGCCTACAATGAACCTATTCCATCCTTCCTGTTAAAAATAACATAAAAAATAAAAAAAAATAAAAAAAACATGTAATTAATACTGGTTTTTATGAAAACAGGTATAAATAACTAATTTTTATGAATATGGCATACTGAAAATGTGTCCATAAAATATAAAAAACTAGTTGTTGGAGTAACAGGAGCGAGTGGCGCAATATATGCTCAGAGACTACTACTACATAGTAAAGAGATATTCAATGAAATTTTTCTTATGATGAGTAGACAAGCATATCAAGTCATCGAGACAGAACAAGGTATCCGATTAGATAAGGAGCATTTTGAAATCTCTCGCTGGCTAGGGAGTAGTGCTCCGAATATTCATCTATTGGATGATAATAATTATTTTACTCCTCCAGCAAGTGGATCCTTTCGTCATGATGGAATGATCATCGTGCCTTGCTCGATGGGAACTGCGGGTAGGATAGCAAATGGTATTAGTAATGATTTATTGACAAGATCGGCGGATGTGTGTTTAAAAGAGCAAAGAAAGTTAATATTAATACCAAGAGAAATGCCTTGGAATGTTATGATGCTTCAAAATATGACGAAACTTGCTCAATCTGGTGCAACGATTCTTCCTGCATCGCCTGCATGGTACCATAAACCAGAAAACTTCAATGAGTTAGCCGATACTGTAGTGTCAAGAGCGCTTCAGCTCTTGGGCGTGGATCATAATATTACTCCCCAATGGATGCAAGAGGAGGTTAATCATGGAAAATAATTCTAAAATTGTTATTGCAGGTGGAACAGGGATGATAGGTAAAGCCCTTGCTTCCTATTTTTCAGATAGATATGAAGTGATTGTATTATCGCGTAATCCTCGACTTCATTATGTCGCAGATGCAAAAGTAATAGATTGGGATGCCTCCCGTTTAGGTGATTGGGTTCAAGAATTGGAAGGTGCGGCAGCTGTTATTAATCTAGCAGGTTATCCTGTCGATTGTTTGTGGGATTCTACAACGAAAGAGAGAATAGTAAGTTCTAGAATTCTTTCAACTAGATGTATCGGGCATGCAATATCTACTCTGAAAGGCAAAAAACCCTTTTGGCTAAATGCAAGTGCAATAGGTTACTATGGTGATACTCAAGGTCGAGTAGCTAATGAGTTTTCGGAACCTGGTAAAGGTTTTTTATCTGAGACCGCTGTTTATTGGGAAACAGCTCAGACAAGTTTTACTAAATTAGATTGTAAAACTGCAAGATTAAGATTCGGGCTTGTTTTAAGCCCTGAAGGTGGAGCTTTTCCATTAATGTATAAGTTTGTAAAATGGTATATTGGTGGGACTTTAGGAGTCCATCAACGGTATATTTCTTGGGTACATATTCTGGATGTTTGTAAAATTGTAGATTGGATTATTCAATCGCAAATAGAAGGGCCTATTAATATTGTTTCTCCAAAGCCCGTTTTAAACAATGAGTTTATGGAAGTATTTAGGAAATGCATGAGAAAGCCTTGGGCACCACCACTACCTGAATGTTTTGTTCCTACGCTAAGCAAGATATTAAAAACAGAGCTTTCATTAGCTTTAGATTCTCAGAACGTAGAATCTGATGTTCTAAAACAACATCGCTATCAATATGAGTTTCCTACATTAGACACAGTCTTGAATGCTTTAGTGAAAGATGTTCAATTACTGGCTAAGTTATAAATTAACATCTGATAAAACTTACGTTTAGTGTATCCGATTGATCAATAATCTATATAAAAATACAAGCATGCTTTCAAAATGCTATATTTATCTATATAAAAGTGTAAGAATAGCACATTTAATAGTATAGATATGAATATACAATATACTCTACAACAGACAGGCTTGTATTTTGTTTGGAAAAGTTTTCTCCGTTCTCTATTTATATTTCTAAATATACTTCTGAGTGTTTCAATAGAATCTAGAGTTTCAGCTTTTCCCATTACAGAGGATCCTAGTTCGAATATGGTGTTTCAACATATTGGGAGTAATGGCAAATATATTTTAGGTTATGTATGCCATTCCGAAGGAGGATGCAATCCGTATATTTGGTTTAAAGGTCAGGCGAGAAGCTTGCGGCAAATATATAGCAAGACAAGTGCAAAGATTATCCCTGTGGATTGTAGCTCAGATGGAAGGATTGTTGTGGGTAATGTAGAAACGAAATTTACTCGAAAAGGGAAGAAAAGAATACTTCCGATTCTCTGGTTAGATGGAAATCAGCAAGATTTAGCACACCTGACAGGGCAAAAGATATCTGGAGTACTCGGATGTTCATGTGATGGTAAAAAAATAATCGGATATGCGTATCTCGATACAGGACGAACATTATGTATGTGGGATGTGGATTATGAAAAATGTATCAGTACGATAGAAGAATTAAATCCTTTTTCTGTATCAAAATTTATTATAGATAAATTCCCAACAATACAATTATTATTTGAATTAGTTTATTATGATAAAAGCATTGCTCAGGAAATCATTTCTCCATCTTCACATAGAATACCAAGGATGTATTTGCCAAAATTCAATGATCTTTTTATAAAGTATTTTAATTCTTGGATAGAGGAAAATATTTATCATCAAAAAAATAAAACAGAAGCAAATGTGAATCACTATGAGGTAGCAGGATATGCTCCTGAAAGAAATATCTTACTTTTAACTGATAATAGAACACAGAATAAGTTTGTTCAAAAGGATGATGAAATTACTTTAGTAGAAGAATATTTAATGGATTATCTCGGTGATAAGTTGAATTTAACTCTTATTCCTGAAACAAAATGGATTAAATTTTCAGAAGACGCTTCTGTGTTTATAGGAAATAGAAGATTCCGTAGAAGTGTATATGTTCAAGTCCCTTATTTTGAAATACTTAATATAGATCATCCAGATACGATTACTCATATTAATGATATAAGTTGGGATGGAAATACAGTGATAGGGATTGCGCAAACAAGGGATAGTAAGACACTCAAGGGCCGAGACATAGGTGTTATTTGGAAAACAGCTTACGAGAAAAATTGGTGTCTAGAATTAGAAGGTAATGTAGAGCTTATTTCCTGTACAAGGCAAGGTGATGAGATGGTAGGGAATCAAATGGTTTTTTCTCCAGAGTTAGACTCTCGAGGTTTTTTGATATCACAGAAAGGCTTGCAATATCTTGCTGATTCGAAAGAATATGCTTGTTCTTTAGTTACATCCATGAGTAAATTAAACGAAACAGTTATAGGAGAAGTTATCTATCCTTACGATGAGACAAAGCCATTTCAGAGAGCAGTTGTTTGGATGAATAACGAAATGAAGTATTTGGAAGCACCATCTGAGATCTGTTATTCTCGTGCAAATATATGTAGTGATGATGGAAACTGGATTGGAGGAGCGGTTAGAGTTAATGTTGCAGGCGATATAGATAAAAATGATGTTCAAAAAACCTCAGAATGTTCTCATTGTTTTCTCTTAAATCCTTCGGAAGAAGAACGTTCTATAGAAAGTATTCCATTTTGTACTGAAATATCAATGTCTGATTCTGTAAAGAAAAGAAATTCTAGCACTGAAAAAGATAATCATATCTTCTCCTTTGATGGATTAACTTTTCCCTGTTTATGGAACAAAGATAATTGTTACATTCTTCCGCTTCTCTTAGGATCTACATCTGGAGAGATTTTATATATCGTTTCAAAAAAAGATTATCTAGATACAAAAAAAAGAAAAGTCTCAACATTGACCCTTATTAGTGAGATAAATAATAAAGTTATGAAATGGGATCTGAATATCTATGATGATAGAATAAACAGAAGTTATACATTGTCATACGAAGTGATGCCAATAAAAGTAGGTTCCATGAGATGTGTATCGAAATGTGGAAACTGGATTGGTGGAAAATATCAGAATAGAGGATACCTGTGGAATAAACGGTTTGGTATGATCTATCTGTCTGATATATTACAACAGCTTGATATACCAGGCATAAACAAGAGTATACAAAATAGAGTAATTACAGAAATAAATGGTATTTCAGATGATTTAGATGTCATTGTTGGTTCTGCATCACCTGTTGATCACTTAGATTCTCATAGTAGCTTTAAGTGTAAAGTTTTTGATATATTAAGAAATGATTCATTTTTAATAAAACTAAAAAGCGGTGATTAAAAAATAAGATTATATGACAAATCAATATTCTTTTCTGACATTTTTAATATATCTTGATGTGCTTCTGATGTATGGGAAACAAGAGCGGTTCCTGTAATCATTTGATTAGTGTTGATGAAAATACCTGATATATAGGCAGTGTTATGGTCTGCAGAGAACATAACATGTCCATTTGCATAAGGGAGATGATCCGTTGCGGTATTTTTATCATAGGCTTTCCATACAATATTTAAAACAATTTTATTCTCTCTAAAATCTATCCAATCAAGTGAAAAATCATATATCGTATTTCTTGAGAGATGGTCTGTATTTTTGTTTAATAGCTCAACATTGCTTAAAGGCATATCTAAGCCGGGTTTTGTGTGATGTTGTAGTGAGATTGGTTGATTCCAATCGATTCCTGATTCATATGTCCATTTTTTTCCTATTCCATCATTAATACCAACGATAACTTCACTAACTTCCGTATTTTCTTTAAAAAGGTTTTTAAATTGGTCAATATTTAAATAAAATTCTGCAGATGCTGTAGCTTCAAGAAATGAAAGAAAAATAGTATGTAGATTTTCATTGGTACATGCATGAGTTGCATCGAATCTAAATAATTCTCCTTTTTTCTTGTTTTTTCCCTCATGGTCAAAGGATTCTAAATGAGAGCAAATACATTGAAGATTATTAATATGATAATCAAAGGATGGCTTAGATAAATCTACTTCATACTCTCCTTTTTCAAATACATTCTGTTGAGAGAAATTATTTTCGGATAAAGACATATGATGCATGATGCTTAATTTTATTCTGTTTTTATACTCAAATAAGCTAGCAAGCTTTATAGTCTGATTATCATTCATTTGATAGGGGATTTCTATTTGTATATGTGACGAGGAGGACATTCCAACAAAAAAACTGATAATCCAACGTATCGTACTAAACATAACCATTATTGTACAATATTAAAAAAATTTTAAAAAAAATAAATCCTATTGGAAGTAGGTGAAAATATGGGTTTTTGTGAAAAACAAGTATTATTCTTGTGAAAATAAAGTTTAGGACTTATTGGCTATAAGTACAATTAAAATCAAAAAAGAAGCGTATACTTATTTTTGTGATTTGAAAAAGGAATTTTTGAATATCTTTAGAATCATTACTTTAGATACAAAAAATTCTTATCATGAGCGATAATAAATTTAAAGGAATACATACGGAGCAATAGTGAAGTTAAAACATAAAAACCCGGTTTTAGAACAGAATAGTGTTGTTGATGAGATGCATGCTTATAAGGATGAATTGTGTAGTGACAATCATTTGTCCCACATTAAGACTGAAGAGCAGCTAGTGACTCATATTGTCAAACAAGTTATGGGTGCACCTGACCGAGAAGACTTGATATATGAGTTGAAAAACAAAATTAAGAACCGTTTGTATAATGTTAGTAGTGAACAGATAGCTCAAGCTTTGTTAGAAGAGTCTGACATTATTTGTAAAAGTTATTTGAGTAGCTCTGAAAAATCTTGAAATTTTAAAGCAGGTGATTGTTCGTTAAAACAATCACCTGCTAATATAAATAAAATCAAAGTATTTAAGAAGTTATTTTAAGAATCTTATATTCTTGCTTTCCACCTGGTGCTTCTACGGTTATTTCTGAATTTTCAAATTTTCCTAAAATGGATGAACCCAAAGGAGAAGTAATGGATACCAGATTATTTACTGGGTCTGCTTCATAAGAACCAACGAGTGTAACAGTCATTTTTTCATTAAAGGTTTTGTCAAAAAGTTCTATAGAGCTTCCAAGTTGAGCCTCTCCATCTTTGCTTTCTTGTTTTTCAACTATTTTAGCTTTCTGAAGTACTTTCTCTAAATCTGCAATTCTACTTTCTAATCTAGTTTGGTTCAGTTTTGCTTCATGATATGCAGCGTTTTCTTTAAGATCTCCGTGCGCTTTAGCTTCTCGAATCGTATCAGCAATGTTTTTTCTTATAGGACCTTTTAGTTCCTGTAATTCATCTTCTAGCTTTTTGTAGCCTGTTTTAGTAAGTAGAATGTCATGCATTATTTCACCTAATGATAATTTAATCTTCTTGAATTAATCTACATTATACCTTTGCGTATTATTCTAAAATCACCTTCAAATCATAAAGTATTATATTTAGTATAGTACGATATTTAGATATCTTAGGTGATTGATAGAATTGAGTGTTAGGAAAATTGTATATAATCCTCGTATTTAACTCAATAATTTTTTTCATATTTTTGCCGTTATTTATTAATATACTACAGAATAAATTTGGTGTGGATTTCTTCATTATGGCAAAATATATAGGTTTAAAACCAAGACATATTCAACACGCTATAGATGCAGTGTTAATTGTAAATGATTCATGTAGAGATGAATTAAAATTGAATCTTTCACGTGTTTTGAAAGAGAAATTGGCTATTGAATTAGATAGTGATGCAGATTGTCATGTGGTTGGTAAATCAGATCTGAATAGTGTAGTTATTAAAGTTCCGTCTAAAGAGCAATTAGATATTCCAAATGTTGATGACGATTTATCATTTGAAAAAATATTTATGGCAGTAGAAAAAAGTGCCAATATGCATGAAAAAGAGATTATTATTGGAAAAATTGTTGATCATGATGATGCCGTTCAAAATAATGAATCGATACCACATTGTTCTGAGACATGGAATGTTTTTAAGAAACGTATACAGTAAATTGAATCAAATCTAATAAGTTTGTATTATTATCGTAATCTTATACAGAAAGATAATGAAATTTGATTTATATCAAAATATTTAGATGATGGAAAGAATGATTTCTTTTTTTGGGTGGGAAATTTATTCATGCTATAATTTACTATGCTATTTCACTCTAAAGTAGAAAAGTTTTTTGATCTACTCTTGGATCATTCTGTAAAAATAACGAAAGAAGATGTCCTTCTCATCAAAACAGATGATGTTCCCCCACAGATTGTTGCGAGACTCATAGAAAAAGCATATGAAAGGGGAGCCAAGGTACTAGTTAAAAGAAAGTCGAGTATAGTATTAGCTTCTCAAATACCTGATATTTCATCTGAGAATTTAAATGTTATTGCTAGTAACGAATTACATGAATCAGAAATATGTACGGCATATATTAGTCTTTATCATGATATTAATCCATATGATTTATCTGATGTACCATCTAAAGATATTGGAAGATGGAGAAAGAAAATGAGGGAAGTCAGTGATGGTATTATCGATAACAAAAAGTGGGTTTTGGCAATGTGGCCTGGATCTACTTCAGCTCAAATGGCATCGAAATCTACAGACGCATTTACAGAATATTTGTTAGATGTTTCTACCATTGATTATCCCAAAATGTCTAAAGCGTGTATACCTCTAGCAGAAAGAATGTCTCGTGGAAAAGATGTTTATATAAAAGCGCCTGGAACAGACTTGAGATTTTCCATCGAAGGTTTACCTGCTATTCCATGTACAGGCGAATATAATGTTCCTGATGGAGAATGTTTCTCATGCCCTGTAAAAGATTCTGTCCAAGGTGAAATAACATATAACGTACCAAGTACATATCAGAATCATCGTTTCGATCATATTTATTTTAAAATTAATAATGGAAAGATCATCGAAGCTCATGCTGATCAAAATTCAGATAAATTAAATGAGATACTGGATTCTGATGAAGGTGCTAGATATTTTGGAGAATGGGCTATAGGTTTTCATCCTCTTATCACAGAACCCATGAAGGATATTTTATTTGATGAAAAAATTGCTGGAAGTATGCATTTCACACCTGGTAGAGCATATAAAGATTGTTATAACGGGAACAACTCTTCCGTCCATTGGGATTTAGTTCAAATTCATAGACATGAATATGGTGGTGGAGAAATTTGGTTAGATGGAGAATTGATAAGAAAAGATGGAATTTTTGTTCTTGATGATTTAAAAGGCCTTAATCCAGATCAGTTACTGGATTGAGACCTTTCTATAGAAAGAGTTTTATATTGTATTATGAATAGATTTAAACTAAGGTAATATACCAGTTGTTAAGAGGAACATTAAATGTTAGATAGAAAGTTTATAGCTTGTATTTTATGTACTGTATCTATTTTTGCTTATAATGTAGAAGCATCGTTCATTGAAAGACCTTCTCTAGGGATAAAAAGTGGACTTTTATTTCAAAGTGAATTAAAAGATGAATCAACTAAATTTTTAGGATCTGATCTTAGAATGGGCATTAATTTGGGATCTGAATCAAATCTTAAAATAATAGGTGGAATATCTTTTATTCTACACGATAGTCTTTCCATTGCTTTTCCAGAAATAGGCGCACAGTATGGAGGTTTTTTCTGCCTCGTAAATAAGAGTAAAAACGAGAATTCTGAAAAAGAATCCATACCTTTCGAAACAACTCTAGGATACGAGTTGAGCTTTTTGCCAATATATGTAGAGTGGAAATCAAATAAGTTTTTTCAATCTGGAACGAATAATTATTTTGGTGTTGGTATCCGGCTTTAAGCATAAAACAGAATACCAACTTCCTTAGAACATTAATTTATCTTTGAAAACCAATCTTTGAATGCTATATGTGCATTTTGAATCTTATGGTTTCGAATATCTTCTTTGGATTTTCTTTTTCCAGAATAATCTGAAGAAGGTAGCAAACCCCAGTTAATATTCATAGGTGCAAAGTCTTTTGGTGTATCGTCTTGCAGATGAGAGCATAAACTTCCAAGTGCGGTATCTCTAGGGAGTGAAAAAATCTCCTTGTTTTTTAATTTAGAACCTATAAAGTATCCAAGCAGGACTCCTGTAGCAGCACTTTCTAAATAACCTTCGACGCCAGTCAGTTGACCACCTATGAATATATTAGGATAATCTTTTAATTCTAATATATTTGATAATACTTGGGGAGCATTCACATAAGTATTCCTGTGAACAACACCGTAACGTACAAATTCAGCTTGCTCTAATCCAGGTATCATTTGGAGAACTTTTTTCTGATCTCCCCACTTTAATCTGTTTTGGCACGCAACTAGGGAATAAAGACTTTTTTCTCTGTTTTCTGTTCTTAACTGAAGTACAGCATAAGGTCTTTTACCTGTTCTTGGATCTGTAAGACCTACGGGTTTAAAATTACCAAATGCAAGAGAATTTCTGCCTCGGGATGCAATTACATCGATAGGCATGCAGCTTTCAAAGTACTTTGGATCCTCGAAATCTCTCAAAGTCACTTTTTCTGCATCCAGCAGAGCATCTATGAATGCTTCATACTCCTCTAGATTAAAAGGGCAGTTGAGATAGTCATCTCCCTCTCCCTTGTCATATCTACTCTGAGCAAAAACAATGTCCCGATTGATGCTCGTAGCATCAACAACAGGGCTTACAGCATCATAGAAATAGAGCTCTTCTTGTTTCGTTACAGAACGTAACCATTCAGACATTGATGAGCTTAATAAAGGACCTCCTGCAATGACAATAGGGCCGTTTTCTAAGGTTTTTTGAATTAAATCAGGAGTGAATTCTTTTCTAATAATATGAATTCGGGGATGTTTTGAAATCTTCTCTGTTATCGAAGCGGAAAATAGGTTTCTATCAACAGCTAAAGCTGATCCTCCTGGAACGGAATGTTCAAATGCTGTTGGAATAACAATCGACCCACATGAATTCATTTCTTCTTTTAGTAGACCTGCGGGTGAGTCAGGGTTTTTAGATTTAAAACTGTTTGAACATACAAGCTCAGCTAAGTATTCGGTTTTGTGGGCTGGGGTCATGTTTTGGGGTCTCATCTCATAGAGATGAACGGAGATCTCTTGATTAGCAAGACTCCAAGCACATTCAACACCTGCAAAACCTCCTCCAATAATAGTAACTATCTTAGACATACTTCATTAATTGTAGATGATAAATATATGATCCCGCATGAAGCATCAGCTTGAGAAAAGGTTTATTTTCGTTGAATAAACCTTTTCTATAATTGCTAAGTATTATAAGAGGCTTTTTATGAGCGGCCTAGCAATTATATAGCTTTACGCTTCGATCAATGCTTTAGCTGGTGTTCCAGAGTCTGATGGATGGTCATTAGAGTCGTTAGAGTCTTTCTCATCTCTGGTAGCAACAAATAGAGATGTAATAATCAGTACTGTTCCAACAATCTCTTTTATGTCTATGGGTTCATTTAAAAATACTGCACCTGCAATGATGGCAACAATAGGTTCGATAGCAACACAAAGAACTAACAATGATAATGGGAGCCTTCCCATAAGAATATACCAAACGCTAAAGCAGAATACTCCAGCTATCCCTGCCATATGGGTAATAGCTAAAGCTGTTTTCCAGCTAAACGCCCATATTTCAATAGGTTTAATGTTTTCAAATAGATTCGGCAAGAGTGCATGGAGTATGACTGCTGATATAGCCATACCAAGATATTGCCACGCTGCAGCACCTAAACCTGATGATCTGGATACAATTTTGGATGTAAGTACAAAACAGAGACATTCTAAAATGACTCCTGCCAAATACATCATGTTTCCGTAAACATTGCCACCATTCATCTGATCAAGTGGTGAATGAAAACCTATCGCAACAATATATGCTCCAATACCACTCAGTAGAATTGCTAACCAGCGGTTTAAACTAACCTTTTCTTTTAGAATTAAAACAGCAAGTAAGCCTGTCCATATGGGTGCTGTCGTATTAAGAACACTGCTTTCGATAGATGTGGTAATAAGTAAAGAATTATAAAAAATAGCATGAGCTGGTCCAAGAATGAAAATTCCTACTGAAACCATCATAAGGGCATCTGTGTTACTTGGGAATTTGACATCGAGTTTTTCTCTAAACCATTTTCTGCTAAGTGCAGACCAAAGGAGTACCGCCATGATGGACCATCTTAAAAATGCAATAGCGGATGGTGTCATGTCTTCCATGGCTATCTTGATGGATAGATTCACAGGAGCCCACATGCATGCAATGCCCATAGAAATTAAAATTAATATTTTATTACTCATAATACAGAACCTCTCTTCAATGGATGGATATGGACTGTACCAATTATATACTCATCCGTATCGGCAGAAAGACAATTAACAATCGTATCTTCCCATGCATAATCGTTTTTTAACATTGCACTAGAAATATAATCAAATTTTGGACTATAAAAAGATTTATTAATTTTCCCGATCTTTTCACCCTTAGTATTTAGTATATCAGACTCATCTTTAACCTGGCTACCCGTTGTAATCGTAACCCATGTTTTGTTGGTATGGCCTCTGGTATGAATTCTCATGATAACTTCTTGCCCAACATAGCAACCTTTTTGATATGATACGTGTTGATCGATAAAGTTTTTTCCAAGTTCTTGAGGTAGTGTTTTATGATCGATGTCAATGCCGAAGTTCGGTTGATGATTTTCGACTTGAGTTAAATAATATGTTCCTATTTCACCTTTGGGTAAAGTTTTCAAAAGTGGTTCAAAGAGCATCATGTCCTCTTCATGGATGATTAAGTCATATTCTGGATAACCTGTTTTGTTATTTGGAACACAGAAACTTTTACTAATATTACTGAATGAGCCCTGGTTTTTTATGGATATGTTGAGAGCATGTTCAATACAAGCATTGGCGGCTTGCCCTATAATCGATACGACAGAATAGGGTGTAGAGTGCATCGTGACATCTTCCATAATGACTCTCTCGTTAAATGTATGGTGCAAATACTCTTCACAGGAAGAGGGGATGATAAGAATATCTTCATTTTCACCTAATAAGAGACTTCCTACTGCTTCTATCTGACCAGTGGATTTACACATACAATAATCCACTTTATGTTGATGATCTACTCCGAGAATATTATTAGTTATTTGTCCTTGTAGCCATGTTCTTTTATCACTGCCTTTGATTGAAAAAATGGAGTAGCCATCTAGAGGAAACCAGAGGCAGCCGGTTTCTAATAATTCAATTTGATCAGAAATAAAAGCCTTATGGTGTACGTGTTTTATATCTAAACTTATATTTTTATTGCTCATGATATCTTAAATAGTGATAATAGTATATATAATGATACCAAGTAGAAACAAGAAAGTGCAAGAAAGTTACACTATTCAATGTCATATTGTTTTCGTTTTCTGTATCTCTTTTATATTTAGCAGTGTATTAAATGCAAAAGATGAGATTGGATTTGACGATTTTCCTATCTCACCTATAAATGCTGAGCTGAAAATAGGGAATTATTTTGCTGAAAAAGATTATCTTATTCAGGACTTATATTTTTTCGATAAAGTGAATTTCAGCAATAGGCTAGATAGACCAGGTGAACATAAGTATATGGAGATGATATGGATCTCACCTAGATTATTATCAAGATGGCTTGGTTACATTCAAAGAAAAGAAAATTTATCAGATTTGGAATTAAAGCATCGATGGAATATGTTAAGTGAATACTGTGAATCAAAATTATTATTTGTTGTGCAAAATGTAAGCTTTCCATATAAAGCTAAAATGAGCTTTGATATCAATAGACCTGCAGATTCTCTTTTAAATAAAAAGCTTACATACTCACTTTTGTACAATAAAGAAACTCTAAGGCCTGTTGTGAAGGATTTAGAGGCATGGAAATTTCGTAAAGAAGAAAGAATGTCAGATTTTCAGTGGTGGTTGTATCAGCCATTTAGCCTTGCTATTTCACCAAAAAATATGTCTGAAAAAAAACAACCTATGTTCCAGTTAGGTGATAAATATGTTTGGTGGAGTTTATTAGAGTTTGATGTTAAAGGAAGTAAAAATAGAAAAAAATATATAAAAATGGAAATCGATGGTTTTGGTACAAAAAGAAAACTGTATTTCTACTCTAATCCCAAAAAGTACTTGGGCTTGAAAGTCCCATCATTTCTTCAGCCATTCCAGAAAGAAAATTGCAAAAAATAACCATAATACATATTAGGGAAAAAATTTAAAGGGAAAATTTATATGCCAAAAAGAATTGAAACTGTAGTCATGCATGATAGCACAACTCCTGTTATAGGTAGTACTCAGAAAGCAGGGAACATTATCTTAACGAGTATGGATGCGTTAATCAATCAAGTTCAGGCTAATTCATTATGGCCATTAACGTTTGGTTTGGCATGTTGTGCAATTGAAATGATGAGTACAGCTGCTTCTAGATTCGATATCTCCAGATTCGGATCTGAAGCGTTCCGTGCTACCCCTAGGCAAGCGGACGTTATGATTATTGCAGGTAGGGTAAGTAAAAAAATGGCACCAGCACTACGGCAGATTTATGATCAGATGCCTGAACCAAAATGGGTTATTAGCATGGGAGCTTGTGCAAGTTCTGGAGGGGTCTATAATAACTATGCGATTGTCCAAGGAGCAGATCAGATAGTTCCTGTGGATGTTTATGTGCCAGGTTGCCCTCCTTCGCCAGAGGCGTTGATTTTTGGAATATTAAAATTACAAGAAAAAATCAAGAGAAGAAAATATAACAAAGTGTTGGAATTAAAGCCTAGAACACAAGAGGATATTTCTGTGGAGTCTGCAATCACTAGAGAGGGAGCGTTAAATGAGTTTTGATTTAATTTCAGGGGTTGTAAAGCCTTTAATAACAGGATTTGGCATTACTGCAAAAAGGTTGGCAAGAAAAAAAGTCACGGTTCAGTATCCAGAAAAAAGAAGAGAACAATACGATAGAACAAGATGGAGACACGCCTTAGTAAGGCATGATGATGGACTGGAAAAGTGTATAGGTTGTTCTTTATGTGCTGGTGCATGCCCAGCCAAGTGTATTTATGTAGAGGCTGAAGACAATACTGATGAAAATAGATTTTCTCCAGGAGAAAGATATGCTGTACGGTATGAAATAAATATGATTCGGTGTATATTTTGTGGACTGTGTCAAGAGGCTTGCCCAACAGGAGCTATTGTACTTAAGAAAGATTTTGAACTTGCAAACTACAAACGAGAACAGTTTATATACACAAAAAAGATGTTATTAGAGTCGAAAAGGCCAGAATAAAATCTTAATAAATGTTTTTCTAGAACGATTGTATTTGTGCGGTTGTGCCATATTGGCAATCGGGTAATGAGTAATGGTGATATTGGAAGAGTATTAGAAAAGCTATGGTTCCTGTATCGTGTAGATTTTTAAATCAAATAATCTATTCGTTGATCTTTTGAATGTAAATAATATCATAAATAGATACTTGACGGATGTTGTTATATGAAACTATATTCTGTTTTCTTGTAATTTTCAGGGGTAGTGTTGGATTTTTTAGGTATACTCGTTGATTAGAATTATTGTAATTTAATTATGAAGTTTTTCTCTCGATTCAATTTACATACGAAGTATCCTACTTTAAAAATAGAGCATTTTAAAAATTTGTGGATAGGCCAAATTATATCCCAAGCTGGTGATGCCTGCTATTTTTGGATATTCATGTTTATGGTAGATAGAATTACTGGAAGTATTGTTAAAGTAGCTTTTACTCAGTTTATAGAGTTGCTTCCGTTTTTTCTTTTTAGCCCTATTGCAGGCGTTATTGCTGATAGAGTTGATCGTAGAAAAATTATGCTCTTTTGCGACATAAGTAGTTTTTTGATTCTAGCACTATTAGGTGTTTATGCTTTAGTTGAGAATAATGTTTCTGAATGGGTGATTTATTTTACAGCTTTTTCCATGTCAACGATTAATGCACTGTTTTCTCCTGCAAAGAGTGCTTCGATTCCAACTCTTGTCCCTAAAAAATATTTATTAGAAGCAAATGGTTTAAGTAATAGTACGGAAAATTTCACGCCTTTGTTAGGGATTGCTCTTTCTGCGGCCACGTTTATACCGCTGTATAATTTATCCCCATATTATTTTTTTGGAGCTGCGATATTATTTAATTCTTTTACATTTTTAGGATCAGCTTTTTATATCTCCAAAATACCTGCATTAAATCCTATGAAAAGAGAGAGTGTTCAGCAGGGTGCAATAGTGCAATCTACGAGAGATTTGTTTGATGGATTTAAATATATTCTCCAACATCCTCTTCTTAGAATGGTTATGTTTTTAAAATTGTTGGCTTATATTTTCACATCCCCATTTAATACGGCATACATATCTGTAAATACTCAATGGTTTGGTGGAGAACCTCTTACTTTTGCATACATTGAAATGGCCTTTTGTATTTCTATGGTTATTGGAAGTTTGATTGTTGCCAAGTCCAAAATCAAGCACTTACATGAGTGTTATGCAAAATATATGGTAATCATTGGTCTTAGTGTTATTGGTATGGCATATAGTTATAATGTGCATTTATTTGTGTTGTTTAATATTATCTGTGGCTTAGCGGTTCCTTTTTCATCCATACCTATTACTACCTATATTCAAAGTACAGTATCTGCTAAGTACTTAGGAAGAGTAAATGGAATGATGATAATGCTTACATGGGGAGTTATGTCTATAACGATTCTATTTTTTGGAAGTTTATTTGAAAAAATTGGGTTGAGTAATGTTTTTCTTATTGTTGGGGTTGGTCACTGTTTATGTGGAGTATTAGCGTATTTTAGTCCAGCGATGAGGAAGGCAAAATTAGTTCATGAACAGAAAGATACTCATGAATCTACAAAACCAATGGAACCTACCTCAAAAGTTCTTGTTTCATAAGTTTAATTTCAGGTGATAGATTGGAAATACTATTTATGAAGTATGAAAATCTGATCAAATATGTGTAATAATATTAAGTAAGTATATAAGTGATAGGTCATTATGAAAAAGAATATTCACCCCAAAGTAAGTCCCGTTTTGTATGTAGATGGTGATCATAGTTGGACAGGTATGTCTACTGTTACTTCCAATGAAACAAAAAACATTGATGGAGTCGATCATTACGTGGTTCCTGTTGATATCAGCTCATTTACACATCCGTTTTATACTGGCCAAAAGAAAATAGTAGATAGTGCTGGTAGAGTTGAGAAGTTTATGAGAAGATACGCTAACGCAGCAAAAAAATAGATTTTAATAAGTCTGTTTTAGTATTTTATTAAAAATGACCTTATGTAAGGTCATTTTTTTTTATCTATTCATATAAAAAACTTAAAGTTTTACTAAATGGTCTAATAAATTATGTGTTATATCCAATACTAATTTATATAACCTATAGTAAATATACGTTAATGTTTTAAGAGAGATTGAGTTATGGCAAATACACCCGAAGCAGCTCCAGC
Source organism: Fimbriimonadia bacterium (assembly GCA_030430755.1). Taxonomy (GTDB): domain Bacteria; phylum Armatimonadota; class Fimbriimonadia; order Fimbriimonadales; family Fimbriimonadaceae; genus JAUICQ01. The sequence goes on from JAUIKO010000001.1 coordinate 55,542, forward strand.
ACCTAAAAAATCACCTATGATGATGGTAATAGTAATCTTACTTGTTTTAGTGTTGGCAGGAGGAGGATTTTTAGGATTTCAGATGATGTCTGGAGATGGAAAACATAAAGAAGTTAAGCCAGCACCTGCACTAGAGTTAGGGAGTGTCGTTGATGTTTTCGGAAAAAATGATTTAACCATCAGATTGAATGATAAAATTTCTTATCTGCAAACAAATGTTTCATTTGCCTTTACGAAAAGTTTTGATGTTAAATTATTGAAAGATAGCATAGATGCTTTAAAGTCTGCAGTTATTAACGTGCTTTTAACAAAATCCCCTGAAGAACTAGATACAACTGAAGGAAGAAATGCTGTCAAGAAAGAGATTGCAACAAAAGGGAATGCAATTATTAGGCAATATATACCAGATCTTCCAATTGCAACAAGCGCTGTTCATATGAGTGATCCAAATGCAGATCCACTCGATTCAAATACAGGTCCAATTATACAAGTTTACTTTACAAAGTTTGCTTTACAGTAATATAATATAGAAAGATGACTGTTGGCCGATTTAGTTTAGTTCTCCATTCCCACATGCCTTATGTGTTGTCGCATGGAAAGAGTCCTCATGGTACTGATTGGATTTTTGAATCTGCGGCTGAGTGTTATCTGCCTATTCTAAACGTGTTAGATCGATTAGAAAAAGAGAATGTTTATCCAAAATGGACCATTAATATTACACCAATATTAGCTGAACAGCTAGAGGATGAAGATTTTAAAAGTGGATTTGAAGAGTATTGTCTTGAACAAATAGATATAGCAAAATCCGATCAGAAAAACTTTAGAAAAGATAGTGCTTTGTGGATGGAAGGGATTTCTTCTTTATGGCAAAGGTATTACAAAAGATCCTTGACGGAATTTCATGAAAAATGGAATCGATCCATATGTGGAGGATTTAAATACTTTCAGCAGAAAGGACTTATCGAAATTATTACGAGTGCAGCAACTCACGGGTATTTACCTCTTCTTTCCACAGAAGAGTCGGTTCATGCTCAAGTCAGAATAGGTAAAGAGGTTTATAAGAAGCATTTCGGAACAGATCCAAGAGGATTCTGGCTTCCGGAATGTGCATATCGCCCGGCTTATTTATGGAATGCGCCTATCGAAGATGGTGTTCAGCCTTATCAAAGATGGGGAATTGATCATTTCTTAGCTTCTGAAAATATTGAATATTTTTTTGTAGATTCACATATGATCAAAGGAGGGGCTCCTTTAGGTACATACGGCGCGCTTTTTCCTGGATTACAAAAACTTTTTAAACAAGGAAGGGAAAAATTCACTCCACCACCTGAGTTAAGAAGTGAATATGAACACTTTGTATTACCTTCAGGTGTGAGCTGCTTTGCAAGAGATTCTCATAGCACTGTAAGAGTATGGTCGAGCGAGGCTGGATATCCTGGAACTCCAGAATATCTAGAGTTCCATAAAAAACTGTTTCCAGGTCGATTGCGGTACTGGAGAGTTAGTGAAGAAAAAGGTGATTTAGGACTTAAAAAACCTTATGATCCATGGAATGCTTTCCAGAAAATCTATGAACAGGCTTGTGATTTTGTTGATGCTTTAAAGTTGAATTTAAGTGAGTATAAACATCAGTCTGGGGAAGTAGGGACGCTTGTTTCGATGTATGATACAGAACTGTTTGGGCATTGGTGGTGGGAAGGTCCAGAGTTCTTGTATGAAGTGGCTCGAAAAATGCATAGTGATGCTAGCATAGAGTGTAAAACTTGTTCCGAAAATATAGATCAACATCCTACTACTCGAGAGATAAGTCTGCCAGAAGGTTCATGGGGTGAAGGTGGATACCATTATATCTGGCTAAATGAGGATAATGTTTGGACATGGAAAGAATTATATCCCTTACAAGTGAAATTTAAAAACATTGTTTATCAATTAAGAGATAAGAATGTGGATACAACTTTGGAACGAATTTTAAATCAGTGTGGAAGAGAACTTTTGCTAGCTGAATCTAGTGACTGGCAGTTTTTAATTTCTACAAAATCTGCAAGAGACTATGCAGAAGTTAGATTTAGTGATCACGTTATAAGATTAAAGAAATTATTAGATATGATTACAGAATTTTTGGATAATCAAGATGTATCAGTAGAAAATCTGGATTATTTATCTGAATGCGAAAAAAAAGATTCACCATTTCAGGAGTTGTCTTATAAAATGTGGTCAGAATTTGATAATTTACAATCAGGTGAATGTACTAAAAGTTCTTGATTTATATTCTCTCTAAGTCGTTTTTGTCTACTAAGAGAACGTAATGGGCATTAAACTTTTTTTCTTCATGAACTAGCTTGGATTTTTGTTCTTCACTAATAGAGGATAAAAACTTTTTTCGCATACGATCTTGGCTTTTTTGATGGACATCTTGTACAATCCCTTCTAAACAATCGACATCAACTTTTACAGCGATTTCATCATTTGTATAAATATTTTGGATTGTTCCTACTAGACCGGACATATGTTTATAATATTTTCTTGATTCTTTATCGCTAGATGTTTCCTCACGATCAATGATTCTGATTCTATCGCCTTCTTTCCACATATACTATTAGTGTACCTTTTCATAATTATTTGCATCAGAGAAAGTTCTTTATCTATTTTGTGAAAATAATAATCTAAATGTTGTATATTATTTATTGTTAGCATGTTTAAAAAATTTTTTCAAACCGTTGATAAACTTCTTGGAAGAGGAGTTATTGATGATGATTTATACGAACAGTTAGAAATAGCATTAATTCAGGCAGATACAAATATTCAGGTGGCAATGGATATTTTAGAAGAATTGAGGCAAATTGTTCGTAACGAGAAAATCACGGATGTAGAGAGTATCAAAGAAAGGTTAGAGGTATTGATATCCTCTAGATTGAAAAAAAATAGAAGTTCAGCTCTAAATGGTTCAGAATCTACTGGAAAACCGATTGTGTATATTTTTGTGGGATCTAATGGAGTTGGTAAGACGACAAGTATTGCTAAACTAGCTCATAAATTACAGAAAAAAGGTCATAGTGTACTGTTAGCGGCAGGTGATACATTTCGTGCAGCTGCAATTGATCAACTAGATTCATGGGCTAAAACTTTAAATGTGCCTATTGTAAAATCTCAACCGGGTGGAGATAGTGGAGCTGTTATATTTGATGCAATTCAATCTGCAAAATCGAAAAAAATAGATTATGTTTTGGCCGATACTGCAGGAAGGCAGCATAGCAAAACGAATTTAATGAATGAATTGCAAAAAGTGACAAAAGTTGCTGAAAAAGCTTTGGGAAAACCTGTGGATGATGTCTTTTTAGTGATCGATGCTTATACGGGTCAAAATGCGCTTACACAAGCAGAACAGTATGCTAAATTTGCTGGTATAACTGGTCTTGTTATTACTAAACTTGATGGTACTTCTCGTGGTGGAGCTATGCTGAGTATATGTGAAAAACTGAATCTTCCTATTAAATTAGTTGGAACCGGAGAGTCCATAGATAATTTGCACCGTTTTGATCCTGAGATATTTGCAAGTAATCTACTTGGGAGTTAATCTGGTTTTATTCTCTTAATATAGCCATTATCTTAATTTAGCTAACTCAACTATTAATGGAGGAAATTCTAGTAAAATTTAAAATACTGTATAGTATTACGGTAGTCGCAGTGTTCTTATTGTGGAAGGATATAAATAGTATTGGATTTTTATTATGGATATGACATACTTGTTTTCCGGAATATTATTGACTTTTTTAATTGCTATAGTTGCTTATTACAGGCCCATTGCAGAATGGATAGAGTCATTTATACACAACAATAGAAGTAATTGGTTTGTTAGATTTTTATCATTAAATGCTATTGTAGTATATTATATATGGCTATTAATGACGTTTATTTCAGTATGCATGTTGTTCTTGCTACTGTTGGGTGTACTTGTTTATGTCTTAGAATATTTGGGTGTTATCCACACGGGAATAGAAGGTCCTTTATCTGATATGTTTGATAAAAAAGGATGCTATAGAATAATAGCAGATTTATTCAATTTCATTATGATGACTGCTGCTTCTGTTATTTTTATTTTAGCCATGAATACAAGAAGGAGCTATTATTTGACACTGTATGCAAGTGGCAAATTCACCGATATTAAAAGATCATCGTTGTTCAATATTACAACAAAACACTCAGCATTATTTTATTTTATTTTTTCATTTCCAATACTTTTGATGTATTTATTGCTTCAATATATTGCTGCAAGATATTTCGGGATTAATTTTATTCAACAAGTCTGTCTGTTCTATCTAGAGGATGTTGATCCGGGTCTTATGGTTATCAATATTTCATTAGTACATACTATGGTAAATGTATGGTTAAGTTACTGTCATCTGACTTATATTAAAAAGCTATCGAATGCTCAGATTGCTCCTACAGAAGAATAGTGCTAATGAATAGAGTTGAAGAATAATACTGAAATCAATAGGTACCATCATGCTTGTTGTTACTAAGCTAGATGGTGTCTCTCCTTGGCAGGATTAAGCTTGAGTATATGTGAAAAACTGAATCTTCCTATTAAATTAGTTGGAACTGGGAAGTCTTTAGATAATTTGCACCGTTTTGATCCTGAGATATTTGCAAGTAATCTACTAGAATATACTAGTAATATTTTAAAATACTGTACATTGTTGCAGTAGCTATAGTGTTTTTCTTGTGGTAGATTGTAGATGTTATTGGTTTTTTATCATGGATATGGCATACTTGTTTCCCGGAATATTTTTGACTTTTTTAATTGCTTCAGTTGCTTATTACAGGCCCATTGCAGAATGGATAGAGTCATTTATACACAACAATAGAAGTAGTTGGTTTGTTAGATTTTTATCATTAAATGCTGTTGTAGTATATTATATATGGCTATTTATGACGTTTATTTCGATATGCATTTTGTTCTTGCTACTGGTGGGTGTACTTATTTATGTCTTAGAATATTTGGGAGTTATTCCAACAGAATTAGAAGATCCTTTATCTGATATAATTGACAAAGGATGGTATAGAACAATAGCAGATTTATTCAATTTCATTATGATGACTGCTGCTTCTGTTATTTTTATATTAGCCATGAATACAAGAAGGAGCTATTATTTGACACTGTATGCAAGTGGCAAATTCACCGATATTAAAAGATCATCGTTGTTCAATATTGCAACAAAACACTCAGCATTATTTTATTATATTTTTTCACTTCCAATAATTTTGATGTATTTCTTATTTCGTTATATTACTGGAAAATATTTCGGGATTAATTTTATTCAACAAGTCTCTCTTTCGTATCTAGAGGATGTTGATCCTGGTCTTATGGTCATCAATCTTTCATTAGCACATACAATGGTAAATATATGGTTAAGTTACTGTCATCTGACTTATATTAAAAAGCTAGTGAATAATCAGAGTACACCTGCAGAAGAATAAAACTGAAGAGTAGTATAGAAATCGATAGATGCCATCATTCTTGTTGTTACTAAGCTGGAGGATGTCTCTCCTTGGCAGGATTAAGCTTGAGTATATGTGAGAAACTGAATCTTCCTATTAAATGAGTTGGAACTGGGAAGTCTTTAGATAATTTGCACCGTTTTGATCCTGAGATATTTGCAAGTAATCTACTAGAATATACTAGTAAAATTTTAAAATACTGTATGTTATTGCAGTAGCTATAGTGTTTTTCTTGTGGTAGATTGTAGATGTTATTGGTTTTTTATCATGGAAATAGCATACTTGTTTCACGGAATATTATTGACTTTTTTAATTACTACAGTTGCTTATTACAAGCCCATTGCAGAAGGGATAGAGTCATTTATCAGTAACTATAGGGATAATTGGTTTGTTAGGTTTTTATCATTTATTTCTGTTATTGTATATTATTTAATCGTATTTATAACCTTATTTCTGTCATTGTTTTTGATATACATTATCTTGTTAATACTCTTTCTTTCATCTGTATATGCTTTGGAATATTTGGGAGTTATTTCAATAGAATTAGAAAATTCTTTATCTGATTTATTAGGTGAAGATAGGTATCTATTCGTAGTAGGACTATTCAAATTGGTATTGTTAGCGGTTGGTAATGGTATGTGTATACTGGCTATGAATATAAGAAGGAGCTATTATTTGAAACAGTTTGCATTCGACAATTTTAGAGAAGTTAAAAAATCATCCTTGTTTTATATTATACTTACTCTATCAACATTGTTTTATTTTATATTTTCATTGCCATTTCAGTTGATGAGTTTGTTAATGGATTATGTTGCGGGAAGATATTTCTCGATTGATTTTACTCAACAAATCAATCTTTCGTATGCTGAAGATGTTAATCCTGGTCTTATGGTCATCAATATTTCATTAGCATACTCAATTGTAAGTATATGTTTATGTTACCGACATCTGACTTATATTAAAGAATTAGAGAGCACGAAACTCAATACTCAAGTGGATGAATGTTGAAACGCATAGATTTTAAAGTTTTGATGATTACTATACTTAATGAAATTTAGTGAGGTGAGCTATAATGAATGTTTGTGAAAAATTATCTTCCCAAATATATTAGTTGGAACAAGGGAGTCCATAGATAATTTGCCCAGTTTTGATCCTGAGATATTTGCGAGTAATTTACTTGAATGTTTATCTGGTAAGGTCGTCATTAGATAACTGCTTTTGAGAGTGGTATTCCTCATAATTCTAACAATAATATTTTGGTATACTCCTGTTTATTAGTACTACAATTTAGAAGGTTTACTTAAAATGGATATGATTTATTTACTTCTTGCTATACATCTGATTTTTAATGTAGCATTAATCGTTTATTACAAACCCATTGCAGAATGGATAGAACAATTTATCAGTAGAAAGAGAAGTGAATGGTTTGTAAAATTATTATCTTACATATCAGCTTTATACTGTTATTGTGGCATGTTTGTTTCCACTATATTTTTTCTGATTATATTAGGTCTAGGTCTTACATATATTTCAAATGCTTTAGGACTTATTTCATTAGATTCAAAAAGGTTTATGAGTGATGTGCATTCTCTAACGATTACAGATGCCAGAACATTAATTTTGAATTTACTACATATGATGCTAGCGGTAGTTACTTTCATTATCTATTTTTCTGTTATTCATAAGCGAAAGAGAATTTATATGCGTGAGTTTAATTGTAGTAAATTTTCAGGCATACGCTTTTCGTCATTGTTTTATTTTTTCTTTGCTCTTTCTGGTTTGGTATTCTTTTTCTTTTTGAATCAAGTTGCGATTTGGACGTGTTCTAAGACATTAATAGCAACGTTGAATCCGTCTAATATTTTAAGTATATTAAACATACAAGTATCTGGTATAGATATGGTGAATATTAATGCTATTTTGACTCTTGTTTTGAGTTGCCAACACTTGGCTTATCTTAGAAATAAAGAAGAGTAGAAAGAGTATTAGAATACTTAATAATACTTAAATACTAAGACTAATCCCCATTCTACAATGATCAATTATAGTAAAGCTATGTTAATGGGGAATTATTTGTTCGTATTGATACTGGTTTTTATGATAACACTTATTTAAGTTTTATGGGAAATCCTAAGTAATTGTTATAGCTTTAATCGGTATTGCCAATATGAATGTTGGCTATGATTATTTTTGATTAAAACTTTGTCATTGATAAAAAGTATATCAGGGAACATTTATTCTTCATAAGAACTATATATCACCGGGTTGACTTTTAAGAATACCAGCAGAGTTTTTAAAGTCGATATCAAATAATTCTTCTAGGTCTTCTTTATTTATCATCAGCGTGCTGATGTTTTTATCCGATGTGGAGATAAGTTCATATATTTCTAATTCTTTTGAGTAATACATTTGATGATTGTTTTTAAAAGTGACCTCTATATTACCGTTAGGATAAGTGATTTTTGTGAATGGATGTACTCTACTTTTTACAATGGTTGTATTGGTAGGATATTGGGATAGCCACAACTCTTTCTCTAATACCGAAATTTTTGGATGAAAAACAGAGAGTGGACCGTCTTCATCATATTTAATATACGTAGCAAAGCCATTCATTAATATCGCAAGTGATTTTTGAGGAAATTCCGTTTTTAATACAGTGTCGTCTCGAATAAGAAAAATATCCATTTCGTTATAATAACATTGAATGGATTCAGGAATGATATCAATGGCTTTTTTCTCGATGCTATAGTGATCCGAGTCATACTCAAATTTTACAGAGATGGAATTAGCTGATTTTTTATAGCCACAAGGGAAAACGAGTTGAGATTCTATTCCTGGACCGATGATAAATTCCATTCCTTTTGGATGCTTTCGGATAATCTTACCATCAGAACTTATCGTTTCATGTATGCCTGTTTCTGCTTCTATGTTTTCAAAATCAGGATGGTCTATTTGATTATTATTTAGGATATTTGTTTCGATGATGTTATTGTCCATTACAGGAGAGTCTTGATCTAATTTACTAGGAATACATAAATAGTTATCATGAATAGAAGACACGATAAGAAAAGAAAACATGAATGATATGGTATAGATTTGTATGTATTTCATTAACACAAGGATATCATATATTTTTTTGAAATCAAAATAATAGATAAGCCAAAATAAATGATTATCGGTACTTTTCAGTAGGGTTGATCCCTTAAAATAAAGTATTTATATTTTTATAAATCAAATAGAATTATAGTTATTAGTCTTAGAATAAAAGAGCATAATAGTATCTTATTAACCCACTTTATCTCTCACTTTTTTAAAGGCTTCTATAGCTTTGTTGAAATCTTCTTCTGTGTGAGTAGTGTTGGGCATCGTGCGTATTCTTGCTTTACCTAGAGAAACTGTTGGATAGGTTATCGATAATGCGTATACCCCTTCTTTGTAGAGGAGTCGTTCCATTTCTTGCGCTCTCTGTTCATCTCCAACATATACTGGTGTAATGGGTGTTTCACTTCCCATTGTATCAAATCCTTCTTGATGGAGTTTGTTTTTCCATATGTCAGAATTTTTCCATAATGTTTGTATAAGGGTAGGATCATTCTGTATGATATCTAAAGCTGCAAGAAGTGCACCTGCAACCATAGGAGGATGGGCTGTTGAAAATAAGAAAGACCTGGCTCGATTAATGAGCAATTGTTTTAAAGAACCGCTTCCTGCTATATACCCTCCCACAACACCTAATCCTTTAGATAATGTTCCTAACTGAATATCAACGCGTCCATATAAATTAAAATGTGAAGTCGTGCCAGATCCATTTTTTCCTAATACACCACTCGCATGAGCATCATCAACCATCACAAAAGCATCATGCTTTTCAGCTAAGTTTACAATTTCTGGTAGGCGAGCAATATCTCCATCCATACTGAAGACTCCATCTGTAATAATCATTCTTTTTTCAAAGGATTGTGTGTTTTTAAGAATTTTTTCAAGATGTTCCATATCGGAGTGTCGATAGACAAAACCTTCAGATTTTCTATATTTCGCACTACTGAGCCGGACACCATCAATGATGGATGCATGGTTTAATTCATCACTAATAACGACGTCATTCTTACTTAAAACAGCTGGTATACATCCGCTATTAGCATTAAACCCTGAAGTAAATACGAGAGTATCTTCAACATGTTTCCATTCAGTAATTTTTTTTTCTAATTGGTGGTGAATATCCATTGTTCCACCTAGCCAGCGAACAGCCCCGGCTCCTACCCCCCACTCTTGAATGGCTTGAATAGCTGCAGCTTTTACTTTAGGATGATTTGCTAGTCCCAAATAGTTGTTGCTGGAAAGATTGATGATGTTCTGATTTTCTATAAAGATATTCCCATCTGAAGGAGATTCAAGAATCTTCAGTTCTTTGAATAAACTTCTAGATTTTAATTCAGTAATCTCTTTTTTAAGCCATTCGTTCAATTTGTTGTTCATGTTGCTGTTTTGGTTATGGATAGATTGTGAAAATTTAATGTATTTCTTAATGTTTTTTTATTTTCTATGAATGAATACTACCTGGGATGAATGTTACTGGAAAGGTTTTATTTTATTTAGGAAAATCAAAAAGGATTTCTTTAGTTTTTTTGGAGCTATTTATCCTCTACTCATCATAATTTTTGGGTCAGTCCATTATGCATATCATCCGTAAAATCATCAGTTTTGAATTTCACGGATAGAAAATAACACGCAGATAAATAAACTGGTAGGTATATAGAGTAGCAGTTATGCAGAATAGTAGAAAGGACCTCTTCCTGAATAGGATATATGTTTATGTAGAAATATCTCTGATATACCAATAATGATTTCAGTATGGATAACTGGTTATTAGTTTGTGATGACAAAGAAATACCTCGAATTGGAACTTATACAACGTATTATAATTATGTTGATCCTCTTATTCAAAAATATGGTTATCCTCTTCGAATAGAAAATTCTATTGGTACTGATGCTGTCAAAGAATATATTTCAGAACATCATCTGAAGTTTGGCCTTGAACTTGTAACGACAAAGCAATGTGAAGGTTTTATACCACTTGAAAGTGATACCTTTACTCTGTTAGGTTTTATTTTGAATGATTCTGTATCTTCAGATCAGATTTATTTAGAACACTACAAAGGTGTTTGGGGGAGGCATCCTTCTTTTTCGAGAAAAATTCCTGAAGGGTTATTTTTTCCTAACTATGAAAGAAAAACGAATCCGAAAAAGTACGGTATTAGTTATATAGGACATGCTAAACCGGAAATAGCAGATGTCCTGATCCATTTAGTATCTACAGGATGTAATCTGCACCTTTGGGGATTTGGATGGGAAGAGTATAAACCACTCCGGAAGATCTCTCATGGTGTACTTCCATTTTGGGAAAAACAAAGAGTGATATCTTCCTCTATTATCAACTTGAATTTTGATCCTATAGATGATATTTCTTACACAAGATATGAAATTGCTGCTAGTGGAGGAAGGGAGTATGATATTGATTTAAATAAAATATCAGATTCTTATTTAAAAAAGATCACTCAGGATCTTCTCGAGGTCTCTATCCAAAAAGAAGTTGATATTGATGCTAGTAGAGACAATAAACATTTCCATGTGCCGAGTAATGATCAACTTTTCAAAGAGGTTGATGAAATCTTAAAACACACAGATCCAAAATTAGTAACTTGCAAAGATTATTTGGCATCTCTGGATTCTTGTCCAAAAGTTTCTGTCATCTGTTATGCGTATAATCAGTCAGAATATATTGCGCAGATGATAGAATCTGTTCTTGGTCAGAAGTTTAAAAATCTTGAATTATTTATTTTAGATGATGGTTCAACTGATGATATGGCAGAGATCATCCATAAATATTCTTGTGATGATCGTTTAAGATATCATTATCAAAAGAATATTGGTCGTAATTTAGATAGTTTCGATCGATTAATCGAAATTTCCTTGAATTATACTCAAGGAGAGTTTGTAGCATTTATTGGCGGGGATGATATTTTTTATCCAGATAAATTATTACATCAGATTGATTTATTAGAATCTAGAGCTGATCTTGGTATAACCTATACAGACTTTAAGTGGATCTGTAATGAAGGTTGTTTTGTTGATCAGGCTTTTGATGAGAAGTACACACGTGAAAAGGAAGGGCATCAGATCCATAGAGAATTGCTTGAAAAAATATTTATCTTTCATCCTACCGTTGTGATGAAAAGAGATACGATACGTAAAATGGGAGGTTTCCAGACCCCTTTTGCATCAGATGTACATTTTTGGTTGAAGTCTTCACTCTATACTAAAATGAGCTATGTAGAATGTAAGGGTATTTTATATAGACATCATCAAAAAGGTAGTTCTACTGGCAAGCGTGAAGATTCATTATGTTCTAAGGAAACACCTCGTATATATAATTTGAATAGGTTGAGGCATACAGTGTTAGATGTATATCCCGAAATAGAATCTTTAGCTGACTCTGAAAGAGCTATGTATGACGCATATATAGATATGTCATCAAGAAATAAATTTTATGCTCAGATTGTTGTGAATAATGCAGAAAAAGCACTGGATTATCATCCGTATGGTTTAGAGGCATGGAATCATCTATTAATTACATTTATCTTTCAAAAAGATTTAGATAACATTCAAAAAGTAATCCATTTTATTTTACAAAATGAAAAACATCTTAAAACAGAATCCAGATGGGAAGAGTTTCAAGATGTTTTCCTTTCCATGACAAATTCTGTACATGCACTGATGGGTTCTGAAAAAGCATACGATTTATGGATGGAATGTGATAGAGCTTCACCCTTATACCAGAAGATGCAATCACGTTAGACTTTACTCCTGAATATACTAATATTCAAACTTCTTTAGTTTTCCAATCACCTTTCCAGAATACATATATCGTGATGATTCCTGATAATCCTTGTGTGATGGTCATAACGAGCCAAGCTCCATAGGAGCCCATATTTAAGGTAAACATCGTTAAATAGAGTAATGGAATTCTAATAATCCAGAAGGTTAAAATGGTTATCCATAGAGGGCTTTTGGTATCGCCTGCACCTTGAAGAGCTCCTGTGAGCGTAAGAGTATATCCAAAAAATATTTCGGAAAAGCACATTAATCTTAGAACTGTAATAGCTTCATCCATGATAGCTTGTTTTTCATTTACAAGCCAGGCTGCAATATCTGGAACGTAGATATATAGAATGGCAGCTGCGATTCCGGTTATAATTGCAGAGTAGTGCCCTGCAAGCCATCCTAAACGCACTGCTCTTTTTGTATCATTCATCCCTAAGCTTTGGCCAACAAGAGCGCCGGCAGCTTGACTTAATCCAAAAGCAGGCATGAAGCATATACTCTCTAGATTGAATCCAGCTCTAGATCCTGCTATTGCGATAGATCCATTAGGAAGGTTGGATAGCATATCCATGAGTATCATATACATGCCTACGCGTAAGAACCATGTAATGGATGATGGGCCACTGATATTTAAGATTCGTTTAGACCACTCCAGAGTTGGAGGTGTGAACGATGCAATATTTCCTAAAGGGGTTCTGCTAGCCCAAATCGTATAGGATATAGCAGCAATCCATTGGCTTGCGGAAAAGGCTATTCCAGCCCCAGTAATTCCCCACCCCATACAATGAAATTTTCCAAGGCCAGCATAGCCTAGATCTATACTGTTAGGAATGAGATAGAAGTTAAAAATCATATGTAAAATAACTTGGAATCCAGAAATTACCATCGGACTTTTTGAATCACCGATCCCCATCATGGAACCAGCTACCGACTCTATAATCATCCATGCAGGGATACTATAGAGGACAATCTCAAGATAGGTGTTCATGTAGGTTGCTGCCAGATGATCGGAAGCGGGTATGAATCTGCTAATTAAGAATGGCTTTATGAAATAAAGTAATACTAATGAGACAATACTAACAAGAATACCAAAATTAAATACTTGTCTGGCAGCGGTTTTATAGCCTTGGATATCACCGGCCCCATAAGCTCTGCTAACAAGAGCAGAAGCGGCAACTGCAATGGATATTGCAATAGAAAACATTAAAAATATAATGGATCCTGAAGCTCCTACTGCGGTTAGAGCAGCATCGGGTAATCCACTTACAAACTTAGTGTCTAAAAGACTATTAGAAATTTGAAGTGTGTTTAAGAAAACTGCCGGCCATGCTATTCTCCATAAAATCTTTGTATCATTTTTCGGATCTTTGGAAAGTAGGTTGCTTTGATGTTGTTTTGACATGTATATAGCCTAATTCTATATTAATTTGAAATAGTGTGATCTAAGTGTTTACAACAAATAATTATACATGTTTTCTTGAAAAATGTGTGAAGAATAGTGTTGAAGAGAACTAGTGGCGGAGAGACCGGGATTCGAACCCGGGAAGGATGAAAATCCTTACCCACTTAGCAGGCGGGCGCTTTCGACCACTCAGCCATCTCTCCTAAACCTATATGTTATTATAACAGGTATTCTATGTTAGGTGTTAATGAATTATGAATAATCTTTTAAAAGATTCTGAAAAAATTACATCTTTGTACGCTAAACATATTAACCCTGGACTAGCCAAACTCATATCTTTTGCAGGTTTTGGAGTAGAACAGCGAGGAGAGGGTTGTTATGTATATGATCAGGATGGAAAAAAGTATTTAGATTTATTAGGTTCCTATGGTGTTTTTGCTTTAGGGCATAGGCATCCTAAAGTGACAGAGGCTGTGAAAAACCAGCTTGATATACTGCCTCTTTCCACCAAAGTATTTTTTAACCAGACGCAAGCGGAGCTTGCTCAAAAACTTTCTGAACTAACAAATCATTTATTGACCTATACATTTTTTTCGAATAGTGGAGCAGAAGCAGTAGAAGCAGCTCTGAAATTTGCAAAAATCGGTACCAAGAGAAATAAATTGATCTCTACAAAAGGAGGATATCATGGTAAAACACTGGGTTCTTTATCAGTGACAGGCCGTGAAAAATTCAGAACACCGTTTGAACCTCTTTTGTCAGGTATTGAATTCGCTCCCTTTGGGGATATTGCTGCCTTAGAAAAAATTATCGATAGCAATACAGCTGCAGTCATTATTGAAGTTGTTCAAGGAGAAGGAGGTATTCATGTAGCACCAGAAGGTTACTTTAAGTCATTACGTGAATTGTGTACTAAATTTGGTACATATCTTATCATTGATGAAGTTCAGACTGGTGTTGGTAGAACAGGTACATTTTTTGGTTACGAACAGGAAGGTATTACTCCTGACATCATAACTCTTGCAAAAGCATTAGGAGGTGGAGTGATGCCGATAGGAGCAACCATGGGAACGAAAGAGGTTTGGGAGAAGGTGTTTGCTGAGAATCCTTTAGTTCATACAAGTACTTTTGGTGGGAATCCTTTAGCATGCCGAGCAGCACTAGCTACCATTGAAGTAATAGAAAAGGAGAATCTTTTAGATGCTGTTGTCCAGAAAGGGAGTAAATTTATTAAGGGATTAAACCAAATCCAAGAACAATTCCCTCGTATCCTGAAAGAAGTACGTGGAAGAGGTTTAATGTGTGGTGTTGAATTTTCTGTTCCTGATTCAGCAGAACTAACCATTGTTCAATTGCTAAAAAGGGGAGTGCTTGCAGCTTATACCTTGAATAACCCCTTTGTGATAAGAATTGAGCCTCCTTTTACTATAGAAGAATCAGATATTGATTTTGCCTTAAATGCGATCCATGACTCAGTGGAAGAAGTTCAGTCTCTTCTTCAATCCATTGGGGTTATTTAAATATTTAGGATTACCCATCGTTGTCATTAATATCTATGAAAGATAAACAGTGATCGGTTTCGTTTCTTCGGATATAAGATTGGTTAATAAGATCCTTTAGGGGGATTAACCTAGAATCGAGAGATAGTTTTTTTATGCCGATGGGTAATTGATGGATGAAATCGATATTATCTAGATAAACTTCTGTTAGATTTAACTGTTCTAAATTTGTAAATTTTTTAAATTTTTTCAACGCGTTGGAAGAAATATTACTTCCAGTGAGTTCAATGGTTAGTATATTTTGGGGTAGATCTGAAATGTTTTCCCAGTGATCTAAGTCTATGTAATTTAAAAGCACTTCTCGAAGGTAAGTTATTTTAGATAAATAAGAAAGGGTCTCAGGCAATATGTTACTACTGCTAAGATTGAGTTTTTTAATGGATGGTGACAAGTATTGTATGAAACACCAGTTGTTCAGTTGAATATTGTTTAATTTGATATCCTCTAAAGATTGAAGATGCTGCAGACTTTTTATATTATTTTCTGTGATAATCGAGTCAGAATAATCTAAAAAATCAGCATGACTCAGATCAAGCTTTCTTATATTTTCAGGTAGATCTTGGAGACACTCCCATCTATCAAGCGGGATTCTAGATAGATTAAGTTCGGTGAGTTCCTGAAAGTCATGAAGAAGATGAGGGCAGAGTGTCGTGCCATATTTAGATGCACATCCCGACAAATTAAGTGTTTTAATACTCTTTGGGAAGTATATGAGTACACTCCAGTCATCTAAATCGTTATCAGCTAAATCTAAATGTTGTAGGGTGTTAAAATTAGAAATATGGCTCAGAGAATCGGAGTTTAATATATGTCCAGAGATGGTAATTTGTTGCACTAAAGTTGGTATGTTTTGAAAAGAACCGTTTTCTTCTAGGAATATCCCTACATGAACACTTTGGAAGTGATCGATTCCACATTCAAAGTTGTTGTTTTTATGTTGAGTCAGAATATGATAAAAAGTTTCGGCATCTCTTTTCTTTCGTTCTAATATTTCAGAGTTTTCTTGTTTAAGACATGTACTAAGAAGATCTTTTTTTAACTGATAGATATACTGTAGGTATTCGATAAGTGACTGGAGCTTTGATTGGCGTGATAAAAAGTCTGGGAGCTTATTAGAATAAATGATTTTATTTTTCCAGACACTGTTCTGTTTTAAGATATCTATTAAATTGATAATAAAGGATGTAAAGTTATCACTTATGTGAAATTCTGATAGAATGAACTTCTGATAGGATATTTTTAAATCCTTAAGATGCTTTTTAGATTCTGGTTTTAATGTTTCTCTTTGCCATTTATTAAACTCTTTATCTAAATGCGACATTGAAAGTAAAAAATCTTGTGACAACAATCTTGATTCATCTAGAGTGTGATCAATTAACTGGTACAAGCTTGAAAGTTCCATGTAAGCAATAATTTTCTCTAGACAGTCTGCAGGAAGATCCATTAATCTGAAAACATTGGAAGATGCACTTTCATCAGGGGTTGTATTTTCTGAATGGCAGAAGGTTTTACTAGAGCAGAAAAGAAAATAAGAAAGTATGTATACAGATATCCACAAATGTTTGGTATTCATATATTTATATATTGTTAGGAGAGTTGATGAAAACTGCATATTTTAATAGACGATTACTGGTAATTTTATAGGAGACTGTTTTGGAGATCAATTTCTTATCTCATGGAAAAGAAGGATGTATATGAAAATGTTTCTATCCTGTTTTTATGAAGGATAAAGATTTAAGAGTGTTGTTTAAATAGGCATGGCAATTTTGAAGTAGATCAACGATGGATGCATACGTGGTGTCTAATAAAAGTGTATCTAAGCTTGGAGGGAGTGAAAAAATATAAGAAATATCTGATGTATAAACCATTTGTAAATTTAATTCACGTAATACTTTTAGTTGAGATAACCGTTTAAGATCTTCTGATGATGGATTTGTGTGAAACATATCTAAATTCACAAGAGATGAGGGTAGTTGTGATAAGAAATCCCAATTTTCTAAGGTCACTCCATTTATGAATAATGATTCTAAACAGGTAAGTTTCTTTAAGGCCTTCAAGTCGACTCCTTCTAAGTTGCAATAGCTAATATTAAGGGTTTTGAGAGAACAGGGAATCGAGTATATGAAATTCCAATTTCTAGCATGTACATGTTGTAAATTTAATTCTTCCAACTGATGAAGATGCTCTAGATGATGATCCTCTATTTCAAGTTCATTATGATTTAATGTAAGTTTTTTAAGGGTATTTGATAAAAGAGATAGAAATGTCCAGTTTGTAATATTGACACCTTTTAAGTCTAGTTCTGTTAATTGTGTGAAATGAGATAAAAAATTAAGATCATGGTTTAGTATTCGTGAATAGGAAAGATCAAGTGTTAATAATTGTTCTAACGAATCGCAAGGTTTGTTTTGATCTAGATTATGATCTATTCTGACTTTTGAGAGAACTAAATGTTTTAATGATTTTAGTCGACCTAGATGATTTAATGCTAAAGGATTATTTGAGATACTTTTTGATAGAGTAAGATTCAATGACTTAGTATGTTCAGGAAAGAGTTCTAGAAGAGGATCATGATCTATTCTGGTGTTTATAAGTACCCAGTGTTTAAGATCTGGAATATCTTTTAATATATGGAATATATTTTTATCTAGAAAGTGTTTTTTAATGGAGATACTCTGTAAGGTATTTGGGAGTTTATCAATATTTGTAAGTGGTGGATAACATATATCATCGTACTCAAAGTTTATGCTGTATACATAAATAGAGGGTTTACTATCGATGTAAGATTGAAGCTTATTAGTAATATTTTCCATGAGCTTTATTTTCATGAGTGATGTTTTAAAAAACGTAGAATGTTTCACTAAGATTCTTAGAAGTGTATTGGTAATGATAAAATAATTCAACACGGTTTGATAGAGTATGGATTCATTTTGAAAATGGGTGTCCAAATGGGTATGTTCTAAGGATCTTTGCGGAGAAGTATGAGGATTCTGAAAAATATCTATGAGTGAGTCTGTAAAAGCATAAATATGATGTAGACGACCGGATATGGTTTCTATTTGATTCAGGATAAGATGGATGTTTTCTTTTAAAACCTGTTGATGGCTAAAAGAGGCATTGTGAATAATTTTTATGTTATCTAACTGCTTCTCTAAATCCGGCAATTTTGCTATATATAAAATCTTATCTTTTTTTGATTGAATATAAATAGATCCAATGATGTTGTAGATGTCTTTTAGATCTATATCACGAAGAATATAACTCAAGCAATCTGGTGGAATATCTAATAACTTAAAAACTTTTTGTTGTTGTAATGGACATTTATTATCGCATTTGACAGATTCCTGTTCTATAGAAAAAATTTTGTTTTCTGAGAGAAGTATCAAAAATGTAATCAAAATAGAGAATGATAATTTCATATGAGTATTGTAATATGATTTCCATTAAATGACAAATATTTTAGAAAACATCAACAATACTCTCTGTTTTTTGGAAGTAAGGAGTTAATTAAATTCTATAAAATCAAGTTTAATTAACTCCCCATCTATTAACATAGAACTATTATGTAAAATTTCTTCCAGTCCTGCGGTGTTGCTATGTGTAAGAACTTTTTTAATACTTTTGGGGAGTGATGTTATAAAGTGATAATCGATATTTATACCACGAGCATTTCTTAAATCTAAGTGTTCAAGCTGGTTAAAATTACGAAATCCCGTGTGTGGTAGCGATATAGATCCTTCAATGTTACGTAATAAAAGTGTTTTTAATACAGGAAGTTTAGAGAGTTCTACTATAGGTGATGAATCTAGTTGATCTCCTGAAGGAATGCTTACATTGTTAAGATTGATTGTTTCTACTCTGATTAGATGACTAAGATGACTAAAGAATGTATCAGGAATAGTATTTCTAGATAAATCCAAGTGAGTAATGCTCGGTGAAAGTTGCGAAAGGAATGTCCAGTCTGTACCAGGGAAAGCACTTAATACTAATGTTTTTAAGTTTTCTAGTCTTGATAGAGAATTTATTGCTTCTTGTGTAATACTTTCTGGGGATATGATTTCCAAGTGAGTAATACTAGTGGGTATTATTTTCAGAAAATCATATTCATTGAATTTGTTTTTGGATAAATCTAGCCTGTTCAGGGATTCAAGGTGTTCTAAATTACAAATACCAATATAAGAAAAATTGCAGTAGTTGCAACTTAAATATTCTAGATTGTTAGGAAGATATTTGATGAAGGGTATCATTTCAAAGGAATCTCGGATTTGGAAATTTTTTAATGCATGAAACTGATGTAACAACTCTAATTGAATAGTTGGATCTTCAGAAGAGTCACATAAACTGGGATCAAGATCTGCATCTAATTTAATTGAATGGATAGTCTTTGAAAAGGTGTTTCTGGCATTTTTAAGCGGATATTTTTCATGATACAGTTGAATCTTTATATTGTAAACGTGGAGTAAATTTTTACTTTTTTTAAGCTCTGCAATTTTCTCTAGAAGATTTTTTTTTAAATTGTATTGTTCCTGTAGTTTAGGATTTAATACTATCAGTCTAGTTATATAGTTGCTATAGGAATCAAGGATAAGTGACAAATCTTGCAAAAAAGTTTGGAGTTTTTTTTCACATTCACAAGCTTTTAATAGCTGTTCATCATCTAAAGTTTTGTCTTTCCAACACTCTGTTTTATTCACCACATTCAGGAGATTAATGGTAAATGCGATAAATTTTTCTGATATCCGTATGTTTTTAGTAACGTATTCGTAAAAACTATGTTTGAAAGTATTGTAAGAATTTATTTCTTGGTCCGATTCTTGATCCTTTTCCATTTCTTCCATAAGAGCATATTGGTTTTTAATATGGATAAGTTTTTTTTCTAGGTTGTCGTAGTAAACATGAACGCAGGTGTCCAGGAGACTAAAAATTTCAGAGGTATCAAGATGATGAACTACGATTAGCAAGCAGTCATAGGGTAATTGCATAAGTTTAACCTTTTGCGTCAATACTTCCTCTCCGGTTTCGTTTTGATTGAATACTTGGGACTCACTTTGTAAGTTTTCTAATTCTAGATCAGCTGCTGAAAAAGAATGAATGGTTATCAATATACTCAATGAAATCATGAAACATTCTAGTGATGTTTTAATGACACTTGATTGGCGTGTAATATTTTTCATGTATACATATTTATGCATAAATTTCAAATTCTTTAATCCATGAGAAATACCTAGTTGATAGAATTATTCGCTATTGATTTGTTTTTGTCAAAGGTGTATTATTTAATTTATGTTGAAAAAAATATACATATTATTGTTTTTAGGGATTTTTGTTCCTATTTATTCTTGTCATGATCGTAGTGACATTTGTTCAGATTGTTCCTATGAAATAGATAGTGGAATTGCAAATATTCAGATTGATAGAGTAAGGAGCTCAAGTGGTAGTCATAAGTTGTGTTCAGATTGTTTGTATGAGGTAGATAGCAGGACTACAGATGTTCTTACAGAAAGAGTAGGAAGTGCAAGTGGTGGTGATAGGTTATGTTCGGATTGCATATGTGACTTAGAATCTAGTGACACAGATGTTCAGGTTGATAGAGTAAGGAGTTCAAATGGCTGTCAAAGAGTATATTTGGATTGTACATGTGAAGTAGATAGTAGAGCTCCAGGAGTTCATCAGATAGTGGATGAGAATACTTCTCCTGGAGAGACAGAAGAAAAGATATTAATAGCAGATTTTTCTGGAGAGAAACTATCTCAACTCAATTGGAAGATTGCGATTCGTTCATTGCCAGCATGTGTTACACATTTACTTTTACAACGATCAAATTATCAGGGTGAATTATCGGAGTGTTTTCGCTATTTTACTCATCTTAGAGAGGTGAACCTGGAAAGATGTTTATTAAGTTCTGAGGTTTGGAGAGGAGTGATAGATGCTTTGGGTAATGCCAGAGTGGAAGACTTAAATTTATGTAAGTCGAATTATAAAGGGGAAGGTATTTTTCACATTCATCGATACAAGTCTCTTGAAAAGTTGAATCTTCGTGGAATACAAATGATTTCCGATCATTGGTCTTGTATGATAAGTTTACTGAGTTATACAAACTTGGAAACACTGAATTTATCAGATACCAACTTTCAAGGTGAAGAAATTATGTCTTTGATAGATTGTGAAAAATTAGTAAACATAAATTTTGCACACTGTTATTTGTCTTCTGAAAAATGGAAGAGTTTTCTAAGGAGATCAAGAAATAGAATATCCATTGTGAAACCTTATTTCAATACAGAATGTGCTTGTACTATTAGCTAGATAATGATTCCATAAACATGGAATCATTATCTTTTAGCGCGTACTATTAGGTTAAGTCATCAGATAGATCGACTTCTTTTTTAGGGTTTTTCAGATACGCTTGGATGAATAGATCGATTTGTCCGTCCATAACACCTATAACATTTGAATCTTCACAACCTGTACGATGATCTTTTACCATGGTATACGGCTGCATAACATAACTTCGTATCTGTCTTCCCCATTCAGCGGGGCCAGTCTCTTTTCTTTTTTGGGAAAGTTCTTTATCTGTCTCAATTTTTTGTCGATTTTTTAGGCGGGCCATTAATACCTTAAGGGCAGCATCTTTATTCTTATGTTGACTTCTGTCATTCTGACACTGCACTACAATGCCAGTAGGTTTGTGAGTGATTCTTACCGCACTTTCCGTTTTGTTTACATGCTGGCCACCAGCTCCACCAGCTCTTAAAGTATCTATCGAAATATCATCTGGCTGAATAGTGAGTTCTGTTTCTTCAGCTTCGGGCAATACTTCTACTTTTGCAAAGGAAGTGTGTCTTCTTGCTGAAGCATCAAAAGGTGATATACGTACGAGTCTATGAACACCATGTTCGCTCTTAAAATATCCGTATGCACAATTGCCACTTAAGAGAAAGGAGATAGATCTATAACCCGCAACATCACCAGGGGTTTCAGAAAGTTCTTGAATTTTAAATCCTCGATTAGCAGCCCATCTTTGATACATTCTGTAAAGCATAGATGCCCAGTCGCAAGCTTCTGAACCACCCGCGCCTGCATTGATTTCAATGACGGCATTTTTTTGATCAACTTCTGCACTGAGTAGTGTTTGCAATTCAAGCTCATTCAAGTTTTTGACAAGAAGATTTGTTTGCTGTAGAATCTCCTTTTCCATGACTGAATCTGAATCAGATTGGAGGAGCTCAGACATTTCAATGAGATCATTGCATAATCTATTTAAAGAATGATAGCCTTTGATTTTTTCTTGAAGAAATGAAAGTTGTTTTAATTTTTTTTGTGCATCTGATGGTGAGTTCCAAAAATTCAGATCTTCCGTTTCTATTTGTATCAGTTCTATTTTTTTCTCAAGTTTAGGTACGTCAAAGATAACCTCGTATGGTGGCGATACGAGACTTAGATTTATTTAAGAGTTCCAATAATTCATAGTCCATTACTTAATATTTTACACTTTTCATTTATTTTTAACATGAATGTTGTTTAGTTGTAAAATATAATGTTTCTTTTATATCGAAGATCATGGATACTAAAACTTAAGATGAATTTCAGGATGAGTGATTTCTTTATAGATAGATGTAGATTATTTCGAGTTGTTTTCTCTTTTTTTATTCTAGTACAGGTCTTTGATGTGAAGGGAAGTGATATCGGCAATGAACCGGATCACTCTTGTGATATTCATGTACAAAAACATGGCATAAATGTAGGTTCCTATAGCTTAGAAGGCTATAAAATAGGTTCTAGATGTATCTTGCTATCAGACTTTTTTTTAAAGACCAGATACGAAAAATTATTTGCTTCGAAAAAGAAATCGATGGAGATGGATTCTTCATGTTATTCTTTTGGAGTTCAAAAGATGTTAGGGAATTATTTCGGAGAAGCATTCAGAGTGGGCTTAAGCATGAATTATTTGCCTTCATCGAGTGTATGTAAGATGAGTTCTTCTGAAATAAGCCAAGCAAAATATGGAGCAGTAGTACATTATTCACTTTCCGGAAAATGGGGTGAGGGAAAAGTAGCCTATAAAACATCTTGGGAGCCAATCAGTACTCATCGAGATAGTGCTAGCAAGTGCCAGAGTTTAACATCACAATATCAGTTTAAAAAAAAGATGAATGAAAATTTGAATTTCAATTTGATACCAACTATAAGTTTTCAAAAAGTAGACTATAAACGTAAAAGTGATGTTGGGTTATTTCCTTGGTTTAAGGGGAATATTAATCTTAGATTAAATAATTTTATCTGCTTACATCTAGATGTTTATTATTTTAATCAGGGTATTCCTCTCCAGTCTGGATTATTTCGAACAATATCATCACCATATTTATTGGAATATAAAAAACTAAGAGCAAATGCTTCGGTAAAAAATATCTATAATAAATCTGTATTTTTACTTGGATTAGGTTTAGATTTTAAAATTTAAGCCCGATATATTATTCATGATGCCAAGATTTTTTACAGTTTTACCAAGAGCCCATGTGGAAGAAATGGGTTTGAAGCCTTCCTGGAAAACAGTGATTGCTGTTTTTTTATTGTCAGGTTGTCTGGGAAATGTTGAAAATCTAATACCTATTCCAGTAGGTAGTGCCTATCCTGAATCCGTCAGAACTTCAGTAGATGATAAAGAGGATATGGATAAAAAGGATAAGAGTAAAAAGGATAAGAGTAAAAAGGTTCATCCTGCATCTGTTGATATTTTTGATAATGGGCATTATCCGGTTAAACAAGTTGAATGGAGTTCTCCTCTTGTTGTTAAGAAACAGATATTCGGGGAAGGGAATAAAATAGATAAGAAAGTTGGTGTCATAGAACAGGATGGTAATCGTATAGGTCTTGTCATTCATCGAGGTTATGCACTTCCTGTTAAAGTTACGGATGAAACCGGAAAAATACTAACTGCTCATATTCCATCAGGAACAGAGAAATATCTTAGATTTAATGGAAAGGGAGTAGCTGATGTCATAAGAGTGCCTTTTTCGTATATCGAAAGCGGAACTCCAATTATTCCAAGACTCAGTGATGAGCATGCGGGCATTGGTGAAAAGACACTCTATATTAATGGTGAGGATTCTGGAGTAAAGATAGTAAATGGATTTTTAGATAAGTCTTTAGTGCTTCCAGAAGGGGAGTATATTGCAGAAATAAAATGTTTGAGATACGGAGATATGGGAATATCTTCTGTTAGGCAAAAATTTATAGTTGATAAGGTTGGTAATGCTTCTTTATTAAGTGTATGGGGAACAATCCCTAAAAAAGGAGAAAGTTTTGTAGAAGCAAAACTTCATGTTTCTGCTGACAAAATGTATAAAGACCGATCGGTTCACCTTAAACTAGTTGATGTTGATAGGGAGTATATTAAAACTGGATTTTTAAACGAAAAAGGAAAATATACTTTTACAAGAGAGTTCCCTGGTGAAGATGTGTTAGATGGCTTATTAGAGGTTGAGCTTTCTATGGATAGCTTGGCTGATCCCAATGTGTACAAAAAGAGTAGCAGCACTGGATCAGGAACAGTGTATGAAGGTGGATATACTCCTGCAGATATTGAAACAAGGATTGAAGCTATAAATAAAAGGTTTGTGGATGCAAGTCGAGAATTAGCTGTTGTTAGTCAAGAATATGATGATGAAAAACGGTTAGAATCTGAATTACTAGCAGAAGTGAATACTATTCAGACAAATCTAGATAAGTTTACGAAGATGTTAGAGGATCATCAAGGTAAATTGGAAACTATTACAACTGATTATAATGACAAAATACAGCAAAAATTAGAACTAGAAAATTCTGCAGAGAAACTGAAAACGAAAATGGAAGATTTAACTGCTAAGCTAGAAGAATCGAACAGTGAGCTCGAAAAGGCGAAAGAAGTTTTAAGTGAATCTAAGGCTATTAAAGACGAAAAAGAAGGCGTTGTAAAAGTTTTAGAAAAAGAGAATGAGAATTTAGAATATTATATTGAAAATGCTGAGAAATACCTCAAACAGATCCAAGATGCTAAATCTGCTCCTGATTCAACAGAAGAGGGTGAAGAGGTATCAAAAGCAAAAACTATTTTAACAGATAATTTAAATGTGTTCAAAGCAAATCTAAAGACTTACGAGGATAAGTTTACAGCTAAAGAGTTAGAGCTGTCTGGATTAGAGGATCCGCAATCGAAAAAAACTCTGGAAGATGAAATAGCGATACTAGAAAAAAATATTGAAAAAACAAGTACGAATGTTAAAAATATTGAAAAGATTCTATCTGAAGGGGAATCTAGTTCGGATGAAAATCCATACGAAAAAGTGCTTCAAGATCTTATTAAGGGATATAAGCTACAAAAAGAAGATCTACTTAAGAATTTAGAAACGGCAAATGAAGCATTTAAGATTGCTAACGATGATTTTAAGACGAAAGAGAGTGCTAAAACAGCGTTGGATTCATCCATTACAGTATTAGAAACAGACATGGATAAGTTAAAAGTAAAGCTTGATAAAGCAAATGAAGAACTGTCCAAAATAGGTGATGGTTACGAAACTGAAAAGACGGCTATTACTGCTCTAGAAGCATCTGTTGAAGTTTTAAGAACAAACGTTGAATCTTTGACTATCGACTTTGATAAAAAAACAAGTGACTTAGCAATGGTTTCTAATAGTGTTGTTACAAAAGAAGAGGCGAAAAAATCTTTAGAAGCTAGCGTTGTTATTTTAGAAAAACAGATGGATGATCTGGCGCAAAAGTTAGGTGATGAATAGAGATTTGTGAATATTGCTTCTCAATTTATCCGTTTTCCTATCATGTGGGATAATATATGTTGTGGTTTCGTTTAAAGATGTTTGGGAATTAAGATATGGAGAGAAGTTAGAATTTTCTTTTAATGGTCTAAAGGATTATTTAATACATCGGTCTGTTCGGAAGTATACCGAACAAAAAATAGATGAAAATTTACTTAAATCACTCTTCTGTACAGCTCAGAGTGCAGCAACTAGTAGCAATCTTCAATTATATAGCGTCATATCGATTACTGAACCTTTATTGAGAAAAGAGATCAGTGAATGCTCTTCCAATCAAAAACAGATATTAACCGCACCAGTATTTTTGGTGTTTCTAGGAGATTTGTATCGATTATCAAGAGTTTGTGAGCAAGAAAATATTATTCCAGATGCACTTGATTATACTGAGTTCACTTTGATGGCTGCGATCGATGCTGCTTTAGCTGCAGAAAGATTAGTCTGTGCTGCTGAAAATCAAGGTCTCGGGATATGTTATATAGGTGCGCTCAGAAACCACCCCCACAAAGTGAAAGAATTGTTATCTTTACCAGATAAAGTTTTTCCTGTATTTGGTCTCTGTTTAGGTTGGCCACATCCAGACAATACTTCTGGAATAAAACCACGATTGAAACAGCGAGATGTTTTTTTTGAAAATGCATACTCTTTAAATATAGATATTAAAGAGTATAACCATAGAATGGAGACTTATAACACTGACCAAGGAAGAGATTCTATTCAAGCATGGTCTATATTAACTTCTTCGAGATGCACTAAAGAAAAACTTACGGGTAGAGAAAAACTTTTATCTTTTTTACAGGATCAGGGTTTAATGAAAAAATAATTTTTTATTTAATGTTTATATATGAATATTAGTGAAAAAGATTCAATAATTAAATATATGAAAGGTTATATCAAAAGAATTGTTTTGCTAGGATGTGTTCCTTTGTTATTGTTGGGATGCGACAAAAGTAAACAGGGTGAAGAGAAGGTAAATAAAGTTGCTCATGAAGCTGTTGAAAGTGTCAAGCATGGGGTTGAAAAAGTAAATAAAGTTGCTCATGATGCTGTTGAAAGTGTCAAGCATGGAGTTGAAAAAGTAAATAAAGTTGCTCATGATGCTTCTGAAAGCGTTAAACATGGGGCAGAAAAAGTAGTCTCTGATGTAAAAGAAGAAGTTTCTCATCTAAAGTCACAAGCAGAGGATTCTGCTGAAGCAGTAAAACATAAAACTGAGGATGTGGTAAAGCGAGTGAAAGAGAAAGCACATAATGCTGTAAATGCCGTAGATCACGCAGCACATAAAGTTGTGGAAAAAACGCATCAAGTTGTAGACGGTGTTAAGGGCTCTGTGAACAAAGTTACTAAAACAGTGAAAGAAAAAGTGCATCAAGTCGTGGATTCTGTTACTGGAAAAGCTCACTAAATTTAAGTATATTAAGACTTACATAAAATAAAATATTTCACTTCCATTCTTGTTCTCTCAAATGAGCAAGAATGGAAATTTGTATAGTTTTAGAAGATACGGCATAAAAGAGATGGTTCAAACAGTCCATCAGGATTGAATGGTTGCTCACTTTTTTTTTGCCTAATAATCGATCTTATAGATAGTTTTTTTGCTTTGTAGCTATCTTTTTGTTGATATATATTTTGTTGATATATATTTTGTTGATATATTTATAGATCGTAAACGAATGTTAAGATAATGATTCAGTAGTTTTCTTCATTAGAGCTAAATCATGAAGGATGTTTTTATGCTTATTATTATGGTTAGAAATTCTAAAAGATTCAACCTAATAAGCAAGATGGTACCGGTCTGGATGCAATATTTAGATTGCAGTTTTGATGAAATCTGATTCTTTTTATATATATTTTCAGTATAGATTTCAGTGCTTGCATAGATATTTAGCATGTAGGTTTCGATCTGAATTTAGTCATCATTTATAGGATTATCAATATAGATTTCAGTATTTGAATGTGAGCTTAGTTTGCGGGTTTTGATCTGAATTGTAATTCTTTCTCTTGATAATTCCTTTTCTATCAAGAGAAAGAGTGATCTGTTGTTGGAACTTGATTTTGTCGTGATTATTTGATGGTGTTATGATGCTTCTTGTAATGCTTGTTCGAGTTGATTCGCTACCCAGTCTAAATCAGATTTAGAAATGACGAGTGGTGGAGTCATTCTAATCACTTGCTGGTGTGTTTCTTTACACAGAATGCCTTTTTCTTGAAGTATTTGACAATACTTTCTTGCATTTCCAAATTCTTGTTTGATTTCTATGCCTATCATAAGTCCTTTGCCTCTTACTTCTTTAATTTTTTCAGATTTTATATTTTTGAGTGTTTCTTTAAAATGTTTTCCGAGTTCATAAGATTTTTCTGGTAACTGTTCATCTTCTAACACTTCTAGAGATGCTATTCCTACGGCAGAACCGAGCGGATTACCACCAAAAGTTGAACCATGATCACCAGGCTTTATAACATCCATAATATCTTTCGAACTACATACTGCACTTACAGGATAGACACCTCCTCCAAGTGCTTTTCCCATGATAAGAATATCTCCACGCGTATGTTCATAATCTCCACAAAAAGTTTTTCCTGTTCTTCCAAAACCAGTCTGGATTTCATCGTTGATCATAAGAACATTTTTTTCTCTGCAAATTTTTAAACAATCTTGTAAGTATCCATCAGGAGGAACTATCACGCCACCTTCCCCTTGAATAGGTTCAAATAGAAATCCAACAGTATTAGGAGTAATGGCTTTTGAAAGTGATTCCGAACATCCATATGGAATGCTTTTAAAACCTTCCGTTAGTGGGCCAAATTGGTCTTTATACTGTTTTTCCGAAGAGAAACTGATGATACTAATGGTTCTACCGTGAAAGTTACCATCACAGACAATAATTTCAGCTTGATTTTCTGGTATATCTTTGTTTTGGTATCCCCACTTTCTTGCCAATTTTAACGCGGTTTCTACGGCTTCCGCTCCTGTATTCATGGGAAGTGCTTTATCAAAACCAGTATATTTGCATAATTTTTCTAAAAAGGGACCCATCGTTTCATTATGAAATGCTCTGGATGATATGGTTAGTTTTTGAGCTTGATCGATCAGTGCAGATATAATTTTAGGATGGCAATGTCCTTGATTTGCTGCGCTATAAGCTGCTAAACAATCTAAATACTTATGATTATCTATGTCTGTTACCCATATTCCTTTTCCATTAGAGATAACAACTGGAAGTGGATGATAATTGTTAGCTGATACTTGATGAGTTAAAGCAATCATTTTAGAAGTATTATCATGAGTTGGTTTATGATCCATAATGGTTACATTTTACGATATAAGTATAAGATATTCAATAATTTATACTTATTGCAGTGAAGGGATTGAAAATAAATGTCAATAAAAAGAGTTCTTGCATTGATAAGGTGCTGAAAATATTTATAGCTGGCAATAATTATAGTGAGTGAAAAAAGTAATGAGAAGTTTAATTTACAGGACTTTTGTGATTTTAGGATTAACCATACCTATCTTCATTTTAGCAGAAGAGAGTTTCTATCAAAAATTATCATTAAAAGAAGCAGAAGAGATAGCATTAAAAAATGCTTATCCATTAAAAATTGAAAGGACTCAGCTACAGAAAGAGCATTCCATCTGGAACATAACGAAATCTGCTTTATATCCTAAGATTATGTTCGGTTTGAATTATGATCATTACAGAAGCAATCCTTTTGAGGAGGGTAGTACATTAGAATTGCCATTCTCTTTAAGTGGGATGAAAACAGCATCCGTTAATTCATCCGAAGAGACTCGTAATACACAGCCTCCGCATGCTGATTTAACATCCGCTAGTATGATTAGTGGAAATGTTGGGATCCGTCTACCAATAGATTTATTTGGTACTGGTTATGCTGCAATAAAATCTTCGGAGTGTAGAAAAAAGGGTCAGGAGTTAAATTATTCGAAATGTGAGAAAGAGTTATTAAAGCAAGTTCGTATAGCTTTTCATGGGACTCTGATAAAGAAAAGTTTGGTTGATGTTCATGAAAAAGTTATAAGGATTGTTCAAAAGAGATTCAATAATGCTCAGGAGATGTTTTATGCTGGAGCAGTATCTAAGCTAGAACTTTTGAACTCAAAAGTAGAACTTAAAAAAATAGAGATGGAAGTCTTTAAAATGGAGCATGAATACAAAAGTGCCTTAGAAAAATTTAAGCTCCTTATAGGTGTTACTATGGATACACCTCTCTTGCTAGAGGATACAAAGAGTTCTTTCGAAAAAGATTTGAATCAAGATATGGAATCCATTACTTTACAGAAAGTATTAGATTCTAGTTATGAGCTTAAAAATATTGAATATCAGTTAAAGGCGCTAAATTACAAATCTTGGAATGATTTACAGACCATATTGCCTTCAGTATCGATTCATAGTGCATTTAATGGAAGTATGAATTCTGTTGTAGAAGATGCCAAAAGTTTGATGTGTGTATCTGGTTTAACGATAAATATACCTATCTATGATGGTGGATTAGGTCTCTCCAAATCATCTGAAACACGTTGTGATCAAGCTATGGTTCAGTTGAAAAAAGAACAGTTATTGGCATCATTAAAAGAAGAGTATCGGGATAAAAAAAATAAAATACTTCTTTTACAGAAAAAATTAGCGGCCTCAGAAGAGGCTCTTCATATGTCGGAGGAAAGCATGAAAATCAGTGAAATGAAATATGATGAAGGTGTCATTAATATTGTTGATTTTATGCAAGCTGAGGCAGATTATTTGAAAATAAATATTCAGTATAACCAGGCAAAAACAGAGATATATCTAGCCTGGCAGGAATTGATAAATATGGTAGGAGACAAGATTGATGGTTAGTCGTTTTTTAGAAAATCTCACTAAGAAGAGATGTTTAATCCTAAAAGGAGGGATGTTGTATCTCTTTTTAGTTTTTTCAGGATGCGTAAACAGAAAAGCACAGGAGCAAGCGATTCGAACAGAGAGTATCGTGAATAACAAAACAATTCCTGTTGTAGTGCAGAATGTAAAATCTTCTGATTATGTACATACAAAAAAAGTCACTGGGGAGTTCAAGGCTGAAGAGGATACAGTGATCGTAGGAAAGGTTCCTGGCAAAGTTTCTCAAATATTTGCAAAAGAAGGAGATATTGTTAAAAAAGGAGATGTTCTTTTGCAGTTGGATGATTCTGACTATCGAAGTAAAGTGCATATATCTGAAGCGCAATTATCTTCGGCAGAATCAAGTTTAAGTCAAGCAAAACTTAATTTAATGAATACTCCATTAAGATCTTCTGTTCAGCTAGAGAATGCTAAACATGCTTTAAAACAGGCTAAATTACAGTATGAAAAATTAAAAAATGGTCCTAGAGATGAAGAAAGAAATAAGATTAAAGCGTCTCTTGAAGCTGCAAAAAATGGATATGAATCAAGCGAAAAAGCATTACAAAGAAGTAGAAAACTTTATCAAATAGGAGGGATAAGCCTCCAGCAAATAGAAAAACAGGAAGCAGAATATTTGAATGTGAAGCAGAGATATATTTCATTGAAGGAAACTTGGAATATATTGGATAAGGGACCTGTTCAAGAGGACTTGGAAATTGCAGAAAAACAGATTCTTATAGCAGAAGAATCTGTAAAAAATGCTGAAGCTGTAAAGTCTATGGATAAATCTCTTTATAATCAAGTTAAGGCTGCTGAGGCGAATGTGAAAATGGCTAAAGAAAATCTTGTTTTATCTAAATCTGCTTGGCAGGATACTAAAATAGTAGCTCCTTTTGATGGTTATGTGAGTATGGGATTGCCTTCTGTTGGGAGTATGGTTACACTTGGATCACCTGTTGCAAGAGTGACGAACATGGATAAATTGTATATATCTTCTGAGGTTTCTTTAGATACAGGTATAGAGTTAAAGAATGGTATGGATGTAGATATAGAGTTATCGCATTTAGAAAAAAAGAGAATGAAAGGAAGAATAACTTCTATTAATCCAATATCTGATGTTCATTTGAGGCTACTAAAACTTAGGATTGATTTGGATACTCCTAATATTGATATGAAGGATAAAAATGCTCAAGAAGATCTTAAAGATAAAGAGATTCTATATCCAGGAATGACTTGTACTGGATTAGTTCATACGGATTCTGTAAAGAATGTTTTTATTATTCCTAAAAGTGCTCTTGTGATCAAGGAGGGAGAGTCTTACTTGATGATGGAAGAGAATGGAATAGTAAAACAACGAAAAGCGGAGATAGGATTATCTCAAGAAGATTTCATCCAGGTGAAAAATATATTTTCTGGAGAAAAAGTGATTGTAAAAGGAAATAATTTTGTTAAGGATGGCTCTAGGGTTACAATAGAAAAAACTCTATAGAAAAAATATATGGAACTAACTCATCTTGCGCTCCGAAGACCGGTATTTATCTTAATGGTCGTGCTATGGTTATCTTTTACAGGATATCTGGCATTTAAAAGTACACGAATGGAATTGAATCCTGAGGTTAGTTTTGGTGTGTTGACGGTTGTAACTTCATATCCTGGTGCTGGAGCTGAAGAAATAGCAGAGCAAGTATCTAAAAAAATAGAGGATTCTGTTTCTGGAATTGAAGGATTAAAAGAAATATTTAGCCTTTCTCAAGAGGGTGTCTCTATTGTATCTATTAATTTTGAAATAGGGACGGATATGGATTCAGCATTAAATGATACAAGATCCAAATTGGATACGATAATCCCAAAATTACCTAGTAATATTAATACTCCTACTATTAGTAAGTTAGATACAGGAAGTGAACCGATTATTACTCTTGCTCTTAAAAGTAATGCATGGTCTGATGGAGAATTAAGGGATATTGCAGATGAAAAACTAAAAGATGTTATTAGTAGAATCCCAGGAGTTGCAGGCGTTTATGTTAGTGGAGGGGAAGAAAAAGAGATTCAGTTAAAACTATACTCAGAAAAATTATTAGAGTATGGTATTTCTGCTTTTGATGTTTTAAATACTCTAAAAACTTCGCATCTCAATATGCCTGTAGGGTTCATTGAATCTGGAAAAGATGAACAATCTTTACGAATACAGGGAGAGGCATCTACAATCGATGGATTGAAAAACCTGTATGTCTCCAAAAAATCTCAAACAAAAAATGGTCCGGTGACGATTGCTTATAAACTAGGAGACATTGCAGAAATAGTTTATGGCTATAAGGAAAAGCGTGAAATCGCAACATTAAATGGAAGTAGTGCTGTGTTAATGACAGTATTAAAAGCTAGGGAAGGAAATGCGATTGAAATTTCTAAAGCCATTCAAAATATGAAGGCAGAGGTAGAAGAAAGATATCGTATAGATCTTGTAAAAACACTCGATACTTCTATTCAGGTAGAGGAATCCATAGCTGATTTAAATTTTGCTCTCTTTTTTGGGATCTTTCTCGTTGTCTGTATTATCTATCTCTTCCTCCATAATTTTAGAGGGATGTTCATTGTGGCTATTACAATTCCCATAACTCTTTTGTCAAGTTTTCTTGCTATTAAAGCCTTTGGGTTTACGATTAATAATATGTCGATGCTAGCACTCTCATTGGCTATAGGGGTTCTGGTAGATGATGCAATTGTTGTATTAGAAAATATTTATCGACACTTGAAAATGGGAGAAGATCCGTATACTGCTGCTATTAAAGGTAGATCAGAAATAGGATTAGCTGCGATAGCAATTACTTTAGCAGATGTGGTGGTTTTCTTGCCAGTGGGAACCATGGATGGAATTGTAGGACAATTTTTTAGACCCTTAGGGATCGTGTTTACAGTAGTAGTTTTATTGTCTCTCTTAGTTTCTTTTACTGTGACTCCGTTACTAGCATCAATGTGGTACAAAGCTGGAGAAGATCTAGAGAATCCAACGAATAAATTTTCTGCCTGGTTTGAAAGAAAATTTCTCTCTTTAGAAGCTTGGTATAGAGCGGTATTAGTAAAAGCATTAGCCAATCATTACAAAGTATTTGTTGGGGGATTTACTAGTTTGGTATGTGTGGTGATGTTCATGATAGGAGGTTTTGCTGAAAGTGTCCTCTCTGCTTTCTGGATTGGACTAAAACCATGTTTGGTAATGCTGATTTTCGGTGTACTCATAGATCTTATTTATAGAAAAATATATAAAACTAACATAGGTGCATCTCTACCGAGTTTAAGCTTTGGATTCTGTTTTATAGTCTCTGCATTGCTCGGTTATGGATACGGTCTTTGGAAGGGTGAGGATGTATTTAAATTCTCATTTTTTCCTCCAAATGATTCTGGAAAAGTGAGTATCTACTTAGAGTTGCCGGAAGGTTCAAGTTTGAATGAGACAGAAAAAGCAGCAAGGGATATTGAAGAAATTGTAGCTATGCACAAGGATGTGAAAAATGTGTTAGGATCTATCGGAACGAGTGGTCAGAATCGTTTTGGATTATCTCAAAATGCTACAAATATGGCTAAAATAGATGCATTGCTTAAACCTAAGATAGCTTTATTTGATCGGCTGGGTTTTGGGCATGTAGATAAAAAAGAATTAAGATATACCTCTGATATTTCTGTAGCTGCAGATATCACAGCACTTTTAGGAAAACGGGCAGGAGTAGATATTCGTGTTTCCGCAGCAGATATGTTTGGGGTTGGATCACCCATTCAACTTTCTTTTCAATCTAATGATAGAGAAAAATTAAGATCTACTACTGAGAAGATATATAAAATTTTAAATGAAGGTAGAATCCCAGGTTTAATTAATCTGAGTTCTTCTTATAAAAAAGGAAAAGGTGAAATTGTTGCTGTTCCTAGAAGGAAGGATATGGCTGATTTAGGAGTCACTTCTGCACAATTAGCGCAAGGTATGCGTTTGCTTTATAGTGGAAATGATGATGTGAAATTTCGTATGGAAGGAAAAGAAATCCCTGTTCGCGTTAAATTAAATGCAGAGGAGAAAAATGATCTAGCATTTATTCATCGAATTCCATTACTTTTTATGAATAATAAACCTGTTTATTTTAATGAACTCGTAGACATTCAAACTCGAAAGGGGGTTGAGAAAATTTCTAGAAGAGATTTATCCGAAGAAATTCAAATTAAAGCGAGTTTGTTACCTGGATATGCAGCAGGAAGTGTTCAAAAAGAGATAGACACCCTCTTGTTTAAAGAAAATCTTATACAAGAAAATATGATTTATAAGCCATTAGGGCAGGCAGATTTACAAAATAAAGAGAGTGGGTATCTTATGGGTGCATTAGGAATGGGATTTCTATTAGTCTATCTTCTATTAGCATCATTATATAATAACATGTTGTATCCATTCATTATTCAACTCTCTCAACCTCAAGCTCTTGTGGGTGCTTTACTTGCATTGATGCTATCGGATAAGACATTAAATTTAGTTGGATTTATTGGAATTATTGCCCTTGTTGGTCTTGTTGGGAAAAATGCAATATTATTAGTGGACTATACAAATACCTTAAGAGAAAGAGGATATAGTAGATATGATGCAATAATAGAATCAGGACCTACCAGACTTAGACCCATTCTGATGACGACTTTAGCCGTCATACTTGGAATGCTTCCTGTTGCACTAGCAATCGGTCGAGGTTCCGAATTCAGAGAGACGATAGGAATCGTTATCATCGGAGGAATTTCATTATCTACCGTATTAACGTTAGTCGTTATTCCTTGTTCTTATCTTATTTTTGATGACCTATCAGAGAAATTTCACCATTATAAAAAAACTTTTTCAAGTCGATTATAAGAAAGAATCTTAAATATCAAAAAGAGTTTTTTAATAGGATAGCTAGTATCAAGATGTATTTTCATATGATAGTAGATAATCTATAAGATGCTATGAATCAAATGGACCGTTTATGTTTTTAATATTGAATGAATGCTATCCGTTATCATAACTGTTTTAATTGTTTATGATCAGATGTTTGTGAATATACCATGTCCCCATTTTTCTAGGTAGGTAGTCAGATGAAGTTTGAGCAGATGTTTCAACTCATCATCCTTCTAGAAAGACATTAAAAATGCTTTGAAGAGAGGAAAGTTGTGAAGATTGATCAGCTGTTTCAATTCAATCCTTCTAGAAACACAAAAAAGAAGTTCTATAAGGTGGGTATTTGGATGAAGGCTGATCAGATGTTCGTTTATGCGAGCTGTTTCAATTCATAATCCTTCTAGAAATACATAAAGAATGCTTTGAAGAGAGGAAAGTAAAAGAAAAAGAACTCCATAGTTTGTTTATGATTTTAGGGAAGTATTAGATCTTAACTATGGAGTGCATTGTGACAGGAACAATCACTTATTGCTACGTAGCTATTTATCGTGTTTTAAATTTAGGCTGTACAAGGTAATAATATGTACCGAATATTTCAAAGTGTTTAAAACATACATGCTGTATAAATATTTATGCTATATGCGTTATAGTGTTTCTACTCTATAACCATCATAATCATAAATATAATAAAATAAAAAAAATAAAAAACAATTATTTTCTTATATTTATTTATAGCGATATTTTCTTATGCTTTTGTATATTGAAATATGCCGTGATTTATTATATTTAGTTTTCAGTATATTAAATGGTGTACTGTCAAAGAAATATCTCTGCAACACACTACGTATTTTAGCAATTAGTTAAACAGTGGATCTTGTGGGATAAGCCCATTTCTACTTGCTGCTCTAAGTGCTTGTACTCTGTTTTTCACTTTTAGTTTTTCATATATGTTTGCCAAATGAAAGTCGACAGTTCTCTTTGAAACTGTTAGTAGTTCAGCAACTGATTTACTGCTGTGTCCTTGTGCAATAAGAGTTAATACCTTAATTTCTGTCGGAGTTAACTTTATTTTTTTTGTTCCTGTTTCTGAATTCATTATCTACCTCACAATGGGAAAATCCCATATAGTCTAGTCGTATAATTGTTCAATTCCATGAAAAAGGATAAATATGAGATATTGAGGGAAATATTTTCGAAAAAGAGAATAGGATGGATATAAAAACAGCTTTATTGCTAGGGGCTGATAGGTATTTATAGGAGGTAATATGGAGGTATGCACGGTGCAGTACTACAAAAAATAGATTTATGGTTAAGGGCTCATGAAGAAGAGTTAATTGAGAATACGTGTAAGTTGCTTAGGTACCCTTCCATTGAGATGCCAGCAGAATCAGGTGCTCCTTTTGGAAGACCTGTAAAAGATGCATTAGATTTTATGTTAGATCTATCCAGGTCGAATGGTATGAAAATTCGTAATATAGAAAACTATGTAGGGTGGGCAGAGTTTGGAGAAGGGAAGCCATTGATTATGAGTTTAGGGCATCTAGATGTTGTTCCTGTAGGTCCTGGATGGAAACATGATCCTTTTGGTGCTGCTATAGATAATGGCTATATTTACGCTAGAGGGGCAGTAGATGATAAAGGCCCTACAATGGCATCATTTTACGCGATGCGGGCAATAAAAGAGTGTTTAGGCCCCATTAACGTCCGATTTAGATCTGTCTTTGGTTGTAACGAAGAATCAGGATTTAAATGTGTAGAAAAGTATAATCAAGAAGATGAGGCACCTACTTTTGGAATTGCACCAGATTCAGATTGGCCATTAGTTCATGCAGAAAAAGGTATTGCTGATTTTGATATATCTGCTCCGTTAATTAAAGGTGAGTTAGAATTACTATCCATCGAGGGAGGAGATCGAACGAATATTGTTATTGACAAATGTCGAGCTGTTCTGAGTATTGAAGAAACAGGAAAAACACTGCTTGAAGAATTAATGAATGATCATTGGGATAAAAATATTGATATTGAATGGTTAGATGATCGAAAATTTATTGTTACAAGTTATGGTAAAGCAGCGCATGGATCTACTCCATATTATGGAGATTCAGCAGCGATCCGGTTATTTAAGTTTTTAAAAGAGATATGTCCAGTTACTCAGGCAGAACAATATACCCATTTGCTCGATTTATGTGATATTTCAGGATCTGGAATGGGTATTCAAGGGAACGATGATTTAAGTAGATTGACTTCAAACGTTGGAATTATTAAGAGTAACGAATCTGATATTATTTTTACAATGAATATTCGCTATCCTGTGACATGGTCTGGTTCAGATATTAAAACAAAGTGTGAAAAATATTTATCAAATCATTATCTAGGATATAAGCTCAACTGTATACGTGATAGTAAACCACTCTATTTTTCTCAAGAGGATCCTATGGTAAAGGCTATTCTGTCTGCATATGAGTATCAGGCTGGAGGGAAGAGTAAGCCCAAGGTTATGGGAGGAGGGACATATGCAAGAGCTGTGCCCAATACTGTTAGTATTGGAACAGGTTGGGAAGGTGATGGGGAACCTCATGAAACAGATGAAAGAATTAGAGCAAAAAATTTAAGAAGGCTAAGTATGTACTATGCTCATATTTTAATA
Source organism: Fimbriimonadia bacterium (assembly GCA_030430755.1). Lineage (GTDB taxonomy): Bacteria > Armatimonadota > Fimbriimonadia > Fimbriimonadales > Fimbriimonadaceae > JAUICQ01. The sequence continues at coordinate 94,116 of JAUIKO010000001.1, forward strand.
AATCTTGCATACCTTGCTTTAGAAAATAAGAAGTAATCATTTATATTGCTTGTTTGTGTTAAAAGGTTTTCACGAACTTGGTTACACTAGTGATGAATGTGTTTTAGTCTAGTGTAACTTTTTTTTCATCCTAGAAATGTCTGTATTTGATAAACCAACTCTTCCAAGAGGATTGCTTTATAACCTTGTGTAAAAGAGGCACGTATTACTTGGAGTAATAGAATGTATTTTTGTAAGAGGAATTAATAGATAGAAAATGCTAAAATAATTCGTGAAATTCTGTGTAAAGAGGTATTAAATATTCAGGATTAAAAGATTACTTCAAATATCTTCTTATTTCTATCTGTAAACAAGAAAATATCATTTGTTTAACATAGTTGACAATGTTAAACAAATGATAAGTGTTAAAAATGAATTATCTTGCGCCTGCCATAGATCTTACCGTTTCATTCTGTGTATTTTCTTCGATAAGAGCTTTGCTAACTGATTTAGTTGTTGATTGACCTAATATTTCTATTTTGATTTGATTTGGCTCAAATCCTTTAGCTATCAACTGTTCTTCAATGGCATCTAATGCTTCTTTAGGAATCTCTACTTCTTCTACAGTTCCAGACTCACTACAGATAAGATGTTGAGTTCTTTTTGAGTTTTTGCTAGGTAATCTGCTTGCAATATATCCATCAACAATACCTATATGATGGATTAATCCAACTTCAGTAAGGGTTGTTAATATTCTGTAAACACTAACTACGTCTATCCTTCCTCCGTTTCTTACAATGCTCTCGTGTATACCGTAAGCACTTAATGCTTGATTTGTATGTGCTAAAGCACGGATCACTTGAACTCGTGGCATAGTGATTCTAAAGTTCTCTTCTTTTAATCTGTCTATTGCCATGTCTTCAAAGGCTTTACCTTCTTGTAATGAAACAGCTATTGTAGTTTGATATTCTTCTTTATTGCGACGACCTTTCATATTTAATACTTATGAAACATGCAAGCATGTCTAAAGGGACTTTGGGCCTATATGAAGAATTCGTAAAACTGAAAAAAACTTTTAAAAATAGTAATTATGTTGCTAGAAGCTCTTTTTTTTTACAGAGTACTTTACTTTATATTTCTGGTGTGATATGCTACCAGAAGATGAAGCAATTACGTTAACCTTGCTTAATTCAAATTGAAGGAGAAAATTATGCAGTTTTATAATCTAAAAACTAGATCTCATGTAGACGTTGAAGAAAAAGATATTCGAAAAACTAAGATGGTTCGACAGACTAAAAATGGTGAACAAGTCAGATATGCACTTACTGCAAACTATGGAGGTAGTAAGTTATTTAAATTTGTCAATAAAGATACATTTGATAACACTTCTGTAGATGAGATCTGAACATAATTAAATTATTGATTTAGCATGGGACACCCATATGCAGCAATATTGTCAAAAAGCACCGGTTCGGTGCTTTTTTTATTTATAAAAATATTCAATTAAATTAATTTAGAATTACATATTAAGAGGTAGATTGTTGTACAATTAATAAAATGAAAATAGAAGATCAACTACGTCTGTTAAAAAGAAATACAACCTATTTTGTCGATGAAAGTGAACTCAAGGAAAAAATACAATCTGGAAAACAATTAAGAGTTAAGTTAGGTGTAGATCCTACAGCGAGTGATGTAACGCTAGGATGGGCGGTAGTTTTTCGAAAATTAAAGGAATTTCAAGATTTAGGGCATCATGCTTGTTTGATTATAGGGGATTTTACGGCACAAATTGGGGATCCCTCTGGAAAAAGCAAAACCAGACCACAGTTGACAAGCGAACAAGTATCTACATATGCCAATAGTGTATTAGATAAAATATTTAAAATTATTGATAAAGATAAAACCACTGTTTATTTTAATTCTGAGTGGTTAGGTAGTATGAAGCTGGATGATTTTATCCGCTTAGCTTCTAAAGTAACCGTTGCTAGGATATTAGAGCGGGATGATTTTTCTAAACGGTTAAAGGAAGAAAAACCGATATCTTTACATGAAATGATTTATCCTATGTGCCAGGCATATGATTCTGTTAAAATAAATGCAGATATTGAGTTAGGTGGAAATGATCAACTTTTTAATAATTTACTTGGTCGCACTCTTATGTCTCAGATGGGAATGTCAGGCCAATGTGTAATGTTATCTCATCTACTAGTTGGAACAGACGGTAAAGAAAAGATGTCTCAGTCCTTAGGTAATTACGTGAGTATCTGTGATGATCCTAACACAATGTTCGGAAAAGCGATGTCTATCCCTGATTCTTTAATCATCAACTGGATGGAGTTGACTACAGTGATGTCTCAAGAAGAGATTGACACGTACAAGAATGCCTTAAATTCAAATAGTATAAATCCAAGAGATGCAAAGATTGCATTAGCAAAATCTTTGGTAATGCTCTATCATGGCAAGGGTCAGAGCTTAACTGCTGAAGAATATTTTATAAATACTTTTAGTGCCAAAAAAGGCCCAACTGAAGTTGAAGAAAAACAGGTTCCACAAGAGATTCTCGAAGGTTCTGAACGGGATATAATCGCTCTGTTAGTTTCGCTTGGCTTTTCATCAAGTAGGGGAAGCGCGAAACGTTTAATAGAATCTGGAGCGGTGAGCATCGATGGAGAAAAATTAACAACATTTAATTTTAGTGGAGAATTAGATGGAAAAGTATTAAAGGTTGGTAAACATAGATTTTGTAAGTTAATAAACTAATTCAATTTATATGTCCTTCGATGTTTAGATGTTTAAAATATATAGAAAAAAAAGTATCTATACATAATATCTTTAATGAAAAGCCATGTTTTTAATAGAAGGAAGTATGATTTAAAATACTTTCTTCTGATATGTTTATTTTATGTTTTTGCTATTCCAGTTCCAATTTATGGTAATACTGATAGATTGAAAAAGTTTGCCCAAAGATTAAGTTTGTATACTCGTTCTGCATATTTAGGAAAACGTAAATTAAATAATTATTTCCAGTTTGGAATGGGAAATGTCAAAAAAAGTTGTTATCTGGGACCTCTTGAGTCAGCGTTATTTGCAACAAATAATAATTCATTTGATCAGTCTGTTTTACTGGAAAAGATGGATGTTACCCAACTGTATTTAAAAGAATTGGATAATCAATATCGATTGCAAATGTTTTCAGATAAGATGATGTTAGATCTAAATAAGATGATCTTGCCATGGGAAAAATATCATTATATACATATGCTAGAGCTCGAAAGATCTCAAGTAAATCATCGATTGGAGAAATATATCGAGTGGTACAAGAGCAAAAGATTTTATTCTGAGAATTTAGGAAAATGGAGTTTAATATTTTCGATAATGGAAACCCAAATGGTATTTCTCGAGAATATAAAAGAAAAAAATATTGTAGATCTAAAATTCAATACAAAATAGAATGATGCAACCCGCTTTGAATGTATAATTTTTCTATAATGAATATGTATTTTAAAAGTCTTAAATTATGCTTTCTGGTCCTGATGTTAAATGTTCAGCTTGGATATTCCGTGTGCTCTTCAATGAATGGATTTCGAGGTCGATTTATTTCTAGAGCTCATCAAAAAAATATATTCCATCATATTAGATCTTGCAAGTTAAGTGAAAAATTACCCGTATCTGATATGATGAAAGGTCCTAGAAGGATGTGTTCAGATTCTAGTAAATATATGAATAATAATCTACATCAATATTTACCTTATTTCGATCAATTTTATGATTCTACAGACCAATTTTATTTTATGCGGTTAAGTGTTATATCAGATATCCATATTGAACAAAAAGAATTAACAGAGCTTAAAAAAGAAATTCTGTCTTGGTCAACATCACCTATATGGAGTAAGGCCCTAAGCGTATACATTGATGATCAAGTGCATCAAATGAATAATATTCAAGATAGAATAACTCAGCATATGTCGAGAGTCGACACTTTGTTAATAAAAAATCAGAAAAGATTAAGTGAAGTAAATTATAATATGCATGTTAATTACTTGAAAGATATATTGGATTCTCTTCTTTATGTTCAAAAGGTTTATTTGAAATGGTTTCAGGATTTCATCACGGAAACAGTTAATGTATCAGATTCTATGGATTCAGATACATTAATGACAAAAGCTTTAACTGAAAAAATTGAACATCTAAATACCGAAGCTTGTAATTATGTTCATGATTATCAATATGCATATAGAGTGGGATGTTTTTGGGAAGTAGCTGAAGAAAATTGGACTGAAGTACAATCATTTATTCATAAGTTAAGAGCTATGGATAAATGATTGAAGTTTCATACCTCTTAACTTATAGAATGATTAATTTTTTGTTTTCTTAGTCTTTTTGGAATCAGATTTAGCTGCAATAAGTTCTTCCGCTTTTTCTACGGAGATATTCTCTGGATCTGTATCTTTAGGAAGTGTCGCATTAACTTTTCCATTAGTGACATATGGACCGTATCTACCTTTCAAGATTTGGAGCTTACTATGATTTTTGCTCTGCTCACTGAGGTCTTTAATCAGTGTGCTAATAGAAGGCGAAGATTTAGATGTTGAATTCTTTGCCTGCTTTAATCTTTCTACAGCATCATGAGTGTTTAAGAGCAACATGCTTTTCCAGTCTTCAATGGTTGCTCTTTGAGATCCGCACTGAACAAAAGAGCCATAAGGTCCAGAGCAGAGTAGAATTGTTTCTTGAGTGTCCGGATGATTCCCTAGGTTTTTAGGGAGATTTGTTAATAGATTAATCCAGTCTGTTGTAAGTTCAGATGTATCCATTCCTTTAGGCAAGGAAACTCTTTTAGGTTTTAGTTTCTGTTTTTTCTCCTCTTCAGATGCTTCAATTTCTAAATAATTTCCATATGGTCCTGTTTTTAGTAGGATGTTCTGACCTGACACTATATGCTGACCAACGATTTCCCCTTGACCTCCAGAACCTTTTTCAATAAGCTCTAAGGCTTTTTCATAAGTTAGATCTGCTGGTGCGATATCTATGGGAATAGAGGCCACATTACCTTTTCCACCATCACCTCGTTGAACATAAGGTCCAAATCTACCGACTTTTACAAGGATGAACTCATCTTGATTGTTTGGATTTGTAATAGAGATACTTGGATAAGAAATCTCTGATCCTTTTTGATTGACTTGAGGATGAATCCCAAGTTTTTCATCTGATCCAAAATAGAATTTTTTCAAATATTCGATATGATTCCTTGTTCCATTAGAAATCTCATCAAGTTCATCTTCCATTCTTGCAGTAAAAACAAGGTTGATTAAATCTGTGAAATTATCTTCTAAAAGGTTTGTTACTGCAAAGGCAGTAAATGTTGGAATAAGTTCATTACCTTTTTTGTTAATATAGCCACGATCTTGGATGGTACTCAGAATACTGGCATAAGTACTTGGGCGCCCAACGCCTTCTTCTTCTAGTTTTTTAATAAGACTTGCTTCGGTATATCTTGCAGGAGGACGTGTGCTATGAGATAAGGGGCTTACTTTCTTAGGATCTAAAATCTGATCCATTTTAAGAATAGGTAATAACGTTTCTTTTGATCCTAGACTTGCTTCAGGATCATCGGAGCCTTCAACGTATGCTTTTAAAAATCCTGGGAAAATAATCTGTTTTCCTGTAGCAAGGAAAACAAAGTTTTCGTTTCCAATTTGAACACTAATGTCTACAGATGTTCTTTCGATTTTAGCAGGATTCATCTGGGATGCCAAGGTTCTTTTCCAGATGAGTTCGTATAAAGCAAACTGTTCCTGGGTTAAATGTGATTGGATAGACTTTGGATCTTTTGATAAATCTGTAGGCCGGATAGCCTCATGAGCTTCTTGAGCATTTTTCGATTTCGTCTTGTATATGTTTGGCTTATCCGGTAGATAATCTTTTCCAAAAAGTTTTTCAATAACCTCTCTGGCTTCTTTTAGGGCACGATTAGATAGGGATAAACTGTCTGTACGCATATAGGTAATAAGACCAATCCTTTTTCCACCTAGGTCTACCCCTTCATAAAGAGATTGTGCTATTTGCATAGTTCTTTTTGCGGTGTATCTAAGTTTCCTGCTGGCTTCTTGCTGTAGAGTAGAAGTCATAAACGGAGGAGGCTGATTCTCTTTACCAGGTGATGTTTGTAATCTAGTTATTTTCCATGGATGTGCATGCAGGGCTTTTTCTGCATACTCCACGGTTTCTTTTTCATTTAATAACCGAACTTTTTTATCAGTGATTTCTCCTGTTTCAGGATTGAAATGTTTCCCATTGGCAATCTTTTTTTTGTCAATATCCGTAAGTTTTGCCTTAAATGTTCCGTTTTCAGCTTTTAGCTCAGCTTCTAAATCCCAATAGGTTGCTGAATGGAATTTTATTCTCTGTTTTTCACGTTCAACTGTAAGTTTAACAGCAACACTCTGCACTCTTCCAGCACTCAATTTGGGAGCGACTTTCTTCCAAAGTAGAGGAGAAAGAGTATAACCATAGAGTCTATCTAAAATTCTTCTTGCTTCCTGGGCTTTAACCAGATCTTCATTAATGTTTCTTGAGTTTTCCAGAGCATATTTAAGAGCTTCAGGTGTGATCTCATGAAAAACAATTCTTTTAACGGGTATTTTTTCGGTGGGTTTTAATAATTGAAGAATATGCCAACTGATACTTTCTCCCTCGCGGTCTTCATCAGTTGCAAGAAGGAGCTCTGAAGAATTTTTGAGCGCCTTTTTAAGTGAGTCTACGTACTTTTTCTTTTGACTGTTTACAACGTATATCGGTTCAAAGTTTTTTTCAACATTTACCCCTAACCTAGACCAGGGTTCTTTTTTAATATCTGCAGGTATATCATCAGCTGATTCTGGGAGATCTCTGATGTGACCAAAACTAGCTAATACATTATATTCAGATCCAAGGAACTGAGTTATGGTTTTAGCTTTTGCGGGTGACTCAACAATGACAAGTTTCTTCATGATATCGTACGTCAAAAATAAAAATTACTACTTAAATATACTCGATACTTTTCGATTCATGTAAATAAAATTCAATAGAGGTAAGTTTTTATTGAACAATGTGTTTTATAACTTGCACTATATATGCTCCTACATAAGCTAGAATGCTCATGTAAGTAAAAACAAAGACGGGCCACTTCCAAGAACCTGTTTCTGTTTTTATTGTTGCTAAGGTTGCACTACATTGACAACATAGTGAAAAGAATACCATTAAACCAATGGCGGACCACCCATCAATAACAGGTTCATTTTTTTCATTTTTCGTCTGTTTTAATACTTCTTTTAAATTTAGCTCATCTCGTTCCTTCTCAGGCTGAAACATGATACTCAGGGAAGTGATAATAACTTCTCTAGCTGGGAAACTTGCTAGAATAGCGGTAGATATACGCCAGTCAAAACCAAGTGGTTCGAAGATTGGCTCTATGATTTTCCCAAATTTTCCTAAGTATGAATCTTTTAAGCTTGAGGTTATTTCTTGTGGTAAGATCTGATTTTCCGGAGGTTGTTTTATAGGAAGGTATGCAAGAGCCCAGATGATTATACTCAAAACAAGAATAGTTGAACCTGCATCCTTGACAAAATGTTTAGATCTTCTGAATACGGAATGAAAAATATCTTTCCATTTAGGCCACTGATATGGAGGTAACTCCATAATAAAGGGAAGAGATGGAGTCTTAAGAACTCCTTTATTAAGTGAGTATATAACAGGTATAGCGACTAATAATCCTAGTATATGGATGGCAAAAAGGGAAAAACCTGCCCAAAAAGATCCGAAGAGAGGTTCAATGAAGGTGCCAATAAGCAGTACATATACTGGTAGTCTAGCGCTGCAACTCATAAGAGGTGCAACGAGAACGGTGGCAAGCCTAGCTTTTGGATCTGGTATGACTCGTGCTGCCATGATACCTGGCACAGCGCATGCATAGCTCGACATAAGAGGTATGAAGGATCTTCCATTTAATCCACACCACCCAAGAAGTTTATCCATAAGAAAGGCAGCTCTTGCCAAGTAGCCTGTGCTTTCTAAAAGTGTAATAAAGAAAAAGAGAATCGAGATCTGTGGAAGAAACATGAGAGTAGTGCCAACTCCAGGTATGATCCCATTGACAACGAGGGATTTAACGAGAGGATATTTCACTAAATATTTAGAGAGTAAATTTTTAATCTCTTGGAAACCATAATCCATAAAGTCCATGATTGGAGCAGAAAGGGAGTACAGGGAATGAAAAATTATAAACATGGTTAATGTGAATAAAAGTAATCCCCAAAACTGATGGGTGAAAATACGATCAATTTTATCTGAATTTATTTTTATTTGAGATTTTTGCTTATCTATAAGAACTTCATTTTTTGTAGCTGCGGCCCATCGGTATCGGTGGGTTACCATCGATACTCCTTCTGGTTTAGGACTAATGTTCGTTGCAGGTAAGGATGGTTTATTGAGTTGTGCCTCGATAGCATTTTTCAAATCAGTAATACCATCTCTCAATGTGGGATTAACACAAATAACTTGAGTATCAAGAATAGATGATAATTTTTTTATATCGATAGATTTTTTACCTTTGGGCAATAGATCTACCATGGTGAGTGCTACGATCATTGGAATTCCTGTTTCGAGTAGCTGAGAGTATAGGTAAAGATGTCTTTCTAGATTGTTTGCATCTAAAACACATACAAGTAGACTTGGTTTTTCTTTTTCTGTAGAAATTCCTTTTAAGACTTCAGTGGCCATCATTTCATCCAAAGAGATAGGATCGAGGCTATAAATGCCAGGAACATCTAAGCAATCTACTTGTATGGAACTTAGGTTCATGTTCGCAGATATTTTATCAACGGTAACACCTGCATAATTTCCTACTTTTTGTTGGGATCCAGTTAAAGCATTAAAAAGAGATGTTTTTCCAGAATTTGGGTTACCAGTAAGGACTACTAAGGATTTAGATGATGACATGTTTGTTTAAAGTTTTATAATATAAATAAGATCGTTAATCTATTAAAATATTTTAGCATGTATTGATACAGGGAAGTGACCAGAATCCTGCAAAATCTACTGTTTTTTTCGATGTGAAGTGAAATGTGATGGCTTCGTGATTTTTTCACTATAAAAAGATATAAGTGTGATATTAAAAATGTAAACTGTTATCCATGTTATTGAGGCCTAGCGGGATTTTAATAGAAGGAAAAATTGAAACTGGTTTAGAAGTAATTATTGAAAATGGAATAATTTTAGAAATACGACCACATACCGGCATTCCAGATCCTTATATTTTATCTCCAGCATTTGTCAATGCTCATTCACATTTAGAATATAGGGGCTATTTAGACAAACTACATCAGCCTGCTTATTGGGAATGGATCTCAGCCCTTGCTGCCGCAAAGTTAACAGAAGATCTTACCGAAGTGGATGAATGGACACATGTAGCGGCAGAAGAAAATTATAAGTGTGGGGTAGGTCTTATAGGAGAAGTTTCTGATCGTCCATTTTCTGGTAAAGCTATGAAGATGCATAAACTCGGAGGAGTTATCTATCAAGAAGTTTTAACTGTTCCTAGACCTGAATCTGCAGAATATTATCTTCATAAGGCAGAAGAGGATAAGAAAAAAAATGAAGAGGCTTTTGGTGGAAAGGTTATTTTAAGTCCTCATACTCCTTATACGGTTGAAGAATCTATTCTAAGATTTTTTGCTCAGCATCCCGAACCTTTCAGTATACATTTGGCGGAAACAGAGCTTGAAAATGAATTTTTCATGAATGGTAGAGGGAAGTTAGTAGAATTTAGTCGTGTGAACCATCATCGAATTCAACCTACTGGCGAAAGAGTTTTCGATTATATCGATCGATTAGGTGTTATTAAAAAAAATGTACAGCTCATTCACTGTTGTGATTTAAACTCAGAAGAAGTTGCGAGGATTGCAGAGAGAGAAGCTGTAGTAGTGCACTGTCCTAGATCAAACACTAGGCTTCAATGCCCTACAGCGCCTATCCGTGAAATGTTAGATCATGGCATCCTCGTAGGTCTTGGAATGGATTCTCCAGCAAGCGGTGGTGTGATTGATTTCTTTGAAGAGATGCGAGAAGCCATAAGAGTCAGTGCTGAAAGAAATATGGATGTCCATGCTGAAGAAGTGCTTCATATGGCAACAACGATGGGGGCAGAGTCTATAGGATTTCAAGGATGGAAAGTAGAAGTGGGTTGCTCACCAAAAATGATAAAAATACATCTGGAAGGCATTACTAGCTCAGAAGAATTAGTTTTTAAAGGTGATATTACAAAAATAGAAAGAGTGTAGATATCCCGGTATTTTTACAGGCATAAAGTCCCAGGACTTTTGGGTAAAATGTTTATATCATGTCTAAGAGATCCATCATATTGCATAGCTTGAAAAAGGTATCGAGTATGATGTCAACAACAGGACAGATAAATCATTCATGCTTACAAGTCCTTCAAATATGTAATGAAGTATTTGGCTGTAAAGTTTCTTTTTTACTTTTAGATAGAGGGAATCAATTTCACTGGATCTTGAATAATTTTAATCAGTACGAAAAAAATATTTCAAGAATGCAAGATACTGAATATAATAACAATATTAAAAAAATATTGGAAAGTATCCCTGAAAAGAATAGTGAATTAAATTTGTCAACGTGCCATTCTTTAAGAAATTTGATTCATGATGTGTTTAACGTAAACTCTTCAACCGCTGTGGTTGCAAAAATTATTGAAGAGCCATCTGAGAAGAATATAGGTTATCTATTTCTTTTAGATCCCGATGAATTTCCATTATCAGAAGACAAAACGTTGTTTATTGATACCGTATCGAATATTTTATCGATTGGATTGACTAAAAATGTATTAGTTGAGGAATCTAACCGAGTCTCACAACTATTAGGTATGGGTATGTTAGCTCATGATATTAAAAATCTTACGTTTGCCCTAGGGGCAAATGTTCAGCTTTCTGATCATGTTATTCATGATTTAAGAAATAAGCTTGAAGTTGCTGGAATAGATAGAAATATTATGAATCAGGTGCAATCGATAGATCATGTAATGAAAGATTTACACGGATCTATTGAAAAAGTTCAACGCTACTCTACATTAATTAGTGATCTTGCTGCTGGTAAAAAGTTAACTCCTTGTGTGAAGTTGGCTCCCATGGCAAGGAGTGTCCAATTGGGAGCAGCATACTTAGAATCGGAAGGTAGGGAAGAGCATGTCGCTATCCGTTATCACATTCAACATGATGCCCCTCCTTTGCTGCATGACGAAATGTATATTTTTAGAATAGTTCAGAATTTAGTGAGTAACGCTATCCATGCAACAAGTCAAAAAATCACGCAATATAGGCATATTTATAAAAATGTACAAGAGTATGAGATTCTATCCTACGTGGATGTTACGTATAGATATCAGAAGGGTTATCATATTATAGAGATTCAAGATTATGGTATAGGTATGTCTCAGAAAACAGCTGAAAGAATATTATCTGGAAATAGTTCAAGTACTTGGGAGCATCATAGAGGTTCAGGTTGGGGTACTAAAATAGCATTGGAGTTGGCTGCTACGCATGAAGGCGAAATTACAATCCAGAGTGAACTTGGTAGAGGAGCAACCTTTACTTTAAGGTTTCCAAGTAAACCATTGAAAATGAATCCTTGATGATTTATGCCATTTTTCGGTGTGGATAATAAAGAGGATAGACAAAAAAAATGAAGCCTTGCAAATCAGCTCCATCAGAAGAATTTTCATGCGAACAGGTTGAGTATTGCCTGTACTCTTGAGTTTATAGTTTGATAAAAACTATGCGTTATAAATCCATTCTCCCTTGTAGACGAGTTTGGCATCTCCTTCCATTACAATAGTATGATCGTTTTGAATGGAAATGGTTAACATGCCTCCAGGAAGTCTGATATCTACATTGTGGGAGAGTCTGTTTGTAAGTTTGCCTGCATAAGCAACAGCACATGCTCCAGATCCACAGGCAAGAGTTCTTCCTGCCCCTCGTTCCCAGGTGATCATTTCACAATCTTTAAATGAGTTGATTTTGCAGAAGTGAACATTTGTTTTTTCTGGAAAGAGCGGGTGATGTTCTAAAGCAGGACCTATGTGCGTTATATCTATTTCTTTAAGGTTGTCAACAAAAATAACGATATGAGGATTGGACATTGAAATATATGTGCCTTTATATACATGATTCTGAACATCGATTGGTTTTTCAATAAAAGGAGTTTCTGCTAATTGATAATTTATTGGAACATTGATAGTAGAAGGAGCTCCCATATTCACTGCAATTTTTTCATTGTCTTGAAAGGTAACCATGTTTTGTTGCTTTTGGGTATGAATAACCAGTTTTTTTTCTTTGTGATCTTGAACTTGTTGTATATATCTGGCTAAACAACGTATCCCATTACCGCACATTTCTGCATATGATCCATCTGAATTCAGAATGGTCATGATGTGTTTTCCACTGTTTTTTTTGTGGATTAATATCCCATCAGCTCCAATGCCATAATTTCTATGGCACATGAGAGGTGCTAATTGTTCTATTTGATCTTCAGGAGGTGTTTGGCTATGATCTAGTATGATAAAATCATTTCCAATACCTTGCGCTTTATAAAATGGAATTCTCATATATTCATCATGACGGTAGCTTTGCCTGATTCATTTTCATGATCTGTATCTTCTAAGCTTTGAAAATGTTTAGGATCTCTATCCATAGTGAATCCCTTAGCTGGAAGGATGCTGCTAATAGCATGCTTATAAATAAGTTGAGTTGGTTTTCCAGGAGAATCAAGTAACATTGTAAATGAGTCAAACCCTTTTACTTGTCCTTTCAACTGAATACCATTGTTTAAATAAATGGTTAATACAGTATTTGCTTTTCTTGCTTGATTAAGAAACATATCTTGTAAATTAATAGTCTTTGTCATCTTGGACTCCATGTCAATTACATTCTTTCAATTCTTCTAAAAACTCGTATAAATACCTGCTTTTTAGAGTGGCTAACTCGTGAAAGTTTACCTTGTTTAAATTTTTTTCTGTTCGGAGCCACGTTCTTTGCTTTTTTGCATATTGGATAGTATGCAAAGAGATTCTATGGGTTAACGTTTCTAAGTTGAAGGAACCATCTAGATATGCACAGATATCTTGGTAACCAATGGCTTGGAATGCTGGTGCATTTATCGGAATACCCATATCTAGTATTTTTTTACATTCTTCAATCCAGCCTTTTTCGAGCAGTTTGCTGGTTCTAGCTTGGATAAGTCCTTTGAGATCTTCTGGAGCGTACAATGGAGATAGCTTGATTTTTTTAAATGGTGGGAGTTGAACACTCTGTTTGTAGGGTGCCAATGCTTTTTTTTCTAGTGCCCTCATAACTCTTCTTGGATTTTTAATATCACTTTCGTTGAGTTGAAAAGATTGGACCTGTCTGGAAAGATATTCTAGACCATGCTGCTTATATGCTTCTATGATTTTTTCTTTAAGTTCAGGAGATGCTTTTGGATAAATTTCTTGCCATTCATCATTGAGTGCTCTCAGGTATAGGCCTGTACCTCCAACAACGACAACATTCTGATCTTTAATATATGCATTTTCAAGAATATCGATACAAGATTTTATCCACTCTCCCATCCCATATTGAGAGGTGGGTTCAATGTGGTCTATAAGATGGTAGTGATCTTTTAGCTCAGATTTATTTGTTCCTATGCTAAAGTGTTTATACACTTGAAAAGCGTCGGCGTTAATAAGAATTCCGTCTACTTCTTTTGCAATATGTTCAGCAACATCGGATTTTCCTGTGCAAGTGGGTCCGTATACAGATATCAGAAATGGCATTTCAATAGTACAATTTACCATTATTTAAGAAATATCTGTTGTTTAGATATCACGATGATGTCTTCTGAGTAGATCAATTATTTAGTTTTTTCTGAAAGAAGAAATAGACCTTTATATGCCGTATTATTTGTTTTAATAAGATTTAATGCAGTAACCACTACAAAATTCATAAGGGATTCACTCGGCTTTTTTGTTTTATTAACCATGAATTGAAAGTCATATACGTGATGTTGCGAAGTGTTTTTATTATTAGATGGGTTTAAATGTTCTTTTGGAACAAAAGAATTTCCTTGAGCAGTGAGAAAATCGTTTTTATGATTTCTGAACCCATTGATTTGTTCATTGTTTTTTAATAGATATGAAAATGAGGATTCTGTACTTGCAAGAAGAAAAATATCTGTAATATTCATCATGAAGAGTGGTTTAGCCTCTTGATAAGATGTTGAATACGGATCAATCGTATCTTGAATGGTATATAGATAATTATTAAAAACTCCGATTTCATATTCTAGGCTTTGATTTGTAATATTGTAGTTAATTGTATAGTGAAGATAGGGTTTGAAAACATCCCGTGATTCAGGAATATTTGGACGAATGCGGGTAAGGAGCTGGATAACGTCTTTTCCAATCATTTTTGTTTCAGTATGGAAAGAGATATCTTCTTGGTTTTCAATGTTTTTTTCTAGTATTTTTAACATTTTACGGAATAAATCTTGTGCAACTTTACTATCCGATTCATAATCAAGAGCTGTTCTTACTCCCAGTACTCTTGTAGAATAATCGGTTAGATAAGAACATCCTGTCGTGAGTAAGATTGTTAAAATACTAATATGATAAAACTGAGATTTGAATATTTTTTTCATGGAAATGTACTGTGAGAATTACTTGTATGTTATCTTGTAGTTAAATCATTGGATAACGGAGCAAAAACTTAATACTTTATAAAGAGAAATCCCGAGTGTACTCAATCTTAGGAATTAAAATAATCTTAGATGAGAAGAGTGGAAGTAGTTTGGAGCCGGTGACAGGATTTGAACCCGCGACCCGCTGTTTACAAAACAGCTGCTCTACCACTGAGCTACACCGGCATAATTTACATTCTTATAAAAGTTATAATACCTAAAAATCTTACAATTATTCATGATTGGAATATAAAAATGGTATAATTTTTTTGTATTGCGAATCTAAACGGTTTTTCTGTTTAGAAATTCACACGGAACACTTTATTCTGGGTGGCTTTTAATGTTTACAATGAAAGCAGATAGATCCCCTAGTGTTTCGGAGGCAAAACCCAGGAGATAATCATGGTAGAGTTAAGTATGAAAGAACTGCTTGAAGCAGGGGTGCACTTCGGGCATTTAACCAAAAAATGGCATCCTAAAATGAAGCGCTATATTTATGGTGCTCGGAACGGGATTTATATCATCGATTTAAATCAGACTATTAAATTGTTTCATGACGCATTGGAATATGTCGGTCGGATTGCAGAAGCTGGCGGAAATATTCTGTTTGTAGGTACAAAAAAACAAGCACAATCAGCTGTTAAGGAAGCTGCGCAAAAATGTGGCCAGTATTTTGTAACCGATCGATGGTTAGGTGGAATGCTTACAAACTGGAACACTATACAGCAAAGAATTAGCCGTCTAAACGAACTAGATAGAATGAAAGAAGATGGATATCTAGAAAGATTGCCTAAAAAGGAACAGTTAAAAAGGCTAGAAGAAAGAAATAAGCTGAACAAGTACTTGGAAGGTATTAGAACAATGCCTGGCAAACCAGCATGTTTGTTTGTTGTTGATGTAAACAAAGAATTAATTGCTATTAAGGAAGCTAAGAAGCTTGGAATTCCTGTTGTAGGTGTCGTAGATACTAACAGCGATCCAGATTTAGTCGATGTTGTTATTCCAGGTAACGATGATGCTATTCGAGCTATTAAGCTTGTTGCATCTAAAATATCAGAAGCTGTTCTTGCAGCGAGACCTTTAGATGTTGTAGCTTCGGATGCTGAATCCGTAGAGGAAGATGCAGAATATACAGAATCTTCTTTTGCTGCTGTTGATGAAGAATTATTGAAAGCTTTTAATGTAGAAAAAGAAATGTTGTCTGAATCTAAAGATAGCACAACTGCTAAAGATGCTTCCAAAGAAAATGTTGAGAATGCCGAAGAAAAGGAATTAGCTAGTAAAGCTGTAAAGGAATAAAATAATGAGTGTAAGTGCAGTAGATGTTAAAAAATTAAGACAGGAAACCGACGCTCCAATTCTTGAGTGCAGGTCAGCTTTGCAAGAAGCTGGTAATGATTTTGAAAAAGCTAAAGCTATATTAAGAGAAAAGGGTAAAGCTGCAGCTGCAAAGAGACAAGATCGTAATACTAGTGCTGGAGTTGTCGCTTTAGCTGTTTCTGATGATAATACCGTTGTTGGTGGTGTACAGTTAGAGTGTGAAACTGATTTTGTCGCAAGAAATGAAGATTTTATTCAAACGGCAAATATCATGGCTAAAGCTCTTTTAACTCATGATTCAAATGATGTTCTTACAGCTCAAGTAGATGGTAAAAGTGTTCAGGCATTAGTCGAAGAAGCAGTTTTGAAAATTCGTGAGAATATTAAAGTTGTTCAGTCATTCAGAAGTGAAAGTAGTCATAAGAAAGCGGTATACGTTCACCATGATAAGGCGAAAGCTGTCATGGTAGAAGCGGAAGGTGATGCATCTAATTTACTGGGTGTTGCGTATCAATTAGCAATCCAGGCTGTAGCTTTTCCACCTGAATTTATCCATAAGGAAGAAGTGCCTCAAGATTTAGTTCAGAAAGAGATAGAGATTGAAACTCAGCGAGCAATCAATGATGGTAAATCAGAAGAGATTGCAAGAAATATTGCTGTTGGTAGGATAAATAAAGAGTATTATAAGAGAGTTGTATTTCTTGAACAACCATTTTATAAGGATCCATCCATGAGTGTTGATCAATATGTCAAAAATGAATCTAAAGCAGCTAATGGTAATATAAAAATTGTTAGTGTTAAAAGATTAGAAGTTGGTTTATCATAATTTACTAAATTTTAAATTGGTAAAGAAAATGATGACTATTATGAGAGGTGTGTTTGCTTTTAAGCTACACATCTTTTTTAATAATTAAAATAAAACTGTATATAGAGTGTCTGTGGAAAAAAAGAAATTTAAACGTATATTAGTGAAGGTTAGTGGGGAAGCATTAGCAGGTCCCATCGGTTTTGGCATAGAACCAACTGTACTTAGTTATATGGCTCAAGAAATTAAAAAAACATACGATCTTGGTGTTCAGATCTGTGTTGTTGTTGGTGGCGGTAATTTTTATCGGGGCAGTATTTTGAGTGATGATGGCGTTTTGGACAGAACTGTTGCAGATCAGATGGGAATGCTCGGAACTATTATGAATGCACTAGCGCTACAGAAAGCACTGGAGCGTGTTGGAGTAGAAACGCGTGTTCAGAGTGCAATAAGTGTTAGTCAGGTTGCAGAAAACTTTATTTTAAGAAGGGCGATTCGACATCTTGAAAAAAATAGAGTCGTTCTATTTGCAGCTGGGACAGGGAATCCATATTTCACAACCGATACAGCTGCTGTACTCAGAGCACTTGAGATTCGTGCAGACTGCCTTTTTAAAGCTACAAAAGTAGATGGTGTCTATGATAAAGATCCAATGAAACATTCTGATGCAGTAAAATATGACAAAATTTCTTTTCAAACAGCTATTGATAAACGCTTAGCCGTGATGGATCAGACTGCTTTTACCATGTGTTTAGAACACAGCTTGCCTATAATTGTTCTAAACTTAAATAAAGAGAATCAGCTTAGCTCTGCAGTTCAAGGAGAACCTGTGGGAACCTATGTAGCAGATATGAGTGAAGGAGAAAAAATATGATAGAAGAATCAATGCGAGAATGTGAATCCAAAATGAAGCAATCAATAGAATCGCTAGTTGCTGACTTTAAAAGGTATCGAACAGGAAGAGCAAATCCGGTGATACTGGAAAGAGTGCATGTGGATTATTATGGGACAGACACCCCGGTGAGTCAAGTTGCTAATATTTCTATTCCTGATGGAAGACAGATTGTCATTACTCCGTATGAAAAACATATGATTTCAACCATTGAGAAGGCTATCCAAAAAAGTGACTTAGGTATAACTCCAATGAATGATGGATTGAATATACGATTAGTTTTTCCTCCTATGACAGAAGAGTCTAGAAAAGAAATTGTTAAACAGATTAATGGTAGAACTGAGCAGGCTTGTGTATCGATTCGTAATATTCGTAGAGAAATATTAGATGTTTTCAAGCAATCAAAAAAGAATAAAGTTATTACAGAAGATGATCTAAAATCAGTTGAAAACAGAGTTCAAAAAGTAACGGATAAGTATGTTGCAGAAGCTCATGAAGAGCAAAAAAAGAAAGAGACTGAAATAATGTCTTTGTCATAATTTTCTATGATAAGAAAAACTCGAGAAGATCTTTTAAATTATATATCTACTAAGAGTGTTGATATAAATCTACTTCCTCATCATATTGCTGTGATTATGGATGGTAATGGAAGATGGGCTGTTAATAAAGGTCTCCCTCGAATAATTGGACACAAGAATGGTTATCGAGTATTTCACGATACCATTCAATATGCTTCAGATATGGGGGTTAAGCATTTAACCCTATATGCTTTCTCGACAGAAAACTGGAAAAGACCTACGGAAGAAGTCGATACAATCTTTTCCATTATGTTGAAAGTTGCAAAACGAGAAATAGCATTTGCACATGAAAATAATGTTCGAGTTAGAATTATTGGAAACAAAGATCAGCTAAATGAAAATTTAAGAAAAACTTTATTAGATGTTGAAAGTCAAACAGAGTGTTATGATGGTTTACAGCTCTATATCGCTATAAACTATGGTGGTAGAGCTGAAATACTAGATGGTTGTAAAAAAATTATACAAAAGGGTATCCATCCGGAGGATATTACTGAGGATTTGTTTTCAGAATACCTTTATTCCCCATGTATGCCGAATGTGGATTTGATGATTCGAACATCTGGTGAGATGCGTTGGAGTAATTTTCTTATTTGGCAGGCAGCATACGCAGAGTTTTATTCGACGGATGTTACATGGCCCGATTTTACTTTAGATGATTTCCTAGAATCTATAAAGGTGTATCAAGCAAGAGATAGAAGGTTTGGTAAATTAAAAAAATAGATAGACTAGCTTGTTTTATAAACCTCAGTAAATATAATTAGATATTTACTGCAGAATAATACTAGATAAATAGGAGTAAGTAAATAGTTCTTTGAATTTCTTGAATTTCTTGAATTTTTATAAAGCATCCATGGTTTAGATTTATTTATTTTAAAATTTCATCTAATTTTATAAATTCACCCCAGGTATCTATAAAGCCTGGAGTGAATTTATATTTAATACAGAATGAATGCCTTTTTGAGTTATTTCGTAGAGAATGCTGCTGCAACCCATTGTAATATTATCGTATCATTAGCAATGCTGACACGTGTCATTTTTTTCTCATCTTTATTCTCAACTTTAACATAGGATAAAGCGTGAGGCCAGATCGATGATTCGAGTACTCTACCAGCATTTATTTCAACACTACCAAGTAGTGATTTTGATATCTTTGTTTTATCATCTGCGTTAAAGCCACCTTTGCCATTGAGTGATGAAGATATAGCACTATTGATACCAATGATACCATCATTAAGATCCTTTCCTAAATATGGATGTTTATCACTACTTTTAGCAGGATCGAATGGATTGAACCCACAGAAGTAGAACTTAACATTTTCAGGTACATTGCCAGAATTTAATTTTTCAATAAATGCTGGTGTGTTACCGTTTACCTTAACAAAGTCATTTGTAGATCTCATCATAAAGATTTTTTCAACAAAGTCTTTTTGCCAATCAAGTGGGGAAGCTTGTTGCCCATTAGCAGATGCATCTTTAGTGATTTTTTCATTGATTTTCTTCATGAGAGCTTCAGGACCATCCTTAACA
Source organism: Fimbriimonadia bacterium (assembly GCA_030430755.1). GTDB lineage: Bacteria > Armatimonadota > Fimbriimonadia > Fimbriimonadales > Fimbriimonadaceae > JAUICQ01. The sequence continues at coordinate 113,980 of JAUIKO010000001.1, forward strand.
AGGGAGATTCCAAAACCTCTAGTTGTTTGAGGATCCCATCCCTGTGTTTTCATCATTTCTGCTCCTCTGTTGGTTGTTAAGTAGTTTCCTATACCTCCAGCTTCAAATTGAGATTTATGTACATATGCTCCCTCGTTAGGAACTGCAAAACCGAAAAATTTATCAAATTTTGAAGTTATTTGAGATTTATCTTGAATGACAGAACGTAGGATTAATCCACCTAATCCTGCTGCATATACATCTATGCTAGATGCATTGTCTCCGATTTTATTTAACACCTGAGAGACAGTATCAGATACACTTTGTAATGGGGCAAAGGAGTTATAATCTACTCCAATAATTTGGTGGTATTCCTTTTTAACATATTTACTTACATCTTTAACCATATTAACTAAATAACCATATTGTGACAGATCAGATCCAAAGTCACCTATGATAATAGCTGTTCTTCCGGAAAGATATTTGGGTGTTTCCCATTTTGAATTATTCCAAGCGTATAACTCAACTTGATTGTCTGCAAATGGATTAGGTGCTGGTTTTTCCGGTTCTTTTATTCCGAGTTTTTTCCTCATGGCTGGATCAAAATTTGCTTGCATTTGAACACCCATTTGAATAACTTGTGATCCAATCATATTGAGTTCTGGCTGTAGCTCTGGAAATGCAACACCAAGTGCAATAAGACCTATTTGTGCAAACATAGGCCAGTTGACTTGCATAAATGGACCTACATCATTTGCAAAAAAGCCACCAGTTGCAAGCCCTGCTGTTTTAAAAGCATCACCGGTAGTTACTGCAATATTAGCAGTTGCATTTGTTGCCGTAAGTACTCCTCCACCTACTGTATTCGCAGCATTAACTGCAACTCCACCAACAGCATTTACAGAAGTAACTGCTGCGCCTTCAATAGCTTGAGCTCCTTGAATAAATACACCTCCTGTTACATCGATAGCAGTGTTAAATGCACCTCCTGTTGCATCGATAGCAGTGTTAAATGCACCTCCTGTTGCATCGATAGCAGTGTTAACTCCGTCACCTATTGCACCAGTTACATTTTTAGCAGTTTCACCTACAGCTTCAGCTGCATTTTTTGCTCCGTCAACTGCTCTTTTAGCTGTATCAGCTATTGCATTACCTGCACTAGAAAATGCATCACCAATGCTATCAAAAAAACCGCCTTGCAAGTCTTGTAGATCGACTTGTTCATACTGTGTGTTAAAATGCAAGCAACTGGTATGCTCGTTTATGTTATTTGTATTTTGTGCACTCATACCAATTGTTGTAGATAGTGCTAAAACAGCAAATAAGTTAATTTTTTTTAATATATTCATATTTATCCATCCATCCTTCATTAATGTATTTATAGAAATATAAATTCCATACTCTCTATCACAATGTTTGGAATGTTTAATAGAATATATATAGGTAATAATACGGGTTGAGGGTAAATGAAATTTAAACTTGGTAATTTATAAATCATTTATGCTAAAATATTTATAGCTCTAAAGACAGTTGGTTATATAATACTTTGTAGAGTGCCAACCGAGGGGTATATAGGAATCATAAAAGTTTTTTGAAACGGCTCCTAGGTACCGCCTAGGAGCCGTTTATTTATTTGGAGGAAATGTGCCTACAGAAGCAAAAGCTCAAGTAATCGAGCGAACAAAAGAAATATATAATGAGTCTACTGCCATGCTGTTTATGGATTACAGAGGACTAAAAGTTAAAGATATGCAGGCACTGCGAGCTCAGCTCCGAGAAAAAGGTGCAGATATGCATGTTGTTAAGAACACGCTACTCCGCATCGCAATGGGCAGTGATACTGAAAACTTGCCATATGAGCTTCATAATGGTCCAACAGCTGTTGCCTTCTTAAAAGGTAACGAGCCTGATTGTGCTAAAATTCTTGTGGATTACAAGAAACAGAATAAAAAACTAGAAATAAAAGGTGGTTTTTTATCTGGAAAAGCATTATCGGATGAACAGGTAGTTGATCTATCTAAGTTGCCACCAAGAGAAGTATTAATTGCACAGGTTATCGGTGTGATTGCTGCACCAATAAGTAATGTGATAGCGGCTGTTGAAGCTATTTATGCTGAACCAGTACGTACTATCGGAGCCGTAGCGGATAAAGCCGCAGAAAACAACTAATAAAGAGGGAAATATGTCAGCAACTATAGAAAAAATCGTAGAAGAAATTAGTAACTTAACAGCTATCGAACTATCTGATCTTAAAAAAGCATTAGAAGAAAAGTTTGATGTAACAGCCGCTGCTCCTATGATGGGTATGCCAATGATGGCAGCACCAGGTGGAGATGCAGCTGCAGTCGAAGAAAAAACTGAATTTACCGTTATGCTAGCAGATGCAGGCGCACAGAAATTACAGGTAATCAAAGCTGTTCGTGAATTAACAGGATTAGGTTTAAAAGAAGCTAAGGAGTTAGTGGATGGAGCACCTAAAGCTGTTAAAGAAAACGTAAGCAAAGACGAAGCTGAAAAAGTAAAAGCTGCATTAGAAGGTGCAGGTGCAAAAGTAGAATTAAAGTAAACGCTTTTGATTTTTAAAACCCGCTAAGCGGGTTTTTTTTATATCTCTTATTTACAATGATGACTGGCTCATTGCAAAGGTCCGTAAAGTTAATACGGAAAAACTTTTTATATATTCCACAAAAACTTCAATTTAATGTTCATGAAAAAAATCATGTAGTTATTATAGATTCTGGAATAGATTCATCTATGTTTAATTGAGTACTGGATCATGGTTCTGAATTTCTTCTAGAGAATCTTCAAGATATTTTAAAAATTTATCAACATCGTTCTTTTGCATGGTGGATTTCTCCCTTAGTAGATTATAGTGAGCTTCAAAAAGCTTTAAATGACATTGGTTTTAAAAAAGAAGCAGATGAAACGATTATGTTGTTGGATTTAAAACATATTACAAATATTTCTGTAAAGCATCGTCTGGAAATTAAAAAAGTTGTTACGTTATCACAATTAAAAGATTTTATTCAAGTAATGAAAATTTATGATGAGCACGTGCAAGATATTTATTTAAATTTATGGAATCACTTACAAATAAAGGATACTCCGTTATCTTTGTATGTTGGCTATGTTCATGATTCTCCAGTATCTATTGGATCATTGTTTAGTCATGAAAAAGAAGGATTACTTACTAATCTTATAACTCTTCCTGAGTATAGAGGCATGGGGTTTGCTACTCAAATGATGAAGTATCGTATTCAAGAAGCAGCGAGAAATGGATGCCAGCAGGTATTTTTAACAGCTTCTAATGACGTCAGTAAATATATTTCGGAGAAATTAGGATTTGTTTCTTTAGGAGAAAAATATGATTGTTATGAATGTACAGGAGCATTGGAAAAATAGTTTGGAATAACATTTGAAAGCTGTAATTTAATTTTTCTTCTTGTTTTTTATTGGAGGAGTTCGTTTAAAAGATTTTCTCTATAAGGAAATGCTCCAATTTGAATTAATGCATGGTGAGCAGGATTCTCCGTGCTTTGAAAACTATATATTTTAGATAAATTGTATTGTAACGCATCTTTAGCACCGTTCCAGCTTCCTCCTGTATGAGGACGGGCATGCATCACAATACTTTTATTTCCAGTGCTATAAATAAGTTTATTCCTTAAATAAGCTCCCCATGGCGTAAAAGGCATATTTGGGGGGAATGGTGATAATATTGTAATATTCTGTGGCACGGAAGAATTAAAATCTTTTTGTGTAATCCCTCGGGGAAGAATTTTAATAAAATGTTTTCCTCTAGACTTTATATAACTATTTTCTGCAACAGAATCGACTCCATTAGCTCCACCAGAACAAATAGATATATTATTATGCGCTAAAGATTCTGCAACATTTCGAGTGTGCAATACAATATTTGCTGGAATGGTTCTAGAACCTACAATAGAAACAGTAGGACCTATTCTGGCGGGTTGATTAGCCCAGAGGACTGGGGGATAACTGTTAGGAAGCTTTTCCTTCCAAGAACTTGGATACTCGTTACAAAAACAGGTGATGATATGTCTTTTTTGTAAATAAGATAGAATATTGTTGGTGTAGTGTTCCGATTTGCTATCTTTTAAATACCTGTGAGAATCTATATGATTTAAGGCATCTGTAGCATTTTCTATAGGTGATGTGTGCTCTAGAAAAGTATTCAAGATTTTATTTTGATGTTGGTACTCTTTCCAAGAAATACCAATATTTTTGCGTGGTGTGAATAGAAGAGCGGTAAGTATTTGTTTATTGCTTAAAAGTTTTCTGTTTAGTGCTATATCCAGCATATGAATACATACATTATTTAACACATAACTGTAAAATTGCACTCGTTATATTTGCGTGTTTTAGGTTTGAAAGCTGCCATAAAGAGTAAATTTTTAAAAAAAGATGATGTCATAAGGAATCAGACCTATTCTTTAAGATTTGTTAAGGAATTATGTGTGAAAATAATACTTATAAAACCACGTATTTATTTCAGGATATACTGCAATGTCTACAAATGTAATTAAGAAAACATATAAAACAATTCATAATCCGTTACGACAAACGTCATATCAAGATTCTGAAAAATTAAAATCTCGATTGTTAGACATTCAGTTTCATCAGGGAAAACAATCTTCTGTTTGGTTTAAGAAATTAAACAATTCAGCAGGAAGTTTTAAGCTAATGATAATGAACAAAGGGAGTGCTATTCTAAAACAAAATGATAGTATTGCTATGATTCCAGAAAATAGTATTTTGTTCTTACAAAGTGGTATAGATTTAGAAATGCAGCTATCTCGCGGAGATTATTCGATATATGAAATCACCTGGGATTCAGCCATTACCATTGGTTTAAGTCGATGGATATCTAAAACTCATTTAGAAGATTCTGAACAACATAAAGTTACCTTTTGTCAGGGAGATCATCCAGGACTCATGGATATATATAAAAAAGTTATAGAATTATCAAAAAATAACGATATTGATTCAGAGGTTGTTTTATTGGGTTATATGCATGAGCTTGTTATGAATACATGTCAATCTAGAAACCAGATTCAATTAGCAATAATCCCAGAAAATGCTCCTTTATTTATTAAGAGGTTGTTAAAGCAAGTTAAGAAAAATCCTACTCGTAATTGGTCCTTAAAAGATGCTGCAGCCTATGTTGGCTATTCATCATATCATTTATCAAGAAGTTTTCGAAATATTATGGACTATGGGTTTCCAGAATTTGTTGATCGATGTAGAATCGAGGTTGCTATAAAATATTTGTGTGAAGGTAAGTCTATTGAGCAGATAGCAAGTTTTTGTGGCTACTGTTCTGCACATGTTTTTCGAGAATCACTAAAAAAATATACCGGTTTTCTTCCTTCTGAATTACGTGGAGTAAATATATATTAGAAAAAACTACTCTTGGAAAAGAGTGGTTTTTTGAAAAGCTATTTTTTCTTGTGCTGTTTCTTTTGCATCGTTCATAGAAGCTAAAAACACTTTGTTTTTACCAAATTTTTTATTGACTGAATCAAGCGCGTGACTAAGACTTACTGATTTATTGTAATGATCGAATAAATCCAGTGTAATCTGTTCAGGTTTATACAAATTAAAAAATGTAATAGAAACCAGAATAGGATTCTGAAAGAGTTTAGGATTCCATATGTCTAGAAAAACACTCATAAAGTAGTTTAAATCTTGTGATATATGAAGGTTTATTTTTTCTTTCCAGCTACGTTTGTTTCCTTTTATATAGATACTCATTCCTTTACACCAAAGGTTTTCTGATCTTAACCTAGCAGATGCTTTTGTTAATAATCGAATGAGCACTTGTTTAGCACCTTCACTGTTTCTAAATTCAGGAGGTAGTACATGAGAATGGCCTAATGTTGTTCTTTTTCTATCTGGAACTGGTATTTCGTATCCTCTTAACCAGTACCACCATCTTTCTCCAATAATAGATCCAAATGCTTTGACTAACTCTTTGGAAGTCGCGTTAAGCATGTCTTGAGTGTTATAAATTCTTGCTTTAATTAAACGTCGTTCCATTTTCGTATTTATTCCTGGAAAATCTTTTAGTTGTAATTTTTGAATTTTGTCGTAGATTTCTAGAGACTTAATAGTGGTTAAACCATCGGGTTTGTTCATGTTAGAAGCGATTTTAGCTAAGAATGTGTTAGGGGCAATACCTATATTGCAACGTATACATGGTCCTATCTGTTTGATTAAAATCTGTTTCATTTGTTTTGCTATATTCATAGCAATATTTGGAATCATTTCATCGCCTAGTAAAATAAAAGACATTTCATCAATACTTAATACTTTATGGATAGGTAGAACTTGTTCTAATATTGATTTTATTTGTCTATGGTAATGAACATAAATGGGTGGTCTTGCTTGAATGATATTGATTTGTGGACATTTATGGATAGCATCACTTACTTTAGTACCGGTGCCAATTCCATACTTTTTTGCTTCATACGAAGCGGAAATTAATATACTATTTTCAGAGAGTACTGGAACAATACCAACGGGTTTTCCTGCAAGACTGGGTCTAGCATCTTGTTCTACAGATGCAAAGTATGCATTTAAATCTAAAAACAGAAATCTAAGAGGTAGATTCTGATTCCATCCATTATCAGTAGTATTAAAAAGATTTGTTCTGTTTTGGATTAGCATACTATCTATCATTATTCTTTTTATAAAGAATGTTTTGTATTATTCTGATAATAATGTTTGGACATGATAGGGATAAGGTATTTGTTTTTTCTGTTTTTTGCTGTGATTTGTGTGTTTTTATTAAATAAAAACACAGCTTTTGGAATTTCAATTCTGGAAATAAAGGATGGAGAAAAAAATACACTTAGCTGTAAGGAATTATATTTAAATTTTATAAATGATTGTAAAGAAATGTATCATTGCTATTCTAAAAAGACGGAGGAAGAAGAAATCCCTATAGAGTGTCAAGATAAAATATCTTTTTATAAAGATTTTAAAAATATTCAAAATCTACCGATGATTGCGGGTGCGGTTTTGATCGATGCTCATTGGATTATAGGTTCTGCGCACAATTTAAATGGAGCAGAAAAGTTAGGGTTTATCTATTCTGTTAAAGATCATGTTTATTTTTCGGGAATTAAAAAAGTTTATAATTATCCAAATGGCGATTTAGCACTAGCTAGGCTTTCTGATCCTATAAGCAGTGATTGCGCTCCTGTTAAAATAGTAGATAAGGGTGAAATGCTGCACAAGAATGACTGTTTTTATGCAGTGTCTGATTATCTTCACCATAAGAGCGGAGGAATTTCCGATTCTGATGTAAACATTCAGATACCTATGGATTGTTTTCTGCAAGAAGATGTTTTAAATGATTCTACACAACTCCAATTTTTTGTCAAAGATTATGACACTATTAAATTTAGTACCCATGGAGGAGATAGTGGTTCGGGAATTGTTCGAAAACGTGATGATCAATATGAACTTGTAGCGATTTATCCAGCTCCAAAAGGTAAAGGTTTAGGTGCTATCAATCTTGGAAATGGAGAAGTAGCTGAGTGGATTAAGAAAACCTTAGAAGAAAATCACCATTTGTGATACTGCTTAATACGTTCATAAGCACTATTAAGTTCAGTCATTTTATCTTTAGATATTCTTTTTTCTTCTTCCGATTTGTTGGCCTGTTTGTCTGGGTGCCATGTACGAGCTAGTATTTTGTAAATGTTTTCGACATCCTTTTTAGGGGTTTCTTCAGTAACTCCTAAAAGTTGGAAGGCTTCATTCAGTTTGTTTAATTCATCATTATTTAATCCACTATTATTCTGTTTTTGTTTTCTACTCCATTGTCGAGTTAGTTCAGGATCGTTGATATCGATACCTAAAAATGGAATGTGGCACCCATGAATCGATATGTATATAGTAAAGCAGATATGTATGAAGAGGATTTTGTTATTGTGCATAAAAGGTTTCTTTAAAGTTGTTTATACTAACTATAGTATAAACAACTTTATTTAGTAGTATCTATAGGTGGGAGTTTTTCTATTGAGAATAAATAGAGATACTATGATTTATTCGGATTGGATTGTAGTATTTTTCTTAAATCATCTGGAATAGTGATAGCTTTTCTTTCCTTACCCATGGCCACGTGCCATGAATAAGCTTCGCAGCTATGTTCTTCAGTTGTTTCATTAAAAATAGTATATTTAAATAGTACTGCAGCTCTTGTAATTTCTTCTATCCAGACCTTAACAGCGATGATATCATCGTACTTGATTTCTCTAATGTACTTAATGTTTAACTCTACAGCTGGAAATTTAATGTTTTCTTGTTCAATTTCTTTTACTGTTTTTCCAAGTTTTCTAAATAAAGTTCCTCTAGCCTGCTCGAGCCATAGAGCATAACTACCGTAATATGCATGACCCATTTGATCGGTTTCGCCATATCTGACTTGTATTTTATCAACGATAGCATGTACATGATCTGTAGTTTTTTTGATTTTTTCACTCATAAGGTTATGTTCTTATTAAAATTATAACATTCAAATAGAATAAACTTAGATTACGAGTGTTTTTATCTCGTATAAGATTTCCTTAATTAAAGTAATAGGTATTCTAATGAAGTTTAATGGCATGAAGTTGGGTTTTAATGTTACAATACTGGAAGGTGTCTGTTTGTGAATACGAGTTTTATTCAATATGAAGATGTGTCAGTACAATATTCTCCTTATGTAATGGGGATTGATAATATAAATTTATCTATCGAGCAAGGAGAATTTGTTTTTTTTATTGGGCCTACAGGATCAGGAAAATCTACCACTTTAAAACTTCTGACTAGGGAAGTTGAACATACTTCAGGACATCTTTGGTTGAGCGGCAAACTTCTTGATCATTGGAAAGAGAGTAGTATCCCGATTTTAAGAAGAAATATGGGAATAGTGCCTCAGAATTGTGGACTCCTACCCAATAAAAAAGTTTGGGAAAATATCAATTACGCTCTTAGGGCGATAGGTGTCCCCAGGAGAACCGCTAGAAAAAGGGTTATAGAAATCTTAGAACAGGTCAACATTGCACAGCGGGCGGATGCATATCCATCTGAATTGAGTGGGGGAGAAAAGCAGAGAGTGGCTATAGGGCGGGCTTTAGTAAATAATCCACCACTTCTTATTGCCGACGAGCCTACGGCGAATCTAGACCCTGAATGTAGTTTAGATATTATGAGTTTATTGATGAGGTTAAATGATGAAGGAACAACCGTACTTGTTTCTACACACGAACACCATTTAGTTACCATGTTAAAGAAAAGAGTTATTAATTTATCCAGAGGTAAAATTGTAACAGATGATGTTCCATCATTAGATAATAATTATTTAGCACCTGAGATGTATGTATATTCTGGACCGAATTGAATTTATATTGCGTGAATCGTTTACGGCACTGTTTCGTAACAAATGGATGAGTATATCTTCCATTGTTACTTGTATGTTGACACTCTTTTTATTAGGAGGATGGGGAACATCTTATTATTATTTAAAGAGATACTCTGCATCCCTTCCAAGTAAATTTGAAATGAGAGTCTTTTTAAGCGATAAGCTTGAGGAATCAAAGATAGAAGATACCATTAAGAGTGTTAAAGATATACCTGGAGTTGCAGATGTCTGGAGGTTAGATAGAAATACTGTATGGGAAAGACAGAAGCAGTTGATGCCAGAATTAACAGAAGATATAGAAAACCCCTTGCCCGAAACACTAAAACTTACTTTATCGGATCTTTCTACTACTAAGCAGATCGTTCAGCGTATACAAGAGTTACCATACGTAGAGAAGAATGGGGTTTCAACATTTTTAGAGGAACAAGAGTTTATTGCGCAGACAATGTCTACGATTAATAAGTTGGCTGGAGGTCTGGTTAGCTTAATGATCGTCTGTAGTGGTCTCCTTATTTATAATACAATTCGTATGACGATTATTTCGCGTAGAAAAGAGTTTAAGATTATGCATTTAATAGGTGCTAGCAGAGAAACGATTATTATTCCATTATTAGTAGAAGGTTTACTTCAGGGTGTTGTGGGTGGAATAATAGCGTCCGTATTCTTATTTTTTAGCTATTATAGTATGATCGAATTGTTTCAATCTATATTTAATTCTTGGCATATGGATCGAGCAGAGCACATGATCGCTGGCCTATCTATTACAGGAATGGGTGGACTATTTGGTTTTACCTGTTCTTTTATAGCAGTAAATGAGTCGAAAAAAAGGTTGTCTGTTACAGGTAAAAACTAATGAAAGATTTTTTAAATTTTTTTATATTTATTCGAAATTATATAAATTTATTTTTCATTTTAGTTTTATTTGGGGTTTTTAATCATGTTATTGCTGTCAAGCAAGCAAAAGGAACTGGCAAAAAAGTAGTTTATTCAAGGAATAAAAAAAAGAGATCATCGACTCACTCTAAAACAAAAAAAAATAGAGTTAGAAGAAAACAGAATGTTACTCAACCGAGAAAATCTGAGCATGAAAAACTGTTAGATGCTTTATCCGTAGATGATCCTAATTATCAGAAATTAACAGGAAACTTGAAGGATATAGATGCTGAAAAAAAGAAAATAGCTCAGAATTTAAGAAGTGCAAGAAGAGATGTAACCAAAACAAAGAATGATTTATATCAAGTAGATGCTAAGCTGAATAGAATTTCTCAGGCTCTAGGACAGACGACTAAACGATTAAAACAGAACAGAAAAGAGCAGATCAATATAGCAAATAAACTGAAAGAGGTTACTAAACAGTATAAAGAAAACCAAGAAAAGGTTCGTATCCGAATTAAACAGATTTACAAACAGAGTGGACACTCTGCTCTTGGATTACTTATTACCTCATCAAATATTGGTGAGCTAGCTTCTAAAAAAGCGATTTTAGAACGGGTGGCTTCAAAAGATAGAGCGTTGTTTAATGAGTGTGCTAATCTAAAAAATGAATTAGAAGCAAGTCAAAAAAAACAGAAAGAACTCTCTGAGCAAATAACTCAGCTTATAGAGGAGAATAAAACTCAACAAGAAAGAATGGTTTTGGTGCGTGATGAAAAAAATACGTGGCTGAAAAGTCTTTTACAAAAAAAAGATGAATTAGAAACAAAACATCAAGAATTAGATGCCGAGAGCAACAGTATCGCAAATCAGATTAGAGAATTTCAAAAAGAGCATTTAAATAATAAATCTGAGAATCCAGTTCATGAAGGTAAATTTATTCTTCCAGTGAAAGGAAGACTTTCGAGTAAATTTGGATATCGTAGACATCCTATTTTGAAACGCAGAAAGCTCCATAATGGACAGGATATTGCTGCTCCACATGGTACATCTATATACGCAGCAGGAGATGGTATTGTTATTAGTTCTAGTTATAGAAGAGGTTATGGTAATACAGTCTTGGTTGATCACGGTAAGGGAATGACTACTCTTTATGCACACTGTTCTCAATTAATTGTTTCTGCTGGTGAGCATGTAAAACAAGGGCAGAAAATTGCTGCTGTCGGAACGACTGGTTTATCTACAGGACCTCATTTGCATTTTGAAATTCGTGTACATGGAAAACCTGTTGATCCCATGAGGTATTTATAGGAATATTTATGCAAACAGATTTCTCTGCTAATATTCTTTTAGATTGGTACAGAAAAAATCGCAGAGATTTACCCTGGAGAAACTATGCAGATCCGTATGTAATTCTCATTAGTGAGGTGATGCTCCAGCAAACTCAAGTGAGTACAGTGATACCGTATTTTGAAAAATGGATTCAGAGGTTTCCAGATTTTGAATCTCTTTCTAAAGCTACAGAGCAAGAAGTGTTTCAGTACTGGCAAGGCTTAGGGTATTACCGTAGAGCTAAAATGCTACACCATCTTTCAAAAATAGTGGCTAATAATCATATTCCTGTTTGTTATAGTGATTGGATTAAACTACCAGGGATTGGACCTTATACAGCTGCAGCCGTATCTGCCATTGCGTATAAGCAGTATGAAGCTGCTGTAGATACAAATATTCGTAGAGTTTTTCAAAGAGTATTTTATCAACAGGAACACAACCTTTCCGATAAAGATATTGTGGATTTATCCAAGAAGATGATGAGAGGGCATTGTCCATCTGAATGGAATCAAGCAATAATGGAATTAGGTGCTTTAATATGTTCTTCTAAAAATCCAAAGTGTGAAATTTGTCCACTATTTGATAAGTGTTGTTATGCATCTCAGATCGATTGTTCTGAGAGAACAAAAGTGGATCTTCCCAAAATTACTTATCAGGAACTACCACAAATCATATATATTCCTGTTTATCAGAAGAGTATAGGATTCTTAAAAAATAATAAAAGTCGATGGTGGAAAGGGCTCTATGTATTACCCCATGAAGATCAGCTGTATGACTCGCTTCCTACAGATCCGGAGGTTTTTAATTTAGCCACAAAATTACAGAGTTTACAGATTTCTTATAGCGTAACGAAATATCGAGTGAAAGCTGAGTGTTGTATCTATCATTTTAATGAAAAGATAGACGAGTTTATTTGGGTGCCTTTTAGTCGTTTACTAGAAACTCCAATCCCAAATCCAATGAGGAAATTAATAATGAGGTTTAAAAATAAAAATGTGTATTTATTCTGATAAAGATGTAGAGTATTTAAAAAATCAAAATATTAAATTAACCGAAAATCAGTTAGAAGGGATCGTGCAATTTTGCGATAACTTTTATCAGGTGAATAGTACTAAAAATTTAACAACGATTCCTAGAAATGAATTTTTTGTTAAACATTTTATTGATTCTATTCTGATACAAAAATGGATACCAGAAAAGAGTAAAGTTTTAGATATTGGATGTGGTCCAGGCTTTCCTGCATGGCCTTTAGCATATGTAAGATCAGATATTCATGTAACGGGGTTAGATAGTTCTCAGAAAATGTTAGGTTTTTTAGAAACTCAGAAGTTAGATAATTTAACAACATATTTAGGGAGAGCTGAGGAGTATGGCAAAGGTACACGTGGTAAAGGTAGAGGAGCATTTGATGTTGTTACTGGAAGAGCTGTTGCACCTTTTAAAATACAAGCAGAAATCAGTGCTCCCTTCTTAAAGAAAGGAGGATTATGGATTCCTTTGAGAACTATTCATGAAAAAGAAGCAATCGAACAGATAGATTTCGGATTTCTTGGTTTAGAATTACGGAATGTTGAGCAGGTTAAATTGCCGTTTGATGAGATTATTCGATTGTTTCCTGTGTATGAAAAGGTTTCTAAAACTCCTGGTATTTATCCAAGATCTTGGAGCAGTATAAAGAAGGATTCTGTTTAATATCATCAGTGAATTTGACTATTGTGAATCATAGACCAATAGGTATTTTCAAGAAAAGAGAGAGTAAACTAGTTTTATTAGGATTTAATTTATAATAAGCTGAATTTTCAGCGTTGTTATGTATTTAATGTTTAAAATATGAGCTCATTAGAATCAACAAAACAGAAAAAATCAGGGAATACTTCGCCTGAATCTAGCCATCAATTAATTGTAAATTGCTGCCAGCGGGAAACTTGTATTGCGACCATGGAAGGTGGGCGATTAGTAGAATATAGAGTTGAAAGGGAAGAAAGGGTTGTCGGTAGTATTTTTAAAGGGATTGTTCAAAACGTACTTCCAGGAATGGATGCTGCATTTGTTGATATCGGTTTAGAAAAAAATGCTTTTCTTTATGTTGCAGATATTCTTCCTGAAGAAAATTCTGATGCAAGTAGTTCTATATCTCTCCAGAAGAGGAGTGAACTTAGAAGAAGAAATATTAAAGATTTGTTGAAACCAGGTCAAGAGATCATGGTGCAGGTTATTAAAGGGCCAAGAGGAACAAAAGGAGCAAGGGTTACAACTCGTGTTAATATTCCTGGAAGATATGTGGTATTAGTTCCAGATGGTGATCATGTAGCAGTTAGTAGAAATATTGAATCTAAATTAGACCGTGATAAGTACAAAAAAATCGGTGAAATTATCAGACCAGAAGGTCACGGAATTATTATTTTAGCTGAATGTGAATTTGCAACAAAACAGAAACTACAAGCCGAAATGAAATTTCTAAAATCGACTTGGAATAAAGTATTTGAAGATTCTAAAAAACAGAAAGCTCCTGCATGTATATATAGAGATCAGACACTTTTATATCGAACACTTAGAGAAGTTTTTAGTGATGAAGTTGATAAATTTATTATCGATGATCCAGATGAATATGAAAAAGTTCATCTTGTTGCAAATGCATTGTCACCAGGAATGAAGGATAAGATTTATCTCTACGATAAAAAGATACCCATTTTTGACTATTATAAAATAGAAAAAGATTTAGAGCACATAATGTCCAATAAAATTTGGTTAAAATCAGGTGCTTATCTTATAATTGATGAAATGGAAGCTCTTACTGCTATTGATGTAAATACTGGAAAACAAATTGGTAGTACTTCGTTAAGTGATACGATTTTAAGAACGAATATGGAAGCGGCAGATGAAATATCGAGGCAATTACGCTTGAGAGATATGGGTGGGATCATTGTTATCGATTTTATAGATATGGATGATGCCGATGAGAGAAAGCAGCTTCTAGAATATTTTAAATCGAGGTTAACAGGAGATAAGGCCAGGACAAGAGTTGGAAAAATATCTTCACTCGGACTTCTAGAAATTACAAGAAAACGAACATCTGAATCTATTTCTGAAATATTGATGAATACCTGTACTAAATGTAATGGACGAGGTAGAGTGCCTTCCACAGAAACCGTTGCGTTATGGATTGAAAGAGATATGCATAGATTACTTCATGAAGAAGGTGATGCCTTTTATGTAGAATGTAATCCAGAAGTGCTTGAGTGCTTTATAAATTCTGATTATGAAAATGTTGAATCTTTAGAACATAAGTTTAGCAGAGGTATATATCTACGTGCAAATCCAGATATACAGATTCAAGATTATCGTATAGTTACTGGGTTTATTTCAGAATTTGATAAGAAATATTTACCATATAGAAGATCACAGGTTATCGAATGTTATTTAAAGCAAATCGGTACAGATACACCACAGAAGTTAATTTGCTGGACATCTAACGGATACTGTATTGAACTTAATGAAGGGTATGAGTATTCTGGAGAAAGAGTAAGAGTTTGTTTGAAAGATTTAAGAAGATCATATGCAAAGGCAGAGCTTTTACATCCTGTGAATTATGATACGGATAGTGATCCATCAAACAACGTTTTAACCATGTAATAAAGGAGTATGTAACCCTCCTCTATTACCTTTCAAGTAGTTGAATAAGCATATCACACTCAGGTTTTGTTAACATTCTACATGTTCCAACTTTTAGTTTATCTAGTTCGATAGGGCCCATTCTAATTCTTTTAAGTTTTTTAACTGGAAATCCAGTATAAAGACACATTTTTTTCACTTGATGTTTTCTACCTTCTGAAATAGTTAAATGAATAGTGGATTTTTCATTTTGTTCATCAACGTGAATAACTTTTACATTAGCGGGTTTAGTCTTAACACCATCAAGTAAAATGCCTGATTCTAGTTTTTTTATGGCTTTGCTATGAATGCATCCTTTAAGTTGAGCTACATATTCTTTTTCAATATGATGTTTTGGGTGAAGAAGTTTATTGATTAAGTTTCCATCATTTGTAAATATAATCAATCCTTCTGTGTCTTTATCGAGCCTACCTACTGGTTTTAATTGCATTCCTAAATCTGGTAATAAGGAAGAGACATTTAAACGATTAAATGGGTCCGATAATGTTGTAATGTAACCTTTTGGTTTATTCATTACTAGATAGACTTTTCGTGCTGCGCTAATGGTTTTTCCATCAACCGAAACAGTATCTTCCTCTGATACTTGTGTGCCTAAAGTTGTGATGAGAGAACCATTTACTTTAACTCTCCCTTCTACAATAAGCTGTTCAGCGTGTCTTCTGCTGCAGTATCCAGATTTTGCAATTCTTTTTTGCAGTCTTTCTCTAGGAATTTGGATAGAATTTGAATCTTCTGTTTTATCTGTCACACTATAGTTGTACCGCTTTTTACTCTTTTTCTTCTTATGTTATAAATTCCACTACTAATGAGAAAGAACATAGAAAAAAGAGATCCTTGAAATATTTGGGGTATGACTTTATCAATGGGGAATGAGGTTTGTTTTAGACAAGTTTCTTTACTGATTAATGGATATGTTGAAGTATATCCAGAAGAGTCTATGATTTCTAGCAATCCGACCTGAGAGTTTTTGGATATAGGAGCTGATAAGAATGAAGGAATTATAATATTTTTTTTATAAATAAACTTCTCATTCTTATTACACGGTATGGATATCAATTCTTTTGTACCTACTTGAATATCCATTTTTTTCCCATTTTCAACAGGAACAGATTGAATGTTTGAGTTAGAAGGATACAGATGATGAAAAGTAAAGTTTTCAAATGTCCAGTCAAGAAGATTTTCATGATCTTGAACCCAGTTTTCGCTATGAAGGATGACAGTAATGATATGATCATTATTTCTGTTAACACTTCCTACGTAACATTTGCCGGCTTGACGTGTATAGCCAGTTTTAACACCATTTGCTGTTGGATCTTTTCTAAGCCATTTGTTTTTATTTCGTAAAAAGGTTTTGCTTAAAGGATTTTCTCTGAAGATTTTTGCTTTTTGCAACGAGACCACATTTTTTAGTTCATTGTTTTTCATTGCCTCTTTAGCAATAAGA
The DNA here is from genome assembly GCA_030430755.1 of Fimbriimonadia bacterium. Classification (GTDB taxonomy): domain Bacteria; phylum Armatimonadota; class Fimbriimonadia; order Fimbriimonadales; family Fimbriimonadaceae; genus JAUICQ01. Next base: position 130,713 of record JAUIKO010000001.1, read on the forward strand.
GCTAAATCATAGGCTGTAGTGTAATGATTTTTGTGGTGAAGTCCATGAGGGTTTTCAAAATGGGTGTTTGTGCAACCGAACTGTTTTGCTTTATGATTCATTAAAGCGGAAAATGCATCTGTAGATTTACTTATATGGATTGCAGCTGCATAGGCGGCATCATTTGCACTTGATAACATGATGGATTTGAGTAGGTCATGAGAGCGGATCTTTTCTCCAGGTGAAAGATAGATACTGCATTCTCCCACACTGTTTATGTCATTGGGTGCTGTGATTATTTCGTCTGGGTGCGTATGTTCTAGGAGGAGTAGAGCGGTTAATATTTTAGTCGTACTTGCAGGGTATCTTTGCGTCTGTAGATTTCTTTGCCATAATATCTTTCCGCTCTGTGCATGCATAATACAAGCAGATTTAGCAGATATTTGAGGTTCATTTATTTGTGACCAAGTAGAGTGTGTAGAAATAAATAGTATTGAGGATAATAAAATTCTTATAGAAGTTAAAGGAAGGTTTAGTATTAGAAGATGTTTATGAATGATATGAGTATATTTAGATAGCATAATATTTAGAAGATGAGAAATATCGCTTGAATAAATAAATTTTACCTCTTAGAAATGGATGGAGAATACTGATAGGAATATAGGCTTATTGTTTTAATGATGGATGCATCTTGCTGGAGTGTTGATATCTGTAATGGTGAATTGAATTGGATGAGAATAGATACTTATTATATTTTTAAGCATATAGAGATTTCTATATGCTTAAAGCAGATTCAAATTTGTTTAAGAAATGGTTTACATAAGATCCGTTTACCATGCATGTTTTCAATTCTTTTATATTTAAATCATTTATTGTATGAACATTTTTTAGAATTTCTTTATTTTTATCAATGATGGATTGAAATGGTGGGTAGGAGCAGATCGCTTGAGTGTTTTTAAAGGTACTTAAGATAGTGGAAAAAAGTGCTTCATGATTACAAGATGCTGCCATGATAATATAATTATTTAAACAAGGTGTATGGTTGGGTTGATGTTTTAAACATAGATTATAAATTTCAAAAACTAAATTTTCACTAACTTGTGGATCTTTTAGAATAGATGTTCCTAAATCGAAGTACGCATTTGCTAAATCATCAGAACTCCTTTGATCATGTTCTAAGAGTTCTGGGTAAAAATCTAGAATAGTGTAGGAATGAAAAATATCTGTTTTAATTTGTTGACATTCTTGAACTTTGAAACTAGTGTTGCATTTGTGTGACGAACTTTCAGCATGCTGTCGATAGACAGTTAACGGTTCATCTAAATAGTAGTAATTTAAAAATTTTGCACTTCTTAACCAGAAATCATAGTCTGATGCAAATCCTGTCTGAAACCCTCCCATTTTCTCAATAGAAGACCTTTTCATCATGACGGTAGGAAATACAATTGGGTTTACAAGAAAGAAATTTCTAAGTATATTCTTAGAATTAAATGAGATAGGATAAAAATCCGACCTTTTTTGATGGAGCTGGATATTGTCTTCTTCCATCATGTACGCATCCGTAAAGCAGATATCTACACTAGGATCATGGTTGAACACCTGAACTTGCTTCTCAATCTTTTCTGGAAGCATAATATCATCACTATCGATAAAGAGAACGTATTCAGAATCTGTAAGCTCTAAAGATGTTTTAATGAGTGTATCGAAGTGGTTGAGGTCTGCTCCGATATTCTCCTGATAGTGGTATCTAACTTTTGGATCATGATGGTATTTTTGAATAATTTTGGCAGTATTGTCCGTAGATCCATCATCGAGAATAAATAATTCAAAATCTTGAAATGTCTGATTTAATATAGATTGAATACACTCATCGATATATTTTTCGCAGTTATATACTCTACAGATGATTGTTATTTTATTTTTATGAGATGTGTTTGTAAAGAGATTCTTTCTTTCAGGAATGGATACTTTCTTTTTATGATCTGGTATTGCTTCTGAAATTTGTTTTAAAAGCTGACACCATCTTTCTTCTGTGTTGAAAGAAGTCCTGATCGTTTGATGTAGAAACTCTGCAGTTTGATTTCTTTGCTGAGAATTATTTAAATAAAAAGTAACTTTGGTGATGAGATCTTCTATGTTTGTGTATGATATTTTGTTTGATGCTTCTCCGAAGAGTTCTTTCTTTTTTTCATTTTCTGGTGAAAGTACGAAAGCTTTAGCAGAGCATGCTTGAATAAATCTAGCACTAAATTCAGGTTCTGTCTGATCTTCTGGATCCCATGCTAAATCAAGTATGATCTTTGACTTCCCAATGATCTCCATCTGTTTTTCATGTATTTTATATCCTTGGATATAGGGTGTCAATGATAGATCTTCATGCCATCCCATGCCAAAGATGTTTAACTTGATCCCTGATTGAATCATCATTTGTAGGATTTTCGCTCTATATTCAGATCGATTTCCAATGAAAACTACATCATAATCTTTTTGGGTATCGTTTGTTTGATGGATAAATGATTGTGCAGGGAGATGGGGTAAATAGAAAGTATTTGTGAATCCAACTTTTTGTGCATTGTCACACATCGTAAAACTACTATTAATACAGATATCATAAAGTCCAATCGTTCCATATTCAAAACAAGTTGCCTTGAGAGGATCCGATAAGTATCCTATTGTGGTTATAGGGAAATCATCTCTAAGGTCAGCTAATAGCCTAGGTTGAAGTTCGTTATCCATTCTAGCATGAATAAGAATATCGGGGTTAGTATTAGCTATCGTGTGAAATAAATTTGCTTCCATCCCAGATCTGCCATACTTGTTGCTCTGTTCCATGCTGTCAAAATCTATGACTTCTGAAACATGCTGTATAAGAGGATATCTAAAATTTCGATATCCCCAAGCTCCTAAACCTTCTTGCTTATCATATCCTGGTGAAACGAGTAATACTTTCATGATGAATTTTAATACCTGTTATTTATAATGGCTATAAGATCAGTGTTTTGGATATCCAAACTTTTTTATTCTGATTTTTACGTTTATAATTCATCATGATTTTTTATCTTAATATATTTAAAAACGGTTATAATATGATATGCCATCTGAAGAAATTATGTCTTTATATAAGTTGGGGAAATTAGATTCTGAAATCTATAGTGTTCGTAAAAAAGCATCGAGTTTAGATCCAGGGAATAAGATTGTTGAAGAAATAAGATTGGCTCAAACGGAATGGAATATTGATCAGTCGAATTTAGATAAAACAAATGCCAGAATCTATGAATTAGAATCTGAGATTTTTAAAATTAGCGAAAAAATAAAAAAAGATAAAATTACTTTATATGAGTCGGGAAATGTAACTTCTCGAGAAGCTCAGGTACTTGAAAAAGATTTATTGGTGCAAGAAAAGCGTGTTGAAGATTTAGAACATGAGTATTTGAATTTACTCGATGAAAAACCTCCTTTAGGTGTGAAAGCAAATATTAAAAAAGAGAAGTTGAATCGTTTACGTATTAAATTAGATCAACATCAAAAAGAAGTAAAGATTGAACAGAATAAATTAAAAGAGAAGTTTGATATTCTCATTAAATCGAGGTCTGACTATATCAAAGAAGTAAATCCTGCAGTATTAATTATTTATGAAAAAATCCGGAAGAAGAATGGAGATACAGGCATTTCTGAAATAAATAAAGATCGTGCGTGTCATGAGTGTGGTCATTTTGTAGCTGAAAAAATTCTTGATAGCATTAGGTCTGGGAACATTGTACAGTGTGAATCGTGTAGCAGGATACTTTGTGAAATTGTAAGTGCTGGAGTATTCTAGATATATGATGAATCGAGAGAAGTTGATGTGTTTTTCACAACCCTGGAGATATATATTATTAATTTTTCTGGTTTTTATAACACATTGCGCTAAATTCCCTGAGGGATATCAGCAAAACAATACTGAATCCTTGTTTTTAGATTTTAAATTCTATCTTTCGGAAAATGTTAATCGTGACTATTATTATTTAATACCTATAAGAGCTGTGTATGAAGCTGAAGAAAATATATACTTGGGCCCAAGTATGAATGAAGATGATGAGTGGAAAATAACTCATTTTTTAGAAATACATCATGATGAGTGCCATTTATATAAACCTATTGATCAACCAGCTGTTAATGAGTCATTAGTGAGTTACATGTTAGCAAATAGAAATGAAGAGCAGAAGATCAAAGCTTTTACACCATTGACTAAAGGTTTTCATGGAACGATTCATATGGATAAGTTTATAAATTTAGATAAACTTTTACCAGAAAAATTGCTTGTGAATTTTGTAGCTACTAAAACAAAATACGCTCAAAATACCGCCTATGTTTTTGATGCCTTAGATAAATATATAGATCTAGATTTAGAGTACGAAAATGATAGATTATCTGTTCATAATGGTTTTATTCATGAAATAAAAAGTATTCCGAATGATCTTAAAATTAATAATGTTTCTGTATCTATTGTAGAGAAAGGATTGTAAGTGAAAGATAATGTTTTGTATGAAGAATATGAAAAATAATTTTATTTTTTTGTTTTTATGGTTTGGTGTTTTACTACCCGAAAATGTTTATGGAATGATAGCTTCGACAAGATGTATGCAGCGGGCTGGTTCTCTTTTAAAATTACCTAAATATGTACGTTTGCAATTTGCTGGTTTTAAAGATTATGCTGGGGATAATCATACAAGTTGTATTGATCAAGAATCTCCATCCAATAGACTTGTAAGAAATTTAATGAAAAATTATCTTGGCTATGTAGTTCCTTCTCATTCTAATAATTTTGATGGAATGAAGTTTCACTATGATTTATGCGAGGAGTTGCGATGTGAATCTACTAGGTTTAAGGAATTATTGGAAAATATTCATGACTGGAATCAAATCGTCGTAGACTATCGAACTGGAAATATCGATCATGCCGAATTTTCTTCTGTTTCAGAAGAGATTAATCAAGAAATATCTAGTCTGTTCAAAGAGTACAATGATAAGTTCAGATATCTTAATCAACTAAAAAAAGATGTTGATGTATACTGCTCTCATACAGTTTTATTGTATCAGTTTGATGAGAAGATTGAAGATATAACAAGACAGGTTCAGGCTCAGTATATGTCCTTGAAACAGTTCTATTTATTATCGCCCTTTTCGAAGAACTAAAAAATAACTTTGCTGGTATATATTAAATTTATCAATATTCCTATCTGAGTAAATATTTTTTTGCAAGTTAATTTATAACGAATAGAAATATTGATAAAGAACTTAAAATTTCTGAACTTCCTTGATAAACATATTTTTAAGATCATTAGCCTTTATATCATATTCAGACTTATCTTTCCAAGTTGACCTAGGATTGAGTATGTGATCAGAGACTCCTTGGCAACTTATAGGAATTTCTAGGCCAAATACGGAATCTGTTTCAAAATTTGATTCTTTTAATGTTCCATTGAGGATAGCGGTAATAATTCCTCTGGTTTCTTTCAAATCTATTCTGCTACCTACTCCATGTGATCCACCGGTCCATCCAGTATTTACAAGCCAGACGGCACATTGGTGTTTTTCAATTTTCTCTTTTAAAAGTTCTGCATAGACTGTTGGCCTTAGTGGTAAAAAGGGTGCTCCAAAACATGTAGAAAAGGTTGCTTCGGGTTTTGTTACTCCAGACTCAGTTCCAGCTACTTTTGCAGTGTAGCCCATTAAAAATTGCTCCATGGCTTGTTTAGAATTTAATTTGGAAACAGGTGGTAGAACTCCAAAGGCATCACATGTGAGAAAGATAATATTCTTAGGATGGCTTCCTATACTTGGGTGTAAAGCGTTTTCAATATGTTCTAATGGATATGCAACACGAGTATTTTCCGTTAGTGAGTTATCTTTAAAATCCGGTCTTCTTTCATTATCTAGCACTACATTTTCTAAAACAGAGCCATATTTAATTGCATTCCAGATTTCTGGTTCGTTTTCACAAGAAAGGTTGATACACTTGGCATAACATCCGCCTTCGATATTGAATACGCCAGATTCTGACCAACCGTGTTCATCATCACCAATAAGATTTCTATGAGGATCGGCTGAAAGAGTTGTTTTTCCTGTACCAGATAAGCCAAAGAATAATGCTACATCTCCATTTTTTCCTTGGTTAGCTGAGCAGTGCATAGATAATACATTCTGAAGAGGTAAGATGGCATTTAAAATGGTGAAAACACTTTTTTTTGTTTCTCCAGCATATTTCGTACCCATAATAATAACAAGTTTTTCTTCGAAACTCAAGGCAATAACAGCTTCTCCATTTGTACCATCTTCTTTTGGATTACATTTCTCTTCACATAGATCGATGATAGTCCAATCGGGATTGAAAGTTTCTAGTTCATGGGATTTTGGGCGTATAAGGAGTTGTTTAAAAAAGAGGGCGTGCCATGCTTTTTCACCAATAAATCTTACTTGAATTTGATATTTGGGATCTGCACCTGCAAAAGAGTCCGTAATATAAAGTTTCTTCTGGTGCATGGCTTTTTCGGCTTTATCTTTAATTTTTTGAAAATGTTCTTGAGATATTTTCTGATTATTTTCTCTCCATAGATGGTTTTCAATATTTGAACCCTCGACGACAAATTTATCTTTAGGAGTTCTTCCTGTATACTTACCTGTTGTAGAGCAGATGGCACCCGTACTTGTAAGAGTAACTTCATTATTTTGAATTGCGTGTTCAATAAGTTCAGATGCTGATAAATTATGAAAACATTGCTGCTGTGTTAGCACGCAAATTGTTGATAGATTAGATTTTTCTGCATATGCCATAAAATTAATATTGGCCAGTTCATTAAGCGATAACAATGTAAAAAGTACTATTTATTTAAAAAAATATGTATAAATCATTTAAATTCGTCATTGTTCCTAGTAAAATAACCTAATAGTAATAATACCAGGACTATAAATTAGTTGTGGGAAATTTATGATACCTAGAGGAAAACATGTCAGATGTTCTAAGTCAAGATGAAATAGAAGCTCTATTAACAGCAATGGATGGAGATGAGGATGATATAAAGATAACGTCATCATCTAAAAAAGCTTCCGCATTGCCAAGTGAGAATAAATCTTTTAAAAGTCCTTATATAAAAGAAGATATAGACTTTGAATTGTATGACTTTAGAAGACCTGATAAGCTTGGAAAGGATCATATTCGGACGCTTCATCTTTTGCACGAGACTTTTGCAAGATTAGCAGGTACAACACTTTCTGCTCATTTGAGATCATCTGTGGCAGTGGAGTTAATTTCTGTTGAGCAAATTCCTTATGATGAATATTTACGTGGTATATCTTCTTCAATAATGCTTGTGGTGAATCCTAGTCCTTTGCGAGGGCAGGGCATATTCGAAATAGAACTAGATGTATTGTTTCCAATGTTAGACAAGCTATTAGGAGGCCCTGGGAGAAGTTTAGAAAGGAATGTTCTTACTGAAATAGAGAAGCCGCTAGTTGAGCAAATGTTTCAGAAGATTTTTGATTGCTTTCAAACTTCTTGGGAGAATATACAGAAATTTAATTTGGAAATAGATAGTATTGAAAATTCTGTACAGTTTGTTCAAATAGCTCCTCCAGGCGATATGGTTGTAAGTATGTTGTTCGAGGTGCGAACTGGGAATATACGTGGTGCAATGAGTATATGTATACCTTACCAAGTTTTAAAGCCAATAGCACAAAAATTATCGGCTCAGAAATGGTTTACAAATGTTGATAAACGTGTGAATCCGGATACCCAGGAAATATTAAAAGATCAAATTCTTGATTCCATTGTAGATTGCAGTATAGCTCTAGGTAAAAGGAAAATATCAATAGGTGAGTTTTTAGACTTGAAAAATGGAGATGTTATCAGATTAAATAAAAAATCATCTGGAAGCTTGCCATTTTATGTAGAAAAAGTACCAAAATTAATTGGAAAACCTGCACTGGATGGTAAAAAATTAGTATTTCATGTTACACAAAAGGTAACAAAAGAGATGGTGGCACATCTATAGGATATAAGCTATGGCAAATATTACAAATGAAACATTGAAAAAAATAAAAGATCTACAAGGTGGGATATGGCCTTCGGTAGCGAATACGGTAAGTGAGTCGGTTGATAATTTAGTTAACTTAAATTATGAAAACACTGAAGTCGCAGATACATTGGCCCTTACACCTCTCACATCAGAGCCTTGTATTATGATGAAGTTTGATTTTGCAGAGGCAAAAGGGAATACTTCATTTATTTTGTTGCCAGAGCAGGTCTTTTTAAGTTTAGTTTCTTTAATTACAGACGAAGAAGTTGCTGCATATGATGAAAGTCATATGGTTCAAATGAAGCCGGCCATGGAAAGTTTTCTTTCTGGTTTGGAAACAGCCGTATCTAATACATTGGGTGTGGATGTTCATATACATGATAAAGAGTTTGAGTATGGAACTCTTGTGCTTCCGCAAACAATCACATCAGAAAATGAGTCTGTTAAAATAGAAGTTTCTTACTCTTCAGGAGCATCCGAAGGGACGATTTATTGGTTAATGGATTCAGTTGTATCTGCCATGTTATCAGGTGAAGAGAGTCATGGAGCGAATACTGGAGATAAGGTGGCTATGGGAAAGAAAAACGACGTATCTTCCGAAGATAACAGCTCACCTATGGCGCAGAGTAAAGAGGTCGCAAAAAGTATTCCTGAAACAAGAGGTGATACTTTCAGTAGTTCACCAAAGACATCAAGTTTAGATGTTTTGATGGACGTTTCATTGGATTTTAGTGTAGAGTTAGGACGCATAAAATTACCCGTTCGAGATGTGATAGACTTAGGAGTAGGTTCTATTGTAGAGATTGATAAAGCTGCAGGAGAACCAGTAGATGTTATGGTCAATGGAAGCTTGGTAGCTCAAGGAGAAGTGGTGGTTGTAGAAGATAATTTTGCAGTCAGAATCACTGAAATCTTGAGTCCAAAAGAGAGATTATACAAGCTAAGTGGGAAATCATGAAAGACTCAGGTACATTAAATAAAACAGAAAATACTCAGATGAAGTTAGATACTGAAAAAGTAGATCAAAATTTACTCAAGAAAGATTTGGTGTTGTCTAACCCAAAGGCGAATACTGGACCTCAAATTCCTATATTGGAGAGTCTGCAGGTATTATTTATTGTTTTAATTGCAGCTATAGGCGTTAAGTTTCTATTGCCAAAATTTTTAAACAGGTTTAATGCTTATTTATCACCAAATACGGATAGTAGTATTCGGATAGAAGAGTCCGTAAACTTTTTTAATGGAAAGTTATATGTGGTTTCCGTTAGAAACAAAACTCTTTTGCTTTCTGCTAATCCAACTGGAGTTCAGTGTTTAACAGAGCTTGATGAAGATCCGTTAGCCGGACAGGAAGCTTTTCTTGATGTTTTAGATGAATCAAAAGGCTATGATATACCTGTGCAGCGAGTGAAAAGTAATCATGTGTCTCGGGAAACAAAGGAAGAAGAAATACAAGTGTCTGAAGATAACATGAATGAGAATAAAAGTGTACCAACTAAAAAAAGAGAAGATATTCAAGCTGTTTTAGATCGATTGAAAAAATTAACAGGTTCTCAGTAAGGGATTGAGTAAATGAAAATAAATGGTTATAAGTTTAGTTTTGGAAATAGGTTATTAACCATTGTTTTCTGTTTTTTATTTACTGGATTACTTTGTTATGGACAGAGTATTCCAGTGCCTAAATTAAATTTAGGTATTGATACTGCTAAAACTCCTGAAGAAGTTGGATCATCCCTTCAACTTTTAGCTTTATTAACGATTCTTAGTGTAGCTCCTTCCATTATTATTTTAACGACTGCCTTTACCAGAATTATCATAGTTCTTAGTTTTATTAGGCAAGCGCTGGGTACGCAGGGGATTCCTCCTCAACAAGTAGTTACAGGATTAAGTGTTATTCTTACTTTATACGTGATGGCGCCTACATATTCAGAAGTCCATCAGGTTGCTCTCAAACCTTATTTTGAAAAAAAAATTGGTATAGACAAAGCTTTTGATGAGTTACAGGCTCCTTTAAAAAGGTTTATGTTAAAGAATACCTATGAGAAGGAGTTAAATCTTATCTTAAATATTGGTGGGGAAAGGGTAAATAGGGAAGATGTATCTATATTTACAGTTATTCCAGCATTTATATTAAGTGAACTGAAAACTGCTTTTGTTATTGGATTCTATATTTTTATTCCATTACTAATTATCGACCTGGTAGTTGCCTCTAGCATGATGAGTATGGGAATGATGATGATGCCGCCAACAGTTGTAGCTTTACCTGTCAAAATTCTAATTTTTGCATTAGCTGATGGGTGGTCTGTACTGATATCGTCCTTGTTATCGGGATATTTTTAATAAAGGAGAGAGATGGAACAAACAGTAATATTAGATGTTGGAAGACAAGCATTAATGACTGGAATTATGGTTTCAGCGCCTGTATTAGGAACAGCACTTGTAGTGGGTATTATGGTGAGTGTGTTCCAGTCTGTTACGCAAGTTCAAGAAATGACATTGACCTTTGTTCCAAAAGCATTATGCTGTGCATTTGCATTGATGGTTTTTGGAAACTGGATTGTAACGACTATTCTAGCTTTGATCCATTTCTGCTTTGATCAGATAGCCCATATAGCAAGATAATGAAATTAGATATTCAAAGTTTATATGTATTTATCTTGGTTTTTATACGTTTAAGTACATTACTAATGACATCACAATTTTACTCTGCAGATATTCCTAAGAGAGTTATGGTGCTTTTGGGGGTAGTACTTAGCCTTTCGTTTTCAACGGTTGTTCAAGATACTGTTGGTCATGTTCCTACTGATCTATATATTTTTTTATTACGACTGTTGTTTGAGTTTTTAGTGGGGGCGTTGATGGGTTATTGTATTCAGTTGTTCTTTTCTATTTTATCTATGGCTGGATCCTACTATGATATTTCCTTGGGTCTTGCAATGGCTCAGCAAATGAACCCTGTGACAGGGCATCAATCTACCATTATTTCTAGATTTATTTCTATGTTAGTGATGGCAACGATACTGCTAATGAATGGTCATCACTTAATGTTTAAAGCTTTTGTTGATAGTTATCAATTGCCTTTTGCTTTATCTATCGAAGGCATTGGGGGGATTGTATCTGTTTTCTCTCAAGTCATGAGCTGGGGTGTTGTGAGCGCTGTTCAGATAGCTGCTCCCGTTTTAGCTTTAACTGCGTGTATTGATGTAGCATCGGGGATTGTTAATCGTTCTGTCCCTATGATGCCAATATATCTTGTTTCACTTCCAGTTAAAATTGCCATGGGTATTATTATTTTATCTTTTGGTTTTCCTGTCCTCATGATTCTTATTCAGGCTGGTTTTGAACATATTATCGCTTTTGTTTATCAAATATTCAGGGTCTGGAAATAATTTTATAGGAGGAGTAAGAAATGTCACAAGGAGATCAAGGAGATAAAACAGAAGCACCTACAGCGAAAAGAAGGGCAGACGCTAGAAGGAAAGGGACGGTAGCTAAATCACAGGATCTTACAGGTTCCTTGGTCATGTTAGCTTTTACAATAGTCCTCCCGTTTGTTTTCCGAACATCAGGAATGGATTTTCTATTTGCTTTTAAACGTGCACTTTTTCACTTGCCATCAGATATTACTTCATACCATATGTCTGGGTACTTGTTAAACCTTTTAGTACCAGCGTCTAAAATTGTTGTTCCTATTATGGTTGTCAGTGTTATTGCTGGTTTAACGATTAATTTTTCTCAAGTAGGATTTGTCTTTAGTGGAGAGACTTTGAAACCTAATTTGAATAAATTAAATCCAATGAATGGATTCAAAAGATTGTTTTCTTCCAGATCTATTGTAGAAGCTCTAAAGTTAATACTGAAATCAACGCTTTTTGGTTATGTAGCATGGTGTGTTATTAGTGATAGATGGGAAGAGTTTATTGGCTTCTCAGAGCTTATACCTTTAGCTGTAGCATCAGAAGTTGGAAATATCATTAGAATTATTGCAATACGAGTTGCTCTTGTGTGGCTTATAATTGCAATATTCGACTATGCGTATCAGAAATATCAGACTGAAAAATCTCTTAAGATGACAAAAGATGAAGTTAAACGAGAGTTTCGTGAAATGGATACCGCGCCTGAGCTTAAGCAAGCGTTATCTAAAAAGCGTGCAGCTTTATTAAAAGGAAGAATGCAGAACCTTGTGCAGGATGCGGATGTTGTCGTTACGAATCCAGAACACTATTCTGTAGCTTTAAAATATGATTCTAGTGAAATGATTGCTCCCATGGTAGTTGCGAAAGGGCAGGATTATTTAGCTCTGAAAATTAGGGAGATTGCAAGAAAGCATGATGTTCCAATAGTTCCAAGTCCTCCATTAGCTAGAGAACTTTATGCATCATGTGATGTTGGGGATATGGTGCCTAGAAATTTATTCCAGGCCGTTGCTGAAGTCTTAGCCTATGTATACAAAATATTAGGTAAGAAAAAATAGAAACTAAATGGAGCGGGAGAAGAGATTCGAACTCTCGACCCTCTCGTTGGCAACGAGATGCTCTACCACTGAGCTACTCCCGCTCATTTATATGTATATATTACCTAATGTTCATGGATTAAAACGAATGAAAGGATGTTTTTTACATAATTTTCTTGAAAATATTTTTTAGATAAATACAATTTACGATAAAAAAGGGAATATTACTTTAATAAAAAGTAAAATATTGCTTAAGGAACTTGTAGGTATGGAGTGTTATGAGCTATATAGAAGAGATTTTTGCTAGACAAATTATAGATAGTCGAGGGTTTCCAACCATTGAGGTGGATGTATTATTAACAGATCAAACATTAGGTAGGGCAGCTGTTCCCAGTGGAGCAAGTACAGGGCAGTTTGAAGCAGTTGAGCTAAGAGATAATGATCCTTTATATTATTCAGGAAAAGGAGTGTCGAATGCTGTTGATAATGTGAATAATATTATTTCTAAAGAAGTGATAGGTTTAGATGCTTTTGATCAGAGATTTATAGATCGGCTTTTAATAGAGATGGACGGTACTCCAAATAAGGCAAATTTAGGAGCAAATAGTATATTAGCCGTGTCATTAGCAGTAGCAAAAGCTGCTTCTGCTTCTTTAGACTTACCATTGTATAAATATCTGGGGGGAGCTATGGCTAATTTATTGCCTGTTCCTATGATGAATATTTTGAATGGTGGCAAGCATGCAGATACAAATGTAGATTTTCAAGAATTTATGGTGCTTCCGGTCCATGCGGACTGTATGAGTGAATCAATACGTTGGGGCTGTGAAATCTTTTATCATCTTAAAAAAGTTCTTCTTTCGAAAAATTTAAGTACGGGTGTTGGTGATGAAGGTGGTTTTGCTCCACAACTAGAATCTCAAGAAATGGCTTTTGATTTAATACTTGAGGCTATCAAAAATGCAGGATATGAGCCTGGGAAAGATGTTTATTTAGGGATAGATTGCGCTGCCACGGAGTTTTACAAAGATGGTTTTTATACTTATAAAAATTCTGAATTAGGTAAAAAATCGTCAGAAGAACAGGTGGAGTATCTTGCCGATTTATGTCTGAAGTATCCTATTATATCTGTTGAGGATGGTTTAGATGAGGAAGACTGGCGAGGCTGGCAATTACTCACAGAAAAAATTGGAAATCGTGTTCAACTTGTGGGAGATGATTTGTTTGTAACGAATACTTCCAGGTTAGCAAGAGGTATTAAGGATGGAGCTGCCAATTCTATTTTAGTTAAGGTAAATCAGATTGGCACGTTAACTGAGACATTGGAAGCAGTTCAGCTTGCTCATCGAAATGGTTATTCAAGTGTTATGAGCCACCGTTCTGGCGAGACAGAGGATACAACCATTTCCCATTTAGCGGTAGCTATGGGATGTGGTCAAATTAAGACAGGGGCTCCAAATAGAACAGATCGTGTTGCAAAATATAATGAATTAATAAGGATTGCTGAAGAGCTCGATGAAGAAGAATGTTATGCTGGGTCAAAAGCTTTTCATATCAGCCTATAAATATATTTTTTAGGTTGAGTTTTTTTTAGGGATATGAATTTTAGAAAGTCCATCTTTTAGGATGGACTTTCTAAATGGTTTTTTTTAGAAATAAAACTATTTTATTCCATCCCTAGTTATACATATGTTTCCAGCAAAAACAATCCTTTTCTTTTGGTTTAATGAGTTCTTGAATAAGTTCGGGAGTGATTTCTATAGAAATGTGTTCCATGATATCTCCATTTTCATCAAAAAAGAATTTTAGAATGATTTTTTCTGCCAGTCTGTGAATGATTTTTTCTAGTTCACGTACACCTTCTTCATGAGAGTAATGTTCGATTAAAAACTGAATGGATTCATTATTGAAAAAGAGTTCATCAGGTTTGATATGAAAGGATGCTATAGCTCTAGGAATAATATAATGCTGTAAAATTTCAGCTTTTTCTTCTTGAGTATATCCAGGGATTTCAATGATTTCCATTCTATCTTTAACGGGTTCAGGAATAGCATCGATAGAGTTTGCAGTACCTATAAAAATGCAATCACTTAAATCGAAAGGAAGATCGATATATCTATCGGTATAGTGGCAGTTCTCTCTGGGATCTAGAATCTCTAGTAATGTTGCAAGGATACCAGCTCCATCAGTATGGAATCCTCCTTTTTTAATTTTGTCAAGTTCATCTAAAATCACTACTGGATTCCTAGTGCCACAGTCCCGAATTCTTTTAATGATACTTCCCGGTTGAGAGCCTGCAATGGTTTTATTAAACCCTACAAGATCATAGGATTTATTTAGATATCCTAAGGATATTTTAATGCATTCTCGGTTTAATGCTTTAGCGATACTTGAGGCGATACTGGTTTTACCAGTTCCAGGAGGACCAGATAAACATAAAATAGTTGCTCTGTGGTGGTGTTTGTTTATCAAATTTTCATTATTTTCAATATTATTTGTCGAGAATGGAGTGTCATCTCCTGCAGACTCGTCATCGATGTTTGGTTGATCGTTTGATTCGAGATGTATGTCACTGGATGAGTTTAGTGTTTTAATTTTTTTACACTCTGTTTTTATCAATTTTTCGGTTCTTTTTTTCTTAAGAATCATACCTGCTAAGTATTCTCTAATTCGTGCTTTAATATCTGTTTGTCCATAATGGGACTCTTCTAAACATTCAGACATTTTTTTCATGTTTAATGTTTCAATAGAGAGTTTATTCCAGGGAAGTTTGAGTAACCATTCATCGATATAAATTCTAGATTTATGATAATCCTGCCCAGATTTATTTCCATCAGCAATATGTTGATATTCATTTAAAGCAGCGGATTTAACATATTCAGGAAGATCTGAACGAATAATTTTATCTTCTAGATTGTTATCGGCAGGAATATACATCGATATAATGCCTGCTTTTGGAGTATGTTCTTTTTGGGTATTTTCCCCCTCATCTCCAGTTGATTCTGACTTGGCAGGATTCTTGTCTTTTTCATCCGTGTTATCGATTTCTTGCTCATCTACCTGAGGCTTTTTTTCATAGTGTGGAGAAATTCTCGGAAGTAAGGATGTATAAAATTGGTTCATATTATCATGTACTTGGATGCAATGTCTTTTATAAGCATTCGAAATATAGACAAATTCTTTTTCAGTAAAATCGTGTTCTTTATTACAAATCATAGGGGAAGGAGGGGTATCTATCGATTCTAGTTTAACTTCGCCGGCAAGTTGAAGTGCAAATTGTGAATCATGAACTTCTTGTGAAGTTATGAGGATAGAGTTTGAAATTCTAATTGGTCTTCCTCGTTTTGTTTTTAATGTTTTTTGTGTATTGCAATCTTCAATAAAACTCTCATTCTGACTAGAATCAGCAAATACTTGGTATATTAACGTCGCGGGAATACTTATTTCAACAGAACTTTCTTTAGAAGAGTGATTCAGAAGGTGAAATGAATTATTTTCTGGAGAATGATGATTCATTGGTTTTAAATCATGAGACATTAAACGGATATGGAGAATGTTTTCTTCTAATGACCATGTAACAGGCCCAGAACTTTTGCTTAGTATAGAATCCGATCTCGATCCACTTCCAATAGAGCAGAGGAATGCCGTTCGCATATTGAAAGGATTCTCTTCTGGCTTACCATTTTCGTCGCAGTTGAGATGCCAGTGCGAATGTGTTTTGAAATCTAATGGAGTTGGTAGGGGAGTATCAGGAATGATATTTTTAGAAAGAAAAATGTCTAAGGGATAGTGGTCTGAGTTTAGTCCATTAGATTGAGAGAAAAAAGGAACATGGCCTTGAACTGGTCTTAAATCGATTTTACATTTTAGTATAGAATTTTCAAGCATGTTTTCAAGTTTGTTATGATCATTGCTTTTTTCACTGCTTGAAAAAAGAGTTGTTTTTGCGAATATCACAAATAAGAATGAAATGACATATCTGGTAGAAATAGTGTATATATAACTGAATTTTTTCATAACCTTGTCCCCAAAACTTTATTAGTTCTCTGTCGGTAGATAATTTATATACCTATAGATTTTTTGAAGAAATATTCTGTTTTCTTCAAAATGTGTTGAATTTAAAATGCTACACATTTTATGTTTTTTTGATAAAACGAAACTTTGTTTTGATGCTGTAATATTCTTTTAGAGGTATATAACTTACGTATAGAGATGTCTCCAATGATCTTCTTTGTCTATGTCTTGAGTTGAGTTAAATGTATCGTGAATGAGTTCTTCCGTAACTAACACTGATGAGCTGGATGAAACATTTCCATCTTTATCAAAAAAGTAATCGCTAAGAATTTTTTCTATGAGAAAGATGAGTTTTTTTTCTAGTCCTCTGACTCCTTTTTCTGTTGTATATTCTTCGATAATCAATTGAATGATTTCATCTGAAATTAAGATTTCATCTTGTTTTAAATAGTACGACTCAATAATTCTTGGAATCATACACTCTTTAGCAATTTCTATTTTTTCTTCTGTGGTGTAACTGGGTATTTCAATGATTTCCATTCTGTCTAAGAGTGGTGCTGGAATACCAGATACATGATTTGCTGTGCAGATAAATAAGGTATTGCTTAAGTCAAAAGGAATATCAATATAGTGATCCGTAAAGTGAGAGTTTTCATTAGGATCTAAAATTTCTAGGAGGGTGTCTAGGATTTGAGTGGATTCAGAATCGTTATCATCACCTTTGGTTTTATCTACCTCATCAATAAGAATAACAGGATTATTTTTTTTGCATGATCTCAATCTTTTGATAATAATTCCAGGTTCTGCGCCAGAGTAGCTCTTTAAAAATCCTACCAGGTGATTTGCTTTTCTAATAGATCCAAAGGATATTTTGATATACTCTCGATTAATCGCTTGAGCTATTTTTCTAGCGATACTTGTTTTACCGGTACCAGGTGCACCTACTAGGCATAGTATAGTTCCTCGTGTATTTTTATGTTCAATACTCTTTGATCCAGCCATGGTATCCTTTGATAGATTTTTATATCGTACGTTTCTGAAAATTCGAGAAGCAAAGTAGGATCTGAGTCTTTCTTTTAAATCTGGTTGTCCAATGTGTGATTCATTGATGGAATTTACTATTTTATTGATATTTTCACACTCTGTGGATGAACTGTTCCAAGGTAATTTTAGAAGCCATTCTTCAATATATGTACGAGAATAATGATAGCTTGGATTAGATTGAAGGCCCTCCATTTTTTCGTATTCATCAAGAGCTATTTGTCGAACATGAGGAGGAATATCAGCTTTTTCTATCTTTGCTTTAAGCTGTAAATGCTTAGAAAGCATATGAATTTGTCTCACCTTATCTAAAACACTTCCTTGAATTTTTTTGGTGTTTTCAGCATCAGTATCTGAACTGCTTTTTTCTTTTTCAGTTTCTGGAGATGATTTCTTGCCCATTTTGTTCTTTTCCGGCGGAACAGGGGGTTTTTTTTCAGTTGGTTGTGTTGAAGGATTTTCTGGTTTATCTTTGAAATTATCAGATGATTTAGATTCAGTTTCTGAATTTTCTATATCTTCTTTTGAATTTTTCACATCTTCTGTCTTATGATCATTGGAATTTCGTACTTGAATAATTCTATTAATAATTTCAGATCTTGTTTTTTTTTGAGGATGATTTGTGGTTGCATATACCAAAAAATCACCTGGGTACAAAAGATTTGTTGAAAAGAGTATATATAAAAACAATAATTTCAAGTGATTTATCATGGTGTTTTCCTGACAATGCTGTTAATTACTATTTTTTGGAATATTTCAAAAAACCTATATGGTAATGAGTTATGCTCATTTCTATAAATCTATAAAACAGGTAATTTTACTTAATAGTAGTGGGTGTTTATGGTATTGGAATATAATCTATAAAATTTTCCATAAATGCGGTACTATATATTTGTTGGGCCTTTTCAATATAGGCAGATAGTTATGATTACTTGTTCACTTGCAAAACCTGAAGCAACATTAGATCAGGTTAGAAAAATGTATCCAAAATTACAAGCTACAGATGCTTCCATGGTAGCTACAGCTTTAGTATTGAGTGGAAGATATGCTTTTTTGAATTACCAAGGTGAAATTTTCACTTGGCCAGAAGATATCGACAATCTTCCTAAAAAGATGCTACCTGAGATTCAGTTGCTAGATAAAGATGTTAATGAGGTAAATAAACAGAATTCAAAATCTGGATTGGAACCTGATACTCCTGAATTTAAACTTAACCTTGTGCCTAATTATAACAAGGTCGAGGAAATTTTAAAAGATAGAGATGAGCTTTTAAAATTAGTGAGTGATTTACTAGAAGATGGTGTTGAGTATAGCTATGCACCTAACGACGTTGGATGGCAGTGGTCTTTAGAAAAAATAAATTGGACCACCGTGAGTAATGGGGAAACATCTAAGCGCGTAAAATTTCATGTTGATTTTTCTGGGAATTCTGTTGCTGTAGAGCATGGAGCTGCTTCCAAAAAGAAAAAAGCAAAAAAGAAGTCGTAGAATCGTTGTTATTTAAAGCAAATATTTGCTTTAAATAACTTAAGATCGATTTAGCAATACAACCATGAATAGAACTTCATAATCCATTTATTGATATAGTAGAATCGAGTTATATTCAAAAATATTTATTCTTTTAAATCGATAGAAGTCTTTTGATCTCTTACAAGATGATTGATATCTATAATGAGAGCTATATTTCCGCTCCCTAGTATCGTTGATCCACTTATACCAGGAACTTCACCACAAAAATATCCGAGAGGCTTAATGACAACCTCCTGTTCTCCTGCAATCCCTTCAGTAATAAGACCTATAGGGTTGCCTAGATAATTTACTATAACCACAGAGCATTGATCATGCTTATCAAAAGAGTGTTCTTTATCGTTATCATACAGAACCTTGTTCAACCAGATAAGAGATATTGGTTTTTCTCTGAATACGTATATATCTTTGCCGCAGATGTTTTGAATCTGATTTTTTTTAATAACGATGATTTCTATAATATACTCGAAGGGTAGAACATATGTGGTTTGAGATACCGTGACAAGTAAACCTCTGATAATAGCTAGTGTAAGCGGGATTTTTAGGGTAAAAGTTGTTCCTATATCAAGCTCTGTATTTAAATCAATCACTCCTCCAAGTTTTTGTATATTGGATCTAACGATATCCATTCCAACCCCTCGTCCAGATACTTCACTAACCTCTGTAGCTGTGCTGAAACCGCTTGTGAAAAGGAGGTGCAATGCTTCATTGTCGGACATTTTTTCCGCGCTTTCTTGACTGATTAAATTTTTTGTAATGGCTTTTGATTTAATTTTCTTGATATCAATGCCTTTACCATTATCTATGATATCAATTATGATAGATTTTTCTTGATGTTTAGCATGGATCTGTATGGTTCCTTCTCGAGATTTGCCTTTTTTTTCTCTTTCATCCGGAGTTTCAATGCCGTGGTCAATACTATTTCTAAGGATATGTAATAAAGGATCTCCAATGACTTCTAGAACACTTCGATCGAGTTCTGTATCGCCACCTGAGACTTCTAGTTTGACCTCCTTTCCAAGCTTATTTGCTAGGTCTCGGACAACTCTTGGGAATCGATTGAAAATCGTGTCTATTGGCATCATTCTTGCTCTCATGATTTGATCCTGTAAATCGCCCGTAATAATAGCAAGATGATCAATCGTTTTAGATAAGTTATTTATATCGCTGCCAGAAAATGCTTGAGAGAGATTCTGTTTAATTTGTGAAATCTTTGTGCGATCAATCACAAGTTCTTCAACAAGATTCATGATATGATCTAGTCTTGAGATATCAACGCGAAGCGTCTGAGTGCCTTCGAGTATTTTTTCTGTATGGTTTGGTTTGAGAGGAAGATCTGTTTGTTTTTCGTCTATTCGATGAGAGGAAAAAGATTGAAGTTTTTTTACAATTTCGTTGGAGTCAAAATCATCGTTACCTGTTTTGGCGATAATTTTTAGTAATTGATTCAAAGAATCAACACTGCTCAGTAATGTATCTGTTATTTCTGTGGTTACTACCAACTCTTTACATCTAAGCTTATCTAGAAGATTTTCAATTTCATGAGTGATAGAGGAAAAGTGAGTGAATCCCATAGCTCGACTACTCCCTTTAAGATTATGTGCAGCTCTGAAGATAAGTTGTAGATGATCTTGTGAGGTTTTTTTTTCAAGATTCAGGATCTCTGTCTCAAGAGTTTCCAATTGCTCCCGGGATTCTTGCATAAATAGATCGAGATATTGGGTCATATCAAAATCTGAATTCGTCATGTCATTCCTTCTTGAGATCTATGTTTTTTAATGTATTGATTAGACTGCAGATAATGCTTTATCTAGGTTGAGTATGGAGATAACATTTTCATTTTTCCTAGTAACGCCCAATAGGTGTTGACTGGAATCATCGGATAATAGAAGAGAAGATGTATCTATATTTTCTGGATAAATGGTAGCAACCTCTTTAACAGCATCGACGATAATGCCAACACTTCCATGAGGGGTGTCAACAACGATAATTCTCGAATTATCGTCTAGTTCGCATGATGGATCAAGATTCATTCGTACTTTAAGATCTACCACTGGAATGGTTTTTCCTCTTAAATTTATAAGTCCTTTTACATGAGCTGATGATCGAGGAATGGGGGTTATTTCTCTAAGGCGAATAATTTCATTTACTCTAAAGATATCCATGCAATATAAATCGTTGCCTAATTTAAAAACAACGGATTGAAACGCTTGCTCCTTCTTTTCGATTAATGACATTCTATGCTCCATGATAACAAGTGTAATACTATAATTCTGGCATGCTTACGAGGAAGAATTATAGGCACAAATATTGTATTCTCTTTAAGGACTAGAGAGCTGTACGGATTGAAAACAGAAAATAAACCCTGAAAGCCTTGTTCTATTTAATGTGTTTTTGAGTCAAGGCTTAATGGAAAAGGCTGAAAATAATTATTTTGCAACTTTAACTCTAGCGGGCCTAATGATTTTATCTCCTAATTTGTATCCTTCTTGGATGACTTCGATAATTTGGTCTTTTTCAAAACCTTCTTGTTCGACAATCGATATTGCTTCATGTAATTCTGGTTCAAATTTAGAGTTGCTAGATTCGATTTTTATCAGTTGTGTTGATTTAAGAGCAGAGTGCAACTGCTTATATACCATTTCAACTCCTGATTTTAGTGATTCCATATCTGCTCCAGATTCGATAGCCGTCAGGGTTCTCTCAAAATTATCAAGTACAGGGAGTATCTCTATGACAAGGTTTTCTGTAGCAAGTTTCCTAATGTTTTCACGCTCAGCGATGGATCTTTTCCTGAAATTTTGGAACTCAGCAATTGTTCTAAGAAGTTGATTGTTCAACTCTTCTTTTTCTGTTTCTAGCTTTTTGATTTGCTCTGTATGGGAATCGTTATCTTTTAGTATGTGCTCGGGTTCCTTTTGATTCTCATGATCAGATAGATGCTGATCGTTATTTTGAGTGTTTTTTTCTAAATCGATAGATTCTTGATTTTTAGTGTTTTTTTCCATAATCAATTCCAGAGAAATATTTTATATATTATAGTTTACTTGAAGGGTAAGTCTAATTGGGAACATAATCGGGTTATAAAACCACATGGTTTTTGGAAAAATAAGAAAATTTTAAAGTGGTGAACCGGGTGGGATTCGAACCCACGACCCACGCCTTAAAAGGGCGTTGCTCTACCGGCTGAGCTACCGATTCATCAACTATATATAAATATACCATAGAATTTTATATCTGTTTTGGAATATTGGCATTGAGGCCGTTTTTTTTAAATCTTTTTGTTTATTGACTGCTTGAGTTTAGTGGGAGTAAATCTAGATACTTCTATAACATCGGCAAGATTATGGATCTTTGTTAAGATCTCTTTAAGGTGGCTCATTCCTCGAACATCAATGCTAATGATAATTTCACCTGTTAGATTTGGGAGTGTACGAATTTTGGCTTTAGAAACATTGCTAAGTGTTTCACAAAAAATTGAACTGATTTCAACTAATAAACCTTGTCGATTATAAGTAATGATTTTCAGCGTAATATTGAAATATTCACTCTCTTCGGGCCACTGTAAATCTAAAATGCGTTCGGGTTCATGTTCAAGATAATAAAGCATATTCTGGCATGATTTTCTATGAATCATGATGCCTCTTCCTCTTGTAGTGTAACCAGCAACATCTTCTCCAGGAATGGGATCACAACATTTAGATCTTTTAAGTAGAATCTGAGTAAGTCCAGACGTAATCAGTTTTGATTTACCTTCTTTAGATTTTCTTGATTTAACAATTTGATCTTCAGGTGTTTTTTCTTGTTCTAATCCTCTCAGTTTTGTTATGACTTTTTGAACACTAACGACTCCTTCTCCAATTAATTCAAGTAGATCTTGTGCATTTTCACCTTGTCGTAATTCTTTAGCTATTTTATCTAAATATTCGGATTTATTATAAATGCTTGGATTTAAATGATGAGCTTGAAGTTCTTTTTCAAGAGATTCTTTTCCAAGGCTGTAAGATGCTTGTTTGTTTTGCCTTCTAAAGAAATTCCTAATTCTTCCTTTCGCATTTGATGTTCGAGCAAATTCTAGCCAGTTGAGACTGGGAGTTGAATTTGATCGGACAATCATTTCTACAACATCTCCAGTAGATAACTGATAACTTAAGGGCTTCATCATTCCGTTGATTTTGGCGCCTATGCTTTTTAATCCTATATCAGTATGAACTCGAAAAGCAAAATCAATAGGTGTGGAACCTTCGGGTAGTGCGAGAACATCTCCCTTGGGAGTGAATACATAGATTTGTTCTGAGAATAAGTCTGTGGTAATCGTTCTCAAAAAATCAGAAGAGTTTCTATTATCGCCTGACCATTCAAGGAGATGTTGTCTTAACTGTGCTAATTTGGCAATGTCTTCGTTTTTAGAAGATACATTTTCTTTATATGTCCAGTGAGCAGCAACTCCAAGTTCAGCCACTTCATGCATTTTTTTAGATCGGATCTGTATTTCTAAGGGTTCACCATGTGGGCCCATGACTTTTGTATGCAAAGATTGATATCCGTTCGGTTTGGGTTTAGCGATGTAATCATAGAAAAGACCTGATATGGGTTGCCATATTTCATGGATGAGTCCTAAAACTAAATAGCAGGTTGGGGTATCAGATACAATGATTCGAATTGCTATAAGATCCATGATTTCTTCGAACTTAAAGCCACCATGTACAATTTTATTGAAAATACTGTACAAGTGTTTAGGTCTACCTTGAATATTTGCATCAATAATATTTCTTGTCTCTAAGCGCTCTTTTACCATTGTAATAATTTGAGACATTTCTTTTTCTCTTTGAAGGCGTGTTTTAGAGACTTTTTCAGATATATCCTTAAATTCACTTGGGTGAAGATATTTGAATGAGAGATCTTCGAGTTCCCATTTGATTTGCCATATTCCCAATCGACCTGCTAAAGGAGCATATATATTTAAGGTTTCTGTAGCGATCTTTGTCTGTTTTCTAGGAGATAAGCTATCAAGCGTTCTCATATTATGGAGTCTATCAGCGAGTTTGATAATCATTACCCGGATATCCTTAGCCATAGCGAGCAGCATTTTTCGTAAACTTTCTGCTGATCTATCATTTTCTATGCGTATTCTAATTTCTTCTTTGATTTTTTCAGAAGATTTAAATTTTAATTTTGTAAGACCGTCGACCATTTGCGAAACAGTCTGTCCAAATGTTTTTTCTATTTCCTCTGTAGTAACGTGAGTATCTTCAATAACATCGTGGAGTAAACCTGCAACAATAGTGGTTTCATCCATTCTGAGCCTAGCTAAAATGAGAGTCACTTCAAGAGGATGATGAATAAAAGGTTCTCCGGAATATCTAAACTGACCAGAGTGAGCTTTTTCTGCAAAATAGTATGCATATCTTAGTTTTTGTAGATTGATTTTAGGGTCGTATGATTTTACAATATCGATTAAATCTTGTAGTCCATCTGGATCTTGCCAGTCATTTGGGAGCTGGTAGTTTATTTGATGTTGAGTGTTGTCGAGATCCATGGTGATTAAAATAATAACATTATTATAATTTATATCTTTACTAGTAATTTGATTTTAATCTTTGTTTGCCAATAATTGCTAGAAAGTTTGTCTGTTTATTACATATCTGTTTTCACCTTATGATAAATCATGAGCATCACTTGTTAAAGAGATATGAATTTTGATTGAAATCTTTAATAAATCTTTAATATTTGATTTAATCTTTGGAAAATAATCTTGGTTTTACACCAGTAATATCAGGAGGTTTATGTGGATAACAGGAAAACATGTTTATGAAATGTGTTTTTTTGATAAATCAATAAGAGTTTCATAGAATTGGCATATCGTGCTGGTGTATGGCGTTGAAAAGCTCTTTTTTGATTCAAATAAGATGTTTATTTCTATGCAAAAATAGAGATATGAGCCATTGTCACAACCATAGTTTAAATCAAGTTGATCCAGAAATATTTAGTTTAATCGGTAAAGAAGAAGAGAGGCAGTCGAACCATTTAGAGCTTATAGCAAGTGAAAATATCGCTAGTTTAGCTGTGAGGGAAGCGATGCAGAGCGTACTTACGGATAAATATGCTGAGGGTTATCCTGGGAAAAGATATTATGGAGGGTGTAAGATTGCTGATGAAGTCGAAAATTTAGCAATTGCTAGGCTCAAAAAACTGTATGGTAGCGAGCATGCTAATGTGCAGCCACATAGTGGATCACAAGCAAATATGGCGGTTTATTTCTCATTCGTAAACCCTGGTGATAAAGTACTTGCAATGGATCTTTCCCATGGTGGACATTTAACTCATGGAAGTAGAGTGAATTTTAGCGGAAAGTTTTACGACATCATCCCTTATGGTGTAGATCCGAAAACAGAAATGATAGATTATGATCTTCTTGAATCACTGGCAAATGAGCATAAGCCTCGAATGATTGTGAGTGGTGGATCCGCTTATTCAAGAAAGATAGATTTTGAACGTATTCAGTCCATAGCAAAAAGGATAAACGCTATACACTGGTGTGATATGGCACATTATAGTGGACTTATTGCTGCAAAGGAGTATCCAAATCCTGTTCCATTTGCTGATGTTGTTACAAGTACTACACATAAAAGTATTCGAGGGCCAAGGGGGGGAATGATTTTATGTAAAGAAGAGTTTGCTAAAAAAATAGATAAACAAATATTTCCTGGTATTCAAGGTGGACCACTTATGCATGTGATAGCAGCAAAAGCGGTCTGTTTTCATGAGGCATCTCAAGAATCATTTAAATCTTATCAGATTCAAGTCAAAAAGAACGCTTCTGCTTTGTCTAAAGTGTTAAATGATGGAGGTGTTCGAATTGTGAGTGGTGGAACGGATTCACATCTATTTCTTGCAGATATGAAATCAATCGGATTCACCGGGCATCAGGCTCAGGAGTTATTAGATTCTGTTCAGATGACGACAAATAAGAATACCATTCCATTCGATACTGAAAAACCAACGATTACAAGTGGTATACGAATCGGGTCTCCAGCTCTGACAACGCGTGGAATGAAAGAGGTTGAAATGGAAATAATTGGTAATTGGATGCTCTCATTATTTAAAGATCCTGAATCTACTGATTTGAAAAGAAGGATCATCCGTGAGATCAATGATTTATGTGAAAAATTTCCTTTGCCTTCGTTGTTGCTTTCTTAAGATTATGAAAAAGTCTAGCAATTATGTCATTAATGCTTTATTATCATGATGAGATATAATTTAGAATAGGCATTATGCCAAATATAGGAGAGTATGATGAATACATTAAGGTTTACTTTTTTAGTCTTGTTTTTGACATCTTTTACCGTTTTAATGGTATCTATTGGTTTTTCCACTTATGGAGCTATAGGTGGAGGTGCGATGCTGGCTATGATGGGTATTATCAATTTTTGCCAGTATTATTATTGCGATAAATTAGTCGTATGGATGACAGGAGCTGTTCCGGCAAAAGAGAACGAATATCCCCATTTACACCGCATGCTAAGTGAGCTTGCAGAAAATGCTGGAATACCAAAGCCAAGATTATTTCTTGTGCCAAGTCCTGTTCCGAATGCGTTTGCTACTGGGAGAAATCCTGAAAATGGCCTTGTTGCATTAAATACAGGCATTGTAGAATTATTAGATGTTGAAGAATTAAAGGGTGTAGTAGCACATGAATTGGCACATATTAAGAACTATGACACACTTATTGCTTCTGTGGTAGCAACCATCGTAGGGCTGTTTCAGTATATGTCAAGAATGTTTTTTTGGGGTAGTTACTATAGAGATAGGGATAAAGAGAGAAATCCTTTAGAAATTATTTTTATTATTATCGCTCCAATTATGGCGGTTATTGTTCAACTTGCCATTTCACGAACAAGAGAGTTTGAAGCAGACCGAAGAGGAGCACAAATAGCAGGTTCTCCAAAGGGTCTTATCAACGCTTTGAAAAAATTAGAGTTGACAGCTACACAGTTGCCTAAGGATATACAATTAACTGCAGGAGAAAAATCCACGGCCCATATGTATATTTATAATCCATTTAGTGGCGGTTATATGGGTTGGTTTTCTAAACTCTTTAGCACTCATCCACCTACGGAAGAAAGAATTAAAATGTTAGAGTCATATAATGGAAATCCCTATCCTAATTTTGAATCTAAGCCGAATAATCATTCTGATGAGATAATATGATGTACTGTGTATAGGACTTAGGTAACTTCCTTTTTTATTCTATCAGAAAATAAATGAATCCTATTTTTCTATGCTAAAATGGATACCTAGGAGAAAAAAAACTAGAAAAAAATGAGTAACGTAGAAGCAGTTAATGTAGCAGAGTTTGAAAAAAAAGTACTTCAGTCAGATGTTCCCGTGTTAGTTGATTTTTGGGCAGAATGGTGTGGGCCATGTAGAGCATTAGCACCAGCCTTAGAACAAGCCGCTGCGGAAACAAGTGGTAACGCAAAAGTATGTAAAGTAAACATTGATGAGAACGGAGATCTTGCTTCGAACTATGGTGTGATGAGTATTCCTACATTGATCGTTTTTAAGAACGGTCAAGAAGTTGATCGAACTGTAGGTGGCCCTATTACTAAGCAGGCTATGGTTGGAATGTTAAATAAGCATAGTTCTTAACAATAGTTGGCTTATGAATATATTTAAAAACTCTTCCTAGTGAAGAGTTTTTTTTATATCAAGCAGTATTATCATATTCAGCTAACGCAAAAATGTGGAAGTAGAACAGTATGAGTAAATTATGGGATGATCCAAGCAGGGCGGTGAAAGATTATCTTTTCGATGGGGTGACCATAATGGTTGGTGGATTTGGGCTTTGCGGGATACCTGAAGCACTCATTGAAGTAGTTAAAGAGAGTGGTGTTAAGAACCTAACCATTATTAGTAATAATTGTGGAGTAGATCATTTTGGTTTAGGTAAATTGTTAGATACAAAACAGATAAAAAAAATGATCTCTTCTTATGTTGGAGAGAATAAAGTTTTTGAATCTCAATATTTAGAAGGAGTCATCGAAGTAGAATTTAATCCACAAGGCACCTTGGCTGAAAGAATTCGAGCTGGTGGTGCGGGAATACCTGCTTTTTTTACACCAACTGGAGTGGGAACTCTTATTGCTGAGGGGAAAGAAGTGCGTGAATTTGAAGGGAAGTCTTATGTTCTTGAAACAGCCTTACATGCTGATCTAAGTTTAATTAAAGCTTTCCAAGCTGATCCACTTGGAAATTTAACTTACAGGATGTCCGCACAGAATTTTAACCCCTTGATGGCTGCTGCTGGAAAACATTGTATTGCTGAAGTTGATATGGTTTTAAGAGAAGGAGAGTTGGATCCAAATACTATCCATACACCAGGAATTTATATATCTCGTGTGATTTGCAATCCGAATGCAGAAAAAAGAATAGAAAGAAAAACTGTCAAGCATGAGAAGGGGGATAGCTAAAATGGCATGGAGTAGAGATCAGCTTGCACATAGAGCAGCGCTAGAATTACGTGCTGGAGATTATGTGAATTTAGGTATTGGAATACCGACTTTAGTGGCAAATTATATTCCAAAGGGAGTAGAGGTTGTTCTTCAGAGTGAAAACGGTATTCTCGGTTTAGGACCTTATCCAGAAGATGGGAAAGAAGATGCGGATTTGATTAACGCAGGAAAAGAGACCGTTACGGTATTACCGGGTTCTAGTTTTTTCCATTCGGCAGAATCTTTTGCTATGGTAAGAGGTGGACATATTGATTTGACCATTCTTGGCGGAATGGAAGTATCAGAGTCTGGTGATCTTGCCAACTGGATGATTCCAGGAAAAATGGTTAAAGGGATGGGAGGAGCAATGGACCTTGTCTCTGGATCAAAAAAAGTTATCGTTGTGATGGATCACTGTAATAAGAAAGGGGATTCTAAAGTGTTAAAAGAGTGCTCTCTTCCTTTGACAGGAAAGAATGTTGTCGATTTACTTATAACAGATATGGGCGTTTTTAAATTTGCGTCGGGTGGAATGTCTCTTATTGAACTTGCTGAAGGTGTTAGTTTGGAAGAAATCAAGGAAAAAACCGAAACTTCATTTCAAGTTGATCTAAAAATGATATAAATTTGGTTTTTTATTACAAAGTATTGCCTCTAAGTTGTTTGATAAGTGTCCATGATGTAGGGTTTTGATATCAATTTTAAAAGGAGACTTACCGCTTAAAAGAAGACGTATCGTGATAAATGAATTTATGACAAGAACTTTAATAAAAATCAATAGATTTTTTATCTTCTTACGAGCCAAATAGATGGAGAATTAATTTTTATTCCATTTTTTTTGAGTATAAGAAATCATATAGAGTATTGTGATAATTCCTGGAGCATATGCCATGTATATGGAGAGTAAGTTCTTATTTAGATTTTCTTCGCTTAGTTCGTTGAGTAGCTGAAGATAGTTGTACGATTGTAGAAGTTGTACTGTTGCAAAACAGCAGACAGCAATCATGTGTACAATGAGCTTTCTGTTCTCGTTATTTTTTTCATTCATATCTAAATTCTTGTAATATTTGAATATAACTGGATGATTTAGAATATATTAGACCGCTGCTATATTGATTTAAGACTGGAATCATGACCTATAATGTTCAATCGAGCTGCTGTTTCTTAAGGAAATAAAAGAGATGACATGCTATCAATCTACGATTTTGTTCTCTATATTATGTTTGTTTATGCCAACTTATGAATGGAGTGCTCATTGCTATGTTATTATTTTAGAACGAAAGAATAGTGTGTCTATATACTGTAAAGAATAAACCATGATAGGTTTATGTATAAAAAGAGATGTTTTTTAAAAGTACATTATTGATCATAAGAAGAATGCTGGTTATAATCTTGTTCATTCTTTCTTGGAATAGTTATGCCAATACTGCTCATCATACTTATACGATTAAACTTGCTCACAAAAAAGAGTTTTTGAATCATATTGAAGAGTTACTGAAGAATGCCTTACCGCTTCCCATGGTTCATACAAAAAGATGGAAAAATATATGGCATGATTCTTTATCTAATAATCAAATACACCGTTCGGATACACTTTCAGATTTTGTGTTAAATATCAATAAAATTTTTGATCATTTTGGTTTAAGCCATCTGAGTCTGTCTGCAGAAGTATTTCCTGCAAGTAAATTACTTTCCATGGTAGGTGAAGATAATAAAGCAACGAAGTACCTTACTTATGAGAACCAGCTTACAAATTCTAATATAGATTGTTATTATAAGAGATATTGTCATCCAGGTCTAAAAATTCAAGTATTAACAGGAAATAAAGAAGTTTTAGTTTTAGATGTTAGAAAGCATTACCCTGCTTATTGTGCAGGAATAAGGCCTGGTGATATTATTCAGAGGCTTGATAAAAAAAAGATTTATTCCTGTTTGGATCTTTCGGGTTATCCCGATGAACAGATACGTTTAAAAGTCAAAAAAGGTGTAAAAAATTGTTTTGTAAAGTTAAAGCTTTTCCGTGTCAAAACAGATGATAAGCATGCCTCATGTACCTTTGATTGGTTGGATTCAAAAAGTATATCGGATAAAAGTTTTTGTAAAAAGAAGATAGGTCTATTGAGACTAAGTCATTTACAAGAGATCAAATCTTGCAATTCTAGAATAGAATCAGATGAAGATACACCTATTATTAAAAACGTTCTAAAAATCTTAAATCAGTTTAAAACGAACAAAGGTGATTTGCTCGTTCTAGACTTGAGAGGGAATTCAGGAGGATCTTTTAAGTTAGCTTCGATATTGTCTGCTTTATTGGTGAAGAATAGATACCCCTTAACCGTTCTTGGTGCATCAAAGAAAGATTTGAATAGGTGGGATTTACAGCCAAAAGAACTCTATGAAAAATTATATAGACTTGTGAAAGGTGATATAGAAGAGAAAGTCATGGATGATTTGGAGAATAAAGAGAAGAGATATGTAATCAATCAAGATACTTGTTCTGAAATATTAAAAAATAAAAAACATATTATCCATTCAGATCACTTTAAAAAAAATATGGAATACCGTAACTCCGGATATCCTAATCTAGTTGTGTTGGTGGATGGTTTTACAAAAAGTTGTGGTGAAATTTTAGCAAAAATGCTTCAGTGTCAAGGTGTTCCAGTTATTGGTAGGCAAACAAGTGGTAGTGTTGTTGCAATCTCTGCTCCTGAGTATGCAGCTTATACTTCTAAGGAGAGGTTTGATCCAGGTTCGTACAATAAGTTACCATCTTATCATATAAATATACCAATTGATTCTTCTTTGTATGGAAAAAGTGCAATTAACATTTCAGGATCAGGAGATATTATCATGTTAAAATTGATATATCCTATTAAAACGTTTCTTTTTATGGATCATCAGCAAAAGAGTATTTATGCATTAGAGGGTCATGGTATTGTTCCAAATGAATCTGTTATTGATCCTTATTCAGATGGTCAAATAGAATCAGATAGAGATTTAGAAAAAGCTATATGTATAGGTTTATCATAAGGATTATCTTGTTTAGTTTAAGAATATTTATCAGGATTAAATAACCTTTACCCTATAATATTATCATGCTTCAGAAGGATATTCTATTAGGAAGGAACATTCATGAGGATCATTTATCCCCTTTAGAATTTGAGTTTTTAGAAAAGGTTCAACTGTTTGTAAAAGATGAAGTACTACCAAGTACTCGTGATTGGGAAAATGCGAAATCTTTTCCTGATAATATTTGGACTAAACTTGGAAGTTTGGGACTATTATCGATGTCTATACCTGATAAAAAGGGGATTGTCTGTTCGTGTAAAGCATATGTTGAAGCATGTAGAATATTGGCTCACGGTGATCCTGCCTTAGCAATGAATGTTGCAGCTTGGAATGCTTTAAGTGCGTCACATATCGTTCATTTAGCTACTCAAGAACAGCGGGATAAATATCTAGATAAAATTGCTACAGGTGATGTTAAATTAGCATGGGCTCTAACGGAGCCTGATGCTGGATCTGATGCCCGGAGAGTCCGAACAAGTGCATCATTTATTCAAGAAAAACCTGGTTATGCTAAATTAAATGGTCAGAAAATGTTTATTACAAATGGAGGAAAGGCCGATTTAATAGTAGTCATAGCGAGAATTAGTGAAACAGAATTGAGTGCATTTTTATTAGAAACAGATCAACCAGGATTTAAAATTACAGAAAGAATTCATACTATTGGTGTTCAAGCATCGAATACGGTACGATTTGAAATGCATGATGCAGTTGGCTGGCACACCCCATGTAAGTTTGAGGAAGCAATTAGCTTCTTGGGGAAAGGAAGATTAGGTATAGCGGCGATGGGATTGGGAATTGCAGAAAAAGCTATTCAATTAACAGTGGAATACGCCAGCCAAAGAGAACAGTTTAATAGGAAACTTTCCGATATGCAATCTGTACAGAACATGCTTGCAGATTCTGTAGTCGATTTAGAGGCAGCAAGACTTCTTATATACAAAGGAGCTCATTTGTACGATAAAAAACAAGATGTGAATATGGCTGCATCTATGGCAAAGTTATTTGCAAGTGAAGCCGTAAACCGTTGCACAAATAGAGCTATACAGATTCATGGAGGAAGAGGAATGACTTTCGAATATCTTGTTGAAAAATTATGGCGTGACGCGAAATTAACAGAAATAGGGGAAGGCTGTAGTGAAATTCAACGTCTGATTATTGGTAAACAGATTTCAAAATAATCATTAAATCAGAAAAGTGGTGTCTTAAATTGAAAATTTTATACAATATATTAAGGATAAAAGGTTAGAATAAGGTGTAGTATGGATAGTAAAAATCCTAAAAAATTGCCAGATTGGTTAAAGATACGTGTTCCGAAGACTGATACCATTAAAATGGTTCAGGGAATGATGCGAGATAAGCATTTACATACAGTATGTGAAAGCGCAAGATGCCCGAATCTTCCAGAATGTTGGACTAAAAAGACGGCAACATTTATGATACTTGGAAATACTTGTACTAGAAGCTGTGGTTTTTGTGCAATTAACGTTGGAAAAGGGGAGGAAGTAGACATACTTGAACCTGTAAAAGTTGCCAAAGTAGCCAAAGATTTAAATTTAAAACATGTTGTGGTTACCAGCGTAACTCGTGATGATTTATCAGACCAAGGGTCAAATCAGTTCTCAAAAACAATTCATGCACTACACAAGCATATTCCATACGCTATTGTAGAAGTTCTTACACCGGACTTTAAAGGAAGATATAAAGATATTGAAACCGTTATAGAAGCCCACCCAGAAATATATAATCATAACGTTGAAACCGTTCCAAGACTCCATACCATCGTTCGGCCACAAGCCAAATATGAGAGATCTCTTGATGTATTAAAATA
This sequence comes from Fimbriimonadia bacterium, assembly GCA_030430755.1. GTDB lineage: Bacteria > Armatimonadota > Fimbriimonadia > Fimbriimonadales > Fimbriimonadaceae > JAUICQ01. The sequence goes on from JAUIKO010000001.1 coordinate 164,172, forward strand.
TATCAAGGAAGTAGATTCAACTATTTATACTAAATCAGGACTTATGCTTGGATTGGGAGAAACAAGTGATGAAGTGATAGGTGTTATGAAGGATCTTAGATCTGTAGGAGTAGATGCTTTTACTTTGGGTCAGTATTTAAGGCCAACACCAAAGCACCTTCCAGTAGTAGAATATATACATCCCTCAGTATTTAAAGAATACCAAACGATCGGAGAAGATATGGGGTTTTCATTTGTTGCAAGTGGTCCTTTTATAAGAAGCTCATATAACGCTGAAGCCTTTAGTGAAAAGTTAATGAAAGAAAGATTACTCATGGCGCAAAAAACTCCAGTTGCAACTGGATAATAGATCCATAAGAAAAATTAATGTTAAAACTTATCTCTAAATATAGAATATGGATAATCCTTGCATCCCCTTTGATATGGGCTTGTGTCTTAGGTGTTTATATTTATGATTCTTATTTAGCTTTAAAAGATCTATCATCAGTCACTTTTACGTGGAAAAATAAGTATGGCATATCTAAGATAGAGATTCCTCAGATATTATCTGGGAATGATTCTGAAGAATGGGTTATTCCTGAAATGAATATCTATGGTCCAGATGGAAATCTGGACATGAAAATATCAGGCACAAAGTCCTGGATAAGTGTTAACAAACTTGTTGTAGATATCGATAAGATTGATCTTTATGCGGTGTATTCAAAAAAAAATTGGAATCTACAGAAATTACTTATGGATGGCGGTTCTTCTTCGGGTGGGTCTTTGCCATTTGGTATCCATTTTAAAAGCCATAAAAATATAATTCATGTAAAAGACTTAGACAGATCTTTTACAGATCCAGAATATTTAGTGATTAGTGATTTAGATTATTTGAGTCAGGGCGATTATATAAGCTATCGATTTTTATTGAAAAAAAATCAGAGAAAAAATTTAAGTTCATTGATTCAAGTTGGTGTCCATGGTGAGGGATATAGTAAAAAAATTGTAAAGAATAAGGTATGTGTTCATCAGTTAGATATTCCTTATGTTCTTCAAGAATTGAACTCGTATATACCAGATCATAATAAGGGTTTTATGAGTGACGTTGATCTCGATAAAGGAAACATCTCGGGTGTGTGTCATTATCATACTGGGAAATTATTAGATAAAGATTCTGGATCTTGGGATTTTGATTTTAAAATAAAAGCTTCCGGTGCAAAGCTTACTGGAAAACACTTTGGTGATCATATCATCTTAAATGCAAAATGTGCAGGTTATGGTAGTGAAATTGGTTATGGAAACTATTCATTCGAATCGGATACTTTAGGTGGAAAGCTGTTGTCATCTGGTTCACTGTTGGAAAAGGGTCAATTGTATAAAGGAGACTTTGTACTCCATACTGATAACAGCAATTCTCTTACAACAATGTTTCCACAATTGAGTCTTAAAAACTTAGATTTTAAAAATGGAACCATTAAAGGAATATATAGTTATCATATTGGGAAAGGGCTCAGATTAAAAAGTTTATTGAATATTGCGGAGTTTAGTGGATATCATCAACAATTGCAACAGGCGCAGTGCGAGCTGAATTATGAAAATAACCACTTGTTCCTGAATAACTTCACTTCAAAGATGGGTCCTGGTCTTTTAAAGGGTGCAGTGAAAGTAGGTATAAATGATGCCACTATCCAAGGTGGGCTAGAGTTTAAAAATGCTGCTTTGGGATATACCCATCCTTCATTCAATATAGATATTCTATCTGATTGTAAATTGAATATTTCAGGAAAATATTATCGTCCTCATCTTCAAATGGTGGGAAATGGCAGAGGTCATATAGAATGTGTTGATGAAAATTTAAAGAAAAATTTGTTCTCTAAGGAAAAAGTTCAGGATATCCGATTCGATGCGGTTCTTAAAGAGAATAAATTTGATATTCAGTCTTTATATCTATTTCTAGAAGATGGAATATTGAAATCTTCTGCTAACTACCATTTAAACACAGATAAGCTCGTTTTCGATTTAAAATGGCATGGAAAGCAAGATAGAAAACAGGAGTCAAGGCTATTAAATAATCATTTTTTAAAAGGAAAAGGCTCTATTGATTTCGCACAAAAATCACCCGCGATCTCTTTTTCTGGGAAAATGCTCCAACGAGAGTTGGATTTAAACTTGCTTGTAGCCAGTGATACCCTAAAGGAAAATAATATAGAGCTACCTAGAAGAGGAAGTTTAAAGACTGATATTTCTTTAGAAAAGAATTATTTAAAGTTTTCAAACGCTTGTCTTTTAACTGAATCTGGACCAATCACTGGCGATATTGGAATGGATTTACAGACATATGATCTAGATGGAAACTTTAGTGGAAAAGGGTTATTGGTATCAGGGTTTAATAACTTCTTAGCTTATGGCATTTTAAATATTGATCATTTGCATGTTGGTGGAAAAGTAAATAACCCTACCGTCTATCTTGATTTTGAAGCATCTAAACTCAGTGTATTGAGTAAGAATATAGATCGTATAGTGGGGAAGGTGTTATTGGAGGATCATAACTTGAATATTCAAAATCTTGATTTGAATATTCTTGATTCTGAGTTAAATCTAAAAGCAAACTATAATTTGTTGAAAAATGATATTCAATTATCTCTTAGGTCAAAAACTTTTTATGTAGAGCGACTTCCACTGGTAAGTACATATTCCGGGATGAAGGGTTGTATGGATGGAGTTTTAAATATCAAATTTCGTCTGAACAGTAATGACAAGAGTGTTTCTAATATTGTTATTGATGATCTTGAAGCATTAGTGAAAATGGATGATTTCTGGTTGTTTGGTACTAATTATCAAGATGGCTGGGTTTCAGTACAAAAAAATGAAGAAAAAATATCGGGATACGGAAAAATTGGAACTGAGTCAAATTATATAGAATTTAATCATTTTGAACTGGACCGGAAAAATGAAGATGTTAATGCGCGAGTCAGTACGAAGAACTTTTCAGTAGGGAAATTAGTAGATAAGTTAATCCATCTTAAATACATAAAAGGGAAGTTCATTAATGTATCAAGGGATATTGATGGTGAGTTATCTTTAGAGCTAGATATCTATGGAAAAATGAACAGGCCAAGTATAAAGTTATCAAAATGTTTTATTAATCATTTGAAATATTCAGGGTTTCATATTGGTTCATTTGATGCCATCGCTGGCTTTGATGAATCAGCGTTTAGTATTGATTCTTTAGTTTGGAAGCATGATGATGCAAGAGTAGATATTTCCGGAAAAGTATTCTTGAGAGAAAATCTTCCTATAGATATTCAGTGTAAAATGGATCATTTTGACATAAACGTACTCAAAGCAATGGATCCAAAATTTGATAAATATTTTTCTGATGTAAATTGTAATGTTAAATGTACAGGTTATTATTTTGATCCTATTATTTTAGGAGTCATGGATATAAATGATATTTCTAAACTGGAGAGTAATAATAAAAGTTTCACCTATCCTATGAGCATGAAGAATGCTGAGTTTTCATTGAAAAATTCTATTTTTAACTTTTCTGGAAATGCGGATGTATATTCTATCCCCTTGGAAGTAGATGTAAATTGTAATATTACGGATTTAAACGAAAAAAAACAACTCGGTGATAATTTTTATATAAAAATTCCCAAAACAAACATCAAAGACTTAACCTATTTCCACAAAACTCTTGATATTGATAAATCTCAAGGGAATATAGATGCCGTTATCAGAGGAAATATACTGGATTTATTAAACACAATAAAATGTAAAATTGATGGACATTTAACATCTTTGGCGCTTAGAGGTTTTGACACTGAGCTGAAGGATATTGATCTCTCATTTGATTTAAATGATGAAAGATTAAAAGGGAAGTTACTGGCCTATAATAAGTCCTCTGGAAAAGTAGAATTTAATATTGCAGGGATAAGACCAGAGAATCTTTCGGAAGTTATTTTCGAAGATACTTTATGGCAAAGAATGGAAACGCTAGCTTCATTAAGATTAACGAATTTTCTTATTAATGAGAATACTTTATATGGGAAAAATAAATTAAAAGGTGTCTATCAGGGTATTTTACAGATCGTTCCAGATAAAAATAAATTGAACGTCTCTGGAAGCATGCGTGTGCGTGATGGATTATTAGAGCATGATTTGCTCAGCAGCCAACGTTCTGATCCTGTTAGCTACGATAAAGAGAGTAGTGTTGACTCTACTGAGGAGAAAGCAGAAGAGAAAACTTGGAGTATTATGATTGATCAGATCGACTTCAGGTCAGACACGCCATTCTACGTAAAACTTCCCATGATCAATGCAGATTTGGATATCAATGGAGTCATCAGTGGTCCTGTTCAGCATCCAAAATGGAATTTTGATTTAAATTTACACAAAGGTATCTTAAATTTACCGGGTGGAAATGTATATATTCAAAATGGAAGTAAGTTAAAGTATATCGATGAATATTTTAGATATATTGGGAGGTCGAGAGAATTGTTAGCTTCGATTTTGGGAGAGGCATACATGTTTTCTTCTAACCCTACAGGGAATATTGATACGAATCGATTAGATGTTAGTATTTCAGGCGATCTGCTATCTGTATTCAGAGACAATAACGATTTAAGTGTTAAAGTAAAAGATAGCTCCATTGGACACGATACAACAGGCCTGGCGAATTCACTGCTCGGACTCGATATGGTGAGTAGTTTATTTAATAAAACTCAATTTTCAAATTCTGGGTTGGTTGGTAAAGTGCTTGCTGGCTCGTCAGGTTGGTTAACTGATTCTATAACAAGAGCTTTACGCTTGGATGCTATTCAGGTTTCATATCATGCTAAGTATGGTATGATGGTCAATGCTGTTAAAAATATTAATCCAAGTCTTTCTATTGTGGGTTCCTATCAATTACAGTCCGAAGAGAATCAATCGAAGTATTACGATTTTCAAGTTAATTATCGGCCTTTTAAACAGCATGGATATTTGAATAAGGTATTACTAGGTGTTAAGCATACTTCTCTAGAACCATATGATGCATTTATCAGCGCTTCTGTTGATTATTAAAGCTAGGTAATATTTACATGGTTATGGATAGATTATTTTTGCTTTTTTCCACAACTCTCTCCATTCTGTAAATGTGAGTTCATTTAGATTTTTATCAGCGATTTGACAAACATGCTCGAATCTATTGCAGAATTTTTGAATAGCATGATTTAATGCCGATTCAGGTTCTATGTTTTCCATATTGGCAAAGTTTGTTAGGCTTAAAAGTAAATCACCAAATTCATCAATTATTTTTTCTCGATTATTTTCTTTGATAGCTTCTTTTAATTCTTCTAATTCTTCTTCGATTTTTTCTACGGATTCTTCTAGATTTCTCCATTCAAAACCTAATTTCGATGCTTGACTATGGACTTTATAAGAACGCAATAGGGAAGGAAGGTATTTTTGATCTTTAAGAATATTTTCGCGATTGTTGCTTGCTTTTTCTTTCTGTTTAACCTCATTCCAAAGACTAAGTGCTTCTTGCGGAGTAGCTGCACTCTTTTCACCAAAAATATGTGGATGTCTTCTAATGAGCTTGTCTAGATGTGACCTGGCAACATCGAATATGTCCCAACCACCATTTTTTTTTCTAATAGCAGCGTGTAAAAAGGATTGGAAAAGGTGATCACCAAGTTCTTCTTTTATTTTCTCGTCAGAGTTTTCATTGATAGCATCAATAAGCTCATAAGTTTCTTCAATAAGATATGGTTTTAATGATTCATGTGTTTGAACCTGATCCCATGGGCAACCATTTGGACCCACTAATTTTTCGGTTATATCATATAATTCCTCAAGATCGTTTTTTTTATTACTCATGTGATGAATATTGCATAAGTTGATTTTATTCTTCATCGTCTAGCTGAATTTTATTTTAAAAAAAGGAAACTTTTTTAGTTTTTCATTTGTTAGAAACAATGTTATGCTTATAGGATAAGGTAATCTTAGTATATAAGACTCAAGTGGAGGTGGATATGAAATTAGATCAATTTACAGCAAAGGTACAAGAAGGAATTGTTCAAGCCCAACAGCTTGCTATGGATCTGAAGCATCAAAATATTGATGTTGAACATGTTTTATTGTCGTTACTACAACAAGATCAATCTATTTTTAAAAGGCTGCTCGAAAAGCTGAACATATCATCTCAGGCGTGTGTTAGTAAGCTTGAAAAAATATTAGCCAATAAGTCAAAAGTACATGGATCCATAGAGTATGGAACATCAATTACGCCAAGGCTTCAAAGATTATTCGGTTCTGCTCAAGAAGAAGCAAAGAGAATGACGGATAAATACGTTGCTACAGAACATATAATTATTGCTGCATTATCAGAGGGTGGGGATGCAGAAAAGGTATTAAAAGAGCTGGGTTTAAATAAGAAAGATTTAGAGCTGATTGTTCAACAATTAAGATCTGGTAGGAAAGTAGACTCTCCTACTGCAGAAGATACTTATGAAGCTTTATACAAATATGGATCAGATGTTACGCAGAAAGCACTGTCTGGAAAATTAGATCCGGTCATAGGTAGAGATGAAGAAATTCGAAGAGTAGTACAAGTGCTTAGTAGAAGAACAAAAAACAATCCTGTTCTTATTGGAGAACCCGGAGTAGGAAAAACAGCAGTAGTAGAAGGTTTAGCGCAGAGAATTGTATCGGGTGATGTGCCTGAAAGTTTAAAACATAAAAAATTAATTGCTTTGGATCTGGGAGCTATGGTCGCTGGAGCTAAATATAGAGGAGAGTTCGAAGATAGATTAAAAGCGGTTTTAGATGAAATAAAAAGTGCAGAAGGCAATATTATTCTATTTATTGATGAACTTCATACACTCGTAGGTGCTGGAAAAACAGATGGTAGTTTAGATGCAGCAAATATGCTCAAACCGATGCTTGCAAGAGGGGAATTGAGATGTGTTGGTGCTACGACTTTAGATGAGTATAGGAAGTATGTAGAAAAAGATGCAGCACTAGAAAGAAGGTTTCAAACGGTCTTTGTAGGTGAGCCTTCAGTGGATGAAGCTATTTCTATCTTAAGAGGTCTCAAAGGAAAGTATGAGATTCATCATGGAGTAAGAATAACGGATTCGGCATTAGTTGCAGCTGCAACGATGAGTAATCGGTACATAACTGATCGATTTCTTCCAGATAAAGCTATTGATTTAATGGATGAAGCTGCATCTAAGATGAAAATAGAAATAGATAGTGTTCCTACGGAAATTGATAATATTCAGAGACAAGTTGTTCAATGTGAAATTGATCGGGAAGCTCTGAAAAAAGAATCGGATGATGCGAGCAAAGAGAGGTTGGCTACCGTAGAAAAAAAACTGGGCGATTTAAATGAAAAGTTATCATCTTTAAAGGCATCCTGGATGATAGAAAAAGAGGAAATACAGAAAGTACGAGGTTTGAAAGAATCATTAGATAGTTTGAGAAATGAACTGGCTCAAGCAGAACGTGATTATAACTGGACATTAGCTGCAGAAATTCAACATGGAAAAATTCCTCTAGTAGAAAAAGAGCTCGCAAAACAGACTCAACTAGCCTCAGAAAACAAGAAAAAGTCTAGGATGCTTAAGGAAGAAGTAGATAGTGAACATATAGCAGCTGTTGTTAGTAGATGGACTGGTGTACCTGTAGAGAAACTCTTAGAAGGGGAAATGGAAAAAATACTCCACTTAGAAGATGCGTTAAACCAACGTGTTGTTGGTCAGAATCATGTATTGAAAGTCATTGGAGATGCTATACGAAGATCGAGAAGTGGTATTAATGATCCCAACCGTCCGATCGGTACTTTTCTCTTTTTAGGACCTACTGGAGTTGGAAAGACAGAGACCGCCAGAGCTTTAGCAGAATATTTATTTGATGATGAAAAAGCTATGGTGAGAATTGATATGAGTGAGTATCAGGAAAAGCATGCAGTAGCTCGATTAATAGGAGCACCTCCTGGGTATGTAGGCTATGAAGAGGGTGGTCAGCTAACAGAAATAGTAAGACGAAAACCTTATTCAGTTATACTTTTAGATGAAGTAGAAAAGGCGCATCCAGAGATATTTAATATCTTATTGCAATTGCTTGATGATGGAAGACTTACAGATGGGCAAGGAAGAACTGTAGATTTTAAAAATACTGTAGTTATTCTCACGAGTAATTTAGGTTCAGAAAAGTATACAGATCAATTTATGACACAAGAGGATTTCAATACAGTTGCTGAAAGTGTGATTGAATCTGCAAAGCAGTTCTTTAGGCCAGAATTTATTAACCGGCTTGATGATATGATGGTATTTAAACCTATAGGAATAGCAGAAGTAAAAAGTATCGTCGAAATTCAACTCAACCATCTGTCTGAGAGACTTGCCGAAAGGAGGATAAAAATATCATTAGATGATGATGCTTTAATGGAAATAGCTTCGAAGGGGTATGATCCTATGTTTGGAGCTAGACCGATAAAGCGTGCTATTCAGAAATTGATTATGAATCCATTAGCTCAAAAATTACTTTCTGGAGAAATTAAGGATGGTGATCTTATAAACATTACTATCCAAGAAGGCAAAATGATTTTTTTACCAACGGGTAAAGTTGTTCAAGAATCACTCTCATCATCATCGATATATGAGGCATTGTAATGAATGAAGTTATATCTTAATCTCTATTTATGAGGGATTAAGATATAATAGGAATGATGATTTCGATAGCTTTAACAGGAGGAATCGCAAAAGGGAAGAGTACTGTACTTGAGATTATTAAACAGTATCAAATACCTGTTGTTTCAGCTGATGATATTGCTAGGAATGTTATAGCTCGTAAGGATATTCAGCAACATATTGCATCTACGCTAAAATTATCACTGCCTTTAACAAGGGAATGTTTGAGAGAAAAACTCGTTTCTGATAGAGATGCGAAAAAATATTTAGATGATCTGCTCCATCCTTTAATAATCAAAGAAATTCTAGCATCCCGCGCGACAGTAGCAGAAGTACCTCTATTATTTGAAGCAGGTTATCAGAATCATTTTAAAAAAATATGGTTGGTTTCTTGTTCAGAAGATATACGTTTAAAGAGACTTGTCAATAGACTTGGCTCAGAAGAGATAGCTAGAAAGCTTATTGCTATTCAAGCAGATGATCTTGCTAAAATTAAATATTGCAATGAATTGATAGAAACAGATGTTCCTCTTAGAAAACTAAAGGAAAAAATCCGAACTTTATTACAAAAGGAATCACTTATAAGATAAGCTATAATTACGTATAGTTACAAATAAAAGTTAGTGGATTAGGTATGTTGAGGAAGTATTATATTTTAAGTATCGTTTTTTCTCTGTTTTTAGTTCAAATGAGCCATACTAAAACAGAGCAATGGGCTGTTTTACCTGTATTAGATGACAGTAAGACAGGAGATTCTAGCTTGGCAGATATTTTTGGAAAAAGATTGTCTGAGGCTTTTTCAAAAGAAAGGAATGTTACATCGATCCCTTATGAAAAAGTTCAATTTGAATTAAATAAAAATAATGTAAAAATGCCCGTAACGACTTATAATCAAGTAAGGCGATTCTCTAAAATTTTAAATGCGGATTTATTAGTCGTTGGAAAAATTAATGCTTTTACAGAAATGAAAAGTTTTATAGGTACTGCTTATCAGGCAAATGTAGAAGTAATGGTATTAGATGGTGCTTCAGGTTTGATCGTGAATGGTGCCATAGCAGTAGGGGGCTCTTCCTATAACGATAAAAAAGTTTCCAAAAAAGATATTTTTATTCAAGCTCTCAATCAAGCAGCATTTAATGCAGTACAACATATCGCGCAAAAAAACATTTATCCTGGGTATGTTAAATCTATTTCCTCTAATCATGCAATGATTGATGTAGGTGCAAACAAGGGATATTATCTAGGTATGGAGTTATTAATTCTCCGTAATGGAAATCTTGTGGGTATAGGTAAAGTGACAAAGTTAGAAAAAGATGCTTGTATTATTCAAATTGTTAAAACAATTTTAGGAATCAGTATTCTGGATAAAGTTCGACCTGTAGCATATATAAATAAGGATCATTTTCATTTTAGTTTTCTATATAAACCTAGTTAAGTTAAATATAAACCTAGTTAAGTTAAATCTTAACCAGGTTTATAATAGATCTATACTTTTCTTTTGTATAAATTAGAAAGGATTGTCATCGCATCATCTTTATTTTCTACAGCTTTCCATTGATTTTCAACAACGGAAGGATATGTTATAGGAATTGTTATAACCTCATCCTTTGGTGGTTGAACGATTGGATCATGAATTTTATAAAGATAATAAGTTGTAGATTTTCCTTGGCTATCTTTATAATTTAGAGTTTTAAAACTTGTTGAGTAAATAAAAACTAGACTTACATAATAAGATGAAGTATTATTAATCTTTTGAGCCCCTGTACGCCAATAAGTTTTGAATGCTGTATATAACGTGTTATCTTCTGGTGAAGTGGTATTACTTTTTTTCTTTTTAACCGTAGTTGAGGTTGGTTCGTATAAAATACCTTCTGTTATTTGAACATTTTCTAATTCAGATACCTTCTTTAACTCTTCATCAGATAATAATTTACTTTTTTCTCTATTGTATACAACATTAGCTTTAGAGCATAAATCCCCAAAAAAAGTGTTCTCGGACTCTACAGATCTTGTGCCAAGATAGGAATCACTCTTTTTTTGAAAAAAAATTTCTACACTGAGTGCATGAACACTATTTTCTTTATTCAGATTTCCTCCACAACCAAAAAGAATAGTTGCAATCATGATTGTAGTAAGTATATTATTTTTTTTCATAACTTTATTGTTGGATTGAATAGAGTGAAAAACTGCAGTAAATGCAAAAAAAATGAATAGAATATGGTGTATATGTCAGGTTATACATATTTGTTTTTGTTTACTAGCTAGTAAAAATTGCTATATCATTAAAAAACTAGTAATTAAACTAGCTGATAAATGATTCAATCTGTTGAATAACAGTATTAATGGTGGTAATTAGGAAGATTTCCACTCAGCCAAATCACGGAGGATATCATGGCTTTTAGAATAAGAACAAATGAAAATGCATTAGGCGTACTAAACAACTTAACCAACGTAAACAGTTATTACAGCACATCCGTAAACCGACTAAGTACTGGAATGAGAATAAATAATGCTGGAGATGATCCTGCAGATTTTATTGGTTCCGAAGACATGCGAAAAGATATTGCAAGTATGGATACTGAATTAAGAACACTTGCAGATAATACCAACTATATTAAGACTGCAGAAGGGGCTTTAGATGAGGTAAGTAAGCTTCTTAGAGATGCAAGATCAATAGCACTACAGTCTATTAACGAACCAACGATGACTGCAACACAACGTGCTGCAAACAATCAACAGATACAGTCTATATCAGAAAGTATTTCGAGGATTGCAAACAGTGCATCATTTGGATCAAATAGGATTTTAAATGGTTCTAGTGGAATCTTTGGTCAAAGTACCGCTCTGTATTCTATGGAAGATGTTTCATTTTCTGGTCAGTTTGGTGGTTACGCTATTTCAACCAGTTCTACTTTCTCAGTAAGTGTTACAACGGCAGCTGCAAGAGCTTCTACGTCAGCTAAAACTTATGGACTAGCTTCAGTTGTTGGTGCAGGTAGTTTTGCTATTAATGGTGTGAATTTTGCAGTTTCACCAACAGACACAGCGCAGGACGTATGGGCAAGAATTAATCAAGTAACATCCTTAACTGGTGTCTATGTCAACTACTGTACTTCGAGTGGTGGTGGTGATTTTGCTTCCTTAATTGCTACGGAGTATGGATCAAAGAATAGAATTGAGATCACCGATCCGGGGCAATTACTTATAAATGGTGCTACCAATTATAGTGGTGGTGGTACCGATGCATTAGGAGAAGTTACGGTATTATATGATGGAACCAATGCGGCAACCGTTTCGTTTGCTAGAGGAGAGGGAACGACATTAAGAGATAACTATGGTAATGTTATTAACTTGACTTCTAAGGGTGCTGAAACTACCGGTCAGACATATAATGGAAGAATTGTTACTGGTACTCTCGGTGCTAAGTTCCAGGTAGGAATCCGTTCTGGTGATATGACTTCGGTGAACGTAGGTAACTTCCAATCAAGTCAACTAGGTAGAGGGGTTGAAAGTACTCATAACTTAACAAGTATCACGGTTATATCTGGAGATGACGCTGCAACAGCTTTAAATGTTATTGATAAAGCAATAGAAGATGTATCTACCGGAAGAGGAAGACTTGGTAATTTCCAGAAGAACATTCTTGAGAGCTCCATGAGATCTTTAGGCGTAGCAAGAGAGAATCTGAAAATTAGTGAATCTGCCATAAGAGATACAGACATGGCTGCTGAAGCTACAGAGTTTAGTAAATGGCAGATTATGCAACAAGCATCTTTATCTGTATTAGCTCAGACTCAAGTAGGTCCACAAGCTGTTCTTAAATTGTTATCATAATTTAACTCGTTAATAATTGACCCTGTGAAGATTTTTTTCTGAAATTTAGTTGGTTACGTTGGGGTCAATACGGCCAAGGTGAGAGAGGCATCTCTCACCTTTAATCTTATGAAATCTGTTTTTCTTCATCCTTAAAGGTTCCGATAGTTATAACTCGTATGTGTTATAGAAGATTCAGAGTAGAATGTTTTTAGAATGTGTAATTCTCTAAATCATCAAGATTTGTGTTATGAATCTAACGTACAAGGGTATAAGGTTGGTCTTTCCAGGAAATCTTTAAAACGGTACCTTCTGGAAGATGCAAATAATGGTTATATCATAGCTGGATTTAGTGAGCAGCAAGTAAGAACTCTTTATGAACTCTTATCGTATAGAGATGACATTGACTTTCTAACATTGTCACAATTATCGGATAGGGTTTTCAAAATATTAAATTTAGATTTACATCCGCTTGCTTCTCAGGGGCAGATGCGTGAATCATTACGGTATGCCATTTCAGAAAGTAACATTGAATCCTATAGAGAAGCTTTTTCTAAAGAAGGATATATCGATGCCATTCAAAAGCTTTTGAGTGAGCTTCGAATGTGGGGAATAAACCTTGAAAAAAATTCTAAATTTCATCTGCCGGATCAACGTTTAGCAGATTTATTCATGGCTTTTGCATCCATAGAATCTTTGCAAAATGAAATATTCAAAAAATTAGGAGTCGAACACCTTTCACATCGATTGCAGAGATGTATTTCGAATATTGATGCTGAAAAAAAATTAGGATTTCTTAAAATATCCGTGGTTTCTGATGAAGCCCTTTCTCCACTAATGATACATTGGTTGAACTGGGTAAGTCTTCAAGGCGGCGTGGTGAAAATTTATATTCCACACTTGAATGGTAGATCGGACTTATTCATCTCTTTTGATCAGTTGTTAGAAAAAAATGGTGTGAAAATAAATCATGAAGAGATAAAAGGTGATCGATTGTGGTATCAGGATCTCTTTAAAGGGGAGAAAACTTTAAAGCAACCTTTTGATGTTAGTGTTGTATCTGCCCCTGATACGATAAGTGAGTGTGAACTTATTATTGAAAAATGTATCGAAAAGTTTAATCAAGGGATACCACCTGAAAGAATAGGTTTATATGTGAACAATTTAGATGAATATACGCCTATTCTTAAGATAGCTTCTGAAAATGAAGGAGTACCACTATGTTTTTGTATGAGAACAAAATTACTCGAAAATCCTTTTGTCATGTTCTTTCATATGCTTTTAAAATTCATGGTTCATTTAGATATTGAGATACTTCAAAAGATTTTGATGTCGAGTTATTTGTGTTTGACGGATGTTGAGAAAACAACTATTTTAAATCAAGTACATCAGTTTGATCGTAGTAGTGATTTGTTGATGAGTCTTGCTGATGAATTTGGAGATGAGCACTTTTTATCAATCTGGATAAAAAAAATATGGATTTGGCAAGAAAGTTATTGTCATGAAAAACAGAGTATTCAAAATTGGATTCAAGCAATAAGACTACTGCTTGATATCCAAACTGAAAATTTTATATCTGATAACCCTTACGATAAAGACGAGCTTATTGAAAGAGATCAGCGTGCTGCACTTTCTATGGTTCGATCACTTACTGAGTTCGCTTCTGTTCATACTTCTTATTCTAATAAAACGTTATCTCTAATGGAGTTATATGAGTTAAGCATGAGTATATGGAACATGGAGGATGTCGTTTATCCATACATGAAATCAGGAATAAAAGTGAGTCATCAGCTCTCATCTTTTTTAGATTTAGATGTTTTATTTATTCTAGGCGCTGTAGAAGGAACGTATCCACGAAAGAGAAGAGAAGATATTCTGTTATCAGATGATGATAGAGATACTTTAAGTCATGAATTATCCTTAGTGAATCCCTTAAGAACATCAAAAGAAGATACTAAAAAATGTAGAGATGAATTTATATCGATGTGTGGTCTGCCTTTAAAAGAGATCGTTTTTTCATATCCGCTCGTCTCAGAAGATACTGAAAATCTTCCTGCTTTTTATTTAAATGAACTTGATAGGTATTTATCTGGAAATATTAATTATGAGCATCATACACGTTTAAAATGTGTGAATAAAAAAATAGAAAAAATAAATAAAAAATATGATAATTTAATAGATCAAGATTTTTATTCACTAAAGAATTTAACTCAATTCAATCTTGATAAGATTCAACCAGAAAGTATTGTTCAGATGCAGAAATGTCCTTTTCTTGCCCAATTTAATTTGCATTTGGATGTAAAAAATACACATCATAATCAACTCTCTGTAGGAAAAATATTACGGAGAATAGATTGGAATAAAGTATCTGGGCTCAGTGATATGAATGAAATGAAAAGAGTTTTACTCTTAGAAGTGGATAAAATTATAGCCAAAGAAAAAACAAGAGTTTCTAAGTGGGAAAAAAGTATTCTCAAAGGAGCGTTATCCACAAGAATTCATGCATATTCTCTTCGCGAGGAATTATCACAAAAGCATTGGAGAAGTAATAAGTTAAGTGATATGGATCATTCTCAATTTGGACTTGATGGTTTTAGAAATGTTCTTAAGAATGGAAATGAAAAAATCAATATAGATGGGTCTATTCCTTATTCCTATTTGACGAGTGGCTCTTCGGTTATATCGTTATATGAGAATGGATACAGTTATAAACACTGGAATTCTAACTTAAATGTTGATGAAGGGCTTTTAAATGGTATATACCTACTCGTTCAGTATAACCGTGCTGGAAGTGTCGGAATTGAAATTGATGATTTGAAGGATAAGCGATATTTATTGTTACTTCCCAGGTTTTTTTCTCATGAACTGAAATCTACTTCTGATGGTTCATTGAATATACGTGAAGTTGCAGAATCGATTCCAGAATATTTTGAGTGGGTAAAAGGTCATATATTTCAATCTTGGGAAAAATGGAAAAATGGTTCCTGTGAACCGACAATCAATGATGGTTGTAAATTTTGTGCTTATCAAGCATTATGCAGAGTTGATTTAGAAAAGAAACACTAATGTGCTTTGTTAAATAGGAAGTTAGAAACTCGTAATAAGTGAAAACGTGATCCTTTTTATGGAATGAATGAGAGTAAGTAGAACATATCTAATTTATCATTAGAAAAAGATAGATGAGTTTTATAATGCACTCATCTATTTCATAGACAACTCCAATGGTTATTTTCTGAGCATCAGAGGTTCAAAGGAAACGGATTTTGGACCCTCATAGATACATTTAGGTCTAATTAATCGGTTATTTTCTAATTGCTCAATAGCATGGGCGGACCATCCTGAAACACGCGCCATAACGAAAATAGGAGTATATAATTCGATAGGTATTCCAAGTAAATAATACGCGTATGCTGCTGGAAAGTCTACGTTTGGATAGAGATTTTTTTCATCGAGCATGACTTTTTCTAGAATATCTGCTATTTCTCCCCACTTTGTATTTCCTTTATCTTTGCCAATTTCTTTTGCCATTTTTGTAAGATAAAAGGCTCTGCTATCACCATTTTTGTACTCGCGATGACCAAATCCCATCACTTTCTTTTTATTAGTAAGTGCATCACGAATCCAGTGCTCAGCATTTTCTACTGAACCAATTTCAAGAAGCATTTTCATAGCTTCTTCATTTGCTCCACCATGAAGAGGGCCTTTGAGAGTCCCAATTCCTGTTATAATTCCACTATAAATATCGCTTAGAGTAGCAACCGTCACTCTGCACGCAAATGTTGATGCATTATATCCATGTTCAGCATAAAGAGTGAGTGAAGAATCAAATAACTTTTCTGTTTTCGTGTCTATTTCTTTTCCATCATTTAAGATATACAAGAAATTTCCTGATACAGATAAACGAGAATTTGGTGCAATAGGTTTTTTCCCTTGTAGTATTCGATAACCGTTGGCTACAAGTGTGCCTGATTTTGCTATTATTCTAATTGCTTTTCGAATATTTGCATCGTGATCATGTTTATGATAATCAGGATCATGAGAGGCTATTAATGAAAAAGCTGCTCTTACTTGATCCATCGGATGAATGTGTTTGGGTAAGCTTTCCAATGCATCATAAATCTCTTTGGGGACTTCGTATTCAGATCTTAAAGTTTTTGTAAACGATTCAAGTTCATTTTTATTAGGCAGTTTATGATTTAATAATAAATAACATGTTTCTTCAAAGGATGCGTGTTCTGCTAATTCATGTACGTTAATACCTCTATAAATGAGACTGCTAGTATCACTATTGATTTCGCTAATCGACGTTAAACCACCAATAACGCCTTCTAATCCAGGTTTGTAATCTTGATAATTTGTTGTGTTACTCATATGACTCCTCGAGCTTATTTCTGATTGCTGTAAAAGCAATAGTATTACAAATATTATGGGTCTTGAGGTCTTACTTTTAAAGAGCTTGAAGATGAACTCTAGTACTTGTTCCATGGTTAATAATATTCTCTATTTTGAAAATCTGACGTCTAGCTTGTTGTATTCTTCGTATTCAATTAGATCATATAACTCTTTTCTTGTATACATTTTATGAATAAGTTCCTTTTGAGTTCCAGAATTTAAAATCTCTTCGTAAGTTTCTATTAAAACTTTCAGCATCATCCGGAAGGCTGTCATCGGAAAGATAACAAGTTCATAACCGATCGTCGAAAATTCTTCAACAGTAGTGAGAGGTGTTTTGCCAAATTCGGTCATATTTGCAAGAAGTGGAGCATGAACATGGTCGCGAAATCGTTTGAATTCATCAAGATTATAAAGACCTTCTGGAAAAATAATATCAGCGCCCTCTTTAACATATATGTTAGCTCTTTCGATAGCCTCATCTAAACCTTCCACACTTCTAGCATCTGTTCTAGCAATAATATGAAAATCAGGATCTTTTCTTGAATCTAGAGCAGCTCTTAATTTAGTTTGCATATGTTTTATATCAATGAGAGATTTACCATCTAAATGTCCGCATCTTTTTGGATTTGCTTGATCTTCTATATGAATACCAGCTAATCCTGAGTGTTCTAACATCTGAACAGTCCTTTTTACATTCATTGTCTCTCCAAAACCTGTGTCTGCATCAGATATAGCAGGTATTTGAGCAATGTTAACAATATTTGTTGTCTGATTTGCTAGTTCTGAAAGAGTTAGGAGAGCGATATCAGGTACAGCCAGTGAGGAATTGGTGACTCCGGCCCCAGTAATATAGATAGCTTCTGCGCCAGATTTTTTTGCAGCTAATGCACTGATTGCATCATAGACACCTGGTAATGTTATAGTTTTTTGGTGATAAAGTTTTTTGAAGAGCGTTCCTGGTTTATCAGGCTGGTGTTTTAGCATAATAATAATAGGTTACCGTTGGTAGTTGTACACTATGCAACTTTTTTTGGCAA
Organism: Fimbriimonadia bacterium; assembly: GCA_030430755.1. GTDB lineage: Bacteria > Armatimonadota > Fimbriimonadia > Fimbriimonadales > Fimbriimonadaceae > JAUICQ01. The sequence goes on from JAUIKO010000001.1 coordinate 182,074, forward strand.
ACATGTTTATTTAAGATTTATTTTGCGGCAATGATTTTGACCATGTAAATAGAAGAATGAATAGAATATCAATAAACAAAACAGTATAGATTATTTTAAATATATTCCATACAGATTCAGGACTTAAACAGTTACAAGCTACAATAATACCAGCCATAGCACCTAATATTCTACAAATTAATTTATACTGATATAAAGCTTGATAACTACCTACTTTTAAATAGGTATCAAAAATGGTTTGCTTTAAAAGAATAATAAGGCTACTGGTAAAATAAAACAAAAAAAATATAACAGGAACATGCCAGCTAGAATAAGAACTAGAATATTTTAAGTATGTGAATACGGGAATAATATTTAAACCTTTCAATACCACTATTAAAAAAATGATCAAATGTGTTTTATGAAGGTAGTTGATTTTTCCTGCTAAAATTTTCTGAACAGCGCTGTAAATCATAAATTCCATCGCTATACAAGTGAAAATGATAGTTAAAGGTATTCCTGCTCGATATAATGATATGGGTATATAAGTTGCACAAACTTCAAAAACGAATGCAGTAGAAAAGTATATGAGTCCTAGAAATAAAAAGGTGCTTTTTTTATATAAATTTAATTCTTTTAATATTAGCACATGATGATATATTTTTTTAAGATCACCAGTATAGGTTAAGTGGTTATTGAGATTATAATTTTGTTTAATGTTTTCTGCAAGATATTTTCCTGATACTAATTTAGAAAATGTGAGAGGGAGCCAAGAGATAATAATTAAAATTCCTGCGATCAATAGAGCAAAAATAAAAATGTTTTTAGAATATTCTAAATTCCATAAGAGACATAAGATAATCACAGATCCTAGTATTTTTCCGAGATTAATATAAAAGCTAAAAGGTTTATTGTTAGATGTGAAAAGAGAGCTTTGCTTAATAGAGTATTCAATGCCAGATCTTGTCATGCATTCTGTTATTCCAGAAGCAAATCCTCTTGGAATGGAGAGTAAGGGTGTTAGGCATAGCGGGCTTATGATGATAAGGAGTCCTTGGAACGATGTGTAGCTACATAGTAAAGAAAAGGAGTTAAGAAAATTGTCTTGTATTTTGATGCATAGCAAAGTTGTAAGTTCACCGATAAGATGGGAAACTCTTTCATACACATAATAGTACAGTTTATGATTGAGTTCAAACCAGAAGAAGTAAACGTATTTAAATATAGATAGGCCAGAATAGTAGAAAGTGTAATTTAATGATAAAAGTTTTTTGAGCTGATGATATAAATTTTTGTTTGAGATATTAAAGCATGCTTCAAGTGGATGTTCCTGTTTTGTGGTGGATATAAATAAGAGTGTTGTATATACCATGGTCGCAAGAAGAGTTGTGATGATTAGAGGCAGTAGAGGAAAGTAATGATGGTTTAACCAGCAGTAGTAAACCGCGAAATTTCCAAATAATTGTCCTAGATTAAAAATAATAGATTTTAAATAGTTTAGATATTTTTTATCCATCGTGTGGATAAGCATTAACTCCATTCGATTTTTGAAATGCGCGCATGGTGGAATTAAGAATGAAAACGAAGCGATGCTCAAATATAAATATATTAAATTCTGATGAGTGAAAGTTAGAGTAATACATATACAGATAAGAATATTTGAAATAACATAGAAGCTGAATGGTTTTGCTAATAATTTTTCCGGTATATATTGATATTGAATAAATATTGAGAGTAGCGTTGTCATTAATATGATAGCAGTGTATGCAAAAGGGCTTCCTAATAATTCAGCACATCGTAGTAAATGGTATGGAAATATAACTCCAAAAGTAATGGATATGGAGAAGTTAGATATAACAATAAACTTAAAAATTAGTGGATTACTAGTATACATGCGTATAAGATTTTTAAATTCAACAGGTTTTTTTGTTAGGATATCATCATTTATTTTGGTTGATGGACTCTTTCGTGAGCGATATAAAAGAGTGATAACGATAATCATTCCAATATGAGTTCCTGCCGTGAATATTGAATTCAGTCCAGGAGTATTAAAGTAGTAATATCCTATTAGAGAGGATATGAGCAGAGATATTGGTGCAGAGTATCTATATAAATAAAGTTTAATGAAATTTTTTTTATGAATAGAGTTCTGGTCAAAAAAATAAGAAATAGATATTCCTATAGGAATACCTGTTATGATTCCTGTGAGTGACAGAATATATATTTTATTATAGTGTAGTGTATAAATACATATGTAAATAGTCAAGAGTACTACACCAACACAGTTTCTCTTAAGAAAATTAGAAATATCATTAATGGCCAGAAGACTCCCAATGATTGTACCAAATCTTATAGACAGACAAGACGTAAAAAGTAAACAAATATTAAGGCTATGATAGTTATTAAAAAACTCGAAAATTTGATGATTGACTAAGGTAATGATGGCTGTGTAAGAAATGATAAGATGTATCATTTTACTTGATACAATATGATTCTTTATATTTTTCAGAAACATCATACTCATATAATATAAACATATTGTAGCAAGAATAATGGAATGTATGTTGTGATAGAAAAATATTTCAGCAATATTTCTTTCACTATGAAGTGGATACCATATTTAGATTTATCATATGGTATCCATCAATTATCGAACTACAATATTAATGAGTTTTGAAGGAATATAGATTTCTTTCACAATCTGCTTTCCATTTAGATAAGATTGTATTTTAGGGTTTGATTTGAGTTTAGTCATGATCTCTTCTTGAGATAATGATGCATCTACATCTTCGGTAGCTCGTAATTTTCCATTGATCTGAATAGCGATAGTGATAGTGCTATCTTTAGTTAAAGCAGCGGAGTAAATAGGCCATGATTTATGATAGCAGAACCCGGTGTGACCAAACTTGCTCCAGATCTCATCACTTGTATGTGGCGCAGCAGGAGATAAGAGTAGAATAAATGTTTCTATCGCTTCACTTAATACGATTTGCATGTTTCTATCCCACTGATCAGGTTGAATGTTTTTTGTGATATCTTGGAGTTCATTCATAAATACCATAAGAGTTGATATATATGTATTAAATGCAAATCTTTCAATATCTTCGGTACATTTTTTTATCGATTTATGGGTTATTCTTCGAATATTGTTTCCAACGTCAGAGCTATTGATTTGATCGATTAAATTTTTCCAGTTAATAATATAATGATCCTGGTGCTCTGAGATATATTTGAATATTCTATTTAAGAACCTAACACTTCCTTGTATTCCTTCTTCTGACCACTGGAGGTTCTGTTCAAAGGGTGCAACAAATAATTCAAAAATTCTAAGTGCATCTGCACCATATTTTTCTACTGCTTCATCTGGAGTAACAACGTTACCTTTAGATTTGCTCATTTTTTCCCATTTATAAAAAACATCTTTAGGATCAAGTTCGGATGCTTCAGCAAATGTTAACTGTATGCCGTCTTCTGAAATAGAGAGTTTTTCATTTTCGTTAGGGTGTCTGTATGGTGTTTGAGCAAGAACCATACCCTGATTATGAAGAGTTTGGAATGGTTCATCAAAATTGAGTAGCCCTTCATCGTGCAGTACTTTGGTCCAAAATCTTGCATATAAAAGGTGCATGACAGCATGTTCAGCTCCTCCAACATAGGTGTCTACAGGTAGCCAGCTGTTGATTTTATCTATATCCCATGCTTGCTTATAGTTATGAGGATCTGCAAAACGAAGAAAATACCAAGATGAACAAGCAAAGCCTCCCATGGTATCTGTTTCTCGAGTATACGTTTTTCCATTTTTTTCTACTTTTACAAACTCTTCTACTCTTGAAAGTGGACTGCTGCCATCTCCAGATGGTTGATAAGACTCGACATGCGGTAATTCTACGGGTAGGTCTTCATCATCTACCAGATGTGTGTTGCCATCTTCATCATACATAACTGGAATAGGGCAACCCCAGTATCGTTGTCTGCTGATAAGCCAATCTCTAAATTTATACTGAATGCTTTTTTCACCGATATTATGGTTTTGAACCCAATCTGACAACTTTTCTTGAGCTTCTGGAACGGAGAGTCCGTCTAAAGGACCTGAATTGATCATTTTTCCTTCTTTGCTGGTATAAGGCAGGGAGACTTCATCGGATCCATGAGGCTCTATGACTTGTTTAATAGGAAGTTTGAATTTCGTGGCAAACTGAAAATCTCGTTCATCATGTGCAGGAACAGCAAAAACAGCTCCAGCTCCGTAATCGGCAATAACATAATCCGACAGCCATAATGGAATTTTTGCTCGAGTTATTGGATGTGTAACATAGAAACCGGTGAAAACGCCCGTTTTTTCTCTATTGTCAGCAAGTCTATCTTGTTCGGATTCATGGCTAGCTTTTTCTCTATACTCAATCATGCCATTTGCATGAGTCTCATCAGCTAATCGAATAAGTGTCTCGACGACTTGAGATTCAGGGGCTAGTATGCAAAACGTCATCCCATATAAGGTGTCAATCCGTGTAGTGAATACTTCAATGTAAACTTTAGGATCGGTGTCCATGGTAAGAGGCATACGAAATTTAATTCCTTCTCTTCTACCGATCCAATTTCTCTGCATCTGCTTAATGCCTTCTGGCCAGTTAAGTTTTTCCAAGCCTTCAATAAGCCTTTCTCCGTATGCTGTAATCTTGAAATACCATTGTGGAATCTGTTTTCTCTCTACAATAGCACCCGATCGCCAACCTCTACCGCCAACAACTTCCTCATTTGCAAGAACGGTCTGTTCTACTGGATCCCAGTTGACAAAAGACATTTTTCTGTAAGCAAGACCTTTTTTATACAAAATTTTAAAAATCCACTGGGTCCACTTATAGTACGATGGATCACATGAAGAAAAACACCTGGACCAGTCAAAACTTATTCCAACTAAATCCAGTTGCCTTTTATAGGTGTCGGCATACTTTTTAATCATTGCTGCTGGATGAGTTTTCTTTGCAATGGCTTCATTTTCTGCAGGAAGCCCAAACGCATCAAAACCCATAGGATGGAGAACATTATATCCTTGCATGACTTTCATCCTGCACAGAACATCTGTGGGAATGTAATTCCTGCAGTGTCCAACGCTTAAACCGGTTCCACTGGGGTAAGGGAAGAAATCTAGAGCATAATATTTTTCATTGCTACTATCTTCTTTAGTTTGGAACAAGTTTGATTCAGACCATTTTTTTTGCCATTTAGATTCAAAACTACTCGGTTCATACTTGTTAGGCATGGAGCTTGATTTTTTATCAGAAGATGGTTTGTCTTGTTGTGATGAATTTGTTGTGAAAGTGCCGTGATCAGAGATTTTCATGTTTTTTATTTAAATTAAGTTGATTTATCATCTATAATATTTATGTATTATTATAGTTTATTATGATTTGTTTTTTGTATATTGTTTTATAAATTTATGATAATTATAGACTCATCCTTGTTAAATTTTTTCAAAAAGAGTCATAATATGAAAAGAGAGTGTAAGATATGATACAGATAAATGTTCAACAGACAGAAAGTTTTGAAGGTGCATTGAAAAGATTTAACATGAAAGTTCAGCAAAGTGGCTTATTGAAAATTCTTAAAGAACATGCACACTATGAAAAACCTAGTGCTAAAAGAAGAAGAAGAATGAAGAAATCTTTAGTGCGTATTTAATTTTTAAAGTTACTCCTTTTATGATAGATGCAAAATTGAGTAATGAATATATAAAGGTTGAATTCAGTGATCAGGTGGGTGTAGAAGATTTACACCCACTAATTGTAAATGCTATTCGCGTAACCCTTGTTGCGCACCATATATCCGAAGGAGCTATTACTATCCTTCTTACAGATAATAATGGAATTCAGGATTTAAATTCTCGTTTCAGAAATAAACCTTCTCCAACCGATGTTCTTACGTTTCCTGCTCCCGATACCATGGAAAGTTATATAGGAGATATTGCTATTTCTATTCCGTTTGCTCAGGAGCAAGCTCTAAACAGAAAACTAAAGCTTGCAGAAGAAGTGCAGATATTAGCGATTCATGGAACATTGCATCTTTTGGGTTTTCAGGATGAAACGGATGAAGAGAGAGAGGGTATGATTCAAGAGATGAATCGTATAGGACTTAATTTAGATTTACCCAATATGGAAGATTGGTACACATTAAGTGCTAACGATCTAACGCTTAATGAAGAATGATCTAAAATGAAAAGATATTTTGTTTCGTTTATTTCTGCTATAAATGGTATTAAGAAAACTGTTACAACGCAGTGTAATATCCGTATTCAACTCTTTGCAGCTTTGTTGGTTATGTTGCTAGCCATTTACTATGATATCCCTTTAATGCATTTAATATGGCTGATAACAATGTGTTTTATGGTTATTGTCTTAGAAATGGTGAATACTGCTTTGGAAATGATTTTAAATTTTGTTTCGCCAGAGTATCATCCTCTTGCGAAAATATCGAAAGATATTGCTGCAGGAGCTGTGCTCTTAACCAGTTTGATGGCAGTTTTTGTGGGACTAATAATATTTTTGGATTTAAATGTATTTGATTTTCCACCTAGGTTTCCTATAGATTTTCTTAAATGTTTCAGTATGTCGAGAATGGTTTCAGGTTTAATGTTTTTTGTATGTTTATGCCTTCTTTTTTTTCAAAAGAAAAGATAGAAGGTATTTTAAAATGGGTTGAATGTATACTTTTTTTACTTTTAGGGTTAGATCTCTTCTGAATAATCAAAATATAGGATAAAATAAAGTATTAGGATGTGTGCAATTAAGAATTGTGCATTCAAAGGACTGTTATTAGTTAAAGATGAATTTATTACTTACAACAAAATTAGTGGGCTTAGATGATTTTGAATTAATCGTATCGTTTAGCGGAAAAGGAATTATTACTTTATTATTTTCAATTTTAGGTATTGCAATATGTATATTTTGGGTAGGAATAACCGTAGCATCGATTTATTCAATCGAGAATATTCGGCCGATACATTTAAAGGTTAATAATCTAAATCAGCGACAAAAGCAGCGACTGTACAATATGTTGGATTATCGAGCCACATATGTAGCTGTTTCTACGCTTGCTAACCATATAGCTAAATCTCTTATTGTGTTTTTAAGCTTTTTACCTGCACCTTTTTTAATTACGCATCTATATAAAGTTGCTTATGGGCCTTCAGTGGCTGTGGAAATTAATTGGCTTCATATGTTCTTAGGAGCTGGGATTCTTTTTGTTCCTGCGTTAATTTTATGTTTAGTATTGGGAGAACTCGTTCCGAAAACGTATGCATTGGTGCATCCGATATTTGTGAGTGATTATCTGTTTCCTTTTATGAGGTTGAATGCAATTACTTATAAATATTTAAGTTATTTTTTATTAAGTCTAGCTTCTATGGTAACAAGAAGGTTTGGGAAAGTTGCAAGCTTCTTGATTATTAATAACCAGGCGGAAGAAGAGATAAAAAATCTCGCTGAATCGGCTGAAGCTAAAGGTGAAATGGAGTCAGAAGAAAAGAGACTCATTCATAGCGTATTTCAATTCGGAGACACGATTGCTAGGGAAGTAATGACTCCTCGTGTTGATCTTGAAGCAGTTCCTGTAAGTGCCTCGGTTAAAGAGGTCATGGATATTATTGGACGGAGTGGTTATTCTAGGATCCCAGTTTATAAAGAATCTGGTGATTTAATATTAGGTATTATTCATGCCAAAGATTTGCTCTTTGCATATAGTAAAAATGATCCTGTTCAAATGAGTGCAGAATCTGATATACGCCAATATATACGACCCGTTTTATTTGTTCCGGAGACAAAAAGGCTAAGAGAGCTTCTAGAAGAGTTAAAGAGCAAAAGAATGCATATGGCAGTGGTTCAGGATGAATTAGGTGGAACTGCTGGTGTCATTACGGTAGAAGATATTATTGAAGAATTAGTTGGGGATATAGTTGATGAATATGATAGTAATGAAGACCCTGAAGTATTTCTTTTTGAAGATGGCCATAGTGTAGATGGTAAACTAAGTCTTCATGATTTAAATGAGCAATTAGGTTCTCATTTTCAAAGTGAAGAGTTTGATACCATTGGAGGGTATGTTTTTGGTTTATTTGGAAAGCAACCTTTGTGCGGTGAATCTGTAACAGAAAACAATTATCACTTTACAGTGCTCGAAACTGACGGAAGAAGAGTGGCAAGAGTCAAAGTGGTAAATCAAGATAAAATAAGAGTAGAAGCACTTCAAGAAGATGAATGGTTCAGATGATTTAATATCAGGTGATTTAATATATGGAAACCTCTATTCCAGGCGCATTACTACCTCAGTATAATAATGAAGCAGAGATCTGCACTCTAGGTGCAATGTTGCTCTCTGAACGTGCATGTGAGGAGGTTTATGGCGTTCTCAAGGACAAAGATTTTTATCACCCAGCTCATCAAGAAATTTATCGTTCCATTTCAAAATTAATAGAAACAGATACAGCTGTTGACTTAGTAACGCTAAAAAATCATCTTGTAGGGAAAGATTTAATTGATAAGGTGGGTGGTGTTGAGTATCTTATCCAGGTAGCAGAAAGTGTTCCTAGCGCTGCGAATGCCGCAGACTATGCCCACATCGTTTTCGAAAATTCATTGGCCAGAAAGCTAGAGCGAGCAGGAAATGACATTGTGAGCGTTGTCCGTAAATCGGAAATGCCCATAGAAGAAAAAATTGATAAAGCTGAAGAAATAGTCTGTTCGATTGGCAAAAGTAAAAATGCAAAGGATTTACATCACATTAAAGATGTAGCGAGAGATTTTTTTGATGACGTAGATCATCTCTTCGAAAGCGGAGAACCGGTACTAGGTATCCCGACAGGTTTTTATGATTTAGATAAAGTGACTGGAGGGTTTTATGGGAGTGATCTGTTAATAGTTGCTGCTAGACCTTCGATGGGTAAAACATCGCTTGTTTTAAATTTTGCTATTAATGTTGCAAAAAAAGCAAAAGGTTCCGTTGCTTTCTTCTCTATTGAGATGAGTTCTAAGCAGCTTGTACGGAGAATGATATCTATGATTAGTGGAATAGGATTAAGTATTCTAAAAAAAGCTAATCTATCCAAGTATGTTTATGATAAATTAGCTGATGCCTGTGATGAGCTTTATAACTTACCGATATTTATTGATGACACCTCAGATATTAGTCCATTAGAAATGAGAGGGAAATGTAGAAGATTAAAACAGTCTCAAGGGTTATCGATGGTTGTTGTGGATTATCTTCAGTTGATGAAGGGCAGTAAAAGAACAGAAAACAGGGTGCAAGAAATTAGTGATATTGCACGTGGGCTGAAATCACTTGCTAAAGAATTTGATGTGCCAGTAATTGCTCTTAGTCAGTTGAACCGGAGTGTAGAGAATAGGGAAGATAAACGTCCTATGTTAAGTGATATTCGTGAATCGGGTTCTATTGAAGCAGAAGCGGATCTCGTTATGTTTATTTATCGGGATGCTTATTATAAAGCAAAAGAGACTGCTGAAGAGATTGAATATGATGAGAACCGGGTCGATGAAGCAGAAATAATTATTGCTAAACATAGAAATGGACCTACTGGTAAAGTGATTACAGGGTTCCATGCAAGTTGTGCTCGATTTGTGAATTTAAAACATGATTAGTTTTATCTTCTTATTAGTAAACTTTTTTAGTAATATTTATTAATAAAATTTGTTAATAAAAAAACTAGACTTATGATTCATAGTCTTTACTCGCCAGCTGAACAGATCCAGTATTCATCTATATCTACCTAAAAGGGTGAGCGCGAATTATTTATCTGTCAATTATTTTTCTGTGAATTTATCTGTGAAATTTTTATCTGTGAATTATTTATCTGTAAATTATTTATCTGTAAATTATTTATTTTGGATCTGGAGTTTATTTTCAAGCCGTTATATGTGAAGCGATATATGTCTCTGCGATCTGAATTGCATTTAATGCAGCTCCCTTTCTTAATTGATCACTACATATAAAAAAGTGGGTTTTTAATGGGTGAATAGGATCATGTCTTAATCTACCAATAAATATTTCATCATGATACGTAGAAAGAGAAGGCATAGGGAAGATCATCTTTTCAGGATCGTCGACAATCTTAATGCCAGGGAAGTCAGATAGTGCTTTTTTGATGGATGGTATCGAAGGTCTATTGCTTTCAAATTCGACCGTAACTGTTTCTGCATGACTTCTTAGAACTGGAACGCGGATGCATGTAGCATGAATTTCTAATTCTGGAAGATCAAGAATTTTTTTTGTTTCTTCCATCAGTTTCCATTCTTCTTGATTGTATCCGAATTCGTTAATGGGAGAATGATGACTAAATAAGTTAAATGCATAACTCCAAGGGAGATGTTTGGGTTGAGAGTTTTCATTATTTAGTGATCTACGTGTTTCTTGCTTTAATTCTTCCATCATAGCAAATCCACCACCACTAGCCGATTGATAGGTACTAACAAGTACACTTTTAAAATGGCTAAGGTTTAGTATTGGTGCTAATGCCATCGATAAAATAGTAGCCGTACAATTTGGATTACAGACCAATTGAGGTTTGCCAGTAACTTTTAGTCCATTAATCTCTGGAACAATCAGAGGAATATTTTCTTCCATCCGAAAAACACTGCTTTTATCAATAATGAACACATTCTTTTTTGAAAAATAAGGGATCCATTTTTTAGAAATGTCTCCTCCCGCGCAGAAGAAAAGTATATCTAGATCCTTTTCGTCAGTAAGTTGATCGATCGAGATAATGTTATAGTTTTTACCATTGCATTGAATGGATTTTCCAGCAGATTTTGGACTTGCCATAAGATGCATCTTATGGATAGGAAAATTTCTTTCAGTGATAAGTTGTAGCAGTTCCATTCCTGTTGCACCTGTAGCGCCAATAATACCGATAGAAAAACGTTTCATTATAGATAGTTTACTTAGCAAAGGTTACAGGATGAAATAGAGGATGAAAATGTTATGTTCTTAGTCAGAAATGATAGGATAAAAATAATTGAAAATAGATAAGGCTGATTACTTGACTAGGTATGCTGTTAATATTCTAGATGATTAAAAAATTAGATTTTTATATTACAAAAGAGTTGTTGCCACCACTTTGCATAGGGGTCTTTTCCTTTTTGCTCCTTTTTCACGCAGGTATCTTAAGTACAGGTTATAAAGATTTTCAAGATCATCCAGACGCAACAAAAGCTGTTTTTTTGTATTTATGTTATAAAACACCTGGTTTTTTGAATTTGATTATCCCGATAGGGATGGCTTTTGGTTCTTCATTGTCTATCTCTAGACTTGCTAGAGAATCAGAAATAGTTGCGATCAAAAGTGCAGGTGTTCCCCTATTTCGGATTATTTTTTCTACTTTAGTTGTTGGTATTATTTTAGCAATTATAAATTTTTTATTAGTGGAAACATTTACTGTTCATGCTGAAAAAAAAGCTACAGAAATTAAAAATGAAGCAGTATATGGACCAAAGAACATTGGTTTCAAAAAAAACCTTACACTTTTTCTTAAAAACGATTATGTTGCTTCATTTAGAGAGGCAACTCGGAAAAAGAACAATAAGGTATTTCTTCTTGATCCTATCCTGATTAAAAGAAGCTCACAAGATACCATGGAGATTTATCAAGGAGAGTACGGGGTTTATGATCAAGGTGAATGGATGATACATCAGCCGATCTATCGAAAATTATTTCATGGAGAACTCATCAATCATAAAAAACTACCGAAATTTACATTTCAACATGACGTGAATATTGCAAATTTATTTGCTCCGCCCTCTCCGTCTGAACAGACGATCTCAGAACTTAGAAAATCGATTAAAGAAGGTAGAGAACAGAAGCAAGATGTTACAGATTTAGAAATAGCTTATCATGTGAAATTTAGTATTCCTGCAGCGAGTATCGTATTCGCTTTTACTGGATCCGTTTTTTCAATATTAGCCTCAAGGTTTGGAGGTTTTATGGGTTTACTAGTGAGTATATTTATGGTGATGTGTTATTTTAATATCCATGTAGCTGCTACGAGTATCATAGGGAAACATGGATGGTTATCACCTTTTTTTGCAGCATGGATATCTAATATAATATTTGCTTTAGCTGGGTACTTGGGAGTTAAAAAGGCGGAATAGTGTGAAAAATAGGTTTATTCTCTCTCTAATATGTTTTATTGGATTTCACTGGATCTGTTGCTTGGTGGATTTAACTAGTATTATTCAGGACTCAGAAGCAGTATATGACGATATTCATCATAAACATAAAAAAGAGTATCTAGAGGATTCTATAACTGAAAATTCGATTTTAAACACTGGAATAGAGAAAGATATTACAGAAGTGATGGAAAAGTTTTGGAATAAGCCAGACACGGCTATTGTTAGAAATATTTCAAACTTCGAAAATAGTAATGGCATTATCAAAGCTGAAGGTGATATAAGATTTAGGTACCAAGGTTATGATGTTACTGCTAAATACTTAGAATATGATACTCAGAAAAAGAAAATTCTTTTATCAGGAGATGTGATGTTTATTAGTGAAGATGCAAGCATCTTCGCATCGAACATAGAATATTTTTCCGAGACAAAGTCATATAGAATATATAACACAGATAATATTTTAGGGCCAGAAGTGTTAGGGCACGGAGTTTCTGGAAATTGGTATTTAAAGTCCCCTAGAGGAAGTGGAAAGCGAAGTTCACATGAGTTTAATTCATGTAGTATTACAAGCTGTGGTATCGAAAATCCTCATTATGAAATTAAGGCTGACTATATGCGCATTAAGCCTGGAGAGCGCATTATTTTAAAGAATGCTGATTTTTACTTAGGCAGTAAACTTCTGTTTACTATTCCAAGCTTAAATATTCCTTTAGATAATGATCAAGATTATAAAATGCCTACATTCGGTTATAGTGACAGTTTGGGATATTATTTTAAATCGAGATGGGGCATTGAAATTGGAAAAGATGTGGACCTAGACATCATTGTTAGATATTATTCTTATCTTAAAGATGTTCAGAAGAGTGGAAATGGATTTGGTGGAAAGCTGAAATATAAGAGAGGATTATTTGAAGGATCTCAATATTTTTATCAGTTACCTTCTAAATACTTTTATCATTATGAAGGAGTCCACACTCATAATATACATGGAGGAGTGTTAAAGCTAGCAAGTCTGTTCCGTACAAGGAGGAGTGAATTTGGGTCTTCATATTTGCCAACAACATTTTATAGTGTTGAATATTATAAGGCAGGTGCTTTATCTAAAAATGGTTTAAGTGCTGAGCAATATAAATATCATTATCCTGATAAAAATATAGAACAGATAGAATATGAATTTAATCATTCTGCTAGAAACACCAAAGGAGTTCGCCTGTCAAATGCTCTAGATGTCAAGTACAAGCTAGAGTCAGATAGTTCATATATAAGTAAAAGTGATTACAATGATTTTCGTTCACAAATCTATTTAGATTGGAAGACTAAGTATGACCATGATTTTTTTAATGTTGCTACATACTATCGAAGAAAGTTTTATTTACATGAATACAATGTAAATGATATACGATTACCAGATAAGAGTGACTTGATTCCAGAGTTGAAATTATCGACTTCTTTCAAAAAGTTATTTCATAATACAGATTTTAAGTTTTATGAAACGTTACCTCTTGATGTAGATATAAAAACATTTAGTGCATTTTCTGATAGAATTTATGACAATAGTACAAAAGAAGAAGAGAAAAGATATTTTAAATATTTAAACGCTAAGTCCTTATCTCTTAAAAGCAGTAAAGATATTCACAGATCTTATATTGATTTTGGATGGAAAAATGTTTTTAACCAATCCTTCTTTGAAGGAGATACTTCCCATTATGATGTTAGTTTTAAACCTTATATTCAATATCATTTAAATTCCTTACTCTATTTTAAGAACACTTTGGTGTATAACCATTATGATGGTTACACACCTTTTGATATATATCACTTTTCTAAAGAAAAACATTTATCATTTCTACTTAGTTTAAAATCGAAGCAATTATTAGATTTTTCTCTATCTACTCGATACAATCTAAGAGAAGATAGACCAAAGGTGAAAAAATATCCATGGTCACCATTGGTATGCTCATTAAATTTAACTCCATGGCAAGATTTTAAAATAAATCTTTCCAGTAGGTACTTGTTTAAGTCTTTAGCATGGTCAGATATTTATTTAGACATGGTTGGTACTTTATTTGGCTGTGATATGAAATGGGAAAATTATTTTACGGATCATATCAGTTCTCATGAAAGAAAAAAAACATTAAAACGGAGTCGATTAGCCTTGAAAGGTTTAGAAATTGGTCCCATATTAGCAACTGTCTGTATGGAATATAATGGATTTGAAAAAACTTTTAGAGATTTTAGTTGGGTGTTAACATATAATTTGCACTGCGCAGAATTGAGTTTGGTTAAAAAAAGGTTGAGCGGGAGTCCTGTAGGAGAATATTCCTATGGCTTATTTTTTAATCTAAAGTCGTATCCTGAGGAGCTAGGAAAGTTTTTTAGAAAAACAGAATAAGCTAGAAGAAAATACTATTGTATACATATTTATTTGAAAAACTTGCATAAGTGAGTAAAATAGATATGTGGAGTATGGATGGCTTGGAACGCGCTTGCAGTTCGTTCCAGTAGAAAGAGAAAAACATTTTGAACTGCAATATCGATGGTTCAATAACCCTGCAGTAACGCAATGGACAGATATAGAGGAGTTTCCATTATCTCCTAAAGGTGTTGATACTTATTTAAATAATATCGAGTTATATCATGAAAATCCATCAACAATTCTTTTTGCTGTCGAAAAATTAGATGGAACTTTTATAGGTTTATGTGATATTAGAGACATTCACTATAGAAATCAATATGGTGAAATTGGATATATCATTGGAGATACTAATCAGTGGGGGCAAGGATATGGTAAAGAGATTGTCGGGATGTTAATTAAATATGCTTTTGATATGTTAAATTTAAGAACATTAACAGCTAAAGTGTTATCTCCCAATTTAGCTTCTATGAAGATATTAGAAAAGCATGGGTTTTCTAAATGCGGACATATTCCATCATATATATGGAGAAGAGGAGAATACAGAGACGTTTTTTACTATTATTTACAAAAGAATAAGGCTTAGACTCCTATACTCATACTTATAAACTTTTCTGTGTATTTTCAGGTAATATGTATATAGTTATTTCGGGGTGTGGCGCAGTTTGGTAGCGCACCTGCTTTGGGAGCAGGGGGTCGCAGGTTCGAATCCTGTCGCCCCGACCATTATTTTCTAATTTTTTCTAATTCTTTTTATCTAATCCAGCAATAATCTACTTATTATTCTACATATCTGATTAACTTATCGATATAAAATACTATAATTATTCAATAGTTATCATCATGTAAATAAAAAAAAGGTATAAAAATAGTGGGGTGAGTAGTGCATAAGTATTTCATATTGGCGATTATTTTTTTAACTATCGGGAGGCTTAGTATTGGAAGTACCGATGGTGATGCTATACTGAAATCCGATATTGAAGAAACGATATCTGTAGAGAAAACAATGGAGATTATCAACGCTTCTAGTTTGGAGTGGGTGAATATATTATCTCACTTGGAAGCATCTCATCTGGCAAGTGTAGTTTCTAATCTTTTGAGCGAGGAAATTATTTTTTTTGTGGATATTGATACTAAGAAAGAATTTTCAAATTGCTTATGCCAGAAAGAAATTTGGGAAGGAAAAGTTTTTAAAAATATACCAGACCTTGAAACAATTCAATTAGTAGAACAAAAACTTCATTTTGAACATATTCTAACAGAAGATAATAGATTTCCTATTCATCGTATAGCCTTGGAAGGTCTTAGAATTTCTAGAGAAAGTTGGAAAGATATTAGAGGATTTATTTCTAGAGTAAAGGTATTAGAATTTCATTGCGTTGATCTATCTGAAGAAATTCTGATAGATATTGGTAGGTTTAATCGACTTGAATCATTGATATTTAAAGAAGTGAATATTTTCCAAGATGACCTATTAGATACACAACAAGAAAGTAGTACACAAGGTTCGGGTGTACATTCGGTAATGGAAGAGGCTAATAAAGATGATCAATGTTACTTATCCTTATGTTTTCTTTATCCTCTAAAAGACAAACTAAAGAGACTAGAATTTATTTTAACAGAATTATCCAGTAAGAACTTAGAAATGCTATCTGAATTTAATAGTTTAGAGACTCTGAGGTTAGAAAGTATATTTTTTGAAGATTCAGATTGGTTGAAACATTTAC
Organism: Fimbriimonadia bacterium; assembly: GCA_030430755.1. Classification (GTDB taxonomy): domain Bacteria; phylum Armatimonadota; class Fimbriimonadia; order Fimbriimonadales; family Fimbriimonadaceae; genus JAUICQ01. The sequence goes on from JAUIKO010000001.1 coordinate 198,366, forward strand.
CTACAAGCTTATCAGTGTTACAGATGATATTCTTGGATATTCCCAATATAGACCTTTCGAATCTGATCCATTTAAATCTGCTTAAAAAATTAAATTTAACAGGTTGTCAATTAACAAGTATTAAACCACTGAAAGATAAATTCTATCATTTAGAAAGTTTAATATTAACCTCTGCGATTTTAGACACGATAGAACTAAATGATTTAGTATCTCTTTATGCGCTTAATACACTAGATCTAAAGTATGTTCGATTAACCGACTGGACTTTTTTAAAAAAAATCCCTGCATCACTAAAGTATATATCTCTTGCTGGCAGTAACGTTAATGCGGATGGAGTAAAACTTCTTTTAGAAAACGATAATTTAGAGATATGTGATCTATTTGGTGTTCAATTATCTGATTGGCAAGTTCTAGATATGATTCCGCCTCAATTAAAAGTACTTGTTTTGAATGAGACTAATATTGATTCAAAACGGATAGTAGAAATAAAAAATAAGAAAAAAGATCTTATTATAGAAAATTATAAGGAGTATGATTGTGACGATATTTCTATTGGTGGAACAGCTGAGGAACTTAGCAATAGTCGTAGATTATTTTCTTTTTTGGATTTAGATGTAGGTAGTTCAAATTATAGTGACGCCTATAGTCCTAACTGTTCTTCAGATGTATTTATGTCTGATTTAGGAAGAGGACTAAAAAGAAATGTAAGTGATGAAGCGAATGAAATGGAAGAGAGTATCGATCTGAAGCATAAAACGAATTTTAAGCGACCGCGGTTAGTTTTTCCGTTAGAAAAAGAGTCTATGAATACTGCAAGCGGTATGATTTCTTCTCAAAAAGATTTACCTGATCCTGCAAAATCGATAGCAGGGAGACATCATCAAGTTTTTCAAATGGGTAATAATATCCAGAATAATTCTTCAAATATTATAGTTATTGATATCGATCAAAATACTTCTTCATTAATTCAAAGAACAGATAAGGAATTTAAGAAATTATTGCAAGAAATAGATATTTCAAATTTGATCGATGTATTAGTTTACTTATATGAAAATATTGAAATAAATCTCAATAAAGATTTGTTACTACGGAGGTTTATTCCTGTTATTTCAAATAGAACATTTTGGGAATCAAAAGTATTTACAGATATAGATTCAATTATAAAAACCTTACATTATAATAAAGTATTTCGTTGTTTCTATAATTTTGAAATTCCGATTTTTCATGTGAAAATATTTCTCGATAATACTTTTGTAAGAGATAAAATTAGATTTCAAGAGGAGACCCTGTATAGTGTAGCATCTATACAAAATTTAACTACTCTAAAAATAACACTATCTGAATATCATGGTGATTTCCGTTGGGTAACGCATTTAAGTAAAAACGTTACAGAATTGTCCATTCGAATTATAGGCCATACGAGTGCTAAGAAAGAGAATAGTTCGGCATTTTTGAACTTTGAAAAATTAAGTGAATTAATCTTTCTGGAAAAACTAGAGCTATCTAATGTTATGTTATTAGATTGGAGTTGGTTAGAAAAATTGGGTGCAAATATCAAGACTTTAATCATTAAACACCCCGAATATACATTATCTTTATTGCCTTATAATTTTGAGAATTTAACTGGACTGTTGAGATTATATATTTCTGGAATGTCTTTTGATAATGATAATTGGATAGCTACTTTAAATCCCAATATTAAACAGTTTGTTTATAGTAGTGTTTGTAAAAATAGAGATCTGAGAAAAAATAAACTGTTTGAACTTAGTAATATTAGCCGCTTTAAAAACTTAGAATTATTAACATTATCTAATATATTAATTGATTCATATGATCATATGAATCAATTACCTATGTCATTAAAAGCAATTTATCTTGAAAATGTGTATATCCCATTTGCATTTAATTTAGATTTATCTAATTTTGAAAACTTGCTTGAATTTAAATTGGAAGGGCATTATCCAGACAGTTGGGAATGGGTGCAAAATTTACCACCATGTTTTAATAAACTGTACCTCGGAAAATTTCACCCTATGATTGAAAGCTGTATTTACTATAGGTCTAAACTATTTGATAAAAGAGAAATAGTATGTGAGTATTTAGAAGATGATAAAGTTCATCATAATAAAAATAGTGACATTCTTGATGACAATATATTAATGGAATCTGATAAAAAGAAGCAAGCTTATTTATTTATTGAAAATTGTAATTTACATCAACTTATTAGGAAGATTGGGTGCTATATCAAAATGGTAGATAGGGAGATGTATTCTGTCTTGTTAAAAAATGTTTTTCAATTGTTAGAAGATCCAAAAACTTGGACCGATAAATTAGTTGTTTTTGATTTTCATGGAGAATATAGACAAGTCAGTCATTTAATGGATATGGTTGATCTATTAAAAAAATCTGAAGTACTTGAAAAAGATTACTGCTTAGGTATATCTAACATAGATTTCCAAATATATAAACGTGATTACAATAAAGATGATTTATCAGAATATTATTCTATTCTTTTAAAACTAAAAAACTTAAAAGAAATTAATATTGTTTGCGATCCTACTGCATTTCAAGATGTACAGAACCTTGGTATAATTCGTGAAGTTTCATATTTTATACAAAATTTACCAAAATCAGTTACAGTGTTAAACATGTTTGGAGAATTAGGAGATGTTACTGATGAAGAATATTTTCCAGGTCTTAAAGTACTTAACGCCTTTCTTGGGATTAATCATTTAACTAAAATTAATCTTTCGGAAATAAAACTGTTTCCAATGCCCCATGTATTACTTGAGATGACTACAAACGTTGAAAAACTAGATATTTCTAAGGCATTAATAAGTAAAGATCTTATATCAAAACTAACAAAACTGTATAGGCTTAAACATCTTGTTTTGAACAGTTCTAGATGTTCTGATTGGTTGCCTTTTATAAGTTTTAAAAACAATTTAGAAAAACTTGATCTAAGTTATACAAATATTAATAGTACTTTTATAAGTCATTTACATGAGTTTACTAAACTTCAATGTTTATCTTTAAGAGGTGTTCAATTAAGAGATTGGGAAAAATTATTTCATGTTCCATTATCGTTGAATGAAATTAATTTAGAATCTTCGAATATTGATCCAGAAATTTTGAAAACGATTGCAATGAAGTATCCTAAGTTGAATATTATTTATGATTATTCTAACAATGTTATTTCAATAGATGGAGCTGACAATAGAATTATTTTTGATATCTTTGTTGGATTTAATAGCAATAGTGAGACTCAGTCTATCATCAAAAACATTGATATAAATGCTATAAAAGAATTTCTTGGAAAACAGAGTCTTCCTAATTTAATTGATTTTTTAGAAAATATTCTACGCGATGAGAGTAGGTTAATAGATTCTGATATTGAAAAAAGAATTATTTTTATATTATTGACTTTAAAGGAAGTTTGGGAAGCGAAAAACATAGAGGATAGTCACGTGAAAGACAAACTTAAAAGTCTTGAGAATATGATAAAAGATAAATATCATTTAGATAAGAATTATAGATTTGCATGTTAGATGGAATAATTTTAAGTCATGATAATTTTAATTATTTGTAATATGAGAGGAAAGTTTTAGTATTGTATTCCACTCGTCAGTAGTTACTGGTGTAATACTCAATCGCTGACCTTTTCTATTGACTTGCATGTCTTTAAGATTGTCTATAGATTTTAAATATTTAAGAGAGAGTATTTGTTGAAATGTTGAGACATGTTTCACATCTACTACTAGCCATTTTGGATGATCTAAACTAGATTTATTATCGTAATATTCACTATCTTCTTGAAATTGTGTAGGATCAGGATATGCTTCAGATACTATTTGCATGATTCCAGATATTCCTGAAGGATTTGCATTCGAGTGATAAAAAAATGCTTGATCTCCTATTTTCATTTGATCTCTCATGAAATTTCTTACTTGGTAATTTCTGCAACCTTCCCACATGGCTGCCTGATCTTTTTCTAAATCATGGATACTATATACTTCGGGTTCTGATTTCATTAACCAATAATTCATATAATTCAGTTACTCATTTCTATTTTTTAGACGATAATCTCTCCACCAATGTATGTTTTAGAAAGTTCTTTGTCATCATACTCTGAAAGAATTTCTTTAGCCCTATCAAGAGCTTCTTCAACAGAATGTGTAAAGTTATTTTTGCCAATTTTCTTAATGAATCCTGTTTTTTTGAATAACTTATACGGTTCTGTTCGAGCGCTACATAATATAAGATGCTTATTCACCGTTTTTAATTCATCAAGAAAGTCTTCTAACGCAAGGAGTCCAGTAGAATCGATAGCGGTCATATGTCTTAATCTAATAATAATGACTGGGTGTTTGTGATTAATCTTTTTAGGTAGATTTTCGATTATATCTGCTGTTCCAAATAGCATAGGTCCATGAATGCTAAAAATACTAGTGCCCTTTGGGATTTCTTTGGTATGTAGAATGTGTGGCAAGCTATCAGCAAGGTGATTTCCAGTATCAACTGTGATGGATGTTGTAGAAGATGCTTTCTGGATATAGAGAGCTGCAGCTACGAGTACACCTGCTCCTAAAGCAGTATCTAGACCAGAGAAGACCGCTAGAGAAATTGTCGTAAGCCAGACCATAATATCAGATTTGTTTGTTTTTAATATTTTAGGAATATCTTTCCAGGCTCCAATCGAATATCCGATGTAGATCATAATACCTGCTAAAACACATAATGGAATATTATTTGCTAATGGGGCTGCAAAGAGAAGTATGGTTAAAATCACTAAAGACTGAAAGACTCCTGCCATCGGGGATTTCCCACCACTTGTTACATTGTTAGCAGTTCTTCCTATAGATCCAGTTGCTGGCATTCCACCAAAAAAGGCAGCGCCAATGTTTGCCATTCCCTGAGAAACGAGTTCCATATTTGGATTGTGTGTGTCTTTACCTAATTTATCACCAACAACTGCTGCTACAAGAGATTTGAGAATAACAAGCATGGCTATAGAAATGGATGTCCCTAACGTTGGAGCAATTAAAGCAAAATCAAAGTGTGCATTAAAGAGAGTTGGAAGTCCAAGTGGAATACCACCTTCATATTTTTGTCCGATTGTTCTAACTGGTAGTTCTAAGAAATATGCTAGTAAAGATGCGGATAAGGCAACTAAAACACCTAAAGGCAATTTTTTGAGAGGTTTTTTTAGAACAAACATTGCCAGGGTACAGCTGAGGGCTAGAAATAGAGTGGGATATGAAATGGTATCGATATAAGAAAAAATCGCAGTTAGTTTTCCAGGCAAGTGCCCTGGTACTTTTCCGGGTATTTGTAAACCTAAACTTGGAATAATCTCATTGATAATTAAATTTAATCCTATCCCGTTTGTTATTCCTAGAACAATAGGTCTAGGAATGAAATGCACTATTTTGCCTAGTCCTGATAGACCTAGTCCTACAAGAATAAGTCCGGCCATGATGACACCAGTAAAGAGTCCATTAGGGCCATAGTTTGATAATAGAGCTGCAACAAATAAATGAAATCCTGCTGTAGGGTTCGTTATTTGAAATCTTGATCCAGTTAGGACAGCCCCGATAAACCCCGATACTACTGAGCAGTAGAGACCTACTTCTGGTCTAAGACCTGCGGAGATAGCATATCCCATTGTTAGGGGGAGGGAAGTTGATGCAATAATTAATGCAGAACCTAAATCGGCAAAAGCCATTGAGAGATTATACTGGGGGAGATACTGAAAAAGTTTAGGTATATATTGTGACCAGTCAATTTTAAACTCTGTGTGGAATCTTCCTTTAGATTTATCTAAATCGATAATATCCTTTTCTATGATATGGGCGTTTTTTTTAAAACCACTGCTTGAATTTGATCGATCTATTTTAGGCATATCTTATTCATCACCATTTTAATGAGTATGGATGGAAATTGTTTTTAATATATTTACTTTAGCAGAATAATGGTTACAATGTCTAGAAATAATTCATATTTCAAAAAGCTAGAATAAGAAGCGGAATACAGCAGATTTGAGTGCAAAATTACACTCAAATCTTTCAGTTTATGTATAAGTTTTAAGCTAAGGAACCCATGGGATCCCAAGGTTCTAGTTCTTCAGGTTTTTCGTCTAAAAGTTTTAATAAGTCTTTACTTAAGTGTTTTTTGTGGATAGCGACTTCATACATGAATTCATCAAACCATGCATCACTCATTCCATAAAATCCTTTATCTCCACTTGTTTCTCCCCAAGAATTCTCAATTCTCCATTTTACTGGTTCGTTTTTATGATCTACTCCGACCCCCGTAAGTACCATTGCGTGGGTCATTAAGGATTGTCCGAAATCTAATCTTTCAGCTTTATCCATGGAAAAGTTAGTGCCATAGACGGATTGATAATCCCAAAGAGCCATATCATCCATTCCAGTATTTCTTTCAAGATACTTTCCTACGTCACATCCGAACCATACAGGTTCACCATCTTTTAGTTGATTAACGGTGGCTTTTTTGAATGTTTCCATAGGTACATTTAAATACGTTACAGGGACTCCTCCTACAACATTTCCTAAATATTTTACTGTGTAAGTTTTTAGGAATGATTTAGTTTTTTGAGGGCAGTGAATCAGACAAACATAATCATGTAGATTTTCGTTTATATATTTTTCATAAAAATCTAAGGGCGAGATCATTCCTTTGTTATGATTTTTCTGATCTTTATCCTTCCATTCTAATTCAAAGGTCTTTGGTGGTTCCCCAAGGTGAGTAGATGCAATCCTATAGATCGTTTTCATCATTTCATTTTTTGCGGATCTCAAGGTTTCTTCTGAACTTCCTTTTTCGTATAGTTTTCTTAATTCACAAGTAAAGTCTTGTAATTTATACAGAATAGCTTTGTTCATAAGAGCGGTGTTAGAACTACTCTCCGTTTCTGGCATGGCGTATTTTGGAACAACACCGTATTTATCGATAAGGCTTAGTAGCATTTGCCACTGACCACCATCACTCCAGAAACCATTGAAAAACCAATGCATAAGCCTTGAATCTAGCGGAGCCTCGATATTTTCTATCATGGATTCTAAAAAGTAGTTTGCTCTTTCAACTTTGTCCCAAAAATGTAGATAGACTTGAGATAACTCAAAATCATTTTGAGTGTTCATATGACTTATACATTTATATCGTAAGCAGTTTAATAAAGCAAAAATCCAGCATCGTCCACTAGATTTCTGATTAGAGATTTTGTTTTCTGGTATCCATGTATTGTAATTGTGATTAATTTTGACGAACTCTTCTCTTTTTAATGCAACTTTAGAGACCGGAACATTGCAAACAGCGTTTTTAGCAAGTTGAAAAGTAGGATCTTCTCGAAGTTCTGTGCTGAACTTATTCCAATGTTGCTGTTCCATCGCACCTAGAGTATCAGATCTGATTTGTTTACTTTCAGATTTTCCAATTTTTTTGGAATCATTTTTTTTATTGCTTTGTTTTTTACCCATATTATTAAGTTTAGGTAAATTAAACAAAATTATGATAGAGTAGTAAGGTATTTTTTAGAATAAATGGTCGGAGCGACACGATTCGAACGTGCGACCTCTTCCACCCCATGGAAACGCGCTACCAAGCTGCGCCACGCCCCGATTACACTTATATTTTACCAACATAATAGTGTTAAAGAATCATCTTGTAGATTGAAATTATTAATTCTTAAAGATGGGGTAGTATGATTTATAGTTGCCCTTGTAGCTCAGTGGATAGAGCGCCTCCGTCCTAAGGAGGGCGCCGGGGGTTCGATTCCCTCCGAGGGCGCCATCTGATATCTATAGACATTCTAGAGAGTATTTATCAAAAGTATTTATCATAAGAACATGAATGTTTATGCTCACTTTTAAAATGAATCATTTTTAGTATATAAAACCTAATCTCCTACCAATAGATTGGCATTCGTAGTATTACCTTGGGAAAATATACCCGCTTCAGCTGTGTTTTCATTTGTTTCGATATATTCACTCGATTTAGATAGGATGTTGATGTTTTTTTCTAAATTATAGTTTAACGTATTGTCTATAGTGTGGATGATATAGTAGTCAAACCATATATTGGCTACCGTTGTATTTATAGCTTTTATAATGTTATTAATCTGGTCTTCTATGAAATTTATGGCATCTTTAGCTTTCATCATTGGATACGGCAAAGTTTCTGAGTTAAAGATCTTGATTTGTGTTGCTTTGAATTCTTGGATCTTGTCTTTTATATTCGCTATTTCTTGTACAAGTGTTTGTTGCTCATCAGGTAGTTCAATCAAATAGTTTTCTTTGGGTTCTAAATTCGGTTCAGGATTGGTAGATTGAATTTTTCTGTTGTTAGGGAGTGTTTGTTTGCTTGAAATATTATTGGTATTCATCATATTATTCGTGTTTAGATTATTTATGCCATTTAGATTTGTACCTCCTAATGTGTTATTTAATCCACTTAATCCAGTTCCTAAAGAGCTGGAAATGTTCATTCTAGATATCAAATCATGAATATTATTTGTTTTTTCAGTGAACCCTATACAACCTGAGGTAAAAAATATGAGTAAGATAGCGCATAAGATTCGCATAAGTAGTCCTCTTGTAAAGTATTATTGGAATCTTATGATATAGATGCACTGTTACAATATCTGGTTTGTAGTGAATTTCTTAATAGTGGGTTTACTCTAGAAGTTTGAGAGGTTTTCAAAATATACTGAATACTATTGATATGATAAATTACTTTGGAAAAATAAATAGTGTATACAACCAGTACAGGAGAGTTTTCGTAGTATTGTCACTTGTGACTGTACCTGTCTGTTTATTTGGTCTTTATCAATTTACCCATATTGACTATCTTGCTAAGTATAGGTTAAAACAAGACACTGAAAATCAAGATACATATAATATCTCAATGAAAAATATTGTTTTTAGACAGTATGATATATCACGACCGCTTACCAAAATTGAAGTTGATGAAGTCTTGATGAATCAAAACCAAGATATTATGAAATTACGAGGGGTTAAAGAAGGTGTTTTTCTAGGTAGTTATCCTATATCGTTTGCTGCAGATTATTGTGAATACCATGTATCAGAAGGGAAGATTATAACAAAAAATCATTCCAGGATTTTTGATAAAAATATGGATTTAAAAACATCAGGTTTTGATTACAGTCGTGATTCAGGGATGTTAAATATTAGTTCACCTCTTTACGGAAAGCTTTATGATGGTTATTTATCTGCAAAATTCTTAAAATATTGCACGATAGATGAATCCTTTACTTTAGGGCCAGTCAGCTGGACAGGGGAAGTAAAAGAGTTTGAAAAGAATCAAGATGTTACATCTAGTAATGATAAAAAATATTTGTCTGAAAAAGAAATTAATTCAACAAAACAACATTTATCATCACTAGGAGCTGAAAAAAGAAATCATCCACTTATAGCAAAATTTTTATTAGATAAACAAAATATTTCGTTGAATCAGTTTATGAGACTTATATCTTCTGGTATTGCATGTAGAAATCAATCTAGAGATAGCAATAAAAATGGTGATACTAAATCAGAGGGAATACAATCATCTACAGACCTTCACAGACAGCCTTCGGTACAATCTGATAAATCTATTCAAGCATCTGAACAGAAACAGATTTGGAAAATCAAAGCTGATGGTGTATCGCGATTACCTGGAAGTAAAGTGGAAATTTGGAATAACGCAATCGCAACAGATAATGATGTCGTTATTCAGGCTGAAAGACTAGAAAGAGATGTTGATAAAGATGTTATGTTTGCTACAGGGAATGTTAAGTATGCAAACAAGGATATGGTGATGCTTTGTAAAAAAGCTACTATATTTAGAAACAAAAAGAGAGCGGTATTAGAAGATGATGTTCAAATATATGTTTTTGAAGAAAAAGCAGAGGAAGATGATATTAATCAACTAAAACCGGTTGATCCAGAGCTTCCCGAGCACTTAATGGATGGTAAAAGTAATTCCAGTGCAAAAGGAAGTTCTTTTCAGAAATCCTCAAAAAATTATGATCAAGAGGTAAAATCTAAGGATTCATTAAGAAAGTACCCTATCGTCATTTGGGTGAAAAAAATAGATTATTCCTATGAAGAAGGGAGCAGAAAAGGTTATCTTAGTGGCGGTATAATTGCTAAGCAAGAATTAAATGGTGGAAGATGGAGACAGTTGACTTCAGATTCAGCTATTTACGATAGAGAGTCTGATAGACTCAAGTTAACAAGTAATGATAATCGTGCTAGAGTAAGAATGCATACATCGTTAGGTGATGATATCAGAGCATCTTTGATAGATATCTCAACGAAAGATAATGATGACAGTTGGTCAGCACAACAGATTGTGGGTGAGGTTTATATTGATTCAGATGATTTGCCACAAATTAATCATAACTCGCTTGCAAAATGATGAAACATATAAAACTTGAGAGATTTAAACAAATAGCAATCTTTTTACTGCTATTATGCGGAATAGGGTGTGGACAGCACATTTCAGATGTATGCTCAAAGGAAACGAAATATGTAAAAAACTCCTTATTAAAGGTTCCGCTAAAAACGAATCCTAGTTCTTTAGATCCAATAAAAGTTTTTGATTCTGAAACAGCATTTAATATTACGATTCATATCTTTGAAGGTTTAGTCCAATATAGTGAGGATAATAAAATCGTTCCTTGTCTTGCCGAGAAGTGGGATGTTTTTGAGCATGGAAAAAGATTTCGATTTTATCTTAAAAAAGGTGTTTTATTCCATTCTGGCAATGAACTGACTTCGAAAGATGTAAAGTGGAGTTTTGAAAGGGCATGTGATATGTATCATGCTGCACCAATGGCACAATCTTTTTTGAATAATATTATTGGTGCTCCAGAAATGATGGCTGGGAAAACCAAGCATTTACGAGGAATAGAAATCGTTGATCGTTACACAGTTGATATTTCTTTAAGTAAAAGTACTTATACGTTCTTGAACAAAATATGGGCTCCTGTAGCTTCTATTTTAGATAGTAAAGTTTGTTCGAGGCATAAAGAAATAGTATCGCCAGAGAAGATGGTTGGAACGGGGCCATTTATTGCAGATAAATTTGAAGTAGATAGTTACTTTAGGATGAAGAGAAATCCTGTATATCATGGCAGAGTTCCTGAAGTGAAAGAAGTCCTTTTAAGTATAGTGACGGATTCTGAAACGATTCGGAATAAGTTTGATGCTGGGGATTTTGCCTTTAGGCATGTACCAGTAAGAGAGATTATTAAAGTAAAACAAGATCCATCTCTTAGAGGAATGCTTCATAGTTTTCCAAAGGCAAATACAACCTATCTTTCACTTTCCAAAAATGCATATTTACCGTTTAACAATGCTCGAGTCAGAAGAGCTATCTGTATGGGGATTGATAGAAATAGGATTATACAAGTATTATTTCCAAATACTGGGATTTCAGTAGCGAAAAGTCTTATACCCTATCAGAATTTACACATTGAACGAAATCTGGAACCAAGCACTCTAGAGTTTAACCCTGATCGAGCAAAAGCACTATTAAAAGAAGCTGGGTACGATGAAATAAATCCATTGCCGCCATTATTAATTGCAGTTCCAGATAATACACCGTATGTTTTAAAATTACTTGAACATATCAGTATCCAGCTTAAAAATAATTTGCAGATTGATGTCAGGCTTGTGCACACAAACATTGCCATGTATACAGAAGCAAGACTTAAATCGAAATATGCAATATTTTTTAATACGTGGCTTGCGGATTATTTAGATCCCAACAATTTTTTACATGATTGCTATCATTCTCAACATGGTCTATTTGCTTCTGATTATAATAATCCTGAATTTGATCGCTTGGTTACGGAATGTGAAGAAATGAAGACAGAGAAAGAGAGATTGAACATGCTTTTCCAAGCAGATGATTTAATTATTAGTGATGGTATTATTTTTCCTATTTGCTATTTACCTAACTATATTTTAGTAAAGCCTTATGTGAAAGGATTAAAGCATAATTCTATATCGCCGTTACCATGGAATACTATAGAGCTTAAGTGTTCTTTTTAAATAATGTATCAAAAATTATTATCGTATAGTTTGCATTTTAAGGCACAATTTTCTGCTCGTAAAATTCGAATTTCTCTTATAAGATCTTGAGTTTTCGTGTTCGTTTCAATCATCCTTTTAAGCCTTTGGATATCATCTTCTTTTGATTCTAACTTTTTATAAGCTTCTTTTAATTTTTCTTCCAAAGAGATGGATTCTATCGATAATTTTTTGATTTGGGATTTTAATGAATCGATTTCTAGTAATAGATTGTTCTTTTCTTGAAAAATTTCATCTTTAGCTTTATCCTTGAAGAATCCTTCATAATACTCCTCGTTTTGTGTAGATATCTGCTGAGCGCGACGAAGTTCATCTTGGAGAGTAGACTCCTTGATAAGAAAAGATTTCAGATCAGATTCTCTTTGTTCATTTGCGACTTCAATAATTTTCTCTAAGTCGGATATCCTGTCAAGGAGTTCAGATATTCTGTCATTGCCATTGTCATCATCATCATTTAGCTGTACTAGATTCTCCTGGTTTTCTATAGGGTTAGAATTGGGATCTGGTGTAAAGGCATCATGGATTGATAGAACATGAAAGTGGGGCCAGAAGAGAAGTATAGCGATAGAAGATTGTTTAATAATGTTTAAAAATTTCATACTAGCATTATATCAAATAGAATCATTAATATTAAAACTTTTAATAAAAAGTTAATCTTTATAGTTGCTTTTCATGACTAATAATAAACTGATTGAGAATATTTAAAGTTACATCACTGATATGATGTTCTATTCCTTCTGTGTCAATTTCAGCTATTTCTGGAGGAACTCCAAGATGAACAAGGAATTGGTATACGATTTTATGTTTTTTAATAGATTTTTTTGCTAATTCTTCCCCTTTTTTTGTAAGGGTAATCGGCTGATAAGGTTCTGTTGAAAGATATCCGTCTCTATCTAATCTCTTAATGGTTTTGGTTACCGTAACATTACTGACTCCTAGAATCTTAGAGATATCTTTTACTCTTGCATTGCCTTGACTTGTAATCAGTTCATATATAATTTCTACATAATCTTGCGCAGTTTCCAATTGATGATCTTTTCGTATTCTTTCAAATCTATTTATCACAGTTTTATTTTACTCACCAAATATTAAATTACAAATAGAAATAACTTTTTATGATATTTATGTAACAATACTGGTTTTGCTTGTTTTGCATAATATGCTGTTATTTTTTGCATTTAAAACGTAGCATAAATATATTATCATGAATAGTTTTAAGTATATTACTGTTCTCATGTTTTCTGTATTATTTGATATTAATGTGTATTCTATGAATGCACTATTTCCGTATCGAATTCTTGATATGGAATATAGCGAAGTATATGTCACTCGAGATAAAGTAAATGATAATGATCGTTTATGGTTGCAGAAGGTTCTTAGTTCTTACAAATTCAAAAGAACAAATAATCAAGAAACGTTAGATGGATTGCTTTTCAAGATCCATGATAAATACCAATTGAAAAATTTAAGGCAGGCTGTAGATTTTATAAATGAATACTATCCCGAGAAGGCAGAATATACAAAGTTAAATTTTTTTGATATGAGTTCATATGAAGCTGAAAAAGAATTTATTCATAAGTTGAAAGATTTCTGTAACCAGATTGTAAATGATATACTCCAAACTTATTATTCCAGTGAAAAAAAATATGCCAGTGATAATAAATATAATAGTCTCGTAGAAAATCCAATTCGTGGTTCAGATAAAAAAATAGAACAAATTTTAACTCAGGTAAAAGAGATGGATGGGAATGTGTTTGATTATATTTACGGCATTGAATATGAGACTCCTGATAAAATATCATCAGATTATATTGATGCTTTACTGCAGTGCTGTCAATTTATTCCTGAAGAAAAATGGGTTGCAGAAACGGTTTTATTTTTCATGCTTATAGATTTTAAAATTGCATGTTTAAAATTGATGGATCACGTTATGCTTTATGGAGCAAAACCTTCTGATATGTTACACTCACTTACGATCCAATCTTTGACATTTGCTGAATATGTTTTATCCATATTGGACTGGGCACATGGAAAAAAAAATGAATTCGGAAATTTAGTTAGAAATAATCTTCATAGAGAATTTGTAGAAACAGCACCGCCAGATAATAGTTGGAAAAAGCTGTGTCAAATACTTCGATCAAATTTATACGTGATTTCTAATAAGAGATATTTGCTGGAAAAAGATAAAAACTATATGTATAAAAATTTACATTTTGATATATCTAAATCATATTCTGATTTTAAGGAGAAATTTTTATCTCAGTTAGAGAAGAAGTATGCAGCTCATGATAATCTAAACGCATCTATTATAAATTTTAAAAAATGGTTAGATGAGCAAGAAAAGAATAGTAGCCATGATAAGAAGGAGAATGTAAAGATGACACTCGATGATTCTGAAATCGATTACCAGGCAACTCCACCTAAATCTGGAAAAGATGGTTCTGGAAGTGGAGCAAGAGAAATGCCTGATACCCCGATGAAAGAGGTTAAAAAAAGAAAATTATTTTGAGCGTGTCATGAAAAATAAAATATCGACATATCTTTTTGAATATTTGTAGAATTAAATGAAAAATCTTACTTTGATATATCTTTAAAATGATCACTTCCATGTATAATGCAGACATGTATCCACGTCTTCAAGAAACTTTGGAACTGTATAAAGACTATGTAGCATTGAGTAGTACTAAATCATTACTCGATTGGGATCAGCAAGTATATATGCCAGTTCAGGGAGTTGAATTCCGTAGTCTACAGATGGGAGTATTAAGTAGATTAAGTCATGATATTTTAATGGGTGAACCATTACAGAAGAGCTTGGATTTAGTTAAAAACAACGCGGATCTTTCTCCCGATGAGATGAAAATTGTACATCATCTTACAAAAATAATATCTAAAGCAAAAAAAATCCCAGCTTCTTTTCAGGAAAAAAAAACAGTGTTATGCTCAAGAGCTCATGCTGCTTGGGATGAAGCAAGAAGTAAAAATGAATTTCATCTTTTTGCTCCATATTTAGAAGAGATGTTTCAAATCTGCAGGGAAGATGCAGATTACTTAGGTTATACAGACAACTGTTATGATGCATTGTTAGATCAATACGAAGAAGGAATGACTTCAGCTGATTGCTATAAGTTATTTGAGACGATTAAAAAACCTTTGACAGAGATGATCCATTTGCTTCCAAAAGATTTACCGGAAGGTATTGATCGAGTTTATGGTAAGGGAAATACTCAGGATGTGTTGAAGACTCATAAGGAGATATTGGAAGATATAGGGTTCGATCTTAAAAAAGGTCGATTAGACACTGCTACGCATCCATTTTGTTCAGATATTTCTCCTAGTGATGTAAGGCTAACAACTAGAGTTATTGATTATATTTATTCTTCATATTCAAGTATGCTCCATGAAGCAGGTCACGGAATGTATGAGCAGAATATCGATGAAAAATGGAATGGAACTCCTATAGCTGGAGGTGTTTCACTTGGATTTCATGAAAGTCAGTCTAGATTCTGGGAAAATGTCATTGGTAGGTCTGCTGGATTCTGGAAGAAATATTATTCTAAAGTTCAATCGTCTTATCCTATGCTTGAAGCAGTGCCTTTGGAAAAGTGGTTGAGATATACTAATATTGCTAAACCTACCTCCATCCGAGTAGAGTCGGATGAATTAACATACAATTTACACGTCCTTATCCGGTTTGAAATCGAGATTGCAGTATTGAATCATGAGATTAAAGTAAAAGATATTCCAGGAGCTTGGAATGAAAAAATGAAAAATTATCTTGGTATTGTCCCCAAATCGGATCGCGAAGGGTGTCTCCAAGATGTGCACTGGTCGGTAGGGAGTATTGGATATTTTCCAACCTATACTGTAGGTAATGTGCTTTGCTATCAAATTTTTGAGAAGATGAAGAATGATATAGATCATATTCAGGACTATTTAGATAGCGCGAATTATCGACCCATATTCCATTGGTTATGCAAAAATATTTATCAATTTGGAAAGTATTATAAACCGAAAGAATTAATTCAAAAGGTCTGTGGAGAAGATTTAAATCCAAAGTACTTTTTAAAAGCTATGGAACAAAAATATTTGAATGTATAAAAAGTGTGTATTTTTATGAAGCTTACTTTGAAAGAATAAAAGTTTTTTTTAGAGGTAAGATGGTAATATTCATTCAGGTAATGGGATAATTAATAAAGGTATTATTTATGTCAAATGATATATTAGATAAATTAAAAGATATTGTTTCCAGAGAGTTAGAGATCAAAGCTGAGGATATAACTTTAGAGTCAAACTTGACAGATGATTTAGGTGCTGATTCGTTAGAAGTTGCTCAGTTGGTCATGAATTTAGAGGATGAATTTGGGATAGAGATACCCGATGAAGAAGTTTCAGATATCAAGACTGTGCAAGATCTTGTGAAATATCTAGAGAATAAAACAGATAATAAGGAGTAAACATACTCCGTTGATAGAGCAGTATGAATCGCGTTGTTGTAACAGGTATTGGAATCGTTACACCTTTGGGATTCAAAATTGACGTAGTTTGGGAAAAGTTACTTTATGGTCAATCGCCAGTAAAAAAGATAGCAAAGTTTATACCCAACAGTAATTATCCTCAGATATGTGCTGAAATACAGGACTTTGATTCCTCCGCATGGCTAGCTCCAAAGGAGGCAAGGAGAATAGATCCTTTTATAGCTTATAGTGTTGCAGCATCAAAAATGGCTTTGCAAGATGCTGCGATCGATCATATTGTACATCAAGACCGGGCAGGTGTATGGATTGGATCGGGTTTTGGTGGCATCCATACACTTGTAAATCAGATTCATCGAAGCTATCATTCAGAAACTTCAAAAATTTCTCCTTTTACTATTCCTTATATGATTCACAACATGGCATCTGGGAAAGTTGCAATCGATTTAGGGTTGAAGGGAATGAGTAATTGTTCTGTTACAGCATGTGCTTCTGGTGCAAACTCTATAGGAGAAGCAATGAGATGTATCCAAATGGGTGAAATGGATATGATGTTAGCTGGGGGTATAGATGCATCCGTACATCCTACAGTTCTTGCAGGATTTTCAGCAGCTGGAGCTTTAAGTAATAATACAGATAGTCCTGATCTGATATCCAAACCGTTTGATCGTGATCGCGATGGCTTTGTACTCTCAGAAGGTGGCGCAGTTTTCGTGCTAGAAAACTTAGAATCAGCATTAAAACATCAAAGAAGAATCTATGCAGAGTGTGTTTCATATGTTTCTAATTCTGATGCATATCATATTACATCTCCTGCTCCGAATGGAGAAGGGGCATATAGAGCGATGAAAACGTGTTTAGACAGGGGTAAGGTGCCAGCTGATAAAGTAACTTACTTGAATGCTCATGGTACTTCCACAAGACTGAATGATAAACATGAAAGTATTGCGATATTTGATCTATTTTCTGATAAAATAGCTGTATCATCCACCAAATCTATAACGGGTCATATGCAAGCTGGATCTTCCGCGTTTGAGGCAGCTGTAACCGTTTTAAGTATTCACAAAAATCAGATTCATTTAAATAAAAACTTTACCCATAGGGATCCAGAGTTAGCCCCTATTGACATCGTAAAGAGTTCAAGAGACACTTGTGTAGAATATGCCATGACAAATTCCTTTGGATTTGGAGGACATAACGCGTGTCTCTTATTTAAAAAATTCACAGGCTGACGGTTTCACTTTACATGTGCTTTAAGGACATCCGATAACTTTTCAGATATCATGCCGTTTGTGACAACCTTATCAAAGCCAATCTCATTACCTAAAGAGAGTTTTTCTTTTTCTTTATGCCCAGCATGAGCAATACAGAAAACTCCTTTATCTTGCATTTGTTTC
Source organism: Fimbriimonadia bacterium (assembly GCA_030430755.1). Classification (GTDB taxonomy): domain Bacteria; phylum Armatimonadota; class Fimbriimonadia; order Fimbriimonadales; family Fimbriimonadaceae; genus JAUICQ01. Next base: position 216,357 of record JAUIKO010000001.1, read on the forward strand.
AACAGGGTTTGTAATGGAAACAGTGTCGATGACAGATTGAATATAGCAATACTTGCATCTTCATAATCGTGAGACTCTTTCGTATAGAGGTAAGGTGTATGACCTAGAGCTTCTAATCTCTTTTTTAATTTGCCGGCCCAAAGTAAATTTTCTTCAAAAATAATGATTTTCATTTTTTCCTTTATAATTCTAAAACTATTTCGTTGTTAGTAAACTGGATAAACTCTCTTCCTGAAGTGTGATCAGTTCATCGATTCCTTTTTTTCCTAGTTTTAGTAGCTTGACTAATGTTTCTACTCCAAAAGGCATCGTTTCAGCAGTGCCTTGTATCTCTACAAATTTTCCTGATTTTGTCATAATTACGTTCATATCGGCTTGGGCACTGCTATCTTCTTGATAATCCAGATCTAGAAGTTCATTTCCGCCAACTAAACCAACACTAATAGCTGCAATTGGTTCAATAATAATATCTTGTTTAATGAGTCTTTTGTTTAATAGCCAGTTAACAGATTCTCTAAGAGCAATATATGCTGCAGTGATGGATGCGGTTCTAGTACCACCATCAGCTCTAAGAACATCGCAATCTATGGTAATGGTTCTTTCGCCAAGTTTTTTTAAATCTACGACAGCTCTTAGGCTTCTTCCGATTAATCTTTGGATTTCCACGGATCTCCCATTAACTCCTCTTTGAGAATCTCTTTGAGTTCTATGGTGGCCAGATCTTGGCAACATGCTATATTCAGCAGTAATCCAGCCACTGCCTGAGTGTCTTAAAAAGGGTGGTACTTTCTCATCTATGGAAGCGGTGACATGAACATGGGTGTCACCTAATTGAATGAGACATGAACCTTCTGCGTATTTATTATAACCAGCTTCTAGTAAACATGTTCTGAGCTCATCTGACGTTCTACCGTTATTTCTCACAGATTTAGAATACCTTTTACACTCATCTAAAAAAATAAGTTTTTCTTTTTAAGTTGCAGCAATATGTGATTGAAGCAAGAATACTAGTCATTATTTTATAGATTAAGAGCGTTGATTAATGGGATGATGTATTGAATACCATAAGGCAACAAATTCTGTTAGTTATTATTTTTTGCATATGTTTGAAAGGATGATGGTGGATGAAAGATAGTAAAACTGATAGTAATACGTGGGAGTTGTTCTCAAATTATGATATAATCTTTAAAAAATTATATTTACTAGCAATGCCATGTTATTAGATATGGAATACATAAAATAAGTGATTTATAAGCTTAAATAGATGAAAGAATAGATATTTTTATTAGATTAAGATAAACTGGAATCAAATTTACTCATGATGTATGCATTAAACTTTTACTCTGAATTATACGAGGATGTGTTAAATAGTACTCGAAAAACCGTAACCATTAGGCTTGGAGATAAGTCTGATAAATATAAAACAGGTCACATTGTATGGGTAACGGTTGGTCCTAGATATGGAAGACGTTTGAAGTTATATAGTGCCATCATAGATAAAGTTGAAGTAAAAACAATTGATGAATTATCTCCAAGAGATATTGAACGGGAAAATCCAGAGTTCAGAAATCATGATGATGTAATTGGATTACTGACTAGGATATATGGAGAGTTTATTACTCCCGCTCATAAAGTTACAGTTGTGTATTTTTCAAGAATCGACGAATAATTTTTGTCTTGAACTTAGTAAAAATCTCTCCAAGATGTATTCACTAGAAAGTACTTTCAGCCAGTTTCTAAAAGTACTTTCTTTGTAATTCCTGCTTCGATTTTATATTCCGATAGAATATCTTTTTGCTTTTGATAATGGTGTAAATGGAGTGCAGGGCACACCGTATCAACATAGAGTGGAATACCTAGGCTACTTGCACGAATAGAGAAGTGAACATCTTCACTATCAAAGGATATATTTGGTATTCGATGGAAATGGATAGGCATAGAAAGAGCATCTTTTCTAATTAGGGTGCACGCACCTACACCTCCCACTTGCATAATACCTGGCAACATTAGAGCATCGAGAATTTGTGATTTTCTAGATTCTGAATCGATATCTTCTTTATTCTCGTAATTTCCAATCCAGTATCTAAGTTTATTGTCGTACATCCAAACTTGAGGATCTCCTGTTCTATCATCCCAAACAATTTCTGATAATAAGGGTTTATCACAGGCGATTAGATGTTTTAAAGTTCTTGTGTGCACGAGTATATCTGCATCAATTAAAAAAACATAATCTGCTTTCATTTGTCTTGCGTGAGCTAGGATCATATTTTTCATTTCTGCAACTCGAAACTCTTTGTTCCAGTTCCAGTTTTTATCTAGAGTGTCTTTTTCTTTTCGAGTTTCTTCTTGAGGAATAATTTGCAGGGTAGTCTTCTCGGTTTTTCTTGAAAATAGCTCCAACAAACCTCTGGAGACATTTTCCGTATTATCATCTATAAATAAATAGTGAGCATCTAAGCCATTTGTGTCTAAATTCATGAGAGAATGAATAAACTCAGCTAGAATTTCAGGTGATTGATGGACCGTAGATCCTATAAGAACTTTAGGATGATGACAAATCTCTTCTTTCCATTCTATTAAATTTGGATTTGGAGCAACAATGGATTTATATTGATCCAGTGAACCATATTTACCTACGGGATCTTTTTCTAAATAATAATCGTATTTTTTTAATTGATCAACAGGATCCATCCATCCAAGATGTTTAACTCTGATATCTGAGTAGTATGTTCTTAATGTTTTTGAATAGTTTAAAGGGATTCTTCCACAATGTTTAGGGGTATCTAGCCATTCTGCTTCTAACCCGACATTTCTAACTAGAAAGGTTTTATAGAAGTGGTGAGCTTGCCAGTTTTTATCTTCTCGATAAGTTTCTCTTGAATTCCAAAAATCATATAATCTAAAGGCATAAGCGTCATATTCACAGCTATGAATCATTTCTTTAACTTGATGGATCATAGCATCTTCATATACTTCGTCAGCATCTACTGTAAGTATCCAGTCTGGATTTCTTTTGACAGTTTCATTCCATGCTAATCTTCTTAATTCAACCTCATTCTCGAATAATGATTCCTTAAGTTCTATTACAAATGCTTTATCATAATATTTACATATTTCTGGTGTGTCATCTGTGCTTGCATCATCAATGATGACCATTTCATCTACATATTGATTTAAATGGTCTAGGCACTCCCTGAGATATCGCCTAGATTCATTTCTTACGATCATCATGGCTATAAGTTTTTGCTTGTTGGAAATCTTATTCTGATTATGAGTTACTTGTTCAAACATATTTTTTCCTCGATTATATTTCTATCTATGTTAGAAGAGTCTTGATGATTTATAGAATCACTTGGAGTGTATTCTTGCATAGGCCATTCACTAAAGATAGTTCTATACTCTTTTTTTGTTCTTAAATCTACTGTTTCCATGAGTTCCATTTCTAGATCACGTTCTAGTTGACCCATATTCTTAGGATAAGGACAGTATTGACGCTTGTTTTCAGGCATATAGTAGTATTGCTTTAATCTTCTTTCAATCATTTCGGGTGTCCATGGACTATACACATACCAGAGAATGAGTGCCATGGGCATCGGATATATAAAAGGATGACCAAGATAATGAATACCATTTCCTCCTAGGATAGGAGATTTAAAATTTCCATCATGGTGTCTGTGCAAAACTCTACTTCGATATCTTTCAATACCAGGATAAGAAAAAGTGAATCTAGCTTGAGTTGTTCGGTCTCTTTCTATATATCCGTGATATCTTTGAGAGACAAGTGGTTTATCATATGTTAAATCATTCGAGTTATAGTATCCTCTAGGATCAGCCATATTTATCCCTAAAGGTGCATATCCCCAGGCATTATCTGCCTCTAATGCCATGAGAAGGATATCCATATCTCTCGTACAGAAAAACTCAGAAGGGTTTACATTTAATTTCCAACAACCTGGATAGAGTCTCTCATAATCAAGAGTTTCTTGCATATCATCGCGTACAAAAAATTCTTTATCTTCGTGTCTGATGATCTCCCAATCGGGTGCATACTCTCTTACAATATCAGCTGTATGATCTTTAGATCCACAGTCAATTAATATACCGTGATCAAATAATTTTACATGGTGCTGAATCCACCACGGCATTAGATATGCTTCATTTGTAAATCTAGTGATAATAATTGCTGGGTTTCTTTTCTTTTTTTTATTTAGGACTCCTGTCATAGTGGTACTCCTGTGCTTATGCGATCTCCAATATATGATTCAGTTTTCGGTAATAATGATAGGGGGATTTCTTTATTTTCTTTTTGGCACTCTCTTCGGAATAATTCTTCCCAGTGGCTCTTAACTTGAAAAATGTTTATTGCTTCATATGTATCGAGTAATTTAAGAAAATTCTGATCATCATATTTAAGCTTTAGCTTGTTATAAACCGTTTCTGAATCGTTAAAATATTCTGATCTGAATTTGATTTTAGAATGAATAGGACATTTTTCTGGATGGACCTCGTTAAGGATACAGCTGAAAGATTTAAGTATAGACAATTTTCGGGCTTTAAATTCCTGGAAAATCTCAATGCTCCACAAATGTTGCGTAAGGGATGTCATATGGTTTAGAATCTCTTTTAAAATATCGGTTTTCACTGCAAAACAGGATTGTCCTAATCCTGAATATATCGCATGTTTTCCAAGATAAACTTGCTGTAGTAGTTGTTCAAGTTCTTGGAGTGTCCATTCTCCACACACCCATTTTGGTACAAAAGATTTGTAATGATTTTCAAGTTCATGATGAAGGATGGGAAGAAAAATATTTTCATTAGATTGTTGTGCATACTCTATCAGTGACATGAATTCTGAAGATGCAATATCTAAATTTGAAGATAATATCATACAACATTCATGGCTAGCCATTGAGAGTGCTTTTTTAAAGCTTTCTAGCATATTGTTAGAATGATAAAGAACTTGTTGAACTTTTATCTCTTTAAAATTATCACAAATCCGAGCAAGATCTTCTAATCCTTCGGGATTGTTCTGAAGGATGATAAATTCGGATCCTTTAGGGATAAAAGGTAGTGTTTTTTCGATGGATTCAGATACAGAGTATTGAGGATCCAGAAGATAAATAAACGTGGCAGGTGGATGGATTCTCGATTCTCTACTCTTTTTTCTAGCAGAAAGAATATATCTGTTTGTTAGAAGATGTTTACTGAGCTGCTCTTTGCTGAGTTGAGTTAAGCCCTCTAAAATAGATAAGGACTCATAAATTTTACTATTTGATTCTTTCTGATAATCATATTTCTCAACTAAAAAGCCTTCGTTCTGTAAAGTTGTTTGAAGAGTATTAGGATCATAAATAAAAGAATTCTCTCGAAAAATGGACATCCTGTTGGATATTTTTGTTCCCGACATTGATAACTTAATGATGTTCTGCCAGTAAGAAGGGTTTTTTTGTATAAAGAGTATTTCTCCCTGATCAGACAATAGCAACTCAAGCGATTCTTTTAAATGCTGATTCATAAATGTTTTATTTAAAAAATCAAAGGATAGGATGCGATCAAATTTTTTATTCGATGCAGTTATAGTATCTAAGTCATGGAGTGAATAAGCAATAGGGATGTTCGCATTAACGATTTGATTTGTAAACGATTCTGAAAGAGAATCGTTTAATGTTAACAGAAGTATTGATCCTTGGGAATGATGAATGATATCGGATAAAAGTTTTTCATTTAAAGAGATCTCTTGATGAATACTTTTTTGTTCGTCTTCGGTTATGTTATTTTCTGGCCCTTGGTACTTGTCGGCTTTTGTAAACACCATTCCTATCTGAATCCAATCATTGCCTTGAATTTCTTGGATACCGAGGGTCTGAAACCACTGAGATAATTTTTGTGGTATATTGCTAGCGATACTAATGGTAGGTATATTACTAGATAATTGAAATCCTGCTTTAGCAAATATATGACTTAATTCAGCTAATCTTAGGATATTTCGAGTCTCTTTTGATATAAAATTCTTTGATTTATGTGGTAGGTAGCCATAGATTAAACTGAGGATATGTGACCAATGATTATAGTTGGGATAACTGCATAAGAGTCGACCATGGCTCTTTAGTTTGTGGTTTAAGGTGGTTAAAAAATCATTGATGTTTTCAATATATTCTATACACTCTTTTATGATAATACAGTCGAAATAGTTATCTGGAATATGATCATAAAAATGACCGCGCGTATCCATTAGAATATGCTTATGATAATCTTTATGCTCTTGGTTGAGTGGATCCTCGGTAAAGGAAACTCTCCATATTTCGGTATCATGTTCTGATCGTAATTTCCAGACTTTTTTTGAAGAAATATTTGTTTTGCTAATCTCTAAAACGGTAATAGCATTTTCTGGAAACGTATAGGGAAGCATGCTGAGCCCATCTGGCATCCCTGCTTGAGGGTTTATCATAGCTCTCTCATAGAAGTTTTGGAAATACATACTATATGTATTGGATGATAAGCTGGTATAAATTAGGGGGATTAAAGATCTATGGTTTTAGGCTTTTTTTCTTTTGGTGATTTGGTCTCTGATGGAGTTATTTTTGTATATTCTTTTGTGGATGAGTTTGAATTCTTTTCTTCTTCGTTATTGTTGTTAGTCTTTTTAGAAGAAGACTCTTTTTTAGATTTTGTGAGTTCTAATCCTTCTTCTATTCTTTCTTTTTCCAACGGGGTTTTTTCTTTTTGAATGGTTAGCGTTCTGTTTTCGGAAGAATTTGATGCTATATTCGATGATAAAGATCTTGTATCATCTTTTTTTTCGCTATTATTGCTATTGGTCTGTTTTTTTCGTAGTGGAGAGGAAAGGGTTTCATCCTGAAGAAAATCTTTTCTGTATTTACAGAGTTTAATTAATTCAAGTTCGTAAGTGCGTAGTTTTTTCAGGTTATTGATCCGATACTTTGTAATGATATTCTGAATGACAGTGGATACTTTGGAAATATTGCCGGTATTCACGTATCTATCCATAACCGTTGCTTTTCCAGCTTCAGTGGTGAAAATATCTGATATTTTTAATTGTACATTCTTTTTGTTTTTCCATTGCACGGTGATCTTTTTTTCGTTTGGAGTATTATGCAAGAGAGCTGTTTTGATCTGAGTAATTTTAAAGGGTTCACATACTGATGCAGCATGTTGAAAGACAGCAGTAAGTCTTTTGTCATCTATAATTTTTTGTACAGCATCTGCTCCTTTCAATAATGCACCGGTAGAAGGATCTACGACGCAAATGGTATTGTCAGAGAGGATGTCAATGCCATAACGTTTAAATTGGAGATGATACTCTTTTGGATACCATTCCTTAAAATTCTGAAGTAAATAAGCAAGAGAACCATTACCTTCACGCATGGATGCAAATTGCATGAAGCCTATAGATACAAAACCTGTATCATAGGTGTTAATGGTATCGAATCCACCTTCTAAAGACGCAACACTTAATAAAATACGTTTCTCCGAATCGTTAATATTCGCTTTTTTAAAGAGTTTGGAAAGATCACTGCTTAAGTAGTTGCTTAGTTTGTTTCCAGGAGAACAGATACCATGAGAAAATCGGTAGTAAGCAAATCGTTCCATTTTAAAATGTGTTGTTTCTTGAAGCTGTGTTTTCCATTTATCATCAAATCTTATTTCATGGACCATGGGGGTAATCGCTAGGGCAAAATTTGGAGGATTACCTGTAGCTAAGAAAAGATCTTCGGGGATAGGACCTGGATGTTCTGGAGGTTTGTACTCCATGCGCGTTCGCTCATGACTTCTGCTTGGAGGTATAAAATGAGAGTTGGCATGATAGGCTGTAAACAATGCTTGCCATCGATCATATTTCATCTTTTTCTCCACCCATTCATCCCAGGCTTTATATTTGCCATTTTTTTCTTTTAGGCATTTTGTAGGAGGTCCATGTTTATTCCGAGCTTTATTATATCTCCAGAGCCAAGAAGAACCTTCAGGAGTAATTCTAAGTTGCCATGGCCCTTTTTCTACTAGTTTTTGAGAACACGTACAAAAATATCTACCAGGTGTATTCCAGAAAGCAATAATTTTCTTCTTGTCTGTTTGTGTGTAGATACTATCTTCTTTAGAATGTGTAAAATGAGATAGGGAGCACCATATGATGGTGGAAAAAGCATTGATTTTTTTTAGAAGAACCGCTATTTGTTTCATTTTGAACTTCATGTCTATGACAACTCCCGTCCTTATACACAGTATATCTGTTTTAACGGAGAAGACGACTTATTTTAATGCACTAAAATCAAATAAGCAGTTTTTATTGAAATCAAAAAAACTACTAAATACAACGGATGTTCCGATAGATCTGTATATATTTAAAAATATCCCACAAAATATTTTAGGAGTATGTCTACCAGGAGAATGTTTTTTTTCATCTCATGCTCAAGCGCACCTAGTTGAGCATTTATTAACATCCAATCTAATTAGAACCATCGATAATCTTCCGATCCAGAGTTGGCTTTTAGAGCATAATATGGTACTACATGCCGAAACGATAGGGAGAAGTATATATATGTATATACGGTATTCCGGTAAGGATATTTATAAAGCTCTTTATGCTTTAGGGCACATATTAAACTTGCAAGAGGTAAGTGAAGCAGCTATGAAGAAAGAAAGAGATATTTTGTATCTTGAATCATCTCTAGATCATCGACTCATACAGAAGTTTAAAAAGAATGTTGACAAAAACATCTATCTTGCATCATCTAAGATAGGTGGATTTGATGAATCTGATGTATCTGATAAAATTATTTCTTTATTTAAAAAGAATCATTTTTTAGATCATGCTGTTTTTTGGGGAGGATCGGGAGCTGAGCTTACGCTAAATCATAAAAAATCAGCGCTGTTTCATATTAAAAATTCAATACATAGTTGTAAAAATGCTTTCTCTTATGATGTTTCTTTTCGTAAAACCGGTGATTCGCATTACCATTTTTTTAATATAAAAAATATTTTGGTAACCCAAAAGATATTATATATCTATAAAAACTTGTGTAAATCAAAAAAACATCGAGCTTTATATGTTCTTGATCTTAGTGATATGATTCTATTCATACCTGTAACATTGCAGAAAACATTTGAATCTCTTCTTAAAAAGGAAGGATTGACTTTGACCCATCAGGGTGAAAAGCACACTGACCCTTCAGATAAATCAAAAGACCAGATGCGTCTGACTCATTTACCAATGGTTGTCGAAAAGTTATTTTCCTAAGAATTCACTAAGTTTAATTTAAAATGCGTTACATTCTATTTCTCAAAGAGGTTATTTCCTGGTAAATTTACCTTAGAGATGAATGGATCACAAATAAGACTAATGTTGGGAGTTTTTATAGCAGTTATCATGATAGGCTATGCATTTATGAGTAACTCCAGCCCGTATGTTACGATTGAAGAAGCAAAAAAGTTAAAAGGGAATAATCTTCATCTGGCTGGTGATTTAGTAGATGGATCTTTCGAGCATATTCCTTCCAAGAAAGTGATGACTTTTTTCTTGAAAGATATGGAAAGTAATATTATCCGTGTGATCTACACTGGAGAGCAGCCAGCAAACATAAGTAAAGTAAGTAAAGTTGTTGCTGTTGGGGTAATGAGAAAAGATCACTTTCTGGCTCATAAGCTTCTTATCAAGTGTCCTTCGAAGTATGAAAGTGAAAAAAAAGAACCATCCACTGCCAGTAGTGGTACAAATGGGGTGAAAAATGGATAATCATCAAGCTCTACCATTTAATTTTCCTCTTGCAGAAGATTGGTCCATTCTATTGGGAAGCATAGGTAAATGGGGTGTTTTGCTATCTCTTCTTTTTTATGTTTGCACCATGATTGGTTCGTGGATATGTTTTTTAAAAAGTGATAAAGCAGAGGATAAAAAAAGTTGCTTCAGATTTCCAATCCTAGCATTTATACTGGGATCATTAAGCTTAATATGTAGTTTTATCTGTTTAGAATATTTATTTATTCATGATCAGTTCCAGTACGACTATATTTTTAAACATAGTGAAAAAGGATTAGACCTATGGTATCGCATATCTGCGTTATGGGCTGGTCAGCAAGGTAGCTTTTTATTATGGGCTATAAGCTCTGCGGTAGCTGGTTTAATTTCTATACCTGCGGTAAAGAATTATCGGTTTCCCTATTTTATTATCTATAGTTTTTTCATGGCATCGCTAAGTGGAATATTAGCATACGAAACTCCTTTTGAGTTAAACATTATTGATGGAAAAATTTATGTTCCTCCGACGGGAGCTGGTTTACAACCCTCATTATTAAATTATTGGATTACCATTCATCCTCCTACTATTTTCTTAGGATTTGGAATGTTGACAGTCTTGTATGCTGCTGGTTTTTCTGCTCTTACGTTAAGAAATTATTCTGATTGGATTGTCTGGATTCGCCCATGGACCATTATGACGATGACTATTTTAGGTTTAGGTCTCTGCATGGGAGGTTTTTGGGCTTATGAGACATTAGGTTGGGGTGGATTCTGGGCATGGGATCCTGTTGAGAATTCGAGTTTTGTCCCTTGGTGTTTTCTTGTTGCTTTTTTACATGGCCAGTTTATTCAAAATAAAACAGGAAGCTGGAATATTAGGAATGGTTTGCTGGCGATGCTTCCATTAGTATCCTTTTTGTTTGGGACATTCTTAACTCGGTCTGGGGTGCTTTCAGAAGCAAGTATGCATAGCTTTGCTACCATGGATAAGATTGCATTAAAAGTACTGATAGCTCTTTTTCTATTATCACTGATAGGAGTGATCTTTGCAGCTATTGTATCTTGGAGACATAAATCAGAGAAAGAAATTGTAAATCACGAGGATGGAAAAGGCGGATTGACAAAAAAACAAGGCTATGTTGCTGGAATTGTTCTTATATCTCTGATAGGTTTAGCATGTGCTATCGGAATGAGTGTTCCGTTAATTAAGGCGATACTTGGCGAAAGTATTGCAATTGTTGAGCCGGGAGTATATGAGAAAGTCTTGTTTTGGCTCCTGGTTCCACTTTTAGTGTGTATTGCAGTTACTCCTTATTTGAGTTGGCAAAGAACATCATGGAAAACGGTTATATCGAAGTGTTGGAATCCTCTGATGTTTACGATATTTGTTCTTGGAATATTTGTAATTATCGCTAAAAAGCCAGATAAGATTCTATTTTGGGATACAAGAGAATTTTTTTATTCATTAGGGAATATAGGATTTCAAGTTGATTTTGAAGAGTTTATACCGATTGTAGGTGAATACGGTTTTTATTTATCTTCGATGTTATTTTTTGTTTTTTCTTGCTTGATTTTTGCATTATGTACGAATAGTGTTTGGTTTTTTCATAAATTCAAAAATCTTCTACCAACTTTTGGCGGATTCTTAACTCACTTAGGTTTATTATTGCTTGTGATGGGGCTTGTTGGATCTAAGGGGTTTGAAACAAAAGGTAAGGCCTATGTACAAAAAGGAAAGCCCGGAGCAGCACTTGGATATACTTTTCACTATACAGGGATGTCCGATGGGATTTTTGAAAGAGGGAATATGGTTCTTTTTGAAGTTACTGGAAACAAGCAGCACTTTCAGGCAAGACCAGAACTCTATTATGTTCATGAAATAAATAAAGAGCCTTCTCCATTTGCCTGGCCTTATATTTACAGAAAACCTGCTTATGATGTTTATTTCACAGTGGGACCTGGTGTTTTTGAAGCTACGGATGCTACCTCATTTAAACAAGGCGAAGATAAAGTATTTGAACAGATGATGATTGTTTATAAAAAAATGGAAAAGAAAGGTGAAGCTGGAATGATTGGTACATCTTTTATTGCTGAGGTGGAAATAAAAAAACCTGGATTTTCTAAAACATATTATCCAAGGATAGAAATCGGTGAAAAAGGTTTGGTGTACTATCCTGTTCAAGTGGATGATAATCTACTATTGTATCTCATGAGTATGAATGCGGCTGATTATACAGCCAATTTACAACTCTACTACAAGAATGAACCGATATACCCTCTCGAAGTATATATAAAACCTCTAACTCTTTTTGTTTGGTTAGGTACTTTTCTTATGACATTAGGTGGATTATGGTCATCTTTGTATCGGCTTTATCTAAGCCGAAAAAATCGTAAATTATCACCTATATAATTTTAATGAAAACAATGATTACTCATTGTTTTCATTAAAAATGTTATTTTTGTTGCTGAGTAATTTATCATAAATATAATGTGCTATGAACATAGATTCAGATCTATTTTTAGGTTTGAAACATACACCAGTTGCATAGATGGCATCATCTTGTAATTTATAACAATACTTCACTTCAGCATGAATTTCCATGGATTCATCTGCTTCTCGAGGAATATGAATTGAAATCAGATCGCCTGTATCAAATTTTTCTCTCGATCGAATCTGGCAACCTCTTAAAGAGATATCAACCATTAAAGATCTTGCAAAAATATTTGATGAGTTCTGAAAAGCAAGTACATATTCTAATACTGAAAATCGTGTCTGGGATCTTTTTTCTAATTGGTCTTGCATTCTGTTATCCTTTTATGCACTGCTCTGACAAGCAGTCCCAGTGCATATATTTCAGTGTCTCGCTCGATGAATTGGATATTTATATGATTGGTCTATGCAAGTAATTATTCTAGGCCTGTAGGAAAATATATTGAAATTATTTTTCAATATGGACTTTTAATATTGAGCCATTGTCAAATATGGTAGTGCTAATAACAGATAATGCTATAGGATGAATAGATTCAAGTATTTTAGAATATAATTTCTGGGTATTATCTTCGCAACTAACAGAATTTTTGAGAATTTCTTGAGCAAAAGCGTCTACTTTTTCACAGGTTATGCATGTGGAGCTAGGAATATACTTTATGTTGAATGATATAGATTCCTTTAAATTAGAATTTGGACAAGATGTGGTTATATAGGGAGTGGTATATTCTATCGTCATTTTGGTAGGGTGAGTATTTGGAAAAAAACCATCATTCATAACTTTTTTTTACCCTAAATATTATTTATTTTTATAAGTTCGTGAAAGGTATCCTCTAGTTTTTTCTGAATATTTTCTACGGATAATGTTTTTAATTTATATTTAGATGCGATTGAAATATAAATATTTATTTCATCTGCAGGAATAAGGAGTGTATATGTTAGTGTTTTTTTATCTAAACGAGCATGGAGTAATGCAGGGTCCTCTGGAAGTCCTTCTACGCAAGAAAAGATAATTTTATACTCCTTAGAACCTACAAAATTTTCTATCGGACCGGTTTTAATAAGGTTTCCTTGATGGAGAATACCAATATGATCGCATAAAGTTTCGATATCACTTAGTTCATGGCTTAGCAGGAAAACAGTTTTTTCTTTTTCCTTAAGTAAACGGATAATGGTACAAATGTCTTTATGTGCAATAGGATCTAATCCTGTAGTGGGTTCATCTAGAAACAGAATATCAGGTTCATTCAATAGGCAACTGGCAATACCTAAGCGTTGCTGCATACCTTTTGAATATTGATGGATTTTTATATTGGATTGGTTTTTGAGGCCGACTTCTGTAAGTAAGTCATCGATGGTAGATGTTTGGATGTTGTTATAGAAAGAAGCCATATAAGTTAAAAAATCTTTGCCTGTTAAATAGGGATAAAAGTAAGGTTTTTCTGGAAGGTAGTTCACACGCTTTTTGATGTTTGGGCAGTCGTGAGGTTGGTTTAAAATTGTAATTTTTCCTTTGTCGTAGAAAGAAATATTCAATAATATTTTGAGAAGAGTTGTTTTTCCTGCACCATTTGGCCCAAGTAATCCAAATACAGATCCCTTTTTAACATTTAAATGAATATTGTTTAATATATGTAATTTATCTTTTCTTTTCAGATCATATGTTTTACTCAAAGATTTTATTTCTATAGCATTCACTTCTATTATTTTAACCTTTTTAAATACTTTTGAGAGTGATCTGAGTTCTAGGGTTAGATAATCAAAGATGGATACCGATAATTTAATTGATTTTGATGATATTCTGATTTGAGAGTTGTATACTTATGAATATCTAAGGACTTGGGTTTTATGAATAACGATTACTTAGCTGTACTAATAATTATCGCTTCTGCTGTGGCTGTTGGAGGATTGATTATATTCCTAAGTTCTGTACTTGGGCCAAAGAAAAATACTCCTTATAAGTCTTCTCATTATGAATGTGGAATGACACCCGTAGGAGATGCTAATGAAAGATTTCCTATTAAATTTTATCTTGTCGCAATGCTTTTCATCTTATTTGATATAGAAGTTGTTTTTCTTTGGAGTTGGTTAAGTGTTTTTAAAAATGCAGAAGTTTCTTTTCAAATATCCAGTTTTATCGCTGTTATGATATATATGGCTTTATGGATTTTAGGGGACGTATATGTGATGAAAATGAACGCTATTGACTGGGATGAAGCAGAAGTATCATAAAGGAACATCATGAAAAACAAGAGAGATTTAATAGAAAATAAATGTTCAAAAGATATCCTTGGTTGTGTGGAAAAATTAGGTGACTTATATATACTTGTAGATAAATCTAAGATCCGTGATGTTTTAAAAACGCTTAAAGAGGATGAGTCTTTACAATATACTTATTTTTCCGAATGTTTGGGAGTGGATTATTCTACTTGGAATCATGATAGAGATTTACCTGGAAGATTTGAAGTTGTTTATAATTTAATGTCCCCTGTTGATTTCCAAAGGGTCTTCATTAAAACCTCTGTAGATGATGGCGAAAAATTACCTTCAGTGAAAGATATTTTTGCAGGAGCTGAATATCCAGAAAGAGAAATATGGGATTTGTTCGGCATAGTTTTTGAAGGAAATGAACAGAGTGAAAGATTTCTTATGCCTGACGATTGGGTTGGATATCCTCTTAGAAAAGAATTTCCTCTAGGCGGTGAAAATGTTCAGTTTGATCAAGGTTCATTTGGGCCATCTATATCTGAGGAGCAGACTCCTCACGCTGGTGAAAGCTTTGATGGAAAAACGGGTGTTCATAAGAGGTAGAGTGCTTCTTTGATTGCTCAGGTGATATATTTTTATTGCAGTCTGATATGAAGGGTTAAGTTACAATTTGCCGTTAAATTTTTGTACCCTAGCGGTATGCTTATAAGGGTGAGAATCTTTTTAGTAAGGCATGGACAAACAGATTGGAATACTCAGCATAGAGTGCAAGGACATACCAATATTCCTTTAAACAAACTAGGTATCCATCAATCCAAAAAGCTTGTAGCTACTTTAAAGTATGAGAGTATTGGTCATGTGTATTGCAGTGACTTAATTCGCTGTGCTTTTACTGCAAGAAATTTGTCAAAAGAAATAGGCGCAGAATTAGTAGAAACACCTATCCTAAGAGAAAGAAATTTTGGCCATTTAGAAGGTGAGACATTTCATGTTACCACTCCATTTTTCAACACTATGGAAAGTCAAGGTTTAGATTATGTTGATATCAAACCTGATCAAGGAGAGTCTATTCGAGATGTATGGAATCGAGTTGATCCTATAGTCACAGAGATTGAAAAACTAGATAACAATGTGGTTATTATCACTCATGGAGGAACTTGCAGTATTCTTCTTGCTAAGTTTTTAAAAATGGATGTGAAATGTGTTCCATCTTTTACTTTTTCGAACTGTAGTATTACAGAGATAAAAAAAATGAGAGGTAAGTATTATAAACTCGTTAAATATGCCTGTAATGGCCATCTTGTATCCAATTCCTAAATAGTATGGAATGAGATAAAACTTCTTTAATACATATCCCAACATAATTCGGATATGTATTAAAGAAGAAATGAATAATCGAAATCAAGTTCAATTTTAATATTAATTCCGTTTAGATAAATATGGACTGATTTATTCGATATCCTTTTGCAAAATCAATTCCAGTAATTATTTTTTTTCCAGGCATTTTAACTTGTATTAATTCTACTGCATGCTCCTTGCAAAATAGAATGAGCTTATGATCGTCTATTAAAATAGATCCTGGAGTTCTTGATGGAACGTTTTTAACAGGCTTGATCTCAATGAGCGATAAGTCCCCAAGAGATGTTTGAATGCATGCTCCCGGCTTTGGGGAGAGTGCGCGAAATTGGTTGTAACAGTGTAACGCAGTATGCTTAAACTGTAGAAATCTATCCTCTTTGGTTATTTTCGAGGCATAAGTCGCTATATCATGATTCTGCTTTTGTGTAGGAAAGGTGTTATGATACAATTGATCGATCCATTTCGATGCCAATTCACCAGCTAATCCTGCTAATTTTTCGTATAGATAACCACAATGATCATCTTGATGGATGTCTGTTTCAATAATGTCGATGATATCTCCGGTATCCATACCTTCATCCATTTTCATTAGAGTCACACCAGTCTTGATATCATTATTCATGATGGATCTTTGGATTGGTGCTGCTCCTCTATAAAAGGGCAGAATAGATCCGTGTAGATTGAAAAAACCATTTCGGGTGGAATTTAATAATGTTGGCTTGAGTATTTGTCCATATGCTGCAACAATTGCAAAATCAAAAGATTCCTTTTTAATAATATCTACAAAGGATGAGGATGAAGCCTTCTCTGGAGTTAAAGTATCGATGCCCAATTCATGAGCGATGAGCTTAACCGGACTTGGGGTGAGTTTCATACCTCTACCAGACTTTCTGTCGGGACTCGTAACTACAAGATGAACATGATTTGCGATTTCTTTTAATGCTGGTATGGCAAAGGTACTGGTTCCCATAAAAAGGATTTTCATGTATCCCATTCCTCCTGAGGTTTAGAGAGGCTGGCTTCACTATGAATATCGTTCTCTTCACGTGCATTGTTCTGTTGGTCTTTTATGTTAGGGTCTTGGGCATAGAGTGTTCCTGGAATGGCTTTATCAATAAATAAGATGCCATTTAAATGATCGATTTCGTGTTGAAATACAATGGATCCTAATCCTGAGTACGTTTTTTGTATTATTTTTCCATAACGATCTAAAGCTTCAATGGTAATTATTCTAGACCTTTTAACCATGCCAAAAATACCTGGAATGCTTAGACATCCTTCTTCAATTTGAATATGTTCTTTTTCTTCTAAAATCTGAGGATTGATAAAGACTTCTGGTTTTCCATATTCTGGATCAACAACGATAATTTTCAAAGATCTTCCTAATTGCGGTGCTGCTATACCTATACCAGGTCCATGATATGACCAGTAAATCATATGATCAATAAATTCTTGGAGTGAATCTGAAAAATCTGTAATAGGTGTTGTAGCCTGTCGAAGAACAGGATTCGGTATTTTTACGATAGGATGATTTTTGTCTTCATAAAGATGCTTGATGTGATCAGGAATTTCTATGCTCATTAAAATAGAGTATATCTGTATTTAGCTCTGAATATCTTTGTAGTTGCGAGAAGTGTTTAGAAGGCGGTGAGATTATTCAGTGAGGAGTTCTAGTTCGAATCCACAAGCTTCACATTTTCTTAGACAGAGTCGATATCCTCTGAGATCGATCTCTATAGGGTCTCCAAATGGGGCAACTTTAATGACGGTGAATTCTGCACCTTCGGTTAATCCCATCTCTTGCAATCTTTTTAAGCAGCCAGGTTTGCATGCAGCTAATTGGCAATGTACTCCCTTGACTTTTAAAGTCATATTAGGAGTAAGTTCATTAAATGTAAGAACTTTAGATGAAGTATGTGTCGAAGTTGGCATTGTTTTATATATTATTTGAAAACTTAATATTATTATATGTAATTATATACAAAAATGTATAGAACTGCTTCAATGATTATATAAAATCTTTTTTTTCTCCTTTCCAGAGAATGTCTTTTGTTTTTTCTAGTTTGTTAGAAAAGCGTGATGCCACAAATAGCCAGTCAGATAATCTATTTAAAAACACAAGAATTTCATGATTTATATCTTGAGTTCTGTTTAGGTTGATAAGTGATCTTTCTGCTCTTCTACATATGGATCTGGATAATTGAAGGTGTGAACTAAGCAATGAGCCGCCAGGAAGAATGAAGTTAGAAAGGGGAGCTAGAGAAGTCTCCATGTTGTCAATATCATTTTCAAGTTGAATGATTTGTTCGCTCGTGATCCACTTTTTATATTTAGGATGGACTAGTGGAGTAGCTATTTCTGAGCCTGCTTCAAATAGCCAGTTTTGAATGATTTCTAATCGGTAGGATAGTTCATTATGATTGCATACGGATTTACAAATGCCAAGTGATGAATTAAGTTCATCTAAATCTCCAATAGATTGAATGTTTATACAATCCTTATCGACTCTTTTGTTTCCATAAAGCCCCGTTTGACCTTTATCACCAGTTTTTGTGTAGATTTTCATTTTTTATAAGTTTTCTCCTGGTTAGATATATCTCCTTTAGAGTAAGGATTATAAACTTTGGCAATAGCTTAACTTTGTACCACTTACGAGGGTTCTGGATAAATCTCCATAACCACTCAAGTTTGTATTTTTGCACCCATATCGGAGCTCTTTTAATATTACCGGATAAAACATCAAAGGAGCCTCCTATTCCGATGGAGACTGGTATGTTAAGATCTTTTTTGTGCTTATGGATGAAAAATTCTTGTTTTGGCATTCCAAGAGCTACAAGCAGAATATCTGGATTAGCCTCCTTGATCTGTTGTAGAACATTCGCGGATTCATCTGAATTAAAATAGCCATGATGGGTTCCAACAATCTGACACAAAGGATACTTTTCTAGAATCTTTTTTTTTGCCAGATGAATAATTTCAGGTTTAGCTCCTAATAAGAAAAATCTATATGCCGTTTTCTCTCCCTTTTCAAAAAGCTTATGTGTGAGATCTATACCACTGATTTTTTCATGATGCTGGTTATACTTCTTGTTGAGAGCCCATATGACTCCTGCACTATCAGGGATAACGAATGCTTCTGATAAAAAAACGTTCTTATAAGAGGGGTTGTTTATCGTCATGACTATCGAAGCGGCATCCGCTGTAATGATATGGAGGTTAGATCTGGTGGTGATAGCTTGATCGATAAGAGAAAGAATTTGATCAGTGTTTATCTCTTGAAAAGGAATGTCTAATATTTTTTTGTTAGAAGTTTTATCGAAGTCAAGTTTTTTAATCTCTGGAGAGATGTTTTTATGAGGGGTGATGGTTTTGATAAAATCTGTCTGATTTTTGTTAATTCTTTTATGTTTAGATTTAGTGAGTGTATTTAATTTAGGCATATCAATAAATAATTTGTTTAGTATTGGAACAAGAATGTTGAGTGAGTTACCATAATGTGAATAAAGGATACACATTTAATTTTTAGCATTTAATATTTAACAATTAATATTTTACACTTTTATCTTAATATTTTTTTTCAACGATAGGATCTATTTCGAAAAATGTTTCATATTTATGAATAGTGTATATGAAATAGATAAACTCCATAGAAGGTAATATGTAATTAAATAAGTAAATTGTATTTTTAAGGTCTAAATATGTCAAGTTCTTCTGTATTAATCCGCCCAAGCAGAATTCAAAATTTTAAAAACCACGATTGTATTCCATCTACCTATTTTATTCAGACATGGGGTTGTCAAATGAATGTAGAAGATAGTGAACAGATAGGACTATATCTTAATCAAATAGGGTTTAAGCCTTCTAAAGATGTCTATTCAGCTCAGTTAATCATTCTAAATACTTGTAGTGTTAGGAAAAAACCAGAAGATAAAGCTTTTAGTATGCTTGGAGAACTTTCTATTATTAAAGGTCGTGATCAGGATAGAATCATCGGTGTCTGTGGATGTATGGCTCAGATACGTGCTGAAGAAATTAGAAAAAGAGCTCCTTTGGTGGATTTTGTCGTTGGAACAGCTCAGATATCTGAAATTTCTCAAATAGTGGAAAATTTGCTTGAAAAAAGAACTTTTTATACTTCTTTAAATCTTCCTGAAAGAAAAGGATCTATTGTTTCAGACATCCCTCAGAGACAGGTGGATAGAAATGCAAAACTGAAAACTTTTGTTCCTATTCAGTACGGATGTGATAAATTCTGTACGTATTGTATCGTTCCTGCAACACGAGGAAGAGAAAGAAGTCGCCCAACTGTTGATATTATAGATGAGATTAAAAAGTTAGCAGACCATGGTACAAAGGAAGTCACACTACTTGGTCAAACAGTAAATAGTTATGGAAAAAATTTAGCAGAAGGAAGAGTCCCATTTAGTGAACTTCTGTTAAAGGTTGCTGAGATTTCTGGAATTGAAAGAATTCGATATACAAGTCCCTATCCAAGAGATTTTAAAACAGATCTTATTGAGGTGATTAGAGACTGTCCAAAAGTTATGGAGCATGTACATATGCCATTGCAAGCTGGTAATAATACTGTTCTGAAAAGGATGCGCCGATTATACACTGTAGAAAGTTTTAAAGAAATAGTTGATGAGCTGAGAAGTACTGTGCCAGGAGTTTCAATTACAACGGATATCATTGTAGGTTTTCCAGAAGAAACAGAGGAGCAATTCCAAGATACATTATCGATGATGGATGAGATTAGGTTTGATGGAGCTTTTATGTTTAAGTATAGTCCAAGAGAAGGTACTCCAGGTGCTGAAATGGTGCAGGTAGATCAAAAGATAAAGGAGAGAAGATTAGATGATCTGATCCATCTTCAAAATCAAATTACTCTTGAAAAAAACAGAGAAATGATTGGGAAGAATATCGAAATTCTCGTTGAAGGTCCTTCTCCTAAAATTTTAAATTCTTACCAAGGATATAGTAGAGAGTTTAAACTTGTTCACTTTTTAGCGGGTCGAGAATTGACTAATCAGATTATTAATGTTCAATGTGAAAAAGCTCACCCGTGGGGGTTAGAAGCCTCGCTAACTTAGAATTATTCTAGAGGTATCGTGAGTGATTAAATATGATACAAATCTAGGATATTCTTTAAAAAATAACTAAATTGTAAGAAGGAATATGTTTATTAAGTAAAAAAAATAAAAATAGTTAGGTGTATATCCTCTTTACATGCACATAATAGAAAAAAAAAGGGTAACATCTTAGTGTTAAATTAACAATTTAAATTTCGGTAAATTCAAATGACTAGTAAAGATCTAGATACAAAATTAGATGTCAATGACACGAACTCAATCAGCCAATCTGATGTTAATCAGAATGTGGCAAACGACCAAGAATCTTCTCTGCAAAATGGAACATTGGATTCCGTGAAAAATGCAGAACAAGTAGCTGCTTCTACGCCAGATCATTCCAGTGTGAAAATACTTGGAAAAGAGAGTAGTGCACAGCTATTTGAAGCTGCGTTAGCAGAATTAGAAGATCCTGAATATAATCGTAGTGATAATACCTACACGCCTTTTACAAAGGGAGAGAGGGTGGAAGCAACCGTTATACAGTTAGACAAAGAGAGAGTATTTGTGGATCTAGGCATGAAAAGTGAAGGTATTCTTCCTTTGAATGAATTAACTGATGAAAATGTTGACTCTCCTGCTGATTTAGTTAGTGTAGGTGATAAAATAGATGTTATCGTTATTAAGCCAGGTAATGGTGAGAAAAGTACGATTGTTTCAAAAAAACGAGCAGATTTTGAAAATGCTTGGCATCAGGTTGTAAAGGCTAATGCAACGGGTGAAACTATCGAAGCTCCTGTAGTTGATCGAGTCAAAGGTGGATTAATAGCTGATGTAGGTGTAAAAGGATTTGTACCAACATCTCATGTAGGTAGCGGGAATTTAAGAAATGTCGATAAATATGTTGGCCAACTTCTAAAGTTTAAAGTTATAGAAGTTGATAAAGAAAGAAAGAAAGTAGTTCTTTCAAATAAGCTTGCAGAAGAAGAGAATAGAAAAGAAGCGCAATCTAAAGCATTTTCTACATTAAGTGTCAATGATATTATCCCTGGTACAGTTAGAAGACTTACAGAATACGGTGCATTTGTAGATATCGGTGGTGTGGATGGATTACTTCACATTAGTGAAATGAGCTGGGCTAGAATTTCACATCCTAAAGAAGTATTAAAAGAAGGACAGGATATTCAGGTCATGGTACTGAAATTGGATCAGTCGATTGGCAAAATCAGTCTAGGATTAAGACAAGTTTTACCAGATCCTTGGAATTTAGTTAAAGAGCATTACAGAGTTGGAGATAAAGTTAAAGCAAAAGTCAACCGACTGTCTGTAAGTGGAGCATTTTTACGATTAGAAGAAGGAGCAGAAGCCTTTTTACCTATCAGTGAAATTTCTGAAGAGAAAGTCGCAAAGCTTGAAGAAGCTATTTCTGTAGGACAGGATCTTGAGCTTGTTATTGTCGATTTGCAGGTTAGTGCTAGAAGAATGTTACTTAGCTTGAAACAGCTGAATTCAGAATCTAGTCCTGTTCGAAATGCCGATGCATTGGAAGATTATGAAGATTCTATGCCAAGAGGCGCTGCCAAGAAGAAGAAGCGAAGAAAGACCTCTCGAGAAGAAGATTATGATAGAGGTGCAGGTAATAAGCTAAACAATAATTCTGGCGGGGCGACAATCGGTGAGAGATTAGGTAAATTACAAGGTTTATTTAGTCAGATTTCAGACAGTAAAGAAAAGAACTAGTATCATTTTTTGTTCAACCGAAAGTTAGTATTTCAAAGGAGCTATTGCTCCTTTTTTTTTTATATCAAATTTATTCATATCAAATATTTTTATATAAAAATATTTGAACCTATAGCATGATTTATCTAGGAGTGTTGATGATTTTCAGATATAGTTCATGATCTATTCAGTGGCATAAATAGAGTATTTATGTTATGTTGTACCTTGACTCTAATTCTCATGATTTACTGTATAATGATGATCAGTTTAAGATGATATCCATACAAGAAATATTTTGATGAGTGTACCTGGTGAGTGCTAAGGAAATAATTCAATAAGATCATGATGATATGAGAGGATAGTCTATCAGTATCCTATTATTTGTTAGATATGAAGTATCATATAGAACCCAAGTAAACCTAAAAGAAATTGAATCATGGAAAATAGATGAGTGATTTTTGTTTCTGGCCAACCAAAAGCTTCTAATCCATGGTGTAGTGGAGTTCTAATAGGTAAATACCATTTTAAAGTCTTAATGAAAAAGAGTTTTATTGGTACGAGTATCAGTTCAACAAAAAGAAGTAATGATGCCACGAATGTACTGTATATGATTAGTGCATTTGATGAGAATAAAAAATCTAAAAGATTCGTCTGTTCTATATGAATCTTAGAAAGATGAGTGATGATCATTTGCCATGAAGCAAGGCCTAGAATAGCTCCAATAGTCATGGAACCGGTGTCTCCCATGAAGATTTTTGCTGGATAACTATTTAATATTTTTAAAGGTATGATTCCACCGATTAATGCTGTTAATACAATTGAAATGTCTAAAATAGAAATGTAATAGTTGCCATTCAAAAAGAGAATCCAGCTTGAATTGATGATAAAAGTAGCATATAGAGAAGTGACTATTAATGCTAAACCATCTAAGCCGTCTGTGAAATTAACTGCATTTACAAAGAAAAGGATATAAAGAATTCCAAGAAGATACTCGAAATAAGGATGGAGGAAAGGAAGGGGAAATGTATGAATTTCAGTCATATATATTGAAATAGCGGCGATGATGAATTGTAATATTATTTTAGTGATCCAATGAAATCCTCGACAATTTGATATTCTGGGGATGACCGTATCATCTACTACTCCAAGAATTCCAAAGGAAATAGCTATAAAACTATATTTCAAAGGTACGGTAGCACTTGTAAAGTAAGGAGAATATAGGATAGATATTAAAAAACCAGGAAATATAATAAGTCCACCCATGTTAGGAGTTCCATTTTTAATCTGGTGGTTCTCAGGAAGGTGTTTACTGATTGTTTGTTTTGCTTTAAGGTGAATAAGTAACTTATATATAGGATATGCAAATAAAGTACTTATGCCGAGCGATTTTGTGAAAATAATAAATGTTTGCTCTATATTTGCTAATAAAAACGGATCCATATTCACGTTTATTATAGCATTTTTAAAAACTTCTCTAAGAAGATGGTAAAGATGTATCTAATTTTATATGATTTAAGTTAATATATTAACTTAAATCATATAAAATATTGGTTTTAATCATCTGACATAGAAGAAAAATGAGAACGTCATTATTTGGGTTTGATACAGAGAAAAAAAAATATGCTCAAGAAAAGGACCTGCTTTCCTATAAGAGAAAAATGGTTCAAGTGAAGAATCTCTATTCGAATTATAAGAAATGGATTCCAACAGAAAAGAAGCATGAGTATGAAATCATATCATTATTTTATAGTTTTTTGACAACTTATGGGATACCAAGTAGTAGATATAGTTCGGATGATCGTTTTAATGAACTTCATTTAATTAGATCAGAGTTGTATAAATCTGTCGAAGGAATTACGCCGAATTCTAGTATGTTAAGAGTTTATGCAGATACCATTGAAGGCACCCAGAATGGAGTCGATGAGACAATCTTATTTATTGATTCTATTCTTAAGGACTTGACCTATAAACCTTTTCAAACATATTCTGACTTACAAGTATATATGAGAGGTAAGTCAGGTTCTATGGTAATCATGCTATCTTTTCTTTTTTCTATTGAATTAAATACTTTTCAGCATCAGGCTCTCATAGCATTTTCTGAAGCTGTTCAACTTACTAATTTTCTTCAGAATATTAATCAGGATTTATTCTACCGTAGAGTCTATTTCCCACTTGATGAATTAAATGCTTACTCATTAACTTTCGAGGAGATTAAAAGTAAAAACTGGAATCCAAGGCTTGTCTATTATATTTATTATCAAGTTCAAAGAATTACTTCGCTTTTTGAAGTTATTAAAAACGAATTGTCAGAATTTCCAGAAATGTTCAGACCGCTTATTCTTAAGACCATAGAGCACTGCTATCAATATTTAAATTGTATTAGAAAATATTATTATAATGTGTTTGAAGTTAAAGGTTGTTTCTACTCTATTTGTATGGTTTAACCTTTATTTATAGTTGATGTTTCATAATAGTATTTATGGTAGATGTGCTTATAGTAGGAGCTGGGCCTTGTGGGTTATTTACAACATTTTATGCTGGTATGAGAGGTTTAAAGGTGCATTTAATGGATGCATTGCCTCAGTTAGGTGGGCAGCTTACTGCTTTATATCCAGAAAAATATATCTATGATATGCCTGGATTTCCAAAGGTATTAGCAAAGGATTTAGTTCAAGGTTGCACTGATCAAGCTCTTCAGTTTAAACCAAAAATTACTCTTGATGTGACCGCTGAGCATATTCGAGGAAATTATAATGATGGATTTTCAGTCCATTTATCTAATTCTGAAGAAATTACCACTAAAACCATTGTTATAGCAGGTGGAATAGGGAGGTTTCAGCCTACCAAATTAGGAATAGAAAATGAAGAAGCCTTTTTGGGTAAAGGGCTCTGTTATGGTGTACAAGATCCTTCAATATATGAAAATAAAATTGTACACATTGTCGGAGCTGGTGATTCTGCTTTCGATTGGGCATGTCATCTGGCTCCTATTGCCAAGAGTGTTGAAATTATTCACCGTAGAGATGTTTTTAAAGCTCATGAGAGCACTATTCAGAATGCACATGATTTAGGTGTTAAAATAAGAACATGGACGAAGCCAACTCAGCTTCTAGGGCATGATGCTCTGAATCAGATAGAAATAACAAATGTAAAATCTCAGGAAGTGGATCGATTAGATACTCAAGCTCTCATTGTAAATATTGGTTTTAAAGCAAGTTTAGGACCTCTGAAAGATTGGGGATTAGAGTTAGACAAAAATCAGATATGTGTTAATGAATATGGCCAGACAAATAAAGAAGGGGTTTTTGCGGTAGGAGATATTGCAACGTATCCTTCCAAACTAAAGTTAATTGCTACGGGAATGGCTGAAGGGGCGTTGGCTGTTTGTAAAATTAAAACGATATTAGATCCTAAATCAAGATTATTTCCTGGCCATAGTACAGATATGATGTAAGTGTAATGTATGGATAATAAAAATAATAGTTTATTAGAGAATAAATATTATTTAGTGCTTAAAATGGAATTTAAGCCAATAATGAGGATATAAAGGAAGAATTTATGAAAATTAAAACGGATAGGTTAAGTGATATTCAAGAAGTATTAGGCAATGAGGCCTCATATTTACTAGAGCATAAATGCTGGACTATAAGTAAAGAGCATTTACATATTCCTAATAAGGATTTAGTGGATAATGTTTTTGGTTTATCAGATAGAAACCCGCAAGTATTAAGAAATATTCAATCGATATTAAATACTGGAAGACTTTCTGGTACGGGTTACATTAATATACTTCCGGTTGATCAAGGAATAGAACATAGTGCTGGAGCAAGTTTTGCAAAAAACCCCATTTATTTCGATCCTGAAAATATCATTCGATTAGCAATAGAAGGGGGATGTAATGCGGTGGCATCTACTTTTGGTGTATTAGGAGCTTGTGCTCGAAAATATGCTCACAAAATTCCTTTTGTAGTAAAAATTAATCATAATGAACTATTAACATATCCAAATAAGCATGATCAGATCATGTTTGGAACTATTAAGCAAGCTTGGGATATGGGTGCTGCAGCTGTCGGCGCTACCATTTACTTTGGAAGCCAAGAAAGTAATCGGCAATTGATAGAAGTTAGTGAAGCATTTCAGTATGCACATGAACTTGGAATGGCTACTATTTTATGGTGTTATATTCGAAATGATGCATTTAATAGTGATAAAGACTATCATTTTTCTGCAGACTTAACGGGTCAGGCGAATCATTTAGGTGTTACTATTGAAGCAGATATCATAAAACAGAAATTACCAGAGAATAATGGAGGATATATTGCTCTGAATAGTGGTGAGAGTTCATACGGAAAGCTAGAAAAAAGAATATACAATGAACTATCTTCCGATCATCCCATTGATCTTTGTAGATATCAGGTTGCAAACTGTTATATGGGAAGAGCTGGTCTTATCAATAGTGGTGGGGCTTCAGGAGCAGATGATTTTGCTGAAGCAACAAAAACAGCAGTTATTAATAAACGAGCCGGAGGTATGGGGCTTATTAGCGGAAGAAAAGCATTCCAAAGGCCAATGAGTGAAGGTATTCAACTTCTAGAAACTATTCAGAATGTATATTTATGTAAAGAGATAGATATTGCTTAATTATTATTTATAGATCAATAGATATTTCCATAAGAATGGATCTGTATGCCCTTATTGTATAGGATAGACAGATCCATTCTTTTGTCTTTAAAAATGTATATTTCTTTTATTAATTATTAATGCTAGGTATTTAATAATTGGAAAAAGGAAAGTCTATACATTTCTATGACCATGTAAAAAGTGAACTTTCATGATAATTAGAATATTCAAATTTCTTTTTAAAAAAACATGGAGAGCTTAGAAAGAACATTTGTCTGAAATGAGTATAGATTTATATATTAAAAAGGTAGTAGATAAATCTATTATATTATTTAAAATGTATATATGTCATTACAATTTTCAAGGATCAGTTCATCTATATATATATTGGTGATTATAGTGTACTTGAACGAATATACAATGTATCACGATTCTATAAACTTGAAAGGTTACCCATATATAATGTTGGAGAAAATATAATCATAATATGATACTTATGGCGAATTGCGCTCTTCCATTTATTGCTAATGAAAAAAAATGGATATATTATTTTTTATAAAAATTAGTCTAGATATATTATCTAATATTATAGATTATATAGTGTATTCAAATCATATCAATAATCTGCGTATTTATTTTTTAGGTTGAAATTAATAGATAGATTCGATCAGATTCTATATTTACATGCAAATAGACCACTATAGATTCACAGGTAAAACTTGTTGTATAATACCTAATGTTATGATTGTGCTAGTGAGTGAAAAAAATAGTAGGAAGGCGAAGATGTTGTTTGTTTATATACTGGTTTGGTTGTTTCCGTTGCTAAATTGGTCCATGGAAGATTTGGAGCATCGTTTGGATGGTTTGATATTAAATCAGATAATAATTAATCAGGAACAACATGCTAATCAAGCAGATGAAGATGGAAATCGTAAAAAGTTAGTCTGCTCTAGATGTACATATCCTTCGATAAAATGGAGAAGCCTATTAATAGATTTAGATCCAATCATAGAAGAAATAGATTTTAGTTGCTCTTCTTATCATGGTGAAAATATTAAAAAAATAAAAGAACTGAAGAACTTGCGAGTATTAAATTTAAGATCATGTACATTCTCTCCAGATACTTGGAATGACTTGTTTAATTCTATACCAGATTCTTTACTTGAATTAAACCTGAAATGTTGCCAAATAAGTGATCAAATAAGACTAAGTTGTTTGAGTTCGATGACTGGAAAGAATGATATTGGTACACGTTTTAAAAGTCTTAGCAACTTAAAAATTATTGATTTAGATGATATTGAATTAAATTATTCGGAGTCTGAATCATTAAATGATAGTTTATTATATAATAGTGATGATTCTTCAACGACTTCAGAATCGACTGAGATAGAAAAACTTTTTCCATACAGTTGGAGAAGTATTATAAATCATTTACCAACGACGATTGAAAAAATTTGTATAGGGGGAGATTATAAAGGTGAATCTATTGATGTAATGATAAAACTGCCAAATTTGAAAGAGTTAAATATGATTGATGCAATTTATATAAAACCTCGAGGTATTGAATGTAGATTAGCTTTACAAAATCATTTTAAAGAGATTGATAAGAAGCATTTTAAAAAAGACTATTTGGACGCGCAAAATGTTATCGTTGCAGAATCTGATATAGAAGATCGTCATATAAAGGAAATTCCATCGAATGATGTTCTGCAACATGATGGAGATAGGGCCCATAATCCAGCAAATGACTTATTAGATAATGTTCCCAATCTAGGAGATGAAGAAAATAGAATAGATGTACTAAAACTTTCAGCTAGAAATGAAGAAGAGATTGATCACGATCAAAAAAAACTATTTCTAGATAAATCATTAAGTTTGGAGCAGTTTTTAGAAAAGTTAGCTGATTTAAATGCGGATATAATAGAGAAAATAAAGGTCCTAGGTGATTCTTCTTTGTTACAAGTAGTGGACTTTGAAGTAGAGAAGTT
The DNA here is from genome assembly GCA_030430755.1 of Fimbriimonadia bacterium. Taxonomy (GTDB): domain Bacteria; phylum Armatimonadota; class Fimbriimonadia; order Fimbriimonadales; family Fimbriimonadaceae; genus JAUICQ01. Next base: position 245,559 of record JAUIKO010000001.1, read on the forward strand.
AAAGGAGTTTAGAGCTTTAACACATATGGATCTATCTGGATCAAGACTTTATTCAGATCAATGGGGTGACTTAATAAGAAATATGGCACCGAATATAAAAATTCTAGATCTATCGGATACTAATTACCGAGGAGAGAAATACCATTGTTTGATAAGAAATAATAGAATAGAGGAAATAACCCTTAATAAAGATGAGTTGTCTTTAAGACAACGTGACAATATAAAAGGGTTTTTATATCATTGCAAAGTTGTTTTCAAGTAATGTTAGTTTTATGATATAGATCATGAAAATCCTTGTATGCTTTTTTTCTATATCTGTTCCATCCACAGAACAGATATAGAAAGGAATGTTTTACATGAAAAGGATTACAAAATATTAAATGTTATTATTTTAATGTTAAGACTTTGCTAGATATTACGAGCTCAACTGTTTCTTGCAAGGTGAATTGGATTAATATTGCACTATCTTTTAGGCTAACTGAACCTGTTGAGGATTTGAAATTATCTCCCCAGAGTCCACGAATACTCAGAGTGACATCGACGGGGTTTTCCCAATTGCTTTGGATGGTAAAGGTAGCATGATCTTTTTTATCAGAGATAACTGCATATAAAATGGTTCCAAATGATAGATCAACATCGATACCTATTTGTCTTAAATGAATTCTTCTTCCAACTCCATCCCATGGAGTAATAGCGTACATATTATCTGAGTGATCAAAATGGCATCCAAGAGAAAAAGTATCGATCTCTCCACTTGGTAAAACCATCGATGAAATCATATGGAGATAGTGGTAATAGCCTAAACTAGAGCTGCCACTAAAAGGATTAAATCCACGGTGTTTGGATGCGTAATCAGGGCAATAGCATAAAGAAGCACTACCATCATCATGAACGAGTGCCCACGGCCCCATTAGGCCACCAAAAGCGAGACGCATATGTGCATCGGGAATAGCGAAATAATCTCGATCCATAAATGCGGTAAAGATAAATGAATTCGGAATGGTTGTGTGAGCGAGGCACATCTCTCCTCTATCCCCTAACGCATGCTTAATATTAGATTCAATGCCATCCCAATTCCTTTTGTCACTTCCGTACCACCACCAACTAGGAGCGATAGATCTCGCAGAATAAGCGCAATCGATGGTTCTATCCATATGATCATGTATTTCATCATATTTGGCTGCAAGAAGAACATCCTCAAAACCAGAAGTATCCATAACAGATTCTCCTGCATAAGGGTATTTTTGTCGAATGATATCTGATGACTTTTTATCGATCCAGTATTTTATTTTAGGGATATATTCATTTAAATGTGGATATTCAATCGATGCTTTTTGGATTTCATCAAATATCGTGTAAATTCTGCCATAACCGAGTAAACCAACCGATAGCACATAGTTTCTCCATCCTCGTTCAAATAACGTAAGAATGGTCTTAATAGCTTGAGTTAAGTACCATTCCTGACTAGCCTTCGTTGATTGAGTGATCTGGCTAATTTTATACATTGAAAAATATAAATTAAAGACATGAGGGTAAATAATCGGTTTTCCAAATGCGGTTACAATTCCAGTGTTAATGTTAAAAGAGCTACCAACTTCCATAGTGAGCGGGTTCTGGATTTTTCCTCTTAAAAATGTGTGAATAAAGGTATCTAAGGAGCCGATTTCTTCTTTATTGGGATAAATAGTATTTTTTTCTGCTAGAAAAAGAGCATCAGCAATCGAAGAGTCTAAATCAAAAGTGGTGTATCTTTCAAAAGCAGATTGAGAAGACATCTCATTCTCTACGGTTATAGCAGGATGATAGCGCATTAAGAAAGAACCGTATGTGGTGGATGTTGGATCATGATCCTGATTTTTTTGAATATAAGAGGCTCTTTTGTGGATTAAATCTTTTATAGAATCGGTTGCAAAAAGATGGACGTATCCTTTTCTATTTAAATGATCTTCAAATGAAATGGTCATCGGTCCTTTCGTTTCGGGTTTGATAAGGCAGAAACTAGTATCATCATCTATATCTGGTTGTATCACACAGGGTTTGTTTGATTCAAAAGAAGTAACGCGCATGCCTGATACTTCAATACCTATGCTTGAACCTTTAGGAATAACGCACGATGGATAGACTTTTACAGCTGGCCTATGACACAGTTTAAGAACCTGATGGATTCCATCTTGTTTAGATTGTTCTGTTGGAATAAACCGCATTTGAAAGGTTTTCTGCTCTCCAGGTTCAAGAATAAGTGAGGTATGGCGATTTGCCCAGTCCGGCCACTCTTCTCGCTCCATAGTAGCTTTACTGTGAACATATACAACGGGTATTCCTTCCCACTGATAGTGGGTATTTAAGCTAGATGGAACATGAGAGTAGAATTCCCATTCTGTATCGTTACCAGGATAGATTAATAGGGAAGGGGGTTCAGCGTTCATCCTCTGGGCAATGAGCCAGCTGGCTGCTCCGCTGATAAATTGATGGATATATAACCGTTTATGCCATAGTTTTTCGAGTTGCTCATCTGTCCATCCAAAGCCATCATAATAATTATTGAGTGCTAGAGGAAAAGCTAATTCACCTATTTCAATAGATTCGTTATGCTGGTTGGTAAGAGTGACATCCCATAAAATTTGAGGAATCGGTTTTGCTATTTCATAAAACTTTCCAGTTGCTTCTATTTCAGGTAGTAGTGGAAACTGATACTGAAAATTTACTGAACTAGGATCAAAAAAATCAAAACTATCTTCAAGTGAATAATCATACTCAGAGACCTGTGTATTTCTGCTTAATACCCAGGGGGATTCTGGCGAGGTTCTTGCTCCAATCAGAATAGTTCCTGGATAGTAGTGATCTGCAGCTTCTTCACCAAAAGTTATTGGAGGTAGAATAAACTGAAATTCATCTCCATCCTCAGGAAGTGTAGGATCAGAAGTCCATAATTGATTGATCCTACCACTAGAATCGAATTCTAGAGATATCAGAGAACCTGTTAATTCTGCTTGTGATTGATGAAAGTCGTCCATAGAACAGTGTGTCTTATTCAGAATTATGAGAGAATAGCAAGATTAATTTCTATGATTTCCTAAAGATGTTTTTAAGAATAAACGCGACATTAGCGGGTCTTTCTGCCAATCTTCTCATAAAATAAGGATACCAGCTATCTCCATAAGGAACATAGGCCCTAACATTGTAACCATCATCAATAAATTTTTTCTGTAAGTCATTTCGAATGCCATATAGCATTTGAAATTCAAAGGCATCTTTAGGAATTCCTTGAAGATGAATATATCTGATTAATTCTGATAATATTTCTTCATCATGTGTTGCTATGGCTGGATAATTACCGTGTCTTAAAAGGTATTTACATGTTTCTAAATAGCTTTTATCAACATCTCTTTTATTAGGATATGCGATGGTTTTCGGTTCAAGGTATGCACCCTTAACCATCCGTATTCTACTTCCTAATTTCGTAAGTCTTACCACGTCTTTTGTGGTTCGATAGAGATAAGATTGAAGTACGGTTCCAGTATTTGGGTATTCATGATAGACATTTTCGATCATTCGAATCGTCTGCTCTGTGTATTTAGAGCCTTCCATGTCAACTCGAACAAAAATATTATTTTTTTTCCCCTGATCAAGTACTTTCCTGTAATTTCCCTCAGCATATTCTTCACTAATGTCGAGCCCACACTGTGTTAGTTTAATAGCAATATTCATCGAATCTTTTTCTTTTGAAGCATCGATTCCTTTAAGAATATTAATATAGCTTGTAACCGCTTTTTTAGATTCTTTTTTAGTAGTAGAATTTTCTCCTAAATAATCTAACGCTGATAGATAGTTCTTTTCAGCCAGCTCTTCACATATAGAAAGAGTGGTTTTTAAGTCGTTTGCTGCAATAAATTTAGAGACGACAGGTTTAGTGATTCTTGAATGAGTCGTGAAGTGCTCTAATCGTTTTGAATCGGCAATATATAAAAGAAATTTTCTTAGTATGTTTTCCATAAAGTAAAGATTTTAGCCTACCAGCTCTACTTAAATTATTGCTATTGCAAACAAAAACTTTAGATGGAGAAGGAAATGAAATAAATTGAAATAAAATAATGAAGCCTCTGTTTGTATTAAAACAGAGGCTTCATTATTTCGTATGATAAAGTTGAAACAATTAGTTTTTCACAATACCTTCTGGGAACCATAGAGCAATTTCATTCTGCGCAGCTTCCAGATCAGCACTACTATGGACAAGGTTATCTTCAATAGAAAGTGCAAAATCTCCACGAATCGTTCCGGGGGATGCATCTAATGGATTAGTAGCTCCCATGGTTGCTCTGATTGCTTTTACTGCATTGGTGCCGGATACTACCATTGCAAGAACCGGGCCGCTTGTAAGATAATCACAAACTTCACCAAAAAAAGGTCTCGATGCATGCTCAGCATAATGTTTTTCTACGGTTGATCGTTCTGCATTGATAAGTTTCATCGCTGTAATAGAAAGACCTCTTGACTCTATTCTCTGGCTGATAACCCCAATAAGATTTCTTGCAACTCCACCTGGCTTAATTAAAACTAATGTTTTTTCCATATCTTAAGATTACAATATTCTTATTTTTTCTTGCAATTCTATTTAGGAAACATTTAAAAGTGTGGGTGAGTTCATTGAGGTTGTGAGGGTTCCTTTTGTTTTAGAATAGGATTCAGTTATAATATACAAGGGACTTTAAGGCATGGGAACAGAAAACAGGAATACAAGATCACAGCATATTGATAAGATGGAACCTTTAGAGATCGTGAGCTTAATGAATGATGAAGAGCTTATCGTACATGAGGTGCTTAGGTCTGTAGAGAATCATATTGCAAAGGCTGCAAGGGCTGTAGCAGATGCCTGTAAGAAAGATAAAAAAATCGTCTACATTGGTTCTGGAACCAGTGGGAGAATTGCAGCGCTAGATGTATTAGAAATCGAAAAATCATTTGGTGTTCAACCCCACCGTTTTTATGTACTTCAGGCTGGATATGGCGAAAGAGATTTATCTATCATGGATCCCGAAGAAGATGAACATGCAGCTATTGTGGATTTAAATAATTTACATCTAGATCGAGAGGATATTGTTATTGCAGTTACAGCGAGTGGAAGAACGCCCTATACATTGGCTGCTTTACGGCATGCAAATCAGAAGGGAATTTGGACGATAGGAATAGCCAACAATGAAAAATCCCCTCTTCTCGAGGAGGCTAATTTGGGTATTTTGTTGAACACAGGACCTGAAGTATTAACGGGGCTTACGAGTTTAAAAGCAGGAACCGCGCAGAAGCTCGTCCTCAATAGAATTAATACGATAGCGATGATTTTATGTCAGAAGGTTCGGCAAAATTATGTTATTGATGCAAATGTTACCAATACAAAAGTGAAAGAAAGATATGTGAAGATTCTTAGAGAGCTATCTACGATTACGGAGGATGAGGCATATCAATTATTACTGAAACATCAATGGAATATGAGGCAGGTTCTATCGATCTTAGAAGCTCAGAAAAAATTACTGAAATAGACTTTTTTACTCATCTCCATAAAGAAAAAGTTTGATAGATGTAGGATATTGTTGTTTTCTTTGACAATAATGAGGGAGAATTGAAGATAATCGAAGATAGAATAGTGTTATTTTGCGGGGCAAAAAAAGGGAGTTATGAGCGATTTTAAGTCTGACAAGGATATTTTAGAAGAAAAGGAACTTTCTGAAAATAAGCAAAAGACTTATGATCGAACAGTAACGGCCTATAAAGGAAGACCATTTGATCGAAACAAGCTTATAGTTGAGCTAATTGATCAGATAAGTGATTTGCCTACGCCAGAGGAAGAACCAATGACAGAACCAAAATTTGAAACAGATGTTGTCGTAATCGGAGCAGGTCCAGGAGGCTATGTGAGTGCAATCAGAGCCGCGCAGCTCGGTGCTAAGGTTGTATGCGTAGAAAAAGAGTATCTAGGAGGAACTTGTTTGAACTGGGGTTGTATTCCTAGTAAGGCCATGATTGCCTCTGTAGAAAGGCTCCATCAAATAAAACATGCTGAGAGTATGGGTATTAAAGTCGATGGAGACGTTTCTATCGATTTTGATGCGTTTATGAATAGAAAAAATAAAATAGTTACTACCTTACGAGGTGGTATAGGGATGTTATTTAAGAAAAATGGCATCAGACATCTAGAAGGCTTTGCAAAGTTTGTAGATAAGAACACACTTGAAGTAACCAATAAAGATGGCGCTGTAGAGAAAATTCAGGCAAATAAATTTATCCTTGCAATGGGCTCTTCGGTGATTAGGTTGAATATACCTGGACTTGAGGGTGCAACAGCAGAAGATGGTGTATGGACTTCTGATGATGCCATCCATGCTCCATTTGTTCCAGAAAGCATGTTAGTTCTTGGTGGAGGCGCTGTAGGCTGTGAATTGGGATATGTTTTTAATGGATTAGGTTCAAAAGTTACATTGCTCGAGATGATGCCAAATTTGATTCCAACTTCAGATAGTGATCTAGGAAAAGAATTGGAAAAGCTTTTAAAAAGAAGTGGAATGAATATACATGCGGCTACCTCTTTAGAAAAATGTGAAAAAACAGCTAAAGGGTGGAAATGTACCATTAAGAAAGGAGATCAAGTAGAAACCGTAGAAGTTCAGGTAGTGCTTTTAGGGGTAGGAAGAAAGGCAAATACCGATGGAATGAACCTGGAAGGTGTAGGGGTGAAACTTCATGGAAAAGGAGTAGAAGTTGTTGATCAGACGCTCCGTACACATACTGATAATATCTTTGCAATCGGGGATTGTATTGGGAATATCCAGCTTGCTCATGTAGCTTCTTGTGAAGGTTTAGTTGCTGCATCGAATGCAGTGAAAAATTCTCGCAAAGAAGTCAATTACAAAGCTGTTCCAAGTTGTATATATACTGTTCCTGAAGTAGCATCGGTGGGTTTATCAGAACAAGAAGCAAAGGATAAAGGTTATGATGTGAAAACAGGGAAGTTTGCTTTTAGAGCTCTTGGTAAAGCGATGGCAATTGCAGAGCCAGAAGGTTTTGTGAAAGTTGTTATCGATAATAAATATGGAGAGGTTTTAGGAGTACATATGATAGGAGCTCATGTGACAGATATGATTCAGGAAGGTGTGGTAGCTTTGAAGCATGAGGCAACTTTAGAATCCATGTTAGAGTGTATCCATGCTCATCCAACGATGTGTGAAGCAGTCCTAGAAGCCTTTGAAGATGCTGCAGGACATGCAGTCCATAAAATGTAATATTTCTATAAAAAGAGAATAAGATTATCTTGTCTCAAGAAAGAAGTTCGCAGAAGTCTTATGATTTCTGTGAACTGTTTTTTTACCATGTAGATATGATTTATTGATTATAATGAAATTTGAGTACTCGTAGATACTTGCAGGAGTTCTTGAATTTCTGGAATTGTCGAGTGTTGAAATTCTTCTGTATTGCCTTCAAATAAAATGCTTCCTTTTTTAAGAAAAATAACTTTATCAGCGATACGTATTGCAGATCTAGGGTCATGTGTCGAGAAAATAGAGGTGATCTTTTTGTTTTTAGCAGTTTTATATATTAATTCATCTACGGAATATGCTGTTACAGGATCGAGTCCGCTTGTAGGTTCATCATAGAACAACGAAGAGGGATTCATTACAAGTGATCTTGCTAGAGCAACTCTTTTTTTCATTCCTCCACTGATTTGACTTGGCATGAACGATTCAATATGCTCTAGATGAACTTCTTTAAGAATATTATTGCAAATACTGTTCTCTTCGGATTTAGATAATGGTTTCTTCCTTCTGAGCCCAAATAAAATATTATTTTTAATGTCCATGTAGTCAAAGAGTGCGCTATATTGAAAAACATATCCAATATGAAAGGAATCATCGTTAGATGGTTCATATGGATTTCTTTTATCGACGGTTACACAGCCAGATGTGGGTTCTAGTAAACCACCTAATGCTTTTAACAAGGTGGTTTTTCCTCCTCCGCTACATCCCATAATGGCTATGATCTCTCCAGATTTGCACTGGAAGTTGATATCTTGGAGTACCCAGTCTTTTTGATATTTATAATACAAGTTAGCTGCTTTAATCATCGGAGTGTGAAACCATTTATCTTAGTCGGAATATTTTATCTGAATGCCAGCATGCTGCATGGTGTTCATCTTTAATTTCTTCGAGTTGTGGGTCTTGAAGACATTTTTCTGACGTATATTTACATCTTGGTTTATAAGCGCAGCCTTTAGGGAGGTGGGCAAGATCTGGTGGGTGACCAGCAATAGACTCGAGTCTTTTTTTATTTGGATTAGGGAGTGCATTCATTAAGGCTTGAGAATATGGGTGTGCAGGGTTATATAGAACATCTTTTGTTGGGCCATCTTCTACTACTCTTCCAGCATAATATACACATATATTTGTCGCTAGAGATGCTATGACTCCAATATCGTGAGATATTAACATAACGGCAACATTCTCTTCAACCTGGAGTTCTCTTAAAAGGCGTAGAATTTGTGCCTGGAGTGTAACATCTAAAGCTGTAGTGGGTTCGTCTGCAATAAGTACTTTGGGTTTACAAGCAAAGGCGGTAGCTATAACCACTCTTTGCCTCTGGCCTCCACTCATTTGGTGAGGGTACTTTAATGCGGCTGCTTCGGGAATAGGGACGCCAACTTTATCAAGCATACGTATTGTTTCTTTTTTAGCTTCTGTTTTTGACATTCCTCTGTGGAGCACTAGAGCTTCCATTACTTGATCCCCTATTTTCATCATAGGATTTAAACATGTAAAAGGATCTTGCATAACGAGAGCTATATCTCCACCTCGAAGTTCTAACCACTGTTTGGGGGTAAGTTTTGTTATATCTTTTCCGTTTAAATGAATCGTTCCTTGAGTTATGTGGCATCCATTGGGCAACATACCCATCAATGCTAACCCTGTCATGGATTTTCCGCATCCAGATTCTCCTACTACACCTAATGTCTCACTCTGTTCAAGATCGAATGATACATCTCTCAGTATTGGGATGTTTCCAAAACAGACTTCTAGATTACGTACTTCTAATATGGCCATTAAATTAAATTTTACACGCTTCTTTATGAAAAAGTTTGTTCATATATGAAAAAACAGTGTGTATACTAATCAAGTATGAGTCAAAAAATCCGTGTTGTCATTTGTGATGACGAGGCGCCATATAGAAACGCCTTGCAAAAAACACTCGCTTTAATGCCTGATTGTCAGGTAGAAGCTATTTGCAATGATGGAATGGAGGCACTGGAAACTTGTCTTAAAAATGCACCTGATGTTTTACTTACAGATATCAATATGCCAAGAATGAATGGGTTAGAACTTATTCGAAGGGTATTAAAACAAGAGAAAAGCATAGCGGTTGTTGTGCTTACTATCGATGAAGATCAGGATACGATATTTGATGCATTTCGATATGGAGCGATGGGTTATCTTTTGAAAACATCTACTCCGCAAGAAGTAATAGATGGCGTAAGATTAGCAAATCAAGGTGAAGTGAAAATAACACCTAAAATAGCAACAAAAATTATTGACGATTTTAGAAGGCTCCAAGATGAGGGTGAGGATGACGAATCCCCTTTATATGTACTAAGTGAAAGAGAGATCGAGATTCTCGACCTTGTTGTAAAGGGTAAACGGAATAGAGAGATTGCAACAACATTAAATATTGCTGAAAAAACAGTTAAAAACCATGTGAGTAATATTTTAAAAGCTTTGCAAGTTAATAGTAGAACTGAGGCTGCCATGAAGGCTATAAAAATAAAACTGGTTGATGGACCTTAGTTTTATATAGAATCTCATGCGAAACTTTAAATAACACTGGTTATTATTTATAATATGAATTTGTTGAGAGTCCTACATTAAGATGCCCTTAAAATATCGACTTCGTACCATATATCAGAGTAATATGTAATTATGAAGCAATTAATAGTACTCATTGCGATTTTATCGGGATTCGCTGTTCATGCTAAACAGAGTGAGAAAACCTCTCCTTGGTTAAAGATCAAATCTTATAAATCTTCTGAGCACCTTACTTTTATGAACAAACAACTCGAAAATATCCGCGTTGGTTTGAAAGATTTAAGAAATAAGAATATTAAAGCGGTAAGAATGGTCGAGCGTTTAGCTCGGGTCTTAGCAGGTTGTAGGCACTATCAGTATTTGGAATCGAAGTCTGTGGTCCATGGGAAAGCGGTATCAAGTAAAAGCACTTTAAAATTAATGCAAGCACATAATTTATTTGAAAGTTATATCATTGCTCAGATTTTAGCTTTAGATGGAAATAAAGATCAGGAATTACTTGCTAAAATACTTGAATCACGACTTTTGAAAACTTTACCAGAGTTTCGGTAAATCATGTGCTTTTCGTAAACAAAAAGGGAATACTCTATATAAGAAGATGGGTAAGTTGATCATTGTCCGGCACGGTCAATCCCTTTGGAATCTTGAGAATAGATTCACGGGGTGGGTAGACGTTCCTTTAACCAAGAAAGGTGAAGAAGAAGCACATGCTGCAGGTCAGTATCTTCAGAATGAAGATATCGATATTGCATATACGAGCATGTTAAGTAGAGCTCAAAGAACTTTGGATATCATTTTGTCTTATAAAGATGCTCCTATCCCTGTCATTAAAGATTCTGCACTCAATGAAAGGCATTATGGGGATTTGCAAGGATTGAATAAATCAAGTGCTGCTGAAGCATTTGGAAAAGAGCAGGTTCATATTTGGCGACGAAGTTATGATACTCCTCCTCCACAAGGGGAATCATTAGAAATGACAGCAGAAAGAACGCTTCCTTTTTTTAGAAGATCTATCCTTGGAGATATATCACAAGGGAAAAACGTGCTCATTGTTGCGCATGGAAACTCAAATAGATCTATCATAATGGATTTGAAAGGTCTGAACCGCTCAGAAGTAATGGAGCTAGAGTTAGATACGGGTAAACCGTATATTTTTCAAGTGGATGAAAAAGGTAAATTAATACCTTAAAAATTTATGGGTGTGGAAAGGCCTTTTTACATGCATTCATGGATGATTCTGTAGCAGGCATCCGCTTGTGTGCGTGTGTTTTCCATATTTGAGCAAGGTAATACCAGCATATTTCTGCATCTTTAATCTTTTGTGGTGGTGAATTCTCTTTTCCTAGCTTGAAGAAAGTAATGAGGGCCTTAGCAGGTATAACCATGCGATCTTTATATTCTTTCTCATAGCCTCTTGAAATATATCCTCCAAAACTTGTGCTAAACCATGCAGGATCCTCTGACAAAATATTTTTAGAAGAGATACATTGTATCCAGCTTGGAGAAATACCTTCTAGTTCTAACAGATGAACACACGTCCATAAATTCACATTTAAAACAGGGATGTTTTCAATCAGTAAGTTCAATGCTTCTTCAAGAAGATCGTAACATTTGGGAGCAATAGAACCTGGGATGGATACTGCTGAAAAAATTTCTAAAAGACTGAATGTATGAGTTAGAATATCATAATCTTGTCGCAGTTTACTGTAAGATACACCAGGTTCAAATTGAGTAAGATACCCGTTTTTCTTTCCTTTTGCAATATAGAAACTTCCAGTAAATAGAGGCTCAGACGCTGCAGCTAATTTTGATCCAGCTTTACGGGCACCTTTGGCGATGATTTCAATAACACCTTCTTGTTTCGTAAAGAGAGTTATCATTCTATCAGACTCCATAAAATCTCTTCGTTTTAATACAATGCCCTGAATAGTGTTACTCTCGTTCATGAAATTAAATAGAGTATCTGAATATAATACTTCTCCTTATATATATTTAACCAAATTCTAGATATTTTTCTACAATCTATTTGGAAGTGTTAAGGAAAAGTGTGTTTATTTATATTTATGTTTGGATAGTGTATGATAATAATGGAATGGAAAAAAAAAGTTTTTCGGTAACTGTACTGGGTTCTGGTACAAGTAGTGGCATTCCATGTTTGGGCGTAAAGTATTCTGATGCATTTTTATCAAATCCGAAAAATCATAGAACTCGATGCTCTATTGTAATTCATGGCCCTGAAGGGAATCTATTAATTGATTCTTCACCCGATATGAGGACCCAGCTTCTTAGGGAAAAAATAGATGAGATAGATCGTGTTATTATTACGCATGCACACGCAGATCACATGTTTGGGATGCATGATTTAAGAGGATTGAGTCTCAAGCATGGTGGAGAGATGGAAATTTATACTTTACCAGTGCATCAACAATCTATTCGGAATGTGTTTCCTTTTGCTTTTCTAGAGCCTCAGCCAGGGATTTGGCTTCCAAGATTTAAGTTGCATGACATAGCACCGGAATTGTCTCTGTGCGGATTAAGGATTGAGACCATGATCATGAAACATGGAAAAATGGATGTAATCGCAATTCGAGTCGGTGATTTTGCTTATCTTACCGATGTTAAAACCATACCAGAGAATGAGTTGAAAAAATTATATCATCTTGATACCTTGATTGTCGGTGCAGTGAGATATAAGCCCCACCCAAATCATTTTAATATTGAAGAAGCGCTAGCGCTTATTAAAGAGATATCTCCAAAAAGAGTGTATTTCACCCATATCAGTGATGAAATTGATCATAATACTGCAGAAAAAGATTTGCCAGAACACGTAAAATTAGCTTATGATGGGTTAAAATTAAGTTTTTCCATAAAATAACCACTTTTATACCTACCAAATTCTTTTTCTGGGTATCATTTAATTATAAATAAGGGGAGTTGCCCGAGCGGCCAATGGGAGCAGACTGTAAATCTGCCGGCGGAAGCCTACGTAGGTTCGAATCCTTCACTCCCCACCACTTCTTTCAGAATTATTGCCCTCGTAGCTCAGTGGTAGAGCACTTCTTTGGTAAAGAAGAGGTCACGAGTTCAATTCTCGTCGGGGGCTCCATTTAAATTTACATCTTCAGTGTTACTTTATACCTATTATCTAGGGTGTACAACCACATGTAATAGCAAGAAGCAGATAAAATAATGATAAGTTATTAGGGAATTAGTGATTACGAGGTAACCATTGGATATATTAAGAATGTTAGAAAATCTCCATGAGATTGCGGTAGAGCAACCCAAGAGTATCATGGGTACTGTCAGTTGGGGACTGAATAAAGAAGAAATAGCCATGCAGATTGCAAAAATCAGGGCATCTCTTCCAAGTGAATTAAAACAAGCTGCATCATTAACCAGGGAATCTGAAAGAATTGTACAGGATGCTAAGAATGAAGCAAGTAAAATCATTGATCAAGCTAAGAAAGATACAGAGTATATGATCAAAGAAACAGAAAAAGAAGCTGCTAAAATTCTTGAAAAAGCTAAAATAGATCGTCAGAAATTAATTGATGAGAGTGAAATACTCAGGCAAGCAGGTGAAATAAGTTCAGAGATCAAAGCATCTGCTGAAAATGAGTCGGTGCAACTGCGAAAAGGAGCCGAAAATTATGCTTACGATGTTTTGTCACAAATAGAAAGTACGGTTTCTAAAATTTTATCTGTTGTCGAAAGAAGTAAGGCAGAATTATCACATGTCGATCAGAACCAACATTCATCTGCTATCAATCAATCTTCAAGCTCATCTAAGCAACCTACCCCTGCTCAGATGAAGGAAAGAGTAAGAGTTTCCTAATTCTATTTGTCTCACTCCACTCTCAGCAGGTCATATCTGTTCAAAGTAAGTTGTATTCAGCTGAGAGTGAAGTGAGCTTGAGTCCTTAAAATATTACTGATTCTGCTTTCTATAATCAGATGGATTCTATTATGATGGATTCTATAATAAAGATCTATTCCCTTCCATTTAGATATTTTTCCTGTTATGTGTTCCGCTTTTAAATTCTTATGTGGTCGATGAATTGTCAGTAGAACAATCATAAAAGGAGAATAGGTGTAGTATTAAACGATCATCATTTTTATTCAGCTTTGTTTGGAGCACTGCAATAAAATGATTATTTAGATAGAATATAGAAAGGATGTCAGAGAATAAAATTGTTGTCAAAGGTGCTCGTCAGCACAATTTGAAAAACATTAATATTGAGATTCCAAAGAATGCACTTGTGGTAATGACAGGTTTGTCAGGATCAGGAAAGAGTTCTCTGGCGTTTGATACGATATATGCGGAAGGTCAGAGGCGTTTTGTAGAATCATTATCTGCATATGCTAGGCAGTTTTTAGGTCAGATGGATAAGCCCGATGTGGATTCTATCTCAGGATTATCTCCAGCGGTTTCTATAGACCAGAAGTCAAAAAGTAAAAATCCTCGCTCAACGGTAGGGACTACAACTGAGATTTATGATTATCTCCGTGTTCTTTATGCCCGGATGGGAACTCCACACTGTCCTCATGATGGTTCCATTATTAAACCTCAGACTGTCGATGAGATAACTCAAGCATGTATGGGTTTTCCTCAAGGATCTAGGATTCATGTTTTAGCTCCGATCATACGAGGTCGTAAGGGAACGTATCAAACTCTTTTAAAAGATTATGCGAAAGAGGGTTTTGCTCGAGCGAGAGTTGATGGCGTATTGGTGGATTTAGATTCCCCTATTGAGCTTGAAAAGAATAAAAAGCATCATATTGAAATTGTTGTTGATCGGTTTATCCAAAAAGAAGGTTTAGATCGCCGCGTACATGAGTCGATTCAGACTGCATTAGATATTGCGGAAGGATTGGTGACTTTCTGGATCCAAAAAGATCAAGAGGATCCAGGTGAGTTTAAGATGTTTTCTGAGTATCTTGCTTGTACTCAATGCGGGTTTAATATGCCTGCTTTAGAACCTAGGTTGTTCTCTTTTAATTCTGCCTATGGGGCTTGTCCAGAATGTTTAGGTATTGGTACAAATGCCAGTCGACTTGTCGAAAAATTCATGGATCGTATGCAAAGTGGGCATCCGTTTTATAGAAACAGAAAACCTAATTTAGATCATCCTGAGATGATTACAAAATTGAGTAAATATTTAGATCGGGAAGAAGAGCATGAAGTTTTCGGTCAGTGTGAAATATGTAAGGGATGGAGATTGAAGCCTGAAGCTCTAAGTGTGAAGATTTATGGTTCACATATTGGAGAACTTTGTTCTAAACCTATATCTTCCTTATTTGAGCATTTGAAGCATGTCGAACAAGATTTAAATCACTATGAATCTATCGTTGGTAGACCGTTATTAAAAGAGATTCTTGCAAGATTAGAATTTTTGAATGAAGTTGGATTAGGTTATTTAAGCCTTGATCGAGGAAGCGGGACATTATCAGGTGGAGAGTCTCAGAGAATACGTCTAGCAACACAGATTGGAAGTGGACTTACAGGCTGTATTTATGTGCTTGATGAGCCAAGTATAGGTCTGCATCAGCGAGATAATGAGAAATTGATTGATACGCTCAAGAGATTACGAGATTTAGGCAATACTCTTCTTGTTGTAGAGCATGATGAAGATACTATGCATGCTGCGGACTGGATTATTGATATCGGTCCTGGTGCAGGAAAGTATGGAGGCGAGATTATTGCTCAGGGAACACCAGAAGAGTTTGTTAAGCGGAAGGGTTTAACAAGCGATTATTTATCTGGTAGGAAAAAAATAAATCCACAACGATACCGCAGAGAAGGTTGTGGTACAGAAATATCTATTTTAGGCGCATCAGGACATAATTTAAAACATATTGATGTAAAGATACCTCTTGGTAAATTTGTTTGCGTGACGGGTGTGAGTGGGTCTGGGAAATCGACTTTAATTCAAGATACTTTATATCCAGCATTGATGAATCAGCTATATCGAGGAACAAGGTTTTCAGAGCCTTATCGAGCGATAGAAGGGATAGGTTACATTGACAAATTGATAGATATCGATCAATCTCCCATCGGAAGAACACCACGTTCAAATACTGCTACATATGTTAAATTGTTTGATGAAATACGTAAATTGTATGCATTAACTCAAGATGCAAAAATCAGGGGCTATACAGCGCGGAGATTTAGTTTTACTGTAGGTGATGGAAGATGTATGGCTTGTGAAGGGTATGGATACAAAACAATAGAAATGCATTTTCTTTCTGATGTTGTGCTTCCGTGTGAGGTGTGTAAAGGTAAAAGATACAATCAAGAAACATTGGAAGTGAAGTATAAAGAGAAGAATATTGCAGATGTTCTTGCAATGAGTGTGGATGAAGCTTGTGTGTTCTTTGGTTCGATTCCTTCGATTGCAAGACGATTGAATACGCTTCAGAGTGTAGGACTAGGGTATATCACGCTTGGGCAACCTGCAACAACTCTCTCTGGAGGTGAAGCGCAAAGAGTAAAGCTTTCTCTCGAACTTGCAAAGAAAAATACGGATGCAACCATGTATATTCTGGATGAGCCTACGACTGGACTTCATTTTGAAGATGTAAGAAAATTATTGGAAGTCCTCCATCAGCTTGTCGATACAGGGAGTACGGTGGTGGTAATTGAACATAATCTAGATGTTATAAAAACCTCGGATTGGATTATTGATCTTGGTCCTGATGGTGGTGATGCGGGTGGAGAAATTGTTGCAGTGGGCACTCCTGAGCAAATTATAGAATCAGAAAATTCATGGACAGGAAAGTTTTTAAAAAAAATCCTTTAAGATTTGAAAAGTGATTCTCCTGGAAAGAGTGGAGTCTATCGTTGAGATTTTTAGGTTTTTTGTAAGAAATTTCTAAAAAAAATATATTTGTTATGTTAGAAACTTCGTGCATTAGTGTATGTATTTGATAGTTTTCTGCACATTTTGAAAGAAGGCACGGCAAAAGTCCTAGCTTACAAGGAAGTTAGAATTTGAAAATATGAGTATAATTTTATTTGCTGCTGGAGTTTTAACCCTATATGATAAAACAATATTCACTAGAAGAACAAACTGAAATGTTAAAATTGAACCGGATTTGGCCAGAGGTTGTTGCGGCATTGAATGAAGATGTTTCTTCTACCGTTTTAGATCGATTTATTCGCACCTTAAAGCCTCACTCTTATGAAAAAGGTATCGTAACGCTACTTGCACCAGGTGCCTTTGTGCAAGAATGGGTACAAGGAAAATATGCGCCAAAAATTAAAGAATTACTCCATCTGTTTTTAGAAGAAGAGGTTAAACTTCATATTGCCATTGACGGAAAAAAAGATGATTCTGGAAAAAAAGAGCAGTCTCAGAATGTTATTACTGCTTTGTCAGAATCAAATACAGGTAAATCGATGGATGCAACATATCAGGTTAGTCAACCTGCGCCATCTGCACCATCTGCACCATCTACACCATCGAATCAGCATTCAATTTCTCAGTCAGCAAGTTCCTCGATCCAAGTTCCAGGAAGATTTAAGCCAAATGAAAAGTATCGATTTGATACGTTTATTGTGGGGCAGAGTAACCGTCTAGCGTATGCAGGTGCGAAATCGGTTGCGACGGATCCTGGGAAAAAATATAATCCTCTTTTTATCTATGGCCCATCAGGACTTGGTAAAACCCACTTGCTCCATTCTATAGCTCAAGAAATTCATTTGAGATATCCAAAGTTAACGATTAACTATGTTTCAGCTCAGCAGTTTGCAGAAGAATTTGTTCATGCTCTGCAGAACAATAAGATTGATCAATTTCGACGTGCACAGAGAAATATTGGAATATGGCTTGTGGATGATATTCAGTTTGTTGCTGGAAAAGATAAAACTCAAGAAGAAATTTTCCATACCTTTAACTATATGCATAGTTTAGGAAAGCAAGTTGTTTTATGTTCAGATCGCCCACCTAGAGAGTTGTTCTTGATGGATGAAAGGTTGAGATCAAGGTTTGAAGCAGGTCTTGTTGCAGATATTCAACCACCTGACACCGAAACTCGATGTGCTATTTTGTTGAGTAAAGCAAAGCAAGAAGCTCTAGAATTAGAACCTGCGATTGCGATGTTTTTAGCAGAACGAGTTCCTGGAAATATCCGTATTTTAGAAGGTGCTCTCATTAAATTAGCAGCTCAGGCTAGCTTGGAGAACTCAAAGATCAGTATAGAACTTGCAAAGCAAGTGATTGATTCTTATTACCAGTCATCTTCAAAAGGACGCCCCAGTACTCAGCAAATTACAGAATTAGTTTCGAAGCATTATAATATATCCATCGATCTGATTCGAGGAAGCTCGAGAAAGGCTCCTATTGCGCACGCTAGGCACGTTGCGATCTATATTACGCGTCAGATTACAGGAGATAGCTGGAAGCACATTGGAAGCTATTTTAGTAATAGAGATCATACGTCCATCATGCATGCTTATCAAAAAATTAGTGATATGATAGTTCATGATCAATCTTTAAGAAATGATATTAATCAAATTATTAGAGATTTTCAGCTAGAAGTATAATGATTTTTCATCTGATTTACACATAGATGATGCATAGAAGGTGCAGTTGTACCGATATATGTGTAGATGAAAAGAATATTTCAGTGGAAGTCTCTTTTATATATATTTTCTGGAGGCATGTTCGGATTTGGATATGGAATCGTTATTCAGGATGTCTCAAACAGCAATGATATACGAAGTATGATCCCTGCTATTATAACTGGACTTATTATTGGATTTTTGAGTGTTTTAGTAAAAAATAAAAACCTTAAATCGTAACGCTTTCAAAAAGTAGAAGATTCGATGAATATATCAATAATGAACTCTGCTTGAAAGAAAGATAAACACGGTAGAATAGATATTGTCATGTCGGAATTGCAAACAACGAAATCTGATCTTTTAAGCAATGATTTAGAGTCCATGTATAAGCGTGTCGTAGATATTCATCAATCTCCTCCCAATACCCAAGTAATAGCAAGAGGCTGGGTAAAGACAAGACGAAACAGTAAGGAAATACAGTTTGTTCAGCTAAGTGATGGTTCATGTTTTCAGGATATTCAGATAATTTTTCAAAATGATAAATTTGATTCTGATACATTGAAAAAAGTAACAACAGGAGCATGTATAGAAGTCCATGGTGATTTAATAGAATCTCCTGCTGCTGGTCAGAATGTAGAAATTCAGGCTCGTGGGTTATCCATATACGGTGAAGCAGATCAAGAAGAGTATCCGCTTCAGAAAAAAGGAGCCAGCTTTGAATTTCTTCGCGAAATTGCTCATTTACGATGTCGAACCAATACTTTTGGAGCTGTAAGTAGAGTTAGAAGTGAAGTTAGCTGGGCTGTGCATCAATATTTTAGAGATAGAAAGTTTCAGTATGTTCATACACCGATCATTACTGCAAGTGACTGCGAAGGAGCAGGGGAAATGTTTGCGGTAAGTACGAACTTAACTCATGAAACAGGGCAATATGTTCTGAAAGATCAGGATCCTGCTCAGGATTTTTTTGCAAAGCCTGCTTTTTTAACCGTAAGTGGTCAGCTAGAAGCTGAAACTCTTGCGTTAGGATTAACAAATGTTTATACCTTTGGTCCTACTTTTAGGGCAGAGAATAGTAATTCTGCAAGGCATTTAGCAGAGTTCTGGATGATAGAACCTGAAATGGCATTTTGTGATTTAAAACAAGATATGAATCTTGCCTGTGATTTTTTACAGAATCTGATAAAACACGTTCTTAACTACTGCCCGCAGGACTTAGAATTTTTTCAAAAAAGAATAGAACCTGATTTAATACAGACTTTAGAACATGTTGCTCATGCTCAATTTGAATATATGACCTACTCGGAGGCCATTAAACACTTAAAGGATTCTGATGAACATTTTGAGTATCCCGTGGAGTGGGGGTGTGATCTGCAGAGTGAGCATGAAAGATGGTTGACGGAGAAAAAAGTAGGAAGACCTGTTGTGCTTTATGATTATCCAAAAGATATAAAGGCTTTCTATATGCGTTTAAATGACGATGATAAAACGGTTGCAGCTATGGACGTGTTAGTGCCTAAAATTGGAGAAATTATTGGGGGATCTCAACGTGAGGAACGTTTAGATGTTTTAAAAGCAAAAATGAAATCTCAAGATTTATCTGAAGATGTTTACTGGTGGTACTTAGATCTTAGACGATTTGGATCAGCTCCACATGCTGGCTTTGGTTTAGGATTGGAGCGTTTTATCATGTATGTAACAGGTATGAAGAATATCCGAGATGTGATTCCGTATTATCGTTGTCCTAGAAATGTAGACTTTTAATGCAGTTAAAAAAATGAAAAAATTTTCCCTTAATCTTGATCCTCGATTAAAATCTCAGCTGAGTGCTCAAAAGCACTCATTAACATTAGGACTGATCTGTTCGTTGATAGGTTCTGGCCTTTCGACACTTGTTGATGTATTATGTGCAAAATATTCTATACAGGCTATAAGAACAAGGGATCTGGAGTTATTAGGCCAGATTAGTTTTTCAGTGATTCTGCTATATGGTATTAAGTACTGGTTTACACGAGGACAGAGCTATTTTTTAAATAAAGCTGAATCTCAATTAACTTCTCAGTTAAGGCTAGACCTCTTTACCAAACTGCAAAAATTGCCTATAGGATATTTTCAGAAAAAAAGATCGGGTGGACTGCAGAGTATTCTGACAAACGATTTAAATGTATATACAAGTGCTATATCTGTGATTAAGACAGCGATTGATGGTCCAATTAAAGTGATTTTAGGGTTTGGAACGATTGCTATTATTCAGTGGGAACTTGCCATAGCCGCTCTTCTGGTGATGCCTTTAATGATTATTGTCATCCGCAAAAATAGCAGGCAAATGCGATCTATTCAGAGAGAAGTTCAAGAAAGACTCGAAGATATGAATTCTGTTATGCAGGAGTCCTTGCAAGGGATTCGAGTGATTAAATCATTTGGGTCTGAGGATAGAGTTGTAAAGCGTTTTAAGAAGTTGACGGATCGATCCTTAAGTTCACTCTTGAAAAGTGCTCATAAGATTGCCATCTTAAGACCTACACTTGAATTAATCGGGGCTTTTGGGTTATCTCTAGCGATCTATTTTTGTGGACATTTAGCGTTTGCAGGCCAATTGACCGTTGATAATCTTGCAGCCTTTCTTACAGGATTAAATACTATCAATCAGGCGACAAAAAATTTAGGATCCATTCATCAAACAATAGCACAGATTCAAGGTGCAATAGATAGGATATATGAAAATATTTTTGATGTTCCTGATGAAGCAGCATCTAAACCTAGTACACGGTATATTGAAGCTCCATCTGGAAGAATAGAATTCAAGAATGTCAGTTTCACCTATCCGGATGGAACCGTTGCTTTACAGAATGTAAGTTTTGTATTAGAGCCTAAAACTTCTATTGCATTAATTGGACCAAGTGGGGCTGGGAAAAGTACAATCGTGGATCTTATTTTAAGGTTTTACGATCCAACCGAGGGTGTAATAACATTTGATGGTGTAGATATAAAAGAGCTAGACTATCGATGGTTACGAAAGCAGATGAGCGTTGTCCCTCAGCAGACATTTTTATTTAGTGGAACGATTGCTGATAATTTACTCTTTAGTGTTCCTAAGAAGCAAAAAGCGATCACTCAGGAGCAAGATATGAGAACAGCGCTTAGGTTTGCCAATGCAGAAACCTTTGTCGATGAATTGCCTAGTGGATTGAATACGGAGATAGGGGAGAGGCATGCTGGTCTTAGCGGTGGCCAGGCGCAAAGGATAGCTATTGCTAGAGCTTTAATGCGAAACCCTAAGTTGTTAATTTTAGATGAAGCCACGAGTAATTTAGATCCTGTAAGCGAGCAAGCGGTGCAAAATGCTGTAGAGAATATTATTGAAACGAAGACATGTTTCTTTATAGCTCACAAATTAACGACTGCATCAAGAGCTCATCAAATACTCGTGCTAAGAAAAGGTCAGATTATTGAAAAAGGGTCTCACGAAACCTTGATGGAAAAGGAAGGAATCTATAAATCCATGTACGATGCATATACAAGCGGCATGATCCATGGATTATAAAACGAGAAACGGAGTATGTCTAACATCGATCTTTTTAAACTAAGTAAAGATATTACAGAAATACGTTTAGAAGAAGTGGTGCTAGGATATCACGGTATTCAGATTAAAAATAAATTCTCTTTTAATATAAAACCTGGAAGCATGGTAGGTGTACTTGGTTCTAATGGATCTGGAAAAACTACATTTTTAAAAACACTTGCGGGAATTATTCCAGTTTTATCGGGGGATGTTATCATTGACAGGTGTCCACTGCAAAGTTTAGCAAACAAATGCCGTGCTAAAATTACTAGCTACTTACCTCAGATAGATAATCAATATGTTGATTTTTCTGTTCAATCTATGATTTATATGTCGAGATATGCTTATCAGAATCATATCGGCGAGAAAGATTTTTCGACGGAACTACTATATTCGATTCTGGATTATTTTAATCTATTATCTCTAAAAGATAAACCAGTGAGACATCTGAGTGGCGGTCAATTTCAGAGAGTATTATTAGCCAGGCATTTAATGCAACAGGTTCCCATCCATTTTCTTGATGAACCAAGTAATCATCTGGATCCATATTATCAAGAACTATTACAGAAAAGTATTCGTTCTTTACGAGAAAATCATCATACTATTTTTATTTCAACACATCAATTGGATTGGGTCATTGAAAATTGTACACATGCAATCATCATGAATGAACATATTCCGAATATCTATGCTATGTCAGATTTAAATAGTGAGATTTTATTTCAGAAAATATTTTATTTATCATCGCACCATATTCATCATCCATTCATTGCAGATTAAGTTGAGTTTACGATATCAACTTATGAAGGAGTCTTTCCAGGACCTGATTTATCAGACTTCCATGTATGAAGATGGGATCGAGTTATTTGGAGAGTGGTTTGTTATATTTCATTTAATCAGAGTTGTTTTTTTCAAACAAACAGCTTTTAGAAATAGGGCACTGGTTGCATTTTGGATTTCTTGCAGTACATAGATTCCTACCATGGATAATAAGTTGTTGGTGATAGCTATTTCGTAATGGTTTAGGAATAATTTGAAGTAAATAATCATGTGCAGTATTAGCATCCATCTTTTCAGGAATAATCCCAAGACGTTTAGAAATTCGGTGAATATGTGTGTCTACCGGTATGAGATCCATACCAAGACCAAAAGTAAGTACAATGGTGGCTGTTTTAGGTCCAACTCCTGGGAGTTGCTCTAGCCACTGACGTGCTTTCAAAGGTTCATATTCTGATAAAAAATGAAGTGAGTAATCTCCCGTTTTTTCATAGATCATCTTAAGAGATTGAAGAATGTTTTTCGTTTTTGTCGGAGCTAATCCAACAGCTTTGACTTGTTCTAAGATATTTTGATAGCCTGCTTGAACCAGCTTTTCCCAAGTGGGATATTGGATCCTTAATTGATCAAAGGTAGGGAAGGTAATTTTATCATTACTGTTTTGACTTAAAATGCAGCTAATAAGTTCTTCCATGGCATCGTAATTCCGAGTAGGGTTCTGTTTCCCATAAAATTCATAAAGAGTTTCTAATAGGATTTTTATATTATTCGGGTTCATGGTGGTTCTTATTTGCTCCATCTTATAAGTTTATTTTATATGAAAATTTGTTGGAGGTGATGTAAGGTTTGGAGATGTTCAACGTGAAATAGTGATATCGTGTTTAAATTACCTCCTGAAATGATATAATAATGTTATTCGTGTAATTATCCTTTATGGATGAGGGGATTATCTTGTCAGTAGAAAAGTTTAGAGAGTTTATTGAAAAGTCTGGTTGTTCATTAGTTATTGGAGTCTTTATTGCGCTAGTATTTATTTTAAGTGCTGCTAGTTTTAGTTGTGGTAGATCGAATCCAAGTATAGCAAATCAATCTAATATTATAACTACTATAGGTACTTATGATATTGATGGAAATCTAATTGAAAAAGAGTCGAGATCGGATAATGATCCTAAGAGAATGCTAACAAATATTCAAGAGAATGTAAAAAAATCAGTCTCTGATGCTATTGCTTTAAAATTTGGTATTGAAAAGAATATTGATTTTTCAGATGAAACAGTATTAAAAGAAGAGAGTAGAAGAGTTGAAAAATCTCTAGAGTTTTATATTTATATTCTTAAACTACAAGGGAAAATACAAGATACTAAGAATCAACAAGAAGTTGATAAAGCTTTGAAAGAAGCCTTCAAAGTCGATAGAAATGAGTTTATCCATCGCTCTGTAGATAGATTGAAACAAGAACTTGCGCATCCTATGTTTAGGCAAAAAGCACTTGCTTCGAGAGCAAAAGATTTAATTGAACAAGCTTATGCTAAAAAAATAACTGTATCTGATGAAGAATTAAGAAAAAGTTATGACATGTATTATTTTGATGAGATGAGTTTTTACCATGAT
The DNA here is from genome assembly GCA_030430755.1 of Fimbriimonadia bacterium. Taxonomy (GTDB): domain Bacteria; phylum Armatimonadota; class Fimbriimonadia; order Fimbriimonadales; family Fimbriimonadaceae; genus JAUICQ01. The sequence goes on from JAUIKO010000001.1 coordinate 269,911, forward strand.
ACAACTTCGAAAGAATCTGCACTAGATTTAGCAGAAAAAGCCTTGAAGGAATTGAATAGTGGTGTTGATTTTCATAAAGTAAAACAAAAATATGTCCCTGGTTATAAGATGGATAGTAAGAACCTTGAAAAACATCTTATCTCTTATTCACGCAAAGATTTAAATTCAGAAAAAGAAGGCAAGAAAACCTTACTTGAGTTAAAGGAAGGAGAGCTGTCAAAAGTGATTACTCAGTTTGGTACTCCGCATATTTATAAGTTGGTAAGAATTGAGAATAAGCTACCTGAAGACTATGCTAAAGAGAAAAATAAATATAAATCAGAATATATTTCTAAAATAGCAAAAGAGAAAGTCAAAAAAGAGTTAGAAGACTACGAAAAAGAGTTTAAAGTAGAGTGGAAATCACCTGTCTATACTCTTCTTGATCAGTTTGAACAACTTAAAAAACATGGTTATAATGATCAGGATAAGCAGAATAGAATAGAATCTTTAAATAAAATATATCAGGAGAGCTCTGAACTTGCTTTGAAACCAGAGAATGGTAAAATTCCAGGACTGATTCGATATGTAGCATTAGATGATCTCTGGAAGAAATTTTCTGAAGAGGAAAAGAAGTCACGAGTTGATGATAAAACAGGGTCTATTTCATTTCTTTTAGAATATTTAGAAAATGTAGAGCTACGATTAGAATTGACCGAATTATATAAATTTAAAAAAGATAGTCAAGCTGGTGCAAGTCTATTAGAAGCTGCAAGAAATAATGGTGCTCTTGATCATATTGGGCAAAGAAATTATATTAAGATCCAGCAAATGATTGAAGACTTAAAGAAAGAGAATCTCATTACAAAAGATGAAGAAGCAAGTGTTTTAATTGAATTAAAGCGTTGGGCAGAAGATAAAAAAGAACAAGACTTAGCTCAAGAAGAGATGAGAAGAAAACATGAAGAAGAAATAAAAAAAGAAGAAGCAGCTCGCGCAAAGGAAAAGAATCAAGAAAAGAAATCGATTCAATCTGATAGTAAATCCAGTGATACTAATGCGGGTTCTCAATCGACTTCTAAATCATGAGTAGAGGACTAGCATAGCATGACGGAACAGAGCGATAAAAGTGTTTTACATGTCATTGCTAGTCCGATAGGCAACTTACTGGATTTGTCTGATCGATCAAAGCAAATATTATCAAATAGTAAACTTTGGATTGTAGAAGATACCAGGGTAAGTCATAAATTACAGAATGCTTTAAATACAAAAGCAAAAATGCTTGTGTTGAATGATCACACTCCGGATTACAAAAGAAGTCAGTATATATCAGAAATCCAAGATGTATCAGAATCGGTACTTCTTTCTGATGCAGGAACGCCAGGCATTAGTGATCCTGGTGCAGAGCTGATTAATGATCTATGGAATACTCATGTAAAAATAATAGGTATTCCTGGTCCAAGTGCAGTTACTTTACTCCTCTCAGTATCTGGTTTTTATGCACAACGTTTTGTGTTTTTAGGATTTCCTCCTCGAAATTCAGGACCTATAACGCAACTATTGACGCCATACATTGAGAGCACTATGACTTTAGTTGTATTTGAGTCACCTCACAGAATTGCAAAATTCTGCGAAACAGCACTTCATGTGTTAGGAAATAGACGGATATGTATTGGAAGAGAATTGACTAAGATTCATGAAGAACTTACTCGCTGTCAACTTCAGGATGTGGATATTATTTCTAAAATACCTTCAAAAGGTGAACTTGCTTTAGTCATTGAAGGTTATCGAAAAGGTACTAGTCTGGAGTAAAGTATAGATTTCAGTATGATTGTTCTATAATTCAGGTATTATTTAAAAGATATAAGATACTATTCTTTATAAAACAGATACTATTATGGGATCCTTATATCATACAATAAAAAGAATACCACTCGTCCTTTTTACGGCTTGTCTCTGCTCCATTTTATTTCAGCTTTCATATCCTTCTTCAGAAGAGGCTGTGAATTCTGACATCGTTTTATCATGTCAGGTAGATATCGAAAGTTCTCTTCCATTAGTCAAACATAAAGATATTGACTTTCTTGAAAATATTATTTCAAATAGTAGTGATGATATTCATCATATTCAATATAAGATGAATGCGGATCTGCATGATATTCATACACTAAAGAGAGCTATAGAAGAGATTCAATTTGATGACTATGGCATATCAGAAAGTGTAGAGGGGAGAATTTGTGAGATTATAGAACATTCAGAAATAGATGAATTAAAGTTGGTTTTTTTAATTATAGATATCTGTATCAGCAAGCGTAAATTAATACTGTTACAATCACGTCTTGCAACAAAATTATATCATCTTTACGAACAGTTCATGGAACAAAATCCTGAAACTATAAAAGAAGTTGAGTATTTATGCATAGGAAATACATTATATTCTGATAAAAGAGGTGTTGAAGAAAAATTAAAGTCTATCTATATAAGAATAAATGAAAAGTTGCTAGAGAGTAAAGGCATTCTTGTTGAAAATATCACTAAAATTCTGTCAAAAGATTTAGATGAACTAGATCATCTGAATAAGAAAAGTATTGTATATTATCCGAGTAATGCTTTAGAAGTGGATGATATCGCGTCTCTACTCGATCGATATTTATACCCACGTATGTCAAGAAATGATCTGATGCAGTTTGGCTGCTTTATATTAGTAGTTCTGCTTTATTCACTTTATCAGCATTCAGAAGAAGAGGATCAGTATGAATATCTGAATGAGTATATTTAAGTTTACTTCTATATTTCATCTGTAATCTGAGTAAAAACGAAGGTCTTATTTAATCGCCGGTTATACAAAACTTATGCAGTGATGATGAGCTGATGAGGTTTTGTAGAGCATATTTAATAGTAAAGTGTTGTTTTTACGGTTTCCTGTGGAAATATGTAATATTTACGAGTAGTGTTCTGTATATTGTTATTGGTAGTCTTTATGGATAATGATGTTAAATAGTAATATTATTAAAAAAATGTTATGTTTATTTACGATCTTATCAGGAATTCATTTGAACCATGCCACGATTCAGTATGATTTAGATACTTTATTTCAGCATGATCTTTTTGAAGCGTATCCCCGGGAGGATTTTGATTTAAATCGTTATTGCGATGCTTTAGATAGATTAACCACTAAATATCATCACAGAATATATTCAGAACAGATAAGTTTGATGAGAGCTAACGAATTGCTTTTAGATTATGATTATCCTGAGATCTTTTTCTCAGATTCTGAAATCGATAAAATTCATCACTTTTTAGATCAATCAGAAGAAAGTGAACGTTTTACTAAAGCTTCTATAATAATAGATATTTGTTTTCGTAAACGTCAAACCGTTCTGGCTTGGACACATGCATTAACGAACCTATACTATATATTTGAACAAAGATGCAGCGAACAAGATCACTCGGATGAAATTTTTAGAAGTGTTTCAGCTGCATTATATAAAAAAACTGCAAGTTTAGACTGTAAATTAAAAAATGAATTTATAACACTTAGTTATTTATTAGAAAACACATTATCTTTACATATAGTGAATATAGATGAAATTCTGGATATGAATGAAAAAGATGTTGCATCAAGTGATCATGCGTTATTTTTGAAACCACTTATAGAAGTGTACGATACTTGCTCGTTAAGTGAATATTCAGAAATAATATTTACAGCAGATTCTCACGAACTTGAAGAGTTTGATAATAATTTCGCAGATCCTGTATGGAATGGATTTGAGGAATTTTTAGAAAATATAGTTGATAGTGAAGCTAATGATCAGAGTTTTATTCAATTTTTTTCTCATCCATCGTAATAACTTATGATTTGAAAATATTCTGAGAAATAGAAGTGTTGCTTTAGTCAGGACATATATATGGTTATTTATCTCCATTAATCCTGCATATTTATATTTAAATATGTGCAATAATAAACATGAAAAGATATCATATGCAAGTATTGTTCATTGGATATCTTTCTTGATTAGAGATGAGATAATGGGGTTAAAGGAATATAGAATCAAAAACGTACATATTTGTCTGATGCTTTCAGTGTTATTAGTGACAGGATGTAACCCAGATTTTTTTAAAAGTTATCACTATCCAGGGTTTGATAATTTGTGTTATGATAATCATGAAAGTAATTTGAATGATCTTTTACATAAAAATATAACTTTCATGCAGTCTACGGATCGTTCTTCTTTTGTAATAGATACTTTTAATATAGATACTGTAAAAAACAATCAAGTGAATAATCTCACGAACAATCATAGTGTAAGTATCAATCAACATCCAATTTTTCTCAGATTTAGAGATGATTTAGAAAGATATTCGAATTCAAACTCAAATAATCTTCCTGAAAATTCTCGTTTCGCTAACTATCGTATAGATGACTTTGGAAGACATATTGAATCCACTAGAAATATTGATCTAGGCATTTTTCATTCTTGTTTTACTGACAGAAATGATCAACAAAGAAATGTTCCTTCCATTGGAACAATTGATCCAGAAAATTCATCCTCTTCTTTTACTGAGAGTGATGATACTCTAAGCTCTCTTGATTCTATTAGATATCTTTTCTCGGATTCTAATTCTTATACCGAGAGTGATGATCATCAGGGGAATGTTCCTTCTATTGGAACAATTGATCCAGAAAATTCATCCTCTTCTTTTACTGAGAGCAATGATCATCAGGGAAATGTTCCTTCCATTGGAACAATTGATTCAGAAAATTCATCCTCTTCTTTTACTGAGAGCGATGATACTCTAAGCTATCTTGATTCTATTAGATATCTTTTCTCGGATTCTAATTCTTATACCGAGAGCGATGATCATCAGGGAAATGTTCCTTCCATTGGAACAATTGATCCAGAAAATTCTCAATCTACTGTTTCAAACACAAATAATGTTTCTTATTATTCTCGTTTCGCTAACTTTCGTTTGGATGATTTTATTAGATATTTTGAATCCATTGGAACTATAGATCAAGATTTTTTTTCCTCTTCTTTTACTGAGAGCGATGATAGTCTAAACTATCTTGATTCTATTAGATACCTTTTCACGGACCTATCTAATTTTTCTGGTTCAAACTTAATAAATGAAGATTTAATTTTGACCAATGAATTAGCTCCTTTTATTGATAGAATTAAAGAATTAACAGATCATTTTCAAAATCAAGATGATCTTAATGATTTGTCGTTTGATGAACTCAAGAGAATTATTCACGATCACGATTTTAATGAGATAGGATACCATCAGAGAGATGTTTTAAACATTCAAAAAATTGTAAAAGCAGCAGTTGTAAGGGGAGCTGATGCTAAACAAGTTGCTTCTACTATTATTAATATGATTTTCCTAAAGAGATTATATCTAATCGCTTGCAGTAATTATATGTCTAATTTATATATGAAGCTCCAATATGCTGAAGATCCTAATAATTCAAGACGGATGAGGGACTTTAAGGAGTATATTTCTATTGGTATACACCTCAGACGTGCTATCAAAAGATTGAGTAGACAATTAGAAAGCGAAGCGGCTACATTTCGTTTTTTTCTTGAACGTAAATATGGTTATACTATATGTGGGATTAATAGGTTGCTAACTCTCTCTAAAGATGAATTTGAACGGATAAACTATAACGAATATATTCTTAACTTAAGACCATCTAGTTTAGATGAGTCTATGTGGAGACAACAAATCATATTGGATTCTTCTTCTTCAAGCATATTAACTGAAGATTCAATGCTTACGTCTTATATTAATCCATATATCAATCAAATAAAGGAGTTGACTGCTAATATGAAACGTAAAGTGTGTGAAGATGGTTTGAGCGTAGATGAGGTTAAGAGTAAACTGTCTGATACTGATTATAAGGAGATATTATATAATAAACAAACAATACATAGATTGCTACATATCATGATGGCAGCATATATTAAGGGAGCTGATATTAAGTTCGTTGCTTCTACTTTCCTTGATATTATTGCAAAGAAGCGATTATATGCATTAGCTTATAACAATTATATGGCCGAATTATATTTGGAATTAGATTATTCTGAAGATTCTGACAAAGGTGTCAGTTCGGATGAATATAACACTATAGGTAAAAAAATTAAAGATCGTATAAATTCATTAAAGTTTAATTTAATGCATGAAGGTATTCAATATAGTGAAGTAATTGAACGTTTGTATAATTATTCTTTTAAAGATATCGATCAGTTATTAGCATTATCTGAAGATCAAATTGATTGTATTAATTATAATGCATATATTACGATGGAGAGTAGGGCGCGATATCTAAGAAGATTTAACTAATGCCTATAAAATAACCTCTGTTCATATTAGAACGTTTTTTTTAATGAGTAACATTAATATTAAATTTATTGATATCTATAAAGTCCTATCTGAAGATGAATATGTAGAAATTGCTTAGATGAGAATCTAAGCAATTGTTTGACATTATCGTGCTCGAAATACAGAGAGTAATGAAAATATGTACTTTTTACAGTAGTGTTACTCTTATGGGCGTTGGTATTATATTAATAGCATGAAACTAAAGAGTAAAATAAATAAATATGCATTAATGATGTTCTCAGGTATTTCCTTATTAAAAATCAACCATTCATTGAGTTCGTATGATCTGTCAGAATTACCAGTAAATGATATTTTTGATGTATATCAAGAGAATCACCTAAATTTTAAAGATTATTCTAACCATTTAGATAAGCTTGCTGATAACTACAATAAAAGGTTATATTCCGATAACATTTCATTAAATACTGTAAAATCTTTATTATTAAATTTTTCACATTCTGACATTTTATTTTCCACGTTGGATTTTGAAAAAATAAGTGAACAATTAGAATTATGTCCAGAAAATGAATATCATGACTTGAGCGTGAAAATACTCGATATTTGTTTTCATAAACGTCTAGTTGTTATTGCATGGAATAATGTTTTATCTCAGTTGTATGATCTCTTTGGAGAGCGATGTAGCAAGATCAATGGTTCAAACGAAATATTTAGAACTGTATCGGAAGCTCTATATTTATTAAAAAACCAACTAGATCATAAACTTAAAAATGAGTTCGTTCAAGTGAGTGATTTATTAGAAAAGCATTTGTCATACTATATGATTAATATCGATGATATTTTAGATATGAATGTCGACGAAATTTCAAATAGAAATAATGACTTATTTTTAGAACATGTTTCCGAAAGACCAGATTCTGATTCTTTAGAAACATTAATGTGTAATGTACTCGATATTAATGAATTAACTGTTCTGCAGAATATTTTACACCAGTATGTTCCTTATTCAAGTCATGATATCGTCAGGAATGAAAATGAAATAGATGATTACCTAGAACATTATGGGAATCATGATTCTTTACTACAATCAGCATATGAATTAGATCAAATTATTTCTACTGCTATGCAATTCAGAACAATGGCAGAGAATAATAATTCTGAACAACAATCATAAAGAGTCATAGATGTCTCTTTTCATATAATTCATCATATGAAAAATCATGTAAAAAGAGCATTCTCTTATTATCGGGATAGATGTAAAATTGTGTAATAATGTTAACTGTAGTATCTGTATGTATATGTAAATTAGTGCTACATGTTTTGAGTTTTAAGTTTTAAGTTGAGGGAAGTGTGGTAAATAATAATATTAGTATAAAAATTTGTTTGATGATAGGCATATTGTTTTCAGGTGGTTGTTGGTATCAAAATAGTTTAGGTTTAGATAGGCTATACAATTATTCTGAACACAATGAGAAATGTGAAGATTTATATTGTTTAATGTGTGGTGTGGATTGCTTTTATGATCGTTCTGTTAAATTTAATAGTGATGAGTACTTTTATCAAATAGATAACGATGATACTTATACTGAAAGTGATTTTGACGAACTCGTTTCTGAAGAAGACAAGGATGATACCTGTTCTGAGTTAGATACAGATGATACGGTCTATTTCTCTCAAGATTCTTCATTAGATGAAGAAATTGATCATTATGTTACAGATATTAAAAAGATTACTGCTCGTATGAAGCAGAAAGCATCCACTGATGAAATGGCCTCTGCCGAAATAGAGAAAAGTATACAAAACCTTCATTTTAAAGAAATTATCTTTACTGAAGATCAGATTCGAGAATTGAAAAAAATGATAACATCGTCATCAAATCGTGGAGTCCTTGGGTATTCGATGGCAAAAGGAATTTTACAAATTATCTTACACAAGAGATTGTACGCATTAGCTTATAATGAATATTTAACTGATATGTATATGAAACTTGAAGAACTTGTGGATTCCAATAAATACAATGAGTTAGGTAAACAGATACATGAGTTTTTACGTTCATTAGAGACAAATTTAAAATTAGAGATTATTAAACTAAATGAAAAGTTAAAATCCGTATATAATATTCAGATTATCAATATCGAAGAATTGCTAGCATTATCTGAAGCAGACATTGCAATGTTTGATGATCATAAATATATTAGTAGCCGTCAGTATGAATATCAGAGTCAACATTTAGAAGAAAATATGTTTTATGGTAACTCAGATAGTATATCTTCTAATGAGCATGATTATGTGTCTGCTTGGAACTATAGAATGCCTCCAACAGCTATAAATTTTTTATAAGATTAGTTCCTTGAAGAGTGTGTATCATGCTCTTCATACCATACAAGAAGGAAGTATTGATGAAACTGATTTCATAAAATTAGATATACTCGAAACGGGTTTTTAGTTAGTTGTTAATAACGATCGTGTTAGGTTTTGTGTCGTGTTATACTTCTAGTTTAACACGGCATTAATTTTCATACTAACTTTATGATGATGGTTATATAGTGCATCTTTTGCCATTAGATCACAGAGATCTTCATATGTTAAACCCATGGCTGTTGCGCTTTTTGTAGTTAAAGATGTTTCTGTCATACCAGGAATAGTATTGGTTTCTAAATAATAAAACGTTTCATCTTTAAGAATAAAATCAGATCTTGATAAGCCTTTACAACCTAAAATAGCATGAGCTTTTTCCGCTATATCCATGACTTCTTTGTTTAAGTGTTCTGGAATTCTTGCTGGGCTGATTTCCAGGGTCGCACCAGGGGTATATTTGGAATCAAAATCAAAGGATCCGGTGTGAGGAATAATTTCGATGGTTGGCATCGCTTTTCCGTTCAATACAGGAACTGTAATCTCAATGCCTTCGATATATTCTTCAACCAGTACTTCGCTATCATAAATGAGAGCTTCTCGTAGTGCTTTTTTATATTCTTCAGGTTTCGTTACTTTTGTAATACCAATGGTAGAACCTTGTGCATTCGCTTTGACCATCATAGGATAAGAAAGTTGTTCTGGAGGAGATGAAAAATTACTCAGAAAAACACTTTTTGGAGTAAGAATCCCTTGCTCAGATACCAACGTTTTAGTCAAATGTTTATTCATCGTTATAGATGATGAAAAAATAGGAGAATGTGTATAAGGGATATGGAGTAGTTGACATAATCCTTGAATGCTTCCGTCTTCTGCATGAGTTCCATGAAGAGCAATGAAGAGTAAATCTGGCCTGTCAACACCTGTTAAAGCACTTAAATCACCTGTAGTGAGAAGAGATTCTGTAACATCAAATAAGAATGCATCATACCCTTTTTGCAAGAGAGCTCTCTTTACTTTCTCTCCAGATAATAGTGAAATTTCTCGTTCGGTGCTATCTCCTCCGTATAAAACTGCAACTTTAATTCTGCCTTTCTTTTGTATCTCTTTAGATAAAATAGGAGACATTTCACCAATATTTCCTACTCCAGTGCTTAAAAATAAATCTCCGGGCTTCGAAAATGATTTAAGAAAACGGGGAAGAATATGTCTGCATGGAATATAAAAATGAGGAGCAGAAAGAAAAGGCAAAATTTGTACGGATGAGACTCCTGGTATGGTTTTTTCTCTGGAAGGGAAAATATCCGTAATCACCACAATATCTGCGCTCGACAATGCAGTTCCGAATTCCTTTTTAAGTTCTCTTGTTCTGGAATAAAGCTGTGGCTGAAATGTATAAATGAGTCTCCTTTCGGGGTACTTGGATCTTATGGCTTTAATGGTTTCTGATATTTCCGTGGGATGGTGCGCATAGTCATCCATTACAATAATGTCTCCATCTAGATGAACCTCCATCCTTCTTCGAGCGCCAGTATAATTCAGCAAGGCGCTCTCTGCTTGCTCGATGGGTGTTCCTATATGGATTAGCGTTTTTAAGGCTCCGGAATGATTGAGTAGATTATGATCGCCAAGAACATTTAATCGAGGTATGTTTCTTCCAAGTTCTTTATAGGACATTGAGTGATACTCGATCTTATTACCGGAATATTGTTCTGCTATTTTTTTGGCACCAGCGTCTTCGCCACAATAAACAAGTACTCCATTTTCAGGTAATTTCTGAATAAATCGGAGCATACTAGATTCAAGGGATTCATAAGATTTATGATAGTCTAGATGATCCGGTTCTAGGTTTAGAAGAAGAATAATATCTGGTTGGATATCATGCATACTATCGTATGCTTCACAGGTTTCTACGACAGCTAGATCTCCTTTAGGATCAAATTTAGAGGAAGATTCGAGCGCATTAGGTTTTGATCCAATCATATATGAAGGATGCAAGTTTAGTTTATCGAGAGCGGTGGCAATCATGCCAGAAGTCGTGGTTTTTCCATGTGTGCCGGTAACTGCAATAATCTTTTTATCCTTCAGAATCCAGTTAAGTACTTGCATTCTTCTAAATACGGGTAAGGCTAAGGATTTCGCTTGATGAAACTCTGGGCTCTCATCTAGAAAAATAGCATCTGAGAATATAATCTGTTCGTTACTGTTTAAGAGAATGTTCTGGTGGTTATAGTGAACAGTTATGCCAGATTTTTCTAATTCAAGAGTATTATGATTAACTTCACGATTGCTCCCACGGACCTTGAATCCTTTCTGCTGTAGCATTTCTGCTAATGGAGCCATGCCAGTACCTCCTATTCCCACTAAAAAAAAATGTGTTGCAGATTCAAGCGTACTAGCATTGTTAAATAGGACCCACTCTTGTTTTGTTCTCATGATAAACTCAATAATAAACTTAAAATAATGTTTGACTTATATTTAAGTATACTTTTTCTGCTGCATGGTCTGGATTCCATTTCATTAATTCAGATGAGGCTGCTCGGTACATGAGCGGGTTTTCTATCCAGAAATTAAGATTCTCTAGAAGAGATTCCTGATTCAGATGTTCTTGATGAATGATTTTTGTGAATCCCATATCTTGGAATTCTATACCATTTTGAATTTGATGGTTTCCAGTTGAGTAGGGGTAGGGAATAAGGATAGATGGTATTCCAAATAAAGCTGAATCGATGAGTGTTCCTGCACCTGATCTGCCAATGAGTATGTCAGTTTCCGAGAGGAGCTGATACAGGGCTGGTTTATCAGCAAATGAGATTAGATGATAATGTTTGGGATCAATCTTGCAAATTTCCATAAGCTTTAGACACGATTCATAATCGTTTTTTCCAGTAATATGTGTCATCTTTATGTTTTTAGGAATGTTTGATCTAATATAGTGGTAGCTGTTTAAAATCATGGTATTGATAGCTTTTGCACCTTGAGATCCACCTGTAATTAATATATGGATAGTATCATTTGCATGGATGTCTCTAACTTTTCTTTCTTTTGAAGTGAAACAGAATGGCTCATTGCTCTGTGAGATTTCTTGTGATACTTCTTGTGATATTTCTTGCGATATGCCCTGAGATATACCTGGCAAAATAGGAAGTCCTGTTCGAGTAATAGGAACATGTTTCATGTATTTTTTTGTGGTATGGAATGTTGTGAAAACATGTTTAGCAACTTGAGAAAATAACTGTATAGTTCTTCCTGGTATTGTATTTTGTTCATGGAGATATAGAGGTATGCGAAGTAGCCATGCTGCAAAAAGAACAGGGGCACTGGAATATCCTCCTGTAGCAAACACTAATGATGGCCTGCGAAAAATAAAGTGGCACAAAACCATTAGGGTTGCAATGATGAAGGATAATCTTGCTAAAATTCCTTTGAATGTTCTTATTGAAGTAAAAGGTTCTGATGGGAAACACTTACAAGGTATTCCATGATCTTGGCAAGCTGTTTTTTCTATGCCTCGAATCGATCCGAAGTAGAGGACGTTATGCCCATTCTTTTTAAATATTTTAGCAACAGACAGAGCAGGGAAAACATGTCCTCCTGTTCCACCACCGGTAATAATAACGTTCATAATTAGAGATGTCCTGTTTTACTTTTTAATTTTCGTTTATGGATTGTGTGCTGCCGGATAGCAGAAGCACAGAACCCAATGCCAATCCAAGTTGCTAAAAGACTAGAACCTCCAGAGCTTACAAAAGGGATAGGGATCCCAATTGCTGGAAGAGTACCATTTGCCATCATGACATTTACGGATGTTTGGATTGCAATCCATATAGATGTTCCAAAGAGAGTGAGCCTGGCATGATTACATTCCATTCTGCGGCCGATCTGTATAAGACAGAATGAAATCCAGGAAAGAATTCCTAGCATGCTAGTAACGCCCAGTAATCCTGTCTCTTCGGCAATGGTTGCAAGAATAAAGTCTGTAGTAGCAGCTGGCAGCATGTGCTTTGCTCTTCCTGAACCGATCCCAACACCTACAAGACCTCCACTGGCCATTCCTGCCTCGGATTGTACGGTCTGATAACCAAGTTCGTCCATGACCTGTGGTTGCCACCGATTTGTATGTTGCATAATTCTTTGAATTCTATAAGGTTCCATACTTACTAAAAATCCAATACCTAATATACCAATAAGAATAATTTTAAACAATAGTTTAAGTGAAATATTACTGAGAATCAGTAGAGAAAAACTAGTTGCAATAATAACCGCAGCCGTTCCTAAATCTGGCTCTCTTTCGATAAGATACGACACTAGAAGAACGATCGTAAAGGATATCAGAGTTTTTGATTGAGGAATAATGATGTGATCGAGTCTTTCTCCCCAGTTCTTCGGTTTGTTAATTCGAGGAGTAGAAGATGGCTGAATGGAAAATACTTTAGAGAGAAATAGAATAATTCCAACTTTCATAAATTCAGCAGGTTGAATAAGGAACGGACCAAGCCCTAACCATCTTCTAGCACCATTCATTTCTTTCCCAAGGCCAGGTATTTCCACTAATAAGACAGAAATTACTCCGATGATGAAAATATAAAAAGTGCTTTTCTTCCAAAAAGAGAAAGGTATTTTAGCAATACAAAAATAGCTTACAATCGATAGTATTGAAAATATCAGTTGCGATTTAAATTCACGTGGGATAATTCCATGTCCTGCTTGTATGGATCTTGCATATCCTGCATCAAAAATAAATATTAACCCAAAAAGGGTGGCTAAAAGAGATAAACCAAAGAGGATTGTATCACCTGTAAAGAAAGTTTTATTCTTCATTGTTGTATGATATGATGATTCATGCACTAGAGATTACAGGATTGTTTCACAAGTTCTTTGAATTTTTTCCCGCGGTCCACAAAATCTTTAAATTCACCAAAACTTGAGCATCCTGGCGATAATATGATATTTTCTCCTGGACATGCAGAGGTTAGTGCTGAATGAAATGCCTCCTTCATAGATAAGAATACCGGATATCTATCTTGTAACATTTCTGAAATCAGATATCTATCTTTACCAAAGATATAGACAGAAGCATGAATATTATCTAAAAATGAGTTTAATATCGTAAAATCTAAACCTTTTGTAAGTCCACCAATAAGTAAATGTTGTTTAGTATGGATAGAACTGCAGCTAGAAATAATCGCTTCTGGATTAGTGCACATCGAATTATTAATCATTCGAACACCATTTTTGGAACCTATAATCTCCATTCTGTGTTCTACACCAGGAAAGCTCTTTATAGCAGAGAAAAGCGTATTTACTTGTTGGGAAGTAAATTGTTTGTAGTATGCATGGATTATGGTTAATGCAGCTTGAATGTTTTGTAAAAAGTGATCTGAAACAGCCGGAATAGAATCTATTGGTAAGGAAAATCCGTGAAACAGCATTTGCCCGTTGATGATGGGAGCTATTTCATCTGGTGAAAGGATGGAAATATCTTGACGAAGATGCTCTTTTATCTCTTGATAAACTTGTTGGTCATGATGTTGATGCAGGATAAAAACCCCCTCTTTTTTTATAGAACTCAATAACTTGTACTTTGTTTGTTTGTATGTATTAAAATCTGGATATCTATCAAGATGGTCTGGTTTTAGATTGGTTATATATGCAATGTCAGATTTAAACTTGGAGATGTGTTCTAATTGAGCACTGGATACTTCTGTAACAAAGAGAGTGTCACTAGAGTTATTACCTTGCAGAAGAGCATGTGTAAGAGGTTGTTCAGGATATCCGCTTCCTCTTATATTTCCACAAAGAAGAGCTGGGGTTTTTATTGAGTTGAATAGATACCAGGTTAGAGCTGTGGTAGTAGTCTTGCCATTGGTTCCAGTAATACTTATAATGGGTTGATGGATATATCTTGATGCATACTCTATTTCACTATGGAGAGGGATATTTTTTGAGCGTATTTCTTTTACAATGGGATGAGCAGGGCCAAACCAGGGGGAGATGATGATATCGTCTGGGTTACTTCCTTGAATGTTTTCAATACTTATTTTTTTTTGTGATACTGAGGAAGGAAAATCAACTAAGGTTGAATCATCAAAAACTGTCACGTTTACTCCCATCGATGTTGCATGCTTTGCAACACTCCTGGCGGATTCTCCGGCACCGATGATACCTAAATTTTTAATGGGATATTCTGATAAAGTTGAATGGTTCATCTTTACTGATATCATACCAGAGCTAGGATGATAGATCACATAGGTAGCAATGATGAAATCGGTTATACATCTAAAGTTAGATTGAATTTATCATAAGTTATTTCGGAGTGATGGTCCGTAGAAGAATATCGGATTCAGAGACAATTGATAAGACATGTTGGATTTTTATCTTATACTCATTGTCATAAACATGAGTGCCATGTTCTTTAATAAGATTTTTCAAGTTTTTAGATGCGGTTTTTAATCGATAGTAAATATCATCTATTTCATCAAGGAAGAGGTTCTCTTCATAAGTATAGCAATGAGATTCTAACTTAAGCATAGAAATCTTTGCAATAATGCAAGTATATCTTACTAAGAACTGAATGTTTTTTTGAATATCGTTGTGAGTCCAGGTAAGATATTTCATGCGGTTGAAGCATTTTGTTAATTTCTGTTGAATCTGTTCTGATTCTGTAAGATAATACGTTTGATCTTCCTCAGTATTACTATGAAAAGTATCAGGAAAGGTAAGTGATGTTTCTGCTTGTACAGATTGTCTTACTGTTAAGATAAAAAGAATGATATGGATAAGATAAATGGATTTTATTCGTAACATGTTAAAAAAAAGTGTACTCATATGAATAAAATAATACCTTGATATGTTTTTGATACCAAGGGATGTTTTTATAAGTCATGGAGTAGAATGTGTTATAAAAATTGAACATATTCTATCGTGATTTCATTTAAATTTGGTAAATGTTGTTTTATTGATTTTAAGCAAACACTAGGAATAATATTATCAGAAATATCTAGTTTTACAATGCCAGGAGGAAGATTTTTAAATATTTCTTCCCAACAGAATGGATTCATTTCAAAAGAGTTCCTGAGATGTAGATGAGAGAGGTTGTCGAGTTTTCTAAAAGAGATTGTTTTTTCAGCAGAATATGAAGAGGATGATAGATCTAGATATCTTAATGTTGTAGGTAATAAATCTAAGATAGAATCGAGATTGATATCATTGTAACCTAGATCAAGATATTCAAGGAATGTAAAGCGTTTCAGGAGATTAAAATCTTGTTCTTCACCATTGGTAGCCGATACATCTAAATATTTTATCGATGCGGGAATGTTTTTCAGAATATCAGCAAGTGTTTTTCTTTCGGAATAGATGATAGATCCATGGATATCGAAATGAGATATTTGGTTGAATTTTTTTAATTGCAATATGCTCTCATCACTTAGAAGAGCAAAGGGTATGGATAGTGACTGAAGAGTGCTTGGCAATGCTTTTAAGAGTTCTTGATAGGTTTGTTCTTTATGATCAAATTGAGGAGCAGGTAGGATCGTATCATCTGTAGTTGCTTGTTCTTCGTAATGAAACTCTGTTAATGATGATAATGATGAAAGAAAAGAGATATCTTCGGCTGAAATCTGATCAGATTCGTTATCTAACAAGATACGTATTCTAGAAAGATTAAATAATAATGTATTGCTTGACACATTTAAAGACTGTGTTAAACGTCTATGTAGTTCCGAAAGTTTCTGATATTGAATAGGAGTAAAATCTGTTTTATTTTTCCATGCTTTCTCATCTCCTAGGGCATGAATATACTGAAGATAGTGATAAATTTGTTCATTTTTATCTTTTTCTATGGAATCCTCTAAGACATTTCCAAAATGCAATGTTGCTGAAAGGCTATTTGCTTTAGTTTTTTTGTTCAAATGTATAGACCTAGCTGGCTTAAAACAATCAGTATCTACATGGGATAGGTATTGATTGATTCCATCCAGATCTTCTAATATATGATCTAATGAATAATGCTGTATAATTTCTGGAAAAAGAGAAGAAGGGATTTTGTATAAGATATTAAAATCTACCTGTGTACAATTTATTGCGAGGCAAATGTTTTTATTATCTGGAGCATTGCTTAATGCAAACATACGACCCATGCATAAGATGAAGAAAGCAGAAAGTGATATTCGAAAAGTCATGTAATGAAGAATACAGTTTATCAAGAAGATAAGTTTTATAATTTATGAAAAACTGGTATTTATAAGAGTGTTTGAATATCAAAACTAGTATTAGTTACAGGTTGCATATGTAGTGAAAAGCTTATGTTATGTTTTGAAAACAAGGACTCGTTGATGACCAGATAAATCTTTGATGATGTTTAGGCATTCCCAATTCTTTGATTGAAATTCATGAATGATACGCTCTGATTGCTTGTAACCTATTTCTAAGTAGAGTAGCCCGTGAGGCTTTAGGTAGAATTTAGCTTCGTTTGATATAATTTGATACATCTCTAAACCATTATTATTAGCATAGAGAGCGGTATGAGGTTCGAATGCAGACACTTGTTTATCTAATACTTCAGTTTTACAAATATAGGGAGGATTGGAGACGATGATATCATACTGTTGTTTAGGAAGATGGTTAAACATGTTTGAATGAATAAATTGAATATCAGTGTTATGGAATGCAGCATTTTTTTTTGCTGTATCCAATGCTTCTATAGATATATCTGATCCAGAAATATTCCAATAAGGTTGATTGAGTTTTATGGATATACTTATACATCCTGAGCCTGTGCATAAATCTAACAGGCTGATATCTTTTTGATGTTTATGTGTTTGAAGTATAGTTTCGACGAGTATTTCTGTTTCTTGCCTGGGAATAAGAACAGACCGGTTTACATGGAACATTTTTCCATAAAACTCTTTTTCCCCTAGGATATAAGGCAGAGGTTCGTGCTGCAATCTTCTAGAAAGAATTTTGTTTATCGATATTGGATCTATGGTATGATGCGCGTGTGTTAAGATCCAAGAACGTGATTTCCCAAGTGCAAATGCGAGAATAATTTGAGCTTCTAAGCGAGATGATTCACCTGCGACTTCATGTAATTTTTCACTGGCTTCTTGGATCCATTCAAATATTTTCATGTTGTAATCATATGCTTTATTCTAGTATGCATTTCTGGAGTTAATTCAGCCTCCAGGTGGATTCCATCTTCTTCGTAGTCAGCTTTATATACACGGCCGAATTGATAACATTGTTCTAACAATTCTGATTTTGTATAAGGGATAACAGTGGTTATTTTAATGAGCTCAGATTTTAAATGATTTAGAATCTTTTCAATTAAGAGATCGATACCTTCTCCTGTTTTAGCTGAAATAGTAACACTGCCAGGGTATTCCTTTATAATCTCTGGTAGCAATACTTTGTCATCGATAGCATCTATTTTATTAAAAACTATCAGGGATGGTTTCTCTTCAGGATCTATTTTTTTAAGTGTTTCATCAACCGCTTTCTTTTGCGTTCTCCAATCTGGGTGACTGATGTCAACAATGTGTAGGAAAAAATCAGAATAGCTAAATTCTTCTAAAGTAGCTCTAAAGGCTGCAATAAGATGCGTTGGTAAATTTCTAATAAATCCTACTGTATCCGTCAGAAAAATACTATATCCATTTTCAAAGCTGATTTTTCTGGTAGTGGGATCGAGTGTTGCAAAGAGCATTTTATCTGCGAGGACGTTTTCGTTGGCAAGTAGATTCATGAGTGTGGATTTTCCTGCACTAGTGTATCCGACTAGAGAGGCAAATGGGAAAGGGTGTTTTCTTCTTTGAGCCCGGAGTCTTGAGCGTGATGCTTTAATATTATCAATCTCTTTTTTAAGTTTGGTTATTTTGTCTTTAACCATTCTTTTATCTGTCTCTAGTTTAGTCTCACCTGGGCCACGGAGGCCAACCCCACCTTTCTGTCTCTCAAATTTAGTATATACAGACATTAGTCGAGGCATAAGATAGGTGAGCTGAGCAAGTTCAACTTGGAGTTTCCCTTCCTTTGTCTGTGCTCTACAAGCAAAAATATCAAGAATAAGACCTGTTCTATCGACGACTTTTTTTCCAGTAATATCTTGAATATTTCTTATTTGAATACCACTGAGTTCGGTGTCAAATAATATGACATCAGCAGATTCATCTTTAGCATAGATTTTAATCTCCTCAACTTTTCCCTTGCCAATAAAAGTAGCTGAGGTTGGTTTTGAGACTCTTTGTCGAGTAAATCCGGTAACTTCTAATTTGGCTGTTTCGCAAAGAGAGATGAGCTCGTCTTCAACTAGAGCATCCTCATTGGAATCTTGATTTACAAAAACTAGAAAGACCTTTTCTGGAACTTCTTCCGTAAGTATTTTAGACACATTTATAGTTTAACCTGAATGGTCCTTGATGATGTGTGGCAATCATTATTTAAATTTGCTAAAAATTAATAGATTCTTTATTTTGTCTGTTTTTCTTTGCAGGAACACATAAACCTGCACACGAATACATAAAACTGCATAGGATAGAAGATATAAAGGGTTTTGTCTAAATATTGATAGTCTTAAAAGATTCTAGAGAGTGATAGATGAATGTTGATGTAAAAACAACACTCATCTAGACAAACTTTTTTAATATAGTTCATGAAGCAAAGGATGATACTACTTTAAAGATTCTAAATACCGTTCTGCATCGAGTGCTGCTATGCAGCCCATTCCTGCAGATGTGACTGCTTGACGGTATGTTTTATCACAGACATCTCCAGCTACAAAAACACCAGGTATATTTGTTTTCGAAGAGCGGTCCTTCAATTGTATATAACCCGTTTCATCCATGTCGATGATACCTTTGAAAAGATCACTGTTTGGCTTGTGACCAATCGCAATAAATACTCCTTGAAGATGGATATCTTTAGTGGTTTGAGTCTGATTATTATATATGCGAGCTCCTGTCACTTTTTTTCGGGGCTCACGCTCTCCTAATATTTCTTGGAGTTCAGAATTCCATAGAATTTCTATTTTATCTGTTTTTTTCACTCTATCTTGCATGATTTTACTTGCGCGGAATGTATCTCTTCTGTGGGCAAGATAAACCTTATTGCATAATCTAGAAAGGTAGAGGGCCTCTTCCATTGCAGTGTCGCCTCCACCTACAACGAGAACATCTTTCCCTTTATAAAAAAATCCATCGCAAGTTGCGCAAGCGCTAACTCCAAAGCCATTAAATTCTTTCTCTGTTGGCAAGCCTAACCATTTAGCACTCGCTCCAGTAGAAATAATGATGCTATTTGCTGTATATGTAGAATCATCATCGCAAATGAGGCTAAAAGGGCGATGATCTAAATTAACTTTAGTAACGTGTTTGTATTCTACAACTGTGTTAAATCTTTCTGCTTGCTTTTGGAAGATATCCATCATTTCAGAACCTAGTACACCATCAGGAAATCCAGGGTAATTTTCTACATCTGTGGTAGTGGTTAGTTGACCTCCGGGTTGATTGCCTGTAATAACAAGGGGTTGAATACCAGCTCTTGAGGCATAAAGGGCTGCAGTATAACCAGCTGGACCAGATCCGATAATGATAAGTTCGTAATGCATAGCGTTCTCGGGTATTTTAGATACAACTTTTTGACTCGTATCTTGTTGAAGCTTGTATCCTGCGAAGGTTAGCAGGCATATGAAAATGAATGTGATAGATATATATTGCTTCAAAGGTTTAAGTTTAAAAGATTGTATCATTCAGAAATAAATTTGGTGCGCGGGAAAGGACTCGAACCTTCACGCTTTGTGGGCACTACCACCTCAAGGTAGCGTGTCTACCTATTCCACCACCCGCGCTTATTGATACTATTTAGGATACCTGATCGTAGGTAAAAAGATATCTGAAAATTATCTTTATTCTGAGTAGAAACTAGATTTCTGTGAATTTATGCTCAGAATTTTTCCGTGTTTAAAATATTGAATCCTTCTATTGTCAATGAGTTGCATATGCGGTAGTATTTATATGAGTTACCATGGCGGTGATGAGGTGATAAAGTGAAAATATATCATAAGAGTATAGCAACTGCAGTATTATTAATATTTAATTTGTATACCGCTGGAGCCATGAGTGCATTCAGATCAAGCACGGCACTCATTAAGAGGGTTACTCCTGGTCAATGGATCCGGTATTCAACAACTAATGATATAGACACTAAAGCATTATACTATGAATACTATGAGGGTAAAAAACATTTTGCTTCTACTTTAGAAGATAAAATATTCAAGGATTTACTCAGTGATAAGCGTATAAGAAATTCATTTTTGAAAACATTTACTGGTTTAGAAGTTGACGACTCTGTACTTTTAGATGGTAGTATGAATTCTGTTTTGAAATGCAAGGATTTCTATAACTTTATTCACAAATCAAAGTTACGTTTACATACAGAACAATCACAAGGATCTGAAATTACAGTGAATAAAAATGGTGAAAGATCATCAGACCTTGAATATATATTAAAAGGTTTTTTGGATAGATCAGGCTTTTTAACTGAGTTGGCCGATATTCATCAAAAAGAACGGATTATGGATATAAAATGTTCAGTACCTGGTCGTGGTTATGTAAACGTTGAAGTTCAAGTGGTACCTAAGAACGATTGGGATTATCGTGCAGTAGCATATTCTGCTTCAACTTTTTTGATGCAAACGAAGCCAGGAAATGACTGGGGTGCAGCTCTTCCAACGATATCGGTGAATATTCTTTCTCGTGGTTTTAGCCGTAGTAGTGTTCGGAAACCATATCTTCATCAAACGACAAACCCTTGGAAAAAAGATGATTATTTCTTGAGAAAGTATCAATTGAAAGACGTTAAGAACGAGGATTCCATGCGTATAATTAGTGCTTTAGAAATCATACAGGTTAATCTCGCAAATATTAAAAAAGAAGAGATGAAAAGACTGGAGCCTCCGTTGCGAGATTGGCTTAATTTACTCCGTTTTTCTGAAGATCATGATCCCGCGTATGTGACTGAGAATATTAAAACTCCAGAAGTTATCGAAGCTTATAATAAAATAAAATTTGTGAATTTGGCAGATGAATTGAAGTATGCGGCTATAGATAATCATGAAAAGTTTAAACTAACTCAAGAAGACTTAGATGATGAACGAGAAGGTGGTAGAGAAGAAGAGCGAGAAAAGATAGTTAAGCAATTATTGAATTCAGGGATGTGTGTTGGAGAGATAGCTACAGCACTTAAATTAAGTAAAGACGATATTGAAAAATTGGGGTTAGATTCGGATGAATAGTGTATTATAGACATCTCTCTTATATGTATCCGTTCTTAAGATTATTCTCTAAGAATCTAGTCATAAGAATCTAGTTATAAGAATCTAGTCATAAGAATGTGTTGAACATTCTTATGATGGTTAAATCGATTTATTTCTGTATTTTTGAACCTTCTTTCGTATCGATGACTTTATATCCTAAATGTTCTATTTGTGCCCGTATTTCATCAGATTTCTGATAGTTTTTTTCTATTTTAGCCGTTTCTCTTTCTTTCAGAAGAAGAAGAATTTCTTGAGGTGTGTTATCTTTTTCAGTATCTTGATGGTTAGATTGAGTTGTTGTTTGATCGTTTGGTTGTGATGCTGGAAAAATAAATCCAAGAACATCATGACATTTTTTTAAGATGTCTAATGCATGAGTTGCGGATGCCTGATTAAGCTGACTGATATGAGTGGAAATTTCTTTATAAATAGCTAAAACATGTGCAATAGCTTTCGAGGTATTTAAGTTATTGCACATAGATTCCAGAAGAAGATGATATTGAAGTTCTAAGGAATCTCCAAAGCTATGAGAATGATCTTGAGGGTTTTCTATGGTTTGATAGATAGAAGATAGTATTTCATCGAAACGTTTTATCTTTTTAGCCGCATCCTGAAGCATGGACATGGTGAAATTAAACGGTTTAGAAAAAGGTGTTGAGATAAGTGCATACCTGATAGCTCTAGGATCATATCCATCTTTATATATGAGATCTCGAAGCGTGAAAAAATTACCTTTGCTTTTAGACATTTTTTCCCCTTCAACTTGTAGGTACCTAGTATGTATCCAGTATTTAGAAAAAATTTCACCCGTAAGAGATTCAGATTGAGCTATTTCACATTCATGATGTGGGAAAGCAAGATCTTCACCACCAGCATGGATGTCAATACTATCTCCTAGATATTCCATTGCCATTACGCTGCACTCTAAATGCCAGCCAGGAAATCCCCATCCCCAAGGGCTATACCATTGCATGAGGTGTTCACTATCTTTTTTCCATAAGGCAAAATCTGCAGAGTTCCGTTTTCCGGAGTCGATTTTAATATCTCGAACATGTTTTTTCAGCTGATCTTGTGATTTATTACCACTGAGTTTTCCATATTCTGGAAATGTCGAAATGTCGAAGTATACACCGTCGCTGGTAGTATATGCAGAACCTTTTTGTAGAAGAGTTTGGATGGCGCGTATCTGTTCTTGGATATGTTGGGTCGCCTTGGGTCTTACATTGGGTTGTAATAGATTAAGCATCCTGGAGTCTTGAATAAAGCATGTTGTATAATACTCTGATAATTCCCAGATGTTCTGAAAAGATTCACCTTCTTTAGATGCTAATGCTTTTGTTAATTTATCTTCACCAGAGCCATCAATCATATCATCTGTAGTAAGATGGCCTACATCAGTAATATTAGAAATATGCTTCACTTTATATCCGATCGCTTTTGCTGTTCTTACAAGAAGATCGGAAGTTAAAAATGTTCTCATGTTTCCGATGTGAACATAATTGTATACCGTTGGTCCACAAGTGTAAACATTTAATATCCCATGATGATGTGTTTTGATTTCGATAAGATCCTTCTGCATAGAATCATAGAGTTTTAATAGGTATTTTTCCGGCTTCACATATGTTATGATACTGGAAAAACAAGTGGTTATGAACGGAGTCGATTTTTAGTGGATAAATATTTTGAATAGATTAAAGGCTGCGGATATAAGAAGATTAGGTAGGTATTGATTGTAAACGAGAAGAAATGGTGGAGGCAAGGGGATTCGAACCCCTGACCTATTGCTTGCAAAGCAATTGCTCTCCCAACTGAGCTATGCCCCCTTCTACAAATTTATTATACCAAGCTTTTGCAAAAAATGTTGGTGTTTTCTTAATTTTGAAAGGTAATATTATTCCATATGAAAAAAAGAGCGTTAATTACAGGTATTACTGGACAAGATGGTGCATATCTAACACATCTTCTGCTTTCGAAAGGGTATGAAGTCCATGGAATGAAAAGAAGATGTTCCTGTCCGAATACTTTTAGAATTGACGATATTATTTTGAAAGAGGATGAAATGCCTACAGGGAATTTTCATCTACACTATGCTGATTTAACAGATACGAGTTCTATTGTTAATCTTGTTAATATTGTTCAACCTGATGAGATATATAATTTAGCAGCTCAGTCTCATGTGAAGGTGAGTTTCGAAACACCAGAATATACTGCAGAAGCAGATGCCGTTGGCACGCTTCGTTTATTAGAAGCTATAAGAGTGAATCATTTAATCAATAAAACTAGGTACTACCAAGCATCTACGAGTGAGCTTTTTGGACTTGTTCAGGAAGTCCCTCAGAAAGAGACAACTCCTTTTTATCCTAGAAGTCCATATGCTGTAGCAAAAATGTATGCCCATTGGATTACAGTGAATTACCGTGAAGCTCATAATTTATTTGCATGTTGTGGAATTCTATTTAATCATGAATCTCCTATGCGAGGAGAGAATTTTGTTACCCGAAAGATCACCAGAGGGGTGGCCGCTATTAAAGAAGGCTTAATGAGTAAATTGAAATTAGGGAATTTGAATTCTTTAAGAGATTGGGGGCATGCTAAAGATTATGTAGAAGCTATGTACTTAATGCTCCAACAAGATTCTCCTGATGATTATGTTATAGCTACGGGAAAACAGTATTCTGTCAAATATTTCACAGAGCTTGCATTTAAGGCTATAGGCGTTGAAATTGTTTGGGAAGGAAGTGGTGTCCATGAAATTGGAAAAGATAGTGCAACTGGTAAGACTGTAGTTGAGGTTGATCCAAAATTCTTTAGACCTGCTGAAGTAGATACTCTGTTAGGTGATTCTACAAAAGCTAGAGAAAAATTAGGATGGGAACCTAAAATTAGTATCGAACAGTTGGCAGCTGAAATGGTTGAAATAGATTTGAAAAGCGCTCAAGCTAAAAAATATGAATTAGAACTTAAAGAGGATCTCTGCCTACAATATTAAGTATAGAAATCGAATGATTTTTATATACTTAACTTTAAAAAGAAGTATTTTCCCGGATACTTCTTTTTATTTTGATTTAATGTATAAGTTTTTGTGTCTAACTGGTATTATTATGGTGTATGAAGTTCCATGAATATCAGTCAAAAGATCTATTAGAAAGATACGGTGTACCTGTACCAAAAGGTAAAGCAACTAGTGATGTTAATGAAGTTAAAGCTATAGCTGAAGAACTCGGAGGTAAGGTTGTAGTCAAAGCTCAAGTTCTTATGGGAGGACGTGGTAAGGCTGGCGGAGTAAAGCTTGCATCTACTTCCGAAGAAGCAGCTCAACATGCTAAGGAAATGATGGGTAAGAAGCTGAAAAGTATACAAAATCCCGATGGTCTTGTAGTAGAAAAATTACTCGTTGTAGAACAGATCACCATAGCAGAAGAGTACTATCTTTCTGTATTACTTGATAGGGCTCTGCAGAAACTTGTTGTTATGATAAGTATTGAAGGTGGAATGGATATTGAAGAAGTTGCAGCTAAGAATCCAGATGCAATTGTAAAACTTTATGTTGACCCGGCTTGGGGTTTATCAGATTTTGAATTACGAAAAGCTTTAACAAAAGCTAAAATGCCAAAGACTGCTTTTAATCAGATGGCGGTTATGATTAAAAAATTAGTTAAGGCATATACTGAAAATGATGCTGAGTTGATAGAAATTAATCCAGTAGCCTTAACCGAAGATGGAAAAGTTATTGCTGCAGATGCTAAAGTGAGCATCGATGACAATGCATTGTTTAGGTATAAATCTCTTGCAGAAAGTGCAAGTGATAGTTTTAGTGATCCAATAGAAGCAGAAGCATCAAACCGAGGTATTGCATATGTTAGGTTAGATGGGGATATAGCAGTAATAGGGAATGGAGCAGGTCTTGTTATGTGTTCTATGGATGAAATTAAGGCCGCTGGTGGGCAACCTGCAAACTTTTTAGATGTAGGTGGTGGAGCTCAAGCTGAGCAAGTTAAAAATTGTGTTGATTTAATTATGATGGACAAAAATATTAAAGGAATGTTTATCAATATTTTTGGTGGTATCACTCGGTGTGATGAAGTGGCAAAAGGTATCATAAGTGCATTTGATGATTTAGATGTAAATATTCCTGTTGTTGCTAGGATAGAGGGTACTGCTGCAGAAGAAGCTAAAGAAATGCTGTTAAATACAAAAATAGTTCCTGAATCTACAATGCAAGGGGCTGCTGCTAAAATTGTAGAACTTAGCTATCGCTGATAGAAATAAAGGAATATAAAGGTTTACTTAAAGCTGATATAGTCTTCTATATTAGCTTTAAGAAGCGCTTCAGGTGAGTTATCGATCATACCAAGCAAAAGATGGTTTTCATCTAAATAACTTGTTTCTATATTAACGATTCTGATATCAGTATGTGTTTGAATTAATGCACAGAAGTGTAAAAACTGTTGATTCATCTTGGATAATGCATGATCATAACTCTCTTTTATCTTATTACATGTCGTTAAATATGTAAATTCTGGTTCTCGTTTTTGCTCATCCATCTCAATTAATAATTCAGTATATTTTTCTAATTCTTTTGCAAGAGAGATCCTTTTTTCTATGTATTTTTTTAAGAGATTACGAGCGAATTGAGTTGAATCGAGAATTTGATAATTTCGTATTTTATGAAATTCTACGTGTATGTCTAAAACTTCTTGATTTGTAAAACCTATTAAAGGATGTTCAGATAAATATTCTAAGATAGATACATGGTGATTCTCTTTAATAGAAGAGCTTTTTAATGTAGATGTCTGATTATGGGATGGAGTTTGCATTCCATGTATATGCATATGAGCAGTAAAGCATATTGTAAATAATTTAGCACGTGTAATGATTGAAAGGGTTGTGAAATGTCTATAACTCATTGAATCAAACCTAAAAGAATACATCATGAAGCACAACTCATGGAATAAAGATATACCTGCTTGGATGGATGTCATTAATCTGATGATTGTTTAAAGAGAATAATCCTCGATAGAAATCATATAATATTGATGATCTAGATAATCTAACATTTATTCCTCTGGTGTTAACGATAATATTTCCATAAATATATACTAAAAAGAAAACTTTTTTATACGATTCATTAATCATGTTAGTGATTGAATCATACTCATGATAGATATAATCACCAAGAAGCTTATACTCAAATTCGTTTATTTTTTCTAAATCAATATCAGTATATTTTTCTGAAATGATATTGATTTTTTTGAATAACATATTTTTATGATGGATGTATAATTTGATGAGTTCTGATACATCTTGAGTGGATTTTGGGTGATGTTGATTTTTTATTGAGAATAAATATGCCTTCATTCTTTCTAGATCATCATCGTTAATAATTTCTCTTATAGTCTTTCTGTAATCTGATAAGAAATGATCAATATACGGATTAGGGTTTTTTAGATATTCTTCACTGCTAAAAGGATTAACTTGATCACTGATATGATGAATGCTGTTAAAAAGCATGTCTATTTCTCGAAATTCTTCAATAGTTGCAGTGCTGTGTTGATTATGCTTGCAAGGGATGCAGTTAGCTAAAAAAACTCTGATTTTTTTAAGTTTTGTAGGTTTTGTTTTAGTAGAATAATTATTTTTTGCCTGTATGTACTCATCTGGGATTTCAACGAATCGTAAGATGTGTGTCCTTGGAATACATCTTGAAGGTCTTTGAGTAGATAAGGATAGAGTATAGTATGCAAAGGCATGATGATGAATAAATACGAAAGCGGTAATCGCCAATATGTATAACGTTTTCATTGTTTGTATAATAAATTATCATATCACAATTATCTTTGAGCGTCAATTCTAAATTTGGCAATATTAATGTGATGGCTGATAGCTAATGTAATCTCTTATGGTGAGCGATGATAATTCGCCGGCCTCTAAGTTGAATAATCCTTTTTGGTAATCTACTATATGATTGAAATCTTGTATTGGTAAGGAGTGGTCATTTAGCTTAACAAAGTATCTAGAATCATTCAATGATAATTGATTCATTTCTAACGCAAAGTGATCAAGTTTAGAGCGAGTTTTTTTATAAATATCTTGAATGATTGCACCAATCTGAATATATTGGTGATCCGTGATACTTTGATTTTCTCTTAGATCCTCATATTTATCTGTGATTTCAGAAATCCATAAGTGTATATTCTGTCGTTTTTTCACATAGAATTTTATAAGTACAGAAAGTCTTTTTAAATGCTCGGCTTCTGTAGATGCATTGCACTGTTGAAATGCAGAGTGAAAAGCATTTAATGAATTTTCAGAAAGGAGTGTATTAGCGTTGGAATGAATATGTTGTTTGAGTATTTCAAAGTATTCTTCGCTTGAATTCAATGCGCTTCTTGAAGGCATAGCATGAGAATTGAATGATTCAAATAGCTGGTTTAAGAGTTTATGATCCTCTAGAGATATAGCACTTCTGGAAAGTGTAATCCGGTGTATGTCATCAGAGTTATTTCTTGGATGATTTGGAGATACTTCTTCACTAGGAGATGAGCAAAAATAATTAAAAAATGTTTTACATTTTTTTCTTAACTTAGAGAATAGAGATATCTTAGTTGATTGTTGCATTTGTGTGTTTTGATAAGGATGTGGTACAGGATGTGGTACAGGATGAGGTGGATCAGCACTGGTATATGTATATAAAAATAAAATATAAGTAGAGAGTGAAAATTTACAGATGGTATGACATCTCTTTATAATGTATGTTGCGAATCTCATATAAATCTCTTCAATATTAAAATACAAGTATATTTTATAATATAGGTTAAAACAGTTGATATTATGATTGACTATAGCATTTTTTTTAAATATTTACAAGCAGTGGAAATAATATCATAAAAACAGATAAAACCCTTATTAATCATTCTGTTTTCGTTATAATGTTAATTAGATAAGTATGATAAGAGAGGATGATATTTTCTTAATGAGTACTATAACGGAGAGCAAAGTATGAATTTACATGGAGTAGACGTGTATGTTAGATCGGATGATATTCCTAACCTAGACGAATCTTACGGAAATTTAAGATTGTTATTTATGTCTAATAGGGGAACAAAAGTGTTTCCACCACCAGCACCGAAGTTTAAGTTTATTGGGATTTTTAGATGTAGATTTTTTAGTGAATCAGAAGTTACTGACCAGGAAGTAGATCAGTTGTTAACCGAGATTACGAAGCAAGGTTATAAAACATCACAATTTCAGAAATTGTTTATGTTAGATGGAGTTAAACAGTTTAGTGAACCGTACTAAACAGAGTAAGAATATGGCGCAGAAAGTTTGTTTAATTAGAGGGGATGGTACCGGGCCTGAATTAGTCGATGCAGTAGAGAAAATTTATCAGGCCGCAAATGTGAGTATCGATTGGGTTGAAGTTGAAGCAGGGTTAAAATGTGTTGAGGCTGGTAAGCCAATTGTTCCTGATGAGACTATCGAAAAAATAAGAGAAATTGGAGTAGCTTTCAAGGCTCCGATGACAACACCTATTGGAAAGGGAAGCGTAAGCCCAAATGTAACTTTAAGAAAAAGGCTTGATTTATATGCATGTGTGAGACCTGTTAAATCGTTGCCTGGAGTTGTGACTCCATTTAAAGATCTAGATTTAGTCATATTTAGAGAGAATACAGAAGATTTATATGCACAAATAGAATATATTGTAGCTCCTGGAGTGGCGCATACAATTAAATTAATCACAGAAGAAGGTTCTAGGAGAATTGCCAAAGCTGCTTTTGAGTTTGCAAAAGAGAACGGACGAAAAAGAGTTACTGCTGTTCATAAAGCTAATATCATGAAAATAGCAGATGGAATGTTTCTAAGGGTATGTCAGGAGGTTGCTAAGGATTATCCAGATATTGAGTTTTACGATAATATTGTTGATAATCAATGCATGCAGCTGATTACAAAATGGAAAGATTATGACGTGCTTGTCCTTCCAAATTTATATGGTGATATTGTAAGTGATTTAGCTGCTGGTATGATGGGAGGATTAGGCTTAGCTCCTGGCGCAAACTATGGTACCAATTGTGCTATTTTTGAAGCAGTACATGGATCTGCTCCAAGATATGCTGGTTTAAATAAGGTGAATCCTACAGCACTTCTTTTAACTTCTTCCTTGATGCTTGGGCATTTAGGAATGCATGATAAGAAAAAAGATATCGAAGGTGCGTTAGATGCAACCTTAGCTAAAGGGATTAAAACCTATGATATCGGTGGTAGTGCAACAACTACTGAATTTACGGATGCAATTTGCAGTGAATTAAAGTCTTAACAAAAAACAATTAACCTGTTAAAAAATGTGTAATGCATATCCTTGCATTATACATTTTTTTTATTTATACTTAAGAATATGAGGCCTAGAAATTGCTATTTAGTTGGAGGATGCGTTCGAGACACGCTTCTAGGCGTTGAGTTTAAAGATAAAGATTTTGTTGTAGTAGGTTCAACTCCCGAGGAGATGATAAATCTGGGTTTTAAACAGGTCGGAGCAGACTTTCCTGTTTTTATTCATCCAGAAACAGGAGAAGAGTATGCTCTTGCTCGGAAAGAGAAAAAAAAGGGGGGAGGTTATTGTGGTTTTAATGTCGACTTTAGTCCGGATACAACTTTAGAAGAAGATCTTGCAAGAAGAGATATCACGATAAATGCTATTGCAGCTCCTGTGAAAGATAAGCTCGAGTTTAATCAAAATGATATTATCGATCCTTTCGGTGGCCGAGAAGATATCAATAGGAAAATTCTAAGACATACCACGGATGCATTTAAGGAAGATCCAGTTAGAGTTTTGCGCATTGCAAGGTTTCTAGCTAGATTTGGAAAAGATTGGAATATAGCTGAAGAGACGAAAAAACTTATCTTTTTGATGGGCAAATCCGGAGATTTAAAAGAACTTAAGCCTGATAGAGTATGGAAGGAGCTTTCCATGGCTCTCTTAGAACATCATCCACGATTATTTTTTGATACTTTATTAGAATGTGATGTGCTTCATATCGTTTTTCCTGAAATTTATCGATTAAAATCTGCTTTAGAGTTTTATACTTATCACTCTGAAGGTAATGCATATGAACATACCATGATGGTGCTAGAGCAGGCTGCTCTGTTAAAGTTAGACCTTATAGGAAGACTCGCAGCATTAACACATGATTTTGGTAAGGGAATTACTCCTAAAGATAAGCTTCCGCACCATTATTCTCATGAAAGGACTGGTGTAGATGTGATAGATGATTTTTCTAAACGTGCTTCCATTCCTAAGCAATATAAAAAAATATTGAAAAAACTGTGTAGAACACATATGTTGTTATATCATTTGCCAAGATTAAAGGCAAAAACTATAGTCAAGCTATTTATAAATCTAGGAGCGTGGAATGATCCAGATATCGTTCAACATTTATACCATTTAGGAATATGTGATGTAAAAGGTAGAGCTGGATATGATTTGGTTGATACATCTTTTTTAAATGGATTATTAGCGTTATGGGACATTGTTCAAACCGTAAGTTTCAAGGATGTTTTTCCTGAAGGTGAGGTTGATTCGAAAAAAATAGAAAAGGGACTTTATCAAGCAAGAGTATCTGCTGTTAAAAGATATCTTCAAACCTCAAATAGAAATGAAATGTAAAATGTAAGTATGGTCATTATACTTAATCATGGTTTTGTTCCTTCAGAAGCTTTACTAACCTCATTCAAAAACTTTCAGATTCAGTACAAAAGTTATAATACTGGATACGTTTCATATATTTATGTTTTGCCTCAACGAGAAAATAAAACATTAGAAGCTTGGTTGAGTTATTTTCAAAAAGAACATTTTTCAGAAATTAAAGAGGTTTTATGGAATGAAAAGACTCCGGCTATCGTTTCTAAGATAGATAAAGAAAAAAGAATCAGAGTTGGGGATATCGAAATAGGAGGGCAGCAGAAGTGTATAATAGCTGGACCATGCTGTATAGAATCATATGATCAGATGGAGCAGATTGCCTTGTCTTTATCAACATCTGGAATAAACTTTTTAAGAGGTGGAGCCTATAAACCAAGTACATCTCCTTATTCCTTTCATGGTTTAGGTGAGGAGGGTCTAAAAATACTACAAAGCGTTGCGTTAAAATATCGATTGAAAACAGTCACAGAAGTTTTAGATCCTAGGGATGTTGAAAAAGTTGCTTCATATGCGGATATTTTGCAGATCGGTACGAGGAATATGCAAAATTTCAGTTTATTACACGAGGTTGGACAGAGCAAATGCCCTGTGATTTTAAAAAGGGGAATGAGTGCAACCTATGAAGAATGGCTTCTAGCAGCAGAGCATATTGCAGCTTATGGGAATGAAAATATTATTCTATGTGAGCGCGGTATAAGAACTTTTGAATCAGGAACTCGAAATACTTTAGATTTATTAGCTATTCCTTATATGAAAAAAAGAGTTTCCTTGCCTATTATTATCGATCCAAGTCATGCTGCAGGAGTAAGTGAATATATCCCTGCAATGGCAAGAGCAGCTATAGCAGCAGGCGCTGATGGACTGATGATCGAAACTCATCATGATCCTGCAAGTTCATATAAAGATAGTAAGCAGGCATTATCGTTAAATGAATTTAATCGTTTAATGCATGATTTAAATACCATGAATTTGTCCGCATTTTTCATGTGAAAAATAATATAATGAATCATAGTTATGAAAATATCTTCTTCGAGTAAAATTACTCATCCGAATAATACTGAAATCACAGCCCATGATATTTATCATGCTATAGATGAGATAGCTCCTTTTAAAGATGCTTTCTCATTTGATAATGCAGGTCTTCAGGTCGGAACGCTAAGTAAGAAAGTCACTAAATGTATGTTTAGTTTAGATCGATCTCTTGCTGCTATAAAACAAGCGGTCCAGTTAGGATGTGAATGTATGGTTACTCATCATCCATTAATTTGGGATCCTTTAAAAAAACTCGATTTAGATTCTCATATTGGAAAAAGCATCGAACTTTTGATTAAAAATGATATTACGTTAATTTCTGCTCATACCAATTGGGATATATCTGAAGGTGGAATTAATGATACGCTTGCTAGCATACTTCAACTGGAGAATATAGAGCATCTAGGTTGTTATACGAAGTCAGAGTTGTGTAAATTAGTGCTTTTTATCCCGCATGAGGATATGAACCAAATGATAGATGCATTATCTAATGCAGGAGCAGGAGTAATAGAGAACTACCGCAGGTGTGCGTTTTATCAACAGGGAACGGGTACATTCTTACCTTCTGAGGGTAGCGAACCTGTGATTGGCAAAAAGGGAAGAGTAGAGCTAGTGGAAGAGATTAGATTAGAAATGGTTTTCAGGAAAGAGGATTTCTCCACGATCACGAAGACATTATTAGCTCATCATCCATATGAAACACCTGCATATGATGTTTACCCTTTAAGTCATTCTCAAAAAGGCGGTACGTTTAGATGTGGATATTTGAAAAATCCTTGTCAATTATCAGCATTTTTATCGTTTGTTAATCTTCAATTAGAAACTCAATGTAGAGCATGGGGAAGAACTGATAGAGTAATCCGTAAAGTTGCAGTCTGTGGAGGTGCGGGAGGTTCTTTTTGGAAAGAAGCTAAAAAATCAGGGTGTGACGTTCTGGTCAGCTCTGAGATAAAACAAGATATAGCGCTTGAAGCAGTTGAATCTGATTTTTGTATCGTAGATGCAGGTCACTTTGCTACTGAACAACCAGGGTGCTATGCGCTGAAAAATGTGATTCAGGAATTGTTTCCAAAGATGAACACTTATATCTACAGTCCAGATTTAGGTTTATCAGGTAAGCCTTTATAAATAAAAGCTGATAGTGCGTTAGCTATTGTTAACTTTTTTATTTGCTTTAGCTATTGCTAACTTTTTTATTATAATATAGCGGGATGAATATAAGCGTCAACGTTATGAAGACAGGTATTAGTAAACTCGAGTCTACAACGTTGCTTATAGATATATCTGGTGTATTAATAAAATCTTGGAGCTCACTTCCAATGGATACATATAACATCGAGGTTGGAATAAGACCTATGAGTGTTCCCCAGAAGAATGTTTTAAAAGGAACATCGAAAAACGCAGATGATAAGTTAACGGCAATATAGGGAACTATAGGTATTAGCCGAAGAATAATAATGTATGCAAAAGCATTATCTTGGAATCCTTTTTTTGTTTTCCCGATCCAGTTTTGGTTTGATTTAATAAAATGGGACATAAATGGCTTAGTCATGCAGAAGAAAATAATTGATCCCAATGTACCACCTGCTAAAACAAGTAATGTACCTACGGTAGTATCAAACAAAATACCTGCAAGAACGGATAAAAAAAATGTCCATGGCATCGTGAGGACCACTGAAGCAGTAAAAAGAATAACAAATATCATGAGAGATAGATAATAGTGGCTATCAATATATTGATCGATGATATGATTGCCTTTAAAAATATGTCCTACGTCGATATGAGAATAGATTAATACTATCAAAGCGAATGATGAGAGTACGAATGCTAATAATATCCATTGCCTATAATCTTTCATAGATTACTATTTATTATAGGCAAAAATATTGCATTTATAGAGAGGGGAAGTTATTTGGTGGACCAATGGAATCGAAATAAGATTCATTAGCATAAGCATCTGCTATAATCTCTTGGAATCGAATTTCATAAAAATATTGAAGCATGCAATCGGAATCTTTACCCTGTAGTTGTTGATAAAAGGAATGAGGTACCGGATAAAGGTGTAAAAAATCTTTTAGTACTTTTTTAATGTACATGGAATGCAGTTGAGGGTTAGAGTGTTTTTTTTGTTTGATTTGATCCTTAATGTCGCTGATAATATCAATAGAAATTCTTTGTAATATCTCTATTAAACTTTCTGATCTGTCAAGGATATAAGCATTGGCTCTATAGGATTCAAGAGGTGAAGTATATATAAAATTCGAATTAAATTCTTTAATGGTTTTTAAAGAATTTGTAATTTCAGATTCATAGTAATCAAGTTTTTCTCTAAGGCAATGAAATTTATCATTGAAAACTTCTTCATGAATTAAATCAAACTGATGACTGAATACAAGGGATTCTTCAATGCAACAATAAAGATCTTTTTCTAGTTTTTTAAATGTATGGTTTCTATTTTGATCACTCTCTATTATTGATTGCGCAGGAACTATTGAAAACGTAAAAAAGAATAATAGAAAAAGATATATGTAGGAATTTCTTAAGTTCATTAATTATAATTCTATCTTATTTCTCGAGTTAGAACAAAGATATAAAAAGAATTTTTATCAAATATAACTTCTCTTATATTTCAAGTTTCAAGTGCTTTATAAAGATGAGTATTAAATAGGTGTTAATCTTGGAATACTTGCCCAATTACTATTATTGTAGTTTCTACCATGACTCATGATAACCAAGGTAAATTAATTGATTAAAACTTTCTGATAATATATATTATGAAAGTTTTGTAGCTGAGTCTTTATTTTGAAAACTAGAAATGAATGATTGAAGAAGGAGTACTCTTTCTTAGGGTTTCGATGTTTTGATATTGTTAATATAGTAATTGCTATTCTTACTGATTTGTATCGCTTGCTGCAGCTGATGTTGAGAAGCCGTTTTAGTTATTAACCTAGTATAGTGTCCTCCATCTAACAAAATATGAACGATATTCTCACTTTCATTTATAGCCCTTGTTAAAATATCATATTTCTGTTTGCTTTTATTGTATGTGTAAATAATAACCGGAGTTTGAGTCATTTTAGCTAAAATTTTAGCAGGACACTCCAAATCATCTTGCCTTGCAGGGATATAGCTTTTTACTCCACGATTCTGTCGGTAACGTGAAACATATCTTTCTATCTCATAATCTGTAATAAAAGGTTTAATTGTTTCTAAGGGCTGGTTTTCGTTAAGTAGTGTCCTGATATGTTTTGGAGCGCAATCATGATTTCCTATATATTCTTCATAAATTAGATTAACAATATCTTCTCGATTATTTCCTTGTAAATAATGTTGGTATAGCCGTTCTCTTAATTCTGTGATCCGTTTTTTTACATCGTTAAATTCTTCTTCAGGTTCTGTAATGAGAGCATGAAAAAAACAATCACCATCTGGTGTGGTCTGTATTCGGCTAAATAAATCTGATTCATCCTTTGCAAGACTAATTTTAGATTCAGAATGTCCGCAGCCAATAATCCAGTAGGATACTGAAAATATAAATAATAAATGTTGAATTCTCATATAATTTAATGGATACTCATATATATTGTGACTCAAAGTTATTATTTAATGGATAAAGATTCCTGGTTATCGAATATTTGTTTGATAACTAAATATTCATTCTTATTATTTATGTCATAAAGCCGAGTGTAGTGATTGTTATGGAGGAGTATATGAATAATGGATTTCTCTTCCCCGCTTTGGATGATTTTATAGAGATCTAATTGTTCTTTAGATTGATTATAGGTATAGATATTAATGTTTAATTCATCAAGACTGCAAACAATTTGTGCAGGACATATCATATCTGCTCTTGTTGGAATATAGCTTTCATTCCCGGTATTTACACGAAGATGTTCGGTGTAAGACTTAACATCGTTGTCTGGGATGAGCTTTAGAAGAGTATCAATATCTTTATTTTCTTTAAAAGAATTATAAAGACGATGAGTGGCCTGTTTTCTATGGGGGCTCCATTTTACCCAATTCATTTTTTCTTTATAAAAGTCTAGAAATTTAGAAGAGACTTCTGAAGCAGAACATATTCCTCTACATTCTTCTAAAAGTAGATGTTTCATAGATTTCAGGTGTTCTTTATTTTGTAGTATGGTATGAATTAGATTGTTTCTTTTTTCTATGGATATATCTTTCATTCGTTCTAGATCACTATTCTGCTGGGTAAATATTGCATGAAAGAAGCAATCTCCATCTCCTGCGGTTGGAATAGTGTAAAAAACATTTCCTTGTTCATCTGGTATTTTGGTAACAGTTGATAAATCTAGATCACAGTTTTTTTTAACTTGTTTTACGTTTTTGATGAGTTCATCAAGTGTTTGATGTGTTTGTTCCTCTCCATCTGAATATAGATCATTATCCTCTGATGAATTTGAAGATGTATCGGAGCTTGTGAGTGTTGCGTTATCCTGAGTGGGGGCATACATACTTGTTGTAGGTATAGGATCGGAAGTTACTTCTCCAAAAGCATCAAAAATAATATTCCCTTTTTGGTCTGACTTTATTTTTTCATGAATAACGTCAATCCGGAAATTAAAACCGCGATTTTCGACTTTAATTTTCGTATCATAAAGATTCCATAACTGATTCATTTTAATTAAGGGAGTATTCTCTTTTCTGTCATCGATGATTGCAAGTACAATGGTTGTTCTTTTCCGGTTTGTCTTATGAAATATGCCGTCTTGCAGTAAATTCTCTGTTATGAGTCGATATGCTTCTTTCGTGTTTTCAGAGATTCTTTCATCTTTTAGCATGGTCAATTCATACGATCTGAGGTTTTCTGAAATATCTTTTAGGTTTCTTTTTCGTTTATTTGTTATCTTAGGAGGTATTTTGCAATCGTGGCATTTATCAGTGTCTTTTTTTATTTTGTTTTTTTTATGTATGTCTTTGTGAATTCTATTATATATAGCGTTAATGACATATTCCTTTTTAGGTAATTTTGAAAGTTCCGAGTTTAAAAATTCAGCACATCGCCTAACTTGTTCTAGATGATGATCGAATTGATTAGCTTTTGCTAATTTAACATGTATTAGTTCCCATTGTTGATTATTATAAATAGCGACATCTGCAAATTCAAACTTATCATTACCTTCCCAAACAAAGTTTACACAATCTAGTAATACGGCGATTGTATGTGAAGGTTTATCCGTATTAATGCTCTCAACTATAGCTAAGTTATAATCAGCTTCTTTTTTAAATTTATCTTTTTGATACACAGGATATTTCTTAACGATATCCTCAGAATGACTTTTATTTCTACGAATATGTTGCTTCATTTTTTCTAATCTAGATGGGTTTACCTGATACCATTCACCTGAATTTAGATAATAAAAGTTTGAATCATATTCGAAAGGAATACTATCTACAAATCTGGCAAGATGGATTTTCTTTACTGTTCCAGACTGGTTTTTTTTAGCTTTTAACATAGAGTTGAAATTCTTATCCTTAATAGCGAGTTGAAAATTTTTGTTATCGTTATTTTGTGTGATAGGAAAATAGATGTTTTTAGATCCAAAATATGTATAGATTTCTTTGGAAGGTGCAAATAGTGATAGATTTTTTTCTAATTTTATATTTAATACATCGTTTAGTTCGGAAATTGTGTCTTTGTCAGTAATAGGTTGTTCTATAAATGGGAGTATTTCTTTATGTATCTTATTACTACTGTAGATATCATGAAAGTAGGAAGCCATTTTGTATAAAGAACCTACGGTTCTATGATGTGTTGTGATGTCATCCTCTTCGTCATCATCATCTTCTTCTTTTATCGTTTGTTTGATACTAAACTGAATCGAATCTCCTCCCGTAATAGTATTCTTGTCTCCTCTAATGGTATCTTTTTGGTATTTTGGAAGAACGATTAACTTTCTTAGTTTTTCTGAACCTATTTCATTACGAAATTGTTTAAAATCTGTAAATTTATCTTTTTTTTCTGTACTTGTTGTTGGATTAGGATCTAGATAACTAGATTTAATGGTTGATTTTATACCTTGTTGAAATGAGATATCTTCTGATGCTGTAATGGATAACCCCCAGTTTTTAACCTGAGCGTAAGGATTGTAAAGGGTTGTCCATCTTGAAAAAAGATAGATGAAAGCTTCTTTATTGTTTTTACTTTGTGGAAAAATAATAAGTCCTGCTGTAAAGGACATAGGTTTCGCCTTTTTATTACTTGATAGTAAGGTATTAAAAAAATTTTCAGTAGCGGATCCCGATTGTTTTGTTTTATATTGCACGATATAATAATCTTTTTTAATATCTATTATATTTTCCTTTAATACTGTAAGTTCATACTTTTTACCATTATCTTCGCCAGTAAATTCCAGTTTATTTCCATTGTTGGTTGTAGGTTCTTCAAGTTTTTCTATAAGGTGATGATTTAAATAAAGTTTTATTTCATTAAAAAGTTTAGATTTAATTTTTTCCTTTTGGTAATCTTCTTTCACAATATCAGGAATATGATTGGTATTGAAATAACCTAGAGAGTAACTCTCTGGAGAATTTACACTTCGATGTATTTCTGAAAAACTGAAATCTTGGGAAGGAAATGAAGTTCTAGGAGTTAAAACGGATGCAATAAGCAGAGTGAAGACAAAAATCCTGTACTCTAGTATTTTTTTGCTATAGAAGTATTCCTTTATTATAGGCCATAACACATTATTATAATACTACAACTATTACAAAAAAATCATTATTTGTGGTTTGGGTATACTTTTGTTTTAAACATGAAAGCTGAAAGTTTTAACCGATAACATAATGTTTTTTGCCAGTT
This sequence comes from Fimbriimonadia bacterium, assembly GCA_030430755.1. Taxonomy (GTDB): domain Bacteria; phylum Armatimonadota; class Fimbriimonadia; order Fimbriimonadales; family Fimbriimonadaceae; genus JAUICQ01. The sequence goes on from JAUIKO010000001.1 coordinate 309,451, forward strand.
TTATCATAAGTTTGGATCATATCATAAATCATTTCTGAAACTGCTTCTTGTGCTTGTTGAGTGCTGGCACCTATATGGTGAGTGCAGTATACATTAGGGAGATGTTGGAGCTCTCCATGATACTCTCCTTCTGGTGTTTTCTCTTCCCCTTCGAAAACATCAAGAGCTGCAAATATACTCTTATTCTTTAAGGCATGGACAAGATCGGTCTGATTGATAATCTCTTTTCTGGAAGTATTGATGATATACGCATTCTCTTTCATATGTTCAAAAAATGTTTTATCTATCAATCCAATGGTATCTTTTCTGGATGAACAGTGGATACTGATAATATCGCATTCTGAAGCTAAGACAGATAGGTTCGATTGCAAGTCAATATTCTGACTTTTTAACTCCTGTTGGTTACAGTGCGATGAATATACAGATATTTTCATTCCTAGTGTTTGAGCTGTTGATGCAACGAGTTTACTGATATTTCCATATCCGATTAAACCTAACCGTTTTCCGTACAAGCCAAGCGCATTGCTAAATCTTTTTTTATTCCACTTCCCTTCTCGTAAAGATATAACATTATCTGGAATTTTTCTGTCAATAGAAATGATAAGACCAATAGTTAGCTCTGCAACAGCTCGACTATTTGTGCCTGGACAGTTGGATACTGAGATGTTGCTTTTTTTAGCTGCATCTATATTGATATTATCGGTACCTGCTCCAGCTCGAATAATCCATTTTAAGGATTTGGCTCCTTGGATGGCCTCTTTAGTTACTTGGGTTGAACGGACAATAAGGATTTCGGTATTTGAATTTTGAAGTGCAAGTATCAGTTCTTCTTGAGTGAGAAGTGGTTGATAATCAACTAGGTGAGAACTTTTGGTAAGGTTTTTAATAAGAAAGGGATCAGCTTTATCCGCTATAAGTATATTCATATAGCTATTTTACAAAAAATGGTTCGTTGAATGATAGGGGTGAATAGTTAATTGGCGCGGACGAAGGGATTCGAACCCCCAACCCTCAGTTCCGAAGACTGATGCTCTATCCATTGAGCTACGTCCGCAATATCTATACTATTAATGTACCAGATCTGGTACAGGTTCGTAGATGAACTCTTATAAAAAACCTTAGTCTATAAATACGGAAGCATACTTCCCTTGACTAATTAGATTCTTCAACTTCTTTAGAGCTTCGTGTTCAATTTGACGGATTCTTTCTTTCGTTAGATTCAGTTTTCTTGCTGCTATGGTTCTGCTTGTTGTTGTTGGGTATTCGGAATATGATAGTTTTAATTTCATGACAACTTGTTCTTTGGGATTAAGATTTTTAATCATTTTATGAAGGCAGATTTTTTTTTCAGCATCTGATAATTTGATTTCAGCAAGATAACTATCTGGATCGGTAATGATGTCCTCGATTTTTAATTTGTCATTTTCACCTATTTCCTGATCAAAACTTAAGGGTTCCATTTGAGACTGAATAAGTTCGTTGAGTTTGAATGCACTAACATTGAGTCTTTTTGAAAGAGATTCTATGCTGAGGTCAGGATTACCTTGTAGTGTTTCATCTGATTTTAACTTTTCATAGCTACGTAAAATTTGTAAAGAGTGGGATGGGATACGGATAAGTCGAGATTTATTTTCGAGGGCTCGGTTAATCGCTTGTTTAATCCAATACGTAGCATACGTGGAAAACTTATAACCTTTATGGACATTAAATAAATTTAATGATCGAATAAGACCAATCACTCCTTCTTGGATGAGATCCTCATAAGTTAACATCTGATTCTGTGATTTAGATGCAATGCTGGTAACAAGTCCCATATTACTCATGATGAGTTTGTTTTTAGCTAACTCGTCTCCTTGCTGAGCTTTTAGAATGAGATGATTCTCTTGTGATCTGGTGAGAAGTGGGTACTTATCACGAATTTGATCGATAAATAGTTTGCTATGCATGATATCTTTCACAGGTTTGCTTTTATCAATGATTATTGGCAGCTAGATGAATTTCTATTAGTGAAAGATGTTGATTTGAATTGAGCAATATATAAACCATAGATATGATAGAATATATTGTTTATGGAGTTAAAGGCATGTTTTTTTAACTCCATAGATATTGATCGAAAATATAACTGAATGGTATTAACTTTTACATCGAATATTAATGAGGTCTCCATCTTGCATCAGATACTCTTTGCCTTCTAGTGACATTTTATTCTCGCGCACCGCTTCATCCCAGGATAGAGAGTTTTCCCAATCTTTGTAATGGATGATTTCAGCACGGATGAACCCTTTTGCAATGTCTGTATGGATTGTACTTGCTGCCTTTAAAGCATTTGACCCTTTTCGTATTGGCCAAGCCCTTGTCTCTTTTTCTCCAGCTGTATAAAAGGTCATGAGTCCTAAATCGTCATAAATCACCTTTATGACTTTCTTTTTAGCTGGTTCTTGGATTCCTAATGATTCAAGAAATTCTTTTTGATCTTCTGCATCTAAGTTTGATATCTCTTCTTCGATGCATGCACTTAGCGTAAAACTAGTAATACCTTGATCTGAAAGGTTTTCCATGTACTTAGTTATGTTTGGGTTTGGGGTGTTGATTTCAGATTCGTTCACATTAAACAGGATAATAATAGGTTTTAGACTAAGAAGTTGATAGTTTTTGAGAATGTTTAATTCATTATCATCGATATTTCCATCTTGTAGCAGTTTTCTTAGAGGGATCCCTTCTGATAATGGGGTGATTAAGCGTTCAAAGAGATTCATTTCAATATATTCAGAAGAACCAGGTTTTTTAGGAACAGGAGATTTCTTCATTCTGTCAAAACGATTTTCAATGATCTGCAAGTCGAGAAGAATCAGTTCTTCTAATATTTTTTGTGCATCACGGATAGGATCGACCGTATCATAATATGGAACAGAACTGCTTTCAAAAGCTCGAACTACATGGAGTAATAAATCTACTTTTTTGCAGTGATCAATAGCACGTTGAGAAATAAGTTTTCCTGGTTGGGACATAAATCCTTCGATATCATCATGGAAAATAATAGAGACAGGGGTTACTTTTTTTGGTTTTATTTTATCTACGATATCATCAAATCGGGTGTCTGGAACAGAGACTGCAGCTACATCACTTTTGCTGCTTGTATTTACCGCAGAGCGAAATAATGTGCTCTTTCCAGAGCAGCTAAAACCAATTAAACCTACTTTCATATCTTTTTTCCTTCTGTAAAAATAACTTCTACGGGGAGATGTTGGATCTGTTGGGGTAATATCCAAAAAATATATATACTCAATAAGAAGAAAGTTAATAGTAACCAAGGGAAAGATTTCTCTGTTCTGGGTTCCCTGTTTTTATAAACACGGCCACCTTTCCAAGTTGAAAAAAAACGTTTTATTAGATTTTTTCTAACCGTGCTACTTTCGTGCTGTTGGTCCTGCTTGTAACTTTGTTTTCTTGCTGCATTTTTCTTGTCCGCTTTTTCAAATGCATTGCGTATTTCTTGGATAGATAGTTTATTTTTTTTGTTGAACAAATCTCCCATGCAACTATCATTATATCGCTTATTTACTTTGAGTGAGGGGATTCTTATGTGTAGAGTAGAATATCTTAGCAAATAGTATGAAAAGAACAGGTAATATTATGCCGTAATGAATCCTATAAATCTGAAAGATAATAACAAAATCTATTCTCTATTAGAAACGATGTCTGCTAGAAATTCCTATATTTATCGATTTATTTGTAATATGGGAGAGTACTCTTCTATCATTTCGGAGTGTTATTCTAGTCTGAGAAACGATAAGTTTGAAAAAAAAGAATTTCTTCAACAAATGGTATCAATCGGATTCAATTCATTACCAATTCTAATACTATCTTGTTTTTTCTCTGGAGCAGTTTTATCATTGTATGGTTCTATTTTCTTAATTAAATATGGTGCAACATTTTTATCAGGTGGTACGGTTGGATTGGCTGCAGCAAGAGAAATGAGTGCGGTAATGAGTGGAATTATTGTGATATCTAGATGCGGATCTGCGATAACAGCTCAGATTGGAAGTATGGTCGTGACAGAACAGATCGATGCCCTGAAAACACTGGGAGTAAATAAGTATGCATATTTAATTCTTCCTAGAATACTTGCAAGTACATGTATGCTTCCTGTATTGTCCGTTGTAGGATTTTATAGTGCTATTATAGGTGGGGCTTTAGTGGCGTATAATCAAGGCATACCAAAATCAGTATATTTTGATTCTATACAAAGATTTTTAAACCCTGAGGATATTCATACGGGTTTGGTAAAAGCTGTTATATTTGGTTTTATTATCGCTTTGATTAGTTGTAATGAAGGACTCAAATCTTCAGGTGGAGCTAGGGGTGTAGGACAATCCACAACACGAAGCGTTGTTCTTTCGATTATATGGCTATACGCATTAAACTTTGTTATTAGTAAGATGCTTGCATAAGTCTTTTATGCAAAAAAACATAGATTTTTTTAATTTTTAAGATTATTCTTGTATGTATGACTGTTGATATTATTGGTGCAACGTATGATAAAGGTGGCAGAGCAAGAGGAGCAAAGTATGGATATGAATCTTTACTGAGAGCTGGTTTAAAAGATTTGTTCCGGGATCTTCATATATCGTATGAAACAAAAGATCCTATTCATTCATTATTAGATGAAGAGCAGTTCGATGCAAACATTAAACATTTTAATGCTGCTTTTTCCTTTGCATGTGACTTGAAAAAACAAGTTGTATCTTCCCTTGAAAATAAGAATGTGCCGATAGTTGTTGGAGGGGATCATAGTATCGCTTTAGGATCGGTATCGGGAGCATTAGAAAAAAAGGGATCATCTCTTGGTGTGCTATGGATTGATGCGCATCCAGATTTAAATACACCTCAGGTATCACCCTCAAAAAATCTTCATGGCATGCCTGTAGCTGCTCTTATGGGGCTGGATTCAAAGGATTGTGACTTATGGAGCCAGTTAATGGAAGATATTGTTCCAAAAACGAAACTATCACCTTGCAGGATGGCTTGGATGGGCTTAAGAGACTTAGATGAATTTGAGACATCCTTTATTCACAAAAATGAAGATGTATTCGCTAAAACAAAGTCTGATATTGAAAAAATGGGATGGGAATCCTGTTTTAAAGAATATCGTAAATGGCTTGAAAAATATAACACAGAACATTTATGGATCAGTTTTGATATTGATTCGATGGACCCATCGATAGCACCTGCTACCGGAACTCCAGTTGAAGATGGATTTACGGTAGAAGATATTCGTAATTTAGCCTGCATGCTAAATCATCTTCTGCTAGATTCAAGTAAACAGATATCTTTATGTGGCATGGATATTGTTGAAATCAATCCCACCATTGATGCAAGCGGTGAAACGGAAAAGCATACCCTGATGTTTTTAAAAGAACTTCTCCAGAATGTGAATAGAAAAAGCTGATTCAAAAGAACTTAATCTTTTGAATCAGAACTACGCATATGTTTTGGAGAAGATATGCCTAATATCCAGAAGACGGATCGGAATGTATACATGACAGCCTTGCACAGATGAATTCTGGCAATAGTCAGCTCTTTTTCATCCTCTTGTATAACTTTACATTTATCATAAAAGCTATGGAACAATCTTGCAAGCTCAATGGAATAATGAGCAAATCGATGGACGCCATAATCTTCTGATGCTTGTTGAATAATAACAGGAAGTTCAAGAATGGCTTTGATGAGATTTTTTTCGGAATCTGTAGTTAATAAGTCTGCGTGAACTTCATTCGAAGGATCCTCTAAAATCTTTGCTTTTTCAAGAATGGAGCAGATTCTTGCATGTGCGTATTGAACATAATAGACAGGATTTTCATCTGATTGTTTAACCGCAAGGTCGATATCGAAATCTAAATGTGTATCGTGTGATCTCATTAAAAAGAAAAATCTAGCATTATCAACCCCGATGTCGGTAGTAAAGTTTCCTAGTTCATATATTGTTCCGTCCCTTTTGCGCATCGGAACAGAGTTACCATTTTTTACAAATCTTACAACTTGGTATATAATGATTTTAAATTGATCTAAGCTTTTACCTAAGGCTTGAATTACAGCGTTCATTCTTCCGATATAACCGTGGTGATCTGGTCCTAAGATATCAATGACAAGATCTGTTCCTCTCTGGTATTTATTCTTATGATATGCTGCATCAGAGGATACGTACGTAGTCCTGCCATCTCCTCTAATAAGTACACGGTCTTTATCATCTTGAAAGCGGGTCGATTCTAACCATAAAGCAGAATCTTTTTCATATGCTAAACCGTTTGCTTTTAATTCGTCTAAACAGGATTGTACTTGATGAGTATCATGTAACGATTGTTCACTGAACCATGTATCAAACTCCACACCAAAATGAGATAAATCTTTTTTTTGCCACTCTATCATAAGTTTTTGAGCTTCTATTTGAATCCATTGAATAGAAGCTTGCTTTAGAGTGTCAGGGTGTGCTTTTGCGATAGTTTCTCCGATGAAGGTGACATAATCACCTTTGTATCCTTTTTCCGGAAAAACAGTGTCGATTCCTAAATGTTTTAAGGCATGATGCTTAACAGACTCCGCAAAAAGCCTCATCTGTTCTGAATTAGTAGAATCATTAATGTAAAATTCTCTATGAACCTTTTCGCCAGATGCAGTAAGCGTTCTACAAAGCGTATCGCCATAAGCCGCTCCCCTTCCGGATCCAATCGTAACTGGACCGTTTGGGTTTACACTGACAAATTCTACATGGATGTTTCTACTATTCTCTTTTTGGATCCATGCCCATTTTTCTTTCTTACATAGAATATCTTGAATAGCATTGGAGATGACGTTGCTAGAAAGCTTGAAATTTATAAATCCTGGACCAGCAATATCTACAGATGCAAATGTTTGATCTTGCTTTAAATATCGGACAAGCTTCTCTGCAAGCACACGAGGATTCGTTTTAAATGATTTACTGAGAACCATTGCAGCATTCGTGCTGTAGTCACCATGCGCTAACTGTTTCGTTGCATTCACTTCGATGTTGCTGATAGGGATGTCAACTTCCATGTTTTCTTCTTGTTGATAAGAAGATATCGCATTTTTAACCTGATGTAATATATAATTCTGTGTCAAAACATTAATTATGGTATCCTATTTTTCTATAAAAAAATGGCTTATTTTGGACTTTTTCTATTTTTCTGTATAGGAGATATATTTGCTATAGAGAATCAAAGGGGCTGATGTTATGAAAAATTTACGAGATCGGAGTGGTTTTGAATGTGGTGATTTGATGAATAATATCTGTTCAAAGGAACATTAAAACTCTAATGATGTTAATAAATATGAATAAAATGAAAGTTGCGAATGTTTGTTTCGGCTATGGAATGATAGAGATAAGAGGCTGGGTATTCATCTAGGAAAGATTTAATAAGAATGTACTTTTATAAAGATCTATTGCCTATAATATATAAGTATTATGTCATTTAAAATCGGAATTAATGGATTTGGTAGAATAGGAAGGTTATCACTAAGAACCATACTTGAAAAATATGGGAAAGAAGTTCAAGTTGTAGCAATCAATGATTTAACGGATACTGCAACAAATGCGTATCTTTTTAAGTATGACACTGCATTTGGTAAATTTCATGGTGATGTTAAGCATGAAAAAGATGCTCTTACAGTCAACGGGCAGCATATTCATGTATTTAAAGAAAAAGAACCTGGAAATATTGATTGGAGCGCACATGGCGTTCAATTAGTTATTGAAGCGACGGGGATTTTTACAAAACGAGATTTAGCAAAGAATCATCTGGGTGGAAGTGTTAAGAAAGTTTTGATTAGTGCACCAGCATCTGATGAAGATATTACCGTCGTGATGGGAGTAAATGATCACTTATATGATCCTAAAGATCACCATATTATTAGTAACGCGAGTTGCACCACGAATTCCCTAGCTCCTGTGGCTAAAGTGATTCATGATAATTTCGGGATTGCAAAAGGGCTGATGACGACAATTCATGCTTATACAAATGATCAGAAAATACAAGATCAGGCACATAGTGATTTGAGAAGAGCGAGGGCGGCTGCTCAGAATATCATTCCAACTTCAACGGGTGCTGCAAAAGCGATCTCCTTGGTAATGCCGGAATTAAAAGGAAAATTAGATGGTTTCGCTTTAAGAGTGCCAGTTATTACGGGTTCTGTGACAGATTTAACTGTAGAATTAGAAAAATCGACGAGTGCTGAAGAAGTGAATCAATATATGAAAAATGCTGCAATCGGCAAAATGAGAGGTGTATTAGAATATTCCGAAGATCCTTTAGTATCTTCAGATATTATTGCAAATTCACATAGCGCTATTTTTGATGCACCGATGACAAAGGTAATAAATGGAAACTGCTTAAAAGTGTTAAGTTGGTATGATAACGAGTGGGGATATAGCAACAGAATAGCGGATTTTGTGCATCTCATTGCTCAGAGATGGGTGTAAGAATCATCGGTTTGCTAATTCATTTGTTTATTTATACACCGATAATATATCTGAAAACAGAAATGTTTAAAGTGTACTACACTGGTTTAAAAAAAGCGGGATGTATAGCAACAGTATAACGATACCCATCTTGAAGCAATGAGGTGGGTATAAGGATCATCTTAAAACCATTCCTTTTATAGTTTGAAAGGGCTATGATATGATGGAGTCTTTTAAACTTTTTGGGGATTGATTTAAGATAATAGGTCCTTTTTTAGAGACAACAACATCATCCTCGATACGTATACCACTTATAGTTTGAAAGGGCTATGGTATGATGGAGTCTTTTAAACTTTTTGGGGATTGATTTAAGATAAGAGGTCCTTTTTTAGAGACAACAACATCCTCCTCGATACATATACCACTTATAGTTTGAAAGGGCTATGATATGATGGAGTCTTTTAAACTTTTTGGGGATTGATTTAAGATAATAGGTCCTTTTTTAGAGACAACAACATCATCCTCGATACGTATACCACCTAAGGTGTTTATATAAATTCCAGGTTCAATGGTCCAGACTTGATTTTCTGATATGATATCTTTCGATAGCTGACTTAATGAACCAGGATCGTGTACATCAATACCTAGGCCATGGCCAAGGCTGTGACAAAAATATTCATCATAATTCTTCTCTTGAAGTATTTTACGAGCAACACTATCTACTTGGGCGGCAGTATTCCCTATTTTTAACGATTCAATGCTTTTCTCTTGGGCTTCTAGTACCGATACGTACATGTGACATTGTTTTTGATTTGGAGTGCCTATATAGAAGGTTCTTGTCATGTCGGAATTGTAACCATTGAAATAAACTCCAAAATCGATAACTAAAAATTCTTCCTGTTCTAGTTTACGATGAGATGGTCTTGCATGTGGTTTTGCACTATTTGGTCCAGCTGCGACGATGGTATCAAAACCAGGTCTACCTCCTGCTCTTCTAATATAGAATTCAATTTCTAAGGAAAGATCATATTCCGTTACTCCTGGCTTGATGAAAGATCGGATGTGATGAAGACATTGATCAGAAATTTGACAAGCAAATTCTATTTTATTGATTTCTTCGGCTGTTTTAATTTTACGGAGTTCATGAATAGGATTGGATGATGGGTTAAATTGTATATTAGGAAAAGATTGTTTATAGATGTGATATTTTTGATATGATAGGCTGGTCTCGAATTGAATTTGTAAGATATTATTCTTTTCAATCCATTGAATTATTACATCTATCTCGCCATGAGAAGATGTAATAATTTCTATTTTAGAATCTAAGACTTCTTCTTGACTTTGATTGATATATCTTCCATCTGTAATGAATATCGAATCAGTAGGAGTGATAAGCATAACCGCATATGTTCCTGTAAAGTTAGATACCCAGCGAATATTAGTTAAGTCGTTTAATATTAAGCACTCGATATTGTTAGCGGATAGAAACTGTTGTGTTTTAGTGAGAGAAGAGGGGGGATTCATCCTTGTATTTCCTTTAAGTATTGTATGACTCCTTGCATGGCAAGAATATATCCATAACCTCCAAATCCAGAAATGGAAGCAAGTGCATGTTGTGTAAAAATACTACTACGGTTATTATGGTTTAAATTGCAGAAAGAATCAGAATAAAGTGAGACTTCAACATATGGAATTCTAATAATTTGAAGTGCGTTGAGAATGGAGATACTGGTCGTTTTAAAACTGCCTGGATTGATAATAAAAGCATCAGCCCAATGTTTCTTTTGATGTATATGGTTTACGATATTACCTTCGTCATTAGATTGAAAAAGATCTACCTCGACACTATTAGCAATACTGAACTCTTCGATATGCTGATTGATCTGATTTAAGCTTTCTTTTTTATAATACTGTACGGAAAAATCCGTTAATAGAGATAAATTAGATCCATGTATAATTGAAATTTTCATAGAAGATTCCATTGAATATAGGCTACTCTATTTTAATACAGAGTGTCTTTGCTGAAATGATAAAAAGATAGGTATATTAAAATATAATATTTAATGATTAAAATATATATTTGATGTTTATGTGGTGTTTATCTAGGTGGATTTTAATCTTTCAATTATTTTTACTTCATGTAATATCTTTTTCAGATGAATCAAAAAAAAGATCATCGGAAATAAATCTTACATTGCCTGAAAAAGAACATATAGAATTTGTTGATAATTATGCTGCTATAGATTCTATATATGATTTCCCAAATCCAGATCAAGAAGAGGGTGATGATGCTTCAATATACGAAGCAGATTCAAAGTTGACAGAATATCGTGAAAATGTTGATTGGAACCCACAGATAGAGTCTATGGATCCCAATGATTATAATGATTTTAATGATTCTAATGATTCCATAGATTCTATATATGATTTTCCCACTTCTGTATACGGAGAAGAAGAAAATATTTCATTGTATGACGATGATGATGTTGAATTGATAGATGTTAATAGGAATTTTGTAATCAGTGGAGATTCTAAATTATCTCTGGAATGTTTAAGAGATAAAGCATACAATCTTTACTCACAAACCGAAAAGTTTTATATTCATGCGCTGTTAGAATCTTTTTTTGAACCCATCCATCTCTGGGAAGAAACTCGAATAAGAAATTTCTTAGAATTAAATATTCCTAAGAATTATCCGGTACAAATCTGGGATAAAGAGCTTAAAATACTTGTGCTGAAAAAAATAATCTTAAGATTGTTGAATCGATGTAAATGTCATTTTCATTTTAAGCACTTGTGTGTTGTAGATATCACCATAAATAAAAAAATACATAATCTGTTATCACGCATTATCTCTGAATTAGGTTCTAAATGGGAGGATGTCCGTTTAGAAAAGTTTTTGCTTGATGAGGATTTGGAGGAGTGTCTACTCAGTTTGTTTCCTTATTTCAATGATATCTACTTATGGGGAGAGATATATGGGAATAGACCATTATTTATCATACAGCAAGCACTTGAAGAAATCGATAGAGAGGATGAATATGAAAAAGAGTTTATTACCCAAAGCTATACCCGTTTAATAAAGGAACATTCCGTTTTACCAATAAATATTGATAACTATATAGAGTTTAAAGAGTTATCTATAATGAGTAAGAGTAAGATGAAAAATTTTGTAAAAACGATCCAGCTTATTCATGAAATTTATTCCGACTATGGTCATGGAATTGAGTTTAGTGATGAAATGAAGTATTTTGTGCAATATTTTTCAGAAAAATATAAAATCTATTCAGGTAAGTTGATTCCACAAGATATAAAATCATCATTTATCGATAGAAATGAACTCGATCTATTCATGAAGAATATGTATAAAAATATTCTTACATGTTCTATGGTCAAATATTTGAAAAGAATAAATCTGTGGGATGTCAAAGAAAAAAAATCGATTATATTAGCTATTCTAAATCATATTTCCAGAAGAAAAGATGCTTTTATTTCTAATGACTGTATGGATATCATGGAACCTTTTTTAAATTTTGTTTATGCGGTGGATCGGCAAAGATATGACAACCTGGTGTATCTTTTTTCAGGGAAAAGATATGCAATACCTTGTTGTTGCTTATAAGCATACATATGGCTATAGATAAATAAGAAGTAACGGATATAAATCTATTCTCAGGAATCTAACAGCTTCCTATAAGCTCAGACTCTAATCCTGGTAACACTTTGTTAATCTGTTTTAGGAGTTCAGGGGTGACCTGAACAGTCTGTACTAATTCAATAGGTAGAATTGCTTCTTCAGTATGAATTTGTAATATGACGCTAGATTCTCCAGATGATGCAAATAAGACTTTTTTTAGATGCTGAAGTTGAGACTTCGTTGCTTTTTTAATTTTTAAAAGGAGTGTTTGTTGAGATGAAGATGTTGAATGGATATCATGATAAGTGTCAATAGATCCTACGATGCTTTCTAAAGAAGAAATATCTTCGACTCTGATTTCATATGTTTTTTCATTGGATCCAAGTTTTTCACGATGCATTACCTTCCCTTTTAAGAATACTAAAGAGTCTTTGTAAATGAGATCATGAAACTTATCGTATATAGCTGGAAAAATAGTGCAGCTTATCTGCCCAGTAAAATCTTCTAAAATGGCAATGGCCATTTTTTGTCCTTTAGCTTTTGTGATAAGGGTTTTAACATTAGCGAAAAGGCCCGCTAAGGTTACAGAATCACCATCTTTCATGTCTTCAATTTGAGAAGTGTTCTGTTTTTTAAGATTTGCAAATGCTTTTTCATAGCCTCGTAATGGGTGGTCTGAAATATATATCCCCATGACCTCTTTCTCATATGCTAGCTTTGTGGTTTTGTTAAGAGGTTCGATTTTTTCAGGAAGTGGAGGATAATGGAAATGGTTTTCTTGAGTAGCAGATGGATCATCAAAAAGTGAGGATTGTCCTGAGGCAGCTGCTTTCATCCTACTATCGGCGTATGCAAGAGCAATTTCTACACTTTTAAGGAGTACTGCTCTATTTGATTCTAATTGGTCGAAAGAACCTGATTTAATAAGAGATTCAAGGCTAGATCGGTTGAGATTATAAGGTTTGATTCTTTCGGCAAAATCAAAAATATTTTTAAAAGGCCCCTCTTCTTCTCTTTCTTGAATGATAGATTGAACGATATTTTCACCGACTCCTTTGATGGCAACTAGACCAAAGCGGATAGAATTGTCTTCAATCGTAAAACCTGCTTCTGATTTATTAATATCAGGAGAAAGAATGTTAATCTGTTGCCGTCTACATTCTTCAATAAAGTTGATAACTTTGTCTTCCCTATCTTTGTAAACGGCCAGCAAGGCTGCCATGTATTCTACAGGATAATTTGCTTTTAGATAAGCTGTCTGGTAAGCAATATAAGCGTAGCAAACAGCGTGAGCTTTATTGAATGCGTAGCCAGCAAATGGAAGAAGTAATTGCCATATTTTTTCTGCACCTTCTTCAGAAATCCCATTGGATTTTGTTCCAGCCATGAATTCAATTTTCATAGAATCCATAGATTTTCTATCCTTTTTACCCATGGCTCTACGGAGAATATCTGCTTTTCCAAGAGTAAAGTTAGCAATAGCCTGAACTAGTTTAAGGACTTGATCTTGAAAAACAATGATGCCATACGTCTCTTTTAGAATTGGCTCCATTTTTTCGTGAATATATTCAGGTTTAGATCTTCCAAATTTATTATCTACATACCGAGGAATGTGCTCCATTGGTCCTGGTCGATAAAGAGCTACAATAGCAGCAAGCTCTTTGACACTTTGAGGCTTGACCTCCATCGTGACTCTTTTGAAACCACCAGATTCAAGCTGGAAAACACCTGTGTTTTCGCCTTTTCCTAGTATATCGTAAGCTGCCTGGTTGTCTAATGGAATGTTCTTGATATCTAATTGAATTCCATGAGTTCTCTTGATGTTTTTAACACTTTCTGATAGGACGGTTAGGTTGCTAAGACCTAGAAAATCCATTTTTAGAAGTCCTATTTTTTCTAGGATTCCCATTTCAAAAGCGGTGACAGGAGCCCCTTCATTACTGCGGTAGAGAGGTATGTGTTCCACTAAAGGATCTTTACTAATAACAACTCCGGCTGCATGAACTCCTGAGTGGCGTGTTAAACCTTCAATGGTTTTTGCTACATCTACTAAATGGTGCGCTCGATTTTCTGAATCCACCATTGCTTTAAACTCTGCAATTTCATTATAGGCTTTGTTGATGGTCATTCCAGGGACAGTAGGTATGGTTTTACATATTCGGTCGGTTTCTTGAGGGGTATACCCCATGACGCGCCCTGCATCTTTAATGGCAGCTTTCGCGCCAAGCGTTCCAAATGTAATGATTTGTGCTACACGATCGGATCCGTATTTCTCGGTTACCCATCTGATAACTTCATCTCTACGCGCATCTTCGAAATCCATATCGACATCGGGCATCGCAATTCTTTCAATATTTAAGAATCTTTCAAAAGTGAGATCGTATTCTAATGGATCAATATCAGTGATTCCGATACAGAAGGAGACTAAAGAGCCTGCAGCAGATCCACGTACGCCAAACATGATTTCCTTGCTTCTAGTGAAATGAGCAAATTCTCGTACAAGAAGAAAGTAATCTTCAAAACCCGTTTTTTCAATAACGGATAATTCATATTGAAGCCTGTCCCAAGCGTTTTGATCGCATTTTTGAACTCGTGATTTAAGACCCTGTTCTGCTAGTTCTTTTAAATATTGAAGTGAAGAATAACCTTCTGGAAGATAAGGATCTGGCATGAGAGCTCTTTGTTTACCGAGCTCGAGGTTACACATGTTTGCTACATGGAGAGTGTTTGTGATAGCTTCTTGATGGTGTGGAAAGAGTTCCTTCATCTGATGAGCGGATTTTAAATAAAACTCTTCCGTTTCAAACTTCATTCTTTTTGTATCGGACATAAGGGATCCTGTGCCAATACAAAGAAGAACATCGTGAGCTTTGGCGTCTTGATCCGTAAGATAGTGCGTGTCGTTGGTAGCAATAATGGGTAAATTTAACTCATCAGCAATCCTGATTAAATCTTTGTTGACTTGAGCTTGTTCAGGAATTCCATGATCTTGGATTTCAATGAAATAAGAGCCATCATCAAAAATCTCTTTATACATTTGTGCAATAGATTTTGCTTGATTATAGTTGTTTTTTAAGAGCGCTTGACAGATCTCGCTTCCAAGACATGTGCTCGAGGATATTAGCCCTTTAGAAAATTGCCTTAACAGATCATGGTCAATACGAGGTTTATAATAGAAGCCTTCTAATGCGGCAATGGTATGGAGTTTGCATAAGTTTCGGTAACCTTCCATATTTTTTGCCAGAAGAAGTAAGTGGTAGTATTGTTGTTCACCGCGAGCTACTTTGTTCTTAATTCCTCCCGGAGCAACATATGCTTCCATACCGATAATGGGTTTAATCCCAGCTTTTTGGCAAGAAAAATAAAATTCCATTGCACCAAATAGAACACCATGATCGCTAATGGTTAATGCAGGCATCTCGAGCTCCTTAGCTCTTGCGACCATTTTATCAATCTTATTACCTCCATCTAGAAGGCTATACTCGGTATGATTATGCAGATGAACAAAACACATGATGATTTAAAAATGGTTTATGGAAATTTAACCTATATATATTTTAGATGAAAATTGATGAAAGTGTTTGTATACTACCTATAGAAAAAAGGATCGATCGTATTGCTTAATGGTAGAATCAAAATCAATCTTAAATAACATCGATCTTTTTATGAAAATACGGCAAAAATGCTCTTAGTATAGAAGATAGATATTAGGTACAATTTAATAAGAGCGCTCGTAGCTCAGTGGATAGAGCACCAGCTTGCGGAGCTGATGGTCGGAGGTTCGAATCCTCTCGAGCGCGCCATTTTAAAACATAACTGTTTAATATGCATGTATCATTTAAGGATCTCTGCTCCATTAAATAGATCTGGTTCAATAAAATTATATCTCCATCTTTTAACTCTTAAGCCTTATGATAACAATGAAAAGCAATTCTGAAAAACAAAAAGAAGATAAACAAAATATACAAAATAATCTTGAAGGATTCGATTCAAAAAATACAATCTCTGAATCGGAAAAGGATTCCTGTGGGTTCTGGACGAAGTGTATGAACATTGATCGTATCGGAGCTGTAGCAAGTAGTATATGCGCTGTGCATTGTTTACTTACAAGTATTGCACTTGGAGCACTTAGTACCCTTGGGCTAGGGTTTATGGAATCGGTGTGGGTTGATATCTTTTTTGTTGTTCTAGCATTAAGTGTAGGTGTTTTTTCCGTTCGGCATGGATATAAGCATCATGCTTCTCTTCTGCCACCAGCTATTTTTTTTGTAGGGCTTACGCTGGTTTTTGTAAGTCATTTTATTATAGGACATGATCATCATCATCACGATCATTGTGAATGTATCCACATGGAATGGGTAGATGTGATGGCGATTTTAGGTGGCGTACTGTTAGCTTGTTTTCATTTTGTTAATGCCAAGTTGATGAAAAGCGCTAATCAACATGTGTGCTGCAGCTCAAAGAAACACCATGAAAATAAACACATCGCCTTATGATGTAACGTTAACGCTCTTTATTTCTTAAAACCCTTTTTGCTATGGCAAATGCAGCGTAGTGGTCATAAGGTTCAGAAGGTAATTGGAGCGTTGTAGGAATCCATGACCAAATTCCTTTAGGAGGATGATCTTTCCAGTAAAAAACTCTTGCTTCATCAGTACTGCTTTTTTCGTGTGCAATTAGAATTCCTAAGTGATTGAAATGGTGTTGAAGTATATTTTTTACTGCAGAAGAAGATGTTCCATCTCCTAGAATGATCGTTGAAAAAGGATAGATTTCTGAATACGAGTTAATAGATTGGATGAGTTCGGTTGTTAGTACAGTTTTTCCATCGATAAGTTTTAGATCATCGGATAGATGATTATCGACAATGGCTAAACCACATTTATACTTCCCGGGATCTATAGAGAGTGTGTACATTATGTTCTGATTGTTCATTCGTAGTCTCTTTCGAATAGTTAGGGTACCTGTTTATCAAGAAGATATAGATTTTCTTGGATTGCTTTTTTAATTAAATTATGTGATAACTGTATTTTTTTGGTGTTAGTTGGTGAAATGAAGGCATTTGATTGTAGATATTTGTTGAGAATATGGACATCGTCTGCACTTAATGTAGCGTGGTTTGTAGAGATATGAGAAAGATGATACTCGTCTGCTAATGCTGTGATCTTATCGTCATAATGGATGAGGAGAGGATGGATACCATGGGTAAGGCTAAGAATACCTCCATGGAGTCTGGTGGAAATAATATGACTCGCGTTCTTATATAATGCACGGATATCATCTAAAGATGCGGGATATTCTATAGGTATTTTTAGAGAGAGGTGTTTTTGAACCGATTCGTAAAGATCTGAATCATAACTTTTATGGAAGCTAACAAACTTTATCGAAAGTTTATATGTTTGTAAGTGTTTAATGATAGAAGAAAAATATTGAATATTTTGTTGATGATTGAGTTGAGGGATAGGTCTCAATATGAATATCAAATCCGAGGTTACTTGAGGTATATCAATCTGTTTTTGAAGAAGTGATGCGGATTGAGTGGAAAAAACAATATCGGGCACTTGCTTTGTTTTGGATTGTAGTTTCCAATTTTTAATAATCATATAAGAGGAGTGATCTCGTACTGAAATCATATTAGCAAGTGTGTAAGAGAGCCGCGTGAGCACTTTACTTGTAAGAGAATGTAAAGGACCAATTCCCTGCCCTAGTAATATCAGTTTCTTCCTGAATAATTTAGAAAAGACACAGATGAGAGTGTAATAAAAGACACTTTTTAAGCTGGTTCGATCTTGGAAAATACTCCCACCAGGAAAAATAATGGTATCAGAAGATTGAATAGCTTTTATGATTGAAATTAAATCACGTGAAGGGTAACCATGCATCTTTATTTTTTTTTCAATCTTCATGGGTTGATATCTAAGAATAGAAATGGTGTGATGGTTCTGATTTAAAATATCTGCAGTTATTTCAGCAATGAGATCATCCCCGAGATTGCCAAAACCAAAATAACCAACAAGTAAGCAGGATTTATTCATATTTCCTCAAACTATATTTAACAATATAATGAAAATAATAGTTCAGTATCGCAAGCATGATAGATCCGGTAATAGAGCCAAAAATGAATCCTGAGATTATACGAGCAATATGAACATCTAATGGAGTATGGATATGAGATAAAGTATTGTAGATGCTTGAAAGGGTAAAACCGCCTAAAGATATCATGATGACTGAGGGAAATTGCAGCCAATCAAATCGTTTAATTTTATCTGACTGAATGTATGTCCAAAGGCCTATGATAAGAAATGGATATGAAAAAAAGATCTCTTTCAATCGTGGCCTTGCAGGTAATGTGTTTTCTAGAAAGGACCTTAGATGAAATTCGATCGTTGATATGGGTAGAATGCTCTGGTTTCCTGATCTGATAAGGAGTAATAAGAGTAGGATGGTGATGCTAAATAGAATGATTGTATGGCCAAATAATACAGGCTTGTTCCATAAAGAAGAAAGATTCCATCTCTTTTTATTTAGAATAAAAAATAAAAAGAATGGAGGAACAAGATAAGATAATTTCACATAAGGTACTGACTTTATCTGAAGATAGTATAAAGGGCTTAAATAATAAAAATAGTTAATCATACCAAAGATAACGGATGCGAGAATAAGGCTTAGGTATAGACATATGAAATTTGATGATGTTTGAAGAAAAAAAGAGTAGATTTTCCATAAACATAAGCAGAGTAAGGTGAGCATGAGTAGAGAGAATATAGATTCTGGAATGGGAAGCATTTGAAATAGATTAGAGATAGAGGAGGTAGGTAGCATTAGATTGGACTTCTCAATATGAAACCCTTTTATACCGAGTTTGCTTTTTAATTGATTCAAATAAGAAGATTCTAAGTTTGAGAAATCTATGGTATGAAAGAATGGATGGGATATCTCTAAAATATTAGCACTCCGTTCTGAAGCTGCACGCATATATCTTTCGATGAGTTTTTGGATAGGTATGGTAGAAGCTTCCCTGTCTGTTACTTGGTGAATTTTTAAAATTTGGTGGCAAGTGTGATCGTGTTTGAGTAAGGCTTCTATAATGTGGGAATCCATGGAAAGACGTGAGTGTTCGGATAGGATATAGGTTAAGCGAAGATCAGATATCTGTTGTATCAAGGCATCAATAGCTGATGATGAAATAGCTGCTGAATTCTTATCTAGCATGATGGCATCTACTCCGGCCTCCTTAGCTTGTTGAAGTTTGAAAGGGATGGTTTCTGCGTTATCGTCAACACACATGCATAGAACTCCTATGGTATGAAATCCTTCTTTTTTGTATGATAATACAGTTTGAGGAAGAAATCCAATGATTGTATGTTCGATGTCTGGGTGCGTAAGAGAAAATAGATCGATTTCATTTTTTTTGGATTGTTGAATAATGTTTCCGTGCTTGTTCTTTAAAACCTTGTAAATTATTTCCATTAAGTCAACATATTGAGGAGATGTTTTGTAAGTGGTCATCTCTTTTTGAGAATGAAAGTGGATGGATAGGATGCCGGTTTTAATAAGATCATGAATACTCGATGGAGTGAATAGAACAGTATTTAGCCCATTGTTTTTTAATGTAAGAAGTGCTTTTCCAGGAGATATTTGTGCGCGGTGTATAACTTTTTGAATCGTGTGATGCTCTCCAGCTAAGGATATGGATTTTAATCGATGATCTGAACTTTCAGTTCTGTAGTGAATGGATAGAACAAGAATAATAAGTATGAAAAGAAATGATGGAATAAGGGTTGTCTTAAATTTTTGAGGCATGGATATATTATGTTCTAAATTGGTAGTTTGTATCTTGAATCTTGACTAGAAAGAAGCGGACTTTTGCAAATAAGTTTAGAGATGAGATAAGATATAAATGTGATATTGGAGCTAGAATTTAAGGAGTTTATAGAATATATTTTAAATCAAAAGGATTTGGAAAAAGATGTGTTCTACCAACAGAAGGGTGATCGTTTAGTTCTAACGATTAATGGCAAAAAGAAAGATTGTGTTGTAAGATGTAATACCGGGTTTAACTTGCAGGAAATAGAAATAGAATTTGCTGATTTAGGGTTTCGGTTGAGAAAAGGAAGATGGTTTTATGCTGATGAAGTAAAAGGTGTTGACTTAGGTTACTGGCTTACAGTTATTAGCTATCCAACAACAAAAGATACTCCAGGTATATGGGTGGATATGAGCTATGAAAAACCTACAACACAAAAAGCACTAAAGAAAATGTATGAAGAATTTGTTCATTCAGGTGATTTATCTGAAATTAGCTTTGATGATTTTAATTCTCACCCAGGGTTTCATGTGATGTTTCTCCCTTCATCAGCCCTGAAAAGATTACTTGAGAAAAATGATGAAGGTGTTTAGTTTAATAAACTAGATACCTTCATTTTGAATTTGTTTGGATTTTTTCTTGTTGATTTCTATATACTCTTCTAACTCTTTAGGAATAAAAGCGTCAGAAAAAATCGCGTTAACGGGACATACTGGTTCGCACATGGAACAATCTATGCATTGATCAGGGTCGATGTAGACCATGTCTTCTTCATCAGAATCATAGATACAACTTACAGGGCACTCATCCATACAAGCTCTATCTTTAACTCCTTTGCAGCTATCTGTTACGATAAATGGCATGTGATTGATTCCCTAATATTGAAAAGTCGAGTGTTTGGATTAACCGCAACACCCTCCACTAGATCCGCAACATCCACCTTGATTCTGGGATTCTGGAGCATTTTCTGCGCTGAATGAAGAGCCACAGCCACATGTTTTGGTAGCATTAGGGTTTTCAATTTTGAAACCGCCTCCCATATCATCATCAATGAAATCGATAACTGCTCCTTCCATGTATTGAAGGCTCATGTTATCAATATAAACATTTAGTCCACTTATTTGGAACACTTGATCTTCTGATTCTGCTTTTTCTCCATCGAGTGCCATTCCATAAGATAAACCTGAACAACCGCCGCCTGCTACCCATACGCGTAGTGCTGAATCAGTTGCGTCTTGCGAATTCATTAATTCTTTTAATTCTTGTGATGCTCTTTCTGATATTGTAATCATGTATGATGACTCCTGTAATAAGTTAATAATATATGTTCTACATTTATTATTACATAAAATAGATTTATCAATCTATACGTTATAGTATACTATTGTAAGAAGTTTATTTCGTTTGTTCTTGAAAATTTATGTATAAATTTGATTAAGAATGTGTCACTTTTGATCAATCAAGGAATAATGTATATATGAACTTTTCTGAATCACAAGAACATCTTCTTATTAGAGAAACAGCCCACAAATTTGGACAGCAAGAAATTGTACCTGGGCTTCGAGAAAGGGATAGAGATTGTATTGTCACCCGGGATGTTTTAGATAAGCTTGGAAAATCTGGGCTTTTAGGAGTGTCATTACCTGGAAAATATTCAGGATCTGACACGGACTATATTTCTTTAGGTATTGTTTGTGAAGAATTAGAGAGAGCTGACACAAGTGCAAGAGTTATTATGAGCGTGCACTCTGGTTTGCACTGCTTAACTTTATTACAGTGGGGTTCCGATGAACAGAAAAATAGATGGCTTCCCTTGCTGGCAAAAGGTGAAAAAATAGGTGGTTTTGGTTTAACAGAACCTAACGCTGGTTCAGATGCAGTAAATATTAAAACATATGCTAAAAAAGATGGTGATAGCTATATTCTCAATGGTGAAAAAACCTGGATTAGCCTTTCTGATTTTGCAGATCAATTTCTTGTTATCGCTGTGACTGATCCTCATGCGACTTCCAGAGCGCATGGAATGAGTGCTTTTATCGTTGAGAGAAGTATGCCTGGATTTAAAAGTCAGCCTATTAAAGGAAAACTTGGAGTAAGAGCTGGGAATACAGGGCAATTGTTTTTTGATAATGTTCGCGTTCCTGTAGAGAATAGAATAGGTGAAGAAGGAGAAGGATTTAAAATAGCCATGAGCGCACTGGATCATGGGCGTTATACGGTAGGATCGGGAGCCGTAGGTATTATTACTGCAAGCTTAGATGCTTGTAATGCATACGTAAGATCTAGAAGTGTTGGCGGTGAAGAAATTGGAAAAAAACAATTAGTCCAACAGATGATTGCAAATATGGCAGCACATAGAGATATCGGAAGGTTGCTATATTATAAAGTTGGGTGGATGAAAAATAATGGCCTCAGGCATACTAGAGAATGTAGCTTGGCAAAGTGGCAAAATTGTAATTATGCATTTCAGGCAGCAAATGATGCAGTCGAAATCCATGGTGCGTATGGTTTTTGTGATGAATTTCCGGTAGAAAGGTATTTTAGAAACTCTCGTGGTGCTGTGATATATGAAGGAACTAAAGAGATTCATACATTATTACAGGCAGAATATGAATTAGGTTATAGAAAAGATAAAACGATACGTAAAATGCTCCCGAAGTGGCCTTTTAATGATGATGTATAAGTGAAAGAATGAATAGATAGAGTGGTAGAAAGAGGTGGTTTTTTAAAGAGATAAATCACTCGGAAGGTTTTTTTCTGTAATATAGAATAAGTAATGTTAAAATTTATAGATGTCCATGCTTAATAAAACCGTTAGAAATATTTATCGTTACAGAAAAGCAGGCTACTATCTTTTTTGGGGATTTATAACTTTTACGTGTGGTTTTTTAGGATCGTCATTCATACGAAATTCTGAAAATGAAGATCTTGCTTATCGTGAATGTGCTGAAAATTTGAGTGATGAAAAGCTGGAGGATGATTCTAAATTTCATCGAAAGTATGATGATACATATAAAGATCTATCCTCTTATGATAATAAAAATCATCAATCTGTATTAAATACTGTTAAAGTGCAAGTAAAGGGTCTTGTAGGAAAAAGAGGTAGCTATCTTCTTCCCTATGATTCTAATGTAGAAGATGCAATCGATGTGGCTGGTGGAATTCAATCTGGTCTAGATATAGATGAAAAGATATTATTTGAAAAATTGTTTGAAGGAGATATTATTGAAGTATCCACAGATGGTATCTCGTTACGTCATAGAAATCGATCTAATGTTTCTAGAGCTGTGATTGAAAAAAAAGATTCCTCAATTAATTCTGAAAAAAACATAAAAAATATCAAAAAAATGGATTTAAGTCATGTTACGAAAACTGAATTCATGAAAGTGTCTGGAATCGGTGAAAAGCTGGTTCAAAGAATCCTAGAATATCGAGAGCAAAAAGGCTTTCTGTCATGGAAGGATTTAAAAAGTATTCCTGGTATTGGTCCTAGGAAATATAAAAAAATCATAGACTATTTCAAAGAACAATAGATTCCGCATAATATAAAATAGATTTTTCTATTGAAATGATTATTGGCGCTGAATTTGTGAATATACCTGGAACCTCCGAAAGAGTATATGTGGAATGAAAGCGTAAGATGAAGAATAATGTTTTTTAGAGTGATAATCTTCTTTTAATCTTCTTTAGATCCCTAACTTATCTGTAAGGTGTTTGAGTCAAAGGATGGGGTTCCTATGCAAAAAGATACAGGATAGATATTTAGAAGAGTCCTAGGTCTATTCAGCTTTCGCATTAGAAGCATACGTGTATCTTATTACAGCAGGCTTTTGTATGAAAAATGATGTTGAATATATTATGGAGAAAGAATGAGAGTGTTAGATAAGCCACTTTGTGGAAGAATACGAAAGAAAAAAACGTCTTCTATTGTCCTTCATGCTACTGGAGGTAGTACTTTGTGTGGGGCTTTAGAAACGTTGCGTAAAAAAGGTTTTTCGTATCATTATTTAATAGATAAATGTGGAGAAGTTATTCAGTGTGTTAAAAATGAACTTGTGGCTTTTCATGCAGGAAAAAGCAATGGTCCTGAGGGGGCTTCAGTCAATGAATATAGCATAGGGGTAAGTTTAGTTAACAAAAATAATGGGAAAGATCCATATACTGAAGTGCAGCAGAGTTCATTGCAATCTTTACTTGAAAAAATATGTTCAGAAGTTCAAAGTATAAAATATATTACTTCTCATCGGCAAATTTCATGGCCTAGGAAAAATGATCCCGTTGGGTTTGAGCACATTATCAATAATTTGGCTCAAAGGCTGAAATTAGTGTACTGGAAAAACAGTGAGGTCCCAGTTTCATAATGAGTGAATTTTTTCGATTTGTGTTCTACATTGAGAATCCCGTTTTGAAATTGGGTGAAGAAATAGGCATAGGAGTAGCATTTTCGGTACTTCTCTATTTTGTATTATCACAATATAGAAAAATGTGGGATCGTTTTAATGTTTTACAAGAAAAAATAATTCAAGTTGTTGAACATAATACAGCTGCATATATAGAATTAAAAAATGCTTTGTATGAACAACAGAAAAAGGATGAATTTCCCTATATAACAAATTAATATGACATCGTTTTTAAATAAATGCAAACAAGCATTGAGAATTTTTCAATCTGGTAATCCCTGGCAAGAAAATTACAGTTATTTAAGTACAAGAGAAGATACGCTTGAACTAAAAGGTGCTAGCTGGGAAAATAGTATTGTTTATGCGTGTATTAGCTGGATTTCAAGAGCATTTCAGGAGAGTGATATCTATCTGAAAAAATATGCCGGCTCATTGAATGATGAGATGATGAAAAAACATGCTGTTTTAGATCTACTTAGAAATCCAAATCACGAATATGATCATTCTCTTTTATGGTCTGCGACACTGTTAAGTCTAAATACTGACGGTAACGCCTACTGGTATAAATCAAGAAGTAGATCTGGCAGAGTGGTGGAACTTTGGTATATCCCGCATTTCTTAATAGAACCGATTATGGTGAAAACAGATAAAGGGATGAAAAAATGTTATCAATATTCCATAGGTGGTAAAGATATTTATCTTTATCAAGAAGATATTGTCCATTTTAGAACAGGTTTTATAGATCCAAAGAATATCCATAAGGGTATGTCGCCTTTATCTACTGTTATCAAAGAAATATGTACAGACAATGAAGCTGCAATATTTACAGGATCTATCCTGAAAAATATGGGTATACCGGGTGTAATCATTTCACCAAATAAAGATGAGGTTCATTTTAGTAAAGAAAACCAGCAACGATTATCTGAAATATGGAATCGAAAATTTAAAGGAGACAAAAGAGGTGAACCTTTAGTTGCTCCTGTTCCTTTACAAATTGAAACATTAGGATACTCTCCCGAAAAGCTTGTTCTAGATAAAGTTAGGAAACTTCCTGAAGAAAGAATAGCAAGTGTTCTTGGTATATCTCCTATTGTGCTAGGTTTAGGATCAGGATTAGAAAAATCTACTTATAACAACTATAAAGAAGCTCGTGAAGCAGCATATGAATCGAATATTATTCCTACGCAAAAAATATTGTGTAAACAGCTTGATAAGCAATTACTGTCGGAATTTATCGATACGGATGATTGGGTTTTTAGTTTTGATTTATCTGAAATTAAATGCTTAAAAGAAGATCAAGACAAACTGTTTAATCGCGTAATAGATGCATATAAATGCAATCTTATAGATAGAAGTGAAGCAAGAATAGCACTAGGTTGGGATAAAAGAAATGAGGATTATGGAGTTTATTACCCTCTTTAATATCTTATTCTAATGGTTAGATATTAAAGAGGATGGTTACTTAAAGTTTAACTTGAGCTCCTGCCGTTAGAGAAAAATAATCAAAAGATGGTACAAATGGACCAGAGTATTTAAATTCTAGATAGACAGGTATTTTGTTGATTCTGTGTTGTAATGCGATTGAAGTGTGAGTATCAATTGAAAAATTACTAGATGAAGCCATGGGTATTTTAATCCCAGGATTTAATCTTAAATGGACTTTTTTATACTGAAATCCCACAGGTATAGTTACAAGAGAAACTTTGTTGTTAACCATGATGTCAGTTCCAAATATAAATTTAGTATTTGTTTTGGAATTTAAATCTAAATAGTTTTTAGATGCTTTATTCCAGTTTAAATTAACAAGACGACTGAAGTTGACATCCATATTCCAGTTTAATCCTGTAGATGCTGTAATATTCATGGATTTTTGGATGGCCATGACTCCACCATTGATATAAAATGTAGGTCGGCTTAAATTGGTTAAAAAGGCTTCCCTAGTAGGAGTCTTATGTTTTTTTTCAATCTTTTTTTTATGAATATCTCCATAAAGAGAGGTTTGAGAGTCTAGTTCTGGAGCCTTATCTAAATCATTTGGATGAGGGTGGTTATCGGTATTGTCATGAGATTCAACGGGAAATGGAATGATTTCTATGTCATGATCTAACGAAAAAGAAATAACATGTCCTGTCAAAGCGAGTACGAGTGAAAAAGTGATTTGTTTTTTTAACATTTTATTTTCCTGTTAATACTACCTATAAATTACCTGATGAAGAGGCATATGATATATACATTTGGTGAATTTGAGATATAATTGATTCAATGTACAGGTTGTTAGGTTGCATTGTTGTATTTATAGTTTCGAGTGGTTTTTATTTAAGTTACGGTTTGGGTGAGATATGCTTTGAAAAAATTAGAGGGGAAACTACTTTTGATAACTTCTCTTTTGAAAATAAAACAGACATGCATATAGAAAAAGTTTTAAACGTACATCAGAGAACAGATTGGCAAATAGCTTGGGAAAATCAAGATCAGATGCAAATAAAGTCGTTAGAACTTAATAATATGCATTTATTTTTGCAAAAAGATCATTTATCAGGTTTGTTTGCGCAGTCTGTTGAGTCAATCACGATTAAAAATGATAGTTTGCTCGAATTTGAACATGATATGGTATTTCCAAATGTAAGGAATTTATGTTTAAATCATGTTCGAAATAAGTTTTTTCATTTAGATTTTAATTGTTTTCCTGAGTTAGAAGAGCTTCATGTGTTTTATTCTAATTCAATATTACAAAAGCTTCCTGTGCTAGAGCATGTTAAGAAACTTGTTACACATGGGTGTGGTACGATAAATTTCATCGATCTTTTGAGCTGTTTTCCAAACCTAGAAGAACTTTCTATTTCTTCTGAGAGCGTGATTCATCATTGGCCTAGATACTATATGCCGAAATTAAAATGTTTAACTTTGAAAAATCACGCTATTCAAGATTTATCTAACCTATTAACGTTTTGTCCGAGCTTAGAAAAACTTTCTCTATACGGGATTATGTTAATAAAAAATTGGCCTAGTGTTTATCATTTTCACTTGAGAGAGGTGGATTTAAGACGTTCATCTTTTCAGGATATTTCAACCATGTCACGCAGTCTTATGTCGCTTGAGAAGTTATACATAGATGATAACAATATGTTAATAGAAAGTTTAAAACAGATTAAAAAATATAAACCAGATTGTGAAATAATGGCTGGAATGTCAAATAAATATTTAAATTATAATCAGAGTAAAAAAACAAAATGTGGAGCATGCAGTATTATGTAAGTAAATATTTACAGAGGTTGAATTTGTGATATCCTTAATGGATTTTACAAGAAAAAATCATCCATTATATCTTCCATCAGAACACCATTTTCTTATTACTAAAACATTAGAGAAAATTACAAACGGACTCATCGATCGTTTAATGATCGTTATGCCACCCAGGCATGGCAAAAGTGAGCTTGTGTCGATACACTTCCCTGCTTGGATACTAGGTCATTTTCCAGATACAAGAATAATACATGCAAGTTATTCTAGCTCCCTTAGTAGAAGATTTAGTCGCGCTTCAAGAAATATCGTGAATAGCAAACTCTTTCAGGAGATTTTCAATCATGTAAAAATAGCAAAAGATTCAAAATCTGTTGAATCTTGGGATATCGAAAACACTAGAGGAGGATTGATCAGCGTGGGAGTGGGTGGATCTATTACAGGTTTCGGTGCAGATATTGCGATTATTGATGATCCTGTTAAAGGTGCAGCAGAAGCTAATTCTGAAACATATCGACAAAATATCAAAGATTGGTACTGCCACGATTTAAGAACAAGGCTCGAAAAAAATGGAAAAATTATTATTTGTCAAACAAGATGGCATGAGGATGATTTAGTTGGATGGCTACTCAAGCAAGAAAAAATAGGTGGTGAAAAGTGGCATCTTTTACATTTACCTGCACTGGATAGTCAGAATAATCCTCTTTGGAAAGAGAAGTTTTCATTAGAAGAACTCTATAAAATAAAATCATCAATCGGAACATATGCTTGGGAGTCTTTGTATCAAGGGAATCCTATTCCTTTTGGTGGAGGTTTAATCCGAAAAGATTGGTTTAAAATACGATCAGAACAAGAAATTCCTGATTTTCTCTATAAAGTGATAGGAGTGGATTTGGCTGTTTCTGTTAAAACAAATGCTGATTTTACAGTTGGAACACCTATTGGATTTACGGAATCTGGAGAGTATTGGGTATTACCTCCTTTGAGAGGAAGGTTCGAATGGCCAGACACAAGAAAACTTATTGTGGAACATGCGATTAAAAATTCCGTTGATAGAATAGGAATAGAAAAGGTCGCTTTTCAAGCTGCAGCCATACAAGATTTGCAGAGAAATCCTCAATTAGCTGGAATTCCATTGATTGGAATCTCTGCTCATAAAGATAAAATAACACGAGCTTCTGAATGGCTACCGTTTTGTGAAATGGGAAAAATTCATCTAGTTGATGATGGAAGTGGTTGGCACGAAGAGTTATTAAAAGAGTGTGAAGCTTTTCCTAAGGGAAAACATGACGATATGATTGATTCGCTTGGTATAGCCATTTCTACTTTGAAAACATTTCAGAAAGATCTTAGATTTGAATAAGATATTTTGGGATATATAGAAGTGAGTAAGAATAAACAATGACAGAAATAGTACATAAAAATTATAACGGATTGAGTAGGCATGACAATGAAGGATATTTACATGCACTAGTATCTACCTTTTCTGAAAAAGATAGCCATGGTGATATTATCATGCCCGGTGCTTTTAAAGAGAGTATTCACAGGTGTAAGAAAAATAAGAAATTTCCTCCTGGTTTATATCAGCACGATGTTAAATTACCTGTAGCTAAAACAGTGGATGCATGGGAAGATGATGTTGGCTTGCATGTTATTGCAAAATTTAATCTTGATACTCAAAGAGGAAGAGATACGTTTAGTGACATTAAAGCAGGGATTTTAACAGAATATAGTATTGGATTTCGTAT
Source organism: Fimbriimonadia bacterium (assembly GCA_030430755.1). GTDB lineage: Bacteria > Armatimonadota > Fimbriimonadia > Fimbriimonadales > Fimbriimonadaceae > JAUICQ01. The sequence goes on from JAUIKO010000001.1 coordinate 338,756, forward strand.
TATAGATTTTAAAAATAAAGGTAATAGTCGAGAGATATATCAAGTCGACTGGATGGAATGGTCTCCTGTATTCATGGGAGCTAACCGAAATACTGAAACCATATCTATTAAAGATGGTTTCTCAATAGAGGCATCTCAACAGAAAAATAAAATTTTTAAGTATCGATGTTTGTTACAAGCTTATAAATCGAGAAATGAAATTTATAGATTATCTTAAAGAGTCCTAGGTATTTATCTAGTAACTCATACCCTATTCCGTATTTGGTAATAAGTGAATCAAGTGAAATTGAAAAATGTTCAAAAAAATAGTTTCATCTTGATGGCATCGAATTAAATACATTGATTTAACTACAAAAGAAAAAATTAATTATGAATAAGCAAAAAAACCATTTTTTAGAACAGTATGAAAAAAAAACTTCAGAATTAGAATCTATCCTTTCAAAGGATAATGAACTGAGTACTGAGGATATGAGGAAAGCAGAAGAAATTAATGTTGAACTGAAAAACCTAAAAGATAAAATAGAGTTCTTTCACCATTCTGAAAAAAATCTAGAAGTTCATAAAAAATATCTATATGAACCTAATGACACGATGCCGATTGCAGCTATTGCACAAAAAACAGGAGAAACTATATTGAATGGTAATGGGTCGTACAATGAAGAGGGTGAAGGTGTCTTAAGGTGGAAAACGTACAGTGAAATCTCTTCTAATGAGTACAAATCTGCATTCAGAAACTACATACGTAAAGGAGAATGGGGGTTATCAAAAACAGAATATAAATCACTGCAAGTAGGTCAGGATGCAGAAGGAGGTTATCTCGTACCTGCTGATATGTTAGGAAAAATAGTAGAAAAAGATCCTTCTGATGCAGGATTGATGAATCTTGTTACAAATATCCAGACATCACGTGATAATTTATTAATACCACGTGTGGATTACTACGCAGATGATACTTACACAAATGGTATGAGAGCTACATGGACGGGTGAAAATATTGAGAATGATTTATCGCATGAAGTGAAACATTCGAAATTTCAACAGGTAAATATTCCCGTACATACTGCCATGTTATCATTAAGAATTACAAATGATATGGTAGAAGATGCTTCATTTCCTATTCAAAAGTGGTGTGTGGATAAATTTCGAGAATCCATTCATATGTTATATGAATCATCGATTTTAGCTGGTACGGGTTCTGGTCAACCAGAAGGAATTTTAACTGCCGCAGGGAAAACTGGTGGGCCTTCCATAATGAATTTAAACGAACAGAATAAAATTTCAGCTGAAAAATTATCCCAACTTGCCTTCTCTATCCCAGAACAGTATCTTCATAAATCTAAGTGGATCATGAATTATAATCTTACAGGATATCAACTTTCATTACTGAAAGATGGGATAGGTAGAAGTTTATGGGGAGAAGGTTTTGGAGATTCAGGATTAGAAAAGAGCTACTATCAAAGAAAACTTTTTGGGCATCCTGTTCATTTTAGTAATCATATGCCTGCTCATGATAAAAATAAAATGAGTATGATCTTTGGGGATCTATCTGGATACTATCTTGTGCAACGGTCTGGAATTTCTATTCAAGTTTTAAGAGAGGTTGAAGCATTGAAAAATAGATTGGTTGTAGTTGGAAGAGTACGGTTTGGAGGAAAGGTAGTAGAGCCTTGGAAGATAAAAGTAGGTAGAGCCAATATCGAAAACAAAGAAGTGGATGCTTCTAAGAATGTGAGTAAGTAAGGATGACTTAATTGAAAAAGGAAAGAATATGTTAGGAAAAATTAAAAAGAAAGTCTTTATGTTTAAATCATACCTTTGCAAATTTATTGGGTTCTTAGTACCTAAAACTCAAAAAGAAATTTGGAAACTAGCTAGTGAGGTTGTTTATGTTCTTCAGAATGAAGATGTAAAGAAAATCGAATCTTTCTCTATATCGTTCTTACATTCATCCTTCTATCTGAAATTTATGAATGGTGCGGAGTTGAACATTCCATTTCAAGCTAAAATAGAAACGAATTCTGATAAGGAAAAAGAATAATTTACTAAGGAGTATATGGAGTATTTGAAATATCCTTCCAAAGAGGAAGTTGCTGAATATTGTCAATCTTGCGGAATTGAAGTGCCTGATAAGTATCCTGTTTCCATTTTTCTTAATGGGTTAATTCGAGAGTTTGAACAGATTACAGGATGGAAATCCTTTTTATCAAACAATAAAGAAACAACCTATAGGTTTCAAGTAAGTGAAAAAAATGATCATTATGACTCTATCATTGAATTTCATACCGGGCTATTAGAAATAAAATATCTCATCGATGATGATGGAGTTATGTATAAAGATGATAAATATTGGATGCTTTATCCAGAAAAAAATATAGAAAGCAATAAACCTTATGAGTGGATTCAAATTCAGAAAAATATTCTGTATAGAAAAAAGAGGATATCTATTTGTGGAATTTGGGGTTATGCTTTAAGTCTTCCTGAAGATGTCTGGATGGGGATGCTTAAAAAATGCTCAGTAGAACTTTTAAGAATTCAGCTTCATAAAATTTCAAAAGGATTAAAAAGTTGGACTCAATTTGGAGTGACGGAAACATTTGGTCTAAAGTATTATACAGAACTTTTAGAACAGTGGAAAGAAGATTATCGATTACTTGTTGAAAGATATAAACGAGTCACTTATCAATTTTAAAGAATGAAAAATCACCGTTTATTTAGATTGTTAACATATACATGTTTAACGAAGAAAAAGAATCAAAAGAATTGGGGCGAAGAAAAATGGATGTGTACATATAGTGAACCTAAATATAATATCGGAACCAGTGGATATGGATTGTATCGCAGATGCTTTAGAGAATGGCTAGTAAATACTGAAAAGAAAATTGATGTAGGTGATTATATCAAATTAGTAGCAAATGATTCTTCAGAGAACTCAGATCAGCAAATTTGGGAAGTTATCGATGCTGTATACTTTATCTCTAGTAAATATAGAGAGGACTCTCACATGCAAAAATTAAAATCAGAACTTGTTAATAAGGACAAGTTAGGTCCTTTGTTATGAATGTAGATAAATATATTTTTGAACCTTTATATAAGTCTATTGAAGATCACTCTCAATTTAAAAATGGTTTGGATTACTGCAACGGAAGAAAAGGGTTAGATTGGAATAATATTCTAGAGACTATAGATTTATCAAACCGAACAAGTGATAAGAACACTTATTTCTTCTTGGAGTATGAGAAAGAAAAAAAAAATAAAGATGGATGCCTGATATATGATACGGTTGAAATGGAATTGAAATTACATCTGATTCATCTAATTCGAAATCATAAACATCATGAGGATTCTCATATTCTGAGAAATCAGTTGGATATTTTGAGATCGGAACTGATAAAGCAAAAATATGAATATTTTTTTATAAAAGACATTCCTGTTGTAAATATATCTGTCGATAGTAAATTGAATAAATTTTTTGTGAAAAATAATGTTCAGATGATTTCAGGGTATCTAGAATTTTCTTTAGTAGTTAGTTATCAATAAAAGATGAAAATGATTAAACATGACTGGTATGTGCCCAGAAAAAATAATTTTTCAGTTAAAATACGTTCTTGCGGGGATAATGTACCTGTTTTTAGTGATACAGATGAACTGGATGTGACTTCAGTTGTGAAAGAACTGAAATTATTATCTTCGAATAACTTGGAGAATATATCAAGCATTGAATCTGTGTATGCAGAATATTATCCTATTGAAAGAGAATCAAAAATAGAGATTATCGGTATTTTACAAGATTCAAACCGAAATGATTTAACTCGTATAAGTCAATGTAAAAGTTTATTACATATTCGCGTTGACAGATCAGGTTCTTGTTGGCAAGCAGCTGGGTATGTATTAAAGTACGAAGAAAATATTGCATGTCATCAATCGATTTGTAAATTAACCTTACAGTTAACGGGTGATGTTGTATACCATTTTTCTTGATTTTTTAAATAAATGAAAACTCGTGTATTGATTAACAAGCCAGAGCAGGTTCTAATTGAACCTGCTTATTGTATGGAAAAAAATTTCGAAGAAATTAATATAGAAGAAATAAGTCCCACAATGCATATCATTCCTCACTATGGGATTACTTTAAAAGCTGTTGAAGATAAAAATATTTCAAATATTCTTGAATCTTTTAACCTTCAGAAAGATGTTAAGAGTGTCGATTACTCTTTAGAAGAAGGAAAAAGTGATAAGTTGTTCTTTCAATATCTCGGAGAGGAGGATCAAGAAGCAGAAGGTGATTTTCGAGAAGATGTTGAAAAAGTTCCATACCTGAAAAAATCCGGTGAACATGATATATATATAAGATCCATGATTTCTAAGAAGAGATACAGTTTTGATTCTTGTTTTGAATTAAAATGGTTTTTTCCAGTAAGTCCGTTTGCTGATATAAAAGAGTATTTGTGCTTACTCATACCTGGTCCTAAGAGAATCTATGAAAATGTATTAGGAGAGGGAGTTTTTAAACTGAGTGTGAGTACTAAAGGAATCATTACTATCTATGAACTTACTTGTAGTGATGATGAACAAAATAAAAAATGGGAAAAACGATATAGTTTTAAGATTCCTAAATATAGCGGGAATTTAGATTATCATCATCTTCGAATTTATTTTAAGAAAAATATCATTAAAAATTCAAATAAAGTAGGTCATTTTGTTTTTAAGTATGAGCTTCATACAAGTGATCATGAGTCGAGTGTTTGTCAAAACGATTCGATATTTACATATGATATATATGATGATTCGGGTCAAGAGGAGATATTTAGTCATACCGAGCATCTTAGAGTTGATGTCAATAAAAAATATACACCTATTTTTTATGCAGGTATTGTAACTTTAGAAGATTTGGGAAGTTTTAAAGAATCGGGTGTTGTTTTGCCGTTTATACCAACTACCGATACACCGATCGTATTAGAATGGTACGGCAGAAATCTTGAAAATGGAAGGATATCCTCTGAAATCAGTTTTGAAGAAGATAGTGGTAAAGAAATTTTATTAGAGCCCCTTGATGTCGGTGATGGGTATGCTCGATATCCTGTACAGAAATGCTTAGGAAAATATGTAGCAACATTAAGAATTGATAGAAATCGTAGTGACTATCCTGTAGTTGAATCCATTAAAATTTCTAGAGAAGGTGTAGTTGAAACAAAAAACAATGAAGTGCTTCTGCTCGAACAAGTACGTGAAGTAAATATATTTGAGAATGAGGAAAATATTTCAAGAGCAGCAATTGTTCAAGGGTTAATGAAATCATCGAACGATCAATCTTTTTCTTCGTATCCAATATCCATTGAACAAGTTTATGATGATGGAAGTAGCTTGCAAATTTTTAGAGGGTATGTTAGCGAAATACAGAGAGAGTATATAAGCAATGAATTAATAAAATATACTATTTATGCAAATGATATGCATCAAAGATTAAGAGAACAGTTTATTCCAGTCAAATTCAACTGGTGTTATGATAGAAGTACTCTTGATGAGAATAGGAGAATGACCTCTTTTAAGGTGACGGATATGATTAAATATTTGCTTCTCTGGTGTGGGTTTTCAGAATCGGAAATCGATATTGCTGACTCGGAAAATCGGTTAAGCGTTGAGTCTGAAAAACAACTTATCATGAATCCTCATCTTGATATATGTAAATATATCAAAAAAATTTCACGAGATCATTTGTCAGGTATGGTAGTGTTTCAACCAGAACTAGGAGAAAATGGAAAATGGGTTTTAAAGAAATTTGTAAAACCTGAAAAATCGAGTGTGTTTGGGAAATTTTATTCAGGAGTTCCACCTTCAAATGTTCCGATTTCTGGCCATATAAAGAGAACGATAGGAAGGCTTAAAAAAACTGAAAAAGCTCCTCGATCATCACAGATTTGTATATATGGATTGATTGGAAGTATTCAAGACAAGAACAGTTCTCGGTTTAGTTATATTTTAAATGAACGACCGGATAGAAAAAAAGCAACGTTAAGAAGATTTGCAACTTATCCAATTTTTGAATCTGCTTTACGTGATGATAAAGATATCAAAGTGTTGGCTGATTTTTATCGTGATAAGTATTGTTACTCACAGATAGAATTTTCATTTACAACGTTAGATGCTCAGAACGATATACATCCAGATAGAATCCTTATGCCAGGAGATATCGTGCTTGTCCAAGATGAATTGTGTATTATCAATTTTATTAGAATCTTTTACAATAAAGATGAATTGCCTTTTTATGATATTAGCTGTAAGCAAATAGCATCACTATAATCTTTTGAACTAAAAATATTATTTGAATTTTTAAAAATGTCTTCCCTTCAACTGTATAAGCATATAGATTGTATCGAATATCATTTGTCTATGAAATCACAAGTAGATCAACTGATGAATAACATTGAATGTAGAAATACTGCTAGGTTAAAAACAGAATACGCAATAGATTCTTATAATGTATCTACCGGAGTATATATGAGCCTAGAAATGAGATTCAGGGAGGATAACAAAGATCAAACTTATTCTTTTTATGAATTACAGATCGGTCATAATGATGTATACAAAAAAATAGAAGATACGTCTTTTTGCAAGGATATGGACTCCAGGATTATGTTTGGTGGCGTCAATATCTATTTAAACGAAAATTCAAGTTGGGAAGTTCATATTGATACATTGGATTGGTATATTAATCAGCAACTTGCTTTTCATACTGAAAAATTAACTTTTATCAATCATCTCCTATCTCCCTCTTCCCTACCATTATTAGGTATTCCTCCTGAACTTTCTATCGAAAGTGGGTCAACAGATGAAATTGTTATCAGGCCAGGAATAGATAGAGAACATGATATTCAAATAGCTTCTACATGTGAAGGGGGATGGAGATATAAGATAGATAATGTATGGCATAGTCCATCGATGCAATTATTGCCAGATGTTGAAATCTTTTCTGATTCTATTTATCGTACACAAATAGAGTCTCATTATCTATCTTCATGTCACATATCTGATCCTATTCGAGATGTGTTTGATCAAGATCCTAATGGTAAAAAAAGTATAGATCCTATTATTGTTCAAAAAAAGAATATTTATAAAAAATTTTCTAAGTTAAAAAAAAGCGTCGTATTATTGCCGGAAACTAAGAAGAATATTCTAAAAAACAATTCAAAATACGGAGTCATTATTGAAAGAGATTTTATTCCTGGAACTTTTTATTCTTCTTCAATGAACAGTGTGGGAAAATATTTTTTTAGAAGTTCAGTTTGGGAAAAATACCTTGATGATGATACTAAACATGACACAATGTTGCAAGAAATTCATTCTGATATAGATCAGCAAACAAAGATGGTGGGTGAAAAAGAAGATGAAATAGAACACCCTTTGAGAGCCGTATCATTTGCACCTGTGAGTATTCAACACCATAGTTGGGAGTTGAATGATGTGATATGGAATGTTGAAAAAGAAGGTTTTTTTTCTTTTGAAAAAATTTCTTTTGATAAACCAGAGCATTCGAAAGATGTTCAAGAGAGCGTAGATTATGTATTGAAAAATGAAAAATGGTATAAAGCAGCATATAATGATAAAAAGTTTCCAGTAATAGATTCTGATACAAGAGAAAAATATTCACGCTTAGGATCTCCCTCATTAGATCATATCAATGATCATTTTTTATATTTTAATACGGTTGTCAATCCATTCTGGTCATTCTTCTATTCCTCAGATGAAAATAATAATCTAGATTCTAACGTGTTATATTTTCCGGTTATGAATACGGATTCTAAGCATAATAATGAGTCAACATGTTTGGTTCACTCGAGTGTTCCTGCTGATAAAAGATTAAAGAGTAAAATTTACGCCGGATATAAACGTAAGAACACTTTTTGGTGGGGGCATCAAAAAAAGAACCACACAGAATATATATTTAAAGAAAAATATATTCTTAAGAATCGAAATTGCTGGAACATAAATTATGGAGATATATATATTGATGGAAAAATAGAAATAAAACCAGTAAGAAAAGACTTTTCTATTGCATATAATGTCGTTAAAGATAGTGGATATGATGAGATTATAGAAATATTTCGAAATATAAATATTTCTTATCAATCAGATATTATTTCTGATATTAATGTAAAAGTACTCTTTTCTAATGGAATAGAAAACGAAATTAGTTTTGTTGATAAAAATAATAATCTAAAGAGTATAAATATCGATTTACAAAAAAAATCTGAGATAGATATGGTCTATATTATGAAAGCAATATCTCAGGATTCTAATCAACTCAAGAAGAGATTATTTAATGTAGATGAAAAGAATCGTATTAAAAGTATAGAGTTTAACATTAAACTAAAAAAATTATTACCTTTTTCTATTGACATTCCTTGGGTTGAAACAAGAAGACCTGAGTTTGTTCTCCGCGGAGAAGCTTCACAGTATTTGATTTTATTTGAAAATGGAGTGATATATAGATTATGCAAAGAAAACCTAATTACAAGTCCAGACTTATGTTCATTGCTTAATTTTCCTAGTAGTATATACGATCAATGTTCTATGTTGGATGGTAACCAAGATGTCGTTGCTTCAGTGGGTAAATATCATTGGTATTTAGATGAAAAAGCAAATATTTATGTACTGCCGGAGTCGAAAAGAATTCCTTCAATAGCGTCTTGTCCAGATTATGAAAATAACATCTACGGTATAACTCTTCATGATGACTCCACTAAAGGAGTATTTATTATTCAGAATTCAGATAATAAATATTCACTGAAAAACTTAGAGCAGTTAACTTTTTCAAAAAACTGGTGTATTCATCATGTTCCGAAAAATTTATCAATAGAAAGCTGTATAGAAATCATACAAAACGGTTCATTGCAAAGATATCATGAATGTTGTTATTCGATATTGTTATTACAGTTCAAGGTAGTTCCAAAGCTTTCTTTGAAAAAAACTGTAGATTGGTATGGACTTGCTAAACTATCAGTTATTTCTCAAAATGAACAATTATCATGTTATATTAGAACTAAAAATAGTAGTCATCTACTCTATTCTTTGTTGGAAAAAGAGCCTCTCCAGCTAGATGTACTTCACTCAATAGGATGTTATCACTTATTAGGCATACAGAATTCGTATGAATATGAACTATATGAGTTTAGAAAAGTCCTCAATAAAACACTCAATATATATAAAGGCATGAAAAATAATGAAATAGTGAAATATTGTAAATTGCCGGATGAGAATATATTCATGGTTAAAATAGCTTATCTGAAAGATCGATCAGAAATAGAAATCGATCAGAAGATGATAAAACTCCATAGTCGTAGTATCAAAGATATAGGTGTTGAGTACCTGAAATATAATTTTGAACCAGAAACGATAGGTCAACATTTTGAACTGTTGTGGAGTCAATATAATCCATACGGGATAGTTTTATTACATATGAATAAAAACAATAAACAGATATTGTGGAATTCTAAAAATCATGGAAGAAATTGGAAAGTGATTTCGGAGCAAATATGAAAGAAAGGTACAGATCATCAAAATCAACCATAAAAAACGATCAAGATTTTTTTTATATTAATGATAGAGATTTTAATATAAATTCAGAGAAGTATTTTGCTTTAAAAGAGGTTCTTCTACATAAAGTAAGTAAGTTAAATATTGTCAACAGAAAATTTTCTTCAGATAAATAGTATATATACTATGAAGTAGAGATGATATACTAATGAATGTTAACATTATATAAATGAATATAATAGTATAACGTTTATAGGTTATAAGCAAAGGAGAGATCGCATAGTTGGTCTAGTGCGCCGCACTCGAAATGTGGTGAAGTGTCAAAGCTTCCGTGGGTTCGAATCCCACTCTCTCCGCCAAAATTATCTATTTCTTATAATAATTTGTTTTATATAGTCCTATAATAGCTTCAAAATTCTTTTTCCATATTTTCAAAAAATATAACTAATTAATTTAATAATTTTTCTTTTAATAGAAGAGTTTTTGTCTTTCAGTGCCGATGATTAAAAATGTATTAAGTAATTTTATTTGAAATTTTATATTAACGAGCTATTTATATGTCTGAGTCGATTACAAAAAATTCATTAGAGTATTTGGTGAAAAAATATTATTTATCACCAAATGACGAAATGAAACAGCAGATCATTCACAATTGTTCTACTATCGTAGAGCAAGTAGCTAGGAAATATAGCAAGATTGAACCAGTTGATGATCTAATACAAGTTGGATATATCGGTTTATTAAATGCATTAAGAAGATTTGATTATAAGTCTGGAGTTCGATTTCAAACATATGCTACTCACTTAATTGTAGGAGAAATAAAGCATTATCTTAGAGATAGAGCTTTAATTATAAGACATCCCGCCTGGCTCCAGGAGTTAAGGCACAAGATTAATCGTTCAGGGGTAACTTTACAGGCAGAACTCGGAAGACCACCGGAAAAATACGAAATAGCTAATAAATTAGGTATACAAGAAAGTATTGTCTCAGATATCTTAAGTAGACAAGATGCATTGAAAATGGTTTCTTTAAATTTTGCATCGATTACTGATGAAGAAAATTCAAATGAAGTAGATCATGTAGATCCAAGTACACTAAAATTTGTTAATGCAAGTATAGAAGATAAGTTGTTATTAGAAAAATCTATAAATCAACTTAGAGATTTAGAAAAAACAGTTTTAGTCATGTTTCATTTTGAGAGTTTAACTCAGATAGAAATAGCAAATCAGTTAAATATTTCTTGCAATTATGTATCCTATATATTGAGACAATCATTAAGTAAGCTAAAGAAAATAATGTCTCATTCAGATCAAATAGATGTTTCACAACATTTTCCGAGAGCAACAAATAAAGAAAAATTACAACAGTATTTGCACATACCAGAGAAAAAGTATCTTATTTCAAGATTAGAAGAAGAAATACATCGTTCTTTAAGCTCTACAAATGAATTATCATTAACGATGATATATATTTCGGGATATAAGGAGTATGAGCAGATATATGGTGCAGATACTTTATTGGATTTGCTGCTTGAGTTGTCTGATGTGCTGAAATCTTTTATTCGGAAAATTGATACTTTCTCACGATGGGAACATTCAGGATATCTCATTGTTAGTCCTACACAAGGATTAGATAGTATAAGGTTTATTGATAACCTGGAAAAACTACTTCAGAAATGGTGTGGAGAAACATCTATGCCTTTGAAAAACATTCAGATATGTATGAGTTCAATTAAACATGAAAACCAATCAGCTCAAGAAATTATTGAAATTGCAAAGAAAAGGTTGCTTCCAATAACTATTACAAAATCTAATTTTTAGATATAATTATCTCCTACAGTTATCTTTATAAGATTAAAGATAACTGTAGGAGATAATGTGTTTACTTTAGTAATGAATAATGGCAAGATTTGAATTTTTTACCACTTCCACATGGGCACATCTCATTTCGGCTCACTGTTTTGGGATCAACATGTTCAGGCCAGCTACTACTGTCTGAGGAGGATTCTAATAACCCTGCCTCGGCAGCAGCTCGTTTTAATTGTATATCTTCAATCGATAGTACCTTTTGATTTTCTTGTTGTTGGTTTAATTTATTAAAAGCAACTCTAAAGAATAATTTGACGGCTGAATCTCTTATTTGTTTTAAAGTAGAGTTAAACAGCTCAAATGTTTCTCTCTTATAGGCAACCAATGGATCCATCTGACCATAACCTCTTAACCCTATCCCTTCTCTTATGTATTCAATGACTTGAAGATGCTCCATCCATTTATCATTAATCATTTGTAGATAAATTCTATATTCAAGATTTTTAGTTTCATCAACACCTAATTCTGAACTAATCTTGTCGTACAAATTATGAGCATGATCGATACATAATTCAACAATTCCTTTGATATCAGATAAGTCATGATTTTTTTCTTTAATATCTGATAAAGATAGAATATCGATCAGAGGTAAGAAATGATTGATTTGCTCATAAAACTGTTTTAAGTCAATCGTATAGTTACCGTTGTCAGTAGGAATGAAATGATCCTCTGCTATCTCTGATATTACATCAGCGATGCTTTGTTTTAAATCATGAGTGACATCTCTTTTTCTAAGGAGGACTTCCCTACGCATAGAATAAATATGTTCTCTTTGAGAGTTCAGGACATCATCATACTCAAGAGTATGTTTTCTAGACTCAAAAAAATGATTTTCTATTCTTTCTTGAGTTTTCTTAATCATTTTTGATAAGAATTTAGCTTGTACTTCTTCTGTATTTGGCCAGCTTTTAAGTAATGGATTTTCCATCATTTTAGGATTAAACATTTTCCATAAATGATCCTCTAATGATACAAAGAAGCGGCTTACTCCTGGATCACCTTGTCTGCCAGCTCTTCCTCTAAGCTGATTGTCTATCCTTCTACTTTCATGTCTTTCAGTTCCGATAATATAGAGCCCTCCAAGTTTTCTGACCTTTTCAGCTAAACTGCTCTGTTCTTGATCGGTTAGAGGCAATGGAGGGGCTGCTCTTTCCTTACCACCACGTCTATAATGTTGGAATGTTCCAGAATATTTTTGAGCCATATCTTTATGTATAAACTCTTCTTCATCAATGGATTTTAAAACATTTGTATCAGCAATCCTACCACCTAATAGAATATCGACCCCTCGACCTGCCATATTCGTTGCAATAGTAACAGCACCTTTCCTTCCAGCTTCTGCAATAATAACTGCTTCCTGCTCATGATATTTAGCATTTAAAATATTATGTGGGATACCATATTGCAATGTTTCTCGTAACTGATCCTTATGATCCTGTGTGAGTTGGTAGGTTTTAATAAACCATTGTAGATTATCTTCATCTAGTGGATCACATGGAATTTTTGCTGCAGAGAGATGTGGTTGCAAGGCTTGCACTGATAATTGAGATAGGTTTTGATTGATCATTTGATCAGCGGCTTTTTTTTCATCTTTTTTTAGATTTTTTCCGTTTTCTTTTTCGTCATAGAGTCTGTCACATAGGATTAAAAGCTGGATCATATGCGATGTTAATCGTTTAGATACATTCTCGGTCATTTCTATGGATCTTGTTCCCACCAGTACAGGTTGTTGGCGTATATGAGCCTGGAGTATTTCTCTTACGATTCCACGAAACTTTCCATCGATAGTTTTGAAGATTATATCATCTTCATCTTTACGTACCATGCTTTTGTTCGTAGGAATGGTGACAACTTCAAGCCCATAAATTTTTCTAAACTCGTCTTCTTCTGTTTTCCCTGTACCTGTCATTCCTGAGAGTTTATGATAGAGTCTAAATAAATTTTGGAAAGTAATAACTGCTACTGTTTGACTTTCTCTTTGGACAGGAACTCCTTCTTTTGCTTCGAGAGCTTGATGAAGTCCATCTGAATATCTTCTTCCAAACATCAACCGACCAGTGTTTTCATCAACGATAACGACTTCTCTATTTCTAACGACATAATCAATGTCTTTATCAAACAAGGCATAAGCTTTAACACTTGCGTTAACATGGTGGAATAGTTTTGGATTGCTAGCAATATTATCTATGTGTAAGGAGCTTTCAACAAAGTCCATACCCTCCTCAGTTAAACTAGCTGTATGATTTTTCTTTTCTACAGTATAGTGGACATCTAGTTTTAAATTTTTAGTGACTTGATTAACCATGTTGTAGATACTAACATCGTCACTAGATGGGCCACTGATAATATGAGGTGTTCTTGCTTCATCAATAAGAATAGAGTCTACTTCGTCGATAATAGCAAAGTTTAATTCTCTCATTGAAAGTTGAGTGGGTTCAAAAGCCATATTGTCACGGAGATAGTCAAATCCAAATTCATGATTGGTTCCATAGGTTATATCACATGCATATGCTTCTCTTCTACTACAACTGACTAAATTGGTATATCTAGGATCTTCATTTTCAGCTCCAGGATGATATTTGTAATTTCCTCCTATTTCATCAGAATCTGAGGATTGTCCTTGAATAATTCCTAAGCTTAGTTTTAAGAAATCATATACAGGTCCCATCCAAACAGCATCTCTTCTGGCTAAGTAGTCATTTACGGTTACAAGATGTGTTCCTTTTCCAGATAAGGCATTGAGATACATAGGTGCTACAGCTACGAGGGTTTTTCCTTCTCCAGTTTTCATTTCTGAAATCTTTCCATGGTGAAGAACAATACCTCCTATTAACTGTACGTCGAATTGACGCATTCTCAACGTTCTCCACGTAGCTTCTCTGACTACTGCAAACGCTTCTGGTAATATATCATCAAGTGTTTTACCATTTTGAAGTAAATCACGAAAATAGTACGTTTTATTACTTAATTCTTCATCAGATAATGAATTTATTTCGGGTTCGAAATCGTTAATTTGTTTAACGATTGGCATAATAGCTTTTATTTCTCTATCACTTTTATCAAAAATTCTTCTTAAAAATCCTACCATAACAGTTCCTGTAATTATATTTTAATAACCGATTCGTTAATATTTATCTTTAACGAATGCACTCTTTTTTATAAATATCGTAAGTAAAGTTTATATGAAATTCAGGTGGTAGGGTCCTGCTCGGAGTGGGTTATCTTTTGTTGTTAGTAGTTTAATACTTCTGATGTTAAGTTTAGTGAAAAAACAAGGCTGAATTTTTAGATGATCAATTTTTCTAGAAGATAGATTTTTTCTATGTATACGGTGTGTTATTTTATATTTTTTAGATAATTTATGGCTTAGAGGATGATTGCTGATTTGTTTATTAGATTCATGATGGATTAGGAAATAATTTGAGAATGAGCAAACACCAGTGAATTCAGCATGCGATATGCATACAGCTAATAAGCTTGAAATAAACTTGATATATATATGTATGTGATTATTACTCTTTTCCAAAAACTATCCTAAACTTGTTTCATTCAACCAAGTATATATATATTATAACTGATTGAATGAAACACACTGATAATATTTAGACGTAAATTACAAGAGATAAGTTGAAAACTTGATTTTAAAATACTTAAGACTGTTTTTCCATTGACCAATCGGATATTTCTATTCCACCTTGACCAATATTCCATCTAACGAAAAGACATTTTGCTAAGGCTCTTCCAAGTACTATATTTGCATCTTGATCTCGATTCATCGTTTTAGAAGCATAATAGTGATCGTTAATTTTTTCTCCAGGATGAATAACGACTCTATCTAACTTTAAATTAAAGTTATCAGAACCTAATGTTAGTCCTTTGATTCTTCTAGATGATAAATGTATATCTTTTCCATCAAATTTCATAAGGATTGGAAGTCGCATGCCAAAACCGTGTGTTGAAGATTCAGAGAGTTCAAATTCAATGTTATTGACTATTTCAAAGCTTTTGTTTTCTGCGGAATCTTCGTGAATGGTAATGTCATTAAATTCTAGCATTACTGATTGATCGAACTCTTGAAGCCAACTTGGTACAGAGATGCCAAAACAACCTGATGAAGATTGCTTTACGACCATTCTCAATGAACATTTAAAGCACCACTGATCTTTTTCAATTTCTTGATTAGCCTGAATATGAATCGATGTAATGAAAGCTAGTAAAATAAAAATTGATTTTTTAAAATAATTATGCATATATCACCTCTAGATTGCAGAATATCAAAAAACTGCAATGCAACATTAATATACTTGCCAGTTCTCAGCAATAGGTTAGGTTTTTAAAATGATTTATCGAGAATAAAGAAAATATTATATTATATTTAACATGACAAGTAAAATGTATAAATTTAACTATAAAGTATAATTCATTGCACCTAAAATACTATTATATATATAAGGCTGGTGAATAATTTGTCTCAAAATAATTATGTTGATGAATATAGAAAAAATGCGGTGATGAGCGCTACTCCTCTACAGTTAATTGTAATGCTTTATGATGGGTCTCTAAGATTTTTAGATCTTGGAATTAAAGCCATGAAATCTAAAAAATATTATGAGCAAAATGAAAATTTTCAAAAGGCTCAAAAGATTATAGTTGAGCTGATATCAAGTCTTAATGAAGAGGCTGGTGGTGAAATAGCCAGTAATCTTAAAAATATATATGTTTTTATTTACGATAGTCTTGTTAAATCAAACTTAGAAGATGATGTGGAATTAGCCCTGAAATGTAGAAAAATCATAGCTGATCTTAGAGGCGCTTGGTACGATGTTGAAAAAAAACAAAAAAAATCAGATGTTAAAGACAATAAAGACAAAATAAATGCGTGAAATTAAAAATTTAGAACATAGTGTGATGTCTTTGTGGACAACCTTATCACTGTTCAAGCAAAAAACAGTCAAGAAAGATCTTGTTCAGAAAGATTTTCACTTTCTATGTGAAAATCTTATTGAAAATGAAGAGATTTTAGATGATATTTTAAAGAATTATCACAAGATTAAGTTAAATGATAAATTATCAGAGATACCCCCAGAAACCATTTCACAGATTTCATTAGGGATTGATTTATTAAACGATATTAGATTATATGTTCAAAAAGAGTCCAAGAAACTTATCCTAGATATTAAAAAAATTAAGAATAGAATACAATCTATGAAAAATTATTAAAAAACGGACAAGAACGCTTTCTGTTTCATTTAAAATTTAAAAATTAGGTAGAATTATTAATATAAGTACGCCCCTGTAGCTCAGAGGATAGAGCAGCAGCCTTCTAAGCTGTTGGCCGCAGGTTCGACTCCTGCCGGGGGCGCCAATTTCTTTCTTCTTCTAATTAATTCAAGAAAACTTCCAAAAATATATTATAAACAATGACTTCAGGAAGAGCTCTACTGCTAGTTTTAGATGGTTGTGGGGCAGGATTTACCCCCGATTATTTAGAATATGGCGATATAGAACCCGGTAATACAATCAAGAATGTTTGGAATGCCAACAATGGATTGAATTTACCGCATTTAACAAAAGTCGGTTTTTTAAATGCGTGTGGAGTTGACACTAAGGCGGAATTCAGTTATGCTGGGAAACTATATCCATTATCAAGAGGAAAAGATTCTGCAACAGGACACTGGGAGATGATGGGAATTACAACAACAGTTCCCTATCCAACGTATCCAGATGGTTTTCCTGATGAACTGCTCAGACTAATTGAAAAAAAATTCGGAATTAAATTTCTTTGTAATCAACCTATAAGTGGTACAGATGCGATTTTCAGATATGGTAAGAACCATATCGTTTCAAAAGATCTTATTTTGTATACGAGTGCTGATAGTGTATTACAGATAGCTGCACATGAAGACGTAATCCCTGTTGAAAAGCTATACGAAATTTGTAGATATGCTAGAGAAATTTGTATGCATCCACATCTCATTCAAAGGATAATAGCAAGGCCTTTTATAACAGATTCTGAAGGAAATTTTGTTCGGACAACAAACCGTAAGGATTTTCCTGCAAAAGCACCTCATAATTTTATTGATGAATACGCTAAAAATACTCAAGAAATGGTTTATGGTATAGGTGTTGTTCCAGAACTGTTTAATCATAGAGGGTTTATTCATATTGAAAGGACACAATCTAATAATGATCATTATGAAAAACTCTTAGAAGCATTAGACTCTTCACATAGATTTATTTTTGCTAACTTTGAAGATTTTGATATGTTATACGGTCATAGAAATGATCCCATCGGTTTTGGAAGATGCTTAGAAGAATTTGATCAAATGCTTGGATCTATATTAGATAAATTAACTAACGAAGATATATTGATATTAACAGCTGATCATGGAAATGATCCAACAACGAAAGGAACGGATCACAGTAGAGAGTATGTTCCGTTTGTACTCTATAATGAAAATATTCTCTATTCGGATATTGGCACAAAATTTGGTCTTGGATTAATTGCAAAAACGATAGGAAACTACTTTAATAGTGGCAAAATTGTGATACCCTAATGGTAGGAGAATTTAAAAAGGAGTTAGTATTATTAATTCCCCTTGTTTAACAAATATGTTAATGTAATGTTTTATTATTTAAAGCATTGTTTTATTTTATGAATTAAAGGGTTATAATATTACTTATTAATGAATATGGATAATGTTAAGGTCATCCCTCTTGGTGGAGCGGGTGAAATAGGAAAGAATTGTACTGTAGTTACTCAGGGCGATGATATGGTAATGATAGACTGTGGTTTATCATTCCCCCACGAGGAAATGCATGGAGTGGATATTGTTATTCCAGATTTTAGTTATGTTGTAGAACATAAAAAAAAATTAAAAGGAATTTTTCTGACGCATGCACACGAAGATCATGTAGGAGCATTAAGCTTTCTCATTACAAAAGTAAAGGCTCCAGTTTATGGAAGTCACTTTACTATAGAAATGCTCAAAGCTAAATTAAGTGAAAAAATAGACATTTCAAAAGTGGATTTTCGTGTATTTGATTCAGGAGAAAAGATTAAGGCAGGTGAATTAACTATAGAGCCTATTCGAATTACTCACTCGATTCCAGGAAATAATGCGCTAGCAGTAAAAA
The DNA here is from genome assembly GCA_030430755.1 of Fimbriimonadia bacterium. Classification (GTDB taxonomy): domain Bacteria; phylum Armatimonadota; class Fimbriimonadia; order Fimbriimonadales; family Fimbriimonadaceae; genus JAUICQ01. Next base: position 357,292 of record JAUIKO010000001.1, read on the forward strand.
CGAAGTATGGAATTGTGTTATTTACAGGTGATTTTAAGTTTGACTTTACTCCTGTTGATGGAAAATTGACGGATCTCAATAGACTCTCAGAACTTGCTTCTGAAGGTGTTGTTTGTCTATTATCAGATAGTACGAATGTAGAAAGAGAAGGTTGGTCGCATAGTGAGAAAAGTGTTGCAGAAGGGTTAAAGAAAGTTTTCACTGAGGCACTTGGCCGGATATTAATTACTACATTTGCAAGCAATATTCACCGTATGCAGCAGGCTTTTGATATGGCAGAAGCTACTGGTAGAAAAGTTGCTATAGCTGGACGTAGAATGGAGCAGAGTGTGGATACTTGTATCAAATTAGGATACATGAAAGTAAGTAAAGACACACATATTAGATTAAATGAATTAAGTAAGTATGAACCTCACGAATTAATTATTTTAACTACCGGTAGCCAAGGAGAACCTCTTTCTGCTTTAGTCCAAATGTCTAAGGATGAATATTCAAGATTGAAAATAAACGAAGGAGATACGGTATTGTATTCTGCAAGACCTATTCCTGGAAATGAGTCAGCTATTTGGAGAACTGTGAATCGGTTATTTAAATTTGGTGCTAATGTTATCTACGATAGCCCTACGCCAATACATGTTTCAGGACATGGGCATCAGGAAGAGCTAAAGATGATGATTAACTTAGTTAGACCCTTTTATTTAGCACCTATCCATGGTGAACCAAGACACCAGCACTTGTACTGCAATATAGCGCGGAATATGGGTTATCCAGAACATAGAATATTTACGTTGAGTAATGGAACTCCGTTAGTAATAACAGAATCCAATGCTACGATCGATTTACCTGTCAGCTCTGGTGAAGTTCTTGTAGATAGTAGCGGAAAGCTTGGAGTATCAAATTTTGTTCTGAAAGACAGAGCTGCCTTAGCAAAAGATGGAGTGATATCTATCAATTTAGCTTATGATACTAAGAAAAATTGCTTTGTAGGTGGTATTGAAATTTCATCGAAAGGTTTTTCTGGAAATTCTCAACTTTTGAAGCAATTTGCTTCTGTTCTAGAAGATTATATCACTACGCATAAAGATTTGAAATCAAAACAAAATCATGATAAACAAGCAATGATCAATGATTTTTCAAGTCAATGGTTGTATAAGAAAAATAGATATAAACCTGTTGTCATAACAAGTGTCATGCACTTAAGTTAAAAGTTCAGTTACTAGTTTATATATTGATAAGGAGTCTTTTCAATATATAAGCTAGCTGTAAATGTTGCTTATTCCCTCTTTAAACTATTCATTTTACTTATTTTTACCAAAGATATTATTGAAATGAAAAAGTATGATGGTAATAAAATTAGAAAGAACCGAGAAGAAGAGTTGCTTTCTATTTTAAAACAGAATCCAGAAGATAAAAAAGCTAATCTAGAGATGGCTAGAATGTGTTTATTGTCTGAAAGAGAGTTAGAGGCAATTGGCTACTTAGAAAAAGGTAAAGATGAATCAATAAACCAGTACCAGTGGATAGCTTCTCATCTTGTAGATCATTTTTATTGCCGAAAACTACTTGCTGAAAAATTAAAGTATAAGGATATTCATGGAGAAAATGCTCTACAAAAAGCATTGCAAATCACTGGACTTCATCCAAGTAAAAATGCAGGTATTACAGTATCCGCAGCATTAATTGTAAAAAATGAAGAAAAGCACTTAGCAAGATGCTTAGATCGAATAAAAGATTTTGTAGATGAAATCGTTATTGTAGATACGGGTTCAACAGATAATACTGTAGAAATAGCTAAATCATATGGCGCAAAAATAGGATATTACGAATGGAATGACGATTATTCTGCAGCAAGAAATGAAGTTATCAAGCTTGCAAGTTGTCATTGGATCTTGTGTTGTGATGCAGATGAAATACTTGACCCTGCATCTATTCCAAAAATACAAGGAGCAATTACACGGCCTCAATTTGGTGCTTTCTCAGCTTTTATTAAAAGCTATATGCAGAATGAAGAATCAAGAGAAATTTTTACGAGTAAAATCATTAGACTCTTCCGTAATTTTCCAGACATTAAATTTGAAGGCAGAATTCACGAACAGATCTTTCCAAGTATAGAAGCTAAGGGATATACCAGTGCTGAAATTCCTGGATTTATTTTTGAGCATTATGGATATCAACCATCTGTAATGGAAGAGAAGAAAAAATTAGATCGAACATTTAATATTTTATATGCCGAGTTAAGAGATAATCCAGAAGATCCATTTCATTGGTTTAATTTAGCCAATACATTCGCTGTTAGTGGAGATAATTATAGTTTAACGGAGTGCGCTGAACAAGGATTAAAATTACTTAAGCAAAGAAAGACAACTAGCACCTATAAAGAAGTTTTACTCCAATTACTATGTAAAGGATATACCGAAACAGGAAACTATGATGGTTGTCTTGAGGTTGCAGACTACGCATTGAAAAATGGCTATTACAATATTATTTTTCAGACTGGGATTGCACATATTTATTTCTTGAAAAAGAATTATGAAAAAGCTTTAGAAGAAGTTAATAAAGCTATCGAGATGGAATGGGATTATGATTTATGTGGTGATAAATCCATTTTTGAGTATAAGAAGTATATTCTAAAGGGTGATATATTACTCTCTATGAAGAGATATCAAGAAGCGATAGAAACTATTGATAAAGTACTCACCATAAAACCAGATTTTCATAAAACAAAGATTATGAAAGCGCACTGTTATATTGAGTTGAAAGAGTATAACCATGCTAAGGAAGTGTTAAACACCATTCCTAGTAGTAAAGAGTTAAATAAGAATAAATTTACCTTACTCTGCAATTGTTATTTTTCTACACAGAATTTTAAAGAGTATATTCAATATGCGGAGAAAATTTTTAATTTGCGATCCTATCATCCCACCGAGTTTGCAAAATGGGCTTATGCTAATGAAGTGATGAAACTTCTACCGAATCTGCCACTTGCTGAAAAAATTTATCAAGAAATTAGTCATACGGATCCAGGGGCATTGATTAATATGTCTAGAATTTATAAAATGCATAAAATGAATAGCGAGGCAATCCAATTGCTTAACCAGTATGTTGAAAAACATCCATTAGATCAAAATGCATATTTAAATTTAGCGGACAATTATTTTGACAAAAAAGATTTTGCTTCGGCAGCATCTCAGTATCAAAATGCTTTAAGGATAGATCCCAATAATGCTGCAGCATGGCTCTGTTTAGGCAGTAGTTTTTCTGAGCTTGGAAGTCTTGAGGGAGCAAAACTAGGGTTTAGCAAAGCTTTAGAATTAAATCCTGCTCTACATGAAGCAAAAGATATGTTAGATTTAATCATTAAAAAAGAAGAATCAAACCAAAAAGAGAGTATTGCTCAATAAATTTGTTAGGTGTTGGGAGTGATATGTCGCATTTAGGTACTACTTACCGCTGCTACCTTCCGGTCCTGACGGGGTTTATAGCCCTTAAACCGCATTGCTCCCAACACCTAATATTATAGCATATTCGGCAAAATCCTTATTAAAATCTAAGGGTTTTTGATCTAGTTGCGAAAAATGAACATTGCAATTTCTGTTTGATACAATATATAGAAGATAGTAGCACTGCCAAGACAAGCACCATATGGAATATGATGACTGTTTTCAGATTGATCGATTGAAAGATGAGGCTGAGCATACTCCTCTGAATTTGGTTGAAAGATAAAATCTTTAAGATATAACCAGAGATCTACATAAAATACAAAGCAAAAAAGATCTTGTATAAAATGAATACAGCGATCTTTTAAGACAAACTTCTCAATATTTGCTATGTGATGAGATGTTTCACCCCTCCCTTCCCTATCAATTGGTTTATTGAACCTCACACGTTTTATGATTGCCAAGATTATACCAAAAAAATTTGCTAGATTAATTATGATTAGTAAAGAAAAGAGCAAGGCTTCTCCTGATAGTAATTCATGAACGAACATGACAACAGATAAACTTCGTATCAGTTTTATATCCCCATATCCAAGAGCATCTTTTTGAAAAAGTAATATACCTATAAACCCCATAAACCCTATACCTAGCACCGAACCTGTTGAAACTTTCATCAAATAGAACAGATCTTCTACAGTATGAAATGAGGTGATAAAATAAACAGCAGATATAAAGAGCAATAAATAATTATATCGATCTGGAATAATGAAATATGTAAAATCTATGGTGATTATTGCAATCAAGATAAATATAGTAAAAGCATAATAAAGTGCTTCCTGTTGTTCAAAAGAATGGTTCAAAAATTTATATGTAACAAGAGAGCTTATCGTAGCTGATAAAAATTCAATGAGAGGATAGCGCGGATTAATTTTTTTATGGCAACATTTAGAATTCCCTTTATAAATAAAATAATTCAGGATAGGTATCAGACTTATTGTAGATAATGTTTCTCTGCAATAATCACAGTAGCTTCTATAGGGGAAAAAAAAAGTTTCATTCTGGATATATCTTTCTGTTATTAAGTTAATAAAACTACCGATGCATGACCCGATTAAAAAAGCTAGGGTGATCCATACGAAGTGTCCTGCAAAAATATCGGCCATGAAGCTCATCTTGTTATCCCATAGCTCCTTCGGATAATCCATTCATTACTTGCAATGAAGGTGTAAACATAGCGATAACAATAAAGCCAACAATGAAAGCTAGAAATAATATAAGGATAGGTTCTAAGGCAGATGTTAAAGATGCTAAAGCGGTATCTACTTCATCATCATAAAAATCTGCGACTTTTTTTAGCATGAAATCTAAAGATCCAGACTCTTCTCCAACTAGTATCATATGAACGAGAATGGGTGGGAAATATTCAGAATCTTCTATCGTGGATGATAAAGACTCACCGGACATAATTCTTTTTCTCGAATCTAGAATAGTTTTAGAAAGGTGTGTATTATTTACCGTTCCAGCAACAGTCTCCATTGCTTGTAATATAGGCACCCCTGCTCCAAGTAAGGTACTTAGAGTTCGGCTGTACCTTGCTAAAATGACTTTTAATGTTAAATTTCCAAATACGGGTAACTTTAGTTTTAAATAATCTAATGTGCTTTTACCAGAACGGGTTTTCTTCCATTTATTGTAAATGATTGCAAGCCCAAATAAACTGATAATGATGGAAACCCAGTGATTATTAATTATATCAGAAAGATTAATGATAAACTGTGTTGTTTTAGGAAACTGGCTATGTTCCATATTCATATTATCAAAGAGCTCAACAAATTTAGGGACAACATAACTTACCAAGAAAATAACAACTCCTATGGATGCAGATAAGACAATCATAGGATAAGTCATCGAAGATTTTACTTTTCTTCTAAGATGAATCTCTTTTTCTAAAAATTCTGAAAGGCTAGCTAATACTTTATCTAAAACTCCTCCAACTTCCCCTGCACGAATAAGGCCTACGAATAATGGATTAAATACATTTGGAAAAAGTTGCATAGTATTCGATAAGCTTTCACCTTCTTCAACTTTTTTTTTCATATCCTGAATAATCAGCGCAAACTTTTTATCGCTAACTTGTTTTGCTAAAATATCAAGTGCTTTCACTAAAGGAACACCTGCATCTAGCATCGTAGAAAATTGTCTGCAGAATACCGATACATCTTGCATCTTCACTTTTGAATCTAAGTGTCTTTTACTCCGTTTATCAAAAAGCTGAATTTCGACGGGGTTAATTCCCTTTTTTTTCAAAATCAAAGTTAGCTCATGCTTATTAGGAGCGTGGACTTTATCTTCTAATAATGTTCCATGAATATCGCGGTAACTATATGTGTAAATAGGCATTACTACTAGTATTATGGAATATCTAAATATTCTTTATCTAGTAAGAGTAAGCTTTCATGTAAATGGATTCTTTTACATTCCTCTTATTCGATTCTATTGAATATGATAGTATTAATATATAGCGAGGGTTTCAATTTGAAGTTAAAAAGCATCCGTATTTACGGTTTTAAAAGTTTTGCAGAGAAGGTTGATTTAAATATATCAGGAAATATTATAGCTGTCATTGGACCAAACGGATGCGGAAAATCAAATATAGTAGATGCATTATTATGGTGTATTGGTGAACAAAACCCACGTAATTTAAGAGCTCAAAACTCAGAAGAGTTTATATTTAACGGTAGTAAAGCGCGAAAGCCACTCGGTTATGCAGAAGTGTCGGTCCATTTCGAAATGGATGAAGATCATACTTCTCCGCATGGTAAAGATCTTTTGATTACCCGAAGAATCAAAAGATCTGGTGAATCGAGTTATATGATAAATAAAAAAAATTGTAGATTAAAAGACATCATAGATATTCTTGCCGATTCTGGTCTTGGGAAGTCAGGTTATGCAGTTGTTGGTCAAAAAGAGATTGATTCTGCACTTACTGCATCACCTTATGATCGCAGGATTTGGATTGATGAAGCTGCAGGTATTCAAAAGTATAAAAACCGTAGAGATGAATCGAAGAAAAAGTTAGAGAGTGTTGATGAGCATCTCTTGAGAATCGAGGATATCCTTTCGGAATTATCGATGCAATACGAACCATTACGCGAAGAATCAGAAAAAGCCAAGCAGTTTTTAATTGTCAAAGAAGAGCATGATCGATTAGAAAAATCTTTTCTTATTCATCAATATCAACATCTAGCTCAGCAAAATCTTGAAAATTGCGATAGCTTGGCAGAGAGTAAAAAGGTTCTTGCTGAGCAGCAATGTTTACTTGAACAAAAAGAGAATTCTTTAGAAAAAATAGAGACAGAATATGAGGATATCACTCATAAGATAACCGAAATGGAGTCGGCTCTTCATGCAAAACATATTTTTCAAGCAGAAATCAAGAGTAAAGTCAAAGTTATCGAAGAGCAGATTTTGTCTGAGAATAAATTCTTATCCCAATTAGGAGACGAGACAAAACGGGTTCTTCAAGATGAAGAGCATTATCAAAATGAAAGATCAGATCTAATAGCAAGTCGAGAGAAATATTTGATTAAAAAGAATAATCTTAAAAATGAAATAGATCTCTTTATTCCATTGCTAGATAAAAAGAACTCAGAAAAAAAGGATTTAGAAAAACGTATTTTTGATATAAAATCATCTTATCAGAAATACCTTAAAGAGCTAGCTATCTATGAACAGTCTCAACTTCGATCTTTAGAAATTGAAAAAGAGATAGAAGACATATTAAGTAAATTGCCTGAATTACAACAGCAGAAAAAGGATTTGTTATCTGAACTGACTCAATATAAAACAGAACTTCATCATTTAACAGAAAAATATAACAATGATAAAAAGAAGATTATGGACTTAAAAGAAACTCAAAAAAGAATGTTTACTCAGAAGCAAGAGTTGAGTATTCTTAAAAGCTCATTAAGTGCAAAGTCCAATGGACTCTATGCTACTCTTCAAGCATATGAGGGCTTTTCTTACGGCACTAAATCTATTATGGAAGCTGTAAAAAAGAATCAGTTAAGAAATATTTTTCAACCAGTCATTCAATCTATTCAAACGGAACAGAAATATGCTTTTGCTATAGAGGTTGCTCTGGGAGGATCTGCAAACGATTTGATTGTTCCATCAGAATTAGAGGCTAAAGAAGGGATTGAATACTTAAAGTGTAGTAAATCTGGCCGGGCAACTTTTCAGCCAATTTCGTATATGAAGCCATTTTCTCCATCTCCGGATAGAAATACTATGTTGCAATGTAATGGAGTAATCGGGTGGGCGAATGAAATCGTTTCATTTTCTGATTACGTAGCTCCAGTCATCCATAATCTACTAGGCAGAGTGCTCATTGTAGATAGGATGGATCATGCTTTCAAGATAGCTAAATCTCCGCTTTGGAATAAAATCATTACATTAGAAGGAGAACTTATTCATAGTAGTGGTGCTGTTACAGGTGGTAATCATCAAAAAACCTCTTCTGGAATTCTTCAAAGAAGAATGGAGTTGAAAAATATTGAGAAAAGGATTCAGCAGATCGAGGATGATATAGTGTTGAATCAAAAAAAACTAGATGATCATCAAAAAGAGATATTATCACTGGATGAAAAAATTGAAGAATACTCTAATTCTATAAATGCTCAAGAAACGTTAATATATAAGAGAGAAAATGTTATCGAAAAAATGAATGATCAAATAATACAAGTTGATCATAAAAAACAAAAGCTGGAACAATCTCTCATCAATAATAACACACCTGAACCCGATATTATCGAAGAAGCGGATATTCAAAAGATAGAGCATGCTTTGTCACAAGTCCATGAGGATCTTATGGAAATTAAAACTAATAAGCAGATAAAAGAAGATCAGCAAAAGCAACTTACACATAAATTAGATGAAATTTCTACTAAAATTCTGGCCATTGAGAAAAAAAATGAAAATATAAAGAAGCAGCTAGAAATTAATTTACAAAAATCTCATACCGCTAAAGAACGTCTTTCATTTTTGAGATCTGAAAAAGATCTTGCAGGCAAAGAGCTTTATCAGGGGATAGATCAAAATGATACTGTTCAGAAAGATCTAGAACTGTTAGAAATAGATAAAAAAGCATTAAAAGAAAACATCCTTCATCATAAAAATGATTATAAAAAGCTTCAAGCTGAAATCAAAACAGAATCTGATCAAGTATATAAGTTAGAGATTGCAGGTAATAAGTTATCGGTTAAATTGTCAAATTTAATAGCTTCTTTAGATGAGCTCTACTCTATCAAGGAAGAGGATATCTCAGCTCAAAACCATCTTGTTAGTTATGAAGCATCATTCCCATCTCGGATCCAAGCATTAAAGAAAGAACTTAAGAATTTTGGTCAAATTAATTTAGCAGCTATAGAAAGTTATGAGAAATTAGCTAGTAGGTATGAACTTCTTTCTGTTGAACATAAAGATATTCTCGAATCAAAAGAAGAACTTTTAAAAGCTATTAAAGAGCTCGATTCTCTGACAAAAGAACAGTTTTTGACTACTTTCATGAAAGTCCGAGAAGAGTTTAAAAATACGTTTCTTAAAATATTCCAAGATGGTCATGCCGATTTAATTTTAACAGATCCAGAAAAGCTGCTCAACACAGGAATACAAGTAGAAATAACTTTACCTGGCAAGAAAAAACAACGCTTGGAATTATTGAGTGGCGGTGAGCGTTCATTATGTGCGTGTGCACTTCTTTTTGCTTTATTGAAAGTAAATCCTACTCCGATTGTTGTGCTTGATGAAATTGATGCGCCCTTGGATGGTAGAAATGTAGAAAAATTTGTAGATATTCTATCTGAGCATGCTCATGAAACTCAATTTATGTTAATTACGCATAATCCTATTACCATTGAATCTGCAACTACCTGGATTGGTGTAACGATGCAAGAGCCAGGTGTAACTTCCATCGTTCCTTATCAACCGGATAAAAATATTCCCTCATCAAATCATGCTTTCGCACGCTAAAACATACATCAGATAATAAACAGTATTCATCTGAATAAAATACTATTTTTATTGAAGAGTAAAAAAAGTATTGAACTACATGAGTGAAACTTGTCGAAATCTAGATCCTTGATGAATTTTATTCAAATATTGCAAAGAAAATAACTCTATTTTATGGGGTAACCATGATATTTCGTTATAATCATTCTGGTTGTAATTTGCATGAAGGAATTCTTTGTTATTTAAGATGGTTTTTGACAATAAGTCCGGAGATAAGTCCATCGAAATATTCTTGAGATATTGAATAGTAGGTACGATATCATGATCTGGTGAAAGGTGTGTTATTTTTTCTTTGAGAAATGTTGCTATTCGTTGCATCTGTTTTTTTATATTATTTTCATCTGTTAAATGACTTCTGTGCTTTGCGATATATTCAGCAGAAGTCTTCGAACAACTCTTATTTATGATATAAAAGATAGGTTTAGATAAATGTTCATTCCATATAATTCTATTAAGATGAGGATTAATCGCTATAGATCTTCCCTCTTTATCTTTAAATAATTCGGGTGTTGAATCATCTTGATAAAAATTCAGATCCACTGGATGAGATATTCCACGTGGATGCCCTTCACCGGTTTCCCATTGCTGAAGTTGAAGAGTAATACATGCTCGAGTGGGCATGCATTCCATATTATTTTCAGTAAAGAAGATCTTACCCATGTCTTTAATATAAAATTTAGACGAAAGATATGATTCATCAGGTGTAAAACTAATTCTAATATTATCTTCTGAGTAAATGATAGAAGCATTTAAATGATGTGATTCTTTCTCTTGATTCAATCGATTTAATAACAAATCGATAGGTTCATATTTGTGAACTTGCATGAGAGTTCCATTTATATCTAGAAAACCATCTTGATCACACAAGCTGAATTCAGAATGAGGTATGAAATAACTTTCAGTATCATTACCAGATCTAAAGTGGAGTCTACACCCTGTTTCCTTTTGAATCTCAACAGATACAGAGAGATTTGTTACTTCTGAGATACTATTCAATCGGTTAATATATCCACCTAAAGTGTCAGATTTTAATATTGGAACAGAAAAGTTATGTGTTTTGATATGATGTTCACCTGGAAAAAGTTCGGAGTAAGCCATATATGGACTACTGATTTTTTTGTGATCTTCAAAATTAACTTCTTTTAAGTAAACCGTCGATTTTATCTCTTTACTTAACTCACTCGGTAATCTCTTGATTTCAATGTTGTTAAAAAGATCATGGTGAAGAGTAATTACTTCTAAATCTTCGTAAGAAGATAGACTCTGATTAGGTTCAGATATCCATTTTTGACATTTTTGATATAAATCGGCATATGTATCGAGGATGATAGCATCTGAATAGAAGTGACTATCTTGATACGAACTTGCCTGAGACTGGTGATTATGTATTTTTTGTAAGTGATTCAATAAATATTCTGTATCATAGCGTAATGACTTATGCGTTGTGATGCTATTTTGCAGTATAGAATTAGAGGCATGCTCTGTAATAATTTTCAAATTTAAAATAGGATTATCTTGTACCGGAGAATAAACAGCTGACCGGTTAGATTTAGACTTTGCTAACTTTAAATTATTTGGAGTAGATGAAACCTCTAGTTGATGATGGTGGACACGGTTGGTAGGTTGTATGTTATTAGCATCCATATGTACCTATATTATTCGCGATATGGATGCTAGAAAACTAGTTTTATTTACCTGTTATGTTTAAAAAGTACTTAAGAACAAAGGGAGCAATAACAATCGCTGAAATGGAAACTACATTTACGAAATAATACCCCACTGTTTTCTCACTTCTAACTTTATTACTGATAGTGGCACTTTGATTTTCTGCACTAATATGACCGACTACTTTTAGATAGTATATGGTACTGATTGCAGAACTGATAATCATTGCGATAACTAAAGGCATCAATGAAGAATCGATTGCATCAGAAAGAATCAGAAACTTACCAACAAATCCTCCTAAAGGTGGAATACCGATAAATGAAAACATAACAATGACCATAGTAAACCAGCCTAGTTTTGAAAATTGCTTTAAATGATGGAGTTGTTCATATGGTAAATCTTCGGATTTTTCTTTTACTAGAGTCGAAAGTACATTGTATAAACCTACCGATCCTAAGTTGTAGATGGCGATAAAAATAAGCATCGTACTCTGATCTATATTCTGAACATTCATAACGTAGCTTAAAATACCGGTTAGCATATATCCTCCATTAACCATGGATGAATAGGCTAACATTCTTTTAACATCCTTCTGGACAAAGGCCATACATGAACCTAGGACCATCGTGAAAATAATCATGAAAACGAATGGCCATAACCAAACGTCTTTTAAAGTCATAAAAGTAATAAGTAGTTTATATACAGCGCTCATCGCCGCAGTTTTACTAACTGTGGAAAGATAACTTGTAATAACCATTGGAGCGCCTTGATATACATCAGGCAGCCAAAAATGAAATGGGAACACCGAGGATTTAAATAATAAACCTGTTAATAAAAATATCAATCCTATTTTAATGCCATATATATTATATTGTTCCTGAACAAGAATATGTTTTACCGTATCTAGCTGGAATGTACCAGTAAAGCCATAAGTGAACGAGACTCCATATAAAAGCACTGCACTCATGAGTCCACCCATGATTAAATATTTAAATCCTGCTTCACTAGATTTAGCATCGTAATCAGTGATAGAGGTTAAAACATAAAGGGAGATAGATAATACCTCCACTCCTAAAAAGATGATTAAGAGATTTTTAGAAGCTACCATAAGCATGGCACCTAAAGTAGCCCAGGATAAAAGCGAGTAAAATTCGGGAGCTTTGATTTTCTTTTTCTCTAGGTATTTATAACTCGACATCGTGATCAGTATTGTTACAAAAAGCATGATGAATAGAATACATTTATCAAAAGATCCTGGATTCAAAAGGCTTTCTCCATAGATGTAGTCTTTTTCGATATTCTGATCAAATAATAAGGAGATAATACTTAAGATAAAACCTACAGCAAGTGTTATAGCGTAAGAAACCATGGCTAGCTGGTTTCCATAAATCATGCGAAGAATAAGAATGCATGCACCTGTTAAGAAAACGAAAACAAATGGGCACAAATGCAAATATGGTAGAAAATCATTGATTATATTCATGAGTTCATTTCACCTATAGTAGATTCAAAAATACATTTTTTTTCATCAGTTTTAGGAGAGGATTTCCATATGGGTTTTTCTCCATAAGGATTTTTTATCATCAGTTGTAATGCTTTGACAGGAGGTTCAATAGATCTTGTTATTAGAGTAGGATTTAATCCTATAGTGAATATCATAGAAATAAGAATAGCAACTCCTAAAAATTCATGTGGGAGAATATCTTTTAAGTAATAGTCTTTAGATACATTACATTTTCCGTAGAAAATATATTGGAAGAGTCTCAAAAGATAAGCAGCAGTCAAAATAAGTCCTAAACCAGCAAAATATGGTGTGTATGAGCTAAGTTCATAAAGATTATGATACGTCGTTTCGAAAATTCCATTGAGTGCCAAGAACTCCCCAATAAATCCATTTGTACCAGGTAGGCCTGCTGATGACATAGCAGCGATTAAAAAGAGAGCTGCAAAAATAGGCATCTGCCTTTTTAAACCTCCATATTGATGAATCAATCGTGTTTTTTTTCTTATGAAGATCATACTTAACAACATCGTCATAGCTCCTGTAGTAATGATGTGATTTATTTGTTGTAAAGAGCCACCAATCATTCCAGACCGGCTTAATGAGAATATTCCTAACATGACAAATCCCATATGAGAGACAGAGGAGTAAGCTAGTATTGCCATAATATTCTTTTGAGAAAGGGCTAACAAACCAGCATACAATATACTGAGCACGGCTAAGAATACGAGCCAAGGCAAATGATAGGTGACAATATCTGGGAAAAGAGGATAACAAAACCTTAGAAACCCGTAGGAGCCTAATTTTAATACGACTGCAGACAAGATCATACTAACGCTTGGTGATTGTTTGTATAGATCTGTAATCCATGTATGAAATGGTACCATGGGTGTTTTAACTAAAAACGGAATAGTAAAACCTAAGAATATCCACTTCTGAACATTGATATGTGATTGCCATAGATATCCTTTTGCAACGGCTTCTTGTAGGTCAAGCAGATTGAAACTTAGAAAACCGATTTCATTTCTATGCACAAATCCTAATGATATCATGGATATGAGCATAAGGATAGATGCTGAAAACGTATAGATGAAAAATTTTGTTGCTGCATCCTTCCCTTCTTTTTCGTTAAATTGACTCACTAAGAAATACACAGGAATCAGTGTCAATTCAAAAAAGGTGAAAAACAGCAAAAGATCTAAACTAATAAATGCTCCCATCAGAGCAAATTGCAAAAAGAGTGCATGAGAAATATAAGAGGAGATCTGTTTCTGATCTGAAGAACAACACAAAATAGCCAGAAAGGTCAATAAACTTGTACTTAATACAAGCCAAATGCTAATACCATCCACTCCAGCGATATAAGAAAAACCGATATCTGGAATGAAGTCAATTTTTTCTACAGAGCTGAACCGGAAATCCGTATTTTCAAATAAGCCGATGCTTTTAAAATAGGTTCCGTGAATAACCAGGGTTAACAAGCTGAAAATCATACCTATCGATCTTTGAAACCTAGGATAGATGTTAGGAATACTTTGCACTGCCAGGATAGCGAGCAGTGGAATAAGCAGTCCGTATGTTAAAGGTGAGAGTGAATGAGTTTCAAATTGCATTAGAGATTACCTCCAAAGATTAGCATGATCGACATAAAAAATACCATAATTGAGAAACCAAGGACCATTAAAAATATATACGAGCTCAGATATCCATTTTGAAAAATTTGCATACCGTCACCAACGTATCCTGTCATAGATACGATTAACCTTAGAATGCCATTGATGAAAAATTGATCAAATATTTTATAGAATCCAAATGATATTCTAGATAACATTTTTCCAAAGACTGTTTGCATGGCATCGTCAAAATAAAACTGATGTTTCATCCATAAATCAAGAGAGGGCCATAAGTGGTCTTGTTTAGTTTCTTTTTTAGGCATACCTTTGTAATATTTGTAGACTCCTCCTGAAATACCGATAAAAGATGCTGCAAGAGATAGATATAATAAGACATCCAGTGTTGCATGATGATTATGCAAAAGTTCTTTTGATATATATACAGGTCCTGAGGATTGTGATAATAAAGATTCCAAAGTATGATTCTGATGTAGTATATACCCTCCAAAGAGTGAAAGAAATGCAAGAACAATGAGTGGAAGCGTCATAGAAAGAGGACTTTCTTGCGGAATATGATTCTTATTTAAATGGTGTTGATGATCATCAACACTTGCAGCAGAGAATATGTTGCTCGAATAATAGTACTTTTCTTCAGATTTACTAATGTGAACAGATTCTTCCCTATCATATGGTTCGACGTCATGATGATCAGAATCATAATTTGCAGTTTTCCATCGCTCTTCTCCATTTGTAAAAGGAATACCAAAAGTAAGCACGGTCATTCTCGTCATATAAATTGCTGTTAAAACAGCGACAATAAGTCCTGTCCAGCCTACCCATTGAGAAGTTTCTAGTCCTAGTATATGTGATGGAAACGTAGAACTAAAGGCTGAATGAAGTATCGCTTCTTTTGACCAGAATCCAGATAAAAGAGGAAATCCTGATATAGCCAAGGAGGCAATAATCATTGTAGATGATGTTACGGGAAGATATTTCCAGAGATTTCCATATTTGCGCATATCTTGCTCGTGAGACATAGCATATATGACACTTCCTGCTCCTAAAAAAAGAAGCGCTTTAAAAAACGCATGTGTTAATACATGAAAAATTCCTACCCAGTATGCCCCAACTCCACACGCTATAAACATGTATCCTAGTTGAGACACCGTGGAAAAAGCTAATACCTTTTTTATATCTGTCTGTTTTAATGCAATCAATGCAGCCCATATTGCGGTAAACGCTCCTGTAAGAGCAACCACGCTACTTGCTACTGGACTTAACTCATAAATGATATGCATCCGGTTCATCAAAAAGATGCCTGCTGTCACCATGGTAGCTGCGTGAATTAAAGCAGAAACAGGAGTAGGGCCTGCCATAGCATCTGGAAGCCATATATATAATGGAAACTGTGCAGACTTTCCTACAGCACCTATAAATAAAAGCAGCGCTATTGGAGTGATGATTTCTGGATACTTATGAACGACTTCTCCAATCAATCCAAAAATTATATCATAGCTAAACCATCTGGGATCTAAAGCCTCTACTAACCCAAAGCCAGGTATTTCTTTAGCACCATACTGTTGAAATAATAGATATCCTATCCATAGAATTCCCATTAACAAGCCAAAATCACCAACCCTATTTACAATAAATGCTTTATTTGCAGCTCTACAGTTATTGAGATCTTGATACCAAAATCCAATAAGTAAATAACTACATAGGCCAACACCTTCCCAACCCACAAACATAACGAGCAGGTTATTTGAAAGAACGAGGATTAACATAAATCCAATAAATAAATTTAAATACGTAAAAAATCTACTGTAATCTTTATCCTTAGACATATATCCTGTAGAAAAAAGATGTATAAAAGATCCTACTCCAGTTATTAATAATGTCATCACTATCGATAAGGGATCGAGTAAAAATTCAAACGGAATGGAGAGTTGTTCAAGATTGATCCAGTGAAAGTATGTCAGTCTTACAGAAAGCGGATCTGTTTTTGAAAACATATAGTAGTTTGCAAACATATTACAAGCAAGCAGGAACGATGTGCCGACAAATCCAAATGCTAGGGATCCAGATAGCCATCGTCCATAAGTTTCACCAAAGACAACTTGCAGACTTTTTCCATAAAATGCTTGTATGATTGAACCCAAAAATGGCATGACGATGATGAGTCCTAGCATGATATAAATATGTTGGTTATCGATACATTGATCCATTGAATTATCCTTTTAAACTTGTTAATGTTTGGTCATCTGTAGTGACGATCTGTTTCTTTCTGAAAATAGCCATCACTAATCCTAATCCTACTGCTACCTCGGCAGCAGCTACGGTCATAATAAAAAGCACAAAAATCTGACCATTATCTTGCTCTATAGGAATCATGGAAAACCCTAAGCTTTCCCATGGTTTATATCTCGTAAAGGCAACAAAAGATAAGTTTACAGCGTTTAACATCATTTCGATACACATGAACATAATGACTGGATTTCTTTTTGTCAGTACTCCCAATAATCCTATAAAAAAAAGGACGGAGCTAAGTATTAGATAATGACTCAACGGTATCATTATGATTTTCTCCTTGCAAGTAAAATGGATCCTACTACGCCTACTAATAAGAGTACGCTGGCTATTTCAAAAGGAATGATATATTTGGAAAAAAGGGTTAATCCTAAAGTTTGTGGAGTTCCAAAATCTTGAGATTCCTTTAGATAGATATCATAAAAGATGGGTTCTAAACTTAATATAGTAATGATACATAAAAAAACAAGAATAGCAACCGAGGCTACATTTTGAAAACAGAAGGCTGAAGTTTTATTTATTTGTTTTATAGTAGGATCAAGTAGCATGAGAACAAATAGAAATAGAACCATGATTGCACCTACATAGACCATAATCTGAGTTACTCCCAGCATATAAGCTTCAAGATTGAAATATAAAAAAGCGATAGTGAATAGGTGGACCACTAATGATAATGCAGACTTAACTGGATTGTTACATGCTAGAACGCTCGCTGCTGATAGAATAGCGATTCCCGATAAGCTATAAAAAAACATTTCGCTATAATTCATTTTTATTGATCCTCACCCTCTTTTTTTAAATGGTTAAAATGAGCTGTTCTTAATTTCCTTTCTCTACTGCCTGCGTCTTTTAAATTTAAAGAAGAGATGTTTAAGTAGATAATGGTACATATGAGTCCGGATATAACTAATGCTCCGTAACCAATCATCATGCCATATAGATTGCTCATCATCATCCAAACAGCTACAGCAATAAAGTTTACTACTGCTGCAGGGAGTAAGGTTTTCCATCCTAACGACATAAGTTGATCATATTTTAAACGTGGAAGAGTGGCTCTACACCATATAAATATAAAAATCCCTAAGAAGCTTTTACCGATGAAAACTAGAGGAGATGCCCAGTATGAAATATGTTTAATCCACAAAAAGCCATGATTCCATTCTGGATATGCTTCTAGTAAAGCATCCCATCTTATCGGCAGCATATGATATCCACCTAAGAAAATTGTTGCAAACACACCACTGAACACAAACATCGCTGCATATTCTGAAAGAAAGAAGAGTCCGAACTTAAAGGAACTATATTCTGTATGGTATCCTCCTACAAGTTCACTTTCTGCCTCTGGAAGATCGAAGGGAGTTCTGTTTGTTTCTGCGATCATACATATTAAAAAAATGATGCCTGCTACAAATCCTGTCGGGGTTAGAATGTTCCAGTTTTGCAGATATGGGACAAATCCCCATAATGGTGTTGATTGATATTCCACAACATCGATCATACTTAAAGATCCAGTAACAAGAACAATGGCAGCAAGTGATACCGTCATAGCAAGCTCATAGCTGATTAACTGTGCAGATGCTCTTAATCCACCCAATAAGGAATACTTATTATTACCTGCATAACCTGCGAGCACCACGCCATATGAACCAAGAGATGAAAT
The DNA here is from genome assembly GCA_030430755.1 of Fimbriimonadia bacterium. Lineage (GTDB taxonomy): Bacteria > Armatimonadota > Fimbriimonadia > Fimbriimonadales > Fimbriimonadaceae > JAUICQ01. The sequence goes on from JAUIKO010000001.1 coordinate 375,544, forward strand.
AGCAAGAACATACAAAACACCTAGATTGATATTAGCAACAGGAGTAAAGTATTGATATATTCCCTCTTGAGGAGCCCAAGGGATAGTACCACCTAAAGCAAATGCAGGAATGAATGCTAGGATCGGACCTAGGTAATAAATAAGCTTGTCAATATTTTCAGGCACATGATCTTCTTTTAAAAATAACTTCAATGCATCCGCTATCGGTTGAAAAAGTCCGAATGGTCCTACACGATTGGGCCCTACTCTGTCTTGAAAAAAACCTAAAAGTCTTCTTTCTAACCAAACAATAAAAGGCACAAATAAAATGGCAACTCCAGAATAGAAAATAATTCGTATAAATATGCCTATGACAGGATGCACTTCCTTCATAAAGGTTTCTATCATGATATATCTCCTTCACTTGAAATAGATTCATCATGTTTTTGATGGTTCTGTTGATTGCATGAGATAATAGATTGAAGGTTATCCATATCCTCGGCCCTATCTCTTGTTTTATTTTCTCCTAACATGGAAATGCCTGAAGGGTGTTTATCGATATCGCTCAGTAAAGTGTAAGCATGATGGATATCTTTTATTTCATCACGAACTTTATGTAAATTTAAATAGGATTCATGAACTCCAGATGCTAATAAAAGATCTGCAAAGATCCTTGCAGGTGATTTAGCATTATCAGGTTTAGATAGAACCTGATTGATTTCTTGAACTCTTTTCTCCATGCTCGTAAATGTACCTTTATCTTCAGCAGGTGCACTCATCGGTAAAACAACAGATGCATAATGCATAGCGGTAGTCTCATTTGTTCCTTGATAGACCAAGAAAGGAACTTCCTCCATAGCTTTTAAACCTTCTTCTGGTTGGCAATAATGTTTTTTAAGATCAGCATCTACAAGCCAGAGAGCGTTTAACTTCCTTTTTGAAGCATTTTTTACGATACCATGTGTATCTAATCCTTGCTTCATGGGAAACGTTTTCGGATAATAGCTTAGTAATTTCTTCACTTGCTGGTGATTGGAAATAGGCACTCCTCCTGGGAGCATGTCAGGAAGCACTCCCATATCTGCAGCGCCTTGCCCATTTGCTTGTAATCCGTATAAATTAAACTCACTTTTTGTTAGAATAGCGATAACGAAAAGTAAATTCAGCGTACTTGCGTCCACTTTATTAAGGATAGATTTACTTAGAACAATTGCTGAGGCATGTTCAAGAAGTTCTTTAGTGATATTTTTGAAATCTGTTTTACTCCAGCTCGTCTGAGAAAGTATGTCTTTCCATTCAATATTTTGAACTATCTTCAAATCTTCTTTTAACTCTTTTTTATCGTTTTCTACAATGCTTTTAATGATTCCAATAAGTACATGTTTTTCGGCACCTTTCTCATACCGCTTGTGGATTACACTTAGATCTGTGAGTTCATCCATTCTTTCGTTTGCTTGCACAATTCGCAAACCATGGTTTAGAGCTGATTTTCTAATTCTTAAATACAAGATGGGTAGCTCATCTGCAAGGTGAGCTCCAAAAACAAAGACAGATTTCATTTTCTCAAAGGATTCTATACTTGTTTGAATCTGAGGGATGTTTGACATTACCTCAAATCTCTCACTACTTTTCTGAAGATATTTAGTCCATCTGTGGTCTATGTTATTTGTATTAAACACGCCTCTAAATAGTTTTTGTGCTAGATACATTGCTTCATTCGAAACAGTTCCTCTGGTAAGTAGGGCGACTTTACCTTCTTGAGTCATAAAATGTTTCAAGATTTCCTGATAAGCTTCTTCCCAAGATGATTCTACTAATTGATTTCCCTTTCTTACAAGTGGAGCCGTTAATCTTTTCTGCCCATTATAAGGATTAGATCCAAATTTACCCTTATCACAGGTCCATTCTTCATTGATAGATTCATTTGTTCTACCATTGATTCTTAATAGCTTTCCAGACCTGTAATCCATCCAAATGTTACAACCATTCGAACATCCCGTGCAGACAGAAGGTTTGGTTTGGATATCCCAAGGTCTTCCTTTGAATCGGTATGTAGAATTCGTCAAAGCGCCAACAGGGCATATTTCAATCGTATTTCCACTAAATTTTGAATCAAAATCGGTAAGTTTAAAGGTTGTTGGTATCATTTCTGAACCTCTAAACCGAAAAGCAAGTTGGTGATCACCCGATATTTCTTCAGTGAATCTAACACACCTTCCACATTGGATACATCTTTCCATATCAAGTGTCACATACTTGCTCAATGGAAACACTTTTTGGGCTTGTCTTTTCGTTTCACGATATCTACTGGTGGATGGACCGTAAAATAGAGTGTTATTCTGCAAGGGACACTCTCCGCCTTTATCACAAACAGGACAATCCAAAGGATGATTGATAAGTAAAAATTCCAAAACTCCTTTTCTGTCTTTATGGACTTTTTCTGTATCAGTATAAATAACTAAACCGTTACTAGCAGGAAGAGTACATGCAGCCTGAGGTTTTGGCATCATTCTCACGCTCCCATCGGGACCTTTCATCCCTACTTCTACCAGACACATCCTGCACATCCCTACAGGCTTCATTCTAGGATGATAACAGAATATAGGGATATCTATATGAAGTTTTTTTACTGCTTCAACTATAAGCTGACCTTCAGGCACTTGTATTTCAATATCATTTACGGAAATACTTACAAGTGTCTGATCCAGTTTTTTTTCTTCTGTCATTAATTTTGAACTACTCATTTGCCTGTTAGAACTTTTAGTTTCGATCTTTTCATGTAAAGACTACCGCAAATTTATAAAATTTCCTAGTAATACTAAACTTTTCGTGGTGAATTCTTATTCCATTACTTATATTGGCAAATATTATTATTATTAAAGATATATCGATTCTTTTAATATATTTAGGATCTATTCAGAAATTCAAGATTTCAACACTGGATCGAGTGATTTCTTGCTCGTTTTAACATCTTTATGTTCATGGACGGACATTTCTCGGGTGATTTTTTCGACAGGATTCACTTCAGGAATTGTATCCCCTGAGCTCAAACCCTGTTCTTTAAGTTTTCGTATTTGTGGCAAGACCATTCTTTCCATCGATCCAACAGTATCATTGTAAGATTTAACGGATCGATCTAAATTAACCCCTATCTTTGTAAAATGATCCACCATAGTGAAAAACCTTTGATGTAATTCTGAAGCCATAACACTTACCTTGTGAACATTTTCTGCCATTTTTTCCTGTCTCCATCCATAGGCAACAGCTCTAAGAAGAGCGATAAGAGTCATAGGAGTAGCTATGAGCACTTTATGTTCAGCACCAATCTCTATTAATGTGGGGTCTTGCTCCAGCGCAGCAGTAAACATAGGTTCTCCTGGAAGAAACATGACAACAAATTCAGGCGCAGGGCTGAATTGCTGCCAATAAGCCTTGGCGCTGAGTTGCATCATATGCCTTTTAACTTGAGCTGCATGAGCTCTCAATTTACTTGCTTTATCTTGTTCATTTTCTGATTCGATAGCATGGAGATAGGCATCTAAAGCAACTTTTGAATCAACCACTATGTTTCTATTGTTTGGTAATCGAACAACGAGGTCAGGTCTGAGTTTAGATGATGGATCTTGAGAGGTAACCTGTTCTTCAAAATCACAATGCTCTATTAATCCAGCAAGTTCCACAACTCTACGTAATTGCAACTCTCCCCATCTTCCCCTTTGTTGAGGAGCTCTTAAGGCAGTTACTAAATTTCTGGTCTCTGTTTGCAATCTATTCTGAGTTGATGATAATGTTTTAATTTGTTCGAAAAGACCAGAATATGCAGATGCTCTTTTTTCTTCCATCTGTTTGTTCGTTTCATTTAATTTAAGAACAACATCCCCTAAATTTTTCATGGAATCATGAATAGCCTTTTGTCGATGCTCTAATTCAGCTTTTGATTGCATCTGGAATTTAGATAAATTCTCAGTGGCAAGTTCTAAAAAAATACGATTATTTTTTTCAAGCACCCCTTGAGATATCTTTGAAAAATGGTTTCCTAGCTCTACCTGCACGTGATTTAAAAATTCAAGCTTGTCATTTAAATGTTTTTCACGTTCTTCATATTGAGATGCAAGAACTGCGTTCTCTTGCCTGAGTTGAGAAATAACTAGTTGAAGATCTCTGATCTTTTCATCTTTTTCATCAAGAGAATCTTCTAGTTTGTGGAGGGACCTTAATTTTTCATCATATGTGGCAATAATAATATCTTTGTCATAGAGATCATTTTTAAGATTCGCAATCACTTCTATATTAGAGTGAGACTCGAGCTCTAGCTTTCGGTAGTTTTTGAATAATACGTATAATATTAAGCCTATCGTGATAACAGCTACTAAGCCGTACATAGTTTCTTGCATATATTCCCTCAAGTATCATTATAGTCTTAAAAAAATAAAATAACTTTTTAAATGTAATGTGATCCATACAATAGAATCAGAAAAGAGATGATTTTGAATATTCAAAGCCATATGAAAGGTATGTTTTTTGTGTGTTTTCAAGCATTAATTTGTTTATTTAAAGTGTTTTTTTTAACTTTCACAATATATGGATGGTAAAAAAATACAAATAAAAGATATAATGGGTTAAGAGAATATAAATCATAGGTTCATAATAGATATGCCATTAAGTAAAGAAATAAAAAATCAGATCATAGAAGAATTCTCTGCAGAAAACAGAACATCTGGTGATGCAGAAGTACAGATAGCCATTATGCATAAACGCATTGGACAAATAACAGAGCATTTGAAAACAAACAAAAAAGATTTTCACTCTAGAAAAGGGTTAACCATGCTTGTTGGTAAAAGGCGAAAATTAGAAGGTTATCTCAAAGAAAAAGATATTACAAAATATAGAGAACTTATTCAAAGATTAGGAATAAGAGAAGTTAAGAAAAGATAAGCATATGACCTTGCTTACATCAATATATATGCATAAGTAAGGTGTCCCCAATCTAGGGGATTTTTTTTTTATGAATTATGAGATTTATTATTAAAACAATTAGGAGTTTAAATGAACTATAAACATCAATTCGAAGTAGAAGGTAAATCCTTTACTCTCGAGACAGGAAGATTAGCAAAACAAGCCAATGGATCCGTAATGCTAACCTGTGAAGAAACCGTTATATTAGCTACTGCTACCATGTCTAAAGAACCTCGAGAAGGGATCGATTTCCTGCCTCTTGTTTGCGATTACGAAGAAAGAAAATACTCTATTGGTCAGATACCAGGTGGTTTTGCCAAACGAGGAGGAAGACCTTCAGAGAAAGCTATTCTTACAAGTAGGCTGATCGATAGACCACTCAGACCATTATTCCCTAAAGGGCTTAGAAATGAAGTGCAAGTTATTGCGATGCCATTTGCTGTAGATCCAAGAGCTCTACCAGATGCTTTGTCTATATGTGCTGTAGGTGCTGCTTTAGACATCTCTGATATCCCTTTTCAAGGTCCAGTTGCTGGAGTAAGAATCGGACGAGTGGAGAATAAGTTTATCGCATTTCCAACTACAGAACAAATGAAAGATTCAGATCTCGATCTGATTGTTGCAGGCCACAAAGATGCTATTTCTATGGTTGAATCAGGGGCAAATGAACTTTCAGAAGAAGTGCTTTTAGAAGCTCTTGATTTTGCACATAAAGTCATCAGAGAAATTTGTCATCATCTAGAAAAATTTACTCTTGAAGTTGGCAAGAAAAAAAGTTCTCCAACTCTCTTTACGACTTCACCCGAAATTATAAAGAATATTCTTATTCAGAATCAGGATGAAATCGATGTTTCTTTAACGAATCCAGATAAAGTATCAAGAGAAACCGCCTTGTCGGATCTCACAAAAGATATTTTAAGTAAATATCAATCTGAGATACAAGATGATGCTGATTTAAAACGGACGTATCTAGAAGCTATTGATACAGCTATAAAGAAACGTTTAAGAGCAATGGTCTTAGAGCAAGAGAAAAGAGTAGATGGTAGATCACTAACCTGTATCAGGAAACTCGATGCATCAACTGATATTCTTCCAAAAGTTCATGGATCAGGTTTATTCACAAGAGGTCAAACTCAAGTGCTTACACTATGTACTCTTGGAATGCCAAGTGATGCTCAAAAAGTTGATGGTCTTCATGAAGAAGATAGTAAACGATATATGCATTATTACAACTTCCCTCCTTATAGCGTGGGTGAAGCAAGACCACTTAGAGGACCTGGTAGAAGAGAGATAGGTCATGGAGCACTTGCAGAAAGAGCACTTATGCCTGTTCTTCCATTGGATCAAGATGATTTCCCTTATACTATTCAATTAACAAGTGAAGTTCTAGAATGTAATGGGTCCTCATCGATGGCTTCAGTCTGTGGATCAACACTTGCACTGATGGACGCTGGTGTGCCTATTAAGGCTCCTGTTGCAGGTATAGCAATGGGGCTTATGAGCGATGGAACTACTTTTAAAGTTCTTACCGATATTCAAGGAATGGAAGACTTTTCTGGAGACATGGATTTTAAAGTAGCAGGAACGAGAAAAGGTATCACTGCACTCCAGTTAGACACTAAATTAAAAGGTATTCCATCTGAAGTATTTGCAAAAGCGCTTCATCAAGCAAAAGAAGCTCGATTTTCTATTCTGGATGTTATCGAAAAAGAAATAGATTCTCCAAGAAAAGAGCTTTCTAGCAGAGCACCTAGAATGATTATTACTTATATCAATCCTGATAAAATTGGTAGTATTATCGGTCCAGGTGGCGCAACAATTCGTAAAATAGTAGCAGAAACAGGAGCACAGATAGATGTAGAGCAAGATGGGAAAATACTTATCGGTTCTTCAGATGCTGAAAGCGCTCAAAAAGCTCAAGAGGCTATACTTGCCTTAACAGCTACTGCTAAATTAGGAGAAAAATACTCTGGAAAAGTAACTCGTATTATCGGGAAAGGTGCTATGGTTGAGTTTCTTCCAGGAAAGGAAGGGATGGTTCCATCAGAAAGTATTGTTCAAAATAGATCTGAAAAAATCGAACAGTATATCCAAACTGGTCAACAGATAGATGTTATTGTTGACAAAATTGACAATATGGGAAGAGTGAATCTAAAGTTACATAATTCAGATTCACCGGAAAGCAAGCCTCCACAAAATAAAAAATATAAAGAGGTTAAAAAACATTCAAATGGATCTAGAGAGCATCAAAATAGACCTAAAAAAAGGTTCAATCATGATAAGCCACAGAACCAACAAGAAAGTACACCTACTGAAAAGAGTGTGAAGAATCCCGAAAGCAATGACAACTTGGATTTTGGAACTGAAATCCATGCGATATTTAGACCAAGAAGGTGATTTCAATCTTCTTGGAAATGATTTCCTAGTACTCACATGAGAGTGCTAGGATTTTTTTATGCTATCTGCCTTTTTGCTAACTCTTGAAATAAACCTGGTTGTTTTACCAGTTCTTGATAAGTTCCTTGTTGTACAATCAGACCCTTATCCATAACAAGAATTTTATCAGCATGTTCTATAGTACTCAACCTATGAGCAATCACTATTCTTGTAGCATTTAATTGCTCAACACTTCTACTAACAATTGCTTGAGTTTTATTATCTAGAGCACTTGTCGCTTCATCAAAAATAATCACCTTAGGTTTTCTTATTAAGGCACGAGCAATAATGAGCCGTTGAATTTGACCTCCAGATAAAGATCCTCCACCCTCACTGATGTAAGTATGAAGTCCCATGGGCATCTTTTTAATATCCTCTTCAATGCCGGCCATTCGTACTGCTTCCCAAGCTTCATCTACAGTATATGGCAATGACCCTACGATATTAGTGAAAATATCACCAGGATTAATGGTAGCATTTTGAACAACGACACCAATCTGCCTTCTTACAGCTCGAATATCAAGTTTAGATAAGTCTTTATCATCATAATAAACACCTCCCTCTTCAGGTTCATCTAGTCCAAGAAGTAACCTTATCAAAGAGGATTTACCTGCTCCAGAGGAGCCACAAACTGCGACAAACTCACCCGGTTGAATATTTAATGAAACCCCATGTAATACTAAGGGAGCATTCTCGGCGTATCTAAATTTTACATCTTGTATACTTATTTTTCCTGAAATGAATCCTGGGTCAGTAGCATCAACTCTTATCTCTGGTACAGCTTCCAAGAGTGGTTTAGCTTGTTGAAGGATAGGGATAGATTGAACATACGTAATAATTAATCCACTTAAATTATTTAAAGCAGCAGAAGCGCTTCCGAAAGCTGATGTAAAAGCAATGAATTCACCTGTGCTCATGCTACTGTTAGATTGAATAGCTCTCACTATGTAAATATATATAAATAGATTTACTAATAATTGCCATCCATTAGAGCTTGTTTTAAAAGCGATACCTATTTTTGCTGCTTTAGTCTGAATAGTATTCTGTTCTATAAATTTTTTAGACCACTGTTGAAATCCTCTGGATTCTGCTCCAGCTATTTGTAGCTTAGTGATACCGCCTATAAGTTGATACAATAGTCCAGTAGCTTCTCTGTTTAATTTTTGTATGATGGTTTGATATTTTATCATAACAATGGATTGTACAACCATAAGCCCTGCTGTGACTATCGAAGTTAAGATTGCTAATACTGACAATTTAACATTAAACTTAAATAAAACAGCAAAACTAAAGAGTGATGATACGGAATTTAATAATGTTGATATTGTCGTACCAGTAATAATATCACGAAGTTGATTAAAACTATTAGTACGTTCTAACAATTCTCCCGAACTATATTTTCTAAAAAACTTTGATGGTAATGATAGTAACCGATCATAAATAGCTGCTCCAAGTGTAGCATCGGCATGCCCTTTAACGCTTAGAATCGCAAGACTTTGAGCACCTGAAATAAAGACTTGGGCAAAACCTACTGAGATCATAAAACATATAACGGGTAGGAGTTGTTCGATAATTCCTTCCGGGATAATATTATTAAAAATCCTTTGCTGTATTAGCGGAGAAACCCAATTCATTATACCAAGTAGTGCAATACATAGAAGAATAATCCAGATTCCAGTGAGCATTTCACGAAAAGCATATTTAGCAATATCTTTACCTGTGAGTGGTATTGAAGGGAGTGGAGTATAAAACATAAATGCCGTCGGTGAAAAAATTTCAAAATTTGCATGGTTTAAATCTTTTATACTATTATCTTCTAAATCTATAATTTCGTAACCTTGAAACATTTTAGGCTTAAATATAACTGGCTTGACATTGTTACTATTCTTATAAAAACCTAAGATATAACCAGCGTTTTTCACCCACCATCCTGAATCTAATTCCAAGCTTCTTATACGCACATTGGAGCTATCAGCTATCTGATTAACATAATGAATACTGTTTGAGCCAACATGCGGATTAGGTATCGGTTTTTTGAACGCTATGCCTTGTTTCTCTCCAATATATTTACATGCTTTTAAAAGTTGATTTGATTCGTTTTCATAAACTAGTTTTTCTTTTGAGCCATTAACAACGGATAAGAATGAATTATAAATTCGATCATGTGTTTTCTTAATAATCTTATTGAAATCTTTCAAGCGCTTAGACTGTGATTTGTATTTACCATTCCATTTCTCATGCATTAAAATAATAGCATTCTTATAAAATACATTGAGAATATCATGAATAGAGAAATGTTGCAGAGCCTTAAGTAAACTATATAATTCAATACTGCAATTCTCATTCGGAAGATAGTATGTATTTGAGGATATGAAGTACAAGTTATTGTTCTGAGAGTTTGGATCATTTTCAGATCTATATGGAGATACCTGAGAATGTGCTTTTTTTTCTGAAAGCATCTCAGGAGAAATACTATCCACATCAGATCTTGTAAATAAGTTTAATGAACGAGCAGGTGTTATGCCTATATAAATTTCATTTTCCGATGAAAAAAGCTTATCAATAGTTACCTGAAATAATTCTTGCTGATAACATTTCTGTACACGATAAGGTTGAACAATATTCATTTCAATGGATAGTGCGTCATCTAATAGTGTAATCCATTTATGAAATTTATCTAAAAAACTCTCTTGATTCAATGGTGAAGATTGTCCAATGGTATTCAATGCATGGGTGTAATTTGTAATTCGAATAGTAGTATTATCTCGAGGGATTAGCATGATAGACAGGTTGGTTTTTTTTATTTGAGACACTTCTAAACTTGCAAATATACTTGATAGATGCATAGGAAACACCCAGTCGCCAGTTTTAACGGAGCATACATACAACCTTTCGCTTAAAGCAGTCCCAATTGTTTTATCGTATATAAATAAATCTAAATTTCCGTCAATTACTTCTATGAGTTCAGATATATCATGAAGTATAAATATATCCTTAAATGCTAATCTCATATCTTTGCATTCAAATATATTCTTTAAACTGAATCCTGAAACCTTATCTACCGTACTCATATTTCCCTTTATAAACTATCTTATTCTTCCTTGTCATTCAGAAACTAAATTTGCATATTTTCCCTGCAAACTGATAAGTTCTTCATGTGTTCCCCGTTCAACAACTTTGCCATAATCTAGCACAATAATTTCGTCACAATCACGTATTGTACTTAGTCTGTGCGCCACAATTACGCATGTACATCCTCGCTTTTTGATCGCATCATTTACCTTTTTTTCAGTAACGGGGTCTAATGCACTTGTGGCTTCATCGAGTATTAATACGCTTGGATTATTTACCAGAGCTCTTGCGATCTCTATTCGCTGCTTTTGTCCTCCACTAAAATTTCTTCCACCTTCTGAAATAACAGATTGATAACCATTTGCTCTTCCTGATATGGCATCGTCGATACACGCATCTATACCTGCTTTTTTAATAGATTCATGTTGCACCGTTGGATCCCATAAGGTAATATTCTCAGCAATAGTACCTTCGAACATTAAGACATTCTGATCTACTTTCGCTATAGAACATGCAATGATAGGTGCAGGATATTCATCTCTATTTTTTCCATCAAATAATATTTCACCACTCCATGGGTCAAATAAGCCGGATATGATATTTGAGACGGTAGATTTTCCGCTGCCAGAACCTCCGACCAAGGCAACTCTTGATCCAGGCTTAATATTCAAATTGAAATCCTTTATTAATGGATCTTCCCGTTTATTGTAACCAAACGTAAGATTCTTAATTTCAACATGGCCAGATAAAAATTTATTGGTATGATTATCGAGAGGTGTATTAGATTTTTTCATCGTTTCATTTTCAAAGATATCGTTTACTAAATTTATTTGACCTGAAATACTATAAAAGATATTACTTATGTTCATTAAAGTCATTAATGGATTCTCAAAGTTACCAGCTATGGTTTGAAAAGCTATAAATGAACCAATACTCAACTCCCCTTGAACGATAAGATAAACACCAAAATATAAAAGAGCTGCTGTTTTAAAAGTAGTTATGATAGGTTGTATTGAGCTATAGAATACTTCCATTACACTTATGCTTTGAGTTGAGTTAACAACTTTAGCTTGAACACCCGACCATTTAGAAAAGAAGTCATTCTCCATACCACTGGCTTTTATGGTTTCTATGGCTTTAATACCATTGATACCAATACTTGCAAGTTGACTCTGTTCTTTGCTTAAACGCTTAACAGCCTCTGTCCTTGTAAGCTTCAATACCACATAGTTAGCACTTATAAATACGAATGTAATAATACTCAGTTGAATGCTATAGGAGAGCATAAAAACCCCATAAAGAACAACTAATAATGTGTTGGTTATTATGGATACTAGCTGAGTAGCTACGGTTTGTGATATATTCGAATTGTATCCAATTCTTGTGATAATGTCTCCTGCATATCTTTTTTGAAAAAAATCAGATGGCAATTTTAAGATATGCCCAAAAAATGAATAGACTGCATCTATCGTCAGTTTTTCAGAAAGATAAAATCCATAATAAGACTCACACAACTGCATGGATATTTTTAAAACGTGTGTTAATATAAAGCCAGTGATAAAAATTCCAAAAAGATCCATAGATCGGACTGAAAGAATACTATCTATAAAAATCTTACTAAATAATGGAATAATAATAGCAGGCAAAATTGAAAAGATAGATAACATTAGTAGCAAAACAATTGTAGACCAAGAGCCATCAAGTCTTTCTAATAGTTGAGATGTATGATTCTCTTCTTTTCCACCAGGAGTAAAATTCTCATTAGGTTTAAATGTTAATACAATACCTGTGAAGGATTCATCAAATTCTTTATAACTTACGACTCGCTTTCCATATGCTGGATCGTTGAGATACACTCCTTTTTTTCCAAAACCTTCTACAACAACATAGTGATTGAAATTCCAGAAAACAATATATGGTAGTTCAATATCTAAAAGTTCAACAGGTTCTTTTTTATAGGCTGCAGTATCCATTCCATAAGATTGCGCTGCTGAAAGTATATATGTTGCTTTACTACCATCTCGCGAAATGCCACAATCCTTTCTAAGCTGAGATAAAGGAATAAAAAGTTTATAGTATCTTAAAATCATTCCTAAAGATGCTGCTCCACACTCTATCGCCTCTATCTGGAGCAGTGTTGGCACATTTTTATAAGGATACTTCCCTATTTCCTTTAGTTTTTCTTCTAAACCTATTGATTGACCAACGACTTTATTTTCCATCCATGCACCTTTATTAAGACTATTACTTTTGTTTTACTGGCAAGAACATGTCTATAGGCTTTTCAGTATTAGCAATAATTTTCCCTACACACATCATTCCAGTTCTCAAACGAATATTTGGCGATTGCCCACTCGTCCAGAGATATCCTGATAGGGTATCGGCTTTTTCTAGTTCAATGTCTACTGCTATTACTGGGCCAAGATTTGAAAAGAGTGACATTACACTGCTTCCTTCAAAAATATCTTGCATTTTTCGATTGCTTACTGGGAATAAGCTTTTACGAGTAACTTTTCCAACAATATAACCATGCTTATCTACAGGAATCATATCTAAGCTTAGTTTAGTTTTCATCCCTACTTCGATATTAGTTGCCTGATCAGCTCTGATAAATATTTTTGCAAGCAGAGGCTCATGAACAGATTCAATGGTAGCTATATGCTCTCCAGCCTTTACAAAACCATGATCATCTACGAGTGTTTCAAGAATTTTTCCACTTAAGTTGATACTCTTTACATCAATATCCTTGCCATCTAACCCATTTAGAATCATGACAGTATCACCAGGTGAAATAACATCACCACTTTTAATTAACATCGTTTTTATAAATCCAGTTCCAGTACTTATAAAATTTTCAAAACCTCTTCTTCCTCTAAGAAGAACACCACTTCCAACAACCTCTGTAGGTATCTCAAAAGTAAATGACCATATAATAACACTAGCCACAATTAAGGCAAAACCAGATAGAATAACCCAGGATCTATTTGATTCCACTTGAAGTGCTGTATTTAACCTTTCTGGCGATGAAAGTTTTTCAAGAGATTTTTTTCTAAATAATTCAGCCATTTATCCACCATCATTTGAATGAGTTACTAAGTTTATAATTGGAATAAACCCATTTTTTTTATAATGTTTTTCTCATAATTTATACTAACTAGTAAAAATATCGTATATCATTCCAATAATATTTTTAACAAGTAACACCGTCTGTTGATAACGAGCTTATCATAACAAAGACAATGCCGGAGAATATATGATGAATACAACCAATGATCATACAAAACTAGAAAATTCTTATCTCAAAATCAAAAATGCTAAAAGAGGTTTTTTTGCGATAAATAAAAACGATACAGTAATAGGAAAGAGTCTTGACACCTATGGAGAATGGAGTGAACATATTATTGAGGCTATATCTCATTTCATTGAAAAAGAATGTGTTGTTTTAGATGTTGGAGCATATATTGGTGCTTTAACTGTTCCTATTGCAAAATTAGTAGGAGATCAAGGTCGAGTTATTGCCTTTGAACCTCAAAAAACATCTTTTGATTTATTGCAAACGAACATCACTCTCAATGCTCTTCATAATGTAGATTGTTTAAATATGGCCATGAGTGACGCTGAAGGTGTAATGAAAACTCCTCTCTTAAATGTATACAATGAACAAGATTTTTCTGAGTTTTGTATGGATCACTATGAAAATGGTGAAGATATTTGTGTGAATACAGTTGATAATTTAGGACTTCAAAGATGTGATTTCATGATAGTTGATACTCCTGGCATGGAAACAAATGTGATTAAAGGTGCAAGTCAAATGTTATCGCAATGCAGACCTATTATGTATGTGCGAAACGTTAAAGAGAACGGAAATCCAGCATTAGTAGAGGAACTTTTCAATCAAGATTACAAGCTTTGGTGGCATATACAACTCTGTCATAATCCTGAAAACTATTATCAAAATGAACAAAATGTATTTAAAGTTGGTGATAATGAAATGGCACATGCTTATATGTTAGGAGTTCATAAAAGCCTTGCGTTGCCGATGAATGGTTTACTGGAAGTTGAAAGCCCTGATGATAACTGTATCCGAGCTATTGAAAGGTTGCAAGAAGCTTTTGTTGCACAGCAAGAAGCCAATGCTCAAAATAACACTCAAGAAGTTACTGCTTCTTAAAAGAGTAATGTAACTTTATCTTAAAGTTATCCTTTTATATCCTTCTTTATGTAGAGGATAACTTTAAGATAAGGCATAGAAATTTTTAATAGTGCCAGTCTAGGTCTAGTGCATCTTTAGCATGTTTCTGAATAAAGTTTCTTCTAGGTTCGACTTTTTCACCCATCAACTTGCTAAACATGATTTCAATTTCTTTTACGAATTCAGGATCTAGTTTAATTTGTAATAATTTCCTATTTGCTGGATTCATCGTAGTATCTTCTAAATCATCAGCGTTCATTTCTCCAAGACCTTTAAATCGAGTAACTTGGACATTCTTCTTTTTCAGCCCTTTTAAAATATTATCTAACTCTTCTTCATCTGCTGCGTAATGTCTTTCGTTACTTCCTACTTTAACAACAAATAGAGGAGGTTGAGCTAAATAAATATTCCCATTTTCTAGTAATGGTTTCATGTATCGATAGAAGAAGGTTAAAAGAAGCGTTCTAATATGTTCTCCATCTACATCAGCATCTGTCATGATGATGATTTTGCTGTAGCGAAGCCTTGATATATCAAAATGTTCTTTTCCATTAGTTCTTTCTTCAAAGTTGGATAATCTGTTGGATGAAATATCAATACCAACTCCTAAAGCAGCTATTAATGATTTAATTTCATCGTTATCAAGTGCTTTATCAACTCTTGCTCTTTCTACATTTAATATTTTTCCTTTTAAAGGTAGTATAGCCTGGGTTACACGATCTCTAGCACTTTTTGCAGAACCTCCAGCAGAGTCACCCTCTACCAGGAATATTTCACACTTATCTGAATCCTTACTAACACAATCTGCTAATTTACCAGGCAATCCAAATGTATCCATGGCCGAAGATCTTTTAACTGCTTCGGCAGCCTTTTTAGCTGCTTCCCTAGCGCGTTGGGCGATGAGAGCTTTATCGATAAACTTTTTAGCTACGCTTGGGTTTTCTTCTAAAAATGTATTTAATCCATCTCCAACCAATGAATTAGTAACCCCTTGCGCTTCAGAAGTCATGAGTTTAACTTTATCTTGACTGTTATAACTTGGATTTTCAAGTTTAAGAGATACAACTCCTGTTAAACCATCACTCACATCATCGGAAGTAAAGTTCTTATCTTTTTCTTTTAAAAAATTCATCTTACGAGCATAAGCATTGATCACACGCGTAAGAGCTGTGCTAAATCCGGAAATATGGGTACCACCATCGGGCTGATGGATATTGTTAGAAAAGCCGATGACGGTATGACTATATCCGGTATGATACTGCAATGCAACTTCTAGATCATAGGTATCTCTTTCCCTATGAAAGTAGATCGCTTTATGTAGTACATCTTTTCCTTCGTTTAAATCTTCTACTAACTGCTGAATTCCTTTGGTATAGTGGTAAGTTTCATTTTCGTCAGGTTTTTGTTCATTTTCAAAGTGAAACGTTACTGAAGGATTTAGATAAGCTAACTCTTTAAGTCTAGAAGTAATAATATGAGTATCATACTCTGTATAGGTCAGTACATTGTCATCTGGCTTCCAGCGGATAAATGTCCCCGTACCTTCTGCATCGCCTATTGCTTGAACCGGTTCGTCTGGTATACCAATTTTATAACTCTGCTTCCAAAGTTTTCCATTCCGTTTCACTTGAACGACGCACCATTCAGACAGAGCGTTTGTACAGCTTACACCTACTCCGTGTAAACCTCCAGATACCTTATATCCTCCTCCGCCGAATTTTCCACCAGCGTGAAGAACTGTCATAACCACTTGAAGTGCGGATACTTTGTGCTTTTCATGAATATCAACAGGTATTCCTCTCCCATTATCTTCTACACTGATAGAACCGTCATCGTATATTTTTACTTTAATATCATTACAATATCCCGCCAATGCTTCATCGACAGAGTTATCTATAGCTTCTCTAAACAGTTGATGAAGACCTCTTTTTCCATTGTCTCCAACATACATTCCTGGACGCTTTCTAACAGCTTCTAGACCTTCCAGGACTTGTATACTATCTGCGGTATAAGCTTGCTCTACCTTACCTAAAACACTTTTAGAATTTTGCTCTTCGTTCATCACTATTTAACTCTTCATCTGGCTCGTATTCGCCTTCTAATTAACTGTAGTTTACCTTACGTATCCATAACAGCTCTTGTCTAATCACATAAGATCACTTTAAGTAAAATATATCGTAAACTGAATGCGTATGTTATCTAATTTAAGAAGTCATAAATTTCATATGAATTGGCCCCTTATCATTTCAACCTCTGCACTTCTTTTATTAGGTTTACTAGCCATTTACAGTGAAGGCATTCATAAAACAGAAGGATCGCATTTTATCAAACATTGTAGAGTCCTTATCCTAGGTATTGTTCCATTTTTTATTTTTTATAAAATCAGATTAAACTTCTGGATAGAACATTGGAAGTTACTTTATATTATTAATATTTTTCTTCTACTATCGATATACTTTCTAGGTCATTCAGCAGGAGGCGCTAAAAGATGGATCATGATAGGTTCTTTCACTTTTCAGCCCAGTGAGCTTTCTAAACTTATTACTGTTTTTACACTAGCTGGTTTTTTTTATAAGAATCAGAATAACGTTCAGAAATTTTCGACTTTTTTAAAATCACTTCTCCATATTTCCGTTCCCCTATTCCTAATATTTAAGCAACCACACTTAGGTGCTAGCTTAGTACTTATATTTACATGGGGTTTAATGAGTTTTCAGTTTGGAACACCTTTGAAATACCTTATCGGATCTTTTACAGTAGTACTGGTTATTCTTTCGAGTGCATTTGTTGTTCCAGGGATCTTAAAAGATTATCAGAAAGAAAGAATTTACGCCATGTTCAAATCAGATGACAAGGGTTCTAATTATCAACAAATCAAAGGAATCATCGCAATCGGTAATGGGGGGATAGATGGGCAAGGGTTTTTGTCTGGAACACAAAAAGAAGGAAGGTTTGTACCAGAGCAGCACACCGATTTTATATTTACTGTTATAGCAGAAGAATTTGGACTTTTAGGTTCATCGAGCGTGTTAGGTTTATTTACTGTTTTTTTTATATCTCTTTGGAGAATCATTTTAAGAGCTGAACAGAATTATCACAAATTGATTGCAATAGGTTGTTTTGGGATTGTTTTTTTTCACTTAACTGTAAATATGGCCATGAATCTGAATATTGCTCCTGTAGTCGGCCTCTGGCTACCTTTCATAAGTTTTGGTGGAACTGCAATCTGGCTCTGCTTATCTATAGTGGGAACACTGCTTCAAATTGATCATCAAGAAAAAGGAACGCTTTTTTAACTTCTATTTTTGATTCTTTTAATACACTGGAATATACCAATATCTGTAATACATAAACCTACTCCGGTCGATCCTATCATTTGGAGATAAAACCGAATATCTTTTTCACTTGGATGATCTGCATCGTCTGCGTTTTGTAAAATTAAAAGTGTTGATGCTAGAATGACACCTGTATATAGTCCTAACCTCACTCGATAGCATGTACGGTTATACAAATGCTTCCATACTATTTTTCCACATGAAGGATATTTCACGAGACCACACTCTTCGTTATCGGCAACTGTGATAGAATTTTCAGAATGCTCAACTTCTTCAATGTACTGATGATAGACTCCATTCTCTAAAAACTCTTCTTCAGGATTTGCTTCTAAACCTACGGGGGCTTGAAGATGTTCTTCGATGAATTCATTTACTGAAAAAATATAACAGATGGGAACACTAAAAATGAAAAATAAAGAAATAGCTTTCATGTAATGAATTATACTATAACCTAAAAACTATAACATTACTTGATAAAAGTTCCTCTCAACAACGATCTTATAAGGAGCTGATGAGTGTTTCATTTTTTATACTTGATTTTTGATAATGAAAATTATCCAATATGCGGACAGAATGATCAGGTGCTAAAGTTACCCGTGGGACTCTGGAAGTTATCCCGATAGCCAGCTCTCTAGGGTTTAAACCAGCAAATACACTTAGCTCATATGGACGTACATTTTTGCCGAGTAACTCTACATCATCCCCAACATGTACATCTGGTATATCTGTAATATCAATCAATGCCTGATCCATGCAAATCAATCCGATAACAGGTGCTTTATAACCCTTCATATATACATACGCTGTATTCCCTAGAGATCTTGGATACCCATCACCATAACCCACACCAAGCGTCGCTATTGTGGTCTCTTTTTGAGTTGTATATGTGGATTCATAACTGACACCCGATCCAGCTGGCCTTTTTCGAATAGAAAGTATCCGAGCTTTCCATGTTAATACAGGTGATATTCTTCCCTGATATGCATTTTGATAATCGATTCCATAAGCTGCAGCACCAATACGAACAAGATTGTAATCATCATCTGAATATTTTAATATGGAAGAAGTATTAGAAAGATGGATATATTTATAATGGATCCCCTCGACTTTACTTACATGTATTGCACTATTAAATGCTTGAATCTGTTTTTTGCTTAAATCGTCTCTTTTAGCACTATCTATAAAATGCGTCGCTATACCCTCTATAGTAATATTTTGAAAATTTTTAACATTCGATATAAAATCCTTTATTTGGCAAGGCATAATACCGTATCTGGATAATCCAGTATCGATTTTAATATGGACCAGTGCTTTCTTTTTTAGTAAATGAGCTTGATGATCTAACCGCACCATAAAGTTTAGATCATCTGCAACAAGCCTTAAATCGTATATAAGAGCTTCAGATATTTCATCATCAATAATGGGAGATAATACTAGAATTGGTAATTCAATCCCTATCTTTCTCAAAGCAATCCCTTCGGAGACAGTAGCAACCATCAGCCAATCAACTCCTGAATCAACTGCCAGCTTAGAAATATGCTCTAATCCATGACCATATGCATCTGCTTTTACAACAAGAGCTAACGATTTCTTTAAACCTATAATTTTTTTAATTTCTGTAAGATTGTTCTTGAAAGCTAAGTCATCTATAAATACACAAGAGCGAGGATATGACACCATAACTATATATTACTTTATTCTACAAACGTCCTTTCCCAGTAAATAATGCTTAAAAAGAATAATATCTTAAGAGCATTATAAATTGAGAGAATCTTTGGCTATCATGCGTTGCAAGCATATTTGCCTGAAAAATGGTACAGGATTTCTTTATAGATTGACCTTTCTGATTTCACCATACCTCCTAGCAGGCAATGACTGATGTGACCATTTACTTGAATACATGCACCATCAAGGATAACTGCATTGGAAATACTTTTGCAACTCAGTGTTACATTCCTACCAATGTATACATTCTCTCCAATGTCACAAGTAATTTCTTCGGTATCTATAATAGAGTTTCCGTTTAAAAAATAATTGTTTGCTTCAAGATAAGAATCTAATGTTCCTGTATCAAACCATTTTCCATTATATACTGCTGCCCTGACATCCTTCTTAGCGTTGATAAGCTCACAAATAGCATCTGTAATTTCGTACTCTCCACGAAATCCAGGTTTTAGGTTATCTATAATTTCCCATATATGAGCATTAAACCAGTACAGTCCTGCCATTGCTAAATTCGATCTAGGATTTCCTGGTTTTTCTTCCAGATCACTGATTTTATCTCCGTTTAAGATTGCGATTCCATATCTTTGTGGATCCGAAACGGTTTTAACTAGGTTCATGTTATCTGCACACTTTTCTACAAAGGTCTGGTGAAATGGCGTTAAATCCCCATCATACATGGCATCACCTAAATAGAGAATGAAATCATCTTTTCCTGCCCAATTTTTAGCCGAGAGTAAGGCATGCGCCAACCCTTTTTGTTCAGTTTGAATTTCAAAAGAAAGATTTACACTACTATTAAAATAATCCTCTAATTGTTTTTCCATATATGCATGATCAGTAGATCGGATAATACATAGTTCAGAAATCCCCATGGATCGAATGGTCTCTATAGCGTGGACCAATATGGGTTTTCCTGCAATAGGGAGTAATGGTTTAGGTATATGGTGGGTCACTGGATAAAGTCGTGATCCTTTGCCTGCGGCTAAAATAATTGCTTTCATATATAAGTTTTGTTATTAATATATTGGGGTGAATATAAATCGATTTCCCGTCTTCATTGATATTGTTCCATATTATATCATTTTTACTATTCTATGGTAATCTAATCTTAAATATCGTAGTAGGTATTCATCTCTATTCTTTAGTTACTCACATGAGCATGTATTTATGAAAATTTTAAATATCAAAATCTTACAGAATATATCTCTTCCCCTCTTTTTACTCCTTATTATATCATGCAATAAAAACGAAGACAAAATTCTTTTCCTAGATCGCCAAAAAGAACCAAAGTATTTACCATCTAAAAGTAATCCAACTAAATTTGATCAACTTATCTTCTCCGCAATTGAAGCTGAAAAACTTTGTACAGAGTATACACACAGAGTGAATTTCACAGCAGGTCAAAAATTAAAAATCATGCATCTTCTCTCCAAAGTGTCCACTCATGTTAAACATATCGTTTCCCACTACAACGAGATTCTATTTATTTTTACTCCGGTAGATATGAATGAAAGTTACGACTATCTAAATGGTTGGGCGATGATTTCTAAAGCATTTATTTGGCAAATGGAGTACGCAATTAGTAATCAGAACTATGATGCTGCATGCGAATGGTTTTTATCTACGCAACAGTTTGGAAATATTTTACTAAAGGGTGATGCAACCCATGCTTCTCTAGGATTAAATATAATCAATGAGTCCAGAAGACATATGGTTAATATCATCAAAAGGTTTAATATATCTCAATTAAATTTTCTTCATACGAAACTCTCGACGATATGCAAAACGGGTTGGAATTTTTCTTTAACCATGGATCATGAATATCTGAACATTAAAAACTGGATTGACACCTTAGAAGTTGCTTTTTTTCATAAAAAGATGAACTATCTAAACCAAATCCTAAAGAATGATTCTAAAGAACCCATAAAATATCTCAATAAATTACATAAAAAAAACATTGTAGATCAAAAAAACTTTTTCTACAAACTTCGTCTAGAAGCTGAACAAGAGTATGAAATAAGTCTTAAAAATTCGAAATATCCGTTAGCATTAAGATCTTCCTATCCAACATATCCGAAAAAAAATAGACCATGGAAACGTTTTTCTAAACACTTTTTTTCAGGATTAAAATCTTTGCAACCCTGTTTTGATCAAATGGAAGCTAGAACTAAGTTATTTACAATATACTGCATGATCTATTTGAATATTAAAACAAATCACTTGTCTTTACCTGATTTGTCAAAAGTATCAAAAACGATTACTACAGATCCTTATACAGGTAAAGATTTTATATACTACTCAGAAGGCGTTCATTTTAAACTGTACAGTGTTGGTGAAAATCTGACCGATGATGGTGGTATTAGTAATGAAACTGGAACATATCCAGATCTAATCCTCATGTAGTTTATTCTATGACTTCATTTAAACGAGGAATAAAATATATAATATACGAGTATGAGTATAAAGTTTATCAAATTTTCATGGATCAGACTAATAAAGCTTCCTATACAATACACATGGATTTCTGTATTTTTTTTAGTAATACTTCCTTCTTATGCAACGGAAGAAATACGAATTTATCCAGAAAGTAAAAGTCAAGAAAAAATCATTTGGATTGATGCTGGGGCTAATCTATCCAAATTTAACACAATTGAAAAAGTTAAACAATTAGTCAGAAAATTGAAAAATATAGGTTTTACAACCATTGTCCTAGAAGTGAAACCGATTGTAGGTTATACCATTTATCCAAGTCAGTACACAGATAAGTTAACAGAATGGATTCCTGGTAATAAATCTAAGCAATTTCTACCTTTATCCTTTGACCCTTTAGAAATATTCTGTAAAGAATCAAAATTACAAAATATGAAGTTATTAGCTAGTCTAAATGCTTTTTCAGAAGGTCATACCTTATCTCACTTAAATCCATCTGGTTCTGGTATAGGTCCTGGATATCATAGAGAAGATCAGCAATCTGTTTTGTTAGAAAGCTGGCCAGTACTTAGAATTTATAAAAAAAATAATTTTAACAGCTCTATTTATTCGACTGTTCTACATGAAAAAACAAATTCTTATTCTTCAGTAGATGATAAAGCTTATATTTTCACTTCTTCTAGCAAACTTCCATCCCTTACATCAAGCTACACCCTTTTTTCTATTAACAAACAGCATAAAATCGTTGATATATCGCAAAATAAACTTCCTTCTTATCATCCAGATGCATTTGTCTATATTCTAATTAAAAACAGTGCAGCCAAGAACATCTTGAATTCCATAGCAGTAGGTGATCATATTAAAATTGCTGCTAAACATTATACGCTTCCAATTTCTAAGAAAAAGAATTATCAAATTCCATTAATGATGAACCCTGTTAATAAAAATGTGCAAAAAAATGCACTAAAATTTATTCAAGAAATATTAAATAAATACCCAGTGGATGGAATTATTTACGATGATCGATTGAGATACGCTGGTGAAGAAGCAGACTTTAGTTTATATACCAAATATCTATTTGAGGATTATATAGGAAAGAAAATAAACTGGGATAAAGATATTTTCAGTTACACATACTCATTAACTTTAAATCGAAATAAAATTAAGGGGAAATATTGGAAAGAGTGGAACTATTGGCGATCTGCTCATATGGAACTATTTTTGATGAAAGTAAGAAATATGATTAAAAAACAGAATCCTGATACACTTTTTGGGATATATGTAGGCGGTAATTTCTCAGAGTATCTTAAATATGGAATAAACTATTCTTCTAAAAAGAATAGGCATTTCCAATCATCTCATGATAAATACCGAACAACTGGTATCGCTAAATGGTTGGATTTTATCATTCCAGGCTATTACTATAGAATACCAACGATTGAATTAGCTAAGAAGAAAAAGAGTAGTCTTGCTTTTACGATTGAATCAGGATGTAAGCTTATTAATAAAGTGATAGCAGGTGATACTCTTATCTATCCTGGTGTTATGCTAGATAAATTCAAGGAAAACCCAAGCCTACTAGGTTCAGCTATCCATACATGTCTTAAATATTGCAATGGTGTTATGATTTTTGATCTATCTCATGACTTAAATCTATATGAACACATTATTTCTAAAACATTTCAAAACCACACAAATTCTGAAATAGAAATACATGCAAAAGATGATTCGTCTATTAAAATTTACTCCGGTAAAGAAGGGATTGGTTTTTAACCTATTTTATATTATTTAGGTGTAAAGCTTGTCCCGCAACCACAGCTTCTTTTGGCATTAGGATTTTTAAATTTAAACCCACCACCGAGTAAACTTGAGTCCCAGAATAATTCTGATCCACTTAAAAATTCAGCAGATTTCGGATCACAAATAAACTGTATATCTTGATAAAAATAAGAATAATCACTCTCTTTCGATTGGTTATCTATTTTACAAACATACTCTAGTCCAGAGCATCCTCCCCCCCTAACTCCGACTCTTACAATAAGTTTGTCTAAATTCTTCTTCTTTTTAATCGATTCGAATGGTTTTAATACATTTGGATTAATGCTTATTGGAAAATTCATTCTACATTCCTCAAACTGTTTCTGGTTTGCATAACATTTATATATTTAAGTTCACTGGGATCAAGTCCTTTGCTTAGATCTGCAAGAGTGATACCATGCAGTGTTCTATCTATAGCGATCTGAATTTTCCCCCATAATGCATGTAATTTACAGCTACTAAGATGGATACACTCTTGATTATGTCCTATAAATCTTCCACAATAATCAGCATTAAAAATTCTTCCGCCTAAACTATTAATAACATCTGATAATAAAATAGATTCAGGCTCTCTGTTCAATAAATATCCACCATGTTGGCCACGTATACTTTTGACAAAGCCTGATCTCTTAAGCATAGACATCACTTTAGCAACATGAGGTTGTCCTATACCTTCGGCTTTTGAAATTTCCGGTATAGTAATTCCTTCTTCTCTGTTTTTTTGACAGATTAGAAGCAGAAATCTAATTCCATACTCTTCCTGTGCACTAATTTTCATATTTGCTCTTAACTAAAATATACCTAACTCTAGTTTAACATGATCTGGCATTCTATCAACACTAAAAGGTGGATCCCAAACAAGATTCACTTTTACGTTTTCATGATCTAGCTGTGATTTGAGTTTATTTTCCACTTCCCCAGGAAGAGTTTCTGCAACAGGGCAAGCTGGTGATGTCAGCGTCATGTCGACTTGTATTGAACCATCTTTGGGATTAACATTCACATCATAAATTAGACCTAAGTCATAAATATTTACAGGTAGTTCTGGATCATAAATGGTTTTTAATATTTCTATTGCCTCAGATTGAAGCAGTGAGATTTCAATACTAGTTAAGTTTTTATCCATGTTTTTCACCTTTCAATGAATTTTCTAAAGTGTGCCAAGCCAAAGTTGCACATTTGACCCTCATTGGAAATTTTTTTACACTTAAAAGAGCTTCTAGAGATCCTATATCCTTATCTATCGGAATATCTTTTGTTAGTCCTTCTCTAAATATTTTTGAAAGCTCTAAAATCTCCTCTATCGTATAGTTTTTGACAATCTGGCACATCATTGATGCTGATGCTTGAGATATTGCACATCCTACACCTGTAAAACCAATATCGACTATTTTATTATCCTTAATTAAAAGATATACTTGCACTTTATCACCGCATAAAGGATTAAATCCATCTGCGGTATGGGTATATTCCGAAAGCTTATGAAAACATCTTGGATTTTTATTATGATCCATGATAACTTCTTGATAAAGTGACTCTAATTCCATTATTTTATAAATATCTCCATAGATTTTTTTATTGCTTCTTCTATGATATGAATATCACTGATTGAATTGTAATATGCAAAAGAAATTCTAGCAGTAGCAGGAACACCTAATATTTGCATCAAAGGTTGACAACAATGATGTCCAGAACGTATCGCTATTCCATAAGAATCAAAAATTGTTGATATATCATGAGGATGTATACGATTTATGTTAAAAGAAAATACTGGTATATGGTGATGAGGATTTTTGTGCCCGTATATTTTAATCTCTTTTATTCTTGAGCACATTTCCATAAATGCATCATAAAGTAATCTTTCTTTCTGGAGAATAACGTCATATCGGGTTTCACTGATATAATCAATAGCTTGAGCTAATCCTAGTGCTCCTGCAATGGGTGGAGTTCCTGCTTCAAACTTATACGGAATTGGAGCAAAGGTTGATTCATGAAATGTTACCTGCTCAATCATTCCACCTCCTAATTGATAAGGTTCAAACTCATTTAACAGGTGTTCCTTTGCATACAGAACACCGATACCAGTAGGACCAAACATTTTATGACCCGATAGAGCATAGAAATCGGCGTTGATCTCTTTTACATTCACTTTTGTATGCGAAACAGCTTGAGCGCCATCTATAAATAGAAGTGCTCCAACTTTCTTGCAAATTCTTGAAATGGATTCAACTGGATTTACAACCCCTAAAGCATTCGATATATGAGTGACAGCAACCAGTTTAGCCCTTTCAGTGATTAGATGTTCAAATGTTGAGATTTCGAGTTCTAGTTGATCATTCATAGGAATGATTTTAAGTTTAGCTCCGGTATTTTTACATAACCTCTGCCAAGGTAGAATGTTCGCATGATGCTCTATGGGAGAAATCCATATCTCATCATCTTTTTGAATTTTCTTTTCCATGCAAAAAGAAACTAAATTAATAGCTTCAGTGCAACCTTTCGTGAAGATAATTTCATTAAATAAGGTGCCACCTAAAAACTCGGCAACTTTGGATCTAGCATTATCATATTCTAAAGTACATTCTGCAGAAAGTGAATGCGCGCTTCTATGAATATTTGAGTTCTGCATCTGATAAAATTGAGCAATCTTATTGATAACAGAGTAAGGTTTCTGTGTTGTAGCTGCATTATCTAAATAGATTAACTTTTTATCCTGCACTTTTCTTTGAAGTACAGGATAATCATGGTAAAAAGTATCTTTTTCTATATCGATTAAACTCATAACCTTAGTTTTTATTGTTTAGTTTATGATACAATCTTTCCTCAACATTCTTGCGTACATGATCGTTATCAATATTTTCAAGAACTTCAGCTGCAAACGCATAAATCAATAAGTTTTTAGCATCCTTTTTGGAAAGACCTCTTGCTTGTAAGTAGAACAATGGATCCTTATCCATCTTACCGACAGTACATCCATGAGTACACTTTACATCATCTGCATAAATTTCAAGCTGAGGTTTTGTGTGAATTTTCGCATTTTCTGACAAAAGTATAGCCTGATTACTCTGTTTGGCATCTGTTTTTTGCGCATCTTGATGCACATATATCTTTCCATTAAATAAACCTGTAGAGGAATCATCCAGAATACCTTTGTAAACCTCAAAACTATAACAGTTTGGTTTAGCATGATCCAATGATGTGTAATTTGCGCATACTTGCTGATGATCGAGGATATAAACACCATCTAGTGTGCAAGTAATATTTTCATCATCTAAATAACTAAAGATATCATTCCTAGTGAATTTACCTCCAAAAGTTAAATTACAGCTTTTAAAAATAGAATCTCTTTGCTGATAAACGCGTGAAGTATATAGATGAAAGGATTCATTACTTTCATCTTGAATCTTAACATGATGTATCGAGGCTGAAGATTCAAGATGGATATCCGTAGTAACGTTCGAATAAGCTAGAGTTTTATTCAGAGAGTAGTAACTCTCTGATATAAAGCATGAAGAACATTTACTTGCATATATGAGTGTTTTAGTATTATGCATGTGAATATCCGTTGAATCACCTGAAGATAAGTACATACAATGAATAGGCCTTGGCAACGACCTGTTTTTCTCAAGATGAATAAAAGTTAAATCAGTATGTTTCGCATCGTTTAAAGCTGCATATGTGTGAGTAGATTCTACAGAATGATCAAATATGGATTTAAGTTTTTCTGGGAATTTCACTAGTGTTTCAGATAAGTTTAATATCTCTAAACCTTCTATACTGCTTACATCATCAGAGAGTTCTTGAGATAATTTACCATTAACAATAACAACATTAATGGCGTCGTTCCCAGTATTCTTTTTTTTGTTTTGTACGAATTCTTTGATATCCTCGATCTCAAGATCCGTATCAGTCTCAGGAATAATATAGTTGTGATCCAGAAGATCTCTTATCGGGAGTGATCTCCAGTTTTCATCTTTAGGAGATGGCAAACCTAAATCTCTATGTGCTGTTAAACGTTGATGAAGAAAGCTCTTATACCATTCTGGAAGCGAGTTTGATCTTTCTTGTTGATGAATTTGTTTCTCTTTAAGATTTATCATTGAGTTCTCCTATAAATTAAACATTAGCAGCTAACTCTTTTTCAATAAGAGAGTAACCATGTTCTTCGAGTTCCAATGCAAGCTCTTTACCAGCAGATTTAACAATTCTACCGTCCATTAAAATATGAACATAGTCTGGAGTTACATAATTTAAAATTCTTTGATAGTGAGTAACAATTAAAAATGATCGACTTGGATCTTTTAATCGATTCACTCCTTCAGAAACAATTTTGAGAGCATCGATGTCTAAACCACTATCGGTTTCATCCAACACTCCTAATGTAGGCTCTAAAACAGCCATTTGAAAGATTTCGTTTCTTTTCTTTTCGCCACCTGAAAATCCTTCATTCACGGATCTAGAGAGCATCGATGGACTAAGTTCAAGAGCTTCCATTTTTTTCTTAATGTAAGTCATGAATTCCATTGCATCCATCTCGGGAAGACCTAGGTATTTTCTTTTAGAGTTAAGTGCAGCTCTTAAAAAATATGCATTTCCAACTCCAGGTATCTCTACGGGATATTGGAATGCCATAAACAGTCCTCTCCAAGCTCTTTCTTCGGGTTCCAACTCAATTAAATTTTCACCTTGGAAGATGATTTCACCTGATGTGATTTCGTAATCTTCTCTTCCTGCCAATACTTGAGCTAGGGTACTTTTCCCTGAACCGTTTGGCCCCATGATGGCATGAACCTCACCTGGCTTGATCGTTAAATTAATACCTTTTAATATTTCCTTATCTTCTATTTTTGCTTTTAAATTTTTAATTTCAATCATTTTATTCACACACCTTATCTAACCTACGCTACCTTCTAAACTTACTCCTAATAACTTTTGCGCTTCTACAGCAAACTCCATAGGGAGTTCTCTGAAAACATCCTTACAGAATCCACTAACGATCATATTCACAGCATCTTCTGCGGGTATACCCCTTTGTTTGCAATAGAATATCTGATCTTCTCCGATTTTTGAAGTAGAAGCCTCATGTTCAACTGTTGCAGAAGTATTTTTAACATCGATATAAGGAAACGTATGAGCGCCACATCGATCACCCATCAACATAGAGTCACACTGTGAGTAATTTCTAGCATTGTCTGCACCAGGATTTATTTTGACAAGACCACGATAAGTGTTCTGCCCATTCCCTGCTGAAATACCTTTTGCTACAATAGTACTCTTTGTGTTCTTGCCAATATGGATCATTTTAGTTCCAGTATCTGCTTGCTGCTTACCTGCAGTTAAAGCAACACTGTAAAATTCACCAATGGAGTGGTCTCCTTTCAGGATAACACTTGGATATTTCCATGTGATTGCAGAACCTGTTTCAACTTGTGTCCAGGTGATTTTAGATCTCTCTGCACAAATCCCTCTTTTAGTAACAAAGTTATAGATACCACCTTTTCCATCTTTATCCCCTGGATACCAATTCTGCACTGTTGAATATTTAATGGTTGCTCCTTTTAGGGCTACAAGCTCTACAACAGCTGCATGAAGTTGATTTTCATCTCTCATTGGTGCTGTACAACCTTCTAAGTAACTAACATATGAATCTTCATCAGCGATTATAAGAGTTCGTTCAAACTGTCCTGTTTTTGCTGCATTAATTCTAAAATATGTACTCAATTCCATAGGACAACGTACACCTTTTGGAATATACACAAAGGTCCCGTCCGTAAATACAGCTGCATTTAAGCATGAGTAAAAATTATCTGAAACAGGAACAACAGACCCTAGATATTTTTCGACTAATTCCGGATATGTCCTTATAGCTTCCGAAATAGGACAAAAAACTACTCCTGCCTCTGTCAGTTTTTCTTTAAAGGTCGTTGCTACACTCACGCTATCAAAGACTGCGTCCACAGCAACACCTGCTAAAGCTTTTTGTTCTTCTAATGGGATACCTAACTTCTCAAATGTTCTTAATAATTCTGGATCAACTTGATCGAGACTTTTCAGTTCAGGCTTTTTCTTTGGTGCACTGTAATAGATAATGTCTTGAAAATCAATCTTAGGATAATGAACATTGTGCCATGTTGGCTCATCCATCTCCTTCCATTTTTTCAATGCCGCTAATCTCCATTTCAGCATATATTCTGGTTCTTCTTTTTTTTGAGATATGATTCTTACGATATCTTCATTTAAGCCAGGTGGAACTTGCTCATGATCAATATCGGTTGTAAATCCCCACTCGTACTCTCTATCTGTATAACTTTGTAAAAGATCTGTACTACTCATAACGTGTCCTGTATGGTTACAGTTTACTCTATAAAACTATACCTTTTTGTACATTTAATGATTTTGCCTCTTTCTGCAAAAAAACTAGAAAGAATGATTTAAAATACATAAAAAAGGAACATAATGATTAGTATATCTTTATGAATTGTTTTTATACTTATTGTAATTTTTTTAAAAATGTTTTATGTATTTTATTCGTAACATTTATGTCAACTGATTCTATTGAAGGGGTTAAAACTTTCAAATTAACAGAAAGGTTTTATGCCATAGTTGGGAGTACTTCAACCCATCCAAATATTATTACGCCTATTAAGCAAAAATCTAAACCCCATGAATATGATCCAGAATTAAAGGGTGTTAACCATAATCTATCGTTAAAATTTGAAACGAAACATCTTAATTTAGCATTTGATAAAGATGAAAGTATGCATAAGGAAATCCCAATAGGCTATATTCTTAGGCTCCAAGACGCTTATATGCTAAGTAATAATCTTGAAAAGGATGTCAGTGATCATCTCCTAGAGGCTAAAAAGAATACTTTTTTTAAATTAAATTTCCATAAAAAACATTATCATGTTGATAAGTTAAAAATCCACTCACTATCTTCTCCACACCTCGTAAAATACTACCATTTAGATCAGGATGGTAAATACAAATATCAGTCATACCTTAAAATGTACGGATACTGTAGCCCTAAAAATAATTACCTATGTCAAGAATGTTTTAAATTCAATATTCATTTAGATATTGAATTTATTAACGCACTCTATTTTTTTGGTATAGAACCACTAGCTTATAAACTTCTACCTGAAAAAACGGATATTAAGCCTTATTTCTCTAATTGGCAAAATCAGTCATTCTTTGACTTCAACTACCCTATTCCATATATAGAATCAGAACATACTTCCATTATCAACCAGCATCATGGATATTTAGAATCTCAAAGTAAATCACAGCTGATCAGCAAAAAATCCTTAGACAACCTTGGCAAATTAAATCACTCCTATGGTGAACAAGATAAACCTAAAACATGCTCTACCACTATTTTTGAACAGCTCTGCGAAAGCAATCATCACGAATGATGCTTATGATGCATTTTTGCTAATTTCAATCGAGTACTTGCCTCTTCTAGTTCAACAAGAGCCTCTGTCGTTGTCATATTAGAAGGTTTGCCTTGCAGGACTTTTTTAACTTCATCTAAAGCTTTTTTCGTCTGAGCTATATCGATCTCATCAGGTTTTAATGCCTCATCAGCTATGATATGTACGCCATCTGGACTTATTTCTAAAATTCCACCCGCTAACCATATATAATATTTCAAACCGTTGCTTGCATCTCGGTAATAAATCAGCCCCGTTTTTAATTCAACAGCCATAGGTATATGGCCATGCTGTACACCTAAATAACCTTCTGTACCTGGAGCTATCAATATAGTTGCAGATGTGTTAAACAATTCTCTTTCTGGAGTAACGAGATTCAATTGAAATGCTTTCATCGAATTACCTCTTATGCGTTTACCTTTTTAAGAATTTCTGCTTTTTCATATACATCACTCAGACCACCACAATATAAAAAGGCCTGTTCAGGCACATGATCGAGTTCGCCTTCAACAATTTTTTCAAAAGAAATAATGGTTTCTTCTAAAGGAACGTACTTCCCTGGGTTACCGGTAAATTGTTCTGCAACAAAAAAGGGCTGGGACATAAACCGTTCGATTTTTCTAGATCTGGACACAATTTGTTTATCTTCATCTGCGAGCTCATCGATACCCAGAATTGCAATAATATCTTGAAGCTCTTTATACCTTTGAAGTGTTTGTTGCACCTTATGCGCTACTCGATAATGCCTTTCTCCAACAATTGCTGCATCTAAATTCTTTGATGTAGATTGAAGTGGATCGATTGCTGGAAATAATCCTTTTGATGCAATCCTTCTTTCTAGAACAACAAAAGCATCTAAGTGAGAGAAGGTTGTTGCTGGAGCTGGATCGGTTGTATCATCAGCAGGGACATAAACAGCTTGAACGGATGTAATCGAACCTTTATTCGTAGAAGTGATTCTTTCTTGTAAATTACCCATCTCTGTTGCCAGAGTAGGTTGATATCCAACCGCGCTAGGCATTCTTCCCAGCAAAGCAGAAACCTCTGAACCCGCCTGTACAAATCTGAATATATTATCTATAAATACTAGAACATCAGCGCCCTCTTCATCTCTAAAATATTCACCCATTGTTAAGGCTGTCAAAGCAACTCTAAGTCTTGCGCCTGGCGGCTCATTCATTTGCCCAAATACCATTGCCGTTTTATCAATAACAGTAGATTCTTTTCCTTCTGCATCCTTAAATACGGCATCTTTCATTTCGAGCCATAAATCATTCCCTTCTCGCGTACGTTCTCCAACTCCGGCAAAAACAGAAACTCCAGAATGTTCTGTTGCAATATTACGGATCAATTCTTGAATCAATACTGTTTTTCCAAGACCTGCTCCTCCAAAAAGTCCTATCTTTCCACCTTTATTAAAAGGAACCAAAAGATCTACAACTTTTAAACCTGTCTCTAAGATTTCTAGTTTAACATTTTGGTGTTCAAAAGCAGGTGGTTGCCGGTGAATTGGATAATATGTTTTTGCATGAACTTCACCCTCATTATCAATAGGCTTTCCAAGCAGATTAAAAACTCTTCCTAGTGTCTCTTTACCTACTGGTACGGTAATAGGTCTACCCGTATCAACAGCCTCGATTCCACGTATTAAACCCTCGGTTGTACTTAAAGCAATACATCTAACGATATCATCTCCTGTATGTTGAGCTACCTCACA
The DNA here is from genome assembly GCA_030430755.1 of Fimbriimonadia bacterium. Taxonomy (GTDB): domain Bacteria; phylum Armatimonadota; class Fimbriimonadia; order Fimbriimonadales; family Fimbriimonadaceae; genus JAUICQ01. Next base: position 408,637 of record JAUIKO010000001.1, read on the forward strand.
GGTGAGATGGATATTCCTGGAGGGTAAATCTATTTCAATTGCATTATAAATTGCAGGGAGATGATTGGTGTTAAATCTAATATCAACTATGGGACCTAGAACTTGTACGACTTTTCCTAAATTAGACATATTTTTTTACTCATTAACCAATTTCGAACTTGCACCAGTATACCTACCTACATTTCTATAAAGATATTATTCGTTATGAATTACGAAAAATAGCCTCCCTTTAAGAATGCAAGCCTAAATCTTTAAGCGCATTTTTGGCAGCATGATGTTCAGCATCTCTTTTGCTACGTCCCTCTCCAGTAGCAATTTTTTTTCCAGATAAAGAGATTTCGACAATGAATTTTTTCTGATGAATCGTACCTTCTTCATGAATAATCTGATACCTTGGAATGACCTTTTTGGAAGATTGAAAATGCTCCTGAAGTTTTGACTTATAATCATGGGGACTTATATCTCCATTTTCAACTTTTGTTATAATTTCCGAAAGAGCACTTAAGATAAATTTTTTTACCTCATCGAGTCCTTTTTCGGTATAGATTGCTCCAACAACAGACTCAAATATATCTGATAATATCGAAGGCCTGGTCCTTGCCCCCATCTTTTCTTCAGCATCACTGATAGATAAATATTGATCTAGTTTTAAATTTTTTGATGCTTCGACTAAAGAAGCTTCTTGAACGATGCTTGATCTTGCTTTTGTTAAAAGGCCCTGATTCCATTCGGGATGCCTCTTGAAAAGATAGTTTGTTATCACAAAATCTAAAACAGCATCTCCATAAAATTCTAACCTTTCATAATTTTCTTGTGGAGATTCAGCTACTGAACTATGCCGCATAGCTAATGAAAAAAGCTCTTCAGAACTGATAGGAATATATTCTGGAATCACTTTAAACTCCTGGCGAAATCCTTGATTCTTTTCACTCCTTCTATAATATTCACTTCAGAAGTTGCATAGCTTAACCGGACAACCGTGTTATCACCAAACACTTCCCCAGGGATAACTGCAACTCCATAATCATCTAGCAATCTATTTGATATATCCCAATCAGAAAGGTTGTACTCATTTTTCCATTCAGATATATCGCAAAGCATATAAAATGCCCCTAAAGGTTTAGATATTTTCACAGAAGATAGATCTGAAAACTCTCTCATCATGAGATCTCTACGTTTCTGAAAAGTTTTTTGTATCGAGAAAATAAAATCAGGAGAAATTTTGAGCGCTTGACATGCTCCTTTTTGAGCAAACGAGGTGGGATTACTGGTTACTTGATCTTGCATACAAGTCATTCTTTTTGATAGCTCTTTGCTAGCAACGGAGTATCCTATTCTCCAGCCTGTCATGGCAAAAGATTTACTAAATCCATTAATCGTGACCGTCCGTGACAATGCATCATCAGAAAGCGATGCTATGCTAACATGTTCAGAACCATCATATACAAGCTTTTCATATATCTCATCACTTATGATCCAAAGGTTATTCTGCATAGCTAATTCAGCTAAATCAGAAAGGAGTTTTCTTGGATAGACCGCACCGGTTGGATTATTTGGTGAATTTATAACGATTAGTTTCGTTTTTTGGGTCAAAACCGCTTGAGCATCCTCTATTTTAGGTATAAACTGATCCATCATATTTGTATTTATGATGACTGGAACACCACCAGCCATGATCACTTGTTCATAATAAGATGTCCAGTATGGCGCAATTAAAAGGACTTCATCACCGGGAGATATTAAGGATTGAAAAACATTATATAACGCGTGCTTTGCTCCAACGCTTACTACAATTTGGTCAGAAGTTACAAGGATATGGTTATCTTGCTGGAGTTTTAAGGTAATAGCTTGCTTTAATTCTGGTATTCCCGATGTAGGTGTATATTTTGTAAATCCATTCTGAATACTCTCTATTGCAGTTTGGCAAATAGTATCGGGGGTATTGAAGTCTGGCTCACCTGCTGCTAGTGAAATGACTGACTCTCCAGAAGCGATAAGCTTTTTTGCCTTAGCTGTTATCGCTAAAGTTTGAGAAGGTTTAAAAAAATCTGATCTATTTGAAAAAGTTAATTCATGCGCCATAGGAAATCCGAACAACAAGATATCATTACTAAACAAAATATCATTACTCTAAGATATAGTTTATATTGTGGTCTATGATTCAATTCAACGCAATAGTAAAAACAGAAAAATTTTACATTTAACCATCTTAACTATCATTGCATTTACGTGTTTTATGTTTTACTTATCTATAGCAGGTAGTTTTATCCTTTCACCTTTCCACGAGTTTACATCATCTTTACCCCATTCAGATATAAACAATATATCCTCCATTATCTTTTGGAACATACGACTCCCGAGAGGTATCTGCTGTATCTTAATTGGTGGGATACTAGGATCTGTGGGCACTATCTATCAAAATATTTTTAGAAACCCTCTTGCAGATCCATATATCCTTGGAGTCTCTAGCGGATCAGCAGTCGGAATCAGCATCTCTTTTTTAGCAAGTAAATACATGATCTACCATCATACTTTTTTGCCTCTACATAGTATTCTTTTTGGATGTTTAACCTTAGGGTTTGTCTTTCTGCTTTCTAAAAAAACTCAAAGTATTACAAACCTGCTCCTTTCAGGAGTTGTTTTAGCATCCTTTCAATCTGCGATATTTTCTATTCTCCTTATTCTTGCTGGTCAAGATTTAGGAACGATTTTCCGTCTCATGGTTGGAAATATTTCTAACTGCACTTGGGAGCATGTCTACTTATTACTAGGAGTCAGTCTGCTAGGCATGCCAATTATTTATAAGTATGCATATCCATTAAATCTTATTGCAATTAGTGATGAAAGTGCTGTTAACGCAGGAGTGAATATACGCTTTGTGAGAAACTTACTTCTTATCACAGGAACTATTATGACGGCTGCAGCCATAGGCTCTGTTGGTATCCTAGGTTTTATTGGCCTTGTATCACCGCATATTACAACTAAAGTTTTAGGGCCAGATGCAAAACTTGGATCCATGGGATCGTTTTTAGTAGGAGGGATTCTACTGATTACTGCAGATTTAGGTGCAATAAAACTTATACCTGATATGGAATTACCTGTTGGTATTATTACCTCTTTAGTTGGAGCGCCTATCTTACTTCTTTTAATTAAACGGACAGATCACTCTTCCCATCATTCTTAATCTGTCATAATATCCCGTACATTATCGTAAGACATACGGGATATTATAATGTTAACAACTTCTTAGTATGTACTCATAGCTCATCAAATATTCCAGTATCCTTATGATAAGGCAAGAGAACATCATCCATTTTGATTTTCACAGGTTTAGATTTTAACATTTTCTTTTGATTTTCATTTAAATATTTTTTATCAATAATAGCCTCAGAAACATAGGCATCAAACCAATTATTAGTCATAATCAGGTGTCCATTTAATCCATAGTCACCTCCCCAAGAGTTTTGAACCTTCCATTTCGTTATCTGATCATTCTTATCTATATCAACTCCTGAAAACACCATTGCGTGATTTGCTGAAAATGTTCCCATAAGGAGCTGCTCACCTTTGGAAAGATTAGGTTTTGTTCTGTGTATATACTCATATTTATAAATATCTGGATCCATAATTCCTGACTTATAATCGATATGTTTATTCATTTGACAAGTAAACCAGACAGGAGTATTGTCTAATATTTGCTTTCTACACAAATCTTTTATTTCATCCATAGGGAGATTGTAAACGAACATATGATCACTTCCACATACAGGTACATCATCGTCAATTTCATAACTCTGGTAAAAAGGGCGATGTTCTAGGGGCGAATGAATAACTACAACAAAATCTTTTAAATTCACATTGACATATTTTTTATAAAAATCTACAGGCGTCATTTGGATCATTTTTGAATCTGTTTTTGTAAGCCCATACTTTTCTTTCTTTTCTGTTTTTGCTTTAGAGGACTTACTTTTTCCCTGAGTTAAATTATCTTTTATTCTAAATTTAAATTCTGATGGCGGTTCTCCTAAATGAGCACAGAGCATTCTGTGTATCACAGACAACATATCATATTTAGCATCTCTAATCTGATGGACAGACCACCCAGATTGATATGCATCCCGAATAACAAAAGCATATTCGTGTAACTTATCAGAAAGCAATCGATTTAATAAGGCTGTAGAACCACTATCTACCGTTTCAGGCATAACGCTTTTAGGAACAACCCCGTATTTTTCTATGAGATTTGTTGCATAGTCCCAAAATCCACCATCATACATACAGCCTCCAAATAAGGTAAATCGAACATTTCTACTCTCAATATCTTCTGCACGCAACTTTATTATTTTTTCTAAAAATGAATTGCACATTTCAAATTTATTCCAAAACTGTATATATACATGAGAAAGTTCAAAATCGGAATTCTCATCTAAATTTTTCATAGCAGGAATTCTTAACACATTCAAGGCCGCAAATAACCAGCACCTACCTGTTTGTTCTTGATCAGTTACGGAAAATTTATAAATTTCATGTGAAAAAACATTATCCATCCCAAGCACTAAATCACGGTTAAGAACAATTTTTTTTATCCTTGTATTACAGGCCGCATTTTGTAAAAAGTTGTTATCTTTATCAGCCTGATAGTTTTTTCGTAAGTAATCTATCTGATCCGTCGTAATATTTTCCGATATTGCTGGTCTTCTTTCAAATCTACCTGAAGAAGTTTTTATTCTAGAACTGCCTCTATCTTGCAATGATTCTATTCTTAATACTTCTTCTGCTTTCCTTTTGCTGCCAGATTTTATCTTATCATCTGCTGAAAAAATTGACACAACTGCGCAAGCAGTTATGGCTACCTTACCTAGAATTTTTGTTACCATTTTCATAGTATTTCTATTATTGGAATAAAATGTAAATCTGTAGTTTTTACTGTTATTTTTTTTTCAATGGTATAAATCTCAACAATAATAAATAATGATATGAACTTTTAATCTTATCGTTAAATTATTGCCTAAGAATTAATCCAGTCTTTTATTATTTAACCAATAATAATGCTTGTTATTATGAAAATTCTTCTTTATGCTCCTGGTTATGATAAACCCACTGGTGATGGCGCTCATGGTCACCGTAATATGCGCGATGGTCTTTTGCAGCTCGGTGCTGAGATTATCGATTTTGATTTCAAAGAGATGAATAAACGTCATGGTATCGATCGAGCAAATCAGCTATTAAGAGATATCATCGATACAGAAAAACCAGATCTTTTTTACCATGGAATCGTCGAAGAAGAACTACTCCCTGAAGTTGCTGAATATATAAAAAATGGAACATCTACCACGAGTTTATTATTTTTAAGTGATGATGAATGGCGTTTAGGTCATTCCTTGCATCATGCTTCACGATATAATTTTATCGTTACGAATCATTCTCCTGCAGTGGATGTATACCACCGGTATGGCCATCGTCATGTGATCCATTGTCAGTGGGCGTGTAATCCTAAATATTTTTATCCTGTTAGTACTCCCAAGGAGTATGATGTAAGTTTTGTAGGTCTTGCTTACCAGGGTCGTTTTGAACCGGTATTAAAATTAAAGGAATCTGGCATAAATATCAAGGTATGGGGACAGAGCTGGGAGAATTGCCCTCAGCTGCGTGATATCGCTCATGGGAGTGTTCCTCACTTTGAAATGCTCCGGATTATCAGTGCTTCAAAAATAGTTCTTTCTTTAAACCGTAGTAGTCTAAGTACTGATATCCCTCAGATAAAAGGTCGTATCTTCGAAAACGGTGCTTGCAGGGCATTTCAGCTCTGCTACGAGAACCCTCTTCTTCTGGATTACTACCGATCTGGCAGTGAAATGATATACTGTAACGATGAAAACCTTGTCGATCTAACCAAGTACTATTTGCAGCATGATAGAGAGCGAGAAGAGATCGCAGAAAGATGTTATAAACGTACTTTAGAAGATCACACATGGGAAAAACGATTTACGCATCTTTTAGATACTGTTCTTAGAGATAAGCCAGCAGATAAGAAAAGTTTTCATTACAGCTTGCCTAAGCAACCATTGCGAGTTGAACCCCGTTATGATCGAAAGTTGAGTGTACTAACATGTGTATATAATAGTGAGAAATATATCGATGATATGATACGATCGGTTCTTTATCAAAGTTATTCTGATTTTGATTTCATCCTGCTAAATGATGGCTCTACTGATAATACCTTGAAAAAAATAGAAACATATCGTTCGGATAAACGGATAAAAGTCTATTCTCAAGAGAATATCGGACGCAACTTAGACTGTTTCCATCATCTTAGAAACAAGCTCCTCTCTTTGAGTAATTC
>JAUIKO010000002.1 GCA_030430755.1 Fimbriimonadia bacterium
TTAATATGAATAAAGATCGTATTTTATTATCGTCCATTTATTTCCTTTTCCATGCGGGCCTTATGGCATATAAGTTATTCCACCCACTCTGGTTTTATGAACAGGGGAAGTTAGAATATTTTGCTGTTGGATATGCCTTTATGGCACTTGGTGGAATATTGTCGAGCTTAGGTTTTATTTATATTAAAAAATCATTCCAAGTTACTAGTCTACTGTTAAGTTCATTGCTCCTTTATTCTTTGGGAGTCATTGTAAGCAGCTTTACATCCAATATTTGGTACTCGATCTTTGGTGGAGTATTAACAGGTTTAAGTACTAATAATTTACTATATACTTTTTATCGGTTGACGAACAATAAGGAAGACAGTAAAAGAATTGCAATTAATGCAGGAATAGTAATGAACTTCGCACAGTTTTCAGGTGTATTAGGTGTGGTTGTAATAACTGCTTTATTCTGCTTTGTTTCACGCAACCTATTAGGAATTTATATTTCTTCTATACTACCTATTTTAAGCGTTCTTCCTTTCATCGGGTTAATTATTAAAAATAAACATTTTAAAAATATGGAATTTGTTCATAACGATCCGTTTTCTGTAGAAAGAATACGTGATTTGCATACTGCCTATCCTTATTTGGTTTATTACATGATGAGTATCAGCTTTTTAGGTGGTCTGTTTATGAATATGCTTCTTCCGTTTGTTCCTGTTATCTTTAAAAATGAAGGTTTTACATTATTAACAACAGGTTTAATCATCTCTTTTAGTTATTTAGCAGGCAGTATATTACACTTTGTTGTAGACAAATATAAGTTAGTAACGAATAAAGTTGCATCATTTGCGTTATCACACATTTTGATTATATTATCTTGTGTTGGTTTATGTATATTTACATCCACATTATATCTGGGCATATCTATGGGATTATATTTTATGATGGTTTCATTGCGTAGATATAGCCGAGTGTTGATAGAAAACCAAATTATTGCTCGACATATTATGCCAAGCTTCAAAAGTTTTGAAGGCATATTGTATTATCTTAGTACAGTATTCGGCTCCTTGTTAGGTTACAATCTATTAAATAATATTGGAAAGATGTGTTTAGTTTTTTCTTCGGGATCTATAACATTTATTTCTGGTGCCTTATGCCTTTTCTTTGTTTATCGAAACATGGTTTACATGTATAACCTACACCTACAAATCGAAGCTGCAAAAAGAAACATGGAAATGGACTAAATCCTTTACCAGAATTAGTCTTGCCAGATTGAGTATACAACCTCATTGCCAATCTTAACTTCCATATTACTGATATCTGTTCTGTTAAAGATTCTGTTGCTCATTTTTTTACTCCTTGTAGATATCTCTACAGAAACATTTCACCTTACAGACATTAGCAATGTCACTATCTAAAGATAATATATTTCAATTAAATATAAGTTGTTAAAGAAGAGCCTTTAAAGTTGGTTGATTGATAAGTATAAACCTAGTTCTAAATACCTAATTAGAATTTATAGTAAATGTTAAGCAAAAGTGGATTGCATGAAAACCTGTTAATTTTATATGTTGCTCTATTTATTTAATTGTGTCAATATTGTGTTATCTGTTTAAATTCTGAGTATTAATATGAACAAAGATCGTATTTTATTATCCTCCATTTATTTCCTTTTCCATGCCGGTCTTATGGCATATAAGTTATTCCACCCACTCTGGTTTTATGAACAAGGGAAGTTAGAATATTTTGCTGTTGGGTATGCCTTTATGGCATTGGGAGGGATATTATCTAGATTAGGATTTATATATATTAAAAAATCCTTTCGGGTAACTAGCTTGCTATTAAGTTCATTGCTTGTCTATTCTTTAGGAGTGATCATAAGCAGCTTTACATCCAATATTTGGTATTCAATTATAGGAGGAGTATTAACTGGTGCTTCTGCAAATAACATAATACAAGTCTTATATCGTGTTGGACATAGTAAAGAAGATAGGCATCAGTTTAATATTAATAAGGGTATTGTAGTAAATTTTGCACAATTTACAGGTGTATTAAGTACTGCAATTATATTATCTTTGGTAAACCTTCATGCAAGTCCAAACCTATTTGGAATTTATATTTCTAATGGATTGGTACTTCTTGCTACACTACCACTTTTAGGACTTTATCTTCTTAATAAACATTTTAAAAATATGGAGTTTATTCATAATGATCCATTCTCATTACAAAGAATAAAGGATCTTTGTGTGGCGTATCCATACTTGGTCTGCTTTACATTGAGCATTAGTTTTTTAGGGGGTATGTTTATGAACATACTCCTTCCATTTATCTCTGTCATATTTAAAGAAAAAGGTTTTACGTTATTAACAACTGGTGTAATCGTTTCTTTTAGTTATTTAGCAGGAAGTATATTATATTCCGCTGCTGATAAATATAACCTAGTTAAAAATAAAGTCCTATCCTTTGGCCTGTCTCATATACTTATTGTATTATCTTGTGCAGGATTAAGTTATTTTAATTCACCGATACCAATAGGTTTATCTATGGGCTTATTTTTTATGATGGTTTCGTATCGCAGATATAGTTTAACACTTATAGAAAATCAGATATTTGCACGCCACATCGTGCCTAGTTTTAAAAGTTTTGAAGGTATCTTGTACTTCTTAAGTAATATACCAGGTGTTTGCTTAGGATATTATTTTTATACAAATATTAATAACGAAACAGTTTTTCTGTTCTCAGGAATAACAGCTTTGGTTAGTGGCATTCTAAGTCTGTTTTTTGTATACCGAAATATGGTCTACATGTATAACTTATATTTACAAATAGAAGCCTCAAAAAGAAGAATGAATTATGATTAAGTATATAGAACCATTTATTCTTGCTCTATCGAATATACAACTTCATTTGCGATTTTAACTTCCATCTCTCTGATGTCTGTTCTATTAAAGATTCTGCTGCTCATTTCTTTCTCCTTGTAGATGTCTCTACAGAAATATTTCACCTTACAGACATTAGCAATGTCACTATCTAAAGATAATATATTTCAATTAAATATAAGTTGTTAAAGAAGAGCCTTTAAAGTTGGTTGATTGATAATTCTAAACCTAGTTCTAAATACCTAAATAGAACTTATAGTAAAAGTTAAGCAAAAGTGGATTGTATGAAAACCTGTTAATTTTATATGTTGCTCTCTTTATTTAATTGTGTCAGTATTATGTTATCTGTTTAAATTCTGAGTATTATGTTGAATTTAGTAAAGCGATAAAAAACCATGTGTGTGAATGTTTTTAACAAAAATCCAGTATTAGAAAAGGGGAAACATGATAAATATTCAAGCAAACAGAACTCAATAAATACGATCAGTATAAATAACAAGTTGAATCTTTTTCATTTCGTCAGATATTATATACATACTACTTCGAGTAATAACCACCCATTTACATTATTAATTGATATGAATTTTATATTGTTTTTCATCAGGTCTGTTTTTTTAATTTTAGTTAACTTTTCTCTAGTTTCTTTTTGTATTGAATCTAGTATGGACAAATCGTTTCAGCATCCGAAGCAAAACATTTTTTCATATAAATACTACCCTCTTAACGCAGAAGATATTATTCAGATTATTGAATGGAATTATAATCAAGGATGTGAAAATTTTGACTTATTTTCAAATAGTACAGTCTGGGAGAATAACCCTTTGTTACATTCCGCTTCGATTAAAAAACTCTTCTTTTTAGAAAATAAAATACGTAAAATACCCGGACATCATCCCTTCTCTTTTGGAAACGAAACCATTTTCTTAGGCAAGATACGTACACATGCAAATTCTTCCACACATAATATTCTTGTTGATCCCGAGGTAGACAAAAGTGAATTTATAGAAAGCATGGTGCAAGCTTTTCCTAATCTACGAGAGGTTACTATCTATGGAAGTAAAATTAATTCTGTTATTTTTTCATACTTAATACAGAACAATCATAAACTTAAAACCATTAATCTGTTTTCACCTCCCCCCAGTTACCCTCCTAAAACAATTACAGAAAGAGATGGCTATTCTTGGCTTCCAGGTTTTCCTCCTACTCCAAGCATAGAGGGTATTATAGAAACCTCTTTTTCTAAATGCACTCACTTGACTTATCTGAATTTGTCTGGATGTCTACTCTCCACTGCCGGATGGGAATCTGTCTTGAAAAATCTACCTAGCAATATCACCTATTTAAATATAAGTCATTATAAATCCATGCTCTTTTTACAGTACTTGGCAGGCCACCCTCATTTGAAAAAACTCGATTTTTCTTATTGTCACGCTCCAGCAGAAAATTGGTATCATCTTTCAAAAAATATACCAACAAGTATTAACACTCTGTATGTAGCAAGAAGCAATATTCCTCAAGAATGTGTAAATTATATTAAAACTAACTATCCAAACATTCATCTACATACACGATAAATACACTGCAACAAATACTAGTTTTAAGAAGTATTGTTCAATATTATCTTGAACAATACTTCTTTTCATGATACAATTCTCCAATGTTAAGATCTAGAGACTTCTATCATTTTAAAACATTTATATATTATGTGGTTTCATTTACATCTCTTCCTTTAGGAATACTCTATTTCTGTTATTCGCAAACAAATGATAATACTTCAGAAAAACCCATTAACAATCACAATCCACATACTCATGATAAACACACTTTTTTTAAAAAATCCATATGGAGTGTAGCTCCTAAACAGAATGGTACAAACAAATTTATCTTTTATAAAAATGGACCATCGACAAAGGAAATTTTAGAGGAAATAGAAAATAAAATAGAGAAAAATGAAACTGATTTTTCTCACTATCAAAAATCATCTACATGGAAAAATGCACCCATTATAAGTACTGCAGAAGTACGGAAAGCAGTAGATCTTAGAAAGAGAATTATTGAAAAAAACCAATGTTTGTTTTACTTTTTCGGTATTAATAAAGTCCTTATCAACGTTTATGGATTTAACACAAATCCGATATATTCATATGAGTGGGAAAATTTCATAAAATCCCTCCCTACTTCCCTTAAAAAACTTCAAATTGAATATACCAACTATACCGGTGAGGGTCTAGAGGTTATGCGTAAATTTACAGCACTCACTCAGATTCAACTTGGCGGTTTAAATTTTCCTAGTACAAACTGGGAAATATTGATGCAGAATTTACCCCCCACCCTAAAAAAACTAGCGATTATGTATAGCAGCTATCAAGGAGAAAATATAGATAGCTTAAACTGTTGCAACAACTTAAATACATTTTATTTATCAGGAGCAAAGTTCTCTAGACAGACTTGGACCCAACTTTTTGAATCTTTAACGCATAGATTAGAAAAGTTATATCTTATAAACACTAATTATCAAGCAGAATCTATGAATTATTTTAAAAAATTCTTTTATCTCGATCATCTCAGTTTGAAAGGGAGTCAATGGAAAAGAGCAAACTGGCATGAATTTATAAAAGTCATTCCAAGCTCTATAAATACACTCGATTTATCTTCAACTAATTTCATTGAAATCCACAATCCTAAACTCACAAAAATACCTCATCTGATACTCCCAGAACAAGACTCTACAAATGATGATGAACTAGAAACATCATCGAGCTCTTCTAATAAAAGATATAGTTGTTGCACCATTAGTTAAATTGGAGTCATTCATATCATGGGATACTTATTTTTTTAAAACGATTCATCACTGAATTCAATGTTTTTCAGATGCCAAGTTTTTCAGATGCAAAAATAAAAAAAATTGATAAGTATTTATAAGGTTATTACACAGTTAGTTGTATCCTTCTATATTACTTTAATCGTAAAAATTGGTGCACTTTCATATGGTATAAGCACTCGATATATTACAAGTCATTTGCCATCAACGCCAGGTAATGTTCATTGGATTCCTATTAAAATTTCAATTTAAAATTTCAATACTTAGTCGACATACTCGTATCAAAGGTTTTGCATACTCATTCTTTCAGAAGAGGAAATTCATTAGAGCACGGTCGATATTTTTATACTAAATAACAGTATAAAAATACGTATACCTATGAGAATCAAACAAATACACCAGATCTACTCTCATTCTAAAGAAGTGTTCAGATATCTGACAATACTGAATTGCACCTAAGTCTTATACATTAAAGAAAATTCGTATATCCTACAGCATGTCTGTATTGAATCTTCTAATTACACTCTAAACTGTTTAAAAGAAAATCCGTATGTCCTACAGCATGTCTGTATTGAATCCTCTAATCAATCTCTAAACTGTTTATAATAACAAGATTTGAATTTTTGCGTAAAACTAAGCAGGCATAACTCTTAAAAATCGCCCAGCACCTTCCCCTATAGCAGCTCCTTTGAGTCCATGAGATTTTACGACCTGAAATTGCAATTTCCGTACCTTCATTTCTTGTGGAGATAAATCGAAATATTTTCCAGTTTCCATAACTGTATGTACTGCCTTAAAGACTTCATCCATCGCCAGTTCATCGTAATACTCTTTTTCTTTAGGCATATTCTTAAATTCTTCAACAGCACTTAAAATCTGACCATAAGAGTTCGACTTTACAACAATCACCGGAACATTTTTATTAAGCTCTTTTAATTTAGCTGGTCTTCTCTGAAAAGTACTTCTCATAATCAATACTACATCCGCATTATGAAAATCTTCTGTTGTATCAGCATTTAAACCTAGCTCTCCTATAGCTCTATCCACTCTGGAAACATGAACCCCAAAAGGATAAATTTTCCATTCTTTTTTAGATCGATTTGATTGATAAGATGGCTCTTCTCTTTTAACCACTTTTTCACGCTTAGAATTTTTGACCCTGACATACTCATCCATCACATCTTCTCGGAATCTATCATCAGAGGCAACTTCGAGATCCATTGCTTTGGAGTTATCAATATTAATACTTCCAGATGCTGTTCTAGAACGAATTTGAGGTCTTGGCGGCATCCCTTTTAGAATAAGATCTACCGTTTTTGCAACATCCATATGAACAGCCAATCGGTCATAATCTAGAATTTCTACAATCACATCAAATGTAGGAGGAGCCTTTCTTTCTAAAATTGTTTTTTGAGAACCTCTTCTTTTTGCTTCATCATCAGATAAAGTCACAACATGAACCCCTCCCACAAGATCACTCAATGTAGGATTTAACAATAAGTTTTCTAAAGTCTGTCCGTGAGCTGTGCCAACAAGCTGGACACCTCTTTCTGCAATGGTTCTAGATGCTGAAGCTTCAGATTCTGTACCAATTTCATCAATAACAATCACTTCAGGCATATGATTTTCTACAGCTTCTATCATAACCCTATACTGATCACTGGGTTTAGGCACAGGCATCCTTCTGGAAGAACCTATTGCTGGATGGGGTACATCACCATCACCAGCAATTTCATTGGATGTATCTACAATAACAACTCTTTTTTCTACTTCATCTGCTAATACTCGAGCCGTTTCTCGTAATTTTGTTGTCTTACCTATCCCAGGCTTTCCAAGCATTAAAATGGATTTTCCAGATCTAACAATATCATCGATTAAATCGATCGTACCTTGCAAAGCTCTACCAACTCGGCAAGTCAATCCTATGACTTTTCCTCGTCTATTACGAATGCAGGATATTCTATGAAGAGTACGCTCAATTCCAGCCCTATTATCTTCTCCAAATTCCCCTAATGCTTTTACGATAAATTCTATATCTTCTTCTTTCGTAATAATATTTGGCATTCTCTCGATACGATCAAGATATCTAGCCTCTACTGGCCTACCATAATCTAAAACGACTTCAACAAGCCCTTCAAGTCCTAACAAAGTAAGTCTCTTATGGACTGTTGCTGGCAAAAAATCTAGAAAAGCAGCTAACTCTTTATCTAACTTCGACTTATTTTTTAAATTCTGTCTTTTGTTCATATATTAATAATGTTATTCCGTATATCAATTGAATACTACAGTGGATCAGATAAAGTAATGGTAAGTTTTCTTTCTATACCACTATTCCAATAAATCATCTCGATGATATCACCTGGTTTTTTTTCTGACAATGCTATTAAATAATCGAGCATATCATCAACAGGATCTCCATTAATAGCCTTGATTACTCCATAAGCTCTTATTCCTGCCTGGTAAGCCGGACCTTTTTTTTCAACATTCTTAATAACAAGACCTTTTTCAGGTATCTGATGACCTATAAAACGTTCCAGTTTCATTCTATTTAAACGGATTCTAAAAATTCTTGGATCAAAAACTTCCATCCCAATCCAACCATATCTTACCCTGCCAAATTGATAGATATCTTTAATTACCGATTGTACTCTTTCAATAGGTATTGCAAATCCTATTCCAACAGAACCACCCGTTTTTGTTGCTATTGCTGTATTAATACCCACGAGTTGACCATATTTATTCGCTAATGCTCCTCCTGAATTACCTTGATTAATAGAAGCATCTGTCTGAATAGCATCTGTTAATACTGAACCTTCTGTTGGAAGATTTCGACCTATATTACTAATAACACCTACACTAAGTGTGTTATTAAAACCTAAAGGGTTACCAACCGCCATTACCCAATCACCTATTCTAAGCGATTTTGCAGAACCCATCTGCACAGGTGTTAAATTGGGTGCATTAATCTTTAAAACTGCTAAGTCGGATCTGCGATCTATACCGATTACTTTTGCAGGATAAGGCACGGTTATAATCTTTTTTTTAGCATCCGGCCTATTCACATGAACATATATTCCAGTTGCATCCTTGATTACATGATGGTTGGTAACAATATAACCTTGCTCACTGACAATAACACCTGAGCCTGATCCACCTGGAATCTGAAAAGTATCACCATGCCATGTTTCTTTCTCTTCCAAAGTGTCAATACTCACAACACTAGGCATAATCTTTTCTGCAGCTGATTCAAAGCCATTTGGAGAAGGATAATTCTGATATTGATTTGCATGACTTACTTGCCCAGCGAGAATATTTTTTTCTAAATCAGCAATCTCTTTTTGAGTATGGAAAAAACTATATAGTTTCATAGAACCCACGGTTCCTAATAAACAAATGAATAATACCAAAGCGGCTCGCATTGGTCCAGATGGAATACTCTCACTCTTTTTCATGCTCAATTACATTTTACTCTTGTGTCTATAAAGTTAAAACATCTTTTACTTTTTCATTTAAAATATAAGATCCTTTCCATATTTCTAAGATATGAATACAGTGTTCTTTTTTAAATATTAGACGTGGTAACCTATGTTATAGGAACAATCCAAGTTCCGTATTTGAATTAAGTAATCTCATGAGTTCATCCCAGGTACTATATCGTAAATATCGAAGTCAAAATTTCACCGAGTTACTAGGACAACAGAGTGTAACCAATGGACTTCAGAATGCATTGAAAAAAAATCTTCTCTCACATGCATATCTATTTACTGGCCCAAGAGGAACAGGAAAAACATCCTCTGCAAGAATTCTAGCAAAAGCATTAAACTGCTATGAAGGGATATCTGAAAATCCATGCAATACTTGTGATTCGTGCATAGATATTACTAAAGGTAACTCAATGGATGTATTAGAGTTTGATGCTGCAAGTGAATCTGGCGTAGACAATATTAGAGAACACATAGTACAAGTCACTGAATATCGCCCCACGTCTTCTAGATATAAAATATTTATTATTGACGAAGTTCATGATCTGTCTAGTAAAGCTTTTGATGCCCTTCTAAAAACCATAGAAGAGCCTCCATCACATGTTATTTTTATTCTAGCAACAACAGAGTTCCATAAAGTTCCTTTAACTATCCGTTCTAGATGTCAACGATATAGTTTCCAGCGAGCAAGTATCGAGGTTCTTGTTTCTAGATTAGAATACATTGCTGAAAAAGAAGGATATACTTATGAACCCCCTGCTATTCATGCTATAGCAAAAGCATCTGATGGTGGCTTTCGAGATGCACTCAATTTTTTGCAACATGCTATGGCTCTATCATTAAACAAAAAAATTCTTACAGACACGGTTTATGATCAACTTGGCCTCATCAATGAAGATCTTTTGGATACTGTACTATCTACCCTTGGGGGACCTTACTCAGAGAGCAAGCTTTTAGAATTAGGCACTATGATTACTACGCTCGTGCAAAATGGAAAAGAACCCAAAACAATATTGGACTCCTTATTATTAAGATGCACAGATCATATTGCAATGGATCCTGAGAATGCAGTTTCTTATATAATGATCAGATCTAGATTATCCGAGCTTGTCCGTCCTTTAAGAGAAATCTCTCTACCAACGATATGGCTAGAATCGCAACTACAAAATATCTACTTCCAGATACACGGCCAAGCTCAAAACAGTATTCAAAAAAACTCAAATTTGGAGATCGATAAAGAAGATACCACTATCACCCATCATCAAGGTCAACATCAACATCAAGGCCAGAGTATAGAACACTCTCCAGATAGAAATAAAGAAACTATCACCAGTGATCATAAAGAGGAAATTAAAGTTAATAAATCTATTAATGAAAGCAAGCAAACTAATAAAGAAAGCAAGCAGAATAATAAAGAAAACAAGCAGGATGATCACAAGCACCTAGAACCTAACACACATGATCAAAAAACATCTACGCAACAACCGAATAATCAGCTAACTGAATTTTCGGCTATCTGGAAGGAAGTAACAGATAATTTTCAGAAAATCTCAAAATCCGCCCATGCAAAATTAACAAAGTCAACTGTAGAAGATATTGTAGGCAATAAGATTACTATCAGTTTTTCAAGATCTATTGATTTAGATTGGGTGCAATCAAAACCTAAATTAATCCAGACTATCTGTGAAGAGTTAAAACAAGTTACCGGTTCAGATGAATATGAATTCAACTTTATCCAAAAAAAAAATAGTGTAAATAAATCAACTGAAAATTCCTCTCAAAACCAAAGCTATGAGGCTCCCTTAACAGGAAATAAACTCTACCAGAATGTAACAAGTATTTTTAATATTTAAAACTTTTTCAAATAATCATGGCGACATTGGAATATTCTAAAGTAAAATGCTTAAATATGCTGTTTTTTCTCTAAGTCCTAGGACTTTTTAACAGATTTCTTGAATTATTTTTTAAATATGTAACAGATTTGTATTCTACAGAGTATAAATATATATAGATTCAAGCAAAGGAGAATTATTTATGGCTCAAACATTAGAAAGAAGAAGTACAGAAAAGCCAAAGTCAGCTACATCTCGGTGGAAGGTGGTCATATATAATAATGACTATAATACTTTTGATGAAGTCATGAACGTCCTTATGAAAGCCACAGGATGTGATTTACAAGAAGCATACATTGAATCTTGGGAAACACATCAATATGGAAAAGCAGCAGTCCATTTTTCTAATAAAGAAGAGTGTGATGAGGCAGCTAATATCATCAGAAAAGTAGGTATAAGAGCTGAAGTTAGCAAAGAATGGGACGAATCTCCAATATCTTAATAAACGCCTATACCTTAAAAAAAAATAATTATAATCTCCTACAACATTTATTTCAATGGTATGAGATTACATCTGTGTATACACGTGCATACTCTGTGCATAAGCGACATGATAGTTTTCCTAAAATGATTAACATCATATAACGATCAATAAATGCTTAATCACTGCCTTGTTACCTCATGATCGAATCAGTGAATCGTAATCGATTTTCTGTAAACTTAGTTTTCTGTAAAATTAGTTTTCTATAAACTTAATTTATTTTTTCAGCAAAGCTTTCTACTAGATTTAAGTACTCTTTTTTGTTGGACCTGTGTGCCTTTGCGTGATATGCAGACTTGATTACATGAAATTCAGCATTAGCAGCATCAGCAATCTGTTTTGATTCCTCATGATAAACAATATTATCCTTTTCACAATGGATCACCATAGCTGGTTTACCAGCCCATTTTCTTGCAGAGTCTATCGGAGACATTTTATCTGTATCAACATTGATTAAATTTTCTGCAATCCATACCATAGGTTTTAAGATAATACTTCCTCCGTAAAACGTACCTTCAAGCCATCTATCACCTGACAGAGTCAATGTTAAAAATGCACTATCGGATATAATCCCATCAACTTTAGAATTTAACTCGGTAGCTTTCCATGATGTTACTCCTCCTAATGAAGATCCCAATAAAATAATTTTAGGAGTTCTATCTTGATATTGAGCATATGCCCAGTCAATGACCTTACTAACATCACTTGCTTCTTTAGTACTAAAAGTCGTATGAGCAGCACTATTTGTATCATGTGCTCTTAGAGCAACAACAACAACTTCATGTTTTATCGATAACTCGTCGAGTATTTCCTTCCAGTGTGCTCTATTTCCTTTGTATCCATGAACTAAGATAAACACACTCTTTTTAGGATAATTACTACACAATCCTTTTGAAATCCATATAGGTGTTTTTTGTCCATTACAGTCTATAAAAGTACTTAAATAATTCTCAGGTGGTAAACCTGATGGATAACGATCTGGAATAATATAATTTTTTGCAATGATATTGTTCAACAAAACATACAACGAGACTATTAGAAACGTTGTATTTAAAAACTTTCTTAAATAATGATGTTTATAGATCATATGAATCACCTAAATTCTTATAGCCTTAACTATATTTTTCATAAGACATGCCACAGTAATAGGCCCTACTCCACCTGGCACTGGAGTAACCATAGAAACATGATCCAGGACACTATTGTAATCCACATCTCCAACATCTCCAGATCTTCCCTCAACACGGCTATATCCTATATCAATAAGAATACATCCCTCAGACACCCATTCTTTTTGTATATATTCTGGTTTACCAACTGCAGTAAAAATTATTTCTGCATCCATACAGTGCCTTTTCAAGTCTTTTGTATCTTTATGAGCACATGTCACCGTTGCCTTCCTCCCAAGTAACATAAGCGACAAAGGTTTACCAACAATATTACTCATACCTATCATTAAAACTCTTTTTCCTAATAACTTAATTTGATAAAAGTCGAGTAGTTCCATGACAGCTTCTGCAGTTGCTGGGAATAATCCATTTAAGCCCATCGCCAATCTTCCCATTGAAAATGATGTTAAGCCATCAATATCTTTCGATGGATCTATCTTAGATAAAATACAATCTTTGTCTATCTGTTTGGGCAGTGGTAACTGAACAAGAATTCCATGAATATCTTTTCTTTGATTAAAGGAAACTATTTCAGATACAACATCCTCGGTAGTCGTATTCTGATCAACATAATATAAAGTAGAGCTAATGCCAAGTTCTTTAGCTTTCTGGACCTTCATATTGA
The DNA here is from genome assembly GCA_030430755.1 of Fimbriimonadia bacterium. Taxonomy (GTDB): domain Bacteria; phylum Armatimonadota; class Fimbriimonadia; order Fimbriimonadales; family Fimbriimonadaceae; genus JAUICQ01. The sequence continues at coordinate 13,338 of JAUIKO010000002.1, forward strand.
CATAAACCATACTTGCATAATCATCTTTTGCAACAAGAACCGCAAAATGAGGAACAACACCATTGAGAAGAAATTTTTCTATATTTTTCTTAACATCTAGCAATACTTTTTCAGCACAAGGTTTCCCATATAGTATTTTAGAAGTATTTATGCCTTCTGATTTTTTTGTATTATCCATTCCAAAGTATTCTCCTCTAAATGATTCTCTTTTTCATCACTTTCTACATCAGAAAATTGATCAAGTTCACTAAAAGGGAGTGTTTCGGTTATATCATCTTTATCTTCAATATTTTCTTCGATACTTTCTACGATATCTTCTTCGACATCTTCTTCGACATCTTCTTCGATATCTTCTTTGACATCTTCTTCGGTATCCTCTACAATATCCTCTACGATATCTTCTTCGACATCTTCTTCGATATCTTCTTTGACATCTTCTTCGGTATCCTCTACAATATCCTCTACGACATCATCTTCGATACTTTTTTCGATATCTTCTTCAATATCTTCTTCGATATTTTCTTCAATATTCTCTTTTTCTTGTTTAACCAGATCAAATATACTTTTATCAATCAACTGATTTGATAATGAAGAATGAATGCCAGAAATCACACCATGAACTAATTTTGCACTTTTAGCAGAACCATATCTATCAGCAATCGTAATTGCTTCCTGTATAGTCGTTTTAAATGGGATATCATTTAAACAAATAAGCTCATAAACTGCTAACCTTAGAATATTTTTTTCGACTAACCCAAGTCTTTCATAGTCCCAATCCATGCTTAAATGACTTTTTAATACTTCATCTAGCTCTGCAATTTTTTGGTAAACCCCTATTGCCAGTTCTTTTGCAAAAGATTTTGTCGAATTTGTATATGGCTTTAAAGTACACAAATATTCTAAACCGTCAGAAATATCTTTTTTTCCGGTATTTGCTTCATATAAACTCGATAAAGCGATAATCCGTGAAACATGGCGGGATTGTATATAATTAATTTTTCCAACACTTTTTTTCATTAGAGGAGTCAATATTTTTTCAATAAATTAGCATTTAAAAACTATAACTATTTATAAATATATTATAATCTATTGCAACATTATACCTTCAATTGGTTCATTTATCTTTTAAATTATTCATATAAAAAATTCTACTAAAAATTTATTCAAAAATTACAGATACTCTATCATGTTAATCAGACCAATAATTTATCTATAGCAACCGAAATATGATAAAAATAGAAACAAAATAAATTCTATTCCATCCTAAAAGAACATGAATAAAAATTATTTCAAAGAAGGGCTAGAATAGAATATTCTCGAATAGAGATAACAAATAAAAACGGTTTCATATTATTATTTAACAAAAATACAGGAGATTTAACATCATATCGTGATTAACATCAGTACAGGAGCTATAGAGATCACTACCGATCCAAATATATTTACTGTTTTAGATATAGGTAGTTGTATTGGATTTTGTGCATACGACCCCATTGCTAAGGTAGCGGGTATCGCTCACTTCATGCTTCCAGAAACACATTTAAATGATAAAGGTAATAGACCTGGAAAATTTGTAGACACTGGTATACAAACCCTCGTAGAAAAATTAGCCGAAAAAGGAGCTGTAAAAACAAGGCTAGTCGTAGCGTATGCTGGGGGATCTCAGCTTTTAAAATTAAACAATCCCAAAATCAGCAACATCGATATTGGAAAACGAAACCAAGAAGCAGTGAAAAAAACGATTGCAAAACTGGATTTAACTTGTATAGGGATGAGTGTAGGTGGAGGATCGGGGAGAACATTAATTTTTGATACAAACTCTGGAGATATTTATATTAGTACCGTTCATACCAAAAAAATCTTACTTTGCAACTTAAAGGAAAATAGTAGATAAATAATGTGTAAAACCATAACAGAAATTATTCATCAATGTAAAGAAATTCCTCACTTTCCTGCGGCAGCGTTGGAGCTAATGAACAATATCAATAAGGAAAGCATCAGCTCAAAAGCCATCGCAGACATTTTAAGTAAAGATCAAGCATTATCATCTCGAGTTATTAAACTTGCCAACAGCCCTTACTATGGAATGGAGAAAAAAGTTTCTAGTATTTCTGATGCGGTCATAATCCTAGGAAAAAAAACCATCCATAATCTTGCAATGATTGCTTCTACAGAAAATTTTCTATCTATCCCATTATCGGGATATCGACTCTCTGCTCATAAACTATGGGCACACTCTTTTGGTGTTGCTGTAGGTTCAAAATTAATTGCTAATATTTCTAATACAATGGATGCAGATACAGCTTTCACGGCAGGTTTACTACATGACATTGGAAAAGTAGCGATGAATATCGTAATAAGCAACAAAATAGATAAAGTTTTTAGATATGTTAAAAAACATTCTGTTCCATTTGATATCGCTGAAAAAAGAGTCTTAGGCTTTGATCATACTGAAGTTGGACAAAAAATGGCAGAAAGATGGAATTTACCACCATCTATTGTAGAAGCTATCCGATTCCATCATACTCCAAGTGAGGCCCCTGAAAATAATCCTTATGTCGATTGTGTTCACATCGGTATATATCTTACAATGACCATGGGTTTTGGTTTAGGAGCAGATGGTCTGTATTATAACTTTGAAGATTCGGCATTTGATCGTCTAAAAATAAAACCCTCTGATATTGATAATATTCTCGATCAATTTGTAGAACATTATGAAGCATATGAGCAAGTATTGAAAGGATTTATAGAATCAAAATAACAAATCTTCTTCAAATAAAGATTCTCTTTACAAGGAAAAATCTAAAATTTGGATTCTAAACATAATACTCTAATTCTAAGTACGCTAATTTTAATACACTAATTTTAATACACTAATTTTAATACACTAAACACAATCAATAAAGAAAAAATATCTATCTTAATCAATCATAGATAATCCAAGCTTGACTAGAGTCAAAAAAACTCGGCTAGAAATTATATGTTGCTATAAGGAGTCCATCAAAATAAGGTATTTTTCTCGATTCGGATATAAAAAATATATCCAAAGATATTGATAAAGACTCTTTTGTATAGGAAAACAATCCATATACAAATCATGAAGAATTGATATAATACTTTAAATTTGTATATTAAAAAGTATTTAGTAATGAGTTAAAACATATTGTACAAACGTTTTAGTGATGCATTAATTAATCATTGCTATTTACGGTGGTGCTAAGCAAACAAGAAATCGTAAATCAATAAACTTAAATTAAATCATTTCATTTATTTATTAAAATAAAGGAAAAACAACTATGGCAAAACGCATCTTAATTACAGACGACGCCTTATTTATGAGGGCTACACTAAAAAATATCCTAACTCAGAATGGATATGAAATTTGTGGTGAAGCAACGAATGGACAAGAATCTTTAAATAAATATAAGGAGTTAAAGCCGGATCTGGTAACAATGGATATCACTATGCCGGAGATGGATGGCATTGCTGCCCTTAAAGAAATTAAATCATTTGATCCAGATGCAAAAGTTATCATGTGTACGGCCATGGGACAGAAAGATATGGTTATACAGGCAGTACAAGCGGGTGCAAAAGATTTCATTGTGAAACCATTTGAACCAGATCGAGTCATACAAGCGGTTCAAAAACAGTTAGCAAGCTAAACTAAAGTATGTTGTACAGCCATGACAAAAAATATATGGCTGTACAAACATTGCATGCTAAATATAACAAGTTCATTGCAAGCCTTTTGAACAACATCAAATCATACACCTTATTTAAAAATAATGAGAAAGCTAAATAAAAAAATATTAGAATAGTTGAATAGTTGAATAGTTGAATATTCATTTGTAATACAACATGAATGCGTCATCAGCAAATTCTTTTCTATAAATCCCCTTGCTATACAATCAGAAATAATATTTCACTCCCTTCATTTTCAGATTTTTTTTCACCTTTACATGCATAATGGAATTAGATATGAATCCAGTAAAACATGTTTGGAAGAAATCTATCGATGAGTATAAGGATTATTTACTCAACGAAAAACACGCCTCAGAAAACACACTTTTATCTTATATCTCCGATCTGGATTTGTTTATAGAAATTCTTTGCAAGCATGACATTCAACACATAAATGATATTAATATCACTCATCTTGAAGAATATATTTCCAAATTATTAAATCTTTCTTTTAAATATAGAACCATTGCAAGAAAATACTATGCTATAAAATCCTTTCTTAGTATTATGTTTAAAAAAAACAGGACCCCCTTACCTGTCTGGGTGGAACTTGATGTGCATCGTAACCAAAAAATTCTTCCTAAATCCATTCGAGAAGATAAAATAAACCATATTCTTAATTCTCCCGATACTGCTACTAATACCGGCCAAAGAGATAAAGCTATGTTAGAAGTATTATACGGTGGAGGTCTCCGTATATCAGAAGTCGTTGAACTAAAAATCAACCAGTATCACGTAAATGAAGGGATTTTAAATATTACCGGAAAAAGAAATAAACAGAGAATTATCCCCTTACCATATCAAACATTAGAATACTTAGATATGTATATCAAACATAGCAGAAATCACTTACTCGTTAAACCTTCAAATTATGTTTTTGTTTCTGATAAAGGGAAAAAACTATCTAGACAAAGAGCATATCAAATCGTTCAAAAATATGGACTCTTTGCAGATCTACATATACATCCTCATATGTTAAGACACTCCTATGCTGTTCACCTTCTTCAAAACGGTGCTGATCTGAGATGCATTCAAGAACTATTAGGACATGAATCGATCAATAGCACTCAGGTTTATACTTCTTTAGATCTTGAAAACATCAAAAAAATTTATTCTGCATCCCATCCAAGGAAATAACACCTCTCTTACTAGGAAATAAGTCCTATCTCCCAGACCTCTAAACATATAGATTCTATTAATAAACTAATACACATAGCAATTGAATACTATTCATCAGAATGTAGACTATGATTTAATATAGGGATAAGTGTAACATTGTATAAGTTTTACAATAACAAGTCCACTAATATGGAGATTCTATTATGATTGTTGATTTTAATGCAAAATATCCAGAAATAGCACTTTGCAATGCAAGACACTTTTTAAATTTAATTGGTTATATTCCAGATACCTCATTCCTAAAACTACACTACAGAATTTTTGAACCTTTTAATGATGCCTACTCTTTTGATCAAGAATATAGTGTAACGGATAATTCCTCCTTAGAAGATAGAATCCGGTACTGGCTAAATGCTCGATTTATTAGATCCATTATTTATACTGCTAAATTTTCCATAGATAATAAAAATGTTGATGAAATACATATTTATAACAGCTCTCAAATAGATCCAGAATCTAATATTTTCTTCCAGTACTTGCATAAAATACATAACATCAAAATTCATCTACACTTAGATAAAATGGATGGAAAAAGTGATATCCCTCTTTGTTTAGAAGAAAAAGAGATTCGATTACTAAAACATACTCAAGAGGTCCCACATGAAAATGCTAATCATTTTTCCAGACATTCTCAAATTCTGATGGCACTCGGAATTACAAGACCAGTCATAGAACTCAATAAAGCAATTCTCTATTCTTTAGAAAAAAAACACAAGGATCCTAAGCTATTAAAAAATTGTTTTAGATATCTCGCAACTTCACATATCATGGAAGGCAACAGTTATATGGGGCAATTTTTTTCTGAAAGATGGATTGACGTAACTTCCGGACACGATCAGATCAGTGCAATGTATAGCCTTGCATTAACATACCTAAGGCATCACCCTAAATATTTTAGAAACCACGATAAAGGTAAAGAGCTACTAGATGAAGCCTTTAAAAGATTAAATGAAGATCCAGGTATCCAAAGTTCAGAAAATCTACAATTCATACGAGTTTTTGTTATGAATGGATTTGCACTCTCACTCTTTAGAGAAAATAAAATTCAAGAGGTCTTGGATCTGATGGATTGGGGAATTAAACAACTCAACTACCTAGAAAATTCAGCTAAAGTCATTATTCACAAATGTGTTCTGATGTATAACATTGCTCTATGCTGTATAAAACAACATCGCTACGAAGACGCCATTAAAGAGCTTCATAAACTTATAGAGTTCGATCCTAACTATACTGACTATCATCTAGAGTTAGCAAAAATGTATATTGATATGAATCAACTTGATCAAGCTGAAATTGAGTTAGAAAAAATTTATCAATTAAACCCCATATTACATGAATACCATGCACTTAAAGGATATCTTTTTATTAAAAAATCTGATTATAACAATGCACTTGATTCCTTTAAATTAGCTAACATGTACTGTTATAATAAACCACTCTATCAATACGATTTATTAGAATCTATGTTCGAGCTAAAACAGTATCAATCAGTTGTCGATTATGTTAGCAATATATCCTTCTATGGGAAAAATTTAGCTGAATTCGAAGATATTCTTGCCATCGAAGCTGAATCTCAATACCATCTAAAACAATATGATAAAGTAGATCCTATTTTCAAAAAAGATGAGCACAGAAAATTCACTTCTAGAAAGACAGAAGAAAACTCAAAAATATTCCATAAAATTACAAACAATGCATTTCTTACATAATGAGTTCATGCGGCCTATGTTCAATAAATATTCCAGAGATATCGTGTATGATAGCCTAAATATCTATGACACACCATACTATTTAAAGATAAAAATCTCTTATTTTTTTCTTACTCTGTTCATAAAGTACTCTTGTGCAGAAAAATCTTCTTCATTGTTCATAGGCATTTTTTTTGTATATGTTCCATCAAAATTCAATTCCCAAGCATCTTGATTATCTTTGAAATAGACATCTAAAAATTCATTTTTAAGTTTATTGATTTGCTTTTTATTCTGTATCGGTGCCAGTACCTCGATACGTCTATCTAAGTTTCTACTCATTAAATCTGCACTACCAATATAAAGTTCTGAGCTATCATCATTGTAAAAATAAAAGACTCTGCTGTGCTCTAAAAATCTTCCCACTATAGATATCACTCGAATATTTTCACTTTTTCCAGTTAAGCCAGGTCTTAAACAACAAATACCTCTAACAATTAGATCAATTTTCACACCACTCTCACTTGCAAAATACAGAGCATCTATCATCTCCCTATCAACAAGCGAATTCATCTTAATAGCAATATGTGCCTTTCGACCTTTCTTTGCATGGTTTGCTTCTCTAGAAATTTTCTCTAGTATTTTGGATCTAGTATTCACAGGCGAAACGAGTAATTTTCTATACTCTGAGTGTTTAGAATAACCTGTTAATACATTAAATAATTCTAAGACATCTTGAATAATATCCTCATCACATGTTAAAAGACCTAGATCCGTATATATCCGAGCGGTTACAGGATTATAATTTCCTGTTCCAACATGAACATACGACTGTATTCCATCTTCTTCCTTTCGAACAACTAGACATAGTTTACAGTGAGTTTTTAAATCATTAAAACCGTAACTAACATGAACTCCTGCTCTTTCTAATGATCTAGCTCCGATAAGATTATTATTTTCATCAAATCGAGCTTTTAGTTCTATAAGTACTGCAACTTGTTTATCTAGTTCTGCTGCATTTAACAAAGATTCAACAATAGGTGATCTTTTCCCTACTCGATACAAGGTCTGCTTCAAACCAATAACAGACGGATCTGTCATCCCACTTGCCACAAAATTTTCTATAATATCAAAGGATTGGTATGGATGATGGATCACAATATCTTTCTCTTTTATATCTTTAAACAACTTATCTGTGTTATGAGCATAATTATTTTTTGAAGGTACAAAAGGAACATATTGTAAATCTTTTCTATCCAATTTAGATATCTCATGTAACCTTCCAAGCCCTAAAATCCCATCTGCCTTTATGACAGAATCCTCTGTAATATCGAGTAACTCACATAATTTTTCGATTAACTCAGCAGGCATCTCGGAACTCACTTCCAATAGAACCGGATCCCCGAATCTTCGCATATGAAGTGTCTGTTCGATAGCTTCAATTAAATCAGAAGCTTCTATCTCTCTCATTTCAAAGTCACCATCGCGTATAACTCGAAAATCATAACAATTTTGAACAGGTATATCTTTGAAAAAATGATCTAAATTGTTTTTAATTACATCTTCGATCATCATATATCTACCTTCCACACCTGTTGATACATACTGTTTTGAAATATTAGGAACTTTGATTCTAGCAATTCTAGGTTTTTTCTTATTTTTTAACGTAACAATAATATTTAAGCTCTTGTTAGAAATAAAAGGAATAGTAGCACATGGATAAAGCAGAATCGGTGTGCAAAGTGGGAAAATATTAGTAATAAAGTACTGCTCTAAATTCCTTTTTTCTTCTTTATTTAAATCTACTTGAGAAACAATCTCTATCCCTTCGTTTTTTAAATCAGGGATTATCTTATTCATAAGTATGGTACTAGCATGATCTCTCATATCCTGTGTAACTTTTCTAATTCTACACAGTTGTTCTTCAGTAGTTAATCCATCCAGTGGTAATTTTATCTGTGCACTTTCTAACTGCTCCATTAATCCAGAAACACGTATCATATAAAACTCATCTAGATTGGATTCGAAGATAGAAAGATATTTTATTCTTTCAAATAACGGATTTGAAAAATCTTCTGCTAAACATAGAACTCTTCGATTAAATTCTAGCCAGCTAAGTTCTCGATTAAAATACTCGTTTTTTATATATGAGTTCATATCATCAAGTTCATTTTTCATAATAGATCTTTTTTTATCATTCCTTATTTCAAATACAACACCAAATTACAATGGATTTGCCTTATAATTCCCTTCTAGAATTTCAAGGACCATTCCTTCACGAATACCAAAATGACTTACTGTAAGTTCATCTGTATTTAACATATTCATCACTTTAGATAACACAATCGCACCAGGTAATAAGGTCACACCTCTCCGAAGTTTCACTGGATATCTTTGCTGTAAAGCATCCTCATCTAAATCTGCATTGATAGTGGCTATATACTGTAATTCTATGAGTTTTACCGTACGATTATAATCAGGATGTAAAGCTCTTACAATACCTCTAGCCAACCCTCCAGCTGCAACTAAGCATTCTGCTTGTCGAAAATGTTCGATCTTTTTTAATTCTTCATCAATAATCTCTTCAATTTTCCTAACAGATTCCTCTGAAGCAGGATATGCAAGCCCCGATTTAGAAAGTAGTCGACTCGTTCCTATCGGCATAGATATAACTTCTTCTAACTTACTGCCGAAACACAACGATACTTGTGTGCTTCCACCACCTACTTCCACAAAGAGGGATGGTGCGCTTGTAAAAGTGTCTAACATTGTTGCCTTATGGCTTATTCTCGCTTCTTCAATACCAGGAATAAGCAAAATATCTACACCCGTTTTTTTCTTTACTTTACTGAGTACTTCTTTTTGATTTTTTGCTGCTCGTAAAGATTCAGTCCCAAAAATTAAAATAGATTCAGCTTTACTTTTTTCAGCTGTTTTCTTAAAAGAATCCACTGTATCTATAATTTTTTTTTCTGAGTCCTTACTTATTTCACCTGTTGTACCAATCTCTTTTCCTAGATATAACCACTCACTTTCGTCAGCAATTATTTTGAAGTTTCCAGGACTAGCAGATCCAACTATTAAATGGCATGTATTACTTCCAAAATCTGCAGTAGCTATTATTCTTTTCATAAGTATCCTAAATATTATTGTTGGATTTTTTCTAGCATCCATTTTATGTAAGATTGCTTAATATTATTTTTTTTTGAAGCAATTAAACATATATAGAAAGAGGCAAAAACAACCTTCCAATAATATTGAATATTCATAGCGATATATCAATATTTATTACTTTCTAAGTAATCTATATATGATTCAATCATACATTTAGGTATTCACAATGGCCGAAAAAAAAGTCTTATTCAAACATGCTCATAATCCAAACTACAAAACTCTTTCCGGATATCTGGAAAATGAAGGCTATCGAGGACTTAAAAATGCTCTTGATAAAGATCCTGAATACACCATAGATCAAATTAAAATCTCTGGATTAAGAGGTAGAGGAGGGGCTGGATTCCCTACTTGGATTAAATGGAATGGCATACCTAAAGAGAAAAAGAGTACTCACTATTTAATATGTAACGCCGATGAAGGTGAACCGGGAACATTTAAAGATAAACAGCTTATGGAAGCATGTCCCTTTCTTCTTATCGAAGGAATGACTATTGCCGCACATGCAACAAGAGCAGACGTTGGCTATATTTATATCCGAGGCGAATATGTTGATGCTGCCAAAGCACTTAGAAAAGCCATCGATGAAGCCTACCATAAAGGATACTTAGGAAAGAATATATTAGGATCTGGAATAGACTTCGACCTCTATATTCACATGGGGGCAGGAGCATATGAATGCGGTGAAGAATCCGCTCTCATGAGTTCCCTTATGGGAGAAAGAGGAATGCCAAGATTAAAATTTCCTCATGCACCATTACCTACTGTATCGGGTGTTTTTGAAAAACCCACCGTTATTAATAACGTCGAAACATACTCAACAGCGCCATCTATTTTATACTACGGAGGTGATTGGTATAATCAACTCGGATCAAGCACGAAAAATTCCAGAGGAACTAAGATTTTTTCTGTTTCTGGACATGTAAACAATCCAGGAAATTTCGAAGTTGAATTCGGAACTCCTCTAGCTGAATTATTAGAAATGGCAGGAGGTATGAAGGGAGGCAATCTAAAAGCATGTATTCCAGGTGGAAGCTCTGTTCCCATGATCACTGCTGAAAGTGTAAATCAGGCAATCATCGGTTATGAAGAAATGAGTGATCACAAAACTATGGTTGGTTCGGGTGGATGTATGTTCCTTAATCAACATACTTGTATAGTCTCATTTATATGGAGAACATCGTTATTTTATGCCAATGAAAGCTGCGGGAAATGTGCTCCTTGCCGTGAAGGAACAAAATGGATGAACCAAATTCTGGATAGAATAGTTCACGGGGGTGGTAAGCCAGAGGATGTTCGAACTCTACTCGATATCACATCTCAAATCGATGGAAGGTCTTTCTGTGGGTTAGGAGATGCTGCATGTTGGCCTGTAGCAGGTGCCATACGAGTATTTCCCGAAGAATTTGAATATTTCTGTAAACATGGAAAAAGTCTTGTAGATTCTAAACTTCAAAAATCGATGGTACCAGCATGATAAAAATACCTCTGGACTTTGTGTAAATATAAAACTACTGTACTATTAGGCATTTTGAACTAACTTCAGACATATTCAATAATCAACTTTAATAATTATCATTAAACAACTTAATGTATAATGAAATAATTTATCTTTCAATAGTGACATTGCTATTCTCCATGAGGTGAAATGTATCCGTAGAGATATCTACAAGGAGAAATCAAATGGAAAGCAGAATCTTTAACAGAACAGATATCAAAAATATAGAAGTTAAAATTGCTAACGAAGTAGTGTATCATATAACAGAAATATAATATACATCTGCCCTTTATTTAGATATCTAAATTGTGTTTTTTCATGTATTCATTAAAATCTTGCACTAAATTTTTATAGAGAAATAACAAGGTTAGTCCAATAGAGAGAAAAGTTAGCATGGATGCAGAGTGAAATATAGTAGTTATACCAACATTATGAAATAGGTAGCTGCTGAAAATTAAAGATAAAAAAATGCTTATTTGAAATAACTGACCTCCGAAATTAATATAATCGGGCATTTGATTCCTTGGTAATACTTCATGCTCTATGCTTTTGCGCCAAACACCATAAGCTCCATAAAACATAGAATAAAGTAACACAGAGATTCCTGTTATCCAAGCATTCGATAGTGTTGCCAGCATGCTTGTGGCACCAATAAGTAATAAACATGATAGAGCTAGTCCTTTCACATGAAACTTTGGATGAAAACATCTATGTATTATTTTATGAGCCAATGCACCAAATACGTAACTAACAGAACTAAATATGCCTAAACTAAGTAAATCTAGACCACGGATTTTCATGATAACAGGAAAGAATGGCATACACATATTTACAAATGCACCTCCAATGAAATTTAATGCAATAATGGCTAATAACAAAAAGGGTTTCTGTTTATACATCCGCTTTACTTTCTGTACAGTAAGAGGATCACGATGCAAAATCTCGATATCATCGTATACTTCATGTTTAATTTTAAAGAAAAACAGTGGCATCCAACTAATGAAAGCTAAACCGCAGCTAACCAATATTCCTGTAAGGTTATTCGAATCTAAAATCGCAACAAAATAGGCTACTACCACAGAAACAAGAGTTCCAATAAATTTGGAATAATTTATCACCTGAGGAACATCCACAATGATTGATTCTTTGCTTTCCTTCATGTGAGTAATCCGATAAAGAACATTCATGAAAGTAGTTGCACCAAATCCGGAAATTAAACCACCAATAATAGAATAACCGATATGAAAAGGTATACAGCTAACACAGATACCAGTACTAAGCAGGACTCCACTCAAACTAAGTAAAAAGCTAATACGCATCATATTTGCAAATAGCAAGAAATACATACCGGATATGATCCCACCCAAGGCCATAAAGGCATACCCAACAGCAAAATATTCTAACTTTCCCTGTTCATAAAACCAAAGAGGATGGAAAAGTTTGTATGCCATAAGACCGGCATGGAAAAGGAAATAAATAGAGGATAATAACAATCGATCTTTATTCATAATAATACTCAAAGTTTAAACAGCTAACACAATCTTGACACAATTAAACAAATAGAGCAACTTATAAATTTAACAGGTTTTCATACAATGTATCAGTTTATACTGTTTAAACAAATATCAACAAAGAAATTATTTTTACATAATTTTACTGATTTTTGAATAAATATTCTATACAAAAATCTAAGAAAAACACAAACACATTTAAAGAAATACTTATCTATAGTCTGCATACTCATTTAGGTATTACTACCTATTAGGCAATAGGGCAGAACAGGAAAATATGTATAGTTTAATACCATATACTATCACTTTTCCAGAAGACTTATTTGCTCAAATACTATAAACAAAAAATATATTGATTTATTAAAGAATATTGTGATAAATTACACCTAAGCTGCAGTGAAACTAAAAAGGAAAATAAAAAATGGAAAACATTCTAAACGAAATAACAGAAGAAATGAGCCAAAAAGCTATCGACACAGCCTTTGATATTAAAGCAGACCAGATTAAAAGTTGTAAAAATGAAGAACGGAATGCATATAATGAGGGCATCAGTCTCAATATGTTTACTGTGAAACAATAATACAATTAACTATATTATTTAAAAGTATAAGGTATCCAAAAATTAAATGGATACCTGTTAATTAAGGAGATTTATGTTTTATACAAAAGGCTACAATTATTGTTTAAAAAATATTGCCCTGCTAGCAAAAAAATTTCAAAAAGAAATTAAAAATGAACAAGATATTAAAAACGGGTATATTCAGTTTTTGAAAAAATATCATCCCATATTACCTAAACCTACTACAAACGAACTACAATTTGTTCGTGATAATGAAACAATAGAAGAACTTACAAAATATTTTCTTCCAAATAACCGAATGTCTGAAAAAGATTTAGTAGAAATATCACGCATCGACACAAAGTTTACAGAAAAAGAATTAGATACTGCAACGTCTATTACAAGAAAAAGTCTAGAGTTTATCAACAATATAGATTCAGATCTATATCAGATGATTAAGTTATACATAAACCATATTTTTTTCAGAAAATCTGAAACCAGCAGTGGAGGAAGTACATCTGGAGCGATTGGAGTCATATGGTGTTCTGGAGTACTAGAGTGGAATGAAATAGAAATGGCTGAATTTCTTATTCATGAATTCACGCATAACACCGTATTTGTAGATGAACTTATTAATAAATACTTTACAACATACGAGAAAATTATCTCTGAAGAAAACTGGGCCAAATCTGCAATTCTTCATAGAAAAAGACCTCTCGATAAAGTTGTCCACAGCATTATTGTCGCGCATAATGTGATATCCTTCAGGGAAAAAATACCAGCCAATCTTAGAAGTACTAAAGTCCATCCAGATACTAAAATAATAAAAAAACAGATCGATGATGCTCTACAATCTACTTATCAGGTACAAAATAATACAAATATCCTAACAGACACGTTGTTAGATCATTTAAACATATGTCAAAAAGCAAATTCAAACGTTTCATATATTTGTTAAGCCCAGGAGGCACCTACGTTGCCTTCTGGATATCATGTATTATTCAACAAATTATTGTGGCTAGTAGTACATACTTTATAGCCAGAATGGGTGAATCTCTTACACAAAACCCGGAGGGAATTTTCTACTACTTCTGGCTTTTTTGTATATCTTTAACTATAGGTTATATTCCTGGTATTGCCGCATTGCAATTATCTCAAAAAATGCTTTATAAAAGTTTTGAAAAATACCTTTCAATATTTTATAACAAATATTTAGGAAAAATTTTCTACAGAGATCATGATGAGTTCAAAAAAAAGAATTACCCTATACTCTGTTCCGAAGCTTATCATGCACTAGATAATTTTTATCAGTTCCATTACGATCTTATAACAACCTCGCTCAATATTCTTTTTAATATCACCATGATCGCTTCTATGATTAATTACAACATTCTTTACGCCTATGCCCTAGGGGGACTTATAGGTTTTATTATCCTTAGAATTTTGCAACCTGTCATAAAAAAGTCCTCTTCCGAATATCTACAAAATAAAATTACAGTTCAGGACATATTACAATCAAGTTGGGATACCATTTTTATAGATAATCCTTTGAATACTTTACAATGGAAAAAAGATTTAGATTCAAATCTATCAATCCGAGCTAACAGTAACTTAAAAATGAATCTATACAGGAACGGATCGAGCAGCCTGTCGATGCTTGGAGTTTTTACTCCTATTCTTCTTGTACTATTTATGAACTTACAAGAGCTACAGAACAATCCCTCAACCTTAGCGATATTTATTGCAACTCTACCAAGACAAGTTCAGCTCGTACAATATATGCAATCCGTATTCTCTTGTCAAGCTATGTTCTCACAGATTAAAGCTCACTTAGAAGGTATTTTAGAACCTATCAATCATACTCCTGAAACCGTTTCAAATTTCGAAAAATATATTAAACTAAATTCCATTAAACTCAATAGAAAACAAGTTAAACATCAAAATATTGACGAAATCACCAATGAGATTTTAAATTCTTCAGAAAAACGAATTACCATTGAAGGTCCCAATGGGTCTGGAAAATCAACATTATTAAAGATTCTTAAGGAGAGACTTGGCATTCAGGCTTACTATCTACCTTCTCATCACCATCTATATTTTCATACTGTATTAAAAGGTTCTACCGGAGAAAAACTTTATAGCTCTATCCAGAAAATCATATCTCAGGCAGATGAGAAATATTTACTTTTAGATGAATGGGATGCAAATCTATCTATAAATACTTCTAAAGAAATAGATCTACTCATCGATAAAGCAACACTAAATAATAAAACAGTTATCGAAGTTAGACATATAAAATCTTCCAGCGCTCAATAATCATAAAACAACCTTATCCATATTATAAGCAAATAGGTAATTTTATTTTTTACATTTTAAGGTATCTTTTGTATTAATATATGAAACTTCTACTTACAACATTTTTTTCTTTTATAATCACATCAACCTCTTGGTCTATAACAGAAGTTCAACCGGGTTTAAAGCAAATGATCCAAGAGAAACATGATATCGAATTAATCCATTTAAATCAACTTCATCATCAAGATATTATTTCCAGTAGCTCCTATTTAGACAACACAATCATTGAAACAGAGTATAAAAATGGAATAAAAGTTAGAACACATTATAAAGGGGTGATATACATACAAGACCCTAAGCATCATCAAGAAACTTTTATCTATCCAGGAGGTATCACTTTTATAAAAAAAGATTCCATAATACTTACCATTTACCAAGAAGATCATATTGAGATGATTGATCTACGCAATGACAAATACGAAGAATGCTACTTAAATGATGTAACCATCTATCAAGTAGAAAATCAGAACAGTATCTCAGAGGCTATCATTCCTTTTCCTATCTTAATTACAACATGCAACGATCAGAATATATATACAAGACTTGAACGATTTGGTTCGGTATGCTTTTCTATCGATCCCAAGCAAGTTCATTCTATTCCGTATAAAAAGAATCTTCCTGAAGGCTCTATGCTCATAGTCAGTAATAATAAAAAGCACACCCTTATCCATTATGGTTTTCCGGAGAATCTAATAGAATTAATTACTCATAATGATTCTCGATACCTTTTTCATACAGAAACAAAACCTCCTACATTCTACAAGAAAGAAAAGAATTCTCCTATTTATTTTAATAGAACAGATATAGAAAATCTATTATCTAATCTTTACCAAACTGAATGATGACGTTATTTACTGCACATAGCAATATACCACCTTTGCACCTTTACTACGTACAAATAGAAAATAATAACAATACTACTTGTATAATCCCTTAGGTATTTAGGACTATTTTTATAATTATCAATCAACCAACTTTCAAGACTCTTCTTTAACAACTTATATTTAACTGAAATAAATTATCTTTTAATAGTGACATTGCTAATGCCCGTAAGGTGAAATATTTCTGTAGAGAGATATCTACAAGGAGAAATCAAATGAGCAACAGAATCTTTAACAGAACGAATATCAAAGATATGGAAGTGAAGATTGGCAATGAAGTAGTATATGATATCAGTGAGCAATAATTATATTATTGTTGGGCTTTAATAAGAAAAAGGTGAAATTATAGTTCAGAATTATTAAATTATTTTAAAATAGCTATGGAATATTAAATTCCATGTTTTTTCTCATATTCGCTATAAATTTGTTGCATATTACGAAATATAAAATAAAATGATACAACCATAGAAAATATTATTAAACCACATGATATGTACAAAGATTTATCAAAATTACTTGTAGATATCAAGTAATATCCATATGTCATTCCACAAATATTTCCTATAAAGAAGAAAACACTGTCTAAGTTTCTAAAATAAGGAGTAACACTTCTTGGAATAATATCCATCTCAATTCGTCCTCGATAAATTGCACGGATTCCGTATATCATAAAATGTACACATAACAACGAAGATAAGATCCATGGCTCCTTTGCAAATGACAAGCTGGCAGTAACCACACCAAAAAAAAGATTAGAAAAAAAGAACCCTTTTGTCTTATTGTTAGTTAATTTTAGCTTACTTACAAAATATTGAGACATTCCACCTAGTAAATAACAACTCGATATGGTTAAACCTAACTCCAATAAACTCATTTTTTTACAGAGTATTATAGGAAAATATGGCATGATCATATTTATAAAAAATCCACCAAAAAAACTTAAAGTTATCATAGCATAAACTACAAAAGGGATTTTTTGTAATAAACAAGCTAATATTTTCATATTAAATGGATGACTAAATAAAATTTCAATATCATCGTATACTTCATGTTTAATTTTAAAGAAAAGGAGTGGCATCCAGCTGATTAAGGCTAAAACACTACTCACTAATATTCCAGTTAAATTATTTGAAGCTAAAGTCGCAACAAAATAAGCTACTATCACAGAAACAAGAGTTCCAATGAATTTGGAATAATTTATCACCTGAGGAACATCCACAATAATGGACTCTTTACTTTCCTTCATATGAGTAATGCGGTATAAAATGCTCATGAAAGTGGTTGCACCAAATCCGGATATCAAACCACCCAAAATAGAATAACCGATATGAAAAGGAATACAGCTAACACAGATACCAACGCTAAGCATTACTCCACTCAAACTAAGTAAAAAGCTAATACGCATTACGTCAGCAAAAAATAAGAAATAAGTACGAGATAATATGCCACCTAGTGCCATAAAGGCATAACCAACAGCAAAATATTCTAACTTCCCCTGTTCATAAAACCAGAGTGGGTGGAATAACTTATAGGCCATAAGGCCGGCATGGAAAAGGAAATAGATGGATGATAATAAAATACGATCTTTCTTCATATTAATACTCAAAGTTTAAACAGATAACACAATATTGACACAATTAAACAAAGAGAGCAACTTATAAATTTAACAGGGTTTTGGAGTTTGCAGATACTTTTCTTGTTGAAACAAATAGAAATAGAATACCAACCGTATCTTAACCATTGAGTGTAAATAAGAAGATTATAAAGAAAACACTATTCCATTCTAGAACAGTGTTTTATCAGATCTGTCATATGATACTCCAAGATGCTTAAATGCCTGTTCAGTTGCACATCGACCTCTTGGTGTTCTTTGAATGAGACCTTGTTGAAGCAGATACGGCTCGATTACGTCTTCCAATGTTCCAGAATCCTCGCCAGTGCTTGCAGCTATCGTTTCTAAACCAACAGGACCACCTTTGTACTTGCCAATAACGGTTGATAAGTAATTAATATCTAATCGATCTAATCCTAAATGATCTACTTCTAAAGAGTTCAGTGCTTCCGAAGAAATCTTTGCAGTAATAGTCTCTATATTCGCAACTTGTGCAAAGTCACGAACCCTTCTAAGTAAACGATTCGCAATTCTAGGTGTACCTCGTGATCTTCTTGAAAGTTCTTTTGCTCCTTCTTGACTAATTTTATATCCTAATATATCTGATGATCTTTTAATAATCTCAAAAAGTGCATCTGTATCATAATACTGGAAATGCAGAATAATCCCAAAACGATCACGGAGAGGCCCTGTTAACAATCCTTGTCTTGTAGTAGCTCCAACTATAGTAAAGTTAGGTAAATCGATACGCACCGATCTTGCAGCTGGCCCCTTACCGATCATAATATCTACTTTGGAATCTTCCATAGCTGGATATAAGATCTCTTCAACAGGTCTACTCAATCGATGTATTTCATCTATAAACAGAACGGAACCTGGTTCTAAATTTGTTAAAATTCCAACCAAATCCCCTGCACGTTCTATTGCAGGACCACTCGTTACATGAACGGTATTCTCCATTTCCGTGGCTATAATATTCGCCATGGTGGTTTTTCCAAGTCCGGGAGGTCCATAAAGAAGAGTATGATCTAAACATTCCTCTCTCTGTTTTGCAGCTGTTAAAAAAATATTAAGGTTCTCTTTTAATTTACTTTGACCTATAAATTCATACAATCTTTTAGGACGCAACGAAAGCTCATTAATAACTTCAGATTGAAGCATATTAGACATCCGTATATCATCCTCACTCATTTTCTTAATACCCCTAATGTTTTCTTAATTTGATCCTGCAAGGTTAATTTTGCAAAATCATTTTGATCTTTCAATAAAATGTCTATCGCTTTTTCGCAGTCTGATTTTCTATATCCCAAACTCAATAAAGCATCTATCAGGTCACTAGAAAGCTCTCTTGAAATCATTTCCGAAGCAACATGTTCGCTCGAAGAAATAATATATATATCTTCTAACCTTCCTTTCAATTCTAAAATAATTCTTTCAGCAAGCCTACTCCCTACTCCTGTAACTTTTTTAAGTAGTTTGGCATCCTGCTGTATAATTGCTGATACGGTTGAATCATCTCCTAGTTCAGCAAGTATTGCTTGACTTAATTTAGGACCACAACCTTTTACCTCTGTAAGTTTATCAAATAAATCTCTTGATTTTCTAGAAAAAAATCCATATAAGGTCATACTATCCTCACGGATAATCTGCCTAATAAATAAATCTACGGAAGAACCAACATCTATTTTCTGAGATGGAGGGCATAAACCGAAAGGTAAATGTACATCATAACCAATCCCCATCACATCTACCACTAAACTTGGAGGAGCATACTCTATAACATTTCCTTTTAATTTTGCTATCACTTATTTAAACATACCTACTTTCCTAACCTGTCTGTTATCCATCATAAAGATTACAAATTTATATCTATAAAAAAAAATATAATATGGATTCTAATGTAATTCTCAAGTATACAATGAGATTTTTCTCAACAAATATTAGATTCACTAAAATTCAACATCTAAAAATCATCTAGCAACTCTATCCAAATTAACCAGAAATTCCATAATGACATCATCTTTTACAACTGAAAATGCTCTCATTCATATTTCTTTTGATAAAACAATAGAAATATTTTGAGTACTCAAGTCTGCAAACCTATTTAAATAGATAAAGAATATGAATTATATTCTTTAATAATGAATCCTTCTAGCTCCATCTCTGTTAACATGCACATTATTTGAGGAGCAGATAAGTGAGAAAGATTTTCGAGTATTTCATCCATTCTTTTAGGCCCTTTCTTTAAAAGATCATAGATGTTCTTATGGTCTTTGTTTTCAAAAACTGGTGCAATCTGAACCCTGGATAATTTATTATTTTTACCATATTGAACACAAAGATCTTCTAGAACATGGGAAGGATGACTTACCAATGTAGCTCCATCACGAATCAGTTGGTTCGAACCAGCGTACTGATCTGTATCAATACCACCAGGAACTACATAAACATCTTTCCCCATAGCTGCAGCAGCATTTGCCGTAACGAGCGCGCCCGATTTTGCAGGAGCTTCAATAACAAGTACTGCATCAGCAATAGCTGCTATCAGATAATTTCTAATAAGTGGTCTAGAATTATGCCATTTTGCACCTATTGAAAATGGAGATAACAAACACCCCCCATTATCTTTAACATTAACAAACAATTCTTGATTCGATGAAGGTTGAAAAGTATCCATACCTGTAGCCATCATGACAATAGTTGGCGTGTGTTTTTCAAGCGCAGACTGATGTGCAATCGTATCCACACCATACGCTCCTCCACTCACAATGATAACTTCTTCTTCTGCAATTTTAGATGAAAACCATTTGGCAACACGAGCACCAGCAGAACTTAATTTTCTTGTTCCTACAATAGCTAATATCTTGATATATTTAGATTCCCAGCACTTATTACCCCATTTATATAAAAAAGCTGGTGGAAAATCAATTTGTGATAAACCTACAGGTAAATCTTCTAGAGGGCATAATTCTACACCTTTTTCCATAGAAGCGTATACCTTTTTCATATCAAGACCTTGAATACGCCTTTTTTCAGATGCAGTTAATGCAGGATGAAGAAGGAGTGCTTGAACAGGATTCTGTTCTCCTGCACTGATATCTTGAATGATTTTAGATAACTTGCTAGCGCTTAACTCCGCAGCTATTAAATAATGCCATATCTCTTGTTGACCCTTGAACATGGCATGCATAAAATTCAAATCCTTAAACTCTTGGCTGCCCGCCAAGGATTCGAACCTCGATTAACAGGGCCAGAACCTGTCGTCCTGCCTTTAGACGAGCGGGCAACTTGTAAATATTGTACCAGCAAATCAGAGATAGAATGCTATGAATAAGATAATGTAATCAAATCTATTAAAAGAGTTCTCTTTGTACCGGTAATGCTAGTGAATATAGACGTTTACCTTCTAAATCCGATAAGATCTCATTTGCTCGCTGAATGACCACACTAGGTACACCTGCCATCTTAGCAACATGAATACCATAGCTTTTATCTGCACCACCAGGAACCACTCTATGTGTCCAAATAATTTCACTTGCATCTTCTTCGACCATCACTCTATAATTTGTTACTACAGGATTTTGTTTAGCTATACTATTCAATTGATGGTAATGTGTGGCAAATAATGTCTTAGCTTTGAGTTGAGATAAATACTCAACCATAGACCAAGCAATTGCCAATCCATCATAAGTACTAGTACCTCTTCCGACTTCATCTAGAATAAGCAAACTATCGGGAGTAGCATTCTTTAGTATATTTGCACACTCTAACATTTCAATCATAAATGTGCTCTGGCCAAGTGCAATTTCATCTTTTGCTCCTATACGTGTGAAAATACGATCACATACACTCAAATGACAACTCTCCGCCGGCACAAAACATCCTATCTGTGCCATGAGAACGATAAGAGCTGACTGGCGAAGAAAGGTCGATTTTCCACTCATATTCGGACCAGTTAAAATCATTAATCTTGGGTTAGAATGTTCAAAAGTAAGATTATTAGGTACAAACTCTCCAATACCGCACTCTTGTTCCACCACAGGATGCCTACCTGATATAATTTCTAAACAATTTTTATCTGTAAAAGTAGGTTTCACATATTTATTCGAATTTGCTACCGTTGCAAAGCTTAATAAAACATCGATTGTCGCTACTGATTTTGCTGTAGCCATAAAGTCCGCAATGGATTCCTTTAATTTAAAGCAAATACTTTTAAAAATTTCAGATTCCATAGCAACAATTTTCTCGTGAGCATTCAGCACCGTTGATTCATAGGATTTTAAATCTGCGGTAATATATCTTTCTGCATTTGCCGTAGTCTGCTTTCGGATGTAATATTCTGGAACTTTGGATGAATGGAGTTTACTGACTTCGATATAATATCCAAAGACTGAATTATATCCAACTTTCACTGTAGGTACTCCAATCTCCTCTTTTGCTTTATGTTCAAGTTTTGCGATATATTCCTTTGCATCTCGGACCATATGCCTAAGGTTATCTAGATCCTTATCGAATCCATCTGCAATAACTCCGCCATCTCTCAAATGAACAGGAGGTTCTTCTACAATCCCAGATAGTATCCACTCTACTACTTCACCATAATCTTTAAAACCTTTTTCTATCTGTTTAAAACAGTTACTCTTTAATTGAATAATTTCATGATGGCATTTTGGTACAGCTAATAAAGAGTGGGCAAGAGCGATAAGATCTTTTGGACCTGCAAGTCCCATAGAGATTCTTGATGAAAGCCTTTCTAAATCTCCGATATGCTTTAACGATTCATACAGGTTAGATTGAATCCCTGAAGAAGATAATAGTTCTTCTACTCCATCTAGTCTATTTTGAATTTCTTGTGTATCTAATAGCGGTTCATGAACCCATCGACGAATCAATCTCCCACCCATAGTAGTCTTTGTTTTATCTATGCTCTTTAACAACGTATAATTTTTAGAACCATCCATAAGGTTCTCTGTTATTTCTAGACTTTTTCGAGTGGCATTGTCTAGCATCATAAATCGGTCTATAGAATATATTTGTAAATTCTCCAAATGATCACAATTAAGACCCATAGACTTTACATAATTCAAAAGCATTCCAGAAGCTAAAATAATCGCATCACTACTTTCTATTCCTGCTCTTTTCAAGTAATTGATGCCTAATGTACTGGATAATAAATTTTTTGATGTATCCATATCCATACACGGTTGAATAGTTAAAACAGTATCGATGGTATCAACAACCGGTTGAATCAATGCCGCAAGATCGGAACTGGTAATCAACTCGCTAGGATAAAGCCTATGAATCTCTTTGGGAACATCAGAAGTCGCAAAGATGTTTTCTTCAGATGAAAATAAATCTCCTCCCTCTCCTTCCTTACTTACTATTTCAGCTGCAAAAAACTCCCCTGTACTGATATCCAAATTTACAATACCGAAATGTTTCTTATGTAATACGACAGATGTTAAAAAATTATTTTTCGATGGATGTAAAAAATGATCTTCCACTAAAGTTCCAGAAGTCAAAACTCTGGTAACACCACGCTTCACCAATCCTTTAGCACTTTTAGGATCTTCGAGCTGATCACAAATCCCTACTTTAAAACCCTTCTCCACTAACTTAGCAAAATATCTTTGCGCACTATGAAAAGGAACTCCAGCCATGGGAACTTTTCCATTACTACCATCATCTTTTCCTGTTAAAACAATCTCTAATGCTTCAACAGCACTCACGGCATCATCCCCGTAAAATTCATAAAAGTCTCCCACACGCATAGCCATGAGAACATCTGGATAGGATTCTTTAATCCCAAAATACTGCTTTAATAAGGGAGTTCGTGGAGATTTCATTTTGTTATATTTAGCCTCTAGTTAATTATATTATATAATATCTATAAACAGTTTAAAGGCAGAATTGATTACTCTGAAATCTAATACGTGATTCAACTTTGATTATAGATAATCTTTTTTTATAGATATTCTTTGCATAACCTGAAAACCTAGAATACGTACCTAGAATGCCTACTAGTATTCGTACCAGTTCTTGTTATTTTTAGTTTTTTCTACAAACAGTTTTTTGTATAAAAGGTAACTTTATATATAGAAATGAAACTAAAATATCTATATTTAACGCTAACTCTTATTATACTATCATCTATTTATAGCCATTCTAGAAGTCAATCTTCTCATGAAATTGAATCTCATAACAATATTGCTATACAACTCAGCTATATGAATACAGAAGATGCTATCGCTACCATTATTCATTTAATTGAAAATAGAGATACTGATACTCTTATTCATCTTTTTAATATTTTAAAACTACCCTATATTTGGAGTACTAAGGAGCTAGATTATCATCAATATATATCGATTCTAAAAGTAGAACAATTAGCTATCCATACAATCGATCAACTTCTCCTTAATCATCTCATCACAAATAATAATACGAACTCTTCCGAGCAACTTTCATTACTAAAAGAATGGTGCGACACAGGTTATCGTTTTGGCATAGTAAAATTGAATTTTGAGTCTGTAGAGTGTGAAGACTGGACATTTTTAAAAAACATCCACCCTAGTATTAAATCCATCAACATAAGTTATTCAAATATAGATTCTGAAAACATAAATCATTTAACACGATTAGATTCTCTTGAAGTTCTCAATACTGAAAACCTTACCTTATCTGACTGGAGTTTTTTAAATCTGTTATCACATAAACTTACTAAACTCAATCTTAGTTACACCAACATTCCAGCAAACCATATCCATGTTATCACTAAATTTGCTGATTTAAAAGAACTTCTTGTTGCCGGACTAATATTGAAAGATTGGAGTTTTATGAAAGATGTTTCTAACCATCTAACTCTACTTGATATGTCTCAGACCAATATTACGAATAAAACAACGAATATTTTGAAAAATTTTAACAAATTGATCAACTTGAACTTATCTAGTCTTAAATTAAGAAGCTGGAACTTTATTCATCAATTACCAGCTTCTTTAAAAGAACTAGATCTTTCCTTTTCAAATATATCCCCAAACAAGAATTTTAATCTAAGTCAAATGATTCACCTAGAAAATATTTACCTAAGAGGAATAGAAGTCAATGACTGGAAATTCATCTCGTCCATCTCTTCTAATCTACTTACTCTAGATTTAAAAAATTCTAATATTGATGACCAAAGCTTTAAATACTTGGCCCACTTTTCTAACTTGGAAACACTTGATCTAAGTGATATTCATCTACAAAATTGGAATTTTTTATTAGGATTTAAATCTACCCTCTATAAGATAAATCTTTCATATACCAATGTAAATTCTGAAATTTTACATGCACTCACTGATTTTGATGAAATACAAATCATAAAACTTAAAGAAGTCGAGAGTATTAACTGGAATTTCTTATTCAATTTTAAACATAAACTGGAATATATCAACTTATACTCTGCAAATATACCTGCATCTATTCAAAGTCATATTCTTAAACAAAAAATAGCTAGAATTATTAAAATGGATAATAAATTAACTGTTCACACAACAAAAAGAACGAATTCTAGTACCGAAGAAGATTCATCTATTGATCAGGAACTAACCACTCCCATATATAATAATTTCATCTAGTTCTCCTTACAGAAGAATAAGGCATTACTGCTGCGTGCTTTTTCTAATAAATTGATTAACCTTATATTCTCTTCACTCTCTTCATTAGATAATAAATCAATCAAATTTCTAATGGAACACAATATATAATTTTCTAAATCTAGCATCTCACTATAAATATCATCAGGAACATAAATGTCTTGCCATGAATTTTTTTCTAAAAAAAGCAGTATGGATTCTGCTCGTTTTTTTATACTTATAGAATTATCTTCTAAGCATAAAATAGCATTCAAACGATCTCGATCATCTGGATGATTTATTATAGTATTGAGATAATTTTGTATTTTATTAAATTTCACACTGTCAAAATGCTGAGATTGAAAATGCTTTTTATTTTTATTTTCAACACACTTACTCTTAGAAAGACGCGCGCGTTTCATTACACGAACAATATCATCACTCGGCCTATCGGAAGCAGCTAAAACCGGGTTTAAACATCCAAAACATATTATAAGTAAACTATTCCATTTCATAACTAGAACCCTTTAGCTTATATTTTACTACTGCACGAACACTGCACGAGCACTGTGCAGGTATTTGCAGTAAAATATAAGCAATTAGTCCTATACTAATGCACTTTCAGCACAATTATTGCTACGGAATCTAATAACTAATATGCAAAATTGTTTATTAAAAGCTTGATATTAATTCATCGTGACCTACATAAAAATGTTGTGTAAAAATTCCCGGACTCAACCAAATTTTAGCAGTTGGAACATCCGGCATAATTTTTTCTACAATCCGTCTAGCATCTTCAACGGAAATAGGTTGCAAATCTTTTCTTAGAATAACTAAATGGAGTAAATCATCCTCACCCTCAAACAAAAATTGATACTCCCCAATAGAACCTGCAAATTCGGATATCTGAGTCCAATCTGTCAGGTAAGCCATTTCTGAACCATGACTTTTTTCTACGCAATTTAACCTAGGAATCCGTATGGGCTTATTTTGTAAAGTATATTCTTTGATTTTTTCCAAAACCACACTTATATGTTCTTGTTCATCTCTTAAAAGATCTATGGTAGTCATCATTTTAATTACCTATTTATGGATAAATATTACACTACTTTATAATTTAATAACTCAAATATACAAATTTACACTCAAATTCATATATACAAGAAACTTTTCCCGGAAAAATACCTATATATATATAAAACATCATCTTAAAAATAGGTATAGATGAGAAGGAGTTGTTTATTTTATCATTTGGACTTGTAGGGTATGGATATTGGGGACCGAATTTAGCTAGAGTTATTCATAACACTAGCACATGTTCTTTTTCGGCATTGTGTGATTTAGATAAAAGTAATCTAGATAAATGCAAACAGATCTATCCCCATATTTTAGCAACTGCAGATTACAATGAAATCCTGAATAATCCAGATATAGATGCTATCTTCATAGCAACTCCAGTGCATACGCATTATTCCTTAGCAAAACAAGCACTTCTGAAGAATAAACATGTGTTTATAGAAAAGCCTATTACTTCGAACACTTTTGAAGCTAAGCAACTACAATTATTAGCTAAAGAGAAAAACAAAATTTTGATGGCAGGCCATACCTTTATCTATTCTGGTCCAGTTATTAAAATTAAAGAAATCATTCAAGAAGGCACTATTGGCGATCCACTCTATTTCCATTCCAACAGAGTGAATTTAGGAAAATGTCATGCCGATGTCAATGTCATATGGGACCTAGCAGCGCATGATTTTTCTATTCTCGAGTACCTTTTTGAAAGTGAGATTTCTTGGGCTCAAGTTACAGGCAAAAAATTTGTTGACAATAAAAATGAGTGTTTAGCATACATAAACTTAGAATTAGAAAATAAAGTTTATGCCCATATGCATGTAAGCTGGATTTCACCTATTAAATCTAGAAGCATTGTTATCGGAGGCACAAAAGGAATGATCACTTATGATGATCATATTCTAACTGATAAGGTTCGTGTTTATGATAAACAAGTTTCTGTTGATCATCTCGAACAATTCACCTACAAAGATAAAGGATGCTTTATTCCTAATATCGATCTTTCAGAACCTCTCAGTACAGAAATAAAGCATTTCCAACAATGTATTTTACATAACAGACAACCTATAACAGATATCCGTTTTGGATTAAAAGTATTAAAAGGTCTAGAATTAACTGATATCTCACTCGCTAATCAAGGACGAAAAGTTTTTGCCATGGAGCATACATTAATGGAAAAAACAGCCGTTGGATTCAAGCAAAAAAAGAAATCAGATGTTAAGAAAAAATTAAAAACTATCTAAGAAGATAATAGAGCTTACTCCGCTCTATCTCTTCTATCGTACATGAACTTAGCAGGAACTCCTGCAACTACAGAATATGCTGGAACATCTTTGGTTACAACAGCACCTGCTCCAACAATACAGTGCTTTCCTATCCGAACTCCGGGAAGAATGACTGTTCCTGTTCCAATATCTGCTCCTTCCTCGATAATAATAGACTTAATTAATAAGTCGGTCTCAATAATAGGAACATCTACCGGATTCCCTGTATGAACAGAACCTAATATTTTCACGCCTGGACCTATACCTGCGTAATCTTCAATGATTAATTGTCTTGCATCGAAAAAACATCCTGGACCAATCCAGACTTTATTTCCTACTTTAAATTCTCCATCATATCTCCCCTGAATGGTAACATTAGCCCCAAAGAAAACACCATCTCCTACACTAAATGTCTCTGGATGTAAAAAGTTAAACCCTGTAGATACTCTTGCACTATTCCCAAACTGCTTACATAGTGACTTTAATAATACTTTTCTCATCATTTGATGGTAAAATCCATCACCATGCATATATCTACCATACATTTCTATTCTAGCTTTGGCATCATACTCTACTGATAAAGCTTCTGCCAATCCATTCTGATAAATGGGATCCTGATCTACATCTTTTCTCCCATGAAATGCCTTTACAACCCTTGTTTCTAATTCTAACATCTACTCTCCTAATAAACTTACTAATACGGATCTAAGATCTCATTACATACCTGTATAATCTGATCAACTTTTTCCATCCCCAATTGAGGATACATGGGTAACGATACGATGTTTTTACTCACATCTTCCGTAACAGGTAAATCCCCTTCACGATAACCTAAAAACTGGTAACACTTTTGTAAATGTACAGGGATTGGATAATGTATTCCAGTGCCAATACCAATTTCATCTAATAGCATGCGTTTCTCATCCCTATTCCTTACCATAACGTTATAGATATGATACACGTGCTCATTCCCATTTCTAACTTGAGGGATAAAACATTTTTTAGTATCTAACTTATCAGAATACGTTTCAGCTATTTTTTTTCTTGAAGCATTCCAATCCTCCATTTTCCTTAATTTAACATCTAATAAAGCCCCTTGAATAGCTTCCATCCGGTAGTTATAACCTATCAAATCGTGATAATACTTTTTTTCTTGTCCCCAATCCCTTAGTTTTTTTACTTTATTTATTAACTCGAGATTGTTTGTTGTAACCATGCCGCCTTCTCCACAAGCTCCAAGATTCTTCCCAGCATAAAAACTAAAACAAGCAATATCACCTATGGAACCAACGGGTTCTCCTTTGTAAGTTGCACCATGAGCTTGGGCCGCATCTTCTATAACAAAAAGACCATGTTTTTTAGCAATATCGCAAATCTCATCCATGGGAGCAGATTGTCCATACAAATGCACAGGAATAATCGCTTTTGTTTTAAATGTTATTTTTTCTTCTATTTTAAATGGATCGATAGTATAAAATTTTGGATCTATATCCACCAACACAGGTGTTGCCCCAGCATAATGAATCGCGCTCACCGTAGCAATAAACGTGTGAGAGACAGTTATTACCTCATCTCCTGGGCCAATACCTAATGCTAAAAGAGCCAAATGTAAGGCACTTGTTCCACTATTAACTCCTGCAGCATACTTTGCTCCACAAAGTGATAAAAAATTCCGTTCAAAACATGCAACCTCCTCACCTAATACATACCGTCCACTTTCAAGTACTCGTTTCGAGGCTAACAATAACTCTTCTTTTTGCTCTAAATAAGGAGCCTGAAGATCTAAAAAAGGAATTTGTTCATTTAATCTCGATGGAATAGATTTCATTCTCCAGCCTCTGTATTACACGGAACCCAAGTTCTTATATCTCGAGAAAATTTTGCAGGGACACCTTTCACTACGGCATAATCTGGAACATCTTTAGTAACCACTGCTCCAGCTCCTACCATCGCATGTTTACCTATCGTTATTCCACATAAAAGAACGGCCCCACTTCCAATAGTCGCATTTTCTTTTACAAGAGTCCTTTCCAGTTTCCAATCTTCTGGAGTTAATAATTCATCCCCACTACTAGCTGCTGGATAACGGTCATTGATAAACATCACACCGTGTCCTACAAAAACCCCTTTTTCTAAAGTAACTCCTTCACAAATAAAGGTATGAGATTGTATTTTGCAAAGTGAACCAATAACAACATCATTCTGAATCTCTACAAAAGGACCTATTTTTGTATCTGATCCAATAGAACAACCATAAATATTTACTAAATCGGGTTGAAAGATTTGAACATTTTCTGCTAATTTAACACTAGAATGGACAGGCATAAACTCCTCTGTTTTGTTAATATATTAGCAGCATACATGCATATATATCAATATCACTTGTAGAAAAACATAAAACATCGTATTGTTTTGAGTATATATTTTCTATAGAATTTCATATAATTTAATGTATGAGAATTTTATCCGGAAAATATAAAAACGTTCTATTCCATTGTTTGCTTCTCCCTACACTTGGTTGTTTTGGTGGAAATGCAGACACATCAGATAGTTTAGATCAACAAGCAAACGAATACGAACAAGCAAATAACGAAACTTCCGCGCAATACAAAATTATATCTCGAAATGGGAATAAAGTGACAATATTAGCAGACCTAGAAGAAGAAAAAGAGTTATTAACTGGAAGCGTAGCCCCATTTGTTCAATCAGCTACAAATTACCAATATAATCAAGCTAAGGCAAATGCAGTACGCCATAGTAAGCTTCCAATAGCTGATGACAAGAGCCCAAAATCTGTATTCGTAAATAATATTCTATATGTAAAAACAGCTAAACTTACCTTATTTGAAAGTTATCCAGATAAAAGATTTACAATGAGTGTAGGCGTTTTTTACTTCGGAAAGCCACCTATCGTTAATGGCAGCATGAAGTTTTACCTAACATGGGAATTCAAATATGAACCCCTGTCCAATCCAAACCAATAAATATGGTGCCGTTACAAATAACAACTCCATACTATTTAAAGAAACTAAATTAATTCATTAATTTAGTTTCTTTCTTCATTCCAGCTGGGCAAAGGACAAATGTATCGCGAGCCTCTCGATACAAATCCATTTCACGAAAACCTAATCCATCTAAATAAATAGATTCCAACCGGTTGGAATCTAACCTAAGAAATTTATTTTCTTCTTAATTCGTCCATTTTAAAAAAATTGCGACATGTCCTCCATTTCTTTCCTTTAATTTCCAAACAACCAGATAACCGGGAAATATCGACTCTTTAAATTGAGTCATGGAAATACTATCAAACTTATCCTTATACGATAAAACTAAATTTCTTCTAAAATCTTCTAATAAATCAATATCATTATTAGTAATAACACCCTCTTTCAGTTTCCAAATAAGCACCATCCCAAAAGTAGGACATTGCCTTGCAAAACCATAGCACAATGATGCAAAAGAAGAACAATCTAAACCTTTATACATTCTGTTTTTATATGTTCCACCTAGAATATAGCCTGCATTTGGCATGTGTAAATAGTACTTTCCATCAACTTTTCTTAGAAACGCTAACTTCTCAATATTAGAATCTAGAACATCTGCAGGAATAGAAAGTGGAAAATAAAATTTACCCTTTTTAAAATAATCAGAATCGTTATCATATTTATCAAGACCATTGAATTCCAGCGCTATATACAGGAGTGTCATCTTCAATATTATTATAAAATGTTGGCATGGTTCTTCTCCATCTACAAAACCCGTACGAAAATCAAGATTGCTGTCATTTAACAGACCTATACACTCATCAAAATAACTCATTATCCTGCCAAAACCACTTAGCCTACAAAAGGATGTTCGGACTGGTGCATACCCAGTGTAAATAAATTCATCCTTATGGGCCTTGTTTATTCTTTCCCATAATTCTTGAGCCCTGGCTTTATCTTCAAGAATATGATCTATGACTTTTTGTAAGAAAGTCTCTGATAACTCTTTAGAAAAATGGAACAAACACTTAGATTGGATTTCATCAAATAAAAAATGAATATCATCGTAATTCCCAAATTCCACCTCTTCCTTTATTTGCAGACCTTTTTCAACAACAGATAGCAAAGGACCATCTATGGATTCTACTATTTTAGTCACCTGGTATATATAAGCCGCGTGAGTACCATAACCAAACCTACCAGAACCTCTTTGTATAGATACTTTTTGATCTTCTGGATCATCAATGCTTGCTTGCAGAACAAAGGATTCATATGGCAAATATATAACCAAGCAAACAACTCGTAAAATAAGTTTAACTTTATTTATAAACATTAGAACCATGTTTATCTAGAACAAACTCTATTTAGATTTACTGAATAAGCTGTAGATCTAAATAATAGTATAAAAAATGAGTGTGCGGCCTGATACCAGGATATCATTCTATTATTCCACGCACACTCTTAATAGGGATTACTGTAAAGATCCTAAATGTACATCTATTCAGGCTTCATCATGGGGAATAATAATACTTCTCGTAAATGATTCGATCCTGTTAAGACCATTGCCATTCTATCAAGGCCTATCCCACAACCACCCGTTGGAGGCATACCACACTCCATTGCATATATAAATTCCTCATCCATAGGATGAGCTTCATCATCACCTTTTGCACGTTCTTGTAATTGCTGATTAAATCTTTCCAGTTGATCAATAGGATCATTTAATTCACTAAAAGCATTACATATTTCTCTTCCTCCAATATACCCTTCGAATCTTCTGGTAAATTTTGGATTATTAGGATCTCGCTTAGCTAAAGGAGAAGTTTCAACAGGGTACCCAATAACAAAAGTAGGTTCGATTAAATGGGGCTCAACAAACTTTTCTAAAAGTTTTTCGATAATTCCACCTAGGTTATCTTCTTTTTCGGTTGGTAGCCCGACTCTTTTCATTGCAACCAGAGCAGAAGAAAGCTCAGATAACTCTTCAGGTTTTATGCCAGATCTTTCCTCTAATTCTTTTAGAAGATCAACGCGTTTCCATGGTTTAGAAAAATCTATTTCAATGCCTTGAGTCTGAATAACATTTGTTCCAAACACATGCATAGAAACAAATTTAAACAATTCCTCGACACGCGTCATCATATCTTCTAAGTTTACATATGCTTCATAGAATTCAAGCATTGTAAATTCTGGATTATGCCGGTTACTTACTCCTTCATTTCTAAAAACACGACCAATCTCATATACTTTAGGAATATCTCCACAAATAATTCTTTTTAAGTATAATTCTAAAGATATTCTCAGCTTTACATCTAAATCATAAGCATTATAGTGAGCTGTAAAAGGACGCGCAGCAGCACCTCCAGCGATCTGTTGCAGTACAGGAGTTTCTGATTCTAAATAACCTATATCATCAAAATATCTTCTTACTGCAGAAACTATTTTCATTCGATCTACAAGCATTTTACGAACATCTTTATTACATATGAGATCTAAATGTCTATGCCTATATCGTTGTTCAGTATCGGAAAGACCATACCATTTTTCGCCATCTTTCTCTTTGCCTAGTGGTAAATTATTCAAACATTTACTCAAGGGAGATAGTTCTTTAACATAAATACTTTTCTCACCAGTTTTTGTTAGGAAGAGATGACCTTTTACGCCCAAATGATCACCTATATCTAATAATTGAACAACATCCCAAGCCAGTTGTCCTATGTCATCTTTTTTAAAATAGCACTGAACTTTTCCTTCACCATCACTAAGATGAGCAAAAGCGGCTTTCCCCATAATTCGTAAAGAGACTATCCTTCCTGCAAAACTAATCTCGATATCTTGTAAGCTATCAAAATGATTTAAAATATGACCTGAACCATGAGATATATCATACTTTTCTTGTAAAAAAGGATCTACTCCTATTTCCCTTAACTTATTCAATTTTTCTAATCTAATTTCTCTGATAGATTTTTCTTCACTCATACTATAAAGTATTGCATGAGATTGAAAAGATAGACCATAGGCAGAATCTTGATGTAAACGTTAACTTTATTTTAAAAAATATTCCAATTCAAATCTAGTATGCATTACAAAAAAAAGAATTCCACACGAAAAAAAAATCCACTCCTGATATAATGCCAAAACCTAGAAAACTTATGTTTTCTAGGTTTTGAGAGACCAAGTACATCGATCCATTATTCTTCATCATTATCTTTTTTTCTATTAGATCGAACTTTTCTAATCGCTTTCTTCAATGTCTCATTGGTTATCATCGGCGTTGATTCTATTTGTATCTTTGCATCCTCTGGACAATCTTCAACTTCTATTTCACTTTCATAGACGGGATTCATATCCAGTTCAACACCTTCGTTTCCATCAGTCATTGGTTCATCATGATCTAGAGCGATTGCAAACACTTCTTTAGCCGTTCTTACAAAATGAGCTTTCATGACAGACTGTATATCTGGAGCCACTTCTTCTCGATATTCTTTTTCATTGTCTTTAGGAAGAACTAACTCTCTGACACCTGCGACATATGCTCCAGTAACTTTCTGCTTCACTCCACCTATCTTTTCTACTTCACCATGAAGTGTAATTTCACCCGTCATACCTAGTTTTTCTTTGACGGTCTTTCCTGTTAATAGTGAGACAATAGTTGTAAAGATTGCAGTACCTGCACTTGGACCATCTTTTGGTGTTGCTCCATCTGGAACGTGAATATGCATGGAACCTTTCTCTAACTTTTTAGGATCCACTCCATAATACTCATGATTTACACGCACATGTCTACATGCAATCTGAGCACTCTCTTTCATAACGTCCCCTAATTGTCCTGTTAATGTTAATTTAAAATCAGAATCAGTCTCAATATAATCAGCTTCAATAAATAATACACCTCCACCGACTACAGAATAATATAATCCAATTGCCAAACCTGGTACCCTTTCCCGAGTATCTATAGCCTCTTTTGTATATCTAGGAGCTAACAAGTACTCATGTAGCTTACTATCATCAATATTTATTGGCTTCACCGCACCACGTAATATTTCATCAGTAGCTTGAGAGAGAGCGTTGTAGATTTCCCTTTTTAAATTTCTCACACCTGGTTCACGAGTATAGAATTCAATAATGGACTTCAATGCTTCATCACTGAAACCAACTTCTGTCTCATCTAAACCTATTTCAGACATTGTTTTTGGTAACAAATGATCCTTGCCAATACGAAACTTCTCTTCTTGTGTATAACCATCTAACTCTATAACATGCATTCTATCACGTAATGCTCTAGGAATCCCTCCTAAATCATTTGCTGTACAGATCCAAAACACCTTACTCAAATCAAATGGTGCATCTACATAGTGATCTACATATTTATCATTCTGCTCTGGATCTAAAACCTCAAGAAGAGCATCTGCTGGGTTGCCTCCACGAGAATGTCCTAATTTATCTATTTCATCCAAAACGATTACAGAATTGCTTACTCCCGTGCTTCTAACGGCATCCATAATCCTTCCAGCTTTAGAGCCAATATATGTTCTAGAGTGACCACGTATGATTGCTTCGTCATCAACACCACCAAGAGCAATTCTTTCAAAAGGAGTTCCTAAAGCTTTAGCAATAGATTGAGCAATAGATGTTTTACCTATTCCAGGAGGACCCACAAAACAGAGAATGGGTTGCCTTCCAGCAGCACTGATTTTTTTACTAGCTCGAAATGTTTTAACAGCTAAATATTGTAAAATTCTTCTCTTTACGGACAATAAACCGTAATGATCTGTATTTAATTGATCCGTAACCTGCTCCATGAAATCTTCATCATCATAAGGTATGTCTGCTTCATTATTCCATGGTAAGTCTAAAACATAATCTAAATAACTTTTTTGCGTATCATATTCTGACTGATGAGGAGATAAGTGCTTTAATCGATTTGCTACTCCTCTAAATTTTTCTTTTATTCTATCATCAATATCTAAATTGTTAATATATGATATATAATTTCCGTTAACTTTAGCTTTCTTTTTAGGTCTAGTACTACTAGATTCATCGTCTGGGCTATTATAACTTGAATATTCATCATCAGCCAAACTATCATCTTCAGGTTCTTCAAGTGAAGTTCTGAATAATATACTTAAAATAGGTAGCATAGAGCTGGGAATACCTGATGTCATAATATTTGGCTTAATGGCAGATAATTCTTCAACCATACTAGAAGTTAGTTTGTGTTCTCTTCTACAACCATATACTCCATATTTCTCTACCTTTTCAATTTTAATTTCTACCATTTTCTGTAGCGTGAAAAACTTGTCGTTAACTTCCTGAGAAACTACTAAGCATGGCACTTCTTGTTTTTCTCTTAGAGCGCGAATAATTAAATTCCCTTCAGAATCAAAGATACCATTCGTACCACTAGAATCTGATGTATCTGATATCATATCTTGACTACTACTGCCTGTCGAAGAACTCGAGGAATCCGTAATAACTTCTTGCACTTTATTTAATGGTAATTTTAAAACAATAGAATTTTTTCTCCACTCTGCTTCATCAAAATTATGTGGATTGTATTCTTTGCTAGGATGTAAAATGATATTCAGATTTCCATTTGTAACAGAATGCTCAACCATTCCATGACTTTCTACTAAGTAGTACATACTATTTCCAGGAGTAGCTTCTTTACATAAAAACCCAGGCCAGCATCTCTGATCCTCGTATTTTTTAGGATTACCTCTTTCATCACATAGTATATGCCAGTGTGATGCTCTCATATTATTAGCAAACCGATTCGCAATATGAAGACTTCTTTTTTTTGTATTATTAAAATTCTCAAGATATATCTCGATAGGATACGACTTCTTATCTACTAATGAATACCCTATAGGAACATGCTTATCCGACTTTTCTAAAGTAATTTGTCCCTTAAGTACAATTTTCTGATTACTGTTATTAGCTGCTGCTGCAAAACCACTCGACACTACCGTAACATATAAACATGCTATTGCAGTGATATTTCTTATATAGCCCCAATTTATAAATATATCTACAACTCTCATATAATATATGAGATGATAAATAGAAAAATATACTTTATACTACAAAACAAATTAATAAGAAAAAAAAAGAAATATACAGCTAATCATATAGATTGTGCAACATGCACAATGTTTCATACTTGGCCTATTTTATAAAATCTTCATATTTTTTTAAAAGACTAAAAAAAACAAGGAATTTCTACTATATCTCGTAAACACCAGTATATATACCAGTGTTTTTTAATGAAGTATTCCATTCCTGTAAGATATATAGACAGATGCAAACATGCCTAGTCTATACATCCAAAGCATGTTTAATCACATCTTTTCCATTTTTGGCATAAACCACTTTTAGCTTCTCACTAATATCTTTTGGA
Organism: Fimbriimonadia bacterium; assembly: GCA_030430755.1. Lineage (GTDB taxonomy): Bacteria > Armatimonadota > Fimbriimonadia > Fimbriimonadales > Fimbriimonadaceae > JAUICQ01. The sequence goes on from JAUIKO010000002.1 coordinate 50,869, forward strand.
ACATCTTCGATGTAATCTTTTTTATTTTGGAAAGGAAGTATAACGGTTTTAGCACCCGCCCTATATGCAGCTAATACTTTTTCTTTAATACCACCTACTGGAAGCACTTCACCTTTTAATGTTATTTCCCCTGTCATGGCTACATAGGGTTTAGGCGCCTTATTTTTAAGTAAAGACAATATAGCCGTAAGCATGGTAACACCTGCACTAGGTCCATCCTTAGGCACAGCTCCTTCGGGCACATGAATATGAATATCTTTTTTATCGAACATAGATTCAGATATTTTAAAAGATCTTGTATTGCTTTTAATATATGATAAAGCAGCATGGACACTCTCTTTCATCACATCTCCAAGCTGACCAGTAACTAACAAAGATTTATTACCTTTAGATGCAGAAGCTTCGATAAACAGCACATCACCACCAACTGGTGTCCATGCCAATCCAACAGCCATTCCAGCCTTTAGAGATCTTTCATCTAGCAAAGATGAAGTATATCTTGGAGAACCTAATTTTTCTAATAAAAATTTCTCATTAACTTTTACTTTTGCTTTTCTACCAATAGCAAATAGCTTTACAGACTTTCTTGTTACGGTTGCAATTTCTCTATCTAGGTTTCTTACTCCTGCTTCTCTTGTATAAAATCGTATTAATTTTTTTAGTGCTGATTCTTCAAAAGCAATCTGTTTATCCGTTAAACCATGCTCTTTAATTTGTTTAGGAACCAAGTGTGTTAATGATATTTGCAGTTTCTCTTCTTGTGTATAGCCTGATAATTCAATAACTTCCATTCTATCTCTTAAAGCAGAAGGAATTGTATCTAATCTATTCGCAGTAGCGATAAAGAAAACCTTACTTAGATCAAAAGGCACATCCATATAGTGATCACGGAAATTTTTATTCTGCTGTGGATCAAGTACCTCAAGAAGTGCAGAGGAAGGGTCTCCTCTAAAATCGTTCCCTAATTTATCCAGTTCGTCTAAAACAATCACTGGATTATTGGATTCTAGCCTTCTAATATTTTGAATAATTTGACCCGGCATTGCACCGACATACGTTCTTCTATGTCCTCGAATTTCAGCTTCGTCCCTCATGCCTCCAAGAGAAACTCTTCCAAATTTTCTTCCCATAGCATTTGCGATAGATTGCCCCAGGGAAGTTTTTCCAACCCCTGGCGGACCTACTAGACATAAAATAGGTTGACGCACCTCACCTTCTTTTTTCACAATACGGACTGCAAGAAATTCTGTAATTCTTTCCTTAACTTTTTCGAGTCCATAATGTTCATCATTGAGTACTTCCAGAACATGATTTAAATCTAAGTTATCCTCTGTAAATTTGTTCCATGGCATGGATATTATCCAATCCAAATACGTTCTTGCAACGCTGTACTCTGGAGAGCTAGGACTAATTCTTTTTAATCTAGAAAATTCTCTACTAGCTTCCTTCTTTGCATCTTTGGGTAATATCTTTTCTAACTTATCTAATTTTTCTTTTATTTCACTTATTTCTTCACTTCGATCATCGACTTCACCCAATTCCTTCTGAATGGCCTTGAGCTGTTCCCTAAGATAATATTCTCGTTGTGACTTACTAATCTCAGCATTTACTTCATTACTTACCTTGCTGCTAAGTTCAAGAATTCTTACTTCTCTGCTCAACATTTCAAGCAATAATCGCAATCTCTTTCCGACATCTAATGTTTCGAGAATATTCTGCTTCTGCTGTACACCAACCGATAAATGTGCAGCAATTAAATCCGCCATCACTCCTGCTTCTTCTACATTGATTGCAAGTCCTCGTAATTCTTCTGGAAGATTAGGTGATAATTTTATAGCTTGTTCAAAAAGAGCAATTATCGTTCTTTTAAATGCCTCTATCTGCTCCAGTTTGCTTTCTGGTACATCTGGATCTGATAAAAATTCTACTTTAGCTCTAAGATAAGGTTTTTCCTGAATAGGTTCTATTATTTTAAATCTGGATATACCTTGCACGATAAGCCTAGTAGCATCTGGCATTTTTACCGTTGTTCGTACATTGGCTATACAACCCACCTGATATATGTTATCAAAAGAGGGAGTATCCTTATATGGATCTTTTTGCGCGATAACACCTATCAGTTTGTTTTCATTGGTAATATTTTCTGTAATAAGCTGCACACTACTTTCTCTAGCAACGCTGAGAGGTGCAATAAGTGTTGGATAAATAAGAGAATCTCTTAAAGGTAATAAACATATTTCAGTAGGAAGTTCCTCTTTGATGTTATCATCTTCATGATCTTTTTTAGAATCAGAATCTTCAATAGCCTCTAATGTTTCAATAAGATTATCTACAATACTCTCATCTAGTTTTAACAAGTCTTTTTGATTAAAAAATTTCTTCATCTGCATATAAAGGACACACTAGTTATATTTGATCATGGCTGAAAGACAAACAGGCTTTCAACATCCTACTTACATAAAGGATACCTTTTGATTTTAACGTGTTTATTCTAAGAAATCAAATTAAAAATGAAGACCTAAAACAATACTTGTAAAATACTTACATCATTTGGATGTTTTATACACTTTATCACAAGTTTAATACTTACTGAATAGTATATCTACACTGGATGTTTTTTGTGCTTTTGCTATACTTCTTAAATAATTAAGCTAGTAGAATGTAATTCAAAATATGACTAAGGCCCGAAAATAGTAATCCACTAGCAAATAAAATCAGAACAACAATAGATATTCTTTGAAAGTTTTCTAAAATTAAATCTGGTATGTTCTTCTTTACCCTATCTATCAGCCAAGAGAGTGCAAGCCACCAGATGAATGACCCCAGGAACACAAGGAGCACTGAACCAGTTGAACTTATCACATCCATACTTAACTTTCCAAGATCTATATAATATGTTAGAAAAACTAGAATAGTCATCGGACTAGTAAAACTTGTTATAAAAAGCAGAAGCCAGAGATCCCATTGAAATTTACGATGAGCTATATTCTTAGAACTCAGATCAAACTTTACTTTACTTTCTTTATATGCTATATACATCAAAAAAATTCCGCCAGATATCTTTAACAAATAACTATAGGATGTAAGCACTTCAAAAATAATAAACCCACTGGTTACTGCGATGATACTATATATAAAATCTGTACAAGCAACACCTAAACCAACACTGATCCCTCCCCAAAAACCAATTTGTATTGTTTTACGGATACATAAAATACTTAATGGGCCTACTGCAAGTGCCGCCAATAAACCAATTTTCAACGCAACCAAATATTCATTCATCTAACATTCAACCATCTCTACATGTCCTATTCCATATTTATACGGTCTTTTTTAACCTAAATATTCTTAACCTAATTCCAGGTGTGCAAGAGATACTTCCTTGCAGTACACTAAATGTATGAAATTATTAGGAGCACATATGCCAACATCCTCTGGCATAGGAAAAGCAATTCTTAATGGGGAAAAAATAGGTTGTAATACTTTACAATTATTTACACATAACCCAAGACAATGGAAAGGTAAAGAAGTTACTGATAAACTCATTGAAGAAATTAAAAAAGCTAAAGAAGAGACAGGAATTGAACACATCGTTAGCCATGACACCTATTTAATAAATTTATGTGCTAAAAACCCTGAGACACATGAAAAAAGTGTAAATGCACTTACTGATGAACTACATAGATGCAGCAAACTCGGTATCCAGTACGTGATCTCACATATGGGAGCACACTTAGGTCAAGGTGAAGAAGAGGGCTTAAGCATAGTAGCCAAGTCCACTAAAAATATTCTCGCAGACATCCCAGACAATGTTTTTCTATGTATGGAAACTACTGCTGGACAAGGGACTTGTCTTAATTATAAGTTTGAACATTTAGCTAGAATTATTGAATTATGCCAGTGCCATCCTCAACTTGTAGTATGTCTAGATACTTGTCATATTTTTTCTGCTGGATATGATATCTCTAATGAGGAAAATTATGAAAAAACATTTCAAGACTTCGAGAGCATCATCGGTATTGATAAGCTTAAAGTTATCCATTGTAATGACAGCATGAAACCTTTTGGTTCAAGACTTGACCGACATGAACATCTAGGAGAAGGAAGCATTGGTTTAAAAGGCTTCGAGCTTTTAGTAAATGATGACAGATTTAATAATATTCCGATCATCCTAGAGACGCCAGATCCAGAAAACATGCATGAAGTAAATTTAAAAAAACTAAAATCACTGCTAAAGACATCTATAAGTTAGATATGTTATAATTGCATTACATATGAATAGCAGTTTGATCTATACCCCTTTATTTGCAGTTACACTGTTCTTTTCCTATCTATGCGGTGCTATACCGTTTGGATGGCTTATAGCTAAAATAAAAGGAATTAATATCCTAGAAGTAGGTAGCGGAAATATTGGAGCCACAAACGCATGGAGAATTCTTGGCTGGAAACTAGGAACCCTTGTATTTATTCTGGATGTTATCAAAGGCTTCTTGCCAACGTACCTCAATTTCATGGTGTTCGAATCCATTCAGCTTGCATGTTTTACAGGAATATTATGTATAGTCGGTCATTCCTTTTCGCCCTTTCTCAATTTTAAAGGAGGTAAAGGGATAAGCACTGGTCTTGGTGTCTTTCTTGGCATTTGCCCTATACCTACTTTAGCTGCTTTTGCTACATTTGGAATTGTTCTATATCTATTTCGGTATGTAAGTCTAGCCAGTATGATTGCTTCTGTGTGTTTACCAATATATACCCTGCTTATGGGTTATCCAACTTTTCTTTCGGTTATCTTAAGCAGCATTTCTTGCCTTATTATATTTAGACATAGACAAAACATCCAAAGAATTATATCAGGTACTGAGTCTAAAATTTTAAAAAAAAATCATGATAAAGGATATAAGTGCTATTAAGTATAGGCCACTCTATTCCTGAATAGAATGATAAAAATTTATAGTTTTTATAAATAAAAAGAGCGTTTAATAACGCTCTTTTTATTTAATATCGTTCTGGTATAGAATTATGAATCTAAATCACCCGTGTTACTTGGATTGAAAAAGTTTTTTGTTTCATCTACCCACACTCTTTCAGTGCCAGCACTTCCCATAAATGGTAACAAGGACACCTTGCCATCTAAAAATAGATACAAAGATTTATCGTTATGTCTATTATAATCGATGGCTTTCCTCCAGTTATTATCTTTTAACTTTTCAATAGAGACACTATTTTCAGGAATATCTGATGTTTTTCCAAGCTCCACTAATAAAATAGTTGTATGCTGATTATCGATGTTATTAATATTTTTTTCGAAAAGCTCTGCATTTATGCCATAAGAGCTATATCTCACTCTTGCGCTTGACCCAGAAGATTCACCCGTAGATTCATCCGCAGATACTCTAGCTGAACTACTAGCCGTTCTAAAATTCGTCTCTATATCTTTTTTATCATCATCTAATGGGCATGTATATAACTTTGGATCTTTATTACCATCTCTTTTCAGAGCTAGTGGCCATTCCGTTCCAGCAGAATTGGCGTCACTAGGTAAATAATCGTCATTGTCTTGTAAGTAAGAAGTAAATGCCAAATGAAGTTGTTTAAGATTATTCATACACTGAGTTTTCTTAGCACTTGCTTGCATTTTTGGGTACTGTGTAAATCCTATTCCCATCAATATAGCAATAATAGTAATAACAACAAGAAGTTCTACCAAACTAAAACCTGATGAGCTCATAATTCTTTTTTGAATATTTTTATCACTCATATTTTTTCGACACTTTTTCATATATATATCTTTCCTATATATTATTCTGGCAAATACAGACCTCCATCATTTCATTTTTTTAATGTTTTCATAAGATTTTAATAATTTTTGCACAATCCTTCCATAAAACCAACCATTTCTATCAGCCATTTTTCCTTAGAGAAAGAACATGAAAGGTGTTTCATAATAGTTAATTCATGTCTTCTAATGGGATAAGGATAGAACCCTTTTTGTTCTTTCGCTAAATTAAGGTGGGAATAAGACTCTAACTTCAAATCTTTATCCTCTAGATAAATATATGCCAGAATACAATTCAATATAGGATGCTTTTGAATATCCTTTATGCTATTTAAAAGTTCACATGCATCATCATATGAACCTATCACAAGATACCAATATATCACTTCTAGATGATTTTTTATAGGCAATCCAATCCAACCATTATTAATTTCTGTATAAATTTCCTCTGTATAGTTTTCAATACCTCGATATAAAAACTTTTCTGAAAATAATAGAGGTTCCAAGCAGGATATATATTCTATATTCACTAAATTTTCATCATCCATCTCTCCCATATTTCGTTTACATACAGATCTCATCCACCATGCGATGATATTCTCAGAATCAAAATGTAAAGCCTTCTCAAGACAACTCAAAGCATCCACATATTTTTTATTACGGACAAATAAAATACTTTTCAAGATAAATCCAGCATGTCGCAAAAGATAAGAAGATTCAAATGGTATATCTAAACCATCCATCGAGTTAAATGAATCGATTTCCTTTGCTTTTTCAAAATATTTAGCCTCTATACTTGTGGATATGCCTTCTTTCTCTAACAGACTCGAAATATGATGATCCATATCAGAGTGATATTTAGGAAAGTAAGCTTCTAGCACATTCAATGCATACTCTTTTAAGGTATCCGTATCTATCCAGTCAAGTTTATGATTAGTATCTCGCACTATAACTCTCTCAATAGCATTAGAAATACCACGCGTAGAAATTTTCATCTTTTGCCCAGCTTTTAAGTCAACTATATGTTCTAAGTTTCCTTTGTCTTTAGTGACTAAAATGATTTTCTGTTTCTCCAAATTTTTATGAGAAAGAAGCTCAAGAGACTCGTCATGTTTTGAAAGTAATCCTATCGAAGAGTGGAGATGTTCTTTTTCTATTCCAGAAGCAAAAGAACCTTCTAATTTCCAACCAAATGTTTCAAAAGGCATCATCAATTTTTCTTCAGGAATAAAATCGACAACCGTATGAGAATCTAAAGTGTTTAATTGAAAAGGACTTCCATTAACTAAATCTACAAAGAATCCGGACTGGTTCGATCTATTAAATAAACAGAGAGTTGAATAAGAATCTAAGCAAGAAATCGTTTGGGGCTCAAAACCATGAAATTTTAAACCAGCTGTTATAGATACTGGCAATAAAGATCGATTTGTTATCCTGCAAGAAAAAACCACCTTCGAAGTTTCTGCATGCAACTGTATGCTCGCTTGCCAAGATAATGAAGCTGAGTAATTTTGTGAATACAGTATCACTCCTCCAGAGGGTTGACTTTCTAGCTCAACAATCTCGTACTGCACAGGCTCGATAGATGGCAATGTATGTACCGTATTTGAGGCCCTAGGCTGGACCACCCATTCAATACCAGCATCTAATGCAAGAATGCCATCCTCTACCTGTGCAATAGCATTAGAATGATTATTTAGAATTTGGACACCAGTCCGTTTATCCAAAACAGACTGAACAACTCCAGACAAATGAGGCAGCAGCTCTAATTCATAAAACAAATTACTAAGTTTTATGACATCCACTCTTTGAAAAGTATTTTCTATTTTTCCAGACACTGAATTTAAAGGATTATTTTTAATATTATCTGGCGAAAAATATGACTTTTCTTGAATACTGGGAAGTACTATATCCTTCTGTTCTGTATGAATATCTATCATATGCATAAAATATCGTGCAAAATATATATGGCAAGTTTAGAATACCATTGCATAATCCATTATGGAAGAGAATCATAAGAATATCTATAAAAACCTTATCAAGTGGCTACTAGCCCCTGCGATATCCTTTTTTTTAGGGTACACAATTTTATCCATCTATTTAGATAAGAATCTCGTGCTCAATATTGGGAATGCCCCTAAAAAGAAACCTGAAATAATTATTCCAGACACTGAAAAAAGTGAAATCAAATCTAGCAATACCATGAATTTATCTGAATCGGTGTTAGAATCTCTTGCTCAAACCAAGAAAAACACAGACAAACTTAATACTCAAGATATTGAGATCACCGTAAATCCCAACAAATCCATAAAAGCAACTCAACCCACAAGCAGTCCTGGGCATAGAAAAACCCAGGCTCAAACTAAAAAGCGGAGAAGACCACTTAGAAGAAAAAGAAGAAATGCAACTGCCAGTCAACCTAATAAAAACAGTTCTCTGGATTCAAATACCCAATCCGGAAATCCTTCTAAAAATAGTAATGAGTCCGTAGAAAAAAAAGTTAAACCATCTATAGAAATATAAAACAGATCCTATCGTTTATATCTCGGAATGTTCACCAGACCATAATATTCTTTCAATTGATAAAGCTTTTCCAGAAGCTTTATCAACCTCTATAACAACACCGGATAATTGAGAATCGCCTGAAGCTACTTCAAATGCTGCTGGCAATCCGGTCTTAAAACGCTGAATATTAATAAATCGATCCACTCCTATAACTCCATCTCTTGGGCCCGTCATACCAACATCAGAAATATAAGCTGTTCCTTTAGGAAGCACTCTTTCATCTGCGGTCTGGACATGGGTATGTGTCCCCAGAACAGCAGTTACTTTGCCATCTAAATACCATCCCATTGTTACTTTCTCACTCGTCGCTTCCCCATGAAAATCCAGTAAGATATGTTTAGAATCTGTATTTGATAAAATTGAATCTATATTAGCAAAAGGGTCATCATATAAATTCATAAAAATACGACCGCACAAATTGATAACATATAATTTAATTCCATCTTTAGTAATATCCATAAAACCTTTACCAGGTGCCATTGCAGGAATATTATTTGGACGAATAATATAATTGCCCTCATCTAAATAAGAATAAATTTCTTTTTTAGCAAAGGCGTGATTTCCTAATGTTATTCCATCAACTCCTATGCTAAAAAGATGATCTGCAATAGCTGATGTTATCCCTTTTCCACTTGCAGCATTCTCACCATTTACTATTGTAAATAACGGCTGATGCTTTTCTTTTAAATCAGGCAGAATCCTTTCAACCACTTTCCTTCCAGGTTTACCAAAAATATCCCCAATAAAAATAATTTTATATGTTTGCATAAATAATAAATATTAATTAATCGATTTCTTCTTGAAAATAACGCTGTAAAGCAGACTGTATAACATCATATGCATATCCTTTACCAGCTAGATATCTAGCTGCTTTTGGATAATTCTTTGGATCCTTGTTTTTGATTTTCTTAGAGCATAATGCTAAACATTGATCGAATTCTGATGAGGACTCTATTTCACCTAATCCATTTTCTACCAATTCTATAGGTGCACCTTTTGACAGCAACTTCTGTTTTATCTGATAAAACCCTAGCAATTTAACATTTTGATAATAGTGCACATACTCTTTTAATGTTCTACGATCGTCAATGAGATTTTTTGTCTCTAAAAACGAAAAGACATCTTCTATATCTAAAGAAGAAAACCCCTTTTTCATTAATAGATCCGATAAAGCTCTCTTGAACATGGGCTTTCGTTCTAAGTGCCTTAATGCTAACAAGAGAGCTTTCTCATAAGTGTTTTTCGAATCTGATACCATCGTGTTTACCTTGCCAAGTTAAGCTATTGAATAAACCTCTCACCTATCAAGTATAAATTACCCAAAGTTATGTAGCGCTACTAGCTGTCGGCTTTTTTGTTTTAGATATATCTTTCTGAGCAACTTGTTCTTGATGTTGTTTTTTAAAATCATTTAGGATTTCATTATAGATCTCCTGATTTTCTTCAAGAAATAGTCTCGAGTTATCTCTACCTTGTCCTAAACGAGTCTCTTTATAGCTATAATAAGAACCAGCTTTCTGAACAACATTAGCCGCAGTAGCAACATCTAATAAGTCTCCATATTTACTAATTCCTCTCCCATAAATAATATCAAATTCCGTGTTTTTAAATGGAGGAGCAACTTTATTCTTTACTACTTTCACTTTAGTTCTCGATCCGACTTGTTCAGCACCTATTTTAATAGCTTCACCTTTTCTTACTTCCATTCTAACGGATGCCCAAAACTTCAATGCTCTTCCCCCCGGCGTTGTTTCAGGGTTACCATAGATCACCCCAATTTTTTCTCGAAGTTGATTAATAAAAATAACAGCGGTTTTAGATTTATTAATGGATCCACCAAGTTTTCTTAACGCTTGTGACATCATCCTTGCTTGAATACCAACAAAGGAATCCCCCATTTCACCTTCAATTTCCGCTCTTGGAACAAGTGCTGCTACAGAATCTAGTATCACAATATCTACAGCCCCAGACCTGATGACAGTATCCATAATCTCTAGAGCCTCCTCACCAGTAGATGGTTGAGATATGTACACTCTATCAATATCAACACCAAGTGTTTTTGCATATTCGACATCTAAAGCATGCTCTGCATCCACATACAATGCTAATCCACCTAATTTCTGAGCTTCTGCGACACAATGTAATGCTAATGTACTCTTACCGCTCGATTCTGCCCCATAAATTTCTGTTATTCTTCCTCTGGGCACACCACCAACTCCTAGTGCTATATCCAAGCTAATGGAACCTGTAGATACCGCCTCCACATGTTCTATATCATCATTCCCTAACCGCATTACTGCGCCTGTTCCAAAACTTTTTTTAATCTGTGATATAGCAAGATCTAAAGCTTTTTCTTTTTCAGTATCCCCAACGTTTTTAATATTTGCCATAATAGTAAGTCCTACAATATTCCTACTACCGATTTTACCGACTTTTCATCTTCAGTATTACGATTAATTACCATTAGATAAGTCCTTTGGTCAATCATTAGTAATATTTATGCTTTGCACTCTTTTTAAACTAGATTAAAAGTATCTTCTGAGTATTTTTAAAATGTTTTTTAGCCACTTGATCTATTTTTTCAAAACCATATTTTTCTATATAACCTTTACCAATCTGATCAACAGTAATCCCCGCTCCTTTTGGAAAAGTCATCCCAAACTGCTTGGATAAAGCTTCTAATTTTAATAAGAATTCACCCCTGGCCAGTACAGATGCAGCAGCAACAGATAAATCTTCTTCCGCTTTAGTCCTACTTTCTACTTTAATTTTCTTTCCTTTTTCAAAAAGTGCTTTGTTCAGAACAGACGGATCTGCAAATTGATCAGATATCACGTAATTACAATCGACTTGTTCCAATACATTCTCAATAGATCTTGCATGCCCCCAGGCTAATAATTTATTCAGATTTTTAAATTTCTCATATAACTCGTTATATTTAGATGGTCCTATCACTATAATTGAATGCTTACAAACAGACTTAATAATTGGCAATAAATGTAAAACTTTTTTGTCAGAAAGTTTCTTACAATCTTTCACACCAGATAAAAATTCAGCAGAAGATAGATCTACATGACAAGCAGCAATAACAAGTGGTCCAAAGTAATCCCCCTTACCACTTTCATCTACCCCTATTCTCGAAATACTCATGCTATCATACTACTCTAAATCATAATAATCCATACGGAAGACAACATACCCCAGCATAAGTTATATAAATTTCCAACATTAAACATAGGGCCACACCGGTATTTATACATGTTTTTAATCATTAATATTACTTATTTTAAATTTTTAAAAGGAAAAATAAATTAAATGTATAATCTAAAGTATATGAAAACACTTACTAAATTGCACATTAATGCAGTGTTAGCCATTACAGCTTCAACCATTACCAACATAGGTTTTGCGATAAATCCTTATGTTCATCCTCACACCAGCTACTGGAATAATGAGTGCATTACTCTTAAAGAAGCAATGGAATACAATAAGCTTATAGAATCAACACACGAAATATCCAATGAAAAAGAATCCAACGATTCAAAACCAGAAGATAATTTAGTAGAAAACGCTACTTCTCAAAATGATGTACAGAAAGACAAGTCAACTGCTGAAGCAGAATTTTTTGAAGAAGAAATTTCAGAAGAAGAACTTTTCTCATCTCTTATTAATGAAGAAGAAAAATTACAATTATTACTAGTTCAATTAAGCAACAACACTACACCTGCAATTTGATCACCCGTTAACGCATCTTTATAGGACGTATTTTTATTCAGTGCAGTCAGTTTAATAATAAATTATTAATATTATATAGAACGAGAATACAAGTGTTATTTATTCCCGTTCTATATAATATTAATCCGCATTTTTAATCTGTATTTTTAATCTACCAATAAAACCTCTCGGCAAAATCTTTGCGACTACTTCTTTGGCTCTACTAGAACAAACGCGAGAAATTTTTATTTACTGGTACCAAAATTATGTATCACCTGATTCGGCGTTACAACACATCCGTTATTAGAATTAATACCAAAAGGTAAACCCATATAAGGCGTACTAGGCATATTAGGTGGACCTATGATAGAAGTAGAGCTCCAACCAGCTGGAGCAACTCCCCCAGCTACCACATCAAGATCATCATTCTTTATTTGATTAACAGTACTCTCTAGTTTTTTAGGAAGTACAATGTGAAAAGTGTTATTATACAACGGTAAAGAAAATGTTATTTTTAATCCTGATTCAAATTGAAGATCTAAATACCTATGAAATGCTTCTCTAGGGTTATGTAAAAATTCGTTTGATAACCTAGGTTGCTTTAAAAGTAATTCATTTAATACTTTCTGAATCTGAGACTGCTGTAAGTGAAGTGTTCTACTATCAATATACATGATAGTATTATTATTCCCTAGAAGGTAATGCAATCATTCTGCAATAAATATCGTTTTTTAAATATTCATTCAATGTATATAATGTTGCAGCAATGAAAAAAATAGTTCTGTGGCTGCCGGACTAGGATTCGAACCTAGACTGACGGCACCAAAAACCGCTGTCCTGCCATTAGACGATCCGGCAACTATAACTTTATTATACTCTTATTTTTAACAGAATCCTCAAGGAAAATAGATAAAGCTTAGAAAATTAATAACTATCATACATTTCATTTAAGCTATCGATTCATAAACTCTTTTCTTAATCTTGACGGAAACTTTTCTAAAGCATATCGAAGCATTGTTCTAGGCATATTTCCTATATGAGTATCAAGAAAGTCAACGAGTTCATCAAAATTTTTCTTTCCAGCTTCCCTAAGCATCCAACCTACAGCTTTATGAATTAAGTCATGAGGATCATTTAACAATACCTTAGAAATTTCAAAGGTTGATTGTAAATCATCCTGTTTTATGAACGCTTGAGTTGCAACAATCGCTATGCGTCTATCCCATAGTACTGGAGATCTAGCAAAATCAAATAATACACCCCTATCTTTATCTTTTAGAAATTCTCCTACAATATACCCAGCACTTAAATCGACCAAATCCCAATTATTGACATACCTTCTGTGCTTAATATAAAAATCATAAATATTTTTTTTATCTGTATCAGATGCTATTTTATATTTATTTACTAGAAGAATTATCGCTAACAATCTTTCTTCATGAATTTTAGAAGATAACAAGAAAAGCAAATCATCTAAACTAATATCAAGATACTTTTTCGCAATTTTACGAATATCTGGAACATAAACTCCAATAAAAATATCACCTTCTGCATACTCTCCAGGTCCTGTCTTAAAAAACTTTTGGAGACAAGAAACTCTATCTGGATTTGCTACTGATTGTAATTCTTTTTGAATTGAATTTATTATAGACTCTTTCATCATTTCATCCAGATTAAAATAGTTAGTATGAAACTACTGAAGCTAATAAAGATAATAACTCATAGTAATATTTGATCGCGACCAACAAGAAAAACTAATATTCTCTTTAAATAAAGTCACCAATTCTTCTTTAAAAGCACCTACACTCAAACATCAGATTCGATGAGAGAGCTACCACAAACATTCTACCCTTTCTCTATATCATAACATACATGTTAAGCAAAAGGTAATCAATTATTTCGTAAGGTACATCCTGAATATAAAAATTCTTACCGATCTGTATATTAGACCGGTAAGAATAAAGATAATAACTTATTGAAGTTTAAAAACCTTAAAATTTAATCATATAATTTACAAATATAGAGCCACCAGACAAATCATCTGTTACTCCAGACAATCCAAAGTCGACCAAATTTTGTGTTTTATTAACTTGACCATACTGATAACCTATACGAACATTGCTATCTTTTGTTGCTTTATGGTCGATGTATATGGTGCCAAAACCTAACCAAGATTGATCTGCATTGTTCTTATTATAGTGACCATAAGTAACTTCACCATTTATAAAGTTTTTCTTACATTTGCTATATTGAACATGACCACCTACTAGAGTCAATGAATTATCTTTTCTATCATCATTTACTCCAGATAAGTATTCTCCAAGAGCCGATAATTTTAAATTTTCAGTTGCGCTCCATTGAGTTTTTCCACTAAAACCCTTTAGATTAGATGCAGATCCAACAAGTGAAGATGCAGCCCAATTTCCAGGAGCCGTATAATTTGGTCCAACCATGCGATATCCAAAGGTACCTAATAATTCAGGCGTATAATAAATAACTTCTCCAAAAGATGCATAAGCCTCCTTCAGTTCTAGCGATTTATTATTCTCAGAGTAATAGGCATTTGCAAGCCCTACCTTGAAACCAACTTTTGGATGAACAAAGAACATGGCGTCTCCTCCATAAACTCCAGAGCATAGATCTGTTTTTTCATCTCGAGACATATCTAATAATCCTAAGTTTAATTGGCCATACCCACCAAGTTTATGAGAATAATGTAAACCAAAAACAGTATCAGCGAGTCCTACTGAATCAGCAATATATCCACCATTAGGTTTTTTAATCACTAATGTACAAGGATTTGTGAGTGGACCTCCAGTAACCTTTGTACTTCCTCTGAATGCCGTTAAAGAACCATATGTATCATGAGAAGCCGATATTTTTGCACCATCAAAGATATAGTTCCCATCATTCCATCTATCATTGTTATAAAACATTGAATTTGCATGAGATCTTTTCAATAACATATCTGTTATCTGATACCCCTGTCTTCCAAAAACGCCTTTTACATCAAATCCGTTCCAATTGGAATGATATGCCATTCTTATTTCAGGAACATAACTCCGAATTTCATCGTAATTCATTAAGGTTCCCATAGACTTATGAGAATAATTTCCTAAACCTCCCATAGACATAGGGAGTAAAAATGGAGCAGGCATCTTCTTGGATTTATAATAATCGGTCATATTCTTTTCTATTCTAGAATCCCCTAAAACATTACCAAATACAATAGAACCTTTCCAATTCCAAGTGTCACTCAACTCACCCGCTAAACCAAGGTTAAACTCATAAAAGTTTTGATAGTTCTTTAATAAGCTATCTCCTGCAATACCTGATCCATTACCAGCTAATGCGTAGTAGTCATCTGACAAAGATAACGCATGTTTTGTCTGAGTATCTATATTAGCTTTACTCACATGAGAAGTCATCCCAAGAACATTAAAATCCCCTGTTATTTTTACAGGAAGTTTGTTCGTTAATGCATCGACTTTTACATTTAAATTATCTAATAAAGATTGATTTTCTTTTATAGGTTTTCTTAATGCGATTAATTCTTTCTTAAACTCAGAAGTTAATGTAGACAGATTCCCTAAATCATCTTCTGTAAAACTTGTTAATTTCGAATCACTTAGTGCTTTTTTAACAATCTCAAGTAATTCTTTTAATTCTGAAGAATGAATAACATCTAAAACCTCTAAAATACCTTGTTTGATAAGCTTTGCTGATTTCAGTTCACTCTCTAGGCTTTTCCAAATTTCGTTTATTGAACATGCAAACTCAAATCGAGTCAACAGTTTTTTTCCAGCAAATTTTTTGGATGTTTCACCAGAAATAAATCCTTTTTGCTGCATCTTGGAAATGTATTTATATGCCCAATGATTCTTACTAACATCGACAAAATCAGAATGGAAATGATTCAAATAATAATCTTTACTAGTCTGAGATTCTGACTGTTTTTGCTTCTTACAATCACAGTCGTTACTACATTTACAATTGACACCACAAGGACATCCATTCTTGCTATTACAAGTCATTCCTTTGGAGGGTGTATTCTCTACACTTGTTGCTAAATCTGCGTATATCCCTATACTATTTAGAACAAAAGTAGATGCTATTATGGAAAATCTTACTAATTTTTTTTTCATTATACTCCTAACAATACTAGCATTAGTTAAACATCTAACTAATACTAGTATATTCAGAATCCGAAAAGATTGCTTCACTACAATATTGTATCGAAAGCCATTTATAACAGCCTATTTCCTTGATCTACATCACACCTTACAAGCATTTGCAATTAAGTAACTTTTTGAAGTAAAATATATTATATCTTCGCAAATATTGAATAAAATAAATTCAATATGGACACTTTCAAAAATGGTATCAAACATGGAATCTGTTGCAAAATCCTCCGAACATATTAAAAAAACTCTTATCGGCTTATCCACTATCGAAATACAAGAATGGTGTATAAAAAACGATCTACCATCCTGGAGAGGCAAGCAGATTTCTGAAGCCATTTACAAGCAACAAGTAGAAAGCATCGACCAGATCATTCAACTCCCTAAAAACATAAGAGAAAAACTTCAAGAAGAATTTAATCTATCAAACTTAGAACTAAGTAAAGAGTTTCACTCCTCAGATGATGTTACAAAATGTTTAGTTCATGGAGGAGATTCTCAAGTATTTGAATGTGTACTACTCCCTTATGAAGATCGTGTTAGCTGTTGTTTAAGCAGCCAAGTAGGTTGCCCAATGGGTTGTAAATTCTGTGCTACTGGGCTTGGAGGATTTGATAGAAACCTAACAACGAGTGAGATCGTATCTCAATACTTACTGCTACAACTTAGAAGTAAGCGGAGAATATCCCATGTTGTATTTATGGGGATGGGTGAACCTTTACTCAATTATAATAACTTAGTGAAAGCAATAACCATATTACACGAAGAGATCGGCTTAAGCTTAAGACATATTACTGTTTCTACAGTTGGTTTAGTACCCCAAATAAAAAAATTAACAGAATTAAAATTACCCATCCACTTAGCGCTTTCACTCCATTCACCATCTGATGAAATACGATCGAAACTTATGCCGGTAAATAATAGATGGCCTGTCAAGGAAGTCGTTGGTACAATGATAGAGTATCAAAAAGCTACCAGACGTAAAATCACCATTGAATATCTATTAATAGACCAAGTAAACGATTCTTATCAAGAAGCAGATGCCATCGGAGAACTCTTACAAGGCATACCTTCTATTGTAAACATTATTCCTTTCAACTATGTTGATACAGAAAATGGATTCAAGCGTCCATCAAATGGAAGAATCGAAGCCTTTAAAAATCAACTCAGGTTAAATGGCCTTACCGTTACTCAACGGCAAGAGCGAGGACATGACATCGCTGCAGCCTGTGGACAATTAGCTGGTGAACACAGTGGAAGATTTGCAAGAAGACTAGAAAAAAATCTATTTACCGTAAGATAATTTTATGTCTGAAAAGTTTTTTATGTACAATATAAAGATCTAAACACAAATATGTGTAAAATCTTGTTAGTGACTATCTATAAATATGTCATTCCATTCTATTCGTTATGCAAATTAAAACAGAAAACCTCATTAAATCATATAAAGGAAGAAGTGTTGTCAATGGTGTTTCTATCGATATCCAACAAAATGAGATCGTAGGATTACTAGGACCAAATGGAGCAGGTAAAACGACAACATTCTATATGATAACGGGAATTGTAAAGCCAACCAGTGGCGAAGTCTTCTTTGATGATTCTAATGTAACCAATTACCCCATGTATCAAAGGAGTAAGATGGGAATTGGATACTTAGCTCAAGAAAACAGTATTTTTAGAAAATTATCTATTAAAGACAACATAACCCTCGTTATGGAAATGAACGGTTACAATCCTTCAGAAATCCATAACACTATAGAATATCTAGCAGAGGAATTCCATATTAAGCATATTCTAGATAGTGTTGGAAGTGTTTTGTCCGGTGGTGAACGCAGACGAGTCGAAATAGCAAGAGCAATTTCAACCAACCCTAAATTCTTATTTTTAGATGAACCGTTTGCAGGTATAGATCCAGTTACCATCGAAGAAATTCAAAAAATACTCTTTAAACTCAAAGACAAAGGAATAGGAATTTTAATCACCGATCATAATGTTTCAGCTACACTCAAAATTACTGATAGAAACTTTATTCTTATCGATGGAAAAATTATTACTTCTGGTAATACTGAAACTATTGTTAATAATCCACTTGTTAAAAAATACTATTTAGGAGAAAGTTTTAAACATTAAATTCCATGAATACTTAACGTGTTTATTCTCTAAATACCAAGATATATCTTTATATCATACATTCCATATCATTCATATTATTTTTTGTTAAACTTGTATTTTTTTGATCTATTTTATAAGCATATTTACTGTAAAATATAGTAGTATATTCATACAGGGTTATACACCAACTTAATTTACAAGCTGATGAAAACAAACAACACCTATCTTCTCTATATTTCTAACACTATGATGAAAAAACTTATTATTTTCAGGTCTACAATTTTAAAAAGAAAAGAGTCGTTTAAAACGACTCTTTTTTTTATATGTCTTTATACTACATCGTTGTTATTGCATGGATGTTTCATGGACAGTGAAGCAGCAAATAAAACAAAGAGTAAGGCAGCTTCAAAAAATATTTTAAGAACTCCAATGGTGTCAGATCCATCATCCTTAGATCCTGCTTTTATCGATGAACCCTTTTCTAGACAAACCTATGTAAACCCAGTTTATGAATGTTTACTAACTTACGACAAAGATAATAAACTCGTAGGACAGCTAGCAAAAAACTGGACCGTACTTCCTAATAAACTTGCATATATTTTCAATCTTCATCAAGGCATAAAATTTCATAACGGCAAAGAAGTTACTGCTAACGACGTAAAATGGAGTTTAGAAAGAGCATGTAATCCTAAGCTAGCATCACCTACGGCAGAAACATACTTAAAATATATAGTCGGTGCCTCAGATATGCTTGATGGAAAATCGAATCATTTATCTGGAGTACAAATTTTAGATAAATATTCAGTTATGATCTCAATTACTAATAAACTAAACTATTTTCTCTCCATGCTCACACACCCTGTTTCCGCAATTATGCCACAGGGCATAGCTTCACGATCAGAAAGAATCACAAAGTTATCTCAAGTTATAGGTTCTGGTCCATTTAAAATAGCAGACTACATACCAAATCAATTTTTTTCTTTAAAAGCTTTCGATGACTATCGATCTGGTAGACCTAAATTAAATGAAATCTTTGTGAAAATTTCAAGTGACAGGATAACAAATATAAACAAATTTAAATCAAAAGAATTTGAATTCTGTTATATTCCATTTACGGAAGTTCCAAATATAAGAAATGATAAAAAGACAGGTCCATTAATCAGAATGTGCAAGAACTCCTCGACAACTTATTTTGTATTAATGCCAAATGCATATAAACCATTCCAAGACCCTTTTGTCCGTAAAGCAGTAACCAAAGCTATCAATAGAAAGTATATCGTAAACGAACTCTTAAAAGGATCTGGAGTTTTATTAGCTAATAGTCTTATTCCACCTGATGCTATTCCTGGTTATAAAAAATATGCAAATCAGTTAAATGCTTATACGTATAACCCCGATGAAGCAAGAAAACTCTTATCAGAATCTAGCTATGCTCACAACATACAAGATTATACTCTAGAAATACTTATTAATGAAGGTAGCCCCACAAGCGCACTTATAGCAGATAACATAGCAATACAATTAAAAAACTCGCTTGGTATGAATGTGAAAAGAAAATCTATGGAATACTCAGCATATATTCAACAGGCCAATCAAGAAAAATCTGGAGTAACGCTCACAACAAAATATGCTGACTACTTAGATCCATCCACCTATCTAAGAGATCTCTTTCATTCTCAAGTAGGTATTCATAAAAAAAGTTATGAAAACCCAGACTTTGATCATCTTGTAGATGCTGCAATTATCGCAGATAATCAAGAAGATGCGTACAAAAAGTATTATGAAGCTGAAAAACTCTTACTAGAAGATGCTATTATGATTCCTGTCATATTCCCAGCATCCGCTGTTTTACAGCAAAAATATTTAAAGAATTTAGATACAAATGCTATGGGTCTTATGCCGTTTTTAGATACTTCTTTAGATCACTAATTTATATTTTGAGGATTCCTTATATCAAAAAGAATCCTCATATCATAAAACTAAAATCAGCACAAAAAAATCCTATGTGATTAATCCTGAAAGATGAATGGTTAAAAGAGATGGTTTATTAGTTATTTTCGATGGATATCAGACTATTGTTTGCTGGGTTCTTAACAATAAGTACATCTGGAGCGATGGAGTGTACAATCCATGAGGATAAAGGCAACTTATCACCAAGCTTCAGCTGATAGCTTTCACCATTTCTATCTTCTACAATAGCCAAAGGAAAGTCCACATGAATAATTCCTGAATATTTAGTAATACCAGTATCTTCTTCAATATGCTCAGAACTGGGAGGAATAGATTCATCTAATAATTCCACGTCTTGTAGCTTTTGATATACGTAACTCGATAAGTCTATTCCTCCGTTTAACGATGCTTTATCATGCATTGAGGTTAATGTATTAAATGGATCTTTTCTAGATTTAGCATCTTCAGTAAAATCAGAAACTTTTTTACTATCACTCCATTTAATGGTTACCGGATATCCTGCTTGAATACCAGAAGCTGTTTTAGAATTATTCTTAAACCTACCAATATTATTTTCCGTTACATGCGATACGATATGCTCATCAGCCATACAATCACAATCATCTTTTAGGCACCCTATATTTGATATAGATAAAAAAAACATAGCTACCCATTTTTTGGACAAACTATCTTGAATCATTTTTCCTCCATATTCAAATTAAAATAACTTACCATATCCATAGAGTATGTTCCACGTACTTTGTAGTCAGATCTTTCCAGCTGAATATTATTCAAGCTTACAATATAACCTTTTCTATCATTTATTGCATAAAGATGGTCAAGCACATGCTGATATTCTCCCTCTACAACAACTGGTCCAACTGTAAAAAAACCTAAAGGAAACGGAAGGGCTGGATAATTTAAATATTTTTCCATCATTTCATCTGGATCAGATGATGGAAAAGGCAGTACAGGGCCCTTGATTACATTGATTTTACAATTCTTGAAATCTCTATTTATCGATGTTTGTAAATGATCTCTCCAGTTTCGGACATTTACTAAAACTTCCCATGGATCAATCACCTGTAAATTTCCATTACTCGATAGCTTTAAATGAGATGCTTTATCTCTTGCCAAATCTGTCCAATCAGATTTAACCCTTTCTAATAATTTTTCACCATCTCGAATAGTCTTAAGGATGATATTTTTTTTATCTAGCTCCTGTTTTATATGCTCTTTTTGTGAAATCAAGGATCTATATTCCTGATAATATGGAAGCAAGAACAAGAAAAACCATACCCCTATGATATTAATAATAATAAACCACGAAATAATTCGAATTATACTTGTATCTACTTGATTAAATCGAATCACGTCTTCCTCCCTTCTTAGGATTTTTTGCTAACGTTTTTAGAACATCTACGGATTTGAGTTTGTTCTCATGAAATTCTAATTCGATTTTAACGGTGCTAATATGAAGTTCGTTTAAAGATTCATCTCTGCTATTTTTTTTAAACGCTTGCTCGTCTATCTTAGCTTGATTCTGCACTTGATCTACAAATGAGTTCCATCCAGAGGAATGATTTTCCATCTTATCCTGATGTATGTTAGCTGCTTCAGAATCTCTATAAGATAATCCAGGAACAACTTTATCCTTCTCAGGGTAGGATATACGTTTAATTCTATTCAAATTATTTATACTACTTAAGCGTCTCATAAGATCTGCATATGCACTGAATGAATCCAATTGCACATAAAGTGTATATTTGCTTCCATTTTGAATAGATTCCTCAAAGCATTTAAGTAATTGAACATTTTCAGGTATTTTCTCAAAAATAGATTTAAAAAGATCCATTTTATATCTGTTTCTACCACTCAACTTATTACAAATCTCTAAATTTTTGATGATATCAGAATGATTTAATAGATTCTTAGAAACAGTTTTCTTTTGCACATTTAACAGATTAAATTCTTTTTCCAGAACATGAACATCTTCACGTAAAATACTCAAAGAATAGTGCATTACAATTGTTATAGGTATGAGAAATAAAATAAAAATAGCCAACCTTCTAGTAATGATTTCATTACTAGAAAACCGTCTTACTTTATTTTTCTTAGTATGATTCAGTAAATTTATTTTCATCGAAAGAAATTAAATAATTATTGTATACCTATCTTAACTACTAGCATAAATACCATTTCCTAACGCTATGATAACTCCACCAAGATCATTATCTAATATTTTTTTTACTTCTTTGTCTTGGCTAGTATTTCCAACATTTCCTCTCCTTAGTATATCCTCATCAAGTATATTTTCCATACGTTCTACTGGAATATTTAACATTGAAGATAGAGTTTCTGGCAAGTTAGAGATATTTCTGCCTCCTCCTATAAAAGATATGGCATCCACTTTTTCACCACTTCTTTCCAGTTCACGAACCACTGATTCTACCTGCTCCATCCAATCACGCAATATAGTTATTAGAGATTCATCAGTAGAATCTGGTTTTTCATTAGAATAATCTCGAACCTGAGCATTATTATCTTCTACTGACTTAAACACAGAAAAGGGGTTATAGCTTTGCGAATTTTCGGTACTTGATTTATTATCCCAAGGTAAAGAATCTGAATCCTTAGCATCTATATGCTGACTAAATAATGATTGATCTACAGAGAACCCATGAAAAAGAAAGTTTTTATCCATAGACATAGCATCTTCTAAATGTTTCACTCCACTTTCTACTAAAAAGTAATTTTTGGGAAGAAAACCTTTAAACAACATTATCCTAGTGGACGTATATCCATAATCGATACACAATATCCTTTTATGTCTATGCTCTTTACGTAAATATTTCTCAAAAACTCTTTGACAAGCTAATATTTCTGTATCCAGAGCTGATAGTGAACATCCAGAGAAAACTTCTTCAATTAAATCAACGTTTTTCTGTGGTACTGATACTACTAAAAGCTTAACAGCCTGAGTTTTAGATTCAGTATCATCGAATGGAATAATGGCATAATCCAATGCTTGCTTTTCAGGAATGTCTAAAAACTTCTTGCCAATCTCTTGATTTATCCAATCTTCTATTTGAGACAAATCTTTTTCCTTAATTTCCATGAATTTTATAGTAGTGTTTTTTTGTGGAGTGCTTAATACAATAGGAATACGGCTAGCTTGATGTTTTTGACATATATTCAATATAAATTTTTTAAGTTCTACAGGATTAAAGGTACCTTTATGAGTATAAACAGTATCTGGAGTTGGATATACTTTTACGTTTTCTATAATTACTTTTTCTTTATTTTTTTGAGTAATTACAACCTTTGTAACAGTCTTACCAATATCTAATCCTAAATATTTGTTTTTACCTAAAGAGTTTTTAATATTAAACATTATAATAATTTCCTAAAATCGCTACTTCTATTATGTGCTAGTTATATTAATAGTATATTATAGTCTTCTTTTGAATAGGTTTTTGTTAATAACCATCTTTTACATTAAACAATACCATCTCTCTTTACAATCTGTATCAGATCCAACTTTTACAATCAACATTTGATGTTCGATAACAGAATCTAAACCAGTTCTTTTTTTCAATAAAATAGTCTTAGCATATATAACAGCATTCGCAGAATGTACATTACATATAACATGGTCAAAGACTCTATCCCTAATATTCACTGGAATAAATAAATATCTAAGAAATGATTTTGCTCCACTGTCAACGAATGGCCTAGGATAAGTGGGCACCCATTGATAAAGCAGATAATTCATATTATTTTTCATTCCAGAACTCATAGGAATCAAGGATTTAAATTCCTTATTACTTGTAATTTTCTTAATAATCGAAAGAGTGGCTTTGTCGAATTGCTGAAGAATATCATGTTCAATTTTCTCTACACTATTGGATATAACAATATCTTTATAATCAATATCTATGCAATAAATTTCATTTACAAACTCCTGAAACGACATTCCCAAAGCAAACAGTCTAACAGTGTTCGTATCTGAAGAATAAGAATATGATAGATCTTGAATACTACTAAATAATTTCCTGTCAAGTAATTTTTTTATAAATTGAGATTTCACATCCCGATTGGCATTTTTATCATCTATTTGCATATCCCAATCTACATCACTAGAACCATAAACATTTTGATATTCTCCATCCCACTCTAACTCAGACGAATTTGAATACAGAACATTATCGTCCCTCATCAATTTCCATTCTATTTGATAAGTTCCACGAGGTAAAAAGAACGAATACTTTTGATCATCAAAATAAGGTTTAAAACTCCTATCATCTATATCGATATCCCAGTCAAGTTTCAAAATATCTGAGGATTCGCCTTCTATTATATTTTTACTTGTATATGTCTTGAAAAACTCTGGATGATCTTTCGAAGTAAATGTTATTTCAATAGAAGAATCATTATCGATCAAATTCGAAACGCTATTGTTCTTATATTTCCAAATTTCAGGCAAGCAAGACTTTGAAATTTTACTGACTGGATTTATTTGTTCTACTAAATCAACACTAAACTCTAAAGGTATTTTTTTTTCAATAGATATCGAATTCTTATCTAGATAAAAAAAGTATTTCAGTTCCCCTTTATAGTCCCCTACTAAAGCATCTTCTGGAATTTGAACTGAAACTTCAGTGTTCATAAATTCAAAATATTCATTCTGTTCATCTCTATACAGTGGTGGCAGAATATCAGTTAAAGATTTTTGATAATTTTTTTGCTTAATATATTTTGAAAAAATGTCTGTGTTCATGTATCTGCTAAGAATGTAATCTTGATACTTCAAGGATTTACTAGGATTAATGACATCCTGATCTTTAATCCTCATTTTTGTATGGACTTGTATTTTAGCACTGGGAATAAAAGATTGACTTATCCTTTTAAATACATCCCCTTGACTAATCTCAGAAATGTTTTCTGTTTGATATACCAAATGTTTAGATATCTGATAACCAAATAATGTAAAAGAATCTTCATTTATTTTCCAAGGAGCTTTTTTTCTAAGAAAACCACTGGATAGACCGCTCATAACTCGGCAAAGCACTCTAGATGAATCTAACAAAATAGTATCTCCTGGCTTACCAGAGATAATGATGTTATCATCATCACTAAAAGAATCATCTACCTTAACCTCTTCTTCTTGAGCGTGATCTTTTTTAGGTGTAGGTTTCACCTGCATAGGATGATAAATTTTCACTTGTTGAATAACTTTTCTATAGAACAGACCTCGTCCAAATGCAAGTTGTAAATTATTTATACTCTCCTCTTTAGAAGAATCTAAATATATTTTTGAATTTGCTGTAGGTATAAAATAAAAAATTGATCCATCATGCTGCTTAGTCTTCATCCTATTTAAGGGCTGATTATAAATTTGCAGACTCCATCTGTTTAATGGATCCCCCGGAAGATAATAACAGATCATCTCTCCAAAATAAATCGCATCTTTTTTCACTTTTTCAAGATTTCTATTGCCAGTCGTCAATACTTCTAATGCATTTTCAGGAGATAATTGAATAACGTCTGGATAAGGAATATCTGGAAGAACATTGTTAAAATATCTTGGATGATAGTTTTCTGATATTTTTTGATAACCTTTTGTTTCTGCTTCAGATATTCCAGGGGAAAAATGTATCAGTTGTAAGTCTCCAACACTACCAACAACACATACAAGTCCATCATCTACTCTCCCTCCACTAACCATTCCTACTACTTTTGAATAAGGATATGGAAGAATTTGGAGATTATTCCAGAGAACCCACTTACTCTGCTCGTCAGGGTTCTCAATTCTTCCATCCACTAATGGTAAATTCAATATACATCCTTCAAAATCGGTGCACCATAATCTCAAGCCTCCATGATTAAAAATAGACATATGATTCTTAACAATACTAGGATCCGAATATATTCTAGCTCCTTCATTACCTGGCTGTACATTTAATAAACTTGTTACTTTTTTCTTTTTCCAGTCCAGAAGCATATACATCTGTTCTGCATTAAATGAATGACGAATTTGTTCAGAATTCTCACCAGGAATCATTAAATCTTTTAGCTCTATTTGTAGAATCATCAGTGGATTCTCTTCCCCGATATTAGGATGCTTTATCCAGTCTAAGTTACTAATAATAGGATCTTTTATACTGCTCAACAACTTTTTATAGTTTTCATTTAGATCAGAATCATAAAGTTCTAGCCCCTCTTTTTTCAAACAGTTCCAATCTGGATAAAAAACTTTTTTTTCTTGATCTATCAAATCCTTCCATGATATTTCTAGTGCCATACCATGATTATTCATCCAGTACAAACCTTTAGAAGAATCTGCTGAAAGCATCAATACTTTGCCAGAATTCTGAATCCCAATCTCTTTCTGAATATATTCACCATTTTCCGGTGAAATAATATAAATCGTATTACCACTTGCAGCCACTAATTTGTATTCATCTAACATATGATCGTAAGCAGGCTTTTCAATAATAACTAACTTCTCTATAATCTTTTCTTCAAGTGATATCTGCCATTTTCTATTCACGCTATCTTTTCTAGTATCCGAATCTACTGAAAGGTGTAATATGCTACTCTCATTTTGATCAGCAAGATATATAGAATTTTGAATCGATATTGGACTGATTTTTTTACTAATAGGTCCGAGATCATCTATGAACCCCGTCACTCCAGATCCACTAATATCAACAAGATACAGCTCTCCAGAGGATAAACATACACTCATTCTTTTTAGAACAGTCCCTTCTTGTTTAATATTTATGAGACATGGTTGTAATACAGAATCTGGAAGATTTTTATTTTCTTTCAACGAAGAATTTAATAAAGGTTGAGTCCATAAAGTATTTAATGAAGGAGACACTACTTCTTCCCTGTTTTTTTTACTATAAGCAGTTACTGTAGGCACAAAAGCTCCATTTTGCCATTTTTGATAGGTATGTAAGATAGAATTTTCACCTCGATCATTAACAATAAGTGGAATCGTTTCTGCTATTTTCTCTATTTTTTGATACCGAATAGGAGGAATCAAATATTGTTTAGGTCGATTACGATTTATAATATTATTTCCAACACTTGCTACTATCTTGATACGATTACTTTTTACATGAATATAATCTTCTATAACATGAATTTTATAAGGATGGACATCATGCTCGTTTAGAATATTATTAAGTTTCAATGTAATCTGTTCACCATTTTCCTGTTTTACATGAATTTGAGGAACATAATCATAATCTATATCTATAAGATTTCCATTAGATATTTTCGATAAATTAGGCAAATAAACACATAAACGGACACAGGATCCAATATCTAAATTGTCCAACTCCCAGGTTATTTTTTTAGTATCTTCTTCCGATAATAATGCAAACTGCGGATATTCTTCGAGTTGATTATCAAGTCGTTTTTCAGATGCGGTTAATATCACTTCACCAGCTTGATTCGTTAATTTATAAATTTTTTTTTCAGTTGACTTTGGTAATATCCATGGACCTAATATCCCCTCTAAAGCTTCCGCGCTCTCGCTAGAAACGGAATGGTTATCGATGGAAGGAAAATATATATTTTTGACCCCAGGCCTAATATTCACAGAGATACTGTTTGGCAACCCTGATTGCTCTTTATCAGTTTTATTCATTGAAAATTCAGAAAAGCTAATGCTCTCTACAATCGTGTTTGCTGATATGCTTTCTCGAGCATAAATATTTCCATTCAATAAAAGAAAGGTCAAGCAAAAACAATTTATAATTAAATACTGCCATAAATGAAATTTGTATTTTAATATGTTTTGGAACTTACCTATCTCAATATTTCTTAAAAAGAACCAACAAATATACATTAATTACAGTATATATCAGGCAGGAAAATATTCACTGCTATCAATCTGACACATTAAAACAAATAATTTAATCTCTTCTGTTTTGCTATTAGATCAAACTCTTGTCATGAACTTTAGAGTTCAAATACATACCTATACAAAAAATCCTATTTTATATCTCAGTTCTAACCATTTACAAACAATTAAATCACAGCTATAAAAACGGAAAAACTATGATCTTCTATAAACTACCACTCCCAATAGTAGATCTATTATCTTCTGATGTAAGATCTTGCTCTTCATATAAATCTAACTCTGAAGTTTGATCTAAATCTAAATCTACTCCAACACCATCATTGTTAAAATCTTTTTCTAAATTAAATCCTTCACCCATTACTTTATCTTTAAGATCTTGCTCTTCATATAAATCTAACTCTGAAATTTCATCTAAACCTACTCCAACGCCATCATTGTTAAAATCTTTTTCTAAATTAAATCCTTCATCCATTACTTTTTCTTTAAGATCTTGAACTATATCTAAATCTAACTCTGAAGTTTGATCTAAATCTAAATCTACTCCAACACCATCATTGTTAAAATCTTTTTCTAAATTAAATCCTTCACCCATTACTTTATCTTTAAGATCTTGCTCTGCATATAAATCTAACTCTGAAATTTCGTCTAAACCTACTCCAAAGCCATCATTGTTAAAATCTTTTTCTAAATTAAATCCTTCATCCATTACTTTATCTTTAAGATCTTGAACTATATCTATATCTAACTCTGAAGTTTGATCTAAACCTAAACCTACTCCAACACCATCATCACTAAAAGCGCTTCCAGAACTATGATGATCTCCATCTCCATTACAACAATCATGTTCTGATCTGTTTTCATCATCTTTTATATGTTCATTATTTTCTTCGTTTTGATTTTTATTTCCATCAATACGGGTGTCTTTTTCTGTAACGGCCCCTCTTCTACATTGTAATCGACTAAGAGTTCTAACAGGCATCCTGACACCCTTGTCTTCTAAAAACTGATCAACATACATATCTTCGTACGAACCCTCTTGCTGGAATCTACCATTTCTAGATATTGGAGGTCTCATATCCCGTGTAAAGGTCCATGTCTCAATTTCGATAGATGCACCCATAAAAGAGACTTTAAATTTTAAAAAGAAATGTTTTAAACAAGAACAAGCTGAATCTTTTTTTCGATCTTCGTTAGAAAGTTGCTTGGGCATACCAGCGACACTTCTCCGTCTTAGATTCTTTTTCTTCATACTATTCTCTTTATGAAGTTGTCCTACAGCAGGTCTTTTATAATGGTGCTTATCATCACCTATAGCCATGTGCGCAGAGCCTCTCATCTTCGATGGATCATCTCCATAACAAGATCCCGTAGCAGAAGAAAATAATAGATTTTGCATTTTCCCATGTACGGAAAAAGCTGATGTATCCAAGTATCTCCACTGGTTTCGAATATAAAGTTTAGCATGTGAATCAGCACAGGCTAAATGAACTTCCTCACCCTCTATAATTCCCTCTATCGGCATATAAAGACTTATATTTCCAAATTTTTCAACATCACCAGTCCATTCAATACTAAAATGAAATACATCATCTTCCACCGTAATATCTTTTGCTTCTACGGGTATAGTTACTCTAACTGCTTTCTGAAAACTATTGCCTCCTGTAGCAATAGACCAGGAATCTTTTTTACTCTTAGTGAGATACAGCACTAGGTTTCCATTAAAACTCCAAGTATGATGTCTTTCATCAGGTTGTTGATCGTGACTAAAACTTATGACTTGTGCAGAAATAAACACAATAGATGCAATAATACAACTTGAGCAATACATTAAAAACCTAAACATCATGATCTATTTTATCGGTTCAATGTATAGATGATCTTAAGGTTTTTTTTTATTTAAGACATATATTTTTGAAATAAAACAGGTAATTATCCTGAATTTTTTACAAGCTGTAAAATATTTTTAAACATAATATGCTCAGCCGATCTTAACCATTCATAAATAATAGAATCAACACACGTTAATGTTATCCCGCTTGTTTTCATTCTATCTAACGCAATAACATGGTCCATCTGATTTCTAGCTCCTACAGCATCAACAGCAACATATACTTCGAAATCAGTTAATAAATCCAGTGCTGACTGGCATACACAGATAGGAGTTTCTATCCCCCATAATACAATTTGCTTTTTTCCAAGTTTTTTAATATCTGATAAGCAAGTACTATTTCCACATATACTAAAAGACATCTTATCATAAATCTGGTGTGATTGATAACAATCTGCCAATTGAGCATCTAAGCCTCCCATTCTAGAGGAATATTGTAAAGTAGCTACCTGTGGAATATTTAGTACTTTAGCAGCATTCGTTAAAAGTAGACCGCGATTCATTACTCTTTCACGATCTAAAATCGGAGCTAAGAATTTAGATTGTAAGTCAACAGCTATAACCGCTGACTCATTCTGATTTAATAACATATTTATAAAGATACTCTTCTAATAAACCAAACTTCAATCAAACATATATATCTGTAAATATCTCTTCAAATATCTTTATTTATATTTTTCAACACTGAATTCATTCAAACATTTATGATATATTTTAAATAGGTTAGCCCTCGTGGTGAAATTGGTAGACACGCTAGATTCAGATTCTAGTGCCTTCACGGGCTTAGCAGTTCAAGTCTGCTCGAGGGCACCAGCTTTTATAATTAAGTAAACTAATCTTTCTAAATTACATACCAATAATATATTCAAATCCTTTTTACTATTGAAGTTTTATTATAATTATTAATAAATGCAAAAACACCACTGTTATGCCGAGAAATATTGTACTATCGAATCATAAACTTTTTATAGGTATCGATCATCGTGGAACGATCCGAGATCTTTACTATCCCTATGTAGGTCAGTATAATCATCTTTCTGGACATTGGATTCGCAAAGGTATTTTTTGTGCTATTGAAAATGGAGAATCTTTTTTCAGCTGGCTAGATACAGACGAATGGACTATACAGAGCAGGTACTGTTCGGATACAAATACTTTTACCACATACTACTCACATCCATTTCAGAATTTAGCAGTTGAAGAAAAACAATGGTTAGATTCTAATAACGACATTTTTCATTCTAAAATAAAACTTTCAACTTCATTCGATAAAAATATTCATGTTGGATTTTTTTTCACTCATGACTTAAGAATTGATGAGAGTGATATTGGTGACACAGCATTCTACCATCCATTATTAAATGGAATTATCCATTACAAAGGTGATAAAAGTTTTCTTTTTACAGCACAAGGCAAAGATGGTGCACTAGATCAATACGCATGCGGGGTAAAAGGATTCAAAGAATTTCAGGGCACTTGGCTTGATGCTGAAGATGGGAAACTTGGAATGAATCCAATAGCACAAGGTTCCGTCGATTCAACATTCCGTTTTCAAACAACGATCCAACCTCATCAAGATACAGAATTTACTTATTCTATCATCGCAGCATCTTCGATACAAGATTGCGAAAAGATTTATTCACTACAACAGGCTGAACTAGCAACAAATAGACTCCTTCCACCTTCCAAATCTCAAATAGAAAAAAAGAAAGGGAAAACATTAGAATCTTTATATCAGCAGAGCATACAAATGCTCCTATCCCATACTAGTCATAACGGAGCCATTATCGCAGCATGTGATAGCAATATCATGGAAACCAATCGATCAAACTACTGCTATTTCTGGCCTAGAGATGGCGCCCATATCGCTTCAATACTATTAAAGTTAGACTATGCACCGCTCGTAGATAAATACATCGATTTTATTAGAGATATTTTCAAACAAGATCCACCCTATTTTCTGCAAAAATATAGACCAGATGGTTGCGTCGGTGCAAGCTGGCACCCATGGATTATAGATAATCAATATGAAAAAGCTTTTCAGCAAGATGAAACAGCATTAACCATTATTACCGTTTTAGAATATATTGCAAAGTATCCTCATTCCAAGAAAAACGATGATCTAATAAATAATTTTATTATTCCAGCCGGCACTTTTTTCTGTGAACATATATATCCTGAATATGATCTCCCCAAACCGAGTTGGGATTTATGGGAAGAACGTAGAGGAATCCATTTCCACACGACATGTTCAGTTATAAAGGCTCTTAAACTGATGTCTTGTAACATTGATATCCAGAATAAATACCCTGCAAAAGCAAAGCAATTTCAGAATTTATCTCAAAAGATGCTCCAGGCCCTAAATCAATTTTTTTGGAATAACCAAGAAAAAAGATGGTATAGATGTTTGTTTGTATCAGATAAAGGTGATCTTATCCCTGACTATGCTGCAGATTCTGCAACACTTTCATACTCTCTATTTCAACTAGAGGACCTCTCAAATCCTAAGCATCGCAATAATTTTGACTATCTTAAATTGAATCTAAAAATAAATTCAGATATCGGAGGATACGCCAGATATAGTGGAGATTATTATTTCCGCCGCTCAGAAGAGTATCCAGGAAATCCTTGGATTATTTCCACCGTTTGGTTCGGTATAGTCGGAAAACTTCTAGGAGAAACGGAAGATCTTGAATATGCTCTAGAATGGTGTCTTCATAGAGCTACAGATACTTACATGCTCGCAGAACAATATCATCCCGTCACTGGTGAACTTTTATCCGTATCACCACTTACTTGGTCCCATGCCGAGTTTATTAATCTTTATCAAATAGCAAATATGTAACTTAAATGTTTATCAAGAATGTATTTCATTTTAATTTTATTATTTTCATATTGCTGAGCTGATATACTGTAGATACTCAAAACTATTTGTGGTTTTTGGAGAATCATATGACAAATTTTTTCTATCTATTATTAAGAATTACAGTTGGGATTATGCTTCTCTCTTACGGCCTAAAGGATATCGGAGTATTAGGCGGAAATAATTTTACAGAAAATTTAAGTATTTACTATAAACTGTATGGATATCCTACTTGGATGACCGCTGCTATCATCTTATGCAGAATTATTTTCGGGTTTACAACCATGATAGGTTTTTTTACAAAGTTTTCTGCATCTATATTGTCAGGCTGCATGTTACTAAAACTTTATCAAGAAAGTTTGAACCTAACTCATTTTTCTACATCTATTGTCTTTGATTCCTTAGAATATATTTACTTTCCTTGCTTGTTAATAATTTGCCTATTGGTTATAACAACTCAAGGACCTGGAATATTAGGTATCGACCATAAACCTACTCTTCCAAAGAGAAAATAGATCTCTCTCTCACTCTCTTGTAAAAAGGATTCCATCTTATAAATAAAAAAGGTTGTCTAGATGTCATACCTAAACAACCTTCTAATTCTAAAACAGATAGAAATTATTTGTTTTAGTTTTCGTTTTCTTCTTCTTGAACGTCTGCAACTGCAGCATCTGTTACCAATAGTAATCCACTAATTGAAGAAGAGTTTTCAAGCGTTGTTCTCACCACTTTCGTAGGATCAACAATACCTGTTTGCAACAAATCTTCATACTGTAAATTAGATGCGTTAAATCCATTGTTGCCAGAACTACTCTTTACGTTATTCACAACTACAGATCCTTCTAAACCTGCATTCTGTGCAATAGTTCTTAATGGTGCTTCGATAGCACGTGCAATAATCCGCAATCCTATTAGCTCATCCCCTTTAAGATTTAATGATTCTAACCCTTTAGCTGCCCGTATAAGTGCGACTCCACCGCCAGGGACTATACCTTCTTCTACAGCTGCACGAGTTGCCGCAATAGCATCTTCCATTCTTGCTTTCTTTTCTTTTAAGGCAGTTTCTGTTGGAGCACCTACTTTTACAACAGCAACCCCTCC
Source organism: Fimbriimonadia bacterium (assembly GCA_030430755.1). Lineage (GTDB taxonomy): Bacteria > Armatimonadota > Fimbriimonadia > Fimbriimonadales > Fimbriimonadaceae > JAUICQ01. Next base: position 84,898 of record JAUIKO010000002.1, read on the forward strand.
AGATAACTTAGCTAATCTTTCTTGTAATTTTTCTTTATCATACTCACTTTCTGACAGAGCGACCTGATTTTTGATTTGCTTGAGTCGAGCATCTATATTTTTCTGATCACCTTTACCACCAATAATCGTTGTATGATCTTTAGTAATAATAATCTTATCACAAGTTCCTAACATTGCTGAATCTATGCTATCTAACTTAACGCCTAACTCTTCTGTTATAGCTGTACCACCAGTAAGAATAGCCATGTCTTCAAGCATTGCTTTTCGTCTATCACCAAAACCTGGAGCTTTAACCGCAGCTAGTTGTAAATTTGCTCTTAAACGGTTAATGACAAGAGCAGCCAAACATTCACTTTCTACGTCTTCAGCTACTAATACTATAGGTCTACCTTGTTTTACAATCTTTTCTAATAAGCTTACGAGATCTTGAATATTGCTGATTTTCTTTTCAAAGAAAAGGATATATGGATTTTCATAGACTGCTTCCATTCTTTGAGGATCAGTAATAAAATATGGACTCATATATCCTTTATCAAATTGAAGACCTTCTACTATTTCAAACGTTGTTTCTGTTCCTTTACTTTCTTCTACAGTTACAACTCCATCTTTTCCTACTTTCTCAATAACCTCTGAAACTAGCTCACCAATTACAGGATCATTTGCAGATACAGTTGCTACTCTGAGAGTGTCTTCTCTTCCCTTTACAGGTACTGAAATCTTTTTCAACTCATTGACAATATAATTAACCGCAATTTCAATACCCTTTTTAATTTGAACGGGATTCGAACCAGCTGCAACATTCCTTGCACCTTCTTTAAAAATCGCTTGAGCTAAAACAGTCGCAGTTGTTGTTCCATCACCTGCTAAATCATTTGTTTTTGTACTAACTTCTTTTACTAATGCCGCCCCAATGTTTTCAAATCGGTTTTCGAGTTCTATTTCTTTAGCAATGGTAGCACCATCATTAATAACAGTTGGACTACCAAATTTTTTCTGAAGAACAACATTTCGTCCTCTTGGGCCAAGTGTGACCTTTACAGTATTTGCTAATCTATCAATTCCTTGTTCTATAAGTTTGCGTGCATCGTCTCTAAATTTTAAATCTTTTCCTGCCATATATTTCTCCTAATCTACTAAACTGAAGCCATCGACGGAGCATTTTGCATAACTGCCAATACATCTGAAGATCTTAATATAATATATTCATTTCCTGATACAGTTACCTCAGTTCCACTGTACTTACCATACAAAACAACATCACCTACTTTGATATCCATTGCTGATAATGAACCGTTATTCAATAATTTCCCTGGGCCTACTGCCAAAACTTTCCCTTGTTGAGGTTTTTCCTGAGCAGAATCGGGCAGAAGTATCCCACCGGAAGTTTTTTCTTCTGCTTGAATTGCTTGAATGATAATTCTATCGCTAATTGGTTGTAAATTCATTTTCACCTCGCCACTCAAATGAAAATTGAGCGTCATCAATTAGCAGTATACCAAATCAAGTGCCAAAAATAAAAATAAATATTGCTCTCAATATAATATTACAGCCTTACTATATATTAAATTCATAATTATATAGTAAGGCTTATCTGCATTCGATGATAGATAAATGCTTATTTATTCAGCATTTATTTATCATCATTAATAATTTTGTATTCATTAATTAGTTCACATACCAACGGTATCATTTCCGTTTTTAAATTTTGTGCATTAGAAAATAACATAGATGCAGGCATGAATGTTTCAGCACCTATCTTACGTACTGCTCTATGAACATTCGTTGTAAGTTCATACATAGCGATTACTAGTTCAGACTTACTTTGAAAATAGTTTAGTATTCCATCTAATTCAAAGAACTTACTTAAAATCTCTAAAAATGAGTCGACCTGTTTTTGTTTGCTGAGTAACTCTGAATCATTAGAATTCTTGACAAGATCGATTCCTTTAAATTTTTCTCCAAATTCATGATATTTAACGCTGCCATTATTATAAATTAATATTTTGACAAGCTGTTTTTTTAATGCAAGAAAGTCCTCCATATTCAAATTACTATTTAATAGCAACTCTCTTCTTTTATCTTTTAATTTGGATTCTTGAAAAAATCTATCCCTACGAGTTAAATACAACGCATCTGTTTTTAAAAGGTCTGAACTATTAATACGAGAATAATTCATTTTATAATACTTTCTATTTGATTCACTTATCCAATCAACAGGTTTTATATAATGTTTTCTCAGTTTTTTAAGTAAAACTTTCCTATCGCCTTCATCTTTACCATGGAAAGGTTTATAGGTCTCTTTATTATTGAAATGTGTATCAATCTGCTCAAATTTTTCATCCACCTTATCTTGAGTAGGTTTATAATCATTGTCTAATACACCCTTCTCATTATTTTCCAAGAATATCTTTTTCCTAGCAATATAATATTTCGTCAAATAATTCATTAAGGGATAATCTGGATCTGCATATGCCGGTCTAAGATCATACTTCACCTTAGTTGACTTAATAACTTCGTTACTCTCTTGAAGAACTTTTCCTGCATCTTCTAAAGCATTCTTAGTATCTATAGCTTTCTTCTGATTCAGAATAGCTTCCTGTTCTTTTACATCCGATACCATACTAGAATCTACACTCTTTGTTGGTAAATTCTTTATATCTTCAATAGTCATTGCAGGAGAATCATTTAACATCTGACTATTTTTTAATGCATTAATATCTTGTTTTGCTGGTATCTGACTGATATTCAAATCTGAATCCAAAGAACCCATCACTTTCTCTAAAGGCAAGCTTTCTCTTCTACTACCAACAAAAGATACATCAGATAATCTACCTTTATTCTTTCTTTGGTCTGCATTTGCTGCCTTTGAAATCAAACCCTGTGTCTGCATTCCAGGAGTTGCAGCATTTCCAGTCATTGCCGCGTTAACAACTATTCCCGATCGGATAAGACTACTTGATGCATGGTAATTTTCTTTATCTCCTTCTGATAATTCTTTCAAAGTGTCTATGCTTTTACGGACCTTCTTTTTCTGATCAGAAAGTACTTTCAAATCTTTTTGAGCTTGATCTAATAAATTCTCAGCTGAAAAGTAATTTAGGTCAACATTATCTAGAGCTCTTTGCAACATTTTATCTGGAAGTGCAGTATAACTCTTTTTACAATTATCATATTCTGTATTGAAAGATGAATCTAGTTTATCACCTTCTCTCTTTTCCTCTACTATCTGACTGTCATCAATTTTATTTTCTTTTAAGGGAGAAGCTTTTAATTTCAAAGTTTCGATATGATTTAATAGAGCTGCATCTTTCTCAACTTCTTGTAATTTTTCATGAATATTCTCTATACTCCTAGACAATCTTCTTTCTGATTCTTCTAGTTCAATATTTTTCTCTTCGAGTAAATGTATTCCTTCCTCTGGGCTACCTATCTCTTTGTTGGCTTCTAAGCCTATACTTGAGCGTCTCAAAGAAAGACTGCTACTAAGCGTTCTTTTCATATCATCTATCTCTTCCGCTAATGTATCAAACTTGATTGGAGTAGAGATCAATTTAGATACATTCTCATCCGACTGATGCTTTAATGTTTCATGATTTTCGATAGCAGTCATTGCACGATCGAGACTTTCCTTCAATCGCTTATTTTCAATTTCTATACTATTAGAATTTTCAATATTCTCTTGTAAGCGCTTCTCTGAATTTGCTAGCTTTTCTTGTAAATTATGTTTCTCAGAAGCTATCTTATTCAACTGCTCTGTTAATTGATCATTCTTAAGTACTAAGCCTTCTTGTTTGCTACTCAATTGAGATAACCCTTTAGAACTCAATGCCATTTCATCAAGGTAATAATTAAATTCGCCTTCTACATTAGCATTCACTTCATTTAATTTATTTAACTCTATTTCAGATTGATGTTTTTTCTTTTCTAATCGAGAGATAGTTCCCTCGAGATTCTCTTTTTCACTGGTAGCAATTTGAAGATTACCATTACCGTTTTGACGGTTTAACTGACTCCCTGTATTCTGTGAATCTTGCGATGCAAGTAACAATCTATATCTCGATAGATCTTCTTCAGCCTTATTTATATATTCTTCTAGCTTTAATTTTTTCTTCTTCAACTTGTCAAATTCATCTAATTGCGTAACAGCACCCTCTTTAGCATTAGCTTTCATAGAATTGTAAGAATTGGCTAATTCTACTTGTTCATCAAGCTGAATTTTATACTCTGCAAGTTCCTTATTAGACACATTCAGAGCTTCGTTTATTCTACTCTCTTCTTCTGCAGAGCTACTGTACTGAGCCTGAAGTATAGTGTATTCACATAAAATATTTTCTTTTTCATTTTTTAACATCTGATGCTTTATTGTTAATGAAGAAAGATCATCTTCCAAATTAGCAACTTGTCCTTCAAGTCTGATTTTTTCTTGTTGAACTAGACTGTTTTTATGATGTTCTTCTGCTAAAGCATGAGTTAAAACTTTCACTTCCGCAATATTTTTGTCTAACTCTTTTTTATTATTACGAAGTTCAACATTAATCGAACTAAGCTCACTGTTCAAATTAATCTTTTCTACCTCAATCATAGCAAACTGGGATTGCATATTTGCATGCTCATGCTTTGTAGCTTGTATAGTAGCACTAGCATCTGTTAAATTCTCCTGGAGGTCCTCTATGACTTCTTTATTTTTAGAATCAGACTCTAGCGCTTGCCTTAAATCAGCTTTTAATTGAGTCTCCTTTTTACATATATCATCAATCATATTATTAAATTGCTGTATATGTTTAGAGTATTCATTCAATTTTTGATCTTTTTCTTCGAGTAATATATTTACTTCAGATAACCTAACATCCTTTCTCTTCCGTTCCAAAATCAACATTTCAATGTTTTGTTCTAACTCTATTACTTTTTCACTAAGCCTATCTTCAATCTGATTTTTTTCAACATACAAAGCATCTATCTTCGTTACCAGACTATCTTTTTCTTTTCTCATGTCTTCTAAAGAATTTTCTAGCTTAGACTTTTCATTCTGGATTGCGTCTATTTTTTCTTTATTTTCAACATCTTTTACAGATAAGGTCGTAATTTGCGCATTTTTATTCTCTAATTCTGAGTTTATAATCTGGTAATCCTCATTTAATTTTTCATACTTCAAATGGTTACTAGATAATTCCTGATTTAGATCATCTATTTCTTTAACGTAATTATTATTCTTTTCTTCAGCTTCTTGAATACACTTATACTGATTATTTAGTTCTTCTTTATAATACTCTTCTAATTCCTGAATCTTAGCAAGCTCTTCTTCTTTTTCTTGTAGATGTTGAATATCTACTTCTAAACCTAATATTTTGCTTTCCAGCAAAGCTTTGCCCACTTCAAGACTTTGTATTTCCGAATGAAGCTCATCTTTCTCATTTTCAAGTGTTCCATTCTGTGATTTGAGAGAATCTATTTCAATTTGGATATTATTATATGAATCTTTCAATTCAGATAGCTCTTCTAAGAATGGCTGCAATTTTTCAAGTTCTTCTTGTTTTAATTTCAATGAAATATCTAGACCAGATATTTTATTCTCTAATGATTCGATCTCACTTTGGTGATCACTATTCTCAGCAGAAAGAATATTTATTTTTTCCTCTAACACCATTTTCTGGTTTGTCAGAGTATCTAACTGTTTACATAAATCAGTGTTCAGTCTTCCTAACTCATCAGTACTTCCTTTAAACGCATCCATCTCTGAATGTAAATTGTCTACTTCTGTATACGCTGATGCGAGATCGTTTTTAACTTTAGTAAGTTCCTCTAAACGATCTTGAGCAACTGAACTAGTATTTGTAAGATTTGTTGTCAAATCCACAATACTAGACTGCTTATCTACAAGCTCTTTTTCAAGATCGCTAATTTTCTCATATATTTCCGACATCTTATCTTGCATGTCGTTCTTTAGTAATTCTTTGTTATGAATCTCTTTTGCAACATCTTCTAATGCTTTTTTCTCTAATTCTTGAAGTTCTTGCAATTCTGCTTTATATTGCTTTTGCTCTAACTGATATTTTTCTATTTTTTCCAAATAATCTTCTTTTTCTACTTTTAGGCCATGGATCCTCTGGATTAATAATTCTTCTTTTTCATTCAAACCTAACTTCAATGAATTTATCTCTGCATCGAATATTTCAGATCGTTTAGCTAACTCCTTCTCTAAATCATTCTTGAAGCTTTCTAATTCATTTACATTTCTTTTTGCTTCATCAAACTGAGAAGATATATCAGCTTTATCTGATTCTATTCTAGAAATTTTATCTGTATATTCATTATCCTTTTGCTTGATTTCATCACACAGGCTCTCTATTTCAGAAACCTTAGTCGTTAAATGTTCCTCGAGAGAAGATATTTGGTTTATATAATCTTCACTTTCAGCTTTAGAATCCTGATAGTCTGATAATAATTCATCCCTTTCTTTTTCAAGCTGCTCTTTTCCGGACATCAATAATGCTAAATCTGTATTTAGTTTCGATAACTCATCGTTAAAGCGTACTTTTTCTGATTCTAACTCTGCAGTAATGGCGTCTACACTAGCATTTCTTTCTGATAACTCATCAGAAACCTTAGAGAGCTGCTCATGTATTCTCTTTACATTATCCGTTAAGGCCTCGATCTCTGAACCCTTGCTTAACTCTATTTCCTTCAAGGTAGATTCTAAAGACTCTCTTTCTGATAAAAGCTGTTCAATTTCAGCATCCTTTTCTTCGAGTTTTGAAAGAGATTCATGGTGATGAACTTTGAGAGTTTCTAATTCAGATTCTTTTTCTCTAAGTCCCTCTTGCTTAGAAGCTAACTGCTCTTTCAATTCAGCACTGTAAATCTGGATACGATCTTCACGATCTCGAGAATCTGACAATGCCTCTTTAACGGTATCTAGCTCTAATCCAAGTTTAGTTTTTTCTTCTTCTAATTGATCTTTTTCTGCATTTAAAATTTCTAATCTGGAGTTTAAAGTAGTTATTTCTTGATGAGATTTTGTTTTTTCAGAATCTAGTTCAGAAGTAATTGCATCTATCTGATTATTCTTTTCGGATATCTCATCAGAAAGACTTCTCACTTGTGTAATTATATTTTCAATCTCAGAATTTTTACCTGACTCTAGGAATTTTAAGGAAGATTCTAAAGTATCTTTTTCTATTCTAATCTGTTCGATTTCAGAAGATTTTACAGCTAAATCCTTTTCTAAATTAGATATATGATCTACATTATTATCATTCGCCAATTTAGAACTCTCGAGTTCCGAGCTCAATCTATCTCTTTCTTGTTCTAATTGTTCTTTTTCTATATTTAACTTAGATATTTGCTCACTTAAAAGTGTTTTCTCGGATTCTAGTTCACCGGTAATTGTAGCAATCTTGGTATTCTTTTCGGATATTTCATCAGAAAGACTCTTAACTTGTGTATTTAAACCCTCAATTTCAGAATTTTTACCATTATCTAATTCCCTTAAGGAGGATTCTAACAACGCTCTTTCCGTTAAAAGCTGTTCGATTTCAGTATCCCGCTCACTTACTTTTTTAAGAGACTCATCATATTCAACTTTGAGCATCTGTAATTGAGATTCTTTTTCATTAAGTTCCTCTGCCTTAGCAGCTAACTGTTCCGTTAATTCAGTACTATCGAGCTGCATACGCTCTTCGTTCTTTTCTGCATCTGCTATTCTCGCTTTGATAGTATCTAATTCTGAACTAATATTCTGTTTTTCTAATTGAATGAAATCTATTTTTTTGTTAAATTCTGATTCTAATTGCTGAACCATTTGCTTGCTTCTATTTTGCAGTGATTCATTCCTGGATACGTAATAATTTTCTTTAAATGCATCATATCCTCTGCGTAAATTAATTTTCTGCATAAATAAACTAGATGCATTGGTATATAAAATTGTAAGTCTCTTATTTTCTGTAAGTTCTGCAGACAGCTCATCAATCCTCTTCTTAAATAAAGTCTTTACATCGAGGATTTCTGCATTTTTATCGTTCAATTCTGCTTCTTTTACTTCTAATTCATGATGCAATTTTTCTACATTAGATTCAGATATATTAATTTGTTCACGAATCTCCTTCAACTCATTGTCTAAAATCACTGCTTCATGAGATACTTGTTGATAATTACTTTCTAAGTTATTTTTTTCATCCTCGAGTACCTGTAACTGGTTTTGAAGTTTCGATAACAAGTGTTCTTTTTGTAAATCAGCAGAATCTTTATCTTCGATTAACTTTAGAATATTCTCTGACAAAATATCTTTTTCTTTCTTATAATCCGATATTTCATCCATTAACTCTTTTCGAGAATCTCGAATTTTTTGCAGCTCTGCATTTAAACTTATTATGTTTTCATGCTCTTTTTGTTCATTATTTCGCAACTGGTCAGTCACATGATTTAAATGATCAATATCAAACTGCTTCGCTAAAACATTCTGATTATATTCCTCTTTCACTATTTCAAGTTCAGACATCAGATAAGCATTCTCATTACTTAATGCTTCCATTTTTAAAACTGTATCCGTATAATAACCCTGATTATCGGACTCTAAGGATATGATTCTAAACTCGTTCTTTGCAACCATGCCATCTATTCCAGAATTTATATCTGCAATTCCATTTGCAAGGGTGCTTTGAAATTCCTGGGATAACTGGTAATCTCCTGACAAAGAATCAAAATCGGACTGAAGTTTTTGTTTCTCATTTAAAAGAGCAGTGTAATTTTCTTTATTTGCCTCTAATGCATTCCTTACTTCTTGGAGATCGATGACTAACTGACCACTCTCTGTACCTCTGCTCTGTAGCTCACTTAACAAAGATTCTTTTTCGTTTAAAACATTCTCTAATTGATATTCTTTCCATCTACGGAATGCAACACCAACACCCAAGGCACTTATCTTCTGATGAATCAACCATGATTTCAGTTTTTCTAAACGAAGTTGTTTATTCTTATCATTTAAAGCATCTTGCAACTGCGAATATGCACTATTCAACCGATGTGAATGATCTTCGTGCATCATAGAATTAATTTCATTACTAGAGTTCAACTTTAATTGAAGCTCTTCCAAACTTTGATTTGATTGATCTCGTTCACATCTGGCCTGATCTAGTTCTTTGCCAGCTTGCTTAATTTCTGATTCTAATTGATGAATCTCACCAGCTCTAACATCTAAATCACTTAAAGCTTTCTCATATTCTGATTTGGTAATTTCAAATTGACTCTTAAGTTTAGAAATCTCTTTCTTATCTACAGCAGAAGCTTCCTGAGCAAGTTTTAATGCATTCTGTTTACTGTCTAATTCTTCATGTAAAGCTACCAGTTGCGATGATACGGATTCCCATTCATTAACCTTTTCTTCGTAACTACTATGAAGAGTTGTTAAATCATTTTCTACAGCTAAATACAATTCATTTTGATTATTTTCTAATTCTTCACGTAATACTTCCGCTTGAGATAATAGAGCACGTTTTTCTTCTTCATGACGCAAAGATAAAGCATACGATCTACTGAAATTATCTTCCTGCATCATAGAATTAATTTCATTGAGAGCACGTTTTTCTTCTTCCAATGCTGCAATATTAGAAGCGTATTGCTCTATTGTACGTTTACATGTCTCAATATTTTCGTTTAAATTGGACCGCTCTACCTGCCAACTGGTAGCAACTGAATTCGAACTAGTAATCCCACTTGTTTTTTTATATCTAGTCTTAGACTCACCTCCTCCGCCAAAACAACCCGCAGCAGAGAACCCTATGGCAATAAGTGCAGATACATAATAAAAACCAAAACCTTTCCTAACACTCGAAGGTATAACCACTTCAGTATTCAAACAATAACCGTATTTATATTTTATATTTTTACGTCTTTTAAACCCAACCATACTGCACCTTTAACGCACTTCTTTTCATGATAGATATTTCATGCTGCTGTTAAATTATATCTAATATTCGTCATATACATCTGACAACTTTTTCACCAATTTTGCAAAAAATATTTCAAATACACAATAAGCACAAGTCTTGTATAAATACCTGGACTTTCATAAAATTACAATATTCCTGACCTGGGCATTAAGACCCAGGCAGGTCCATGTTTTCCTAGAGCCACTTTACAACAACACTCTCTGTGTATTACAATGAGAATTTCATGTCGAACGGTATACGTTTAACCAAGATAAATCTTTAACAATAGGATGAATCTTCATTAACCTTCTATATATCCATACTTACTTGTGAATAGCTATTCGCATCATAGGGACTCAAAGGAACTCTCGATTCAGAGATTGGATTATTCCCAAATTTAGCACCAAAAGGAGAACGAGGTACCTTTCGAGAAGACTCATTGCTTATAGTATTTGGTGTCTTAGTTTTTTCTAGATTTAGCTCATCCTCAGAAGCACTCCAATCTTCATCAGGGTTCTTTTGATCCTGCGTATCTACATAAATTTTGAATCCAGCTACACTCTGCTGAGCAGAATACATGTTCCTCACTGGGCTCTGGGACATCAATGCATCAGAATTCTTAGCATTCCCTAATAAAGGAGTTAATGGTGTTAAAGGAGAATTTAAACCCCTTTTAGAATTCTTCTTTGTTCTTCTACTAGATGTTCTGCTTTTTCCTTGATAAGATTCATTCTCAGAAGCACTCCAATCGGTAGGAGGATTCTTTTGATCCTTTCTTGTTGTTTTTTCTGGCATTATGACTTGAATATTTTTGCTAAACATATCCATTTTTTCTTTCAATGAATCTATAAGGGAAGACCAATCTTCTCGCATTTGCAAGAACTCAGTATATACATAATTTGCTTTCTTTTTATGATTCAGTACATGATCTCTTGATTCATGCAGCTTATTATTTAGCATTGTACATTTATTTTCAAATTGAGCTAAATTTTTTGAGAGTTTTTGCTCGTTTATTTCTAGATGAAATTGAGTTGCTTTATAATCCAATATTTCCTTATCAAGGATCTCTATTTTATCATAAGACTTTTTTAAATCTAAAGATAATGTTTGTATTTCTTCAAAGAGCAATGCTTTATCAGTATCCATGCACTGAGCTATCTCTTGATTCATCGCTAAGTTATGATGTTCTACATTACAACTCGATCGGGTTAAGGAATTTTTTCCTAATCCAGACGCTGTATTATCATTTGTATCTTTACCCAAACATCCAGTAAATAAGGTCAAGCTAAATAAAAAAAATAAAATATCAAATCTATTTTTCTGAATTCTGCGGTAAGATTGCCTTTTTTTCATGCAAACACAGCTTATTAAACTGGCTCGATTTCTCATTAAGCTAATCATAATTTCCACATAATATCGTTTTCTTGCATTTGAAATACCATTATATCCTTTGCAAAGAAAAATAAGTCAATGGCTTGTGAATAATATGACTTTAGCAGAAATAGTTATAATATTACAAGATCTATTTTGAATCTATTATTAGTTCAATATCTACAACCTTCCAATAATAGTAGATCTTTTTTTAACAAAATTCCTTCTCGATATCCACCTATGTTATGATTTTTTCGAATAACTCTATGGCAAGGAATAAAATATAAAATTGGGTTTGCAGCTACAGCATTTGCAACCGCTCGAACACTATTCTCTACTCCCAACTTTTTTGATAATTCAGAATAACTTATCATCGATCCGGGTCTGATATTTAAGAGAGTCTTCCATACCTGATGTTGAAATTTTGTCCCCAAAGGAGAAAGCTCACCCATAAAACAGAGTTTGTTTTCAGTCTGAATAAATAATTTAGAATCCTCTTGAAATTCGACTAAATTGATATCATTACACTTCATAAAGTGATTCATGGATTCTGAATTAAAGGTGCTATATATTAATCTATTTTCATTTAACAAACATATTAGCACTAAATTACCAACTGGAAAACGACTTAGATAAAAAGATTGATTCACCTTATGATCTGAAAACCTTTTATTGTATATTGGAGTATACCGATCTAGCAGATCTGAAGATAATGTTTCTTGATCATGCCTTAATCGTATCTGACCTAGATTGAAATTCATATTATGATTAATTCTTTATTTTTATCAGTTCCTGTTTTGGCGATCTTTCCATTAACGTTTCTATAGCTCTTTGAGAACTTATTTTACCACTAACCACACCATAAACTGCATCAGCAATAGGAATCTCAACCTGATATTTAAATGCTAACTTTGTTAATACGCTGCTAGTATTAACACCTTCCGCAACCTGCCCTAGCTTTTTAATGATTTCCTGTATTCTGCCACCTTTACTCAACGAATACCCTACACTGTAATTTCTACTCAACGTACTATTACCTGTAACCATCAAATCTCCTATTCCAGAAATTCCAAAAAAGGTTTCAAATTTAGCTCCCATTTTCATACCTACCTGAGCCATTTCATTAATACCTCGCGTTAGAAGTGCACTTTTGGTATTCTGTCCAAATCCCACGCCATCAGAAAAGCCAGCAGCAATGGCATAAACATTCTTCATTGCTCCACCCACTTGAACACCTATGGGATCTGTTGATGTATAGATTCTAAAATATCTACTATGGAATATATTTGAAAGTTTTTCTGAAAAAACTTCATCATCAGAGGCTATTACTGACGCTGTTGGAGACCCTTGTAATATTTCCTTAGCAATATTTGGACCACTCAGAACAGCGATTTTAGCGTTTGGAAAATGCTCCTTTATAATGTCACTTACAAATAATTCACGATCGAAATGAATACCTTTACTTGCTACAATAAAATATCTAGAATCTTTTGGAATATATTTGATAACATCATAAATAGCACTAACTGGAGAAGCTATAACATACAGTTTGGAAGAATCTTTTTCATTATTTAATTCCTGAAAAAGGCTCGATGAAATGTTCTTAGGAAGGATAAAACCAGGTAAATACTGCAAATTTTCTCTGCGCGATCTAAGCTCAGATATGACCTGCTCATTTCTAAGAAACATCTGAACATTCACTCCAGATCTTCCTAAAAGAATAGAGAGAGTGGTTGCCCAACTCCCTCCACCTATAACATTTACATCTTCTGTATTAAATAGTTGATACATTTTATAAAAATGAGTCTTTTACTATCTAGCGTAAAATTCAACAACTTGTTGTTCATTGAAAAACTTAGGAAAGTCATCTCTTTCTGGAAGACATGAAACGGTACCCTCATACTTTTGTACATTGGGCTCAATATATACAGGAACAGCAGCACCTTCATATTGATTCATTCTTGCCAAAGCCTTACTAGCGTCCATGTTTCTTACAGCAACAACATCTCCAACTTTCAATTGATAGCTAGGAATATCTACTAAATGCCCATTAACGGTTATATGACCATGAGTAACCATCTGTCGTGCTTGGAATATCGATTTAGCATATCCTAATCTCCATACAACAGTTTGTAGTCTAAGTTCTAATAATCTCAAGAAATTCAGACCTGTATTTCCGTGCATTCGTTGAGCTTTCTCAAATGATCTCCTAAACTGTTTTTCCATCATATGATAGTATCTACGAATCACTTGTTTAGAAAGCAACTGCTCACCATACTCTGATCTTCGTTTATCTTTTCCATTAGGACCATGCTGACCTGCAGGATAAGGTCTCTTTGAACTGGGGCATTTTGGTTTTCCCCATATATTAAAACCTACCTTACGACAAATATCGCTTTTTCTTCCTCTGTAAGTTGCCATTAATGTTTAATCTCTCTACTTGTAATAATATAAATCTTTATTGTCTACTCCATATTATAGCAGATTTTATGTTTTATGATATTCATATTGCTCTAACATTTCAGATAGATCTTCTTAAAATGAATAAATAAGTACAAATATCACACATTCCATCCACTGTTTTTATGCCTCAGCTTGGATTAATCCGTAGTGACCGTCGTTCCTTTTGTATAGGACTTCTACCTGACCACTTCTTTCATTTCTAAACATATAGAACGGGTGACCAACCATTTCTAGTTGAAGAGCCGCTTCATCATAGGACATAGGTTCTAGGAAAACTTGCTTCGTCACCTTAATTTCTGTTTCAACTGAAGGCTGTGGAACCTCTATTTCCTGTTCTTCGGCTAATAATGTTGGCAGACTCTTACCTTTTCTACGGTAGGAATCTTGAATTCGTCCCTTTAGTTTACTTAAGCGGTTTTCTAGTTTATGGGAAACTTTATCTATTGCAGCACGGATATCCGTATCATTTTCCTCGCCACGAACTGTATATCCATCAGCAAACACAGTGATTTCTATTCTATGGGAAGCATGGTGATCCACCTTGTTTTCTCTATGAACTAATTCAACGCGATTTGCCTGATGAAAATATCTGTTAAGCCGATTCACCTTTTGCTGTGCATAATCTCGATCTTTTGCTGATAAATTACCTTCTGCATTACGTACAATTATTTCCATATTTTTACCTACTTATTTATCATATCATGACTACATGATAAAATTGAATAATAACTACATAGTTTTTATTACTTCAGCGTTCTTCTTTTTACGCAAATTCTGAGAATTATTGTCTTGCTGATTATTATCTGTTAAATCTCCAAAGATCATTCTTCCTCTTTCGGACTGAATAACCTGGGCTGCCATGACTTCAATCGTCTGATTCAAGTACTTACTGCCGTTTTCTATTACCACCATTGTACCATCATCTAAGTAAGCAACTCCTTGTCCTTGATGATTCCCTTCCCGGACAGGGATAACCGATATAATTTCTCGAGGTAAAACGGTAGGTTTTAATCCAAGAGCCAACTCATTTATATTTAACACTTTAACTTCTTGAAGTAAAGCTACCCTATTGAGATTGAAATCATTTGTGACGATATCGCCACCTGTTTCAACAGCAAGTTTTACAAGCTTTTTATCTACCTCACTTTCATTCTTGATTAATTTATCATAGACTCCGATTTCTAATGCAAATTCGGATTGAAGAAGGCGGAGTATTTCTAGTCCTCTCCGTCCACGCTGCCTTCTCAATGGGTCTTGACTATCTGCAATATATTGAAGTTCATCTAAAACAAAACTAGGAATATATAAATTCCCTTCTAAAAATCCAGATTTAATAATTTCATAAATTCTTCCATCAATAATAACATTCGTATCTAGAATTTTAAGATTCTTACGTCTAAACTTCGGTCGATTTTTCATCCAAGGTAATATATCACCCATAGATTCAAGTGCATAATAGGTCATCATTCCAACAGCTATCATTGCTCCTATACTAACAAATGGAGATATGAAAATCATATAGTCTAAAACGATGGACACAAACGGAATTGATAATATGATTCCACCAAATATGATTCCAGCAATGATACTGAAAAGCAGATTAACCTTCTCTCCGCTATCAGATCGCTCCCAATTATCAATACCCTTATCGATAACCTTCAATAATATATTGCCAAGTGATGCCCCAAGTATAAAACCCAAGAAACCCATCGCCATAACTATTTCGAAAGAATATTTACTATTCCCAACATCCATATTAGGTATAACGTAACTTAGCTCTAAAAAAATCTTAGGAAAAGATTTAGCTAAAGATACTCCTACCCATATTCCGCATCCAATTATCAGTAAAACTCGTAATAAACCCATAAAAACACCTTATTTCTATTGCATATGACTAAACGTAAATATACAACTCTAGATATAATTCTATTAATAATTATACATTGAATCTATTAGTACAAATCTGCATTTATTTCAAAAAAATGTCTAATAATTCTTTAGACTCAGTACTGTGTCACCATTTATCGTGTGTGAAATATCAGAGCGTATATTCATACATGCTATTTGTGACCCGAAATAATACATTTAAAATATACTCAAAAAAGCCTTCAGTGGACATATCTAAATTTTTCATTACCTTGATTCTCTAAATGCATCATATTACCTTGCAACTTTATTCAGTAACTGTACACACTTTATTCTTAAATTTATTTTTTCAATATCATTATCAGGGCAGTTTGTACATTCCAATTTTAGCGTTTTCAAACTTGTTGGCAAATTCTTAATAACAAGAGTCCAATCACGTCGATTGGCTAATCGGATATCCCCCAAACCTAGCTCTTCCAATCTTTCCAAACGATTCAAACCACTCAAAATTTCTCTTGAGAGATTTGTAAATGCTAATCCTAACTCCTTCAAGCTTGTTGGAAGGTTCTCAATACTCAAAATCCGGTTCTAAATAATACAAATAGGTTGAAACATCTAATACTATATCACTTACATCTAACTTATCCAATTCCTCCGAACAAATCCAATCAGGCAAACTTTCATGTAAGGAACTCCAACGCAATAAAGCTAACTCCTTTAAACTTGTTGGTAGGCTTTCAATAACAATATTCCAATCACTATGACTATCTAATTCTACATTTGTTAAATCTAACGTTTCTAATCTCTCCAAACGATGCAAAACAAGCAAACTTTCTACTGAGATATTTGTATAACCTAAATCTAGCTCCTTCAAACTTGTAGGCAAAAACTCGATTACCCCTAACCAATCACTTGAATTGTCTAACCTTATGCCCTTTAAATTTAATTTTTCCAATCTTTCCAAACGATACAGACAACGCAAATCTTCTACTGAGGTATTTGTATTACCTAAATCTAGCTCCTTCAAACTTGTAGGCAAAGACTCGATTACCCCTAACCAATCACTTGAATTGTATAACCTTATGCCCTTTAAGTTTAATTTTTCCAATCTTTCCAAACGATACAGACCACGCAAACTTGCTCCTGAGGGACTGCTAACTCTAAAATCTGGGTCATACAAACTAATATCTAGCTCCTTCAAACTTGTAGGCAAAGACTCGATTATCCCTAACCAATCACTTGAATTGTATAATCTTTCGATCGATAAATTTAACTTTTCCAAGCGTTCCAAACGATACAGACAACGCAAATCTTCTACTGAGATATTTGTAATACCTAAATCTAGCTCCTTCAAACTTGTAGGCAAAAACTCGATTACCCCTAACCAATCACACGAATTGCTAAACCTACCGCCCGGTAAATTTAACTTTTCTAATCTTTCCAAACGATACAGACCACGCAAACTTGCTCCTGAGGGACTTCTACATCTTAAATCTAGCTCCTTCAAACTTGTAGGCAAAGACTCGATTACCCCTAGCCAATCACTTGAATTGCCAGACATTATGCTCAATAAATTTAACTTTTCCAAGCGTTCCAAACGATATAGACCACGCAAATCTTCTACTGAGGTATTTGTATTACCTAAATCTAGCTCCTTCAAACTTGTAGGCAAAGACTCGATCACCCCTAGCCAATCACTTGAATTTTCTAACATTATGCACAATAAACTTAACTTTTCCAAGCGTTCCAAACGATACAGACAACGCAAACTTGCTCCTGAGTGACTGCTAAGTCTAAAATCTGGGTCATTCAAACTAATATCTAGCTCCTTCAAACTTGTAGGCAAAGACTCGAGTACCCCTAGCCAATCACTTGAATTGTCTAATTTTATGCTCGATAAATTTAACTTTTCCAATCGTTCAAAACGATGCAAAAAAAGCAAACTTGCTGCTGAGGGACTTGTACTTCTTAAATCTAGCTCCTTCAAACTAATATCTAGCTCCTTCAAACTTGTAGGCAAAGACTCGATTACCCCTAGCCAATCACTTGAATTGGCTAATTTTACGCAACTTAAATCTAACTTTTCCAATCGTTCAAAACGATGCAAAAAAAGCAAACTTTCTGCTGAGGAATATGTACGAGATAAATTAAGTTTCTTCAAACTTGTAGGCAAGGATTTTATCAAGCCTATCCACTTATTAGTATCCAATTGACAAAAGCGAATATCTATTTTTTGAATTGGAAATAAATTTTTCCGCAAGAATTTTTGTACATACAGCTCCTTTAAGGTAGAGAGTTTTTCTGTTTCAGAAGAAAAATAAACGTCTAAATTACTATCTGAAGATAATATATCAATTATGACTCCTTTGATATTTGATTCTAGTCTTTTTAGTTTATTATAATACTCAAAATTAACCTCAGAAACACTCCATGTTCCCTCGAGCGTAAAAATATCTACTCCTTGCAATACGTTAGCCATATCTGTTAGTTGAAAGGATTTATCCATCCTAGAATTTTGAGATGACATATATAATACATGATGCATATATAAAAGAGAACCATAATAACTATCAAGTATTTTGTATGAATCACACAAGGCAAGATGCTTCAATATGTTTGGTTTTATCTCAGCAGGAAGAGCATTAAACAATGAACTGCCACTTGAAGGAGCTAGACAAGGTATAGATCCTTCTGATGCTGAATGGATATACATTGTTAATAAAAACAATAGCATCAATAGCTTTTTAAATACTGTCATATATTCACTATAGATAATATTTTTTTCAAAATGTAAGAATTCTAAGATATGCACATACTTGGAAAATTTTCTTGAATATACAAAGGCTATCATACTCATGGAGTAGTAGATTAAAATAATTTCAAATAATGGGACTACTCTTTAAAGAAAAAAATAGAGTCTCATGATGCACAACACATGAGACTCTATGTGTCTACAAAGCATTCAATTTCATCTAAAATAAATCTTTAACAAAACTATGACATAAATTCTATTTATCAAATAAACCCATGCACATCACATAGGAAAATCAATATTTTCTAAACATTCTATGTGTACTTCAATTCCCTTAGCTTTTATTTTTTCTATAACATTACCAGGGCAATTTGTATGTTCTAATTTTAGCCTTTTCAAGTTTCTTGGCAAATTCTTAATAACAACATTCCAATCACGTCGATTGGCTAATCGGATATCCCCCAACCCTAGCTCTTCCAATCTTTCCAATCTTTCCAAACAATTCAAACCACCCAAAATTTCTCTTGAGAGATTTGTAAAGGCTAATCCTAGCTCCTTCAAGCTTGTTGGAAGGTTCTCAATAACAATATTCCAATCACTTGGATTAACTAATTCTACACCTCTTAAATCCAACTTCTCTAATTGTTCTAAACGATGTAACACACATAAACTTTCTCCTGAAGAATTTGTAAAATGTAAATGGAACTCCTTCAAACTTGTCGGTAAAAACTGTAACACTTGAACCCAATCATTCGGATTATCCAAAATTTTGTAACTTAAATCTAACTTTTCCAATTGTTCAAAACGGTGTAAAACACATAAACTCTCTTTCGAAGGAGTCGTAAATTTTAGCTCAAGCTTCTTCAAACTTGTCGGCCAAGACTGAAACATCTGAACCCAATCAGCAGAATCATCTAATGTAATATAGGGTAAATTTAACTCCTCCAACTGTTTTAAACGATGTAACACAAATAAACTTTCTCCTGATAAATTAGTATCATCTAAATCTAATTTCTTCAAACTGGGCGGTAAAGAATCGATGACTTCTAACCAATCACTTCTATTTTCTAATTCGATGCCTTCTAAATCTAACTCTTCCAAGACTCCTAAACGATACAAACCACGTAAACTTTCTCCAGATGGATTTGTAAACGCTAACCCTAACTCCTTCAAACTTGTTGGAAGGTTCTCAATAACAATATTCCAATCACTTGGATTAACTAATTCTACATCTCTTAAATCCAATTTCTCCAATTGTTCTAAACGATTTAGAACACATAAACTTTCTGGTGTATGACCACTCCCTTCTAGTTCAAGCTTCTTCAAGCTTATAGGCAAGGAGTTTATCACTTCTACCCAAGACTCTGAATCATAACATGTTGAATTTAAATCCAATTCTTCCAGCCCATCTGCAAATTCCACACAATCGGATTTACTACAACCATCCGATGCCGAATAAACATGACTTGATAGTACCACCAACAGTACTGACAATTTCTTTGCTGTACACATGATTTTATTATATCAAAAATAATCTCATTAGTTGTAAAATTTCTAATTCCATATATTTTCAAAGAAATACTTCTAAATATCAATATCCATTTGCTGAAGAAGCAATAAATCTAAACAATTAAAAAACAAGAGGCTAAAATTTAATGGTAAAAAAAAATGCATCTATTCAAAAATATGATTCTGGTACCATATTTATAGTACATTAATAATTATTACTCATCGTAGAGGAGACAACATATTAATAACAAAAGTTTAAAAATTTGCAATGCCACTGTTCATCCAGGTGAAGCGGCTAATTTAGCACTCATGCTCCCTGAGCAGTATTCATGCTCTCCGCTTTACATGCCTATTAAAGTTATTCATGGTAAAAAAAGTGGACCTTGTCTTGTTATTTTTTCAGTTTTAAATGGAACTGAGCTAAATGGTTTAGAAATATCTAACAGGATTATCAAATCCGTTTCACCTGCTAAAATTGCTGGAACTATTATTGCAATACCTGTATTAAATGTATATGCCCTAACCCATTATCCTTCCACACTACCTACAGGCAACGATCTTGAAAGTTGCTTTCCTGGAAATGATCAAGGCTCCTATGGAGAAAGGATTGCTCATTTAATCACACATGAAATCCTGAAAAAAGCTGATTACTGTATAGAACTCCAAACCGGTGGAATAAATCACAACATTCTTCCTCAGGTCTACTGTAACTTCGATAATACCAGAGCCAAGGAACTTGCCAAAGTTTTCAAATCACCTGTCATTACTAATGCTGAAATAGAAGGAAATCAACTTCGTAAAACAACAGAAGAACTCCAAATACCTCTCCTAGTATATCAAGCTGGAGAAGCGATGAGATTTGATGAAAATGCCATTCAATTAGGTGTAGACGGGGTTAAAAATGTTATGCGAGCTATAGACATGCTTGAAAAAGAGCCTTCTAAAGAAGTTATTCCTATTTTCTCTAGAGATGAAGATTGGATTATAGCTCATAAAGGAGGTATTCTCCACCCTAGTGTTTCTTTAGGACAAACGATAGATATTAACGAAGAGATTGGAACGATCAGTGATCCATTCGGTGCAGATATTATAGAACCTATCAAAGCTCCTCGGAAAGGGATCGTTGTTGGAGTTAACACTTCACCGCTCATTCATGAAGGGTTGCCTATCTTTAAAATTGCATCGTTTTTAGACTATGAAAAGGCAGGAACACTTATTGAGGAATGGGATAAAAAACAACCCGATAGCTATATAGGTCAGAATAGTGATAGATAATTCATTTAAGCTTAAAGGATTTGTAGTATGGGGAATTTGTGCTGTTTTTTTCTTATATGAATTCCTACTGAGAACCGTAATTGGTACTTTTCAACATCCAATTATGAATGATCTAAACCTTTCGTCGTTTCAGTTTTCTATTCTCAGCACCACTGTTTTTCTACTTATATATGGACTGATGCAGATTCCAGTAGGAATCATTGTTGATAACATAGGTTTAAAAAAATCTATGATTTTTGGTTGCCTGGCGTGCACTCTTGCATCTTTTGGATTTAGCATGGCTTCCTCTATTACAGTAGCTACCATTTTTAGATTATTTATGGGGTTAGGAGCTTCTTTTGGATTTATTTGTTTACTTATTTCTGTAAATGAGTGGATGCCTCAAAAATACATAGCAATCTTTATTGGTTTATCTCAATTCATAGGTACCCTAGGCCCGATGGCCGCCGCTGGCCCTTTGGATAGTCTATCCGAATCGGGACATGTTACCTGGCGATCTATTTTTTGGTTATTGGGAATTTTTGGCGCCTGTTTAACAATACTTATATATTTATTCGTTGAGAATAACTTCTCTAAAGCAGGAAATTATTTAATCATCAGCAAACCGGAAAAAATATCCACTTCTATATATAGGTTATTTTCCAGAAAAGAGCCTATATATATTGCTCTCTTGGCTGCTTGTTTATATTTTTCTATTGAGTATCTTTCTGAAAACGAAGGTCGATCTTTTTTAGCTACAAAAAATATTTCTAATACAACTGCATCTTACATGATTACGATTGCCTGGATTGGATATGCCATTGGTTGTCCATTGTTAGGATTATTATCAGATACCTTTAAAAGGCGAAAACTTATCATTGCATCTAGTTCTTGTCTAAGTCTCATTAGTATTATAGGAATATTATTTACTCATCAGATATGGATCGTGCAAGTATCCTTCTTTATTTTAGGTTTAAGTGCGAGTGGTCAAAGTATTGGATTTGCTACTATTGCCGAGCACTTTAAAAAAGAATTTTTAGCCGTAGGTTTTGGATTAACGAACGCCGTTATTACAACGATATCAGCTATTAATGCGCCTATAATAGGTTTATTTTTGGATAGCTATCGAGGAGATGAAATTCTGAATCATGGCCATTATATTGTAGTTTTCAGTATTTTAATTGTTATTTCCTTGATATCAGTAGTACTATCATTCTTTTACTTTACAGAAACGTATTGCAAATCACTTGTAAACCATACCTTTATATATCCCATAAAAAAAAGAAACCTCAATTAATCATACTCAAACAGATAAATTCTTATAGATATCATATACTGTGTTAAGCATTCCAATAGTTTTCTTTTTTTATATCGTTTATCATATTTCAAAAACTTACGCTAATAATATCTATTAAATCCATTCTTAAAAGCATATTCTTGATAAATACCTTTCTTCAAACAGACTCCATATCCTCTTTGAAATATATTTTCTTCACGATATAGATGCTTCTTCAGGATCAGAACTAAATTAAAAAAGCACCCATCAACGCATAAATGCTTTAGGTTTTTTGTTATATCCTATATAATAGTATCATGAGCCAATTAAGGATATTAACCGTTTTATTTTTTCATCTTATGACAATACATACCCACACTTTTCCAGCATCGATAGATAGTAAGCACACCTATACAAATGCAAATACTGGTAGAGATGTTAGTACTGTTGAAAAACCTTTGTTTTTTACTCTCTTAGGCAATCTACCAGATGATATGATGCTGCAAGTATTTCAATACCTAGAAATAGAAGATGCTTTAAGAGTTATTGATTCTTGCTATACCTCTCTTTTGTACAATATTCACACTCAAATAAAGCAGGATCATACAAAAGAAATAAAAAAAAAAGACTTCACTCAGCTATTAAATAGTCTACAGATTATAGATATTTTCACTATAGAAACGTTCTGGAACGGAAGAATTTTACTTAAAAAAGAGTTTGATATATTAAAAATGCTAGAGAAAAATATCAAAGAGATCTTGGTTAAACTACATTCAACGTTGAATAATTTAAATCCATCTTTAGGTTTTCAACAAGATAAGACATATTCATCTTTACTTCTATATATGGATAAGTTTATTGGCCTAAAGCATCTATTCCCTGTACAAAATCTTAATTTTCATTACATCGACTTACTTCCTGATGAATGGATATCCACGATCCAGGAATTACCACGAAGTTTAAAAAATCTAAATTTATCAAATTCAAATATTTCAGCAGAAAGTTTGAAAGCTTTAAGCCAATTAAATCGATTAGAAAATCTAAATCTATTCATGATAAAATTAAATTCTCATGAGTGGGAAGACGTCATTAATGCTTTACCTTCAAGCATAACACATTTAAATTTATCAAATTCAAATCTATCATCTGCAGGTATATACGCTTTAAAACATTTCACTCAATTGGAATATCTAAACTTATTTATGATAAGGTTATATCCCCATGAATGCAAGAACGTAATCAACTCTTTAGCAACCACATTGAAGGAACTAAACTTGGGATGTTCCAGTATTTCTACGGAAGGCTTGCAAGCTTTAGCCCATTTTAATCGATTAGAAAAACTAAATCTGTTCATGATAAAATTACAACCTCAAGAGTGGGAAATTGCAATAAACGCGTTACCTCCAAGCTTGACACATTTAAATTTATCATACTCAAATATATCTGTATCAGGTTTACACGCTTTGGACCATTTAAACCAACTAAAAAATTTAAACCTATTTATGATAAGATTATATCCTCATGAATGGGAAAGACTCGCAAATGCTTTACCACAAACTTTCAAAGGGATAGATTAAAGAAGAATCTACCCTTTATTCAGAAAATCTAAAGAGTTTTAATCATCTTAAAGACTTCTATATTTCTATATTAAGGAATCTCCTAATTGAATTCTATATCAATATGAAGTGATGATTCTTTTATATAAAAATGCTTTTCTGTAGGTACATTAGATTAGAGACAAAAAAGTATCATGCATAATAAAATCATGAGTAAGTTAAAGACATTTTTTGTTTTATTTTTTTATTTATTTGCATTCAATAGCAATGTTTTTTCCACACCAACCTCGGCGACACACGCTAGTCCAAATAGCAGTACAGAGCAAGGATCTTCATTCTTTGAATCATTAAGTGATCTCCCAGATGATATAAAACTAGATATATTGCAACATCTTGACATTAGAGAAGCATTCAATGTTATAGATTGTTGCTACAGATCTCTGTTACAGAGTTTCTATATTATAATAGAAAAATCTAATGAAGAAGAAAAAATTGAGTTTACAAATCTATTAAATGCATTTAAAATTATTGATGTTTTTACTACAGTAAAGTTTTGGAATGAAAGAGAGGTGTATCACGAAGAGTTTCATACTTATAATAAATTAGAAAAAAGCATTAAAAAAAACTTCGCTAAGTTTCGTTCATTATTAGATAAATCAAAATCTAATTCTAACATAATTGACAAAAAAACATTTTCTGTAATACAATCGTATCTTAATAAGTTTATTAATATAAAAAAAACATTTCCTATACAAAGCCTCCATCTTCACCATATGAACTTATCTGAATCTGAATGGCTAGCAATCATTCATGAACTACCACTAAATCTGAAAAAGCTAGATTTAACTAATTCAAATATTTCGATAAAGGGTTTACTTGCTTTGAGTGATTTAAAAGATTTGGAACATTTAATATTAAAATCTGTAAAATTAGAGAATCCTGAAGAGTGGATATCCGCTATTCAAGCAATACCTCAAACACTGAAAAAAATCGATTTAGGAAGTTCTAATATTTCAGCTAATGGCTTAGTGAGTTTGGAACATTTTAATACATTGCAATCATTAGACTTATATATGATAAAGTTAAGACCAGATGCATGGAACAAGGTGATGCCATCTCTTCCTAAAACATTGAGATATTTAAATTTAGAATATTCAAATATCTCTGAAGAATATTTACTTACCTTGAATCATTTTCATCAATTAGAATACTTAATATTAAAATCTGTAAAACTTAATAATCCCAATCAATGGGAAATAATCATAAAATCTTTATCACAAACATTAAAAAAGTTAAATTTAGGATGTTCAAATGTTTCTGAACAAGGCTTACAAGCATTGAAACATTTAAACCAATTGGAATCTCTAGACTTATTTATGATAAGACTATCTTCTTTCGGGTGGGTGAAGATAGTAGCGGACTTACCAGAAAGTTTAAAGGAGATCCATTTAGGGAGTACAAATATTTCTACAGAGGGCTTGCAAGCAATGAGTCATTTAAGTCAATTAGAATCTTTAAAATTAACCCGCATCACCACAAGTACTCTTATTAATTGGGAGTCAGTAGTTCATACTCTGCCACAAGCTTTAAAAAATCTAAACTTATCTGGATTAAATATAACAGTGAAAGGTTTAAACGCACTTGCTCATTTAACACAACTGAAGTATTTAGACTTAACCATGATAAAGTTAAATCCAGATGAATGGAAAGAAGTAGTCTTTCCAGAAAATTTAATACAACTCAGGCTAGGTGGGACAGGCATAAATTCAAAATGCTTGTGTAAGATGAATAATCTAAATCACTTAGAGTGCTTATATCTGAATAGTGTCGAAATATATTCTAATGAATGGGAAGGAGTCATTAATGCTTTACCAAGTAGTTTGAAAAAAATAGATTTAGCATCTTCAAATATTTCATTGCAAGGCATATATCATTTGAATCATTTCAAACAACTAGAATACTTAAACCTTTATAATGTAACCATCTATTCTAATGAATGGGAAGGAGTCATTAATACTTTACCAAATAGAATAAAGACTTTAATTATTGACTGTCCAATTATCTCGATACAAGCATTATCTTTTTTAACTCGCTTGAACACGCTGGAAAATTTAAAGCTTTATAATATAAAAAATTTAGGTGATCCTGAAGAAGTACAATTAATGATTGCTAACTTACTATCCACATTAAAATCAATCCACTTGTATTCTTCAACCTAAGCCAAAGCTATGCAATAAACATTATCAGTACTATTTGTTATCTGGTTTGAAAGCACTCCTTTTCTTGCTATGTGAAACGATTTTTTCATATAGCAAGAAAATTCCTACACTAAAACTTTAAGTACAACACAACTAAATCCTCCAGGTGTATATTGAAAACATGAGGTATTTTAATGCATTATCTAAGATATCGCTTTATGCGATTGCGATAAATAGCTGCGTATTTGCAACTTCGACCAAAGATATTTCTACTGACTCAGATAAGGACCAAAAAGAGTTATCAATCTTTATAAATTCAATGGACAACCTTCCACAGGACATAAAATCACATGTTTTTCAATATATTGAAATGAGAGAATTTTCACATGTCATCACCTGCTACTGTAACTCTATTGCGTCAAATATCGATAAAGTTACAAAGCAATTTAATGCAGATTCTATTGATGACAAGAACCATGAGTATTCCAATCTATTGAATAATTTAATAGTAATAGATTATTTTACCAGAGAGACATTCTGGAAAGAAAAAGAAGTCGGTTATGAAGAACTTAAGACTTTGAAAGAACTAGAAACTCGTATTAAAAATACCTTAGCAGAGTTTCATTCATCTTGGAAGGATGAAAAAAAATCTTCTGAAATTTATATGTATCTGGATAAGTTTATTACTATGAAAGATCTATTTCCAATACAAAGTTTTAGGGATCATAGATGTTTTTCTGACGAACCGTGTAAAGAGATCATTAGCAAATTACCACTTAGCTTAAAAATACTAGATATAAGTGAGTCAGAGCCTTATGATGAAACATTACGTGGTGTAAGTCGATTTAAACAGTTGGAAAGCTTAAACTTATACGATGCAGGTATGTTTCTAAAATGGGAAGGCGTCATCAAAACATTTCCAAAAACATTAAAAGAGTTAAATTTAATTAAAGCAGATGTTTCATTTAAAGATTTATGTGATGTAGGCCAATTGAAACAGTTGGAGAGCTTAAAATTAGCTTATTTAAACTTAAATAGTGGAGAAAAATGGCAAGAAATCATTAAAAATTTACCCAAAAAACTAAAGGAATTAGATTTAAAATACACTGATATTCCTGATGATGTACTATGTACTTTAAGTCACCTAGAAGAATTAGAACGATTAAGATTATCTAACATAACTTTTGAAAATTCTGAAAAATGGGAAAATATAATAAAGACATTGCCAAAAACATTAAAAGAGTTACATTTAAGAAATACAAATATCACTGCAGAAAGTATGCTTGCCTTGAGTTGTTTAGAGCAATTAGAATATTTAAACTTAACTAACTTAGATTTTGATAATACTGAAGAATGGGAAAATATAATAGAAACATTACCTAATACCCTGAAGAAGATCAAATTAACATTTACAGATATTACAGCAGAAAACTTACTTCAATTAAATCGCTTCGAACAATTGGAATCTTTAAACTTAGCCAACTTAGGATTTGATAGTATTGAAGATGGAGAAAAAGTTATAAAGTCATTACCAAAAAATTTAAAAGAGTTAAATTTAAAATATACAGAACTTTATATAGAAGAAATACGACACTTAAGACACTTGGAACAGCTAGAACATTTAAATTTATCTTACTTAGAACTTGATAATACTGACGAGTGGGAGGAAGCTATTAAGTCATTGCCAGTAAACCTGAAAAAACTAAATCTATCAGGGACAAATATCTCTACAAAAGGCATGCAAGATTTAAGTAGTTTCAAACAACTAGAGGATTTGAACTTATTTCAAATTTCTGATATTGATCATCCAGAAGAATGGGTAAATATTATAAAGAATTTGCCGACAAGCTTAAAGAAACTGGATATATCACATTCAAATTTCACTAAAGAAAGTTTATTTACTTTAAAACACTTGGAGAAATTGGAATATTTAAATTTAGGAATTGTTGAAAATTTTGGCAATATTAATGAATTGAAATCGAAAATTACTTCTTTGCTACCCAAACTAAAATATATAGATGCATGTTAATCCATACTGAAAGCACTCCTTTTCTTGCTATGTGAAAAGATTTTTTCATATAGCAAGAAAATTCCTACACTAAAACTTTAAGTACAACACAACAAAACTCTCTAGGCGTTAGTATATCTAATGCATGATTAAAAGAGTAATTGAAGTATTTTAAAGAACTTTGATATGATATTAAACGTTGATAAGAAGATAGTATCAAATCTAGCCCTTCGTATCAAGTACATCCGTTAATTACTTTATTTTAATAATCTAAATAGACAGAGTCATGATTCATAAACTCTCATAGTCCGGTGTATGAATTTAGCAGGATAGCAGAATATAGAAATAATTTGATATTTAAATAAGGATAATATTTAACACTACAAAAATCTATATGGCGGAGTAGGTGGGATTCGAACCCACGAACCACTTGTAAGTGATTACGCGATTTCCAATCGCGCTCCTTCGGCCACTCGGACACCACTCCCTAATATCTATATTATAGCGTATAAATAACTTAATATTTCGAATCTTTTCTTCTTATTATCAATAGATTACTAAAATTGATAGTCAAGACCGGAACAGTATCAGTAGCCACTACATACATATGGGAGCTTGTCTAGCAGGCTCTTCTCTACTCCTGATGATAAAAAAGGAATATTAAATATCTTGAAATTATTTCTACCTGTAGAAAAATTTGATTACTAACGCATTCATCTAGAAGAAGATACAACCCTTCACATCCGATATATCAAACTGAAACAATTCGATTCAACAACAATAGTATAAAGCAATGAAAAGCTCTTAAGAGCTTTTCATCATATTTCTTAAAACGTACTGTAATATACCACCATTACGATAATATTCCATCTCACCTGGAGTATCAATACGAACCAAGGCCTTAAATGTTCTCATTTGTTTACCTGGTTCTTTCACAACCACCTCAACTTCTTTTCCAGCTATATTTCCTAAAGAAAATAACTCTTTAAAGTTTTTAATATCGAAACTCTGTTCCCCATTTAATCCTAATGAGTCTGCATTTTCTCCATTTACAAACTGAAGCGGAAGTACGCCCATACCTACTAAGTTCGATCTATGGATCCTTTCATAACTTTCAGCAATAACAACCTTTACACCTAAAAGGGCTGGTCCCTTAGCTGCCCAATCTCGACTAGATCCAGATCCATACTCTTTTCCTGCAACAACTAACAGAGGGGTATTCTCTTCTTGATATCGCATCGCTGCATCAAATATACTTAGAACCTCACCAGTAGTAGCATGGGTGGTATAACCTCCCTCTGTACCAGGAGCTAATTGGTTTCTTAATCGTATATTTGCAAATGTTCCCCGCATCATCACTTCATGATTCCCTCTTCTGGAACCATAACTATTAAACATTGCAGGTTTAAAACCCCTTTCACTCAAATAATCACCGGCCGGAGCGTTTTGTTTAATACTACCTGCAGGAGAAATATGATCCGTGGTGATACTATCACCCAATTTAGCTAACATTCTCAAACTTGTCGGATTTTCTACAGATTTTGGAACTTCTTTAGCCATATTATCAAAAAATGGTGCTCTTCTTACATATGTTGATGCTTCATTCCAATCAAATAAATTAGATTCTGTTACTGGAATATTTTGCCATTTTTCATCTCCCTTGAAAACATCCTCATATACATCTTCATACATTTCTCGATTGATACAACTTTCTACTGTTTCAGCTACTTCTTGCTGAGTAGGCCATATATCTTTTAAATAAACCGCATTACCTGAGTCATCATATCCTACTGGCTCGGTTGTTATATCTGTTTGAATACTTCCAGCTAAAGCATATGCTACTACCAACGGGGGAGACATTAAATAGTTAGCCTTCACTTCTGGATTAACTCTACCTTCAAAGTTCCTGTTCCCAGATAATACCGATACTGCTATAAGATTTTTATCTTGAATAACTTTTGATACTTCATCAGGGAGTGGACCTGAGTTACCGATACAAGTTGTACACCCATACCCAACAACATTAAAACCTAGGGCATTCATATCTGATAGCAGATCTGCTTTTTCTAAATACTTTTTTGCTACCAATGATCCAGGAGCTAAGGAAGTTTTCACCCAAGGTCTCACTTTGAGCCCCTTCTCTCTAGCCTTCTTTGCAACTAAGCCCGCTGCCAACATCACAGATGGATTACTTGTATTAGTACAACTTGTAATAGCTGCTATAACAATATCCCCATCTTTCATATTACTAATATCACTATTATGCTCACGTTCGTGCTTATCTCTAGCAGAATCTAAGTCAGGGAAAAATTCATTAAATGTTTTTTTTGCTTCTTTTAAAACAATTCTATCTTGAGGTCGTTTTGGGCCAGCAACACTCGGTTGAACAGTAGCCATATCTAAATTCAAAACACTACTATACTCTGCGGTTTTCGATTCTTCAGTATGGAAGAAACCTTGCTCAACCATATATTCTCTTACTACTTGGATATGATTTTTGTCTCTTCCTGTTATTTCCAAATACTTTAATGTTTCTTCATCAACAGGAAAAATACCACAAGTAGCACCGTATTCAGGAGCCATATTAGCAATTGTTGCCCTATCTGCTAGTGGTAAATTAGACAAACCAGAACCATAGAATTCAACAAATTTCCCTACAACTCCATGCTTTCGAAGCATTTCTGTAATAGTTAAAACTAAATCCGTTGCAGTAGCTCCTTCCGGAAGTGCACCTGTTAAATTAAACCCAACAACTTCAGGTACTAACATGCTAATGGACTGACCTAACATAGCTGCTTCTGCTTCGATTCCACCAACACCCCAACCTAATACCCCGAGTCCATTTATCATAGTAGTATGACTATCTGTTCCAACGACAGTATCTGGATAGATTGTATTTGTTTCTTTATTAATAAAAGCAACTCTAGCTAGGTGCTCGAGATTCACCTGGTGTACAATTCCTGTATTCGGAGGTACTACTTTAAAATTATCAAAAGCTGTCTGCCCCCATCTTAAGAATTCATATCTTTCTTGATTCCGTTTATATTCTAAGTCTCTATTAATTTGTAAAGCAGCCTCAGATCCATAAGCATCGACTTGGACAGAATGATCAATAACAAGTTCAACGGGCAACAAAGGATTAATTTTACTAGGTTCTCCACCTAATCTTTTCATCGCATCCCTCATAGATGCCAAATCTACTACACATGGAACTCCTGTAAAATCTTGAAGAATAACCCTTGCAGGCATAAACGCGATCTCATTCTCTGGCTTCTTAGATGGATCCCAGTTTAATACAGCTTCGACATGTTCCTTTCTAGTATTTAGTCCATCTTCACATCTAAGCAGATTTTCTAGTAATATCCTTAAAGAATAAGGTAGCTTGCTGATTTTATTCTGATCAGACAATTTTGTAATAGAAAAATATGTATATTCAATATCTCCGAATTTTTTTATTGATTTAGTTTTAAATGAATCCATGTAATCGCATCCTTCTTGCAGCAGTTAATTTTATCCAAATGACGAAATATATAAATATATTATTCCTATATCGAGTATACCAAAGACCAGGTAATAACACTAGCTTTTGCTTTAATATTCGAACTTAAAAGATATCTGAATCAATAATACACTATGCATCTAAGATAGAACTTAAACCTAAAAGCAAACCTTCGGAATCTAAAATTTTTCTTATAGCGAGGATAACACCATCCATATAGCATGTTCTATCAAGTACATCGTGTGTTATGGTAATACTCTCACCTTCTTTGCCAAATAAATAAGACTGATGTGCTAACTTGCCTGGTAATCTCACTGCATGAACCGGAACAGAACCAACCTTCATTCCACGTGATGTGAGATCCATTCCATTGGTATCATCATGATTAATATTAAATCCTTCTGATATTTCAAGAGCAGTCTGTATCGCAGTTCCCGATGGTGCATCTACTTTTTTGTCATGATGTGTTTCAACAATCTCTAAATTTTGAATATATTTAGAAACTAATTTTGCACATTGTAATGACAAGTAATAGCCGATTGAAAAATTGGGAACTATTATTGCTGCAGTATTAGTCTGTATAGAAAGTTTGTGAATAACTTTATAATCATCATCAGTAAATCCCGTTGTACCAACAATCGCCTTAACATTATTTTCTAAGGCTATTTTAGTATGTTTAAATGCCAATTCGGGTCGTGTAAAATCTACAACTATATCTGGTCTGGTTTCTAATATTGCTTGTTCTAAACAACTAAACACTTGTACATCTACAGGAGATGATGCCCATTTATTCTTAATAGAAGTTAATGCTCCTGTTCCTACACCACCGACAATTTCTATATCTTTTTGTATGTGAATAGCATTAACACATGCCCTTCCCATCTTCCCAGTAATACCACTTAAAAGCACTTTTGTTTTATTCATACTTCTTTATTAAAGCATATATTTAAACAGCGATTTTTGTTACTCATCAAACTAAAAATCTTACGCAGAATATCATTAGTCAAATTAGCCAGAGTATTTAAACATCCTTTTATTTTTCCAGCATGATATTTTAAAAAAAACATTTATATAAGCTTATGGATTACAACAATGCTCTGCTATAAATTTCTATTTTATCCAAAATGACTTCAATCTTTTTTCGAAAGAGAATTGTACTCTTCTTCGGATAAACCCGTAGACTCAATAACCAGATTCTTTTCCATACCCATAGAAAGCATCTTTTCTGCAATTACAAGCTTTGTTTCTTTTCTTTCTTCTTGTCTCTCTTCGATTATAATATTTGTGATATTGTTTTTACTTGATAATTCATCCGTATAAGCTTTCTGAACATCCTTAGGAAGACGATCATAACGAGACATATCAAAGGCTTCCAATACTTCAGGAGTTTTTATCTTTTCATTAACTTCTTCGCTACTCATGGTATGAGCTTTTTGAAAGTACATTAACCAATCCTGTAATTCCTGATCAACATGTCCTTCAGGAGAATTCATGATATTGTACTGGACTATCTCGATACCATCCATATACAAAGGAGGAGTATGGAACTGTTCCTGCAACTTATAATGTCGCTTAAAGTGATCAGGATAGTCTTTCCAGTGTCGAATATCTTTAATGCCTCCGCCTAAAATGTTAATACCTATCACACGTTGTATATCTTTATTGTTATCTCCAGACTTACGTTGATTAGAATAAAAGCTCGCTACATACTCTAATAAACGTCGATCAAGCAAATCCTCTCTATTAATTTGCATTTCAACAAGAACATGTTCATCATTGGATAATTTGCAAGAAAAGTCCAGCACCCCACGATAGTCTCTTTTGGGAAATACTTCTTTTAATTCATCATGGCGTTGAATCATATGGTGAAAATATTCTGTGGCTTTATTATCCAACTTAAATTCTCCGTTACTGTTGGAATGAACCAGGCATTTATCATTCTTTTGTAATCGATTAATCAAATTTTTCGTTTCATCTCGATGCAATAAATCTCTCAATATCTGAATTTTATTAAAGGGTTGAAGATGAGGATCCACAACCTCAGAATCATCAATAGAAACACCAGGAAGAAAGGCATGTAAAAAAGAAGGACGAATTCTATTATTTCCTAAAACCCGCTTAAATATCGCATCGTAAGTTGTAACTGTAAATTCCTGAATACTGCTACCTAAAGAATGCGAAGAGTAATGATCTACTCTATCTAATCGAAACGAAACACGCTTGCATATAGAATCCTTTACAGGTGAGAATAACCTTAAGCAGGTACATTCCACTTGAAAAGGTATTTGAAAGATAACCATCAGTAAAAAAATTATTGATATTCGTTTTTTCATGTACCACTCCTACGCTTGTTAACAAATATTACCTTATACAAATGCAATAAGAGTGTAAAACAGATGTGATATAAAAAAATTCAATAATGTAAAAGAGTTTATCTGATTTCAAAAGTAAATTATTGTAATATAATGAACGTTCATTCATTCAAATGCACATTTGTATGAACTCTATATTATCTTAACCCTCTAGGATATGCCAAAATACTACTAATAATTACTCATAAAATAGATAAAGAGAACCATGGCAAACGCTACAGCAAAAAGTAATAAAAAAAATTTAGGTATTACTACCCGAGAAGAAGATTTTAGTGAGTGGTATAACGATGTTATCCTAAAAGGTGAACTGGCAGATTACTCCCCGGTAAGAGGATGCATGATTATTCGCCCTAATGGATATGCCATCTGGGAATCTATCCGTGATGCCTTAGATAAAATGTTTCGAGACACTGGTCACTCCAATGCATATTTTCCAGTTTTTATACCTGAACACTTTTTAAGCAAAGAAGCAGAACATGTTGAAGGCTTCGCACCTCATTGTGCAGTAGTTACGCATGGAGGAGGAAAAGAATTAGAGGAACCCTTAGTCGTTCGACCAACAAGTGAAACAATTATTTGGAACGCATATAAAAAATGGATTCAGAGCCATAGAGATCTACCTTTATTATTAAATCAGTGGGCGAACGTAGTGAGATGGGAGATGAGAACAAAATTATTCTTAAGAACCATGGAATTTCTTTGGCAAGAAGGTCATACTGCACATGCTACATTCGAAGATGCAGAAAAAGAAGCCACAACGATGCTAGGTTGTTATAAAACACTAGCTGAAGAATGGCTAGCGATGCCAGTCATATGTGGACTAAAAACAGAACATGAAAAATTTGCTGGAGCTGATCATACTTACACTATAGAACTTATGACCCAAGATCTTAGAGCGGTACAAGCTGGTACATCTCATCATCTAGGCCAAAGTTTTGCAAAAGCTTTTGATGTAACCTTTCAAAATGAAAAAGGAGAACTTGAATATGTATATGCGACCTCATGGGGAGTAACCACAAGACTGATTGGTTCATTAATCATGGTCCACTCCGATGACAAAGGAGCTGTGATTCCACCAAGAGTTGCTCCTACACAAGTGGTTATTATTCCTATGGGCAGAGATGATGCTATCAGAGAAAAAACTCATGCGGAAGCTGATAGAATAGCAAATAAACTTAAAAACACTACCTGGCGTGGACAGAATATCCGAGTTAAAGTAGATAAGCGGGAAAAAGAATCACCTGGATTTAAATTTAATGATTGGGAACTAAAAGGAGCATGTTTACGCATAGAGATAGGTCCTAAAGATATAGAATCTGAATCCTCGGTATTTGCACGACGAGATACAGGTGAAAAACAGACCATACCTTTAATACAAGTGGTTGAAAAAACTTTAGATAACCTGGAAGAAATGCAAATAGGGTTACTCCAGAAAGCTCAAGCCTTTAGATTGAAAAATACGATCCGCGTAGATACATGGGAAGAGTTCACCAAGATATTTGATAAAGAGGGGGGTGCAGGTTTTGTTCTTGCACACTGGGATGGATCCACTGAAACAGAAAAGAAAATAGCTGAACTGACAAAAGCTACCATTAGATGTATTCCTTTGGAAGCGGATGATCCAGAAGATCTAAAACCTGGAAAATGTGTTTATACTGGAAAAGATAGTAAGCGAAGAGTTATTTTTGCTAAAGCATACTAAGGATTTATAGATAAATGAGTGAAATAATTTTTCCTAACCATCAAAAATACAGTACCGTGAAAAACTTCTTTAGGTTCATTAAATTCGAGCATTCGATATTTGCACTCCCTTATGCGCTAATAGGAATGGTCTGGGCAGCAAAAGGTTTTCCACCAGCAAATATTGTTTTCTGGATAGTCATGGCTATGATCTCTTGTAGAAGCGCAGCTATGGCATATAATCGTATCATAGACAAAAGAATAGACGCACTTAATCCAAGAACGAAAAATCGAGAGCTTCCTAAAGGGAAACTCTCTGCAAAAGGTGCTCACATATTTTTTATTGCTAGTTGTGGACTATTTTTTATCAGTGCGTCTGCGTTAAACCCTCTAACAAAAATATTAAGCCCTGTAGCTCTAGGATTAACATTATTCTATAGTCTCACCAAAAGGTTTACACTTTTGTCTCACTTTTTCCTAGGACTCAGTATTGGCATATCACCTCTTGCAGCATGGATTGGAACAGTACCAGAAATTGCCTCACCTGCTATATGGCTAAGTGCTGCTGTTATGTTCTGGATTGCTGGATTTGATATTCTTTACAGCTTGCAAGATATTGAATTTGACAAAGAACATCACCTCCATTCTATTCCTGCAAAAATAGGGATACGAAACAGTCTTCTGATTAGTAGATTCTGCCACTCATTAACCGTATGCTATTTAATTGCTGCAGGCAGTAGCTACCACGCTGGTGTTTTTTACTTTATTGGGGTTGCTGTCACAACAATCATGTTAATATACGAACACTCTCTAGTAAAAGAAAATGATTTTAGCAATATTAACATAGCATTTTTCAATATAAATGGATACGTTTCTATATCTCTTTTCTTTTTTGTTTTGCTAGATATCTATTTCTCATAAAACAAAAATTTTCTGTTTATGTTTATTACGGAAGTTAATAAACATAAACAATTTAATATTTTTTACTTTTTCAATAAAACATGATCCAGAATAGAAGTATGAATAAAGCGCAGGTACTCATTTCCATAAAAAAAACAAGTTTCTTCTTCAGTATGATATTCTATTTCTTGACTCTACATACCATCCACAGCATGGAAGATATAGCAGATCCAGTAAAACAAGAAAACATGGAATCTTGTGATTTAAGCATGAAAAATCTCCCGCCGAAAGAATGGGAGTCCTTAGTAAAAAGCATCCCCCTTGAAATAAAATCTTTGAGTTTATTTGACTGTAATTACCAAGGTGAAGCCATAGAAAATATCCACCTCCTTGAAAATCTTGACACTTGTCATATATGTTTTGTTAGCCACCCTGAAATTTTAATTCCTATACTACTTGATAACCTCCCAGAGACACTTTCATTCCTCAGTATTGGTGCACAAAGAAGTTTTGTACCTATTGGAAAAAAATTAGCGAGATTTAAAGAGTTATCAAAACTCAATCTTAAAAATGTAAAGTATCCAGAAAATGAATGGGCTAGCATCATAAATAACCTATCTACTACTCTCGAAGAGATTGATTTTACATATAGCAACTATGGCGGTCAAAATCTGAGAAAATTACTCACTAAAACTTTTTTGAAAAGACTAGATCTAACTGGAACAAATCTCTCTAATAATCATATTGAACATATTCATGCTCATCTGAAAACTCACACAGATACTATAATCATCAAATTTTCAGATCCTAATAAAGTTTCTGAAATGCCAGATGTAGATGATGAAAAATATGATGATACAAATGATGATACAAATGATGATAAAGCAGGTATTAAACAGGAACTGAAATTTCCATCAGATTTTTCCGGTTTAGAATTGTCTTTGGTTGAATGGAAAAACCAGATAGAACAGCTACCTCTCAACACAAAAGAAATTAGTTTTGCACAGTCGAATTATTCGGGAAATAATTCAGAAGTTTTCCAAACGCTTACAGATCTAAATAAAATAGACTTTTCAGGCTGCTCTATCCCTAAAAGAAATTGGAAGAAAATTTTACTATCCCTACCAGAAAGCCTAGAAACACTTATTCTAGATGATTCTGAATATTATGGAGAATATAATATCTACCTTGAAAGACTCAAAAATTTAAATGAGATCAGCCTACAATTTATACATATGGATCAGAGAGGATGGGCTGACTTTTTCAGGTATCTTCAGGGCAAAAAAATGACATTACATCTCGGAGGATCTAATGTTTTAGATGCACTACTCTTTCCATTGTTCAGAGAATATGCTAAATTTTATGAATTGTGGCAACAAAAACCAGGTTGTACTACCCGAGAAAATCCTGAGCTACAAAGTACTCTTAAAACATATAACTGGTTATCCTATGTTTCTAGTTCAATATTTATCAGTATTAGCAATATTGATTGTATTTCCTTCTCTGGCTCCTCAGACATAGAGAATGTAAACTACTTTTATAACGTGTTTAGTGGAGCAAGAGGAGCAAGAGGCGAAGGAATAAAACGACTCATATTGAAACAGTGCAACAACCTAAAATCTGTATGTCTAAAACATTACTATGATGGACGCTATAATTCTCGTTCACCCGAATATCCTTTAGAATATTTAGATCTGGAATATTGTACAAATGTAACCTGTGTAGACCTATCAGCTTGCAAGCAATTAAAAACTGTCAACTTAAAGGGGTGTACAAACCTTAAAGACTTAATCTTACCTAGTAAGTCCGTTAACGTATTTAAAGAAGGGTGTGATAAACTGCCTACGGGCTAATGCCAAAAAAAAATACTTCACTTACCCATAGGTTTGCAATTCACTTTTACGTTTTTTTGTTTTGCTAGATATGTATTTTTCATAAAAATATGATTACGATAAATGTTTGATATGCTTAATAATGCAAACAGAAATTTTTCAGAGATATAGTAGATTTCTTCAGAATTCATACTGAAGAGTATTTAAATATTTCAAAAACTTCTGAAAAAGAATACGTATTATCTAAAGCTAGAAGAAGAATATCTCATGTTTACAAGAACTATACCGCAGTAGAATGAAAATCAAAACAAATAAACAAAAACATTAAAAACAACATCACATTTATCCATATCTAAAATACACAACAGAAAACAATAGCTCTCCAATTAACATTCATACTCGAATGTTAAAAATATTTTAGTAAATCCATAAATATATTTCAAAACTTTCTACAATCAATTATAATAACAAATATGCCTATTCATTCTTTTAGCAGAAGATTTTCAAAAAACATTTTTCTACTTTTGGCAAGTGCCCTCGTATCCCTTTCAGCATATTCAGCATCTGAACACGAACTCGATCGAACAAAAAAACGACTCCTAGACGAAGCTATTCTAACACCTATAAATAAACACGTAACTTTGCTAGACTTAAATAATACCGCACTCTATTATTTATTTAGCAGAAACAATTTAAACGATAATCTCAACGTAATTCAAGAAACACTTATCAAAGATAATCTGCTCGATATTCTTCGTGTCCTTACTATCTTTAGCCATTCTAACTGCTGGCAAAACGCTACTGTCAGAGAGAATGAGCTCGCTACAGTGATTGCTATGGAAAAGCGAATCAATGAAAAGTTACAAGAGATCTTTTCAAACAATAACGAAGATACACTAACAGATGCTGCATATCCTATGTTAAGCAATTGGATTTATACACAATACAAATTATCTCTCGTCGATTTTAAACTACTCAATAGGGATAAAGACACCACTTCTCTTCTAAAAAACTTGCCTGATACAACCGAAAACCTTCATATTTCCGAATTACCCTTAACTCCAGAAAATAATGAAATCTTCTCTAAGCTAATAAATCTAAAAGAGTTGTACATTTCTAATACACAACCTCTATCAGACGATATAGAACATCATTGGGAATTTGTAAAATTTCTCACCCCAGGTATCAGGATTCTCTCACTACCACTTAAATTTAGTATGCATAAGCTAGATAATAAATTATTCAGCAAATTCAAAGAATTAGCCAAGTTATCCCTTTCTCATGTTAAAGATAATAACTGGGATTTTCTAAACTACTTACCTGAAGACTTAAAATCTCTCTCTTTATGGTACTGTAATATCGATGACAATGGAATACAGTATTTAGCCAGATTTAATAGTTTGCAGAATCTAAATTTAACTGGAGCGAATGTTTCCAACTATGCATTTATAATCTCTCTTTCCAACACACTCAAACATCTTTGCTTGTCTTCCAAAGATATTCACCTACATCATTTGCAATGCTTACAGAATTTCATTCATCTAAAAAGTATTGACTTTGGAGGATGCACCTTCGATCATTTAAACTTTATCAAGTATCTGCCCGAAAGCATTATATCTCTCAAACTAGATGGAATTAAACCTGATTCTACAGATCTAGAAAAAATTATTTCTTCCGATATTGATATGTCTCATCTTTCTAACCTGAAAGAATTAAGTCTTTGCTGTACAAGGCTAAGCTCTTGGAAATTCTTAGAAACTATCCTGACAGAAAATCTAAAAACATTAGAGCTTGCATACAGCAATTTAACACAAGAAGAACTCGATATTCTCCCACGTTTCAAGCAATTAACACGACTATCCATTATGTCCATTCCATATGAAAATGATGCTTTCATAAAAAACTTGCCCCATAAGACTAGCCTTTTCTAAACGCATTCATATCTGCAATTTATAATTTCACAAGCACTGGTCTATCCGCTTTTAATATAAGGTGGATAGACCTATGATAGTTCTTATATTTTTTACAACATGGATTCTATCAATTCATTATATTTTTGTT
Organism: Fimbriimonadia bacterium; assembly: GCA_030430755.1. GTDB lineage: Bacteria > Armatimonadota > Fimbriimonadia > Fimbriimonadales > Fimbriimonadaceae > JAUICQ01. Next base: position 125,418 of record JAUIKO010000002.1, read on the forward strand.
TAACAACTTTTCGTTTTACTTTCATGCTGGGAGTTAACTCACCAGTTTCCACAGAAAATTTGTCACTGATTATCTCAAATCGTTTTACTTTTTCATATGTTGCTAAGTTTTTATTAACTTCACTGATCTGTTCTTTCAGCATGCTCCGCACAACATCGCTTTTTGGCCAAGTCGATTCTAAAATATCCTGCCTACCTAATTCTTGTAACTTCTTACGAACAGATTCAGTATCCAGTACAAATAAACCACATAAACATTCGGATTTATCTCCAAATAGCACTGCTTCTTGAATTAAGCTTTTTTGTTTTAGCTTATTCTCGATGGGTTGTGGAGCAACGTTTTTTCCATTTCCGAGAATAATCAGATCCTTCTTACGATCGGTAATAACAAGATGCTTTCCTCTAAATTCACCAACATCACCTGTATGGAACCAACCTTCTTCATCTATCACCTCAGACGTCTCCTTAGGAAGATTATAGTAGCCTTGCATAACAACTGGACCTTTCACTAAAATCTCACCATCATCTGCTATTTTTATGTCTATTCCCCATGCTGCTTCTCCAACACTTTCGACATTATTACGTTCAGGATGATTTAATGTTGTATAAGCACATGTTTCTGTTAATCCATAACCTTGAATCATATTAAAACCAAATGCTAAAAAGAAGTTTGATACTTCAGGCTCTAAAGCAGCTCCCCCAGACACAAAATATCTAATATTCCCTCCAGTTCTAGCACGTATTTTTTTACCTACAAGTCTATCTGTTAACCACACTAGAGGTGCAAACTTACCTTGAGCCTTTTTAAGACCTTGGTCGAAAGCTAATTTGAATAAAAATTGATGTATAGCAGACTGTTTAGCAACATTATCTAATATTTTTTTCTGTATCGCTTCTAATAATCTTGGCACACATAACATTACTTCCGGCTTAACACTTTGTAGATCACTGGTTAAAGAGGCGATGTTCTGAACATATGCAACACATGCTCCTAAACTTGTAGGAAGAATATGCCCTACCGCTCGTTCAAATACATGTGATAATGGTAAAAACGAGAGGTAAGTATCTTTTTGATTTATTGGAAGGACTCTCTGTGCAGCATAACAAACATGTAAAAAGGATTTATTTTCTAACATTACTCCTTTTGGCCGGCCTGTTGTACCACTCGTATAAATAATTGTCGCTACATCACTCTTATCTATTTTAGCAGTAGTTTCTTTCCACTGTTTATGAGTCATCGCTCCAACACCTTCTTTTAAGAACTCTTTAAAATCCGCATGTTGAGATTTGCCATCCTTTGTTTTAATAATATAAGATTTAACCCCTTTTATATCTAACAGCTTCTTCTGAATCTGTTCATTACCTACAAAAGCAAAATAAATTTGAGCATCTTTTAAAATAAATTCCATCTGATCAGGTGGAAGAGTCGTATAAATGGGAACTGTAACATAACCCATGGTTTGGCAAGCCCAATCGAGCAAAGACCACTCTAGACAGTTCTCGCTGATGATTGCAACCCTATCCCCTTTCTTAATTCCAAGATTCTCAAGACCACAAGCAACTTCGAATACCATTCTATGAAAATCCTCATAGGTAATAGATTTAAAACCAGCACCCTCATTTCTAAGGACTGCCTGACGTTGAGACCACTTACTACAAGTTGTATGTAATAAATCTCCTAAGGAATTTGAATCTAATATGTATTGATATGTTTTAGAAGTATTCACGAATAATTTCTCTCTTGTTTTAACGATAACAGGTCCAGACACAACTTTCTTAGAAAGAAGCTCAGATTTATTAGTCATAAAGTAATTATAAAATTTTATGACAAACATCGGCACAACAATGGGCAAAATGACTATATTTACTAAAAAAAACTATATTTATTATCAGGAGTCTAGAGAATTATTCAAGCCTTTTCTACATCCCTTAGATGAACCTGAACAACTTCATCTGCATATTTTACAACTGTTGAATCAGGTGTTTCTTTCAGCTTTCTAATCAGTTCATCAATAAATAGAGTATCCACCGGCCCCAAATATTCATCTCCTACCTGAAGCACTGGCGCTCGATCACAAGCATTTAAACATTCAACAGGATGCACCGTAAAAAGCCCATCAGAAGTCGTTTCCCCTGGTTTTATATCCAATTTTGCACATAAGTACTTTAAAATATTAAAACCATCACACACCTGACATGTAAGACAAGTACAGACTTCGATAAGATGTTTTCCAACAGCATGTTTAGTGTTATACAAACTATAGAACGTAGCCACGCCTTCTATCTCTGCATAACTTCGGTCCAAATGAAAAGCAACTTCAGCCATGGCATCTGCTGATAATGTTCCCCCATACTCTCTTTGTGCTAACCAAAGCGTTGGCAATATTGCAGCTTTTTTGTTAGGATAGTGTTTTAATAAAGCAGATAATTCCTTCATCGCTTTATCAGAAAATTTAAGTTCCAACTCTTCTTTTTTGGGAGCTTTTGGGCGAACAGTTAAATTGGATGCTGGTATTACATTTTTCATATGATATTATTTCCTAACGGTCTATTTCTCCAAGTACAATGTCAATAGAACCTATAATTGCTACTAAATCCGATAACATTTTTCCTATAGCCATTACCTCTAATGACTTAAGATTCATAAAACTACTTGGTCTTTCATGCCATCGATATGGTTTATTACTACCATTACTTACAATATAAAACCCTAATTCTCCTTTTGAACCTTCTATTCCTACATAAGATTCCCCGACAGGAGGATAGTATCCTTCGGTATATAGTTTAAAGTGATGAATAAGGGATTCCATAGAAGTATCGAGTTCTTCTCTTGGAGGAGGAGCTATTTTCCTATCAGAAGTTCTCCACTCTCCTTCTGGTAATCCATCAATAGCTTGCTGAATAATTTTAATACTTTCAAACATTTCAGCAACACGCACTAAATACCTATCATAAACATCACCATGCTCTCCAATAGGTACATCAAAATCAAAATCTTCGTAGCTGGAATAAGGGTTTGTTTTTCTTAGATCCCATTCAACACCGCTAGCTCTCATGATAGGACCTGAACAACCTAAGTCTAACACCTGTTCTTTTGTTAAGACACCTACATTCTGCGTCCTTTCTACCCAAATAGGATTCTCAGAAAGCATATTTTGTAAATTTTCTAATTCTGGAATAAATTCATTAATAAACTTTCTTAATTTTTGTTCAAAACCTTCTGGCATATCTCCACGAAGTCCACCAGGAACGATCCAACTAGGCATCATCCTCACTCCGGAAAACATTTCAAACATATCTAATATATGTTCTCGTTGAGTCCAGCAATAAAATAAGGGCGTCATAGCTCCCATATCTAATGCATGCGTACCAAGCCAAACCAGATGCGATGCAATTCTACTTAACTCTGCTAAAATGACTCTTAAATATTGGCAACGTTTGGGAATATCACAACCTAGTAATTTTTCGACAGCTAATGCATGAGCTAAGTTATTTCCATTTGCATTTAAGTAATCCATTCGGTCAGTCATCACCACACACTTTTGGTACTGCTGATACTCTGCTTCTTTCTCCATACCCGTGTGTAAATAGCCAATTTTACATCTACACTGGATAATAGTCTCACCCTCTAGCTCACAAATAACCCGCAACACTCCATGCGTAGAAGGATGCTGTGGACCTATATTCACAATCATGGTATTTTCGCCAATACGCTCCATGACCGTTTCAGTTGTAGGCATAAATGGTTGACTTTGCATAGATTAATTCCCTAATAGTTATATCATCGGCATAAATAAAATGAAAACCAAGTACAGGTTACCGCAGGAAACATCCTTTTCTACAATAATTTGGAGTATTTCATGTATTATAAATAGCTTTATCCTTTTGTTGAGAGCAACAGATAATATATGCCCACGCTTGTTAATGGTTCATATCGTAATCACCTTGGTTTTAGGCATTTAGAACTACGTTCAATTTCTTTAAACGATAAACTTTAACAGTTTTTCTTAAACAACTGATATTTATTTGAAATATAACATCTTTCAACAGTGACTTTGCTAATTTCTATATGCTGAAATATCCATGTAGAGACATCTACAAGGAGTAAATAATGAACAACAGAATCTTTAACAGAACAGACACCAGAGAAACAGAAATCAGAATAGCTAATGAAGTTATATATGATATATCTACAGGATAATACGATTATAGTGGTGTATTTTCTAATATCACCACATATTCTTAATATTATCTAGCTAGCTTAATCTCAAGACTATAAAAAACAAAGAGAACAACTTATAAATTTAACAGGTTTTTTAAAATCCCACTAAGATACAACATTTAAAACTCATCGTTTTCGGGGGAGAAAAAACTTATACGTCTTCCACTACTAGAATAACCTAATCTATTTGAAGTGCCAGATGATATAGAAGACCTATCATCCACTTCCCTTTGGAACTCCTTATTAAAATCCAATACCCCGACAGAACCATCTGAAAAAACAACGAGAGCATGCTTTCCATATGCATTAAAACCTTCTTGATCCATCTTATAACTCCCTAATTGCTTAATATCACTCCCAATTATAACAGGTGGGTAATCTAAACTGGATAATTGTTCGTTTGATGAAATTCTACCTGGGGTTTTTAAACAAGGATTGGTAATAGCAAATCCATTATAATTTGCCTTTCCCATTCCATTCCACATTAAAGGAGTTTTCGAAGGGTTTATAATTTGCTGCAAGGGTATCTGATGTAATAAACCATTGTAAGCAAAACCACAAGGAATAGGTTTTTTTGCTCTCACATTCCTTCCTTTTTTAACTTCTAGTGTAGGTAAACCAGGAGATATAAAATGTTCAGTTCTTTGTATATATGGAAGAATTGCATGTGACCAATAAATTTTATCTCCGTCCATTATTTCTGGTAGATCATGATATTGATCAGAAATCCATCCTGAAGGCATAGCTACTGGAGCTGGAATACCATCTAAACAACGTAAATTACCTGTATCGGAGTCGACAGCATATCCAGAAGGAAACATATGATCATGTTCTTGTGCATACATAATAGCAGCCATTCCAAGTTGTTTTAAATTTTTCGCTGCAGCTGTCTTATTGCCACTTTCCATAAATTTGGTTATCTGAGGAAAACTAATGACAAGTAATATAGTGATTATGAATATGACTATCATCAGTTCAGCTAAACTATATCCATGTTCATTTCTTATATTCCTCATATGTAGCCACCAAAAAAATAGAACCTAATTAACTTATTCCATAATTAGACAACTATGAATTCATTCCTATTCACAAATAGATACTAGTACATCTATTGGGAAAAATATTTTTTCTACTCTACTAATACAGATTTATGTTCTGGCATAGACTAACCTTCTGGAATAGACTAATCTTCTGGCACAGACTAATCTTCTGGTATAGACTAACCTTCTGGAATAGATTAACCTTCTGGAATAGACTAATCTTCTGGTATAGACGAACCTTCCGGAATAGATAAACTTCTATGAAGATAAAAAAACAGTCCGTGATTATATTTATCTTTAATGATTCTGAGTATTCTAAAAGCATGGATAACAATCATAGAAGCGATATAAATCTACCCGATGATATTGATCATCAGGTAGAAACACTAAACAAAAACATATCTAAATTATCAGAATATTTTTCAGATGAGACAAAAATAAATATCCCTTTCTCAAAAAATAATCCCTTGGAAATAAAAAAGAGTCCCTCAAAAACATCACCATCTATCTCTGGTTTAGCCATTGGTATTGCTGCAGCAAATGCATTAATAGCCCCTATTGCTATATGCTGGGGATTAGGTAAGTGGTGGGATGCTCACCATGGTAATATTCTCGGACAAATGATCGGAGTACTTATGGGTATGCCAATAGGATTACTTGCTATTACTTTAACCTTGTCGAAATTACAAAAGAAAAAGTATAAAGAATAGTTCCAAGCAATCACGAAGTAATTTAAGACATACAATTATTTTTTTCATTTATAATATAAATGTATGTACCATCAACGCCCATCTTGGGATACCTATTTTATGGAAATTGCGCAACTTGTAAAAACTCGTGCAACATGCCCAAGAAGACAAGTAGGAGCTGTACTCGTTAAAGATAAAAGATTAATTGCCACTGGCTATAACGGAGCTCCTAGTGGTTTAAAACACTGCCCTGATGATGGACCAACAAAAGATTGGCCTAATGGTTGTATGAAAGCAGGTCACTGCATTCGATCTCTACATGCAGAACAGAATGCGCTACTTCAAGCAGCTAAAATAGGAATCCCATGTGAAAACTCTACGATGTATGTTACCTGTCAACCTTGTAACTCCTGCGCTAAAATGCTTATAAATGCTGGTGTTAAAAAAGTCATATATGAAGGTGACTATCCTGATGATTTTTCATTAGAACTTTTCAGAGAATCAAAACTAGAAGTTTTTAGATATATTAAACATAAATTAGTACAAGTAAAAGAAACATTATGAATTTTCTAACCTCGACATACCTTTATATTGAAAAACATCCACATATACCAAGAGATTGGATTATCCCCATTATTATTATTGGTATATCTGCTTTTTGTACACTTTTAACCACACCACTTGTTCGTAAATATGCTAACTATTTTAAAATCCTAGATTTTCCAGACGACGAAGACCGCAAAATCCACCAAAAGCCTGTCCCAAGACTTGGAGGCATATCTCTCTTTACCGCAATCTTTTTCACGTTTCTAGCAACACATCTTACACAAAGTAGTAGTTATTCAGAAGCATCCTCTATCTATGCATTATTTATATGTAGTATGTGCATTATTGTTTTTGGATCTCTTGATGATAAATTTAATTTATCACCAAGAATTCAACTTATTTTTCTGATAGGGATAGGTTTTTTGGTTCAATATATATCCAATGCTAGTATACAAATTCCTTTGCATCACAATCAAATATTTGCACCATTAGGAGAATTTTCATTCCTTCTTAGTTGGATCGCAACGGCTATCTATATTTTCTTTATCACAAAAACCACCGATACCATTGATGGCATCGATGGATTAGCAACAAGTTTAGCAATCATATCTAGTGCGACAATACTTATTTTTTCCACTTATATACATCACCATTTTTTAATGTTCCTCTCGGCAAGCATTATAGGTTCGTGCCTAGCTTTTCTAGTATTCAACTTACCTCCTGCTAAAATCTTTTTAGGAACCGGAGGATCACAACTTCTTGGCTTTCTACTAGCATCTTGCACACTCATTTTCCCTATTCATAACTTTCAAACGTACATGTATACAGTTCCTTTATTTCTATTCGGAGTACAAATTTTTGATATCTTTAACGTCATTGTAAGAAGGGTTTTATCTAGACAACCTATTATGCAAGCTGATAAAAGACATATCCATCATATCCTTATCCAGAAAGGATTAAGTCATACACAAACAACTTTTTTACTCTGTTTTACATCATTAATTCTATGCTTATCTCTTGTAGGCATGGTAATCTATCTACAAGGTAGGTTATAACATTCTGACAGTTCCAAAAGTTTTATTTATATGCGGTACAAGACCTGATGCTATAAAAATTGCACCAATTGTTATCGAGTTAAAAAAATTCAGTCATCTCATTGATTCGTTCTTGTTATCTACTGGACAACATGGTTCTATTCTTAAAAAAAGCTTAGATGTCTTTGGATTAAAACTTGATGATGATCTCAAGATCATGTCATCAAAACAAAGTTTAAGTTCAATAACATCTAAATGCATTCTTGGAATCCAAGATACTATCCAAAACATTAAGCCATCCGTCATTGTTGCTCAGGGTGATACTACCACAACATTTGTAAGTTCTTTGGCAGCATTTTACAACAAGATACCTTTTATGCATGTAGAAGCTGGCTTAAGGACAAACTCCATCCAAGAACCTTTTCCTGAAGAATTCAACCGGAGAGCAACAAGCTTAATAACCACACATCATTACGCACCCACAGACGCTGCAAAACACCATTTATTAACCGAACGCATACATCCTAATAATATTTTTGTTACTGGAAATACTGGTATCGATGCGGTTCAGCATATTGCTGAAAAAACACCCCAATCATGGTATCAAGATTCAAAAGAAAAAATTATTCTAGTCACAACTCATAGACGTGAAAATTGGGGACAATCACAAATAAATATAGCTAAAGCTTTATCTTCTCTATCGAAAAAATATATGCAAATGCGTATTGTAATCTGTTTGCATCCTAATCCAGAAATTCGAGAAACTATTTCACCATATCTAGAAAATCATCCGAATGTGGATCTAATAGATGCTCCAGATTACTGCCATTTTGTAAAACTTATGCAGAGGAGTTCTCTGATATTAACAGATTCAGGTGGAATACAAGAAGAAGCACCTTCTTTTGGAATTCCCGTGCTTGTTCTTAGAGAAAAAACAGAAAGACCGGAAGGCCTGTATACAGGCAATGCACGCTTAATAGGAACAGATGAAGAAGTAATTTTTAGAGAAACCTCTTATCTTTTAGATTCAGAATCAGCATATACAAAAATGTCCAATGCTTCCACCCCTTATGGTGATGGAAGAGCAGCAGCAAGAATCCGGTATTTACTGCTAAAATATCTGAATATAGATTCTCCTAAAGAGGAATTATGGATACCTTCCAAGCAATAATCATAGGTCTAATACAAGGACTAACCGAATTTCTTCCTATCAGCAGCTCAGCTCATATGAGAATCATTCCTTCATTGCTCGGCTGGAACGATCCTGGAGCGGGTTTTACAGGAATCATTCAACTTGGTACATTCTTATCAACCTTAATCTACTTCCGACATGAAGTAATCGTTCTTTTTTCCAGCTGGATAAAAAGCATTTTCACTCTAGGAAAACATTACACCGTTTATACCAAATTATCATGGTCTATTATATATGGAACTTTTCCTATTGTCATCATTGGTTTGTTATCCAAAACATATATAGAAAACCATCTACGTTCTCAATATATAGTTGCAGCCAGTATGATTATGCTTGCTCTATTTATGCAATATACGGAAAAAATAAGTAAGAAGAAAAAAGATCTGAAAAAAATAAGTAAACGAGACGGGTTTATCATTGGTCTTTTTCAATGCCTAGCTCTTATACCTGGCTCAAGCAGAAGTGGTTCAACAATATGCGCTGCTCTCCTTACAGGATATAACAGAGAAACTGCAGCAACCTATTCCTTTTTACTCAGCTTGCCATCCGTGTTAGGATCAGGTCTTTATTGCATTAAAAACCATTCGGAAGATATATTACAGACATCTCCGATGCCACTATTAGCAGGTACCCTTACAGCAGGCATCGTAGGATATATCATGTTAGATATTTTTCTTGGATATCTACGAAAAAACTCTTTACGGATATTTATTTGGTATCGTATTATTTTAGGGATATTGATTTTATGGTTACTTCAACTTAATATTATTCCCTCGTGAGTATATTAAACGTCATATGTGGTTTTGGAAAAATAAATTAGATGAAAACAGTTATGCAATTATCGGACTTGGAAATCCAGGGCCCGAATATGTTGGAACACGACATAATATCGGTTTTGCGGTAATTGAAAGCTTGTCTATCGAACTTGGAATAGGACTTAAAGAAAGAAAATTTCAAGGAGTCATTGGTAAAGGCACTGTAGAAGACAAAAAAGTCTTTCTTGTTAAACCTATGACATATATGAACCGATCGGGACAATGTGTATCGCAAATTATAAAGTATTATAAGATTCCATTAGAAAACATACTCGTGATTGCTGATGACCTAGATTTAGAATTAGGAAATATCCGTATACGACCATCAGGAGGACCTGGGGGGCATAACGGACATAAATCTATATCGCAATCTCTGGGAACCAAAGAATATCCTAGATTAAGATTTGGTATCGGAAAACCAGGAGATGAAGAAATATCGGATTATGTCTTAAATAAATTTCAACGAGATGAGCTTAAAATTGTAGATGATACCGTCAAGCTAAGTCGAGATGCTACATGCAGTTTTATCCTAGATACTTTAGATAATACTATGAACCATTATAATAGAAAAATCTAATATTCCGATGATCCCATTTCGATTTAATAGCCTATCTATCTATCTATCTATCTATCTATCTATCTGTCTATCATAAAAATCATTCATAAAAATCATTTTTTAGTTTTCTTTACGATTTTCAAATAGGATTCTTCCAAAATAATAGATACCCTAGTAATCCTAGTCCGTGCCATATTTTCAATACGTACTAGCCCTAATTCAGTTACAATAGAATCACCAGTAACAGGAATATGTCTCAATCTTTCCATTACTATATTTGCAAGAGAATCTGTCGTAGGATCATCTACTTCTAAACCAAGAAAATCTAAAACTTCATCATATCTTACTTCTGCACGTGCAGATATACGGTTTGATGCAACCCATTCAATTGTAGGACGTTCACTTTCTAATTGATCTTGGAACTCACCAAATACTTCTTCAATAACATCTTCGAGAGTAATCATTCCACTTGTTCCACCGTACTCATCGACAACAATAAGAATTTGTGATTTATTCTCTCTCATTCTAGCTAGCAATTTACTAAATCGTAAATTTTCTGGAATAACAACAACAGGATGCAGTATAGCTTTAAGTTCAAAATCTGGATTATCATAATACTTTGGAATATCTGGAAGATACAAGATGCCAATAGTATTGTCAATATCACCATCACATACCGGAATTCGTGTATGAGGAATTTGAGCTAATTTCTTAAAAAGTTTTTCTTTAGGAGTAGAAACATCTAGCCACTTCATATCCAACCGATGCAACATCAAATCAGCAGCATCTAATTTATCTAACTTAAGAGCTTTAGCCACCATCTGGGCATGTTCCTCTTCAAAAATCCCCTCACTGCCACTTGTTTTAATCAGCATCGCGATTTCTTCTTTGGACAATGTTTCTCTCTCAAATTTACTGATATCTACTCCAAACGGTGTAAGAATAAGGCCACCAACATGGCGCACAAACCAGATTAAAGGCTTTAAAATCAATATACATAACCTTAATGGTCTTATTAAGGTCAGAGCCATAGGTTCAGCAAATTTTAGAGTTATATATTTAGGAACAAGTTCTCCAAAAATAACAACAAAAATAACAATAAAAAATGTCGATACAAAGACAGAAATAACGACACTTATAGGTTTTTCTATATACCCATTTACAAAATTAGAAATAAAATGACTAATAAAAGGTTCCGTGATTGCACCAATACCGATCCCTATCATTGTAATAGCAATCTGTATACCTGCGATATAAGTACTTAAATCATCTATTGCTTTACTAAGAACAGTTGCAGATTTTGATCCCTTTTTGGCTAAAGTATCAATTCTACCTTTCCTAACCCCTATAAGCCCATATTCTGCGGCTACAAAAAAGAAACTACCTGCTACTAAAAGCAAGCTAAACAACAAGTTTAAAAATGAATTATCTTCCATTACTACTATATGTAGTATATACAGAAACCTTTTTAATATGTTAAGAATTCAGATTGATTAATACATTATCCCTAAGAGTTTTAGACTTCTCCCATAATTTGATATATTCTATATTATTCTCATTTCTCTTCAGCAAAGATTCCACAAGTTGGACCGCTTTATGGGCTAATTTTAATGAGTGCCTATAATCTTTTAATCTACTTTTAATATCAGCATAATGATAGAGCGCATTTACATACATCGTGCCTGCATACATTTTTTCATCAGCTAAAAACTGCTCATACAGATCCGATGCATCTTGATACAAACCATTTTCATATAAATTCTCTGCATTTTTATATATCTTAACAGAATTAGTATCATGATCATCATGATTGTTTATGGATTGAATATCAACCACTTCTCTATTATCAACATTTGAATCACTACGTATATTTTCATCTTCTAGTGATAAATTATTTATCGTATGTGAATTCTTTAAATTTAACTCTACAGGAATTAAACCGTCATCTCCACTTCCTAACAGATTAGCACCATTTTCAGAATTTTCCAGAATATTATTGTTTACACTAGATAACTTTTCAATCTGCTCATCTAAATTATTCTCAGGAATGAACCCTTCTTTCTTGACATTCTTTACTGTAGAATATTTATCTAATAAAAAATCTTTAGAAGCATAATATTCTACTAATTCTGCATTATTAATATTTGGATCAGTATTAAAATATAATAAGTTAGATTCTTTTAAAAAAAAGAAAGAGATTATCAAAAATAATAGGACTGAAAAAATAGAACCCATAAGTGGATAGTATTTTAAACGCTTGTAAGACTTAATTATTTGCTTATTTTTTAACTTATCCTGAAGAATCACTAGAATATCATCTGAAAAAGCTTTAATGATAGGATCGGAAGGATATTTTTCCTTTGCCATGGAGAAAATAAAATAAGCTTCTAAATAATTTTCTTCTTTAACATGTTCATAACACGTTTGAATTAACTCTGAGGCCTCCTGCATCGCTAACTCATTGTTATCGCAATGATTCGACATCCGTTTTTTTTCTTGACAATCTAACTTCATGAAAAACACCTTTAAGATCAAGATTCAACAACCTGATCATACCCTGTTATGTTTTTTCATGCTTTATATATTCCATTCAATCATAAAATATTTCAACTCCTCGCTTTATCAGTTCCTTCTTTATCTTTTCAAAATTTAATTTTATATCCATTCTCTTACTTATATATAATTTCTTTAAGTTGGAGTATTTCATTAATGCTTGCAAACTATCTGGGCTGCAACACGTTCCACTTAAAACAATAACTTCAATATTATCTGGAAGATTATATATCACATTGTCCCACTTAGCTTGACTCATCTTGCAACATTCAAAATTTATATATACTAATTTAGTCAGTTTCTTTAAATTTTCGGCAGCTACTCCGGGATATTTGGTCCAGGACAAATTTAATACTTCCAAATTTGGGTTCAGGTTCTCCAAGAGTCTTGTCCACTCTTTGCAAGACTCTCTGGTCAGAAAACGATTTGTATTAACATTTAATATCTCTAAATTTCCTAGTTCCTTAAACCTTTCAACTCCTTCCCAAGAATAATCATTCATAGTAAATTCAAATACTTCTAGAGAAGCTGGTAACGAACAAAAAAAATCGTTCCAAATTATTTTAGAAACATGCCCACCAATAAAGCACCCTGCAGCATAAAACTGTTTTAAATTTTTAAAGTTTTTTAAATTTTGAACATCTAATTCCTTAGTTTGAATATTAGAAATATTTAATATTTCTAAACTTGAAGGCAAAGATGCAAATAATCTAGAAGAATTTATTTCCGATAATAGGCAGTTGTACAAGTTCAATATTTCTATATTCTGACAACTCTTAAATTCTTCAATACTCTCTCCATGATAATCAGATTCTGTAAATATTACAGTAGTTAACTTTTTTGGAAGATACCTTATTAATCCATTCCAAGCACAACTATCGTTAAAACAACATGTGGATATTTCAAGGGTATCAAGATCGATACATTGTATTAAATTTTTGCCCCGCTCTCCTTTGTAATTACATTTTTTTATAATTAATGTATCCAATAATGTAGGGATACCTTCGAATAATAAACCCCAGTCAGATGGTGTCGAACTTATCTCTTCTAGTATTAAGCATTTTAAGTTCTTTAGTCTAGCAATATAATTCAAACCAAGGGCTAACACTTTATTACTAGGTCTAGAATAATATCTATATCCCCCTTTTATCCTTAACTTTTCTAAAGATTCAGGTAAATTAGCTACTAACTGAGGAAAATTTTCTTTATCTTTCACTGATGTAAATTCTAAAAAAAATTCTTTCTGATGAACTAAACAGCTGAAATCACATTTACCCAGTAATAGATTACTACCCTGGAATCCAGAGTAATGGTTATCGTCTCCATATCTGAAGTCATTAATGCTAAAGGATCCTAAGTAGAATTTTTCAACAGTATTGGGTAAATATTTGATAATATTGCTTAATTTACAACATTTAAAAAATCCACCAGTTAAAGTTAAAGCTTCTAAAGATTTCATATTCGAAAACAATTGCTCTAATAAATATAAGTACTCCTTAACATCCACTATTTTTGTATAGTTGATCTCATATCTATTAGTAAAAGGGCTATAACTTCTGACATTAGTAGTTGTATTTTCCGTTCCAAAGTGCCGAAAATCAATACCTACAAAATTTAAATATACAAAGTATTCTTGAATATTTTTTGTTAATATCGCATCCTTATCCAAGTCAGCATCAAAACATAAATATAAATACTTTATAGGTAAACAGTATGAAGAATCGCCTAAGTGGATTCTAATTTTTTCTGTTATTTTTATAAGCTGCGGAACTGTTTCCTTGCTGTAAATAGTATAATTCCATATTGAAAGCGAAAGTATCCATTCTATATCTATTTTTTCTGGAGCTTTATCAAGGAGTATGTAAATACGATCTATAACATAAACTCCATCCATCCCATCATTCATGAAAACTGTTTGTGTATCCTTTAAATAATCCTGAATAACTTTTTCACAGATTTCATTGGAATAGATAGGTGTAGTATCTTCCACAGCTCTTATTCCTATAGAAACACTCAGTATGAGCGAAGCCATCATTATCTTCTCAACAAAATAATAAATCATCTTTTTCCACATACTATCCATATTTTCAACCTATCACTTTTCTATCATAACTATTCAGCACTTCTCTGAACATCTTCTTGCAAGCAATCAGTCATTCTTAAATCACTTACATCACTATAATCATCCATCGAATCGACCTATTCACTTACTTCGCTGAAACAATCATCATCTTAAGCAGAAGTACTGCTAGAGTCATCCGAATCTTCTGGAGTATCACCCATAAATCCAGAACCACTTAATACCTTTACACCTCTTCCACTGATTGAAATGTATCCTTGGCTATGGTCATTAATATTATAATTATGAGAAGAATTCGGCATTGCTATCCGAATATTTTTCTTGCATACTTCTAGGTTATATGGAACGAGAAAATCTAAATTATCTACTACAAATAAATCCACCGAATCTGGCAATAAAGAGAAAATTCTTTTCCAACTAGATACTTCAGAAATAGGGCACTTTCTAAGCTTTAAATAAACCAAATGTTTAAATGATCTAAATACATCTGGAGATGAACCATCATAGTCTGAACCTCCCAAAGAAATTTTTTCAAGAGACTTAGGGAAAGCATGTATACAATCACCCCAGCCAGTATAATTACTAGGCAGCGGTAAGCTCCATACTATTTTTTTTAAGTTTATACATCTACTTAAATCTAACATATCCACATTAACAGAAACATTTTTTAACACCAGCTCTTCTAGCTCTTCTGAAGGATTTACTTTTAAATAATCATTCAATGGTTCCATACCACTAGAAGGTGCCAAATAAACCTTTTTCATTCTGTATTTATTTAACAACGTGTCTATGCCAGAACCATTCCAATTGGTTTTTTGCAAATATATACTTTTCAATGAATCATGAAATGAACCTATTAGATGATTCCAATTCTCTATGTCTTCGAAATAAAGATGATCTAATTTTATTGATTTTAAATTTGAAAACCTTTTAAAGGAACTTATATTTTCACCATTATAATTGCTTTTAGATAAATCTAGCACTTCGATAGATTCTGGCAATTGTTCTAAGACTCTCACCCATTCTTTAGGTAATAAATTAACTTTGTGTAAGCAAATACTTTTTAAACCAGTTAATTTTCCTAAAATCTGCTCTAATACATCATCATTTCCTTGACTCCTATATTCGCTTAGATCTACCTCTGAAACGTTTATCTGATACTCAAACAAACTCCAAATACTCCCATTCTTCTGGCTCTCGTCTTTTAGAACAAACTTATCTAAGCAATGAATATCTAAAAAATTAAAAAATTGAAAAATGGATCTATCTATGATTTTAAGAATAATAGTATGAACACTCTTTCCATTTATACATTTTTCATAAATCAATTCTTTTTCTGGACTTTGTTCTGAAGCAAATAAGCAAAGTTCGGAATCATTTAAACCTCTGTTAAACTTTATATTAGATATATTAAATTGAAATTCTGGCATCCGATACTTCTCGGCAATTAAAGCTTTTAATTCAAACAATTTTTCAAAATCGTCCGGTTTAATAATCCTATCTTTCCAAGGATCTGAAGTATTTAGATATTCGATTATTTTCGGTTCATTATAAAAAGAAAGATAATCATCTAATAATATAATAAAATCTCGAGTATCGCTGCATTCTACAAGATCTTTTTTAAAAGATTCATACACATTTTCTTTCCTTTCTAAAAAATTCATGTTTGGTGCCTTTTTAAAAGACTTACATCCACACATGCCAAACCCAATAGAATTATTAAAAAAGAATTGTATTGATACTACGATAGCAAATAAAGTTTTTATTCTCCACATCACAATACTAGTATGTGGTTAAAATCTAAAAACTTTATATTTTAATTTACCCTTGTAGAAATACTTGGCCTTTTGTAGGACCTATTCTACTTAATATAAGCACGTAATTTTATATTCAGATATATCTAAGCAACCATTCCAAGTATAGTTTTTGATTATTAAACATCTTATCTAAAAAGAACAACACTTGGTAAGTTCTGAAATGTATTAAAACTTAATCACTCTATTTTTTCTGGAGAAAGAAATCTATTGGTACAATCTAAAACGATCTGATCTAAATTAAAATCTGCAGGTAAATAAATTTCTCGTAAATTACAAAATTTACTTAAATAAATCATTCCATTCCCATTCCAATTCGAATGATCTAAATTAATAACTTCTATAGAAATAGGAAGGTTCTCTAATAATTCATCCCAATTTTTGGGATCATCAAATATGCAGTAACTTAAATCAATCCCCTTTAGTTCTGTACAATTAGCTATATTATCAACAAGAACTCCTTGATAATTACTATTGCTAAAATCAAGATATTCTATATTTTTCGGCATTGAACAGAGTAACATCTTCCACACTTCTCTAAAGAGCTTAACTCTTTGCATATGAAGTCGTTTTAGATCTTGCAGTGAAGCAATGTAACTTACTAGTCCGTAATCATATTCAGCTACCTCACGCCCAGAAATATCGAGCTCAGTGATATCACTGGTTAAAATCCTATGAAGGGCACCAAAAGGTCTTCGATTTAGCGCTCCGCATAAGACAATTTTTTTTAAATTGTCTTTCCAAGTTTTATTAATACATAGACATATATTCCAATCCCAAACACTAATAATAATTTCATTTAAATATAGACCCACTATATTATCTCGATGGGGATATTTTTCAAAATAAGCATATGAACCATAATTTTCAAATTCAGTACTAGTCATTTCTCGATTAAAGTGAAATTTACTAATACCTATTGTAAAATCAGGATCTTTTGTTAAATGCTTACATCTACAAACAAGATCCCTGAATACCATAAAAACATCGAGATCTACTGCTGTGTTTTCCCAATATTTTGGATCACTTATTTGCCTTATACATTTTTTTTTGGGATGAAGCTGCAAAATAACATGTAAGTATTGTAACTTATTCGATATACTCGATGTATTTTTTAATTTCTCAATAATTTGATCAATATCTTCATCAAACTTTATGTTTTTCTTAGAAATACAGAAACAAGGATAAGCGATTAGAACTGAATTGAATAATATTAATAAAATATATATATTTAATAAAGCTTTATAGACTATCTTCATATGTTAATTATATCAATACATACAGTGCTCTAGATAATTTCAGAAAAGACCTCTATTAAAGATATTTCTAAAAAATATTAATAAAATAGCACTGTATATAAAAATAAAGCTATCTAATGCCTTTTATAAATTTAAGTCCAACGGCACCTAGTAAAAAATACAAAGCAGAACATCCCATTAACATAACATATCCCATGTAAGTATATTGTGTTGCTCCATCAATAAACTCTTTTCCTGGTAAACCTAACATAAACCCGGCAATAGGTGCTCCAATGGCCTGAGGCAAAGTAATAGCAACATGCCACACAGCCATTTCTTTACCGCTATTTGTCTTGGTTGGCAGAACACTGGTTCCAAGAGCCCAGTCCACGGTAGTATAAACTCCATAAAACAGACCAAAGAGTAAACCTACAATAAATACATGCGTTAGGTTTTCACAAAAAACAAATGCTAAGGTAAAAAATGCGATTAACGTGTTAGAAACATATAACATGTTAATCCTTCCAACCTTATCTGATAAAAATCCAGAAATGATGCTACTTATTGCCTGCCCTCCGATGATTAATACCATTAATGTTTGAAGGGGTGTCACGGTATCTTTTAAATGAATTACATCAGCCAGATACAACTTTAAATAGGGAGCCAAAGAATAAAATCCTAGCATAACCATAAATCTTGTTATCCAAACCCATGCAAAATTAGGATGATCTTTAGGGCTAATCCATATTGATTTTACATATTCACGAATATTAAATGGAGCTTCGATTTCACTAGGCGTATCTTTCATAAATAGCATTGTAAGTATTAATGTAATAGAAAGAACCATTCCTATTCCAATATACATATACAATAATTGAGTTTTAATTAAAGGGTTTGCTTTATCCAAATTACTTAAAAATGCACCAGAAATAAGGACTCCAGAAACCACTCCTAAAAGGTTCATAAAATTCATATATCCACTGGCAGCTCCTTTCTGATCATCTGGAACCTGATCGGGAATAATTCCTAAATAGGCACCGGATGCTGTATTCATACCAAGCTGTAAACAGACAAATCCTAGTACAAAAAAGAGAAGACTATCGGTTAATGCACTATTACTCATCATCCCTAATCCTAATAAAGCGATAACCGTACCATAAAACATATAAGGCTTTCTTTTGCCCCACTTAGATTTACATCTATCACTTAATCCACCTGCTATCAGAGGAACTACCGTAGCCCATATTGCACCAGCCCCCATGGTATATCCAATTAACTTTGCCGTATCACAACCTATTGCTAAACTTAACACCTCAGCATGAGTAGCAAAACCAACGGTTAATAAAGCTCCCCAAATAGCATTAAAACCACAACCATATGTACTTAGTAGAACTAAATACCATTGGGGTAATAAATGTGCCCCACTTTTATCTATAACCTGACTCATAATAAAATAACCTGAATTAAAATAATCCTTCCATCATTGTGACTCAAATATTGAAAACCATGCTGTGTGAACTCTCTAGTTGTATTCAATAACTATTTTAGTTAACACTCATAAGTCTTCTTGCACCGGCATAAGTTCTCATATAATAGTTTTCATTTAAACCACTTACTGTTACCCGGCCGCGTCCACTGCTTGCATGAATAAATTGACCATCACCAATATATATACCAACGTGATTAATCCGCTTAACTTTCTGACCTTTACCAAAAAAAACAAGATCTCCTTTTTGTAAATCTTTCTTTTCGATATGCTTTCCATAAGATGCTTGTTCTCTAGAAGAATGAGGTAGGTTAACACCATGCTTAGCATAAACTGCAGCAGTAAACCCAGAACAGTCAATTCCAGATCGAGACGTTCCACAGAGTCTATAGCGAACCCCCAAGTACTCTCTAGCATTCTGTAGTAAAACATCATCAGCTTGTGAAGTCATCCCCGAGGCTTTGTCTAATTTATCTAAATCTTGTTGTCTAGAATAACCTTGACCTTTTTTATTTTTGTTATTAGATGCAACAAGTGTATTACTTTTAGCAATCTGTTCGGATGTAGGTGTTAAAAATCTGGATGAAACCCATCCCTTACTTTTATTATTTTCTAGTAAGCACCAGTCATTTTTCGATTCAATCACTCTAAAGACTTCCCCTAGAGTTGCCATTCCGATTTTAGTACTATGAGTGTTTGATGAAACCCGGATATTCACATCATCAGAAACAACTTTAACATGCTCTACATGCATATTTAATGGACTTGAAATCTTTAAATTCTGCTTTTCTGATGCACCTTCTTTGGTTTTCACATCTTTGGTTTTTATATCTTTGGTTTTTACATCGGAAGATTGCGAAGAAATATTTGAACATTTCGGAAAGAATATCTTCTCTCCTTCTTGCAAACAATCCCAATTGATATCAGGATTTAATCGATATAATTCTTCTAAAGTAATGCCATGCTTTCTTGCAAGATCCCAATCATTATCTCCTTTAACAACTGTGTATTGTTTTAGTTGAACACTACTTTCATTAACTTTATTATTTTCTGATGCGCCATGAACATTATCTATGCTTTCAATAACATATACCGTGCGCCCTGGCATTAATCGATTCCAGTTTACAGTTGGATTCAGCTGGTGCAATCGATTCAATCTCATTCCAAATTTTCTAGCAATTGTGTAATCGTTATCTTTCTCATTAATAGTGTATGAGATCTTTTTTTCACCACTACCATGATGATTTTTTATTGTCTGAGATGAAAAAATATGAAAATTAGATGAAATTAATAGTATGAATGAAAATGTTAAACATGTAAATAATCTATACAAAATGCCTCCAGTCAATTGTCAATAATTGAATAGCAATAACAGAAATAGAAATAAATCCTATCTAAAACTTACCTGGAACTTCATCTTTTGTCAATAGTATTGAATTAACTTTCAAATGTATAAAGATCCCCAAACACTTGTAAATACTAAAAACACCACTATTCCTACATCTTTCTTGAAATCTTCTTGCACTCATTATTTGTAAATGAACAAATGAAGTCTTCATAGAATATAGAGAAAAAGGTTAAACTAATTTATATGGATCAAGTAATTAATGAAAAACAAACAGAACAAAGTGCAGAAAATCAAAAACCATTAGACACAAAACATGTTCTTATGGTTATGACGCAACAAATAGCTGTAGTAGCGTGGCAGAAAATGGGTTTACAACCTGATTCCATAACAAATACCATACAAAAAGATCTTGAACAAGCTAAGCTTGCAATTGATGCAGCTAACAAACTTTCTGAAGTATATCAGGATTTACTATCCAACGAAGAAAAAAATCTACTTCAAAATATGTTAAAAGATCTGAAATTAAATTTTGTCACTCAACAAAATTCATAAAAGATGAAAAACTCACTCGTTATATCTAGGGCAACTATTCAGGAAATAGTTAATAAGAAAACTTTCTTAATAACCATTTTCATTGCCCTATTATTTATGATTATTACTCCTGCCTTAGGCGTACTTTCAACCAGACAAGAGCATACAACGCTCACTAGTATCACGCTGGGTATTATACAAATTACTGCTATCATTCTATCGATTATTCTTCCAAGCACATCATTACCAAACGAAATTGAACAGAAAACTATTTATCTTATTATTTCTAAACCAGTATCAAGAACTCAATTTTTCTTAGGGAAATTTATTGGGATATGGGCCACTATTTCACTAGTCATAGCTCTGATGTCCAGCATTCTCTTTTTACTACCGATTCTCTGGCAAAAAGAACTCTGGATAAAATCCATTCCTCTCATGTCTCAAGGAGTATGTATGTATATTGCACAAGCATCCTTACTCACTTGTTTATCTTTCTTTTTTTCCACTTTTCTGTCTCCAGTATTAAACTTTTTCTTATCCGGAGGAATTTATTTTTTAGGATCGATTATGAACCCTCTAATAACATCTTTAGAACGTGATCACACTCCTAAGATACTAAAGATGCTCTTTACTGTAATTCAAGCATGCATGCCTAACTTCTCTCATTATAACATTCAAAACAGTATTATTCATCCGGAACATCAACTTGTTAATCCAACATTATATTGGGTCTCTTCAGTATCTTATACAATAGTATATATGTCGATCTTACTTATTCTTGGAAAGATAATTTTTGATAGGCGTGAATTATGAAAAAAAAAATACTCTTCTCTGGAATAATCACTCTACTAGGTATTCTCTTTTTGCTTCAAGCATATATTCAGAACAAATACATCTATCCAGAATGGAAAAATAACATTTATGTTGAAAAAAAATGGGAACCCATTGGCCTTAATCCTGATCAATTAATCCTCTCTTTTACAGGCTTTACTGAATTCCTTTCTGGCCTACTTTGGATTAGAGCAGATGAATTTTTTCACGAAGGAAATTATGACGCGGTTTTACCGTTAATGCGACTATCTATTCTTCTCGATCCACACAATACTGAACTCTACACAGTTGGCATGTGGCATATGTCATATAATTTCACGGATTCATTTCACAAGTCAGATAAAAGATATATTCCTCTTGCATTAGCACTTGGTAAAGAAGGTACTGAAAAAAACCCAAACCATTCTGATGTTTTTTTTGAGTTAGGATGGCAATGGTATCACAAAATTGATGATTTTCATGAAAATGCTGTTAAATGGTTTCAAAAGGCTACAGAGAAAAAAGATATTCTCCCGAGTAGAAAAAACATGTTGGCACATGCCATGGTTAAAAACAATCAGATTGATCATGCAATAGAAACCTTATACAAATTCAAAAAAGAAACAGCAACTACTGATTTTAGTAGACATGAAATATTAGACCATAACTTAAATACACTTCTTACAAGAAGTGCATATCGAACCTATAAAGGAAATACATCCATAAAACCTAATCTATCTGGGGTAGTTAAAACAGTTAAACCCAAAATAATTGAAATCGATGGTGTGTGTGATACAGGCCTTGAAGCCGATAGAATCAAGATTATTTTTAGAGAAATCAATCCTTCTTTTTCAAATCCTGCTAGCCTAAACTGGGATTCTTTAAGTACTGTACAGATCGAACCTAACTATAATCTAACATACTACCAAGATACTGCATATATCAGAAATGGTAAATTTAAATTCCGTATAAATATGAGTAAAGATCCTACATTCTATCCGCTTTTAACAGAAAATTATGTCTTAGAACTCCTGTATGATCCACGCTGCAGTAATCCATTCCAACAAGATTATATAGGATTGAATGGTGAGTTCCTTAAAGACAAATATTTAAGAAAAGATATTAGATCTGGAAGAAATGTCTTGTATCATGCCATTTATTTTGATAAAAAAAACTTATTTGAACCCTTTAATGCTAAATTTTAAACTAAAAACAAGTTTGCATCGATCATATTTTTACTTAAATCGCTAATCTTCTAGTATTACTACATGGACATAAATCCCTAAACCATAAGTTCTATATATAAATATAGAAATATAATAAAACTAATATGTTAAGAATTTATTCAGTATTTTCATTTATTCTATTCGCTCAAGTATCATTTGGAGCTTCAGATAAAGCTACGACTATTCGGCCCACAAAACATGCCAAGCAGGAAAAGTCGATCTCGAACAGCTATGGCTACCGATTTTATCCAAGATTCTCATTATTAGACCAGAAATCTACAACCTTATACAAAGTACAATATATTTCCAATCTAAAAGAAAGTGGAGATAGAAGTCGTATCTGGAATGGATATCTAAAAGAAGATTTAAACCCAAACAAAGATTGGAAAAACGAGGTACTTTATTCCTATTCCAACAGAGATAGAAACTCTTTTAGACAAGTCGGAAAAATCATGTTTAACGACGATGGATCTATCGATTCCATAGAATCATATGAATCTACTTTTTCCATCCCCCTACTTCTCAATACCTTTTTAGAAGGTTTTCCGAAATATACAACCTGTAATGGTGTAATGCATCAACGCACTTCCATTATTGATACGAAAGATACCTGTTCTGACCTCGGAATTCAAACCATTAAATCAAATTTACCTACTTCTAGAAATTGGGAGATCGATTATAAATTTGTCAACATTCCTGAAGAAAATAAATTTTATGTCCACTGTAACGGAATTAGCAGATTATCAAACGGAGAAAGAAGAGGATTGAAAACTTCAAGAAAATCTTATTTTGAATTTAGCTGGAATAATTGTCAAAATGGTATATACACTCTTCCTAAGCTGGATAAATCTATTATTTTGCTTACCAATCCAATCCAAGCATTTGATAAGATAGAACCTGAACAAAATACAGGATCAACCTCTTCTGAATATTCAGAAATACATAAATTACAAGAAGATTTATTATCCGATATTCCAAGTTATAATGAAGGAATGTTTGCATCTGCACTTAGCTACTTACATTCTGCTACTACTCTATTCAAAAAACGAATCGAGTTAGAGGAACATTATCTATTAACCTTAGAAGCTCTAAATTAGTAATACTGTTCTTATGTCAATGCTTTTCATTCAAGGAGCCACTCTGATGCTAAATAATAATAATAAAGAATAAAAAAATACTTTCTGATGGGTTTTGAGCGGTCTTCATTCTTTGATTTTTTAATTTTTAAATGAAGACGAGGCATACCCGAGTCAACAGATTACATCCTCGACAAGATAATATGGTCATTTCAACCTTGTTTTCACCAACATAACACCCTAGCAAACACACTCACACCATACAATGCTTATGATAGTAATTTAGGTTTTGCATTTCACAGGGTAACATAATTATGCCAATATATGAAACTTGTTCTAGCTACACACAATAAAGGGAAATCTATAGAAATGAAGGCTATACTTGAAAAGCTTCTACCTTCATTCACTCTATTGGATCTTAATCACTATCCCTATTATCCCGAACCAGAAGAGATTGGCACCACCATGGAAGATAATGCCATTATAAAAGTTGAGTCAGCGTTTAATTACACTGGGCTTCCCTGCATTGCAGATGATGGTGGCCTTGAAGTAGATGCTCTAGGAGGCGCACCTGGTGTATATAGCAAAAGATTTGGCGGTGAACAACTTGGTTTTACAGAAAAAATTAAATTGCTATTAGAACTTTTGAAGGATACAGAGAATGCAAATAGGTCTGCGCAGTATAGATGTATTATGGCTGTTAAATTATCTCGTGAATCAGGTGTAGAATTATTTAGTGGGACATGCGCTGGATCTATTGCTCATCAGCCTTCTGGAATACATGGATTTGGATTTGATCCCGTATTCTTTCTCAGCAAGTACAACTGTACAATGGCAGAATTAAATCCAGACATTAAAAACACTATTAGCCATCGATATAAAGCACTCTGCCAAGCAGGTGAATTTTTATCCAAAGTAGAAAAGAACAAATTGTAAAAACCGACTCTTTATTTCAAGCAATATCCAGATGCAAAAATAAGTTTGTCTTTATTTCTCCCGTTCATTATCAATATTAATTTCAGCATTCCGTTTTAAACACTCATAGCCCACTCTACGAACAGGCGAACCTTGTGTAAGGCCATCCCAATCTTCATATGACATACGATAAATGTCCACCAGTGAAGGCCACACACGCTTATTTAGAAAATCATACTCCTTGGTTACTGGTGATCTCAAAGGTTGATGAGAACGAGGTTGATTAAAGGGACAGACGTCTTGGCAAATATCACAACCAACGGTCCATTTACCTATTTTTTTTCGTAGACTTTCAGAAATAGTCCCTTTATACTCGATTGTTAGATAACTAATACAATCCAAAGCTCTTACTTGCCAAGTTCCATCTACATAAGCAATGGCACCCGTTGGGCAAGCATCGATACATTTTCTACAAGTACCACATCCTCCAACAGCAGGTTGAGATTTTTCAATATCTAATGTAGTTAAGAGTAAACCTAGAAAAAACCAACTTCCTCGGCGTGTATTAATAAGGCAGGTATTCTTACCATACCAACCCAGCCCAGCCCTTTTAGCATATTCTCTTTCTAAAATAGGAACAGAATCCACACAAGGCCTAAATAAAGCCTCTGGAAATCTCTCAGACAAAATATTTGAAATCTTTATTAGTTTTTTTTTAAGAACTTTATGATAATCTCTTCCTAATGCATATTTTGCGATATATGGATAACCTTGTCTGTACTCATTTTTCTGATAATAATTTAATCCTACAACTATCACAGACTTAGCCCCTTTTAAAATAAATTCAGGGGATTTACGAAGGTCTATAGATTTCTCCATAAACTTCATATCTCCATGATATCCAGACTCCACCCATTTTTTATAAACGGAGTAACTTTCAGGGGGCTCAGCACTACAGACACCAAATAAATCAAATCCAATCTCTAGTGATATATTTGAAATATCAGATACGGGAACTTGATTATTCATTATCTATTCATCATTTCTCTAAGATATTCGAACAAAAGTATCCATTCATCGTTTGATATTTCATGAGCACGAACACTTTCATTAAAGGACAAAGATGTATAAATATCCATCCAAAGGCTTTTATTTAAATAGCCAGAATTTATTAGATTATTTAATAATTTTTTTCTTGGTTGTGCAAAAGCTTTTTTTAAAAAAGTAGAAAAATTTTTAGAATTTTCACATGCAATTCGTCTATCTTTTTTAGGGATAAATTTTAATACAATACTATCTATTTTAGGTGGGGGATAAAACGATGAGGGTGGTACAGAACAAACTTTTGATATATCCCAATTTACTTGAAGAAACACGGAAAGCCAACCTCTATTCGCAACTCCAGGCAAATTTTTAATCCGTATACCTACCTCTTTTTGCATCATGAGAACTGTTCCATCAATATGCATAAATAAAGAACCTATACGCTCTAATAATACACCTGAAAGATTATACGGCATATTAGAAACAACCCAAATGGGTTTTGATAAGGAATGAATCAACTCTATAAGATGAATATTTAACACGTCATCATGAATAACAGTTGCCATTGGAGCAGTTTCTTTTAATACAGATACAGCTACCGGATCTAATTCTACTGCGGTTGTAGAAATCACCTTTAAAGATAGCTTTGAAGTAAGGGCACCAGGTCCAGGACCAATTTCTAACACATGCACATTACTGGGTATTTGATCGACTATCTGATGAACTATGCTAGAAGAACAAAGAAAATTTTGACCTAGTTTTTTTTTTGCTTCTAGGCCATGACTTATAAGCGTTTTTTTAAGAATATTTGGGTTGGTTATATCCGGAGGTAGTGAGTCCATGCTGTTTAGAATGTTTTGTATTTTTTCTCTTTATTCTAGCATAGTCTAGTGAACTCTCACCTGGAGGTACAGAGAGTATATGAACTTTAACGACTTTTCTACCATATCGATTAGCCTGCTCCACTGTCTGATGGCACAAATCTATACGATCTCCTTTAATAGCTCCACCGATATCACAAGCAAGTGCTAATCCATACCCTTCTACATACAACCAACTATTGAGAGGAATTACTCTAGGATCAATTGCTGCTATTCCATAATGAAGCGGATGCCCTGTTTTAGATGTTGTATATCCTCCATTCTCTTCAGGACTTGTACTATATGCAGAAGCTCGCATCGTAATACACTTTGTTCTATTAAACATCCCTCTACTCGTTTTATATCCTAGAGGACTTGCAAAGTATATTGCTTCCTTTGGTTTTACAGTATTTGTAGACAAAAGTTCTTTCGAAATAACCTTTTCACCTTGTTTTGTAACAAGCAAAGTCTTTGTAATACATCCATCCTTACCTGGTTCACTGCAGACGACTCTGCCTGAAGGTATAGAGTTCTTGACCAAAAATTTTACATTCTTAGGAATCACTGTTTTAGTAGTTTCTATCATGCATTTTTCTGCATTCACTTGAAAACTATTTAGAACTTTACTCTCTTCTGAATTGGTTATACTCGTTAAAACTAAAACACTTAACAAATTGAAAAATCTAATATATTTTTTAAATACTTCCATATAATCTCTCATAGAATCCATTTCTATAAAGCTTTACTTTGGAATATGATTCTATCATGTATTACATATAATTTCAACATTATATCTGATAATTGCACAAAATTCCCCAAAAGTACTACTCTTATGATGATAGAACAAGTTCAATCCATCTGTTTTTCTATTTTATATATATAAAAGCGTTCCGTATAGCATCGCTAAGTAAATAACATTCTCATCTCTACAACAAGGCTTTAATACACCCACCTTTTCTTGTTCAATACAGAATATCAAAGCTTAATTCCTTAGAATATATCACCTGAACACCTAATGAATACTATGTTGCTTTTTAAAAACATAAACAAAAAGGTACTCTTTTTTAAAATGGTTCCAAAAACACTTCTAAATAAAGAAATTGATATAACAGATATCAAACAATTATATTTGTTAAGCAAAGAAATCTCTAAATTTATAAAAGCTAGTGATCTGTTTTTTTTAAAAGGAAATTTAGGTTCTGGAAAAACTACTTTTGTAAGAATGATTTTAGAAAATTCAGGTTGGACTAAAGCTGTAAACTCACCAACATATAGTTTAATTCAACTATATCCCTTAACCTCTTATTCTATATTACATTCAGATTTATACAGAACACAAACGGTAGAAAATTTAGATATCGAAGAATATTTGGAAACCCACGCTTGTTTTATAGAATGGCCTGAAATTTTAATCGACTGGAGAGGTGAAAATACTTACTTATGCAAGTTCAGTCATACTCCTACACAAAGATCTATCTATATTGAGTGTCTGGAATAAGCATATGAAAAGTCTTTCTCATCAGATGATATATATTACGTTCATATTTTCTGTAGTACTTTCATGTACTACCAAGCCAACGATATCAATTGAAAACAAAGAGTATTCTTACAAAATAACAATACCCATCCAAAAGTCGTCTCCTATACATGAGCTTTCAAATTACATACTATCACAATCTCTGTTCAAAGCAAATACAGAGATGATTCCATCGGAATGGAAAAACATCTTCCATCAGATATCCATTGTCTTAAATTTAGATCACGTTGCCATATCTTTTAGATCTCATTACAATGAAAGTAAATGTAAAAAATTTATAAAAATTCTTTTAGAAAAATATTCACCAAATAAAAATCAAATTCTTTCTATACTCAATGAATATCTTTCCAATCCTTTAAATCAAGTAAACCAACCTATCCATTTTTCAGAAACGAACTTCATTTTTAATTCAGACACTTTCTATAGATATATCTCAGGAATCTTTAAAAAATGCAGTGTTCATACTATTGATTCACCCAAAAGTAATATGATAAATATTCCATCGGTAAATCTTTCTAAATCATCTTGCAATTGGAATATCGATATAAATACATTCATAAGTAAATTTCAAATCACTGGATGGATGTCTTTGATATCTTTCTCTTCCATAATAGATATGCCTGTAGAAAACAAGCTGTTAACCTCAAATCAAATAGAAGATCTATACTGCTATAACATATTATGCCGAGGGAAAACCAGCCTTAGTTATAATTACATAAGGGAAACAAAGGGACTCACCTATTTGATTGGAGAAAGGTTCTTATTTAAACAGAATTCTTTTCAGCCAGTACTCGTTTCCGTTTATCAAAATAAGCAGAATGCACTAAAATCAAAAACACTCCTAATAGAATGCCTTCAGTTGCTTAGCAAAAGAGAACTTATAACACATTATCAAAGCACCCTACGTAACTCTACTAATGAGAAAAATGGAAGAATAGATAGCATGAGCGTATTTAAAAATAATACAGCCCTTAAAGTATTAAAAGGAAATGAATCCAACTGGACAAATCCATCGGTCATGCAAAAAAATATTAGTAAAATTATATCTGCTTCCCAGGTAGAAGTTTATCCTTTATTCCGTTGAGGCTTGCTTTTTCAACAAAAGAAGGATATTTAATACAGAGTCGCTTAAAATCACAATTCTCACACAATGGTTTAGGTTCAGGTTCTGATTTTTCAGGATTAAACTTAAATATCTCATTTGCAATAAACTTAATATCATTTTCAAACTCATTCATTTCATCAGTGTTTAAAGAATAACTTGCTTCATCACCTGTCTTAACAGCAATAATGGTTGCCATAATTTTTGATTCTGGATACAGTTTTCTCAATAATAACTGATAAATACTCATCGACACATCTTCTTTGACATCTTCTTCACTGACAGTATCGCGACCCGTTTTATAATCAATAATCTCTAACATTCCATCTGAATGTTTGTCCACTCTATCAACTCTACCAATTAAATTAAAATCATCATATTCATGTTTAAACTGCTTTTCTAAATATAGAGGAACAGCATCTCGTATTCTTTCTTGTTGCTTTGTAACATAATTTGTTAATATTTCTCTAGCTTCCATCATAGCCTCTTCCATTTCCTGACTACATGAATAACCTGCTGAAAGCCAATTCTGTTCCATATCCGAAAGTACTTGTTCTGCTGTTTTAACCTCAGGATATTTTTCACTATGATATTTTTCTAATACTCTATGAAGAGTTGTTCCAAAACTATAATAGTGCTTTGCACGTAAGAACCACTTCCCTCTTTTATCTAAATATGTCCACTTAAATTTATCTCTACAAGCAAGAAAAGTTACGATCTTCGTTGGGCTCAATAGTATTTTCTTCATAATTTCTTCTTTTAGAGTACCTACAGAAAAATTATTATATTTACTGAATACCATTCATCATGTTAATAGAAAAATTCACAGTTTTAAACTAGCAAATATTAAAGGCATATCCTTTCAGATAACCCGTCTTTTTTTTCCAGTATATAGACAGGTATTATAAAAGCATGCAAATTAAAATGGGACATAGTCCAGACAGCGATGATGAATTTATGTTCTGGGCTCTATCTTCCGGGAAAATAATTTCTCCCATGAATTTTGTTCATGTTTTGAAAGACATACAAACACTAAATGAGTGGGCATTAGAAGGATACTTGGAATGTACTGGTATGTCAGCTCAAGCCTTGGCCCATGTCAGCGACAAATATACTCTTATTCGTCAAGGGGCATCGTTTGGAGAAAATTATGGACCTATTATTGTTGCCAAAAACAACATTTCACCTAAGGATCTAGCATTCTCTAGCATTGCTATTCCAGGAACGTTAACATCAGCATATTTAGGTTTAAATCTTTATTTTCATGATGTATTTGGAGACAAATATGATCCGATTTATAAAGTAATGGAGTTTGATCGTATTATGGAAGCAGTGGCATCTGGTTCTGTTGATGCAGGTCTACTAATACATGAAGGGCAACTTTCATACCAAAATAAAAAACTCTTCAAACTATTAGATCTTGGATCCTGGTGGTACACCAACACTGGTTTACCTTTACCACTAGGTGTTACTGCTGTTAAAACAGATCTAGGAGAAGAAAATATCGATTTACTTAGCAGAGATATTTATCGGAGCATAAGGTTTGGATTAGAACACCAATCTGAAGCATTTCAATTTGCAAGAAAAGCTGCTAAGGATTTAGACAAAACAAATAGCCAACAGTACATTGATATGTACGTGAACAATAGAACTCTGGATATGGGAGATGATGGAATAGATTCCATTAAATTATTCCTTAAGATGGGTGCAGATTTAGGATTGTTACCCAAATGCGAGATATCTGTTCATAATACAAATCATAACATTACAGAAAAAACACTTTCAGGAGCTCACAAATAATAATGAATACTGATCCATATTTAATAAATTTCGGACATACGAAAGATGCAGATGATGCATATATGTTTTGGGGACTTACAGAAAACAAAGTCAACTTAGATAACTTAACATTTAAGCATATCCTTACAACGATACAGGACTTAAATGAAAAAGCATTAGAAGAAGTATATCAAGTATCTGCACTCTCTGTTAGCATGCTTCCTCATGTATCAGATAAATATGATCTTCTGAAAAGTGGCGGTTGCTTTGGAGAAGGATATGGACCTACGCTAATTAAAAAAAAGGATAAAGACTTTCAATTAGAGAATGCTAATATCGGATTCCCTGGCAAATACACTTCTGCTTTTCTAGCGTTTAATATCTACTATTATCATTTGTTTAATAAAAAGCCTGAAGGAATTACTTTTCTTCCTTTTGATCAAATCTCCAAAGCAATACAAGAAGAAAAAATCGATGCTGGCATTCTTATCCATGAGGGTCAGTTATCTTTTGAAGAACAAGGATATGAATTAATTGTAGATCTTGGTAAATGGTGGACTGATAAAACAAGTCTTCCTCTTCCATTAGGAGTCGATGTTGTTCAGAAAAAATTACCTCATCCTGTAAAATCAAGAATTTCAGAAATCATCAGAGAATCCATTCTTGCATCAAAAAAACATCATGAAGAAGCTGTTGAATATGCCTTGAAATATGCCAGAGGAATGAATAAGACCAAAAGTGATAAATTTATAGGCATGTATATTAATGATAGAACCTTAAACATGGGTGAAGACGGAGTAGAATCCATCAGATTATTTCTTGAATACGGAAATAAGCTTGGTTTAAACCCTGAATTCAACATGGATCTTATATAAAAATAGAAGTTTCTCTTTAAAACTTATTTTCTAATAATTGTGTAGAATAATGTCATGAATACTTTAAATGAAGAACAAATTCTAAATGCATTAAAAAATGTTATAGATCCAGATTTGCATACTGATATTGTAAGCCTTGGATTTATAAAAGATATACATATCCAAGAGGATACCGTTTCATTTAAAGTAGAACTTACAACTCCAGCCTGCCCTGTAAAAGATATCTTAAAAAAAGAGTGTGAAGATGTAGTGCTGTCTCTTCCAAATGTAAAAAATGTTGAAGTGGAAATGACTGCTCAGGTAAGACAAAGGAACACCGAATCCGAAGATCTACTACCAGATGTAAAGCAGTGTATAGCAATAGCATCTGGAAAGGGAGGTGTTGGAAAAAGCACATTGACGGTTAATCTGGCCATCGTTCTTTCTCAAATGGGTGCAAAAGTCGGATTGTTAGATGCTGATGTATATGGACCAAGTATTCCCTTGATGCTGGGATGTGAGGATGAACGACCACTTACACATAATGGGAAAATACAACCTATCGAAAAATTTGGTGTGCAAATCATGTCTCTTGGTTTTTTACTAGAACCAGATCAGGCGGTATTATGGCGTGGACCAATGGTAGCTGGTACTGTTAAGCAACTATTATCAGATGTCGATTGGGGAGATCTTGACTATTTACTTGTAGATTTGCCTCCAGGAACTGGTGATGCACCAATGTCATTGGCTCAGTTAGCTCCTTTGACAGGAGTCGTTATTGTAACGACTCCACACTCCGTTGCTGCAAACATAGCAGCTAAGTCTGCAGGATTATTCAAGAAGTTAAATACACCTATTTTAGGTGTTATTGAAAACATGGCTACCCATGTATGCCCCAACTGTTCGCATATCTCACAAATATTTAGTGGGTTAAGTGGTAATGAACTTGCAGAATACATGCATATTCCCTTTCTAGGATCTATACCTCTTGATCCTAAGGTAAGCACAAGCAGCAGTAATGGCGTACCTGCTGTTATTAGTTATCCTAATTCTGAACAAGCCATCGCTTTTACTGCAGTTGCTAAAGCTACTGCAGCTAAAGCGAGCATTATTGAGTTAGAAAAAAAAGATAAAAAGGAAAAAGTTATTAAAGAAAAAGAGCTAGATCCAACACTTTGTTAGCAATAAAGTATATGCCACAGGTTAGATATTGATATATATTGTGTGCCATAATTTAAATATTATCTTATTTTATTTATAAGAGAATATTTAATAGTCAATATCCTATTTAACAAACAAAACCATACTCTAATAATGATATATTCATCATATCATTATTAGCATTAATTACAACATGAAATTCATATACTATTATATTTTAATTTGTATTTTATTGGCAAGTTCCAATATATCATTTTCAAGAACATCGATAGCCCAAAGTCGTTCTCTTAACCATTCCAGTAGCGATGCTTCTAAAATACCTACAGAAGTACATTCTCCAACAAACTGCGTTGATCCTCTAAATCTATCTATTATTAAAACAGAAGAAAGTGCTTGTTTCAAAAAATACTATGTAGCATATTCCCCATATGGAATTGATTATAAACATTTTAACATCATGCTTGAACTTTTTTTGAAAAATATTCTAGAGTATTCTGAAAATTCCCCAAGTTTACACAGGTTATGCTATAACAAACAAATTAATTCTACGTTTCAACATTTGCTCCTAGATAATAATATTCATGTAAAACTCAATTTAAAAAGACCCATCTCATCTTGTATAAAGGCAATAAAATATAATCCAGTTTTTCAATCCATTCTTCCAGGAACAGATATTAAATTTGAATATTCTACATCCTTAAAAAAGCTTGATTCACCTAAAAATTCGTTCACATATAGATATGAACTTGGCATCCATGGAAAATACTCTTCACATGGTTTTGATATTTTAGCTACTAAACCTAACAGTATCGCAGATAAATTAAATTTAAAGTCAGGAGATAAAATTTTACTATGTGGCCCTTTGCATATTATTGATCAAGAAATTTATAACCAGATCAACCCACACTTAAATTTATTAAGTTCAAACATAACTCCCACTTCTGGTGAACAAAACTGTGAGATGGACTGTTCTCTATACTCTAGTAATAAGAACTTCTCATTTCAAAATGTAAGCGTTCAAAAGGAAAAAGAACTTCTTATCATTTCTAATTTTTCATTAATCGCTCCCGATTCTGATATGATTACATCTAATAATAAGGATTCTATCAACAACAACTATTTTGGCCTTGTTACTCAAAGACCTCTTTCTGATGCTTCATTCTCTTGGGATGGAGAAGAGAGATGGATTCTTCTAGTTGAGAAAAAAAACAAAGAACTCTACTGTTACATTCCTTTTCTTCTCGAAGACGAAAACTGGAGAAGAGCAGGATTCATTAGCAATGAAATCCCTATAAAAAAAAATAAGAGATCAAGAGTACAAAGTAAGTCGCTACGTGATAACATCGGATATATTAAAATCAATGACATTCCAAGACCAATGTTTATAGACAAAGAGAACTGTAGCTTTTTCCCAGAATTCCTTAAGGCATTAAGTGATGTAAAATCTTCTTCAGGTCTTATATTAGATCTAAGAGATTTAGGTATTCATTGTAAAATGGATTACCATCATCTACTACAATCTATTTATATCATAAAGCAACTTTTACCTCGCAATGTATCTCTAAAAACTGATTTTGGTCTTATTTTCGGAGAAGATTGCAAATTATTTTCTCAACAACTAGAATCAGACCATAAAACTCTTGCTGACTTTGCTAATTCCATGTATGATTTTATTAAAAATCCTAAGAAGAAAAAAGGGGGACGAAAGTACTTAAATGAAATCCATAAAACCATGGGGTATCGTTCGACATTAAAAGCAATGTTAGATCAAATCCCAAAACATTTTGATGAAAACTTTCCACATATTACTATTCTAGTGAATGAGCGAACAAAAGGAGCTGGTGAGCTCATCTCTCGTATTTTAGATGATTTTGTTTTGTGCACTGCAGGAAAAAGCACCTATGGTGAATGTACTCTTTACGAAGACACTCCTATTTTCGATAGTAATATGAAAATGAATGGTGTCCCCATCACGCATGTAGAATGGTTTGAAGATACTGTATATCAACACAACGAAATGAAAACAAATTCTTTCAAAAAATCTGCTGATTGCAATATCATTTTCACTAAAATAGCTGCTCAACTTCTTATTTGGACAGTAGAAAAAAATCAACCACTCTTCCTGGAAAACAGACCTTTCATTCCATGCTATCACCTAGACACTGAGCCTTTACCAGATCAGATTTTCGGAGACTCTTGGATTAGATTATTACATACAAGATTATCTAGAAAAATATCGAAATAATTTTTATTTATAGACAAAAAACATGATACATAATAACAACCCTCTCACATCGATTTATTCTTGCTATCAAACAAAAAAAAGAATACTGATTTACTCCATATCTCTACTGTCATTGCATATACTACCAGTACAAATATGTTCCATGATTGAATCAAACGTGAATCAAACGCTTGAACAAACAGGTACTAAAAAGATTTTACAAAATGGCCATACAGAAGAGGATCAAAATGACAAAGATGCTTTTGGATTGTACTTATTTGGAGAACTCGTCCATAAAAATAAAAGAACCATCTATATGATACATCAACCTCATGGTCTAGACTTCCGACATAAAGTAAATACCGTCAACTATATTCTAAAACTCTTGGGAGATTTTGAAAACAATCAACCTAGTTTTTTTAATATCATGCATAAACACATGCAAGCTCCTACTTCATCTTCTTTATATTCTGAGATCAATTGTAAAAATGTGTTCTATCAAAATCGTGCAATGGCATTTATAAGAAAATTAGATGCCAAAGTCAAACTATATATTGCATACTTCCCAGGTTCAGAATTATTCGTAAAACCAGATACTGCCCTTCATTCTCTGAATTTTCCGACAAATGTCTTCACACATCAATATTCCCTCGGTATTCATGGACAAATTATAGAAACTGGAATGAACATTATTACAGTTCCTGAAAATACTCTTGGTGAAAAGCTAGGCATTGCATCAAAGGATAATATTCTTTTACTAGGTGAACTTGCTATGGTGCTACAGGATAAGTGGCAACAATTCACCGATTATATTTCCAAAATTGATAGAAAAGTAAACATTCTCGAAGATAAATCACGTGACATGAAATGCTGTTTATATAAAGCTAATGAAACACTTGTTTTGGATTTTCTTATCATACCAGCAGGAAATATTTTCTTACTTATAGATAATATAGAAGGCATGCTCGATGACATATTTGATGATGAATCTACAAAACAAATGATGAATATTGGATATGATACAGAAAATAAAAAAGCATTTTTTTTATTGTCCAAAAAACCTATTTCAGACTCTGATTTTAGATGGGATGGAATATGTAAACATGGAATGCTCCTTGAAAAGCAGGATGGAAAATTATTATTTTGTTGCCCAGATTTATATGTTCAGAAATCAGAAAGAGAACAGTATCGCTTAAACCAACTTAAGCCCCAAACTAAAACGATCTCAAATCATATCAAAAACACACAACTAAATAATAATATAAATCTTATCCAAATAAAATGTCTTCCTGACCCACTTCTGGTCGACAAAGATCATTCTATATACTTTCCAGAGCTAATTAAAATAATAAAAAATCTACAAAACAGTTCTGGAATTATACTTGATTTAAGAAAACTCGGTTTAGATACGTATCTTACAGTAGAAAAATACATACAAGTAATATATATTCTTAAACAACTCTTACCTAAAGATACTCCCTATTTATCTAATACTGGACTTATCTACGGCGAAGATATTCATGCATTTGACATTGCATGTGGCATGCAGATGGTTCAGCCATCTAATATTAATAATTGCATGTATTTTCTTATCCATCATGATGTAACCATTAATAATTACGCTAAGAAAAAATTTGAAGGAACTATTAAAAAAAAGCAAATACCTACTGATAAATATATAAATCATTGGCACAAGGATGTTGGTTATCGGTTAAAATTGCAAGATATCCTAAACTTCATTCCTAGAGACCACGATGTTGATTTACCTGAAATAGTACTTCTCGTCGATGAGACGACAAAAGGAGAAGGAGAATTGCTTGCACACCTTTTATCAGATCATCATGTTTTATCACTAGGACGTTCGACGTATGGCGCTTGCACACTTTATGAAGAAAAAAAACTTTTAACCAAAGTATCTGATTTAGGTTCAATAGATTGGATACAAAATACCAGTGATATGAGTACAGGAAGAAATGGAAACATGATATTTAAAACAGCCAAACCAGAAATCTGTTATAAAAAAATATTTGCTCAAATATTACATACTTCCAAGTTTAAAAATACTTCTATCTATGCATCCCATCTAGAAAACAAGCCTTTTATTCCTGATAAGTACTACAATAAACCATATCAAAAAAATGGAATTGATACTTGTGTCTCAAATGCTTGGAAATATCTAGTTAGACAGGCTTTGAAAACTAAATAATATTAAATAGTTTTAATTAATAAACTTTGTGGTTCTATGAGGTTTATGCCATAACTCTAACTTTGGCCAAGATGTAAACATTAAACCAATTTTTTGAACAATTTCTGAAGAAGAATCTTCGGGACTTCTCCCTTCACGCAGATTATGTGTGTGCTGGAGAAGTTTTCCAAAATCAATAAGAATCTCCTTTAAGTGATCAATCTCCTGAATATACAAATTCATCTGTTCAATACTTGATACTAATATATCTTGCAATAACATTCGATTTACATATGAAAAATCTAATACATGAGCTAAAGTATGATCACTATCAACACAAAAACTTTCCAAGGTAATTTTAGGTATTAAATATTCTATATGATGCTCATCATCTAATTTGCTATGTAATTTCCAAGAAATAACTTCTCTAAATACTCCCTCTTTATTCCATTCTGCTTCATCGATCATCGAATGAATATTTTGGATATAATCCTGAATATCGTTCACTATTAAGCAATCATCCTGATTTTCGATATCTTTTTGAAAATGATATAATTCGTTTTGAATATTGAAAAAAATAAAATACAACCATTTTATAAAACAGAAATCTTTTTGAAAATTTTCTAATTCTAACTCATGATCTATAATATCATGACCACCTTGACTATAAGAGTTATGATGAATAAATTCATCATACTGAGCCATTTTTGTTGAAGAGTCTTTGGATGTTTTTTTAAGCCACTTTCTCTCAGGTAATTCATGATTATTCGTTGGCTGTCTAAAATTAGCATAAGTGAAAATACTCATAAACTCCTTACTCTCCCATACTCAGTCCCATTTTTCATCTATTATAATAAATTCTCTTTATAATAAATTATGTTGATTATTATTGCAGTTATCTTATCATATCTTATATTAATATTATCTTATTACACTCCTTATTCACGAATAATCTTGATATTTTCACCCTCAAAAAGATGTAATGCCAAGATAGACTCAAAATTACGAAAAATTAACCGAACAGAAATAATTTTGAAGTTTTCTCTTACCGAATTAATATATTTCAACAAATTTTCTTGTCGGATTTTTATATCGGAATAAAAATATTCCTTCTAAGATATAAGATGTAGCCTTGTATATCTTATATCTTTTCAGCATATTGAAAAACTTCCAACTAAATAATCATACTAGTGCACTTATAAGTATTAGATAAACTTTTAATTCTCAGTCACTAAAAAAACATATATTATGAAAGGATGATATATAACCCGTATATCTCAGTATCTAAAAGTATATATAGCAAACTCAAAATTCATAACCAGTTAGACTTATGAAGGGATGCTATATAACCCTGATATCTCAATATCTAAAAGTATATATAGCAAACTCTATGTTCATAACCAGTTAGACTTATGAAAGGATGCTATATAACCCGTATATCTCAATATCAAAAGGTATATATAACAAACTCAAAATTCATAGCCAACTAGAATTATGAAAGGATGCTATGTAACCCTTATATCTCAATATCTAAAAGTATATATAACAAACTCAAAATTCATAGCCAACTAGAATTATGAAAGGATGCTATATAACCCGTATATCTCAATATCTAAAAGTATATATAGCAAACTCAAAATTCATAGCCAACTAGAATTATGAAAGGATGCTATATACTATAATTCCGAACGTAGTTAAGCAACCTCAGATTCTTTTTTTCTATTAATCTGACTTACCATTTGAGCTTTTTGGTACAGCTTCTGATACTTTAAAGCACTTTTTTTCCAAGAAAAATCAGTTTCCATAGCTTGACGAACCATTTTTTCCCATATTTCTCTCTCTTCGTTATAGATATAAGCTATTCGATTAACAGTATTTTGGAATTCACTAACATCTTGTGCTTCAAAAACAAAACCATTATAGAGATCTTTTACCGTATCTGCGAGCCCTCCTGTTTTACGAACTAGAGGAAGCGTGCCATATCTCATTGCTATCATCTGTCCTAAACCACAGGGTTCATAATTACTAGGCATTAAAATAACATCCGCTCCTGCATATAAGCGCTGTGCTAGATCTGCATCAAATTTATTAAAAATTCTTAATAACTCTGGTTTTTCTTTCTCTATCTTCTCTAATTCATTCGCTAAATGCTCATCACCCTTTGCCAAAATAATGAGTTGAATATTCTTTTCTTCTAATAATTTCAATGATTCCAAAATATAGTGAAATCCTTTCTGAGAACTCAACCTAGTCACCATTGTAGCCAACAGTTTTGTGCTCTTTTTCCATCCCATCTCCTGCTGAACCGTTGCTTTACAAACTTCTTTTCCCTCAGTATTTAAGGGATTAAAATTCATCGCAATACTTGAATCCTTTTCTGCACTGAAAAAGTCAATATCTATGCCATTTACTATTCCAAATAAACGCTCTTGAGAGTATAGGTGTTTCATTAAGCCTTCTAACCTACAACCATACTCCGGTCTCTGGATTTCTTTTGCATAATTCTCACTTACCGTATTTACAACATCAGAATAAACGCATCCTGACTTTAAAAAATTAACAGAACCAAAACTTTCTGTTTTATCCATTCTGTATAGAGATCTTGGGAGGTCAATAACATCCAAAGTATCCTCTCCAAATTCTCCTTGGTACCCTAAATTATGTATAGTAAAAACAGATGCTGAATTTGAAAAAGTATTTATCCATCTTTCTTTGAGCAGTACAGGTATAAATCCAGTGTGCCAGTCATTACAATGGAATACATCTGGCTTCCATTGCATTGCGTTACATACCTCAAAAAGTGATTCAGAAAATCTAAGATAAGCATCTCTGTCCACTGCATATAAAGTATCACTAGAGACTGAATCTTTAAAATCCCCTTCTCGCCCTTCAATCAGCCAGACCTTACAAGTATTAATATGTGTTTCATAGAGATTAATACCTTTTTTTTCTAAAACCTTATGATCTTTTTTAACTACTTTTAATTCCTTATGATTCAACAACATAGGATAAGCAGGTATCGCTATATGAGTTTCTACCCCTAATTCATTCAATGCCCTTGGTAGTGAAAAAGCCACATCGGCAAGTCCACCTACTTTTGCAAATGGAGCTAATTCTACGGTTATAAATAATGTTTTCATACTTTCTCCAATAATACTGCAGTAGCTTCACCACCACCTATACATGGCGTAGCTATTGCATATTTTTTTCCAAATTTCTGTAACTGATATGCAGCCGTTAATATCAGTCGTGTTCCAGTCATGCCGATTGGGTGTCCTAAGGCTACAGCACCACCATATAAATTTAATTTTTCTTCTGGTATATTGCATTGCCTTGCGACAATCATTGCCACAACCGAAAATGCTTCATTTACTTCAAATATATCAATATCATTCACTGTTAATCCAACTTT
Organism: Fimbriimonadia bacterium; assembly: GCA_030430755.1. Classification (GTDB taxonomy): domain Bacteria; phylum Armatimonadota; class Fimbriimonadia; order Fimbriimonadales; family Fimbriimonadaceae; genus JAUICQ01. Next base: position 166,746 of record JAUIKO010000002.1, read on the forward strand.
ATCTAACAGTTTCTGGATGGCAAAAGCTGGAGCAGTGGTAAACCATTCTGGATTCCCTGCATATGTTACTGCAGATACTATTTTAGCCAGAGGTTTAGAATCTATTTTATTCAACCCTTCTTCCGAAGAAATAACCAATGCTGCAGCTCCATCATTAATACTGCTAGCATTACCAGCAGTAATAACCCCATCTTTATTAAAAGCAGCTCTCAAGAGAGAAAGTTTTTCAGGATTTGCCTTTAATAGTTCTTCATCCTTCTCTACAATTAATGGATCACTCTTTTTTTGTGAAACTTCTACTGGACATATTTCTGCCTCTAATGAACCATTTTCGGAAGCATTAAGAGCTTTCTTATAACTATTGTATGAAAAAACATCTAGATCCTCTCTGGTAAAATGATATTCTTTAGCGGTTTTATCACCACAGTTACCCATATGAACATTGTGATAAGGATCCCATAAGCCATCTACTATCATTGAATCAACAAGAGTACCATTACCCATTCGATATCCTGTTCTAGCTTTATCTAACAGGTATGGAGCATTACTCATAGATTCCATTCCACCTGCAACTACAATGTCAGCATCCCCTACACGAATCGATTGAGCTGCTAACATAACCGATTTCATGCCTGATCCACATACTTTATTGATAGTCAAAGCCGGAACATTCTCAGGAACCCCTGCATACATGGCAGCTTGCCTAGCAGGCGCCTGCCCTACTCCTGATGATAAAACGTTACCCATGATCACTTCATCTATCGCATTCAATGAAACTCTTGATCTGTCTATAGCAGCCTTTATAGCAGTAGCTCCTAATCTGGTTGACGATATAGATGAGAACAACCCCATAAATGAGCCTATCGCCGTTCTTGCACCTTGAACTATGTATACATCCTTCATATTGATTCTAATTCTTTAAATTTAATAAACCTAAATCTAAATAGATTAATTTAATTATTGACAAATAAATGCGATACGATCACTCCTAGCTATACTATGTTTCTTATGATTTTCTGTTAGATATATGTCGAAAGCAAATATACATTTGAATCATCCATCAGATGCCATGCCAGTAAAAATACTGGTCATGGGACCATTCTGAAATTAAAGTATAATAAAACATAAACAGCAATCTTTATACATTAAACGCCGATATGTCCTTATTTAAACCACTCTATACATTAAATACAAAGTTAAAAGAAACTTCTATCGATATGATCGTAGCCATATACTTTATATTTAACCTTGGTGCATATCTATCAAGATCCATTCATAGTATATGGTTTGAAATGAACAATCAGCTAGAATTATATACAATTACATGTATCAGTATGTCTGTTACTGGACTTCTATCGTTCTTGTTCAGCAAAATCATTAATCGTTACTCATTTCTTACACTTTTAATATTATCTAGCACCACTTTTGGAGTAGGTTTAATATTTAGAACTTTAACTTTTTCGTGGTATATTGCTATTTTTTCTGGAGTCATGAGTGGAATGGGAATTAGTTTATTTTTAATGACCTGCAAAACAATGATCTATGGGATTAGAAATGAGACTGAAAAGAAAAAGAAATACGGAGATATAGGTATTTTTGTTAGTCTAGCAAATCTTTTTGGCACCATTCTGGCAACTAATTTTGTGAGTTTAGCCATCTTAGGAAACCATTCTATCACGGCTATTCTCTTATCTGCAGGAATTATTTCTGGTCTCAGCTGGATTCCTTATTGGTATGCCAATAAAAAAAAATCAGACTTTTACGTTCATACATTCAACTACCATTCCCCATCGTTTCTAACATATAAAAAGTTATTTGAGCATTCGAGATACTTATTTTTATTCATAACTATTTACAATTTTTTAAGTGGATTAGCATTCTATTTTATTCATCCATTTTTTGCAATATTTTTAAATAGAACTGGTATAGATATTTCTCATATTGGAATCATTACATCCGTACCGATCTTACTAGGAGCTATCATACAAAAAAATATTAGCCTAACAAGTCTTAGAGATAAACTACTTTCTGGTTTTTTTTATGGAAACATTTCACTTTTTACAATTACAATATTTATATATATCTATCTAAAATCTAGTGTATACCTTCCATATGCAATCTTTATGTTCTACATTGTTTCGATCGTTACAACATATTTTGAAAAAATAATAGAACTCAACCTTTATCCTAAACAGTACGCAACTTCTTGTTTTGGACTTGCCTTAACATTTAATCTTATTGGAAATATTATCGGAACAAGAATTGGTGGAACACTCTTGAAGAACTACCAAGAAGAATATGCTGTACAGTTATCAGCAATTACATTCATCATAGCTTTATCTGCTGGTTTTGTCTTTCTCTTCAAACATGCTTCTTGTAATAAAGCAAAAATAATTGAAAATACATATCTTAAATAAGATATTTCATTCTTTCATGTTTTTTTATATTTATATGGAATAAATTACGTATGAAGGCGATTTTATCTAAATTTAACATAACAATTATTTCATCTGCACTCATTTTGTCCACGCAATTTGCTTCGATAAATGTATTTAATAATTTTATTGGATTATCAAATGATGAATCTAATAATATGGTACGTATCGTTAGCAATTTTTTATCTAAATTTGATTCTTTAAAATCTTTTGAAGATTCGGACGCAATGCCTTCTGCTAACGGAATAATAAATGACTTGAAAGAATTCTTAGTTAATTTTGAGAAGACCACTATACCTGAATATATAACAAACTATAGAAGATTTGACCAAGATACTCTAAATGTTTTCATTGTTCCGCTAAGAGATACTATTTCAATATTGCAAAATATGTCTAAAAAGCTGCCAGAAACCGACAGGCTTAGACTCGATTTAAACAGAATATTAGGAAGCATACATGCTATATTCTCAAAAGTTAATAATCAAAAAGATTTATTAACTATCTCTGCTGCTGACCTTAATAATTTTGCGATGGCTGTCATATGTTTTGGTTACAAAGATATAGAAAATGATATTAATATCACAAACTCACTACAGAATCTTATTTCTATAACAAAAGAAGTCAGCAATAAAATCATTGAATTAGATAAACAATACAATTCAGATTTTCAAAATCAGAACTTACGTAAAATCGTCGAAGATCTACAAGAAGAATATCTTCCTAGATCCTTTATGGCCGCAACAATATTATCCTCTCTTCTTAGAGAGAAAGAATACAAATATTCAAAGGAAGACATGGAAAAATACAAAGAAATGTACAAAGAGGATTGGGAAAAATTAATGAATCTTATAGAGCAAACCGAACATTTAGCAAAAATCACTCTCATCCGTAATGAGTCTGTTCAAGATTAATAATCATCTCGAAAAAGTAATCAACAGGCATTTGTGCCAGATATTATGACGATCTGAAAATAAAATAGTTCTCTATCAGTTACTCTTCCATATAACAGAAAGATGAGTAGCTGATAGAGAACTATTTATGATCATAGGTTAGTGACCATAACAATAGATGTTTTTTTAAGTATAATAATAAATTATAATGTTTTCTGATTTATTAAAGTGTTTTTCTTTTGTATTGATTGTATCAGTGTCTAATCTTTTTTCCTATTCAGCAGAAGTCAATAACATTCAAATTCTATTTGATGATAAATACTCTCAAGAAGAAGAACTACAAAGTGCAGCTATTCAATGGTTCTCAAGAATAAAGAATTTAAATGTAAAAAGAATTGAGTATTATCATGGACTCATCCAGATTTCTCCATCTATAGACGTAACCTCTGCTGTATGCACAATTGATAGAATGCAAGAAATAGAATTTAGTGATGATAAAGATCTTAAAGATTTACTTATGCAATTCTATGAAAATGAAAAAAAATATTTATCAATAGTACTCTGTATATACAACGCAGACTCAAATACTTTTTCATATGAATCTCTAATCAACCATTTCATAACATTTTTTGATTATTATAAAAACATGACGACTATTAAAAGATTAATAGGTGAGTACCTAAAAAATAAGAACTTAACAAAAAGTTCACTTCAAAAAACAGATGCGTATCTTATGCTATTTAGAATTTAATTTATAAACTCATGGAAAATAATTCCATTTCTCTTTATAATACAGAATCTCAAAATCTGATTTTCATAAAGACAACCTCTATACCAGTAACTTGAAGTTAAAAAATACAGTTTATTAATTTTGTAACCATTATTTATGTAGTAACTGCATAGATATTCTATCTAGATCCTGCACAGCATCAGAAACAGTAACATTCACTATTGAAGTTGAATAAAAATCTTGTTGATCCATTTCCCAACTCGCTTTTGCTAACCTTCTCTTCATACTTTCCTTATTTTCTGTTCCACGTAAAAACAAACGTTTTTCTAATTCCTCTAAGCTAGGTGGAGCAATGAATATTCCTTTTAGATCTGGATATTTTTTGAAACAGTCTATTGCACCCTGTACATCAATTTTAAGAATTGTTATTCCACCCTTACTAACAGTCTCTTCAATAGACTTAAAAGATGTTCCATAATAATTTCCGTACACGTTTTTATATTCAAAAAAGTAATTCTTATCAATGCTCTCTTCGAAAAATTTCGTATCTACAAAATAATAATCAACATTATCTTTTTCATTCTCACGTGGAGATCTTGTAGTATACGTAACTACCCTATTCACATTTGGATTCAGTTTGTACCAAGCAAGTAAAAGTGTATCTTTACCCACACCGCTAGGTCCACTAAAGACTAAAACTCTACTAATATCCAAATTTAAAACCCCTCCCTAACATAAAGCAAAGACAAGTAAGGAATACAACTTGCTTTTTATATAAGTAATATTGATATTCCGTGAATAAATCAAATCTAACACTCGCAAATACTCTTGGATCTTTAAATACAAGCATAAATAGTAAACCTTTATGAATAATCTCTTCTAAAGTCCAAAGTAATATATGAAATTTATAAGTCAGCATTTGAAACCTGTTTAATATACTATTTTAATAATCCAATTAATGAGAAAATAAATTGGAGTATACCTCTCATCATTGTCATTAGAATAGTAAATAGCAAAACACCTAAAAAGTTATCTAAAACCATTAAATTTGTAAACACAGGTGCTATCCATATCATATAAGCTGTTATCAATATATTAAACAGACCTAACGTAATACATCTAAGAGGAATACTAATAAATCTTAATATGGATCCCAACGTAATGTCCAAAGCATATATTGTTGCAAAACCCACTAATAACTCATAACTTAATACTAAATACTCTACTTGAAAAGTAATGCCTAAGTTCCAATCAAAATAGTTAAAAATATGATATGTTCCCAGGAACGAAACGATAAACAGAATATATCCTAGTAATAACTTTATTAGCATATATATACATTAGCACAGCTTAATCATATTAAATGCTAATACGCTTCTATCTAAGACTACAAGAGTACAACAACTATTTCATGTATGGACAATGTGTTAGATTTTAATTATTGTTCTAGAATTTTTTCATACTCTTCTAGGTTTTTCACAGTAATAAAATCTATATTTTTATCTATCTGAAAACAATATTCTAACAAATATTTATAAGTACATAAAATCTGACAAATCGGCAAGCCTTCATCGCCATCATCTAAATTTTCTGTTGAATAATCTAATATCAAATTTAACAAAAAACGAACTTCTAAAACAACATCCTCTAATTCTTGAATATCTTCATATGAGGATATATATCCTTTCATAAAATCATGACTGGGGTGATTTAGTTTTGCTTCTAGCGGAGAATACCCCTTTTTAAGAGTTCCTAAAAAAAAATCACATTTCTTATCTAAATCTGTTACTAAACATTTCAAATCAGATAGAGTCAAAGAGTTATCCGATTTTTTATTCATTATTAAATCATGAAATTTTTTCCAATAAATTAAACCTGTTTTAGATATTTGCAACGATTCTGAATTTAAAAAATCTAGCTTTTCCTGAGAAATATAAATTTCTAAATCATTCTCAATATACTGCTTATCAGAATAGAATGGCAAATTTGCAGTAGTACAATCAGACTTATAAAACAAAAACACGGCAAGAAAAATTGTAGCTATATGTACAATATTGTGTAAACCCTTTCTCTCCATAGTATATTATGATAATAATACACTCTAAACTATAGAATAAAGCAGAATCTTTTTACTTTAAAATAAAAAAGAGGAGTTTAAACCCCTCTTTTTTATATAAAAAATTATTTATTATTAATGACCAGAACCATGTGCTTCTTTTTCTGCTGCTGCTGCTGGTTCCGCTGCTGCTGGAGCTGCACTCTCATCTTTATTTGCTTCAGCTGCTGCTGGAGCTGCATGCTCATCTTTATTTGCTTCAGTATGCTCTGCTTTCTTTTTATCACAACCTGTTACGAATAACCCAGCAAACATAAAACCTGCTAGTAATTTTGCTACTTTTTTGTTCATAGTATATTATTATCCTCCAAATATTCTTTAGCAATAAACATCATTGCTACACCTTAACCAGGTAAGGCCATCTATTCGATAGTACCAGATATTTTACCAGTTTGTCACTTTCAACTAAAATATCGTAATATTTTAAATATTCCATACCCCTTAAATAAAATATTCCTCGATCTTATTTATTTTCCAGTATATCGAACACAATGCAATAAGACCTATAAACAATCTTCCATGTTTTTCAAAAAAATAAACACTAAATTTTACAAAACAATCTTTCTAAAACAACAAAGCATACAAAAATAACCTTTTTACACGCTTATTACCTAATGATTTACTTCTACTAATCCAAGAATAAATTAAATTTAAAAGCGAGGTAATGTGTGTTAAAATTCTTCTTGACTATATTAACAATCTGTTATATTTATCAGAATAGCTTTGCATTTGCATATCATCACCTTCTGAAGTTCCAAGATGGTTTAGATGCAGCAGAACATGTATTTGATAGCATAGGAGAAGGAATTTTAAACAAAAATTCTCCATTAAAATCCAACCCGATTCCACTCGCATTATTAACACCTAATAAAGCGATAAGCCTTGGTCATAAAAACGATATTGATATCCAATTTGATTCTGTCATTTTTCATGATAAAGTATATAAAATCACATCCAAAGAGGACATTCCTCATACTTTACTTGCTATTTATACATTACAAGAAAATGTTGAAGACCATATTGATCCAGTCACCTTTTATAGAGATGTATACGAAAATGAATATATCATTAATGAAGATAATTATCGTATTCCTGAGCAACCAACATTCTACGTGATAAGTTATGGTAATTTCATCGAAGAACACAGCAGAAAAATAATTTCAAATAACAAAAAATCTCTCGGAACTACTCAAGTTTTCCAAAAAGATGATACATCTCTATACACTAATTTTGAAAAACCAAGTTTAAATGCCAGAAAGGATTGGCTAGTTCCACCAACTCCTCTCAACTGCAAACTACTTCCAGAAGATGAAGGAGCTATCATGCTAAAATCTGCTAATGGAAAGCTACAAATTATAGGTATAGCAGAACACATAGAATCATCTTTTATATTAAATCCTTATAAGAAATATTATGGATATATCGATCGCTATAGAAGAATAAGTTCTATAACGAATGATATTGATACTATCCTTGGTATTTCAAGAATTCAAGAAGCCAATTTTTTCCTTTTAAATAACCCTCTTTCTGTCCAAAGAAACATGATCTTACTAGAAATAAATTTGCAGAGTGAACTAAAATATCAGAAAAAATATTCTATCCTACAAAATGAAATCCTTTACCTTACCAATAACTCTGATCATCAAGTAGAGTCATTGGAATATCTTCATCTGGAGTTAGATAAATCTAAAAAAGAATGGATAAATCAACATCAAATATGCGTAGAACATATTGAACTTAAAAAAGCGTTCTGGGAATCAATTTTCAGAACTGATGATTTAAAGATACTAAACGACTTTATAGCTTTAGAAAATAATGTTAATGCAAAAAACGTTATTGAAATACTTCATCACTACCATCTTAGTCAAGTTTCTGCACAAGTATCAGAATTGGGTTCTGACACCGATTCGATCTCTGACACTGACTAATTCCTTATAGAATCAATAAAAAAGATAGACCTTCCATCAACATAGTTTTCACCGCAAAGACAATACACTTATTTTAATCACGCACCATATTCAATAACATCCTGCCTGCAAAACATTGCTGCAAAAAAAGCAATGTTTTGTTTTTCTACAAATCAACGTTTAGAAAAATAAAAAAATATCCGATACATGCCTAGAGATGGAATGGATCTACTAGTAATTGCACCTGATAGAGTTTTAGGATGTCTCTATGTACATAAAACCTATCCATTCACAAGTTCATATCCATACATCAAAAACATTCAAAATAAAAATTACTTCATATAAAAGGCATTACAAATTTGGAGAAAAAATGAAAGAAAATAGAAACCAAAAAATTTTTCACATAGCTGGAGCAGTTGTTTTAATGGGATTAGTAGGGTGTGGTGGAACCAATACAGTATCTACTACATCCATATCGAATAATAAAAATGGTACATATAAGAACTTTATAACCAGAATGGATAATACTCCCTCTGATATTACTGCTGAAACAATCTACAACAAAGTATTTAACTATCAAAAAATAACTCCAGAAGATGTAAAAGCCTTAGAAAAAAACGGTTCAAATGAAAACGGCTGGGTTGTAAATACATCACCAAGTGGTACTGTAATCATAAAAATTGTAATGAGTACACCTTCTGTACTTATTACAGCAGAAGAAATTAACGCAGATGAAACGAGTGATGTTGATACAAAAAAACAATCTTTCTCATACTACTGGAACGAAGACAACACAATGTTAATACCAGAAGGATACAAAGGTAGTAGTGCTGTTCAAGTACAGAACGTAGAAAATCCTACACTAGAAAAAGAACCTACAGTAGAAAATGATAGCATAAGTTCTAATAGTACTGCTACTAATCCAACAATAAATCCTACACTAGAAAAAGAACCTACAGTAGATCATAATGGCATAAGTTCTAATGTAGTAAAACAAATGGATGGAGACGAGGAACAACTAAGTAGCCCAACAACAGAACTGCCAGTATATACAAAACATAAAGATGACATGAATTCTGACGATCCAGAATATATTAGTACAGAAGATCACAGGAGTCTTGATAAAGAACAGTACGCTTCGCCAGAAAACGATTATAAAGATAATCGCCAATACATGTACGAAGAAAATAATATTTCAGAAGGAGATCGGCAACATACCCCATCAGAAAATGATATAAATGAAGATGTTTACTACACTACGAATTATTCTCCAGACAGTTATTCAGAAGAGTATCCTCAGCATGACTCCGTAAGAAATTCACCTCCTTCTTCACCATATAATTCTACTAATTTTAAAGAAGATGTAGAAAACCTCACTAAAGTTATGCTGCTTGCAGGTAATCGAGATAATCCAAATATAGGTGATATGCCAAATCCATTACATCTTGCACAAGGATTATTAGGGGCATTACACAATAATGCTTATCCTGAATTATTAAAAGATCTTCAGCCAGTATTCAATAAAAATGAAGAAAGCGATGCAGAAACTGATGCAGAAAAAGAAGCTGATGTAATAGCAAGATTAAAGAATATCGATTTCACTCAAATGGAAGAATATCAAGACCTAACAAGAGCCTTTGAAGAAGCTAAAAATAAAAACAAAGAAGACTCAAACGAATCTGGAGAAACTCATGAAAACTCTCTAGATGATCTACGAAAAGCTTCTGTTATTCTTCTTGACGGATTGGCTAAAGCTAGAGAAATGATGTCAAGAGAACACCCAGTCGAAAGCCCTAACGATGATTCTATTGGAAATGATATGCCAGGAGACTTGCCAACTGGAGATATGCCAACTGGAGATATGACAGGTGACATGCCAACGGATATGCCAACTGGAGACATGACAGAAGATATGCCAACTGGAGACATGACAACTGATATGCCAGAAGACCTGCCAGAAGATATGCCAACTGGAGACATGCCAGAAGACATGCCAGGAGATATGCCAACTGGAGACATGACAACTGATATGCCAGGAGATATGCCAACTGGAGATATGACAGGAGATATGACAACTGATATGCCAGGAGATATGTCAACTGGAGACATGACTGGTGACATGCCAACGGGAGACATGACAGAAGATATGCCAACTGGAGACATGACAGAAGATATGCCAACTGGAGACATGACAACTGATATGCCAGAAGACCTGCCAGAAGATATGCCAACTGGTGACATGCCAACTGGAGACATGGAAACTGGAGATATGCCAGGAGACATGACAGAAGATATGACAACTGGAGACATGACTGGTGACATGCCAGGAGATATGCCAACGGGAGACATGCCAGAAGATATGCCAGGAGATATGCCAACTGGTGACATGCCAACTGGAGACATGGAAACTGGAGATATGCCAGGAGATATGACAGAAGATATGACAACTGGAGATATGACAGAAGCGTAATACCAAACAGAATAGAATATAAAGTAGTGGACCCAGAACATGACAAAAAGATTTCTGAAGAAAATATGACCACTCTTATTTTTTCAGAAAACTCATTTGATTAGCATGAAATCTGTTTGATATTACTAAAACACAAAAAGCATCACAACCGATGCATTAAAAACAAGACAGTACATATTTTTCATAGGTTAGCAGTTAAGCTTGTATAACTGCTAACCTATGAAAATAAATCTCATTTATCCAACAAATCTTTTAACGAATAATCACTTGACCTGATTCACCAGGTTTTCCAATAATTGTCAAATAAGCAGGTATAAACTGTTTTACAATGTAGGATGAAGTGACTAGTGAATTATTTACTTGTCCAACATTAAAACGAGTACTAAGTCTATTAAGTATGATGGGAGATATATTCAACCACTCATAACCATTAGGAAAAATACTCCCTGAATTCAACCACTTTAAAAAATCATTCAAGTACCAATCTACATGCGATAAATCCTTGGAGCAGAGAAAACTAAAACCTCCGATCCCTCCTTCATATTCCGAACTTAGGTTAACAAATACATTATTTGCATTAAAATCATTTTCAATTAAATCAAGTCTTAGATTTAATCCTTCAATCTCTAATCTTTTCTGTATTTTACTAAATATCAGTCTCGCATATTTTTCATTCTTTTCATTATGCATAATGGTTAGTTTTGAACTCGTTAGATTTCCTAAAAAACCTTCACTGTCAACATTTACCAGACTAGGTTCTATATCTAATCTACAAGTGATTTCATCATGAGAATAATGAACATCAACTGCAACCTCTAGTCCTATTTTTTTAAACATTATCGTAGATAAATATTTAAATCTATTTATCCCTACAAAGGTTTCCGTATTATTAGAAAAACGAATATTTATCGTAGAATAATCTTGTTGACTAGATAATAAAATCGTAAGTAATTCAAGAAAAAAAACCTGATAACCGACTGAACCTCTAACTTCAATTTCTCTTTCTATTTTATGCTCGGGCAAATGATTTGGATAAAACAAGAAATAAGTACTATTAGGCTCATCCATTAAGCTATTATCACCAACTAAATTTTTAAGGATATTTATATATTGATGATTATATAATAAAGGACTAATCTGCTTAGAACTACGATTTTCCATTTTTAATGGAATTGATTCAACCGACCAAGGTTGTTGGGTCAAACAACTTATGAGTAGTCCAGTCGTCAAAAAAACATCTAAATCAAAACTATCTCTATAACGAGTAATTATAGGTTCCTTTATATGTTTATGCACACGGTAAGTCTATCATGAAAAAAGAACTAAGAACAAGCAAATCATCAAGAACTCTTTATGCCACTGACGATCTAGTGATGAGATAAATATAATTTATCTCATCACTAGATCTTACAAAATCGAACATTTCTTTTGTTTTAAATTCAAGTTCTCTAACCAAAATTTCTTTACTATCTACAGGAATACCCTGATTCAGGAAAGATATTTCATAATGCAAGGCAAGTAATATCGCAATGACACGTTTGCTCATAATGCATAACTCTGTATAATCTTCCACAATTACATCTGAATCTATCTTATACTTAGATCTAAGACTTAGTACATAAGCATATATGTCATCTAAATTAATACGGTTATCATTTTCTACACGATCTACTAGGAACTTAAAATTTTCTGAAATAAATTCAGCCAGCAATGCGATGTTATCTACTCTACTTGATAAGGAACGTAACGATATTTTATGAATATTCTTACTAATTTTAAAAGTATTATTCACAAAAAATATTCTACTCTTACCATTTTTTATATTCTTCTCGAAAAATTCATCTACCCACTTTTTAAACTCCATATTTTTTTTATTTAGTTTTACTATATATTTAAAAGCAGAGTTAAAAAAATCTTCTTGAAAAATTTCTAACAAACATGTCATCCAGTACAAACATGCTATACGTTTTACTTCTTCAAAACGCATAAACTTTTCGATCAACATAGAATTTCCACCATGTTTTTTCAAAATATGAATAATCATAACCATATTCGTATCGTATTCTTGCACCATGTACGAGTATATATCTGAATATTCTTTGTTTCTAATTCTTAAATATTTATCTAATGCATCTACACTTTCATCAGATAACTCCATACATTCTAATGATGTAGGCAACATAATCTCTGAACATTCTATATTACGTAATTCTAATCGATCTAAAATGAACTCATCTACTGAAAACAGAATAGAATGTAATACTGAAAAGAAAATAACTACAACTATTTTATAAAATACATTCATCTTTAATTTAACTATTATAAATCATATATGAAAAAAAATGTTTTTAAATTTTTTCTCAATCTCTTTCAGTGAGTACAATTATTTTTTTAATAACTTTATCTAATGTTAAATTTGTAGAATCAATATATAAAGCATCTGGATGCCTTGTTAAAGGGCTCTCTTTTCGATTAGTATCCCTTTCATCTCTAGTCTTAATATTTTGGTACATTTCATCCCAAGAAATCATAATCCCTTGATTATGCATCTCTTGTTTTCTTCTTTTTACTCGCTCTTCGATATCTGCAGTCAAAAAAACCTTTAAATCAGCATCCGGAGCTACTACTGTCGTAGTATCTCTTCCTTCTAAAATATGCCTTCCAGAACTTATAACTTCTCTCTGTAGTCGAAATAAAAATGATCGCACTTCTTTAAATGCACTGATTCTACTAGCAAATTCAGAGATTTCAGGAGTTCTAATCTTACTTGAAACAGATAGATTATTGACAAATATTTCATTATTCACACCACTCCTATGAAAATGAATCGATATATTTTGAAGGATATCAACGATTAACTTTTCATCAGTCGGTTCAATCTGATTTTGAATACATGTGAAAGCAATAGCGCGATACATGGAACCTGTATCTAAGTAATCATATCCATACTCACTTGCAATCATTCTGCTTACGGTACTTTTTCCTGCTGCGGCAGGTCCATCGATGGCAATAACAAATCTATCTGCGAGTTCCATAAATATCATTTTATTCTATAATTACTCATTATATATCAGAACCATCTCATCCTCTTTTAAATGAAATGTTCAATTTCATTACCATTTGTTGTATAGTATTAATATCTTATCTAGAAAATATAGTAAGAAAGCAAACTCTAGTTCCATTCATTGATCTACTATGGAAAAAAAACATTATAAGGAAAATTTATTTTCTAATAATAAACATAAAAAATCTGAAGCTATACAAAACATGTTTGCTTCTATTGCTACCCATTACGATTCCTTTAATCATCTCATGAGCTTTGGCAAACATCATGAATGGAGAAAAATTGCGGTAGAAAAACTCTATTTAAACCCTACAGACTCTGTTCTTGACTTATGTACTGGAAGCGGTGATTTCATAAAACCCTTATCTGAAAAAATTTGCTCTACCGGTTCCATAACAGCAGTCGATTATTGCAAACCACTTCTTGATATATGCAGAAAAAAATATCAACAAGAAAACATCAACATTATAGAATCTGACGCATTAAATCTACCTTTTAATGATCATTCTTTCGATGCGGTTACGATTGGATGGGGACTCCGAAATTTAACAGATCTAGATAAAGGTATCTCAGAAATATCTAGAGTTCTTAAGAAAAATGGAAAATTTGTCAGTATCGATATGAGCACACCACATAATAAAATTTATAAATTTATATCACATAAAATACTCTCATGGCTGATACCAGCAATATGGAAAATAGTAAACAATTCAGATGCTGGATATTATCTTTTTAAAAGTACAGAAAAATTTGCAGATATTCATCAGCTATGCGATAGACTGAATAGTGTAAGCATTCGATCTATAAAAACAAAATCATTTATGTTCGGAAATATAAGTATTATTTGGGGAATAAAACATTGAAGACATTAAACAACATGAAAAATAGTTTACTTACATCCACTTATTCCGAACAAGTAAATAAAGCCATTAGCATACAGATGGATAAAGTAGAGCAATGTCTTATGGAAGCGACTACCTCAAAGATATCCAGCGTAGAAGAAATATCAAGACACACTCTTCTTGCAGGGGGTAAGAGATTAAGACCACTCCTTACTATTTTATCATTTAATGCAATTAATCTTTCGGATAACAGTATATCCCCAACAAAACTAGCAGCATGTATGGAAATGCTGCATATGGCTACTCTTATCCATGATGATGTTATCGACCATGCGGAAACACGAAGAGGTGTACCTACCGCTTCTAATATGTATGGAAATACAAAAAGCATTCTCTCTGGTGATGTACTTCTAGCTAAAGCCATGAGACTCATTACTACATACAGAGATATTAATATCATTAAAGATGTTAGTAATGCCATGGTTGATCTATCTGAAGGAGAAGTTTACGAGCTCCAAAATAGATATAACTTTGATCTATCTGAACAAGAATACTTTGAAGTTATCAGACTGAAAACAGCATCCTTATTATCAGCATGTTGCAAAATTGGTGCTACTCTAGGCGGAGGTAATTTTCAAGAAATACAAGCTCTTCAGGAATATGGCAATAGTATCGGGATAGCTTTCCAGATTGTTGACGATCTAATTGATTACAAAAACGATAGAACTCAATCAGGAAAAACACCCATGATTGATTTTAGAGAAGGTTGTAGCACCCTATGTTTAATGCATCTAAAAGAACACCTCCATCAACATGATAATCAATATATTCGAAGTCTATTCGGAAAAGAATTACAGGAACAACAAATCCAAGAGATAAGAATTCTTATGGCAGAACACGGATCTTTTGAATTTGCAGAAACTTTGGCTTCAAAATATATTGATCGTAGTATCGAAGCATTAAAAATAATTCAGGATAGCGATTATAAGGAAATGCTTATTCAAAGCTCTAAAATGATTACTTTAGCTATGCAATCATAATTTTTTTCTTATGATTGCATAGCTAATGCAGCAGCACCTAAAATTCCAGCACTATCTAAATGACTAGCAGCTTGAATAATAGTCCCCTGAAAATGGTTAGGGGTGGTGCATTTTTTTGCTTCACTAATAGCATTTTTTTCCATATATTTCCATGCCTTTGCTATCTTGCCTCCGATAGATATCATATCCGGAGAAAAAATATTTATACAATTTCCTAAAAGAATGCCTAAATACCTTCCTGTTTCATTCCAAGTTTCTATAGCAATTTCATCATTCTGCTCTGCAGCTAAAAATAATATTTTTGGAGTAATATTTTGCAATTGATTATCCACCATTTCTCTCAGTATTGACTTACATGGATATCGTAATTTATGAATAGCTCTATCAATAATTGCTTGTTTTCCACAATAAGATTCTACTGTACCATACAGTCCTGCTCTGCTAGATAAACCATCCGGCTTAATACACAAATGACCAAGTTCTAACCCTGCATGATTTCCTCCTAATAACAACAAAGGACCTCTTGAATTGCCGCTTATACACTTACTATCCATGACAACCCCAGACCCTACTCCAGTCCCTAAAGTAATCATGACCAAACATTCCGCAGTATTTCGACCAATACCAAATGTATATTCAGATAATGCTGCAAGATTTGCATCATTACCTATATAAATTTTATTATTTACTTTTTTTTTCAAATAGGACACAACGGGGACATTCTTCCAGCAGGTAAATTCAGACCCTTTATAAGATCCTAAGTTAGGCGACCACTTTACGATTCCATGATTTGAATCTACGTGTCCAGGTATAGCTAATCCTATATTAATATCTGATTTATTATTTCCCAAGATTTGATTAATAACACCTACTATATTATCAATAACAGTATCTACTCCACACGTACCTCCTGATTTAATCTCTATCCGATCACTAACCAACTCTCCCTTCTTGTTCACAAGAGCTGCCTTAATATTTGTGCCTCCTAAATCGATCCCTATAACCTTATCCATCGTGCTTCCTAATTAACAATTATTGGCTGAATAATATGAATATATATTTATTCGATGTAGACTTAATAATATGAACACACCAAACTATGTAATTATCATGGCTGGAGGATCTGGAGAAAGATTTTGGCCTATGTCCACATCCAAAAGACCGAAACAATTTTTACCTTTTGGGAATAATGGTGAATCACTTATACGGATGACATGTGATAGAATAGCAAAGATTGTAGGAAAAGAGAACATACTTATCGCCACTCTGGAACAGTTCGAAGAAGGTATTCAGCAAGAAGTACCTTATCTACATCCATCACAAATTATTAGTGAGCCTTTAAAGCGGGATACTACTGGTTGTATTATATGGGCACTATCATATCTAGAATCTATTCATTCTGAAAGCAAGTTTACAACAGCGATTATTTCTGCAGACAGTTTTATAGGAGATGATAAAGCATATGCGGAAGATTTATTATCTTCCATTAAGTTTGCAAGAGAAAACGATGCCATTGTCACTCTCGGAATGAAACCCTCTAGACCTGAAACAGGTTATGGATATATACATCGAGGAGAAAAACCATCAGATCTAAAAGGTAAAATTTGGCCAGTTCACCATTATGTTGAAAAACCCTCTAAAGATATCGCTTTAGAAATGATGTTAGATGGAAAATATTTTTGGAATTGCGGATCATATATTTGGTCGAATGTCACGTTTTGGAAAACACTCGAAAAATTTGCCCCTCAAATACATTCAACTGCTTTAAAAATTAGAGAGAGTTCGAAAACGGATCACCGCGAAACGGCTGTTAGCTTATTTTCAGAATTGCCAAATATATCCATCGACTATACTATAGCTGAAAAAGCTGATAATATTTATGTATGTCCAGGAAACTTTGTCTGGGATGACATTGGCTCCTGGGATGCACTACCTGGTGTTTTAAAAACGGATGAAAACAACTCCTTTGTTTTAGGGAAAGTTCAGTGTTGGGATTCAAAAGAATGTGTTTTCATTAATGAATCAGATCATGAGCTATACACTTTAGGTCTAGATAAAATGGTAGTTATCCAAACCCATAACAAAACATTTATTTGCCCACGTAGTGAATCTCAAAACGTAAAAAAAGTTGTTAAATTAATTAATAAAACTATTCAGAAAGAAATAAAAGAACCCCTATAAATACTTCTTCAGAAAAATAACTAATGTTCATGATTTCACTTAAAATCATGAACATTAGTTATTTAAAATTTTGTCTCCAAATTCTAATAGCTTATGAACATACTTATTGAGATACACTTCCGATCCTTGTACATGCCCTACACCAGGAAGATGCCATAATTCTCCTCCTGATATCTCTGAAAGATAAGTTGATTCGCTTAAAGTAACTAAATGGTCTTTTTCAGAATGAATAATTAATGCAGGCTTTCCTTTCCAATTTTTTGCATTTTCCACAGGTGCAGCATCACTCATCCTTCTCCCAATGAGTAATTCTGTCATCTTCGGCATAGGTTTAAAAATATATTCCCCACCTAAAAGCACATTTGCTATCCATCTATCACCACTAACAACAGCATCGATAAAAGTACCATCAGATACAATACCACTAACTCTATAGTCTATGAATGAAGTTAACCAACAAGTAGCTCCTCCTAAAGATGTTCCTACGAGCACTATTTTTACTTCCATTTTTTTATACTGATTAAACACCCAGTCGATAACAGAAGATAAATCTTTAGACTCATCAATTCCATAACAAGTATGAGGATAAGGATGATTATCATGCCCTCTTAACGTTGCAACTAGTACCTCATGACCTTTTTGAGCTATATTAGTAGCCACTTCACTCCAAAAACTTCTACAGCTTCTATATCCGTGTACCAGTATATATACCAAGCAACTTTCTGGCGTCTTTTTTAACAAATTATTTGATACCCAAACAGGCATATCCCCTCCTGAAGTATCAATTTTTAAATTTTCAAAACCTTGCGGAGGAGAACTAGAAAATTTTCTAGGTGGAGATGCATAAGTTCTTGCTACAAAATAATTAATAATTCCATATACACCAACCATCAGCAGGCAGGTGACAAATATCTTTTTTTTTCTTAATTTCCCACGCTGCAAAAACATATAAACTCCTATTATTCATTTAACTAAAATAGCTGAAACCTATGGATTTTCTCACTAATTCCATGGTTACATTTGCTTTTTCTCTAGCTTTTTGAGTACCAGAAAATAATATATCTTGTACATCTTTCTTCGAAAAAAGTTCTCTTTTTTCCCGAAATGGCGTCGTTAACTCCGTTAAAGTTTTAAGCAAAATTTTCTTGATAGTTACATCTCCAAGCCCACCTTTTCTATACTGAGCTTTTAATTCCTCTACCTCTTCTTTATCTTGATGGAATGCATCTAAATATGAAAAAACAACATTCCCTTCAACTTTCCCCGGGTCTTGAACGTGAATATGCTCAGGATCGGTATACATTTGAAATACTTTTCTCTTAATTTCTTCAGGCGAATCGGATAAATATATTGCATTCCCTAATGATTTGCTTGCTTTAGCTTTACCATCTATCCCGACTAATCTACCTGTTTTACTTAAAATTGCTTTACATTCTTTCAGACATTCAGTCTGATAAATCCTATTAAACCGTCGAACAATTTCATTCGTTTGTTCGATCATAGGCACTTGATCCTCTCCTACAGGAACATATTCTGCCTGGAAAATAGTTATGTCTGCAGCTTGACTTATAGGATAGCATAAAAACCCTGCAGGAATACCTTCATTAAAACCTTTCTGTTTAATTTCATTTTTAACAGTTGGATTACGTTCTAATCTCCCCAAATTCACTAGATTCATATAATATATAGTCAATTCAGTTATTTCTGGAATTTGAGATTGAATAAAAATACTTGTTTTTTCAGGATCTATACCTACTGATAAATAATCCAGTGCTATATCGTAAACACTTTCAGTTATTTTTTGAGGATTTTCAAAGTTATCTGTAAGGGCTTGTACATCAGCAATCATTACATACTGCTCATAATCATTTTGCAACAACACCCTATTTTCCAAGGATCCTACATAATGACCTAAATGCAACCTACCACTTGGCCTATCACCTGTTAAAATAATACTCTTCATAATATAGCAAACAATAACATTTTACTGCGAATAACATACATTTTACTTGCCAAATATACGAAATAAGTTTCTATAGTTAGTATTTAATTTATTACCCTGAAAAATTATCAAACGAACTTTTCTCCTAAAGTCCTATTAAAAATTACAGCTTCCCTTTAACTTTAAACAGGATACATATATATATAGAAAAAAAACAAAAAACTTTTCATTTTTTTACCTAAAGTACATAACAATATGGTGTACTAACTTATGCAGGTATTTACACTTGCATAATTATTTAGAGAGGTGAATATGATGAAAAACAGAATCTTTGAAAGGACAGATGTTTCCGACTTGACAATCACAATAGCAAACGAAGTCATTTATGACAACGGAAGTGGTTAGAATAGGAGAAAGCTAGTTTTTATCTAAGAAAAATCGATATTAGCAAAGTATATTTATTCCTAGATAAAAACTAGCTTTTCGACACTAAACATTTTAACTTAAATACATTTTTTTCAGTGAATGAAACCTCATTCAAACTTCAGTGCTCCAGAACCCACAGATTGAATTAACCTGCTTATTCTAGCGGATCTTTCAGCTTCCATAATTTTTAATAATTCAGCAGTAACACCAGAATCCATATAAAAAAGCACAAACGCTAGCCTTCCATCATCCCATTTTTGAATAATTTCATTTAAATCCTTGGGAGGGATTTCGTTCCATATCTTTGCTAGTTTTTTTGCTCCTCTAACAGGATCAATATCTTCATTTATATCCTTTTTAGCTTGAACATTCTTTTTATCTTCGATAGGCTTCTCAATTTTTTCCTTTTCTTGAGTATTATTTTTTTCTACATCTTTCTGATCACTTTTGGGAACATCACTCTCATCTACTTGTTTTTCATCTTTTAATTTATCTTTTTCTGGGATATCTTTGTTATTTTTTTCTTTTGGTAATTCTGTAAAAACAGGAACCAACCCAGAATTAAGCAATCCTTCCAAAGGAGTTTCCTTCACAAAAGATACATCTATAAATCCATTTTTACCTGCAACTAAAACACCAAAAAAAGTAAAAGCAACAAGTATTATGAATATTAATAATCCTTTAACAAACCTCATCGACTCACCTATAATTTTTATTTTTTTAATTAAATTGTATTTATTCTAAGAAAGAATACTTTTTTATATCAAATATCAAATCACACTTCTATCTTTCGATATTACTTTTGAAATAAATTCATAATTCTTCTTACGTAATTTTGTGTTTCCTTATATGGTGGTATACCATTATATTTTTTCACTGCTCCAGGTCCAGCATTATATGCAGCTAAAGCCTTTGGAATGCTTTTAAATTTCCCAAGCATCTGAGAAAGATACTTTGCTCCTCCTCTTAGGTTCTCTTTGATATCAAATGGGTTTTCAACACCCAATAATTTTGCAGTTCCTGGCATCAATTGTGACAGTCCCATAGCACCGGCCTTAGAAACAGCGTCTGGTTTAAAATCACTTTCTGTTTTTACGAGAGATTCAAATAGCTTAGGATTGACTCCATATGTTTTTGCTGCATTATGAATCTGAGACTTTAAACGTTCATGAGATCCTTTATTATTTTCAAGTTCTTTTCCAAAACTAAATGGACTCATTGGAGCGGTAGGATTCTCTAATTCTTTACTCTCTCTAAATTTGTTCGTAAATCCATCTTTTTTGTTTTTTTCAGAAGCTCCATCAAGAGTCTCCTGAAAATTCACAAACCGACTCATTTCACCATTCTGCAACATTCCCGTTTTGGAATGATTCGATATTTTAGCTTTTATCTGATTTATTCGTTGTTTTATGCCTTCTGGTCCACGTATATTCATAACTATTTTTTAATGATTAAGCAGCATTACTCCTAGAATTTGCCCATTCGTCTAATTCACTCTGTTCAAATCTATTTAACTCTTTTTTCCATTCTGAAAAATGTTTTTCATACATGTTATCAAGCACTGTAGCATCTTTTCGTTTTTCATTCCATTGATTCATCGCACCATTTTCTTCATCGATTAATAAAGATACAACGGATTTCTGAGCCCTTATATCATCTTCTAATTTCTCGATGTAGTTTTGTCTAGTTAAATATTCATCAATTGAAACATAAGAACTATTTAAGATATCAGCTAAAAGACAATTCATTTTCTCTAATTTTTCTTCAGCATCAATCCGGATAGATTGAGCTTGCAAATAATCTTTTTTAGCTTCTTCTTCTAATCCTTTTCGATATTCTAATACTTTCTGAAGTTTAAAATGAAATTTTTTCAACCTAATCTACAATCCTTGACAAAGTTTCCAAGGTCTCATGAATTGGAGAGCTTTCAGCTTTGGATTGTTTAAGAAATTCCATTATCGTATCCCATTTTGCAATGGCCCTATCTGCAATAGGCTTTGAACCATGCTTATAGGCCCCGATAGTTACCAATTCTTCAACATCCTCGTAAGCTGCAATCATCTCACGCAATTGATTTGACCTGGTAATATTATCGGCTTGAGATACCATTCCCATTACCCTACTTAAACTTTCTAATATATTTATTGGAGGATAATGTCCTCGAGTAGTTAATTTTCTATCTAGGACAATATGTCCATCTAAAATCGATCGTGAAGTATCTGCAATAGGCTCATTCAAATCATCACCTTCAACAAGTACAGTATATATTGCAGTAATAGATCCTTTAGCTGATTTTCCTGCACGCTCCATCAATCTTGGTAGTAAAGCAAATACACTAGGAGTATATCCTTTTGTACTAGGAGGTTCACCCACAGCCAACCCAACTTCACGTTGAGCCATTGCAAATCGGGTAACAGAGTCCATCATCAACATCACACTCTTCCCTTGATCTCTAAAATATTCCGCAATAGCAGTAGCTGTCATAGCTGCATTAATTCTGACAACAGCAGGTTGATCTGATGTTGCACAAACAACTATAGAGCGTTTAAGACCTTCTTCTCCTAAATCCATCTCTATAAATTCTCGAACTTCTCTTCCTCGTTCTCCTACGAGAGCAATAACATTTACATCAGCAGAACAATTTCGAGCGACCATACCTAATAAAGTACTTTTACCTACTCCAGAGCCAGCAAAAACACCCATTCTCTGCCCAACTCCCATCGTTATGAGTCCATCAATCGATCTTACACTCGTAATAAATTTTTCATTGATAACACTTCTCTCCAATGCAGAAGGTGGATTTGCATGAACAGGATAATGTATGGTGGAATATAAAGGACCGAGCTGATCTAAAGGTTCTCCTAATCCATCTAAAACTCGACCTAATAAAAAATCTCCAACAGGGACTCTGAGGCAATGTCCAGTAGAACGGACTGTACAACCAGAACTAACACCTGTCATTTGTCCCAAAGGCATTAATAAAACCTGATCCCCTCGAAAACCTACAACTTCTGCTCGAATAGGCGGCATGTTTGCATTTATTTCTATTAAACATAAATCACCTATTTTTGCATTAGGTCCATCAGATTCAACGACTAACCCGACAACTTGATTAACACGCCCTAATTTTTCAACGAGTTCTATTGAATCTACATTATGTTTAATTTTAGAAAATTGAGGGGTAGGTACAGACAACTATTTTCTCCTTTATAGATAGATTATTTTTTAATTCCTCGAATAGAATCCACTATTTTACATAGCATCATATCAATCCTTGCATCAATGACACCTGCATTACTTTCTATAATCGCTCCAGCTGCAATGGAATCATCTGAAACAATCTCAATTTCACGTACACCTGTTGCTGCAGATAAGATTTCTTCTTTATGAGCTTCTATTAATGCTGTGTCAAACGGATTTACGCGTAAGGTAACACTTGTTCCAGATTTAACCTCTGCAATAATCTCTTTCACAATAGATTTAACAGAATCTCTGGATAGACAAAGTTCTTGATGTAAAATCTTTTCAGCAATTGCAACGGCAACCGGAGCTAACTGCTCTTCAGCCTTCTCATACCACTCATCGATTAAAGAAACACATTTATCACTATGCCTTTTTAAATCTTGGACAAACTGTTCAACTTCTTTTTTCCCTTCTTGAACAGTAAATTCGTATCCCTGCTTTCTTCCTTCTGCGTAGGCAGCTTGAAAACCTTCTTCCTTGCCAGATTTAAAACCAAGAACATAACCTTCTTTTTCTGCAGATTTCTTATGTTCAGCGATAGTTTGCTTATCTTGCTCTAACTGCTTTTTGGCATCTTCAATCTGAAGCATCATATCCTTGATGCTCTTATTCACACCAGAAGATGTATTTGCTCCCGAAGATACAATGGTATCAATATTGTCAAATGGAGATTTAGACGAAGGCATCCTCTTCACCCCTGCTAATAGTTATTTCACCTTTTTCTTCTAATTCTCTCACGATACCAACTATTTTCTGTTGGGATTCCTCAACAACTTTTACTTTAACAGGTCCTAGGAATTCCATTTCTTCCTGTAGTGTATTCCTAGCACGTTCAGACATATTCTTGAATATTTTTGTTGACACTTCCTCTTTTGCTGTTTTTAAGGCAATCGCTAAATCCTTTGGATCCACATCTTTAAGTAAAATCTGTATAGATTTATCATCAAGTAATACAAGGTCTTCAAATACGAACATCATACCTTTCACTTGTGCGGCTAAATCTGGGTTCGTTTTCTCTAATGATTCGAGAATCATTTTTTCAGTTGTTCGATCTGCCCTATTCAACATTTCTACCAATGAACCAGGACCACCAGCTTGCTTCATTTCTTGATTCATCATATTAGCGACTTTTTTCTCTAGAACTTGCTCTATTTTTCTTAATACATCAGGAGGAGTCTGCTCCATTAGTGCTATTCTTTCTGCAACCTCTATCCTAAGCTCGGTTGGTAGTTTTACTAACATCTGAGAACTTCTTTCTGGAGGAAGATAGGCAAGAATTAAAGCAATTGTCTGTGGATGTTCATCTTGTATAAAAGTAAACAGTTGAGTTGGATCGGCTCTCCTTAAGAAATCAAAAGGAGCTGATTCCATTGCTGCTGATATCCTCTTCATAATTTCAGCAGCTTTTTCATTTCCAAATGCGCTCTCTAAAACTCGTTGTGCCTGAGCAATACCACCAGAAGATAAATAATCTTGAGCTAATAATAATTTATGAAACTCACCGATAACACCATCCCGAATATCTGGCTTCACAGAATCTAGTCTGGCAACCTCAACAGATAACTGTTCTACAAACATTTCATCTAGATATTTTAGAACTTCTCCGGCAATATCAGGTCCTAACAAGGTTAAAATAATAGCCGTCTTCCGTTTTCCATCTAACTTGTAAAATTGACTTCTAACTTTTTTAACCTCTTTACTTTGCTCTTTATCTGTTGCCACTTGCATCCTCAGCTTCCTTATCTATATTATTGTAATTATTCACCCATCATTGTTTTTACAACCATAGCAAATGCATCTGGTCGCTCTTTAGCAAGAACTGAAATTTCTTCCAATTCATCAGCCACACCTTCCGGTAAATTCATCATTGCTCTTATTGCAGCTCGTGCTCTTGCCTCACGTTCTGCTTTTGTCATACCTTCCTCGTCAATTTCATCAGAATCTTCTATAGGTAAGCCATCTATATCCATATTTTCTGGTAATCCCTCCATGTCTTCCGATTCAACATCACCTGCCAATAAAGCACGCTGCCTTGCATCTTCTTCTTTTGCTGCAGCCTGTAAAGCAGCCTGTTGTCTCTGTTTTTCTAATAGTAGCTCCTGTTCTCTTCGATCTCTAGATGCTTTATTGATCGATCTAGCTATCATGAAACCAACAAGAACCAATGCTATTATTGGCAGTAAAGAAATAAATTGTTGAATTCTTTCTCGCATCTCTGCCTGAGCTGCGGCATCAGCTGCTTCTTGCTGAGCGGTTCTATCAAAAGACACACTCGTTACGGTAGCGGTATATCTTGGATCACCATCCAAAGGCCCTAAATATCCTGATAAAAAGGAACGTACCTGATCTAAATTTTTGACTTTCTGTTCATCTACCAATACGTTAATAGACATACTCGTTATGGCACCAAGAGCACTTTCAATTTTCGAACGTTTCTCATTCCCTCCATAAGTTTCAGCAACCTGTTTACCTTTATAATTCTGAGATCCTCCACCGCCAATAGCTTGCGGGGCAGCAGGTGGTTGAGCAGCACCAGGAACATTAGGGTTTACTCCAACCAAATTACCATCTCCACCTTGTTCGGACATCGTTTCTTCATTGCTTTCCCGAACAACTGGAGCTTCAGATGGAATTTTTTCTACTCGTTCTTCATACTTCTTGTCAAAATCCATTGTAAGATTGATTGTGGCAACAGTATTTCCCTTACCATACGCAACATCTAATACTCTCTGGACTTCTTTTTCACGCCGCTTACCTTCTTCAAGTTCAGCCTGTTTCTTTCTCTGAGCAACCCCTTCGATACCATCTTCGTTCTGCCCATCCCATAGAAGCCTCCCTTTAGTGCTAATAATATTTATTCTTCTAACATCTAGCCCGGGAACAGAATTTGCAACCATCTGAGCAATAGAACGAGCTTCTTCATTGCTCATACTATTCCCAGAAGATTCCGTTATACCCACACTCGCAGATGCAGGTTTTCTTTCATTCAAAAAAGGAGAGTTATCACCTAAGTTTAGATGAACCCTTGCGCTCTGCACAGAATTCAGTGCTTCAATAGATTTAGCAAGCTCTCCTTCCAAGGCAATTTTGAGTCTTTCTTGCTCCACTTTAGGAGTATTTAACATCCCAAGTTTTGCTATATCCTGATTTCCACTGTGGCCTGAACTGGGAGATTTACCATTCAATGACAAGCGCATTCTAGCTTCAGCTACCTGATCAGAAGCAACTCGAACATTTCCACTAATATCGTACTCTACATCAATACCTAATTTTTGAAGTTCATCTACAATCATCCCCTGATCTGATGCACTCAAACCACTGTAAAGCGATATCATTTTAGGTCGACTAGCAAAGTACCCTGTAGTAACAACAAGGAAAACACTAAATATTGCTCCACCAACCATTACTATACGCTGATTGCTAGTTAAACCTTCCCACCATTCTGAAAATCTTTGGATTAACGATCCCATATTATTTTATCAACACCTATTACCTTTAATCTTACTCATTTTAGATAATAATAAATCTACTATTTATGCAAGATTATGCCATCTTAGTTAGATCATTCCAAGTCTTTACCAGATGATCCTTAACATGAACACTTAAGTTGAGCATCATTCCAGCTTTTTCCATACTCATCATTAATTCGTGAGGTTCTACTTTTTTTCCTGCGATATAATCATTCTGCAGATTAGATGCTTGATTTTGAGAATTATTTATCTCTTTGATAAACCCTATAAGTTGATCTCCAAAAGAACCACCTTGATGATTCTCTTTATTCTTTTCACCAACAGAGATTCCCCATTGGAATCCATCTTTTATACTAAAAAAATTATTAAAATCTGAAATTTTATTCACTTGTTATTCCCTCCTACTTTTTAATCGACAATGCATCCTCATACATTTTTTCTAAACCTTTAAAAGCTTGAATATTCGCCTGATGTGCGGATCTAGCAGATATCATTTCAATAGCTTCTTCTAAAGGATTCGCATTACTATAAAACACATTTCCATTTTCATCTGCATGAGGATTACCAGGATCATATTTTGCAATGAACGGTCGTTTATCTTGCTCTAACTTTGTCGCCTCAGGGCCGTTGCCTGTAGATTTACCAGCAACAATTAATCGACGATACGGATCTTTGCCATTCATTCGAATCGTATGAGAGTTTGCTATATTCACTGAACTAACATCCATACGAAATCTTTCAAATGATGCTCCTTTCATTGTCATTCTCATAGCACCTGCAATACCTAACGAATTATTGTTCATGGTACTCCCATGCTTAGACTTAAGAGGTGTTCTTAAAGAAGGCTGAGCTGAACGATCATTCCACCATCCACCTGAAATACTAGAATTTGTAAAACTAGATTGAAACATACTTACACCCCTTATTTAAGAATCATCCTTTTCTTTGCAAACTCATTATTCACCATAGCAGCAAGAGTCTTAAAGCGAAGTTTTGTTTCTACCATAGCTTCAACTTCCCGTTCTAAATCCACATTGTTGCCATCATATCTAATTTGCGTGTCCATCTGCTCAATTTTCTTACCCCCCTTTCTTGGCTGTGGTAATCTTGCTCGATTGCCTATCGCAGCTCCCTTTTTGCCTAATTCAACAGCAAACATGTCAACATCCTGTCTTTTATAACCAGGCATACTAACATTTGCTAGATTCTCCGTTATTTTTGTTTGCCTCATGGCAGCCAAATCCATAGCTTTTTCCATATAAGGCATATTTGGTGTCAATAATCCACTTTTAAACATTTATATCTCCGTATACAACAAAGATTATCTATCCACCCTCTATAAAATAGTCCAGGTAAGATAAACGGTTTGTCTAATCTGTTTATCGGCAATATTACTAGGTTTTCTTACTTTTAAATCAATTTTTATAATTATCTTTGAATTTGTAGATCCACATAGCTACTTATCCAAACAGCATCAACCCCAGCTTACAAGCAAGATTCAAGAACACTCTTTAGAAAACAACATCCTTTTAAATATCATCTCCATTGAAAATAACAATGAAAAAAATTCTATTCTTTTTATAACTCTATCTGCACATTCCTCTTAGGTACTTAGGACTAAATTCAAACTTACTTAACAAACAAGTTTAACAACACTTATTAAACAACTTAATCTATATTGAAATAAATTATCTTTTAATAGTGACATTGCTAATATCCGTAAGGTGAAATTATTTTGTAGAGACAACTACAAGGAGTTAGAAATGAGCAACAGAATCTTTAACAGAACGAATATCAAAGATATGGAAGTTAAAATTGCTAACGAAGTAGTATATGATATAACAGAAAGATGAATCAATGTCCTTTATTTTCAGTTATTTAAATTGTGTTTTTTCATGTATGCATTAAAATCTTGCACTAAGTTTTTATAGAGAAATAGTAAGGTTAGTCCAATAGAGAGAAAAGTTAGCATGGATCCAGAATGAAGTACAGTCGTTATACCAACATTATGAAATAGATAGCTGCTGAAAATTAAAGATATAAAAATACTTATTTGAAATAACTGACCTCCGAAATTAATATAATCAGGCATTTGACTCCTCGGTAATACTTCATGCTCTATGCTTTTACACCAAACACCATAAGCTCCATAAAACATAGAATAAAATAACACAGAGATTCCTGTTATCCAAGCATTCGGTAATGTTGCCAACATGCTTGTGGCACCAATAAGTAATAAACATGATAGAGCTAGTCCTTTCACATGAAATTTTGGATGAAAACATCGATGTATTATTTTATGAGCCAATGCACCAAATACATAACTAACAGAACTAAATATTCCTAAACTAAGTAAATCTAATCCACGAATTTTCATGATAACAGGGAAAAAAGGCATACACATATTTACAAATGCCCCTCCAAGGAAATTTAATGCAATAATAGCTAATACTAAATAAGGTTTTTCCATATACATCTGCTTCACTTTTTGTAAAGATAATGGATCACGATGAAGCATTTCGATATCATCGTATACTTCATGCTTAATTTTAAAGAAAAGGAGTGGCATCCAACTGATTAAAGCTAAACTACTACTTACTAGAATTCCAGTTAAATTATTGGAATCTAATGTCGCAACAAAACAAGCTACTACCACAGAAACAAGAGTTCCAATGAATTTGGAATAATTTATCACCTGAGGAACATCCACAATGATTGACTCTTTGCTTTCCTTCATATGAGTAATGCGGTATAAAATGCTCATGAAAGTTGTTGCACCAAATCCGGATACCAAGCCACCAATAATAGAATAACCGATATGAAATGGAATACTGCTAACACAGATACCAACGCTAAGCATTACTCCACTCAAGCTAAGTAAAAAGCTAATACGCATTACGTCAGCAAAAAATAAGAAATAAGTACGAGATAATATCCCACCTAGTGCCATAAAGGCATAACCCACTGCAAAATATTCTAACTTCCCCTGTTCATAAAACCAGAGTGGGTGGAATAACTTATATGCCATAAGGCCCGCATGGAAAAGGAAATAGATGGAGGATAATAAAATACGATCTTTCTTCATATTAACACTCATAGGTTGAACAGATAACATAATACTGACACAATAAAACAAACAGAACAACTTATAAATTTAACAGGTTTTCATACAATCTACCTTTGCTTAACATTTACTATAACAAGCAGCTTGGGTATTTAGGACTATGTTTGGATTTATCAATCAACCAATTTTAAAGACTCTTCTTTAACAACTTATGTTTAATTGAAATAAATTATCTTTTAATAGTGACATTGCTAATGCTTGTAAGGTGAAATATTTCTGTAGAGAGATCTACAGGGAGAAAAAAATGAGCAACAGAATTTTTAACAGAACGAATATCAGAGATATGGAAGTTAAAATTGGAAATGAAGTGGTGTATTCGATAGAGCAATTGTAATGTTTTATAGTTATTTATTATAGTCTATATTTCTCTTTGAAGCCTGTATTTCTAAGTGTAAATTGTACATGTATACCATGTTTCTGTATACGAAAAATAAACTTAATGCACCAGATACGAGAGCTACTGTTCCAGAAAACAGTAGAACAGTTTCCTTATTAAAATTTTCATAAAGATAATATCCAAGGCAACCACCTACAATATTACTTATGAAAAATACTGTTCCATCAAGACTTTTAAAGCTAGGCACGATGTGGCGTGCAAATATCTGATTTTCTATAAGCATCAAACTGTATTGCCTATACGAAACCATCATAAAATATAAACACATAGATAAACCTATCAGTATCGGTGAATTAAAATAACTTAACCCTGCACACGATAATACTATAATAAGATGAGCCAGGCCAAAGGATAGAACTTTATTTTTAACTAGGTTATATTTATCAGCTACAGAATACAATATACTTCCTGCTAAATAACTAAAAGAAACGATTAAACCAGTAGTTAATAACGTAAAACCTTGTTCTTTAAATATGACAGGAATAAATGGAAGAAGTATGTTCATAAACAACCCACCTAAAAAACTAATGCTCAGGGTAAAACATACCAAATATGGATAAGCCACACAAAGATCCTTTATTCTTTCTAATGAGAATGGATCATTATGAATAAACTCCATATTTTTAAAGTGCTTATTAAGAAGATAAAGCCCTAATAGTGGTAGCGTTGTAAGAAGTACCAATCCATTAGAAATATGAATTCCAAATAGGCTTGGACTTGTATGAAAGTTTACCAAAGATAATAAAATTGCAGTACCTAAAACACCCACAAATTGTGCAAAATTTACTACAATACCCTTATTAATATTAAACTGATGCCTATCTTCTTTACTATGTCCAACACGGTATAAGACTTGTATTATGTTATTTGCAGAAGCACCAGTTAATACTCCTCCTATAATTGAATACCAAATATTGGATGTAAAGCTGCTTATGATCACTCCTAAAGAATAGATAAGCAACGAACTTAATAGCAAGCTAGTAACTCTATAAGACTTTTTAATATAAATAAAACCAAATCTCGACAATATTCCACCTAGTGCCATGAAGGCATACCCGACAGCAAAATATTCTAACTTCCCCTGTTCATAAAACCAGAGTGGGTGGAATAACTTATATGCCATAAGGCCCGCATGGAAAAGGAAATAAATGGACGATAATAAAATACGATCTTTATTCATATTAACACTCAAAGTTTAAACAGATAACACAATATTGACACAATAAAACAAAGAGAACAACTTATAAATATAACAGGTTTTTTAAAATCCCACTTATATTTATAAGTTTCTGAAAACAATACTTAGGAACAAAATACCACGTTAAATAAGCCTCCATTAACAAGTTTAACAACACTTATCAAACAACTTAATCTATATTGAAATAAATTATCTCCCCATAGCGACATTGCTAATATCCGTAAGGTGAAATATATCCGTAGAGAGATATCTACAAGGAGTAAGCAAATGGGAGGCAGAATCTTTAACAGAACGAATATCAGAGATATGGAAGTTAAAATTGCTAACGAAGTAGTATATGATGTAACAGAGTGGTAACACGTAATGTTTGTTGATAATTTTTCGAATTAGTCCTTAACGATGGATGTACCAAGGCCGCAACTGCGCAACCTCATTATGAGGTAAAAGAAAACGCCAAAACATTCGAACGTTTTCCTATCATTCATAATTCATCCATCTATATACAAAACCGCATGCCATTAGATTATAGATGTTCCCACATCTATATCAAATAGGATTAAATATTGAGAGTATTCTTTACTAATCTTTCGATTCTAATTCGGTAATCTTTTTCTTTAAATCAGATATTTCATTATCCTTTCTTTGAATTGTCGTTTTGTATTTTTCTATGGTTGCATTGGTAGCATCCTGTTCGTACTTTACAATTTCTGCTTCAAAATCTGTTATTTTTTTCTCAAGTTCTGCAACGGTAGATGCGTGAGTCACTCCTTCTACTTTATACTCCTCGATACTTAATTCCAAATTCTTTTTTTCAGTATTTAGTGCCAATATTTCATTAGAAAGTTTTTCATGCATTTCTTTACATGATTGTAATTCTTTCTTAACTTCTGCATATTCTAGTGTAATTTTTTCTAATTCTATGTTTTTTTCAGATAACTGTTTTTCTAAAGCACTAATCACGGATTGCTGATTTTGATTCTCCGTTAAATTCTTATCCCGTTCCTGTTTTATCAATACCAGCTCATTATCTATCTTGCTTAAAGAATCTTCATACCCTTTAGCCTGTTTTTCTAAATTATCAATTTTCTGTTGAAGCTGATTAGATAGTTTTATAAGATCTTGCTGATCTGTATCATTTATAGATTTATCTTCTTCTGAAGTAGACTTATTATTAAAACATACTCCAGCCAAACCCGCTTGTAAAGCACAACATCCACTATTAATAATAAGTATAGAAATTAAACCGGCATAATATAAAACGAATTTATTCTTGCTTGTAAAAGTCATAATTTCTCTTTCTACCAATAAGTACTGAACAAATATCTTTATTGAACATATGAATTATTCCATATTAGTGTTCATTGTTTTAATTTTCAAGAAATAATTCCGATCCTTTTGCTAATTTAACTTATTTAACAGTCGTAGAGAATTTGCAATCACTATAAGAGTTGAACCTTCGTGACCAATAACGGCAATTGGTAGTGGAATGGTAAAAAAGAATGAAGATATAGTAAGTAGTAAAATTGCACCTGATGAAAAAATAATGTTTGTTAAAATTATTTTTGATGTTTTTTCACTTAAACCAAACAGATACACTAACTTATTGAGATTATTATGAACTAACACAACGTTTGCAGCATTAAGAGTAACATCACTCCCTAAACCTCCCATCGCAACTCCAACATTCGCTTTTGCCAGGCAAGGGGCATCGTTCACACCATCTCCAACCATCATTACATGATTTCCTTTTACTACAGAGTTGTGAATAATTCTGTTCTTATCTGTCGGCAATAATTTTCCATACATCTGAGAAATTCCCAGATCGTTTGCAACCTGATTTACTGCTTCTTGATTATCACCACTCACAATCATGGTATCTACTTTAAACAGGTGCACTAATTTCCCTATAGCTCCTCTTGCTTCTGGTCTTAGCTGATCCTTAAAAGATAATACAGCCCATCCAAAAAAATCGTGAACCAAAACCGTGGAAAATCCTTCTGCTTGTTGTTTAAGAGAATTTCCAAGTACAAGCTCGGGTACATCTATATTCACATGTTTAAAGAGTGCCTCTTGACCAATATATATTTCCTGCTTACCTATTTGTGCCCGAACACCCAACCCAGGTAATGTTGTATGATCAACCTGATGCTTATAAGGAATACTTTTCTCTTTGGCAAATTTCACTAATGACTTGGCTATAGGATGACTGCTATCATTCTCAGCAGAAATAACACATTCTAAAATATCTTGAATCTCTTTTGCAAAATCACCAACTCCATTCCATTCGATAAAATTTGATGATTTATCAGAAAGATAACATATTTTTTCTAATTGTGGATGGCCAAGGGTCAATGTCCCAGTTTTATCAAATGCTATAATATTAACACTTCTTATTTTTTCAAAAAAACTACTTCCACGAATTAAAATACCGTTTTTTGCAGCATTCGATAGCGCACAAAGCGTAGCTGAAGGAGTAGAAATAACTAAAGCACACGGGCTCAAGGCTACGAGTAAAACTAATGAATCATACAAAGAATCGCGCAGAGCACTGTCAAACATAAAGCATCTTATTAGCAAACTAGAGATAAAAACACCTAGCACGAATAGAGTGTACTTTTCTCCAAACCAATCACTCATTTTTTCAGTAGTAGCTTTATTTTTCTGTGCTTGTTCTACAAGACTAATAATTTTATCTAAATGAGTTTCACCTAAATTTGAAACAACCTCTGCGTAAAGAAGCCCTTCCTGATTCAAAGATCCTCCATATAAAAGATCTCCTTCTTTTCTATAAATAGATCGAGACTCACCCGTTATAATACTCTCATCTAAACTACTACTACCCTTTAATATTTTGCTATCTACAGGTACTCGCTGATATGGAGTTATTTTAATCTTATCACCTACTGCCAAACTTGAAATGAATACTTCTTCTTCTTTAGATGCATCTAAAACTTTAATTGCTTTTTCTGGCCTTAATTTAACCAATCCAGATATAGCTTTTTTCATTTTCTGCATAGCGTACCCTTCGAGTGTTCCAGATAAAGCAAATAAGAAAAGAAGCATCGATGCTTCTTGTGGCATATTTGTTAGAATCGCACCAAAAGCAGCTAATAACATTAAAAAACCGATATCTATTTTCCAGTTTAACAACGACTTAGTTGTTTCTATAACCGGAAAAAATGCACCTAGAAAAATACTGATATATACAGACGGCATCGGATAATAAAAACTTACCAAGAAAAATAATAAACAGCCCAATGTAAACATAGACTGTATATACTGGGTACTATTATTCTCAGCATTACTGCTAGAACATGAAGAGCAATTAGACATAAGAACTATCCTTAGATTACCTATTATGTATTTTTTGTTTTTTTTTCATGAATAGTTAGTCTATAAAAATTAATACTAGATGATGGAACCCAAATTTAATACTGTTATTTAGCCAAATATTCTCTTTTCTATAAAGACTTTTTTTCTAAAATTCGTAATAAAGTATTACTTTTTCCAAAACAACTATCAGTTCAATAGATATATTACATGGTAATATGACTATTGTAGATATAATAAATAAACCTATTTTTTAATAAATCTACTTTAGTACCACTTGAATTTGGAGAAAGGAATTATAGATGCCATTCATTACAAAAACAATCAAAGATGTCATCCCTTTCTTAGACAACGAAGACTTGGTGATTATACCAACTGAAACCGTATATGGATTAGGTTGCAATGCTTTATCAAAAAATGCCACTGATAAAGTTTTTAAAACCAAAAAAAGACCTGAATCGAATCCATTAATCATGCATGTAGGCAAAATAGAGCAAATCGGTCATTACGGAGTGATCAAGCATGATTATATTCATACTATTATCGACAAACTCATGCCGGGCTCTATAACACTTGTATTAGAAGCACAAGATTTTGTTCCTGAGCATGCTAAAACAAAAAGCAACAGTATTGCCATCCGTATTCCAAACCATACCAAAGCTCTAGAACTTTTAAGAGATATCGACTATCCTATTGCAGCTCCTAGTGCAAACTTTTATTCTAAACTTTCACCAACCAGTGTAAATGAACTCGATTCTTCTTTAATTAGAAAAGTTGGAGCCATTTTAGATGGAGGACCTTGCAGTATAGGTATAGAATCTACGATCTTAGATTGTAGAGAAAATATCCCTAAAATCATCAGACCCGGTATCATTTCAGCAACCTTGTTAAAACAGATCACTGGAAAGAAAGTTCAATATGTAGAGAACCAGTTGGAGACAATGCCTGGATGTAGTCGAGTTCACTATACAACAAAAGCTAAAATAAAAATTGTTAGACAACTGGAACCAGGTCAACCCGGACTTACAAGACTAAACCCTCAAAACAGCTTGCAAATTTTAATGCCATTTAATGCATTAGGATATGCTCAAATGCTGTACAAGGCTTTGCACTACCTTGACTCCATAAAATTACCTGTTATTTATGTCGAATCTCCTCCTGAAGGAGAAGAAGAGTGGAAACCTATTTGGAATAGATTACTAAGAGCTGCTTCAGAAAAAGAAAGTGAAACGCTATAAAAACTTAAAGCATCAAGATGAATTTTAATATTCCCATTCATGCTAATAAATCTATGTACATCAATAATTTTTTTCAAATTATCTCGATATGACGGGAAAAAACGCTTCCACCAAAGGCTAAATGAGTATAACACTTCCAAAGTAGCTTCACGTTTCTGTAGGCTTGCTTTTTTTTCAAAATCCTTAGAAAAATCTTCTAAACACTGACTTAATTTGTAAGCTTTATAAACTATCTCTTTAGGATTATTGAAAATTTCCACTAAAGCATCGTGAAGTGATTGATACAAAATAACATGTTCGTCTATAAAGGAATCTTTATACTGTGAACCATCAGAAAAAACATTCTTCAAGAACGGGTTCGAATCCACCTGTATATCACCAGCTGCTTTTTTTATTACATTCGAACACTCTACTAAAACACATCGAGATATAACGGTATCTAACATTTTAGATAGTCTGGAAGTTGTAAGTATAAACTTCACGTTCACTGGAGGTTCTTCTAATAATTTAAGTAAGCTGTGAGCAGCATCTTTGGTTAATAAGTCTGCATCTAAAATAATAACAACTTTGTTCTTACTAATTAATGGACTTATCTTAGAAAAGGAATGTACGTCTATTTCAGTAAGATGCTTGTTATTTTTATCAATAATCTGCTCTAGTTTAATAACATTACTTGGAAAAATGGGCTTACATATCAGTAAATCTGGATTGTTTCCTGAAGCAAGCATTTTACAAGCATTACAATCTGTAGCTAAAAGCTCACACTGCCCAGAACAAATAAAGCTTTTTGCGTAATCTTTTGCTAAACTAGATTTCCCAATACCTTTCATTCCATGAAGTAGTATTGCGTGAGAAAGAAAATCCAATTTATGTTCCATAGATAAACACCTTTTACACTTCTAATAAAAAAATTTATTGCTTATATCTTCAAGGTTTGATCGACGTTCAAT
This sequence comes from Fimbriimonadia bacterium, assembly GCA_030430755.1. GTDB lineage: Bacteria > Armatimonadota > Fimbriimonadia > Fimbriimonadales > Fimbriimonadaceae > JAUICQ01. The sequence continues at coordinate 203,739 of JAUIKO010000002.1, forward strand.
ACAAAAAGAATAGCACCGCCCACATTTACTTTCATAGGAGATTGCATTAACATCTCCATCGATCCACCTTGCGCAGGAGAAGGGCTAACAAGCTCTTCTCTAGAAGTACACTGTTCCTGTATGATTGCAATCAAACCTTGTAACTTTTCTTCGGCAATACCTATGATAAAAATACTATTGCTCTTTTGAAGAAAACCTCCAATAGACGGAATAATAGTGCACTCATACCCATTCTCTAATAATGCTTGGTGCAAAGAAGGTTTATCTCTATTATTTGTTATACAAACAACCATTTTCATCATCACTTACACCTTTTTTTTATCAGTTTTTTCTGACGTATTACCAACATTTAAAATCTTCCTTATATAAATACTGGCTGGTTTATCGACACCAGAAAATTTAATATGTTCAACTGTTGCAGTTAGTTTATGTATTGTACCTGTATTCATATCTACGGTATATTCCCCATTCACCTTGAACCCATGATTTTCATCTGGATCCTGATAACTCCAGAGTATCACTCCTAGGTTATTATCTAAAATTTCTGTCAAAAAATAATGCAGAATCCCTTGAGAGCGTTCAGTTTTCTTATCAGAATCTAAAATGATATTCCACTTATAACCTATAGATAATTCATTTGATTTTTCAGGCAAAATAAGTTGAAAAATTTTTGACAATCTTCCCTTCCAGTCCGAAGACGCTTGATTACTAGTTAAATCAGTTTTTATCTCTCCTGTTGGAAGAACAAAATATTTTAAGCATTTCGATTTAGAAAAATTTGATTTATAGTCGATGCTCTGCCCATCTACTCTTATCGATTTATATTGATACTTATCTTCCTTTGTACAACCAAGTTTTGTAATATCCGTATACATAGAGTTGCACTCTAGCTCGGAAGTTATAACCCTACCATTTATCGATGTATTAATAATCAAATCATATTTTAAAGGACCTATTTTCTCTGGAATAAACGCTAATGTGTATTTTCTTTCCGGAGGCAAAGATTCTAAAATAGAATTCAATTTGTTATCAACCTTGTTTTGGGTACTCACTCTACAAGACTTATCCGTTTCTGAAGAAGACAAACATGTATTGACTCTTAGCACGAAGCTAAAGCATATCACCCAGCTATATCTAACACCTACGTGAACGAATTTACTCATATGATCAAATATTGACAATGCAAGCCACCTTTCTATACTGGCTGGTATATTACCTTATAAGAGTACATATATGAATGATTTAAAAGAAAACTACCTTTCCTATTACGATTATGAGCTCCCAGAGGAACTAATAGCTCAAACGGCATTAAAAAATCGTTTAGATTCACGGCTTCTATATTTAGACAAGAATACTGGAGAGACTAAGGATAATACATTCCCCTCTCTTCTCAACTATCTCCGACCTGATGACCTTATTATCATGAACAATACTCATGTAAGTGCATTTCATCTTAATGGTAAAAGAGAAACTGGAGGGAAAATATCACTCCTTGTATTATCACCTAGCACTCATCCAAGATCTTTTCTTGCTATGGCAAAACCGGCTAAAAAACTTTGCTTAGGATCTATCATATATTTTGAAAATAATCTTACAGCTAGAGTCACAAACATCATCGATGAATCACATAGAGTCATAGAATTTGATGAATCACCAGATTGGCAATCTCACCTAGATAAAATCAAATTGGTCCCACTGCCACCTTATATTAAGACTGAAATGAAAAATGACAGTAGATATCAAACGGTCTATTCAAAGCATGAAGGAAGTGCAGCAGCACCCACAGCAGGCCTACACTTTACAGAAGAATTTATAAACAGAATAAAGGAAAAAGGTTGTGGGATTGATTTTATTAATCTAAATGTTGGCATAGATACCTTCAGACCTATCCAGGAAGAATTTCTTCCAAACATCAAGATGCACGGCGAAACATGTACTATTTCAGAAGATTTAGCAGATAAAATAAATCATCATACAGGTAGAATTATTGCTGTAGGTACGACTACAGTTAGAACTTTAGAAAGTTTTGCTATACAAAACAAAAAAATAGATTACGGCAAGAAAACAACTCAAACATTTATTTATCCTGGATACCAGTTTAAAATTGTTAATGGTATAATAACCAACTTCCATCTGCCTAAAACGACGATGCTCTGCATGATCAGTGCAATGGCAAGCAGGGATAAAGTCCTACAAGCGTATAAGGTGGCAGTAACTAAAAAATACCGATTTCTTAGCTTTGGAGACTCAATGTTGATATTATGATTTTTTTTTGTGTAGCAATTTAAATATGAAATATTGTAATATTAATCAGTAAGATGATTTTGCATTATTTAGGTTTTATTCATTTTAGGAGGGTAATAAATGGTAAATATTTCCACTACTCAAAATAAACAACATACAGAAAAAAAAGCGCAAGATAATAAAGCAACACAATCTAGCGACGCTCTAGATTCCAATATCATGAATGGAGTTCGGTCTAGAAAACAGGCGCAAAATGAATTACATGGTAATTATGAAATAGAAAAGAGGAGAAAATTGAGCTCTCCTAGACCAAGAAAATCAAAAAATCCTACGATTGAATCAGTAATCGACGAAGGCTTACAAGAAATCTGGGCATCTTTACCAAAGAATATTGATTTCTTAAGTACATTTTTTGACGATTCGGTTACTTCACACTATTACAGAGGTGAATTTAAGGAAACCAGAAAAGATCTTATAAAAAGACTTTTAGACCCTGAGCTTTCTTTAGAAGAAGTAAGCAGACTTCTAGGTGTATGTCCAGCAACTATCAGAAGATACACTAACAGAAGCTGGTTAGAACATGTACGTACAAAAGGTGGACAAAGAAGATTCCGCTTGAGTGGCGTTGTCAGGTTTGTAGAAACTCACGGAAAAAGTCCCAGATAATTTCATAGGGACTCTTTTCCATTTTTTATATCTTGTAAAATGTTTTTATGATTCCATACCAAAACTGTCAAAGACCTCTGAAAATAGCTTTTTTCTCTGACAGTGCTTTTCCTATATTGAACGGTGTTAGCGTCAGCTTGGATTTATTAACATCAGAACTTAGAAATTTAGGACATTCGGTAGAATTATTTACAACAAATTATCCTAATCACATAGAAAAAGATCCAAATACCCATAGATGTCGTTTTATTCACACGCCATGGTCTGGAAACTATCCTTTAGCAGTACCCCCATTTACTAAATCCTATTTAGAGTTCAGGAGTAAAAATTTTGATATTGTACACACACATACTCCATGGACACTAGGATATCTTGGCTTAAGATGGGCCAAAGCATTCAGCTATCCCGTTGTCAGCACGTACCATACTCTTTATCACAAATATTCTCATTACATACCCTATTTTTCTCCAAGGTTTATCAATAAAGCCATCAGGTACAACACACATTATTATTACAATCAAGTCAAACACGTTATTGTCCCAAGTCATAACTCTCAAAAATGGCTGCAAACACATAAAGTCAAAACGCCTACAACAGTCATCCCTACAGCGGTTACTAAAAAAGGTAATTACTTCCGAAGCGAATGTAGAAATGCTATGGGTATCAATCCAAATAAAAAAATTCTACTCTATGCTGGTCGTCTGGCTAAAGAAAAAAACTTAGATACACTTATCTCAGGGGTAGCAAAAGCAATCCAGTACGATAAAAAAATTAGACTCTGGATTGTAGGAGAAGGACCATATGAACAATCTTTAAAGACATTGGTCCGAGAAAAAAATATCGGAGACTTTGTCAAATTTGTAGGATCGGTATCTCCCTATCAAATTGGAAAATACTACGCTGTATCTGACTTATTTGTATTTTGCTCAACCACTGAAACTCAAGGACTTGTTATTAATGAAGCGATGAGTTATGGCATACCGTCAATTGTTGTCAACAAGGGTGGTGCCGCAGAGAGCGTCGAAAATGAGTATAATGGATTTTTAATATCCAACGATGAGCATGAACTTTCTAGAAAAATACTTTCTACACTTCATGATCAACACACTTATTCTAAATTATCTAGAAACTCACTCAAAAAATCGTGTCTTTATACCCCGGAGAATATGTGCCGATCTGTTTTAAAAGTATACGCAAGCACCTTAAATATTCCTTTTTCAAAGGTTTATCCAGAAGATGAATTAAAATCTGTAAATCAACCACATTCTTTCTTATCGTAGTTAAATTTAATCATGCTTATTCCAATAGAAATAAGTATGAGGCTACCAGCCCAGAAAATCGTATGTGACATTTCAAGAATATTTATATGGGATAGATTTCTACTCCACATTTCTCCTGCAGAAAAAGCTAGCTTTAAACCTATCCATCCTACTAAAACATAAGCTAAGTGGTCCATACCAGGATATTTTTCTATCACTCCAATTAATCTTCCTGCAACTAATCGTAATAAAACAATACCAAGAATTGCTCCTAGATACACTACCCATATCTTGTCATTACCTGATATCATAGCAACTCCAGCTAAAACGCTATCAATAGCAAAAGCAACATCTATCAACTCTATCTCCAGAACAATCCTCCAGAATGATTTCTTTTTAAGAGGTTTCTTTTTAATAATATTACTATTAACTTTTCTTGAATAGAAATGTTTAAATGGTAAAAACAGTAAGTATGCAGCACCTAATGCCTGAAGCCACCAAAACTTCATAATGGTACTTGCAAATAAAATTGCTATTAGACGCAAAACCCAAGCACCTACAATTCCGTATGTTAATGCTTTACTCTGTTCTTTTTTATCGAGTTGACTTGCTAGCGTTGCAAGCACTAAGGCATTATCAGCTGAAAGGAGTGCTTCTAACAGGATTAGCATAAAAACAGTCATCAGATCTGATGATTCAAAACTCTGGTTAAATATCGTCATTATTAATAAATCTACTACCTTTCGACATGTTACCTGTTGATTATTTTGTTATTCTATATGACATACTTATTTATAGCTACTAATATGTAAGAAAAGGTGGACCTTTCAATTATGCCAAAGTATTTGTATGAATGTATAAAATGTAATCAGCAAAAAGAAGTAAAACAAAAAATTTCCGATGCACCCTTAACCGACTGTGATTGTGGAGAAAAAAATTCTCTTAAAAGGATCATTCAACCCACCGCAATTATGTTTAAAGGAAGCGGTTTCCATATAAATGATTATGCTTCTTCCAATAATAAGGGTAATGAAACAAATCATAAAAAGCCTTCTACTGACAATAATACCGGGAAGTCTGGCTGTAATACAGACGCATGCGGATGTAATCCAAAACAATAATCTTTTAACATCTTCACTCGTAAAATATCCTCGACAAGCATTTATCAGAATCTTATTTTTTATCATGACTCTTATTCATGGAGCTTCACCTATCTCCATGAATGCTCAAACCATATATGATGATATTTTTTTAGATAATAATCATTATGAAGAATTTTCTGAAGTAAGATTAAACACACGCACATATCCTTCAGAGCATGATGAGCATTCATATATCAATAACCTGCTTCATTTTTGGGAAAACATTAAAAACGAAAAAATTACTCTTAAAAGTAATATTATTCAGCAAAGAATACCCTGGAATACCATTACTGATATAGGAGTAGATATAGATTTCAGTTCAAATCAAACATCTAATCCTCATCTTCACTCTGATAGAACTAGTCGAACTTCAGGTTATCAGTATTCTGACCCAACTCAAATATCAACTGAAGACCAATCTCTCTTTCATAATGAAATCACCAGTGATGATGAACCCAGCGAGAATGAATCCAGTGATGATGAATATAGTGAAGAAATATATGCTGATAATGACTATCCAGAAAACTATTTAAAGCAAAAAGATTCTCCTTATGAATCAAACGCTAAAAGCACAATTGCATCCAATGCTCAAACAGAGCAATCTCTTTTCACAAAGAAAGATATTGCTCCCTACTTAAAATTATCCAATGAAAAGCTTACCCATATGGAGGAATGGATTTATAGTAACCTGCCAGAACCCACATCTGCAAAAATTCAATATAAAAACAATCAGTTTATTAAACAGTATGAAAAACCCAAATACTTTTTTGATAAGGAGTTATTTCAAATCAGACTAGGGGAGAGTTTTCTTTTTGGCGGAGATATAGAACTTCCTTTAGTACCACTACCTAAATTCATATCCGATGATGATGTATCTCAGTGTACAAATATCATAAGTTCATATAGCACAACTTTTAAGCTTCACAAAAAATCTCGATGCCATAATATTGCTTTGGTAAGTGAAAAAATTGATGGGTATATTTTAAAACCAGGTGACTTATTTAGTTTCAACAAAATAGTAGGAAAAAGGACCAAAGAAGCAGGTTTCAAAAAAGCAGGAGTCTTTATTAACAAAAAACTCACCAAAGGGTACGGAGGTGGTATTTGCCAAGTCACAAGTACACTCTACAATGCAGTTCTCTTGGCAGGATTAGAAATTATTGAAAGAAGAAACCATTCTGTTCCAGTTTCATATGCACCTTATGGAAGAGATGCAACTGTAGATTATGATAGTGGCATTGATTTTTCATTTAAGAATAACACTTCCAAACCTATAGCCATAACCACAGAAATCGTTAAAAATAAATTGAACATAAGAATCGTTGGATGCCTAAAATTAGAGCATGATATATCTATAGAGACAAGAAAAAACAAGATGATTCCTCGTGAAAAAGAGATCGTTTTTGACCCTGAATTAGAACCAGGCACAAAGAAAGTTCTTCAATATGGTGGAGCTTCTGGAACAATTAAAACATATAGAATTTTCAAAAAAGATGGTGAAACCGTAAAAGAAGAATATATTGACAAAAGTCGTTATTATGGTGGCTCCAAAATTATTGCCGTAGGTCCACCTAAAAAGGCGGGCTAGAATTTCAGAATGGAAGAAACTATAAAACAGATACGTTTCATTGATATCCTTGATATCAATGCTATGAATTGAATTTTGACACTTCTTTGGCACTTCGCAAATGATATACTTAATACACAGAATAAACAACTTTTCTTAGGTAAAGTAAAATCATTATGTCTAATACACTTGCAGAAAACAACCACACACTTTCAATGAACGATATTGTTTCATTATGTAAACGGCGAGGATTTATATTTCAAAGCTCAGACATATATGGAGGGCTGCAAGGTGTATACGATTACGGTCCATTAGGCATTGAACTTAAAAACAACCTTAAAAATGCCTGGTGGAGATCGATGGTATATGAACGTGATGATATCGAAGGTCTCGACTCATCGATCATTGCTCATAGATTGACTCTTAAACATTCAGGGCACGAAGATACATTTACAGATCCTATGGTTGACTGTAAAGAATGTAAAGCTCGTATGAGAGAGGACCTGATTAAAGATGGAAAATGTGAAAATTGTGGATCTTCTAACTTAACAGATCCAAGAATGTTCAATCTTATGTTCAAAGCAAACTTTGGTCCAGTGGAAAATGATGACTCTTTTATCTACCTAAGACCTGAAACAGCACAAGGGATTTTTACAAATTTTAAAAATGTTCTAGATTCTACATCTCGTAAGATTCCTTTTGGAATTGCGCAAATTGGTAAAGCATTTAGAAATGAAATTACCCCTAGAAACTTTATTTTTCGAGTTCGTGAATTTGAACAGATGGAACTAGAATTTTTTGTTGAACCTGGAACAGATGAAGAATGGCATGATAAATGGGTTCAAGAGCGTTATCATTGGTGGATCCGCCAAGGTTTAAACAAAAAAAACTTGAAACTTGAACATCAAGATAAAAATGAACTTGCTCACTATGCAAAAGCAACTGTTGATATTCTATACGAATTCCCACACGGTGCAGAAGAACTAGAAGGCATTGCTAATAGAACTGACTTTGATCTAGGCTCTCACTCAAAAAACCAAGAAGATCTAAACCTATGGGCTAAAGTGCAACCTAATCAAGATTCTAATCAAAAATTAGTAGCTCAGGATAACCAAAAACAGAATTCCTATGTCCCGTATGTTATTGAACCATCGGCAGGTCTTGATCGAGGGGTCCTAGCAATTTTAGCTGAAGGATTTACTAAGGAAAAACTAGAAAATGGAACCGAAAGAATTGTTCTTAAGCTAAAACCTCATTTAGCTCCCATTAAAGCAGCAGTCATTCCTCTAGCTAAAAACAATGAACAAATTGTACAAAAAGCAAAAGAAATTACGCGCACCCTAGCCAAATTAGGATTAGGAAGAATCAGATACGAAGACGTTGGAAATGTAGGAAAAGCATACAGAAGAAACGATGAAGTAGGTACCCCATTCTGTATCACTGTAGACTTTGATACTTTCGAAGGAGATACCGAAACCGTTACGATCAGACACCGTGACACCATGATTCAAGAAAGAATAACTGTTTCAGAACTCCCTGAAACTATTGTGAAATACTATAACATCGACTAAAATCATGAGTGGATAAACTTCACTCATGATTAATCAACTTATCATCAACGAAACCTTCCATCAAAATCGTTTTCTAAAAACATATTAGGTTTCCTAATACTACAAGATTTCTCTCACAATAGATAAATACTCTTCCTTCAAACAAGATGCCAACTCTCCTTCTGATGACATAGTAGTGAATCTATTTTTAAAAAGGATAAAATATTATTAGTTTAAAAATACATATCATTCCAAGAGTAGAGACAAGCATCCTCTTGTTAAATCAGAACTGACTTTTTAAAAACACCAAAGAAATTACTATGAAAAAAGCTAAAATTATCTATATTATAGGTTTTGCCGGTTCAGGAAAACTCACAGTAGCAAAAGAGCTTGCTAAAACAGGTCCTTATAAGCTTATCGACAATCATAAAATAAACGATGTTATCTTCTCTGTTCTTCCTACCACGGAAAATATCCCAAATGAAGTATGGAATAAAATAGATGAAATTCGTCAAATAGTCATTGATACGATAGCCTTGCAAAAATCTTCAAATCAGAGCTATATTTTCACAAATGAGCTCATTGAAAATGATCCATTCGATTTAAAATATTACCAGAGCATTGTAAATTTATCCAAAGAGATTAACGCTTCTTTATTACCTATCGTTATTTACTGTAATCTGAATTGTTTAGAAAAGCGTATTCAATCAGCTGACAGAAAAGGAACTTATAAGATTATAGATGCTGAATATGGACTAGAAAGAATTAAAGGAAAAAAGCTTTTCGTACCACGGGATGCTTTTACAATTGATACTTCGGAATTATCTGTTGATGAAACGGTTAAAAAAATATTACGTTCTATAACCCACCATACAGAATAGTCTTAAAAGATCAATAGCCGAGCTTAGAACATTATGAATATATTAATATATTCATAATGTATAAATAAAAAAGGAGCATAGATAACCATGCTCCTAAATAAAGATTTACTATTATATTTTTGTAGCTAAATAGCTTAAAAAAATCTTTTCATCTTTTTGAAGAATCTTCTCAAGCCTAGATCTAGTCCAACCAAATATTTTTTTAATGTCATTCAAACCTTCAGGGCAAAAATTAGAAATAGATTCCTCACGCGCGTATGTTCCTTTTGTTGGATAAAGCCATAACAAAAGAGCTTTCAGGTATGGAGGGCTACCAATCCGCTTTAAACAGTAGTCTACGGTAACAGCTGCATCAAATATCGATGGCATGTCACTCGCACCTCCTCGTCTACAACAGCTAGCACTTAAACCATCTTCACCCGTCACTGGAAAGCCTTCACCACCATGAATTCTATGCCACTTCAGACTAGCCCAAGCATTTACATACTGCCTGGCTTTTTCCAAGTTATTTTTACTTAATTTTTCTGCGTGATACTTCTGAGATATAGAATTATTTTTTGATTCTTTAGTATTATCTACCATGCTCCTCTATACGAATAGAGACTTCTATTTTTTAAAAAGACCTAGGGCCAACATTTATATCATCCGTATTTGCAAAAAAGTTATCAAAATCAACTCTTTTCTAAAGCCATCATTAATCACAAAGAATGGCATCCACTTTAGGAATATTATCTCTTGTGGTTAAAAGTGCGACCGCATCACCCGTTTCAAATACGGTATCTTCCGAAACTGCATGAGCAATATTATCTCTTATATAAAATAAAAAGAAGGAAGATTCTGGAAGTTCTACATCTCGACACAGCAAACCTACTATAGGTGATCTAGAGCTTAAAATAGTTTCGACAAGTTCATAGCGTTCATGCACTAAGTTACTTAACGTTAACATCTCATCTGTCTCTATTTTCTGTTCCAATAAACTAGCAACTATCTCGGAAGCATGGATATACTCATTTATTCCTAGTTTTTTAAATAGTACTTCGTTCTTTGGATCATTAATTCGAGCTATAGCCCTATTAACATCCCACTTATTTTTACCTAATTGAGCGATAATAAGATTGTCAGAATCAGACCCAGTAGCAGCAACGATTACATCCGCACGATTAAATCCTGCATCTCTCTGAACTCTTAATTCACATCCATCTCCAAAATATACTAAGTCATCGCCAAATGAAGATTGTAAATGCTTAAATCTTTCTATATCTTTCTCTATAATGAGAATTTCATTCTCGCGTTTAAATAACTTTGAAGCCAAACAGGAGCCAATTCTCCCTCCACCTACAATAATAGTGTACATCTATCTTTAAATCTCCATACCATCAAAAAGCTTGTTATATGTATTTATAGATCTATACTCATTTTCATGAAGCCAATCATTCATATATTGAGCCATCATTCCATTTGGATTAATACAAAAATAACCTAGTTTTCTATATTCTTGACATCGATTAGGATCCGCTATTCGTATACAAACTCTTGGAACTTTATATATTTCCGAGGCTATTTGTGCAGCCATAATATTAGTATTATCCCCTCTTGTTAAAGCAAAAAATGCATCCGCTTGATGAATGGATGCCTGCTCTAAAATATTCTCATCTAAACCATTTCCAATAATAACCGTAGATTCTAAGTTATCACCATATCTTTTCACTGAAACAGAATCTTCCTCTATTAAAGTTACAGAATGGTCTTGTTCTAACATTTTTGTTAAATAACTTCCCGTTCTACCACAACCTAACACTACAATCTGCATTTTCAACAAAATTATTACATATTTTTATCATTAAATATCTATAATTATTATTTATTACAAAAATCACACTCTATACTTATACATCTAACTACAAGTAAATTCGTGCTTAAATATATACCAGCCTTCAATATATGTCATTCTAGGTAATATCTCTCATAGATCTTGATTCCCTAACACCAAATAAAATACAGAAATTATTACCATACATTCACAGTTCTCAATAACTTATGCACCGTTTCTCTTGACTACGTATGAAATAGGATTCATAATCTAATTAGTATCTCATATGAGGGCGGTTAGCTCAGGGGTAGAGCACTACAATGACACTGTAGGGGTCACAGGTTCAAATCCTGTACCGCCCACCATTCTCTTTAGTTTTTTATGATGCCCGTCTCTCCATTTTATATAGATGATATTAAAATAGATCCTCCTTTGCTATTAGCTCCTATGGAAGATGTTACAGCATGGCCATTTAGAATTATTTGCAAGGAAATTGCAAACCCTGGATTGGTGTTCACTGAATTTGTTAGTGCAATGGCTATCCATCACAATGCAAAAAAAACTTATAAAAAACTTAAAATCGATCCAAATGAGCGACCTATAGCAGTTCAAATTTTTGGTAGTGACCCACATATTATGGCTGAAACTGCACGTATTGTTGAATCATATGGAGCAGATATCATAGACATAAACATGGGATGCTGGGTGCCAAAAGTTTGTAAAACCGGATCTGGAGCAGCCCTATTAAAAGACCCCCTTTTAGCCGAAAACATTGTTAAAACAGTAGTAAACAGCGTTAAGGTTCCAGTTACAGTAAAAGTGAGAGCTGGCTGGGATTATTCACTCTTTGCTGCACCAGAGCTAGCGGTCAGATTTGAAGCTGTGGGTGCCAAGATGATTACCTTGCATGCTAGATTTGCCAAGCAGGGCTTTGAAGGCAAATCGAATTGGGATCTTATATCAAAACTTGTAGAAAGCGTGAAAATCCCGGTAATTGGCAATGGAGATATCAAAACTCCTGAAGATGCACATCAAGTAATAACTCAAACTGGTTGTGCTGGAGTCATGGTTGGCAGAGGCGCGATATCTAATCCTTGGGCTTTGGCAGAAATATCTGCATCTTTATCAGGTAAATCTCTTCAATATACTCCAACACTACAGGAAAGAACATCCACGGCATTACGACATCTTAAGTTAATGATTGATTACGAAACAAATGCCGATCCTACTATTACGCAAGAATGTGCAGAAATTAGAGCTACAAGATCATTAAGAGGTCTTCTTCCTTTATATATCAAAAACTATCCAGAAGCATCTAAAATAAGAAATAAAATAACCCAATGCGACTACTACTCAGAAGTAGAAGACATATTGCTGGATTATGCAAATTCACAAAACCCAGCATATACTTCATAAACTTTATAACATACTAAACAACTACAGACTGACTTATAGTAAATTCTAGTTTAGAATCTTTAGAATCAATAATATCTTTATTTGCACGTCTATATTTTATTTCAGCAGAAAATGAAGTTGACTTATTATACTTGTAAGATAAGGCTAATGCTAACGCGTAAGCATTCAATTTACTGTAATGTAAATCTTTCTTATTCTTAGATTTTAACAATAAACCTTCCTCATCACAAATGAATTCACCTCGACATGAAAAAGATAAAGTATCATCCTTTTTATATGATGCTCCTAAATTAATCCCATACCAGGTATCTGTATTTGGATCAAAAGAAACTCCATATACAGCATCTAACCCCAATGATAAATTACCTTTGAATTCTTTTTTTCCATAAAGATTGTAAATTTGTAGATCCGAAAAACCTTTATTAGGAAATTCTATACCACCGTAAGATTTATCACCTTTTTCAGCGCCTTCATGACCAAAATATAAAGAACCACCAAAAACAGTATTTTTCAATAACTCAGAACTATCTGTATCTTTTTCAGAAGAATACTTTCCTGAAAAAGATACAGAATAAGTACCATCGATATTTTTCAAAGGCTCTTGCCAACCATTTGAAATTCCACTAGACACATGAATATTTTTTGAAGCCTTCCAATCTAGTTTTGCTCCGATATGTTCTGCAGGTACTAAACTACTCATCCAAGATGAACTAGCACTCCCCACTCCTTCACCAACATTTCCCATGCCAATTAATGAATCTATTTTTCCTACTTCAATACCAATACCATGCTGTTCTGAAAGGATTCTTTTCGCAACTCCTTGCCAAGTGAACTTGCCATAGCCTAACATATTTCCAAAGCTCTTTTCTAAAAGATTCAATACACCAGCATTCGATGGCATAAACGAATTATTCGTTGCCATAGAAAGGCTGAGATCTACGGGTAAAACTTCATCTAATAATCTCTTAATACCAAATCCAAAAGCTGACGGGTGCGCAGCATGAGATGCATTTTTATTAAAACCCATCTTTGCTTTTCCAGAAACACTCCATTTCTTATCACTCTCAGGTTTATGTATTATGTTTTGAACCAGTTTTTCAAATCTATCATCAAGATTATTCAAATCGAACAAATTTTGATGAGTACAATACTCTTGAACTATGTCTATATCTATGTCATCACAATTTTCAGATGCTGAAATAACTAGAATATTACTGATCATCATTACAGGAAAAATTACATCCATAAAATTGAATGAAACCTTTGAAAAAAAAGTTCTTATATCTACCATTCTTATAAACCGCCTGAATTTTAGAAACCTCATCACCAATATAGGAATCTTATGTATACTTCTATAGTAATGTTACCGGATTATAGCTATTTCTAAACATTGCTACACTTTATTTTTACGGCTTCATTATAATTGATAATAGCTTTTCAAAATTGTACGATTCGTATCATGTCTATCTTTATCTGAAAAGATTTTGGTATTATCTTTGAAAAAAATCCTTTCTTCATTAAATCTGTTGCGGAAAACTGAATTTTAAACTTACCTTCTGCTGAATAGTATTTATCACCCCTAGGGAGAGCTACTTTTAATATTCGATAAGAATCTGAACTGATAGGTACAAACATTTTAATTCGATTATATGTCTTGGTATACCAATCGTATAGAAATACTTCATAATTGATTTCTAAAGGATCTACCAGGTAAATCTGAAGCTCTAGTTGATTCATCGCATTTCTTTTGTCCTCTAAAGAGAAATCTACCCCTATGGTCGCCTTTTGTCCTAGATTCGATACAGCAACTGATTTCACTTCAGCACAATTATCAATGTTTTCTGTACTAGTACTAATAATTTCTGGTAATAAATTTTTTGAAGATGCCCCTGTGATTAAACTAACGTCAAACGGCGTCATTACTTTTTCAGGTAGATATTTTTGACATAAATTATCAATAGTTCTAGCATAATTAACTCTACCGTAACAAACCCAATCACCAATAGGATCACTATTAGAACATATCAACTCCCTGACAGCCTCTGGATTTATATCATCTACCAAAGAATAGATTAATGCTCCTAGAGCTGAAACATACGGTGTGGCCATTGAAGTCCCACTTTTAAATCCAAATCCACCAACTACCGTGCTATAAATTTTATCACCAGGTGCTGCCACTTGAACCGTAGGTCCATAATTACTAAATTCTGCACGATTATCACATTCATCAGAAGCTGCTACTGATAAAACATTCTCGTAACTGGCTGGCCATTCTGGATCCGAACTGCCATTATTACCTGCAGCTGCAATGACAATTGCTCCTTTAGAATTTGCATAATCTATTGCATCTAGTTCAATTCTGGAAGGTTTCTTAGAACCTAAGCTCATAGATATTACTTTTGCACCAGAATCAACGGCATAGACTATTCCCTTAGCTATCCAACTAGAAAAACCTTTTCCTTTTGCAAGAACTTTTATTGGCAAAACCCTACAGTCTGGAGCAGCACCCATGAAATCCTCAGATATCCCTACAACAGTACCTGCGCAATGTGTACCGTGCCCGGTATCATCATCGAGGTCCCCAGTATTTGTAACACAATTAAATCCAGAAACCAATCTATCTCTTACAGCAGGATGTTTATTATCTATACCAGAATCTAAAATAGCTACTAAAACATTATTGTTTCCATTTGTTAAAGACCATGCATATGGAATTTTTATTTTTGCCATAGCCCATAAGGCATTTTTAAGATACAAAGAATTGTATTCAGATTCTTCATAGGCATACCTCTCTTCATCGACTTCTACGTACTCCATACCATTTTCTAATAAATAAGATATCACTTCATCTAAATCAGAATTTTCTGGAACAGGTATAGATGAATAACCAAGCTTATCCAAGCCACTATTCATATTAGATTCTTCTACTCCAAACTCTGAACTTATACAATATTTTGCATATTCATCACCTAAACTAGCTTTTACTAATAACTCGACACCGTGAACTTTATTATGTGGAATAGAAATAAATAGCAGTATCAGAATAAAAGATTTTGTTAGCTTATCCATACTCTTCATCTTCAACCCAATAAAATGAAAATAATTCTTTTAATGTGTATATTTAAAAAGCTAACATAGGTAAAAAGTTTCATTCCATCAAGAAACACAGTATTTTTAAATACAAAAACCAGTATCTGCAAACAGTATCATTTACAAACATCAACTATTAGTAATAGAATCTTCTTATCCAACGACATAAAAAATATCGATAAAACTCATCATATGTATAAATATAAGTATAATCTTTATATAATGCAAAAAATAAATGCTAGTTTTCTAAAAAATATTAAATCATTATTGGGTATCTTACTAGCTTCTATTCTTCTTACTTCATGCAAAAAATCTAGCAACAGTCAATCATTTCCTCAAACAGTAAAATCGAAACCAAAATACCAAGTTACAAAAGAAATGTCACAAGAACTTTCTTTACTTATCGGTAAAAAAGCACCTGAGATATCTTCTTTTGTTCATCAAAGTAAATTAAAAACTATAAAAAATTCACCTGTTAAAGTAATTATTGCCACAAAATATGACTGTCCTTGTCAAGTACATGCACAACCTCTTTTTATTGATTTAGCAAACAAATTCTATCCCAAAGTAAGCTTTATTGGTCTCATCAACACAGACAAAGAATTAGCTAAAGAATATTATCACGATTATATAAAAACTAAACATGATAACTACTGTATGGCAACAGATGAAAACTGCAGCATCTTAAACCATCTTGAAGCTAAGCATTCCGTATACACCTATGTAATTAATAATGAGGGGATCATTTCTCATGCATGGCCTGGATATTCAAAAGATATGTTAATAGAACTTAATGATGCACTCTCATCATTAACTGGAGATAAATTAACCCCTTTTGACACAAAGTATGCCCCTAAAAAAATGACCTCCGGATGTGTTATGGAACCACACAATGAAGAAGAAGATGATGATGATGATGAATAATCTTTTTACATTCTAAAAACACCAAATTTCAGATCATCCACTGATCCATTTCTAGAAGCTTCGATCCCAAGCCCCAACACTCTACGAGTATCGACTGGATCTATTATTCCATCATCCCATATACGAGCAGTAGAATAATATGCACTTGATTCTTCAAAATATTTATCTAGAATAGGTTTTTTAAAAGCATCCTGTTCTTCCTGTGTGAGATTCATTCCCTTTTTATTTAACTGATCTAACTTCACTGTTAGTAGGACATTCGCAGCTTGTTCTCCACCCATAACACTTATCCTAGAATTTGGCCACATCCATAATTGCTTAGGACTGTATGCTCTTCCACACATACCGTAATTACCTGCACCATAAGATCCACCTACAACAACAGTAAACTTTGGTACATTTGCAGTACTTACTGCAGTGACTAATTTAGCTCCATTTTTTGCAATACCTTCATTTTCGTATTTTTTACCAACCATAAAACCACTTATATTTTGTAAAAAAACAATCGGTATCTTTCGAGAACAACAGAGTTCTATAAAATGAGCCCCTTTGAGTGCTGACTCACTAAACAAAATACCATCATTTGCAATTACACCAGCCATATGACCGTAAAACCTTCCGAATCCACAAATGAGAGTTTTACCATAATTAGATTTAAATTCCTGAAACCTAGATCCATCCACAATTCTAGCAATAATCTCCATCATCTGCATGGGCTGCTTTGTATCAAAAGGAATCAAACTATATAATTCTTTCACATCATACATCGGATCTTCTGGTACTGCTGGTTGAGATAATGATTTATTAGTTACTTTAGAAAATGATTCGACAATCTGTCTTACTATTTTGAGTGCGTGCTCATCATCCTCAGCTAAGTGATCTGCTACCCCACTCTGCATAGTATGCACTTCTGCACCACCTAATGCATCAGCCGTAACCTCTTCCCCTGTTGCAGCTTTTACAAGTGGTGGCCCTCCTAAAAAAATAGTTCCAGTACCTCTTACAATTACGGTTTCGTCAGACATCGCTGGTACATATGCTCCTCCAGCAGTGCAAGATCCCATCACACATGATATTTGAGGAATCCCCTTACTACTCATCTGTGCCTGATTATAAAAAATTCTTCCAAAATGGTCTTTATCTGGAAAAACTTCACTTTGTAAAGGCAAGAATGCTCCTCCTGAATCTACTAAATATATACAAGGAAGATTATTCTCGAGAGCGATTTCCTGAGCGCGCAAATGTTTCTTTACCGTCAAAGGAAAGTATGTCCCTCCTTTCACCGTTGCATCGTTAGCTACAATAACAACTTCTCGACCATGAATACACCCTATTCCAGTAACAATACCTGCTGATGGAGCTTGCGAGTCATACATACCATAAGCAGCTAAGGAAGAAAATTCTAAAAAAGGAGATCCTTCATCTATTAAATTTTGAATTCGCTCTCTTGCAGTCATCTTGTTTCTGCTGTGATGCTTTGCAATTAATTCTTCTCCCCCTCCAAGCATAACTTCTGTCTGAGTTTTTTTTAAATCATTTAACTTATTCATAAAATGTTCCGCATTGCTTTTGGCAACATGATCATTCTGAAAGACAGAATCAATAATAGGAAATTCCGATAAGGGCATACCTTATATATCGTGAAATACAAGCATATTTTATAGATTCAGTGACTCAATATTAAAATTTTCCAATTCACATAGGGTATGGCAGGTCAAATAGCTGGTAACATATTGTAAGGTAATATATTTTATAAACAGTTTATGAGTCAAGAAAACAAAAAAGAAATTGATCCACCTAGCTCTGTGGCAATTCCCAACATACAAAAAAGAGGATTTAAAGGCTTTTTGAAAGATGTAAAGCGGGAATTAAAACAGGTGCAGTGGCCTACAAGAAGTGAAGCAAATAGATTAACTGGAGTTGTCCTTGTGGTATGTTTAATTACTACTGCAATTCTCTTTGGACTGTCTATTGGTATCGACTACGCATTTAAATATATAATGCATTCTAAATAAAATACAATTATGGCTAGAGCTTGGTACGCAGTACATACAATCGCAGGACATGAACAAAAAGTAAAAGATGTTTTAACACGAAGAGCTATAAATGCTGGTTTGTGGGATTTAGAATTTAACGAGATTCTTATTCCTACAGAACAGGAATTACGAACTCGAGGTGGTAAAAGTGTAGTTGTTAAGAAAAAAGTCTTTCCTGGGTATATTTTAGTACGGATGAATTTAACAGACGATGTCTATAAACTTGTTCGTTCAACAGCGGGAGTTACATCCTTTGTGCAATCAGGAAATAAACCTATCCCTCTTGCTGATGTAGAAGTTGAAAGAATTCTTAAAAACCTTGAGGCAACTCAAGATAAACCTAAAGTTGCTTTCCATAAAAATGACGTCATTCGAGTTGCTACTGGACCATTTGCAGACTACACAGGGAAAATTGAAGAAGTCTATATAGATCGTGAAAAAATAAAAGTCATGATCAATATTTTTGGTAGAGATACTCCTGTAGAATTAGACTTTACACAAGTAGAAAAAATGTAATTACACCCAACTAACTCATGGGTGTAAAGCCTCATTGATTACTATTACTTGATTGTTATTATTATATAGACCCAAAAATACAACCAAGGATCTAAATTTGATATGAACAGCATAGAATATCAGTGGAATTTAATCAATAACGGCAAAAATAAAACCGAAGAAACTGAACTCATTAATCTATATGTTTCAGAATTAAATATTAGTGCAGCACTCGCAAAAGTAATCCTAAATAGAGGTTTCTTAACATTAGATAGCGCATATAAATTCCTTTATCCTTCTTTGTCTGATCTTCATAATCCTAAACTCCTCCCGGACTACCATAAAGCTGTTGATAAAATATTAGAAGCCAAGGAACAAAAACAAAAAATTTTTATTCATGGTGACTATGATGTAGATGGTGTAAGTAGCACTGCCTTAATTACTCGATTTTTAACGAATTTAGGATGCGATGTTACCCCTCATGCTCCCCACAGAATGAATGAAGGCTACGGTATTCATATCGATGCAGTAAATAAAGCTCATAAACTCGGTTGTAAACTCTTCATTTCTTGCGATTGCGGTACAAGTGCAATCGAGCAGATTAAATTTGCCAAAAGCCTTGGTATGAATGTCGTAGTGTTAGACCACCATGCAGTCGGAGAAGAACTTCCACCAGCAGATGCAATTGTTAATCCACATCGGAAAGACTCTGAATATCCTTTTTCAGATCTATGTGGAGCAGGAGTCGTATATAAACTATGCCAAGGTTTAACTGAAGAATTGGACATACCTGTCGATAAATTTCATAGAGCATTTTTAGATCTTGTTGTTCTTGGTACAGTAGCCGATGTAGTTCCTCTAGTAGATGAAAACCGAGTTTTGACTAAATTTGGGTTAAAGCAGCTTTCCAATACACAAAAAATCGGATTAAGGGCACTTATAGAAATTATACATGGTGGCAGTTTTCCAACTCAACCTCTTAAATCATTTCATATTGGCTATAGAATAGGTCCAAGGCTAAATGCTGTTGGAAGAATTGATGCATCAGAATGGGCTTTAGATCTTCTTATAGAGTCTAACAAAGAGAAAGCTTATGAGCTTGCTCAAAAATTAGAGGAAATAAATGAAGAAAGACGTTCAAAACAGACTCTCATTTATGAAGAAGCCTTAGAAATCGTCCACAGCAATGCTTTAAATGAAAAACCTGTTATGGTTGTAGCAAAAGAAGGGTGGCATCCAGGAATCATAGGAATTGTTGCAAGTCGATTAACTGAAACTTTTTACAGACCAACTTTTATGGTAACTATCGATTCTGAAAAAAATGTCGCCAAAGGTTCTGCACGGAGTATACCTGGCTTCCATCTAGCAGAGGCCATTCATGCTTCATCTAAAATACTCATTTCAGGAGGAGGCCATGAACTAGCTGCAGGATTTAGTCTAGAACCGAGTAATTTAGCAGCTTTCGAACAAACTTTAATTGAACTAGCAGCTTCAAGTATTACTCCAGAAATGATGCAGCCTTCGTTTCACATTGATTCAGAAGTATCTATGGAAGATTTTAATTTTCAATCCGTAGAAGAGCTTGAGCTACTAGAACCCTACGGAGCCGGGAATCCTATGCCTATTTTTTCTTGCCGTAATTTAACATTAGTTAGCGCCGATCCCACTAAAAATCCCGAACATTGTAAATTATGGCTACAGTCACCTAATGGTAAAATGCAGTTAACGATGGCATTTGGCTACGGTCAAGCATTTAAACCCTCAGATGCTGGTCAGAACATCAATGTCGTTTTCCAACCTCACTTAGATGAGTATATGGGAAGAAAAAATCTAAAATGGAACTTAAAAGACTTTAAGTATGGTCATTTACAATAGAACAATATAGATCGAAATCCTTATTTATTTAAGAAATAAGACTACAAGCTGATATTCATATTGAAAATAACGTTTTCATCATATAAAATATAAATATAATATCTCAAAATAATGGCAAAGTATACAACAGAGATTTTAGGATCCATAACGACAAGAAAATCCGATATATTAAAAGCACTCATTAGTGAATATATATTTGGAGCTGAACCTATCGGGAGTGAATTTTTAGCTCAAAAATATGAATTTGGAGTTAAAAGTGCTACGATTAGGAGCGAGCTCTCCGAAATGCTAGATCTTGGATACTTAAAGCAACCATATACCAGCTCAGGAAGAATCCCTAGCGATTTAGGATACCGATACTATGTCAATCACCTGCTACAGAAAAAAAATGTATCCCAAGAAACAAAAAAAACTCTTGATTTTCTTACAAATGAAGGAGAATTACTCAAAGAAACTCTCTACGATGTAACACATGAAATTTCAAAATACACAAAATTACTAAGCGTTGCTTATGTTCCTAAAAACTTAGAATTAAATATTCTAAATATCGTTGTAAGTAACATCACCTCCAATCGAGCACTCTTAGTGGTTGTTCTTAGTAATGGCCATGTAGAAAATAGGATTTTAGAGTTTTCTGAATCCCTTTCTATTCAAAAAATAAGCTTAATCAATCAAGTCTTACTTGATAATCTTAGAGGAGTTAAACTTAAAAAAATAAAGCAGACACTCACATTAGATATAAAATCTAATTCACCCACAATTAATAATTACTTAGTTTTAATATTCAACGCTCTTGAGCAAATTTTCAATGAATGTACAGAAGGTGATATTATTTTTAATGGTGAGGAGTATCTTTTTGCTCAGCCAGAGTCTGAAAAGGACTCAGAATATAGAGACAATGTTCTAGCCATGCTCACAGGGAAAATTAATTTATCTCAAGTATTTAATGCAAAATCTAACGAAAGCCATATTATTATTGGAAATGAACACAGCAGTAAGAATCTGCATCATTTTTCTTTTATTAAATCACCATTTTATATAGGCACGAATGAAGCGGGTTCACTTGCTATTATCGGACCTACTCGCATGAGCTATGAATTTTGCATTCCACTCTTGGAATATACTGCTAAAATTGTCAGCAATCAGTTAACAAGAAGAATCGGTCTTTAAATAAGCACTTACTCTACTCTACAAGCATTTGACCATTCAGGAAATAGCATTCTCCTTGGCTGTCCATTCATGATGTGTGAATGATTCCAAATCAATTTTCCATATCCATTTAATCTATCAACTAACTCGCCATGGTAATTACTATAATAAATATAAAGTCGCTCTAAAGAATGTGGAATATTTAATATTAATTCTTCCCATGCAGATTTCGATTGAAACTGACAATAAATTAGATTAAGGCAAGATAAGTACTTAAATCTACTAAAACTACTGATGTTTCCACCAGAATAATTACTAAAACTGAAATTTACACACACTATCTTTTTCGGGATATTACTCACCACCTTTAACCATTGATCACTATTCATCTTACAGCCGACAAGGGAAATGAATTTTATATTTCTTAAAGATTTTATTTTTTTCATTCTCTGGCCACCATAATTACTGTAATTAAAATTAATACCTTCTATTTCTAAAGGAAGATGATTTACTATATATTTCCACTCTTTGGTAGACAAATGGCAATATGATAAATCAATTCCCACACTGTCCTTATTTACTCTATCCACTTTGAATGAATCACTGTAATCATGCAAGTATAGTTGTTTTGTAGAACTCTCTCTACCAGACAACTCTGCAACACCACACCTAATGATTAAATAAAAAAAAATTATATTAAATATCTTTAAAACATTATTCAACACATTCACCATGATACTTACCCTGCTAGAATATAAACTTTCAGATAATTAATCTATATTCTGGTATAAATACGTAAAATATTATCTTATTTATACAATAAAATATTTAACACCTATCTAATTTATTTAAAAATATTTATAATAAGTATGTATTATCTTATATCTATTCATTCTGTATCTTAAATCAGAACCCTTTAAAATTAGAAAAACTTACAGAGAAATATAGATTCTCCATTTTCATTAATATTATATATAATTCATTCCAATATTCTTGTTTTTCAAATTTACAGTGGTCAAAATTTATTTTTTTTAAATTTTTACAATGAGAGATGTACCTAACTCCTCTACCTTGATAATTAGATTCTCGTAAGTTTAGGTTACAAATCGATTCTGGTAAATGTTTGAAAAATTCCATCCAAGTATCTTGATTTATAAAAATACTTTTAGATAAATTTAAACTCTTCAACGAATTCAACTTAACTAAAGCCTGAACATTCTCACCTGCATAATCAGAATCTGATATTTCTAATTTTTCTATACATAACGGTAAATGATTCATCACCTTTAACCAACGTTCAGATTGTAATAACCTACATTTAGATAAATCTAATTTTTTAATATGATTTAAATTCTTAAAAACATACGAAGATTCTCCTCTATAATCTGTCGCTTGCAAGTTAAGATTTTCAATCGATTCAGGAATTGACTCCATAAATATATCCCATGATCTTGTGTTTCCAAACTTACACATTCTTAGATCAAACACTTTTAGACCAGATATTTTTTTCAGCCATTCTCCACCTTCACCTTTATATGATGTATTCATCAATTTTAATTCTTCTAAAGAAATAGGGATAACACGAAATATCTTCTCAAAGGAATCTGATTGAATATTCTTACATCCAGATAAATTTAACTCTGATAATTTTTCAAACTTCGGTAAGGTATCTGTTATACAATTAGAATAGCTACTACAGATAATTTCTAATTTTCTTATACTACTCTGTAAGTTCTGTCCTAGTGTTTTCCAAAAATCATCAGATGCAATAATTTTCAAAAATGTAATTCGCTCCAAGTTGATGCATTGACTTACTATATCATTAAACTTTTTATCGAAATATTCAACATCTTTTATCGTTAATGAATTTAATGTATGTTTACTTTTTTCAATATATCTTATAACATCCAGTGGGATATAATACTTTATTTCAAAATGAGATATTCCTACATGTAAATCATCTTTGGAAGAAAGTGTTTTGATTCTTTCTATAATCGGTAATAGTAATCGTATTTGCCTACGATCGAATGTAATATTCGACCAAATTTTGTGATGTAAAACTGATTCCAAAAAACAGTGCATTTCCTTACATGACAACATTCCATAAAGAAAGCAGACTTTTTGTTGCAAGGATAATTTTTCTAAAATTTCTTCAAGACAGTCCAAAGGTAAAAAATTCAGCACCGTATGATTAGGTTTTCTATTACCATCATTCTCTTGAATACTAAAACATAAACTCCAAGAAAATATATAATAAAAGGTTAGTTTTATAGCTAAAACTAACCTTTTATCAATCTTCATTGAATTCAATTATACTAGAAAAACAAATACTCGATGTATTTCTATTCGTTCAAAAAACTTCAACCGTTATTCTAGTACCAGATCCAAACATAGATCACTTTTGCTAAAGAGAGATACATTTACCCATCTACTTACCTGTTTTTTTAGAAAGTTAAAGAGGAATCATTCCTCTTTGACTCGATTTTGAAAACTTCATGTACAAGTTTTCTACCGCCACACCTAAGTATTCATTTCTATCAGTTACTGTTAATCTAATTCCATATTAAAAGATACAGACGGTGCGAAACAATTACATTTAAATTAATCACACTTACATTTATCATCTTTTTCATTTTCTATTTCTTCTTTTTCATTTTCATTTTCAGTATCATCTTTTTCATTTTCTATTTCTTCTTGTCCATCATTTGAGTTTGATGCACTACCTTTCATTATATATGTCATCACAAGATCCATAAACTCCATGACTTTTTTTTCACGACTATCCTCTAGAATAACCATAGCTTCAATAATTTTTTCAATAGCTCCTTTCTTTGGATTACTGAATTCATTTTTAATTTTCTTTTCAAATTCATATCCATACTTTACTATGTTACGCAAGGTTCTATTGATATCAGAATCCTCTACCAATTTATCAGCAATTTCTTTCCCATAATCAAGTTCAGCAAAACTATATAATATTGACTTCATCGTTACTAAATCATCTTCTATAGATTCCTTTAAATGAATATCTTTTTTATAATATATGCTCAATTTAGATAATGTAATATCTATTTTTTTTCTGATATTGTCACTAAACTCATAACTTTTCAATTTCTGTTTAAATTCATCAATTAACATAACTAAAAAAGGTTTAGTCGATTCAGCTAATTCGGAATCTTTTACAGACAATATGCCATAAATTGAATCAGCATAAAATGCACTAGAAGTCTTATAAAATGATTCCAGAGAATCAGTCTTAGAAAATACTTGTTTCAAACTGGCATCGAAATTATTCTTTAATTTAGATATTGATTGATCACTCTCTGATGCATTTGTCAAACCAGTCATTGTTCCCACAAGAACACCTGCAATAATTACTTTTTTACAAACTTGTTTTATTAAATTCATATCTCTATTATGAACATATCATGTCAAAAGATGCATCCAGAATTCCTGAAATTTTAATGAAATATAGTCTTTTTCACAGCAAATACTATAAATGATCGAATGTAATATTCGACCAAATTTTGTGATGTAAAGCGGATTCCAAAAAACAGTGCATTTCCTTACAAGACAACATTCCATAAAGAAAGCAGACTTTTTGTTGCAAGGATAATTTTTCTAAAATTTCTTCAAGACAGTCCAAAGGTAAAAAATCCAGAACAGTATGATTAGATTTTCTATGACCATCATTCTCTTGAATGCTAAAACACAAACTCGAAGAAAATATATAATAAAAGGTTAGTTTTATAGCTAAAACTAACCTTTTATCAATCTTCATTGAATTCAATTATACTAGAAAAACAAATACTCGATGTATTTCTAGTAGTTCAAAAAACTTCAACCTTTACCCTAGTACCAGATCCTAATATAAATCACTTTTTCTAAAGAGAAGTACAATAACCTATCTACTTACCTATTCTTTTAGAAAGTCAAAGAGGAATCATTCCTCTTTGACTCGATTTTGAAAACTTCATGTACAAGTTTTCTACCGCCACACCTAAGTATTCATTTCTATCAGTTACTGTTAATCTGATTCTATATTAAAAGATACAGACGGTGCGAAACTATTACTTTTAAATTAATCACACTTACATTTATCATCTTTTTCATTTTCTATTTCTTCGTTTTCATTTTCGGTTTCTTCTTGCTCATTTTCTATTTCTTCGTTTTCATTTTCGGTTTCTTCTTGCTCATCATCCGAGTTTGATGCACTACCTTTCATTATATATGTCATCATGAGATTAATGAATTCCATGGCATTTTTTTCATGATTATCTTCTAGAATAACCATTACTTCACTAATTTTTTCAATAGCTCCTTTCTCTGGATTACTAAATTCATTTTTAATCTTCTTTTCTAATTCATATTCATACTCTAATATATTACGCAAGGCGCTATTGATATCTGAATCCTCTACCAATTTATCAGCAATTTCCTTTCCATAATCAAGTTCAGCAAAACCGTATAATATTGACTTCATCACTACTAAATCATCTTCTATAGATTCCTTTAAATGAATATCTTTTTTATAATACATGCTCAATTTAGATAATGTAATATCTATTTTTTTTCTGATATTGTCACTAAACTCATAACTTTTCAATTTCTGTTTGAATTCATCAATTAACATAACTAAAAAAGGTTTTGTCGATTCAGCTAATTCGGAACCTTTTATAGAATACATGACATAAATTGAATCAGCATATAATGCACTTGGAGTATTATAAAATGATTCTAGTGAATCAGTCTTAGAAAACACTTGTTTTAAACTGGCATTGATATTATTCTTTAATTTAGATATTAATTGATCACTCTCTGAAGCACTTGTCAAACCAGTCATTGTTCCCACAAGAACACCTGCAATAATTACTTTTTTACAAAATTGTTTCATTAAACCCATATACATATTATCAACATGTAATATCAAAATCTGTATCCAGAATTCCTGAAATTTTAATGAAATATAGTCTTTTTCACAGCAAATACTATAAATAAATACATTATCAGAAATGCTTGGGGATAATTCTTCAAAAGCTCAAATATTTCTTTATGATTTTACTCATAATAATGTTAAATATGGTCAATCTATTTTATTCAGTAGAATACACCTAGAACTCATCAAACCTGCATATAGGTATTCCTTAAAAAACCAAATAACCCTATCCCTACATGCCTGATTTATTTCATCTATACCGAAAATATCTATGGGTATAGATGAAACAAACGATATCGGTTAAACGCCTAATACTTCTCTATCTCTAGCAGAAAGTTTAAATGGTCCACAATCTTTAACATCTTTTCTTCGGATTCTACTTCTATCACATTTTAAATAATCACTTTCCGCAAACTTGTAAGTTATTCTTTTCCCATCTTTTAACTTTACATCGCTCATCTTAAAGTAAATGGCTAAATCTGATTCAAAAGATTTAAGTAAATCTATATTTCCAGCTGTTTCAGAGATGGTAGCCACTACATCTTGACTATCTTTAATATCATTAGATTTTTTCCACTCTTCAAAAGCACCAAATACAGCAGAGCGTATATTGAGCATGCCTGCAAAACGTGTTTGGATATGATTACCGGATATTGATTCTAATCTCTCTGATGTAGGTACCTCTAAGATCTCTGCATGAACTGTTTCCAACTGTCGAAGATGAGGGATTTTATGATATACCTCCTCCGCAGTATGCATAAGAACAGGGCTAATAAGCTTTACCATGCGTATTAAAGCATAATGGCTAGCATACTGACACGATCTTCTTGAATCCCAGTTTGCACCATCACAATACATCCTATCTTTTACTGCATCAGCATAAAATGCAGAGATTTCTTGAGAGCAGAAATTATGTATCAAATTAATTACTGGAACAAAATTATACTCATTATACTGCTGAACACATTCATGAACTAACAAATCTATCTGCTCTATTAACCAAATATCTAACTCATGTAAAGTCTCTGGCTTGCTGCCATCATAGTCGTACAAATTAGAGAGTAAATATCTTAAAGTATTTCGAATTCTACGATAACCATCACCACACTGACTTAGTAATTCTGGTGTACAAGGGACATCATTTTTAGTATCTACACTTGCAGCCCAATAGCGCAATATCTCTGCTCCAAATTTACTACATACATCTAAAGGATCTACAACATTGCCAAGGCTTTTAGACATTTTATTTCCTTGACTATCTACAATCATTCCATGTGTTAAAACCCCTTTAAATGGCGCTGTTTCTTTAACAGCCATAGACACTATCAATGAAGTATTAAACCATCCTCTATGTTGATCCGATCCTTCCATAATTAAATCTGCAGGCCATGGTATATTCCATCTGGACTCTTCTAGACCATTTAATACTAACAGATTTGTACATCCACTATCAAACCATACGTCAAAAACATCCGTCTCTTTTGTAAATTCAGTTTCTCCTGTACTCGGATGCACATAATTGTCAGGCACTAAATCCATCGCTTCACTTGTATGCCATACCTGTGAACCATGTTTAGATACTAAATCCGTAATATAATCAATCAGTACTGGATCCAGAACAGGTTTTCCAGAATCTTTTCCGTACAAAACAGGAATTCCCACACCCCAAGGCCTTTGACGAGAAATACACCAGTCAGGCCTATTTGTAATCATGGCGGTGATTCGTGTTTTTCCAGACTCAGGGATCCATTCTACATTTGAAATTTCATCAAGTATTCTTTTTCTTAATCCATTTGCATCTATATTAATAAACCATTGCTCTGTTGCACGGAATATAATTGGCTTCTTATCTCGTTCAGCATATGGGTACTTATGAATATGTTTTTCGTGTAAAAGTAAATTTCCGCTTTCCTCTAACTCTTTTACTACAGCCTGATTACAATCTACATACGATAATCCCTTGAAAGGCCCAGCTTCTTGAGTCATTTTCCCAGAATGATCTACTGGACATAATACTGGTAAGTTATACTTTAAACCAACAATAAAGTCTTCTCGACCATGTCCAGGAGCTGTATGGACTATACCAGTACCATCTTCAGTCGTTACATAATCAGCCAAAACACTGACGGACTCCCTTTCTTTTTCATATGGATGTTCAAAGACAGTACCTTCCAAACTTTTACCTTGAACTCTACCTACTTCTTGGTACTCATTCCATTCTAATTTCTGAGCAACTGTTTGGACTAAGTTTTCTACCAATAAAAAGTGTCTTCCGTTTGCTTTTATAATAGAATACGTATGATTCGGATGAAAAGCAATGGCAACGTTTGCAGGCAACGTCCATGGTGTAGTAGTCCATACTACAGCAGACATTTCTGGAAATTCATTAAATAGATGATTCGTATCTTTTAGAAGTCGAAAAGATACATGTATCGCTGAACTTGTATGCTCTTGATAAATAATTTCAGTATCAGCTAAGGCTGTTCTAGAAGTAGGGCTCCACATTACTGGTCTTAACCCTCGATAAATATATCCTTTTTCCACTAATTTTTTAAATATCTTTAAAAGTCCCGCTTCATACTGATAATCCATTGTAAAGTAAGGATTATCCCACTCTCCAAAAACACCTAATCTTTGAAACTGCTCAGATTGAGTATCAATATAGGTTTTAGCATGATTACGACACTCGTCCAGAAGTTGATTTGTATCATACTTAATCTTTTTGTTCTGAAGTTTTTTAGCTACAGTTAGCTCTATCGGAAGACCATGATTATCAAATCCTGGCACAAATTCACATCTATACCCCATCAAAGTCTTAGACTTTACAACAAAATCTTTGATTATTTTATTCATTGCAGTACCTAAGTGGATAGGTGCGTTAGTATATGGGGGACCATCATGAAGCGTAAAGGTAGGAGCATCTTTCCTTTGACTTAAAATATACTGATAAATCTTTTTCTTATTCCAAATATTATGTAGTACAGGCTCTTTTTTAGGTAAATCGGCCCTCATAGGTATTGTAAAATCCGGGTCTGGAAGATTTAATGTTTTCTTTAAGTCTAAGTTATTTAGATCCATAAAGGAAATTTTACCTTTATAGTATTGAAAAAGATAAATTTATTCTTTAATCTGGTATTCTCTGATAAAAAAACACCTGGCTAATCCCAGGTGTTTTAGCTTATTTCAAAGAACTCATTTAAGTTTTATTTACTATTGAAAGAGATTAGGATCGAATTCTTCACCATTAAGCGTAATTGTGTCTTTACCTACTGTTACTTCACCCATTTCTGAATCTTTAAAAGTTGCTGCAGTTACCGTACCATTTTCATCTACTGTCATATCACTAACAGGTACAGTTGCTTCAACTGAGGAAGCAATCGCTCCTACAGGCTTCCCTTCCAATGCTGCTCTTTCTTCTTCTGTTTTTGAATCTGTCTGATCCTTATTATTTACACCATCATCGCTCACAGATTCAAATATCCAGCAACCAGAAAATAATAAAGAACCACACACTGCCAACAAAGGCAACCCGAACTTAAAACTACTTTTTATCATATAAACATCCACTCCTTAAATTCAAATCCATTATAAAACAGATTGTATTCTAGCTAATTAAAATATCGGCTCAAGACGCTAATATATTTAGATAATAAAAAACAACATATAATCATTTCAAAATATTTTGCAACACTTCATGAAATTTCTACTAAATCAAAAAATCATACATACTATTCTATAAACAGCTTTAACAGGGGTAAGAAGAAAACTAATAAAATAAGCAGGGCAACTAAAATAAGCAGGGCAACTGAGGAGTGAAATAGTTTGGTGCCCGGGGCGAGAGTCGAACTCGCACGGCCTTGCGGCCAACGGATTTTAAGTCCGCAGTGTCTACCATTCCACCACCCGGGCAAAACTTATAGATATATTATACCGCTCAAAATTCAAAATAATGTTATACATTTTTTAAAGTTATCTCAAGGTATAATTATTTTATTGTTAATGTTTCGCAACATGCATCATTGACAAATTGCTATATGGCGGGTGTAGCTCAGTGGTTAGAGCACCTCACTGTGGATGAGGGGGCCGTGGGTTCAACTCCCATCATCCGCCCCATTTTAAAAAATTAATCTTAATGTATTATCTTTAAAACAATCCATCAAATCAACTACTAATCCATTTAAAACAATGTATATAAACACATTATTTGACAAAATAACAATATACGTGGTAGTCTATTTACTAAATCTAGCGTTCATGACTAGGACTCCTGTAATTTATAGCTCTATTATTAACTTTAAAAATATAGCAATTTTTTCAAGAAAAATCTTAAAACAAAAAATCAAATCTAACATCTTTCAGATATCACTATGGCACAGACAATGACTCATACTTTTCGTTCCAAAAAAAATGAAGGATCTCCTTCCACTAACAGTAATAACAACAATCGTCGTTATCGAAAAAACAAAGATAATAATAAACCCGATCACAATTCCGACCTAGAAACCATGCCAAGTATCGATTTCAGCTATTTTGATGCTATGGAAGCTTCAGAATTTGTAGCTTTATGTAAACAATATGAAGTAGATACCAAGCAACCTAAATACCAAGCGATTCAAGATCTTCTTGCATGTTATAATCAAGAGGCTGGCGCTTTGTATGGTAGCGGAATCTTAGAAATTCTTCAGGATGGCTGGGGATTTTTAAGATCAGAACACTTTATCCCTTCTTTAACTGATATTTATGTTTCACAATCACAAATCAAACGTTTTGGATTAAGACCCGGAGATCTTGTTTTCGGATTAGTAAGAGCGCCGAAAGAAGGTGAAAAATATAGAGGAATGCTCCGTGTTGAGAGTGTCAATAATTTAAGCACAGCCTTTGTTCTTTCACAACCAAGAAAGGATTTCGATAAATTAACTCCCCTCTTTCCTAATCAAAAACTCTGTATGGAGTTAAACCCAGAAAATATTCCAGCAAGATTGATTGATCTTATTTCTCCTATAGGTAAAGGCCAAAGAGGTTTAATTGTAGCTCCCCCTAAAGCAGGTAAAACTACTATCATTAAAACCATCGCACAATCTATAGCAGAGAATCATCCTGAAGTAAAATTAATGGTTCTACTTGTCGATGAAAGACCAGAAGAGGTCACTGATATGAAAAGATTTGCTAAAGGTCAAGTCATTAGTTCAACCTTTGATGAACCTGCAGAAAATCACATGCGTGTTACCGATCAATGTTTAGAACAAGCCAAGAGAATGGTCGAAAATGGAGAAGACGTAGTGATACTACTCGATTCACTCACTAGACTTTCTAGAGCAAGCAATCTTACCATCAACCCTTCTGGTAGAACTCTTAGCGGAGGGCTCGATCCTTCTGCTCTCTACCGACCAAGAAGATTCTTTGGTGCAGCTAGAAATATCGAAGAGGGAGGTTCCCTTACCATTATCGCTACCGTTCTCGTGGATACAGGAAGCAGGATGGACGAAGCTATTTTCGAGGAATTTAAAGGAACTGGTAACATGGAACTCGTTCTTGATAGGGATCTTGCAGAAAGAAGAATTTGGCCTGCAATTAATGCTAAAAAATCTTCTACAAGGCACGATGAAAAATTATTTGATGAATCTCAACTAGAAGGAGTTGTACAATTAAGAAGATTACTTGCGAATCACCAGGATAGTGTAGAAGCAACCGATTCACTTATTAAACTCTTAAAACGAACTCCAAATAACGTCGCATTTCTAGAAAGCGTTATTCAAAAAACAAGATCATAATTTAAAAAACATGGCTAAGTGATTTTATTAGACAGATCGCTTAGCCATGTTTTTTATTGATACATAATATAATCCATTAATCTTCTTTAGAACTTCTTAAATCATTTACCCTTTCTTCGCTTAAACCAGTGAATTTTGCTATATCTTGAGTACTTATATCCCTCAAAACAAGCACCTTTGCGACCTTATCCATTCCGTCTATACCCTCTAACACTCTTTCCTCACGGTTTTCTAATTCTTGTAAACATCTAATGGCCTGCTCTATATCTTCCTTTTGTATCGATTCCTTCAGCAAATCCGTTAATACATCTATAGGTAGATTCTCAAATTTACACATTTCGAATGCTTCTAATACCTCTGGGGTTTTAATGGTCTTTTTCACTTCCTCTTGTGTCATCTCATGAGCACGGGATAAAAATATCATCCAATCCCACAACCCTTGAGCTCTTTTTGCTTTTTCATAAACATCTCCCTTAGTCCCACGTACTGCATCTGCTACTTGTTTTGCTAGTGGATTTTCTAATAAACTCGAAGTCGATTTATTCTCCTTTTGCGACTTTTTCAGATCTGTTTTGGATAAATTCTCACCCTTTTTATCAGAAGAAGTACCAAAACAACATCGTCGTATGAGATGAGGATCCAAACGCTTTAAAAACATCCCTCGAGAAATCAACACATTGCCTGTTGAACTAGCTACTGAAAAAGTAAAAATAAAACTAAACAAGAAGACTATCCCAACTATTTTTTTATTTTGCATAAAATACCTCCAACACAAACATCATATCACAATATAAACACTTCAGAATCTTAATTGCAGGTGAAAAAAACGATTTTTTTAACAAAGATCTACATAAGATCCTGCATGGCTTTTTGAACTTTTTCAACAAATGTATTACGACGCTCACTTCTAGTTCCACATGAAATATCTGAATAACTTAAAGGTTTTCCAATATTACAAGAAATCCCTTTAAAATCATCCTTACCCATTTTGTTTGTTCCGCTAATAATTACAGGTAAAACAACTGCATTAGATTTTTCTACCAGAAGTGTAAAACCCGATTGCAAGGGAAGCAATTCATCCCCCTTCCCTCTGGTTCCTTCAGGAAATATAAGAAGTGCGTTTCCTTCCTTTAGTATCCGAATTGCTGTTTTCATGGCATTCATATCCCCCTGTCCTCGTTTAACAGGAAAAGCACCGAGACTAGAAATCAATTTAT
Organism: Fimbriimonadia bacterium; assembly: GCA_030430755.1. Lineage (GTDB taxonomy): Bacteria > Armatimonadota > Fimbriimonadia > Fimbriimonadales > Fimbriimonadaceae > JAUICQ01. The sequence goes on from JAUIKO010000002.1 coordinate 237,767, forward strand.
CCATCAAGACTATACGAAATAATTCATCTTTTGCCATGCTGAAAAATTCTCTATTCATACTACAAGCAATAGCAGGAGCATCCAAATTACTGATATGATTGCTGAGGATAATTACAGGACCTTCCTTCGGAAAATTATCTAAACCCTTCACTTGAATGCCTCCCATATAACGAAATACTACATGATACAAAAAACCTCTTACAAAACGATACCAATATATATTCATAACGTTAAAATACCAGGTAATCAAATATTTCGCTCAACAGATGATATTTAGAAACTGATTAAATTTTTGAGCATCCTATGCCGATATTGGAACATCAACTTTAAAACGGGTTTAATAAATAACATATTCATAATTCCATTACATCTACCAAATGGTGGTAAATAGCTTATCTCATCGATAACTAATACCCCTTCAGCAATATCTTTAAATACATGAACATGAACCCACTTTCGAAAGGGCCCCTTAAGACAAATCTCTTTAAAGTACGATTGTTCCTTCACTTCTGTTATCATCGTAATCCATCCTAGTTTCAATCCATAAAAAGACATTTCTATTTTCTGTACTTTTCCTTCACTCATCTGATCATTGTCATTTAGATCTTGAAGTACATTTGTTTGTAGAAAAGATGGAGTTAAACTCTTAAAGCATTCTGATGTTTTATAAAAACCCCATACTGAATCTAAATCAGATTTCACAGTGGTTTTATAAGTGAAATAAAACATATTTTCCATTTGCATTAATATCCTAAGAACCCCCACCATCTTTTATCACAAATACCATTCACAGCTTCCTGAGTGTCCTCATAGTTTTGATTATCTTTCAACCAATTCACTCCCAGCTGTATAGCAATATCCGATCTATAATCATTTGAACAATCTGGATTACATTGCTTATCCGGCTCCAATGGATGATTTAATAAAAATGTTCTATTGGATAACAAAATATTGTTTTTAGGTACCTGTAAATATAAGGGGCCTATAATATTACAAGGATCATATTCTATAGAAGTGTTAGGATTTCCTCCAGTAGAAGCACCTATTTGAAAAATTTTACTCTTTGGCATATTCATCTTGAGGCAATAAACTAGTATCTCTGCAAGGGCGCATGTACATTCATCTGTTAAAAGAACTATATTTGGTTTTTTATCATCAAGATTAAATCTACAAAGATCTTTACTTTCAATAAAAATTCCTTTTTTAGAAACTGTATCTAAATACTCTAAAAAATCTGATATCATTAATTCATCTAAAACGAGGGAACGATTCTCACTGCTGTTAAAAAAATTTTCTATATCTTCCAAGCAGAACAAAGTACCTACATACTTGTCTTGTTTAAATAATCCTTTCAATAAATACCTAATATCATCTACTTCACCTAGACATCTTCCCCGCAAATCAATAATAACTCTATCGTTATTTATTCCAGTTAATAATATTTCTCTAAGCAATTCATTATAAAAAGGAATATTTGGAAATGTAATGTATCTTATTTCTGTATCTGGAATTTTTTGAACCCAAGTATCTACATGTTGTATACGATATTCATCAACAAGCATATCTACTGTTGTATGTAATCTAAATACAGATGTGCATTGACAACTTTCTGTTAAATCTGAACCGTATAAAATATCAGCAGAAACATCATTTTTATCTATAATAAGAAAACTTTCAAAAGGCTTAATATTGTTAGGCAATATCAATTTTGCATTCAATAATTTCCAGATATTTCTTCGAGCATCTAAATCTGTTTGATCTTCACCTGGATGCACATACTCCTTTTTAATATTTTGGATTGTATAAGAACGGACTTTACAATGACGTAAATCCTTTTCTAGATTATAAAAATCTAAACGTGGAAACAATACCCTTAATCTCCATTCTTGAGCATGTGCATTCTGATGACATTTTACTGGTAGTCTGGAAAGCAAGAAAGTATTAATTTTTTCACAAAATTCATCCACAAACATTCTTCTATTTAAATCCCCTTTTTTTTCTAATGCATCATATCCAAGTTGAAATTCAACGCACTCATCAGGGCTTTGTGAAATAATTGTATATTCGTCGATCTTATGTTTGATTGTTCCAATATAAATACTTATATTTTCTGAGTTAATATAATTAGAGAGATCTTCTGTTCTTACAGAAGCAGAAAAAACGTTAGCTGAAACCATGGAAAGGATCAAAAGATGTAATATTTTAACTTGATATACAATTTTATTCATCGTGAGTTTTCCTGAAAAATCTATTTAATATACAGAATTACTATCTATCATGTAATATTTATTATAGCAATTGCATAATTAATAGTTTTTTTAACTAAAACTTAACATATCGTAATTCCCATACTTTCTCAGCATGCCCCTTTAGTCCTATAATTTATAAAAAATTCCCTTTATCTCATACAAAATGACATGATATATATAGAGCTAATAAAAAACAATTGAGAAAGAAATGAAAAGCTTAAGTTTTTTAAAAACAATAAGAATAATTTATCCAGGTAATCTCTATATCTCCTATTGGGTGCTAGTGATTATCACTCAAGGTGTATTAGCTGCAAATACCTACTATTTAGGAAGACTAGGAGGCTCTTTTATAGAACAAAATAACATCCTAGATAATTTCTGGAAATTTTTTATCACATTACTACTTATGTATCCACCCGGATTAGCGGTATTATATGTTAATCAAAAAATGGTGTATGCAAGTTATCATAAATACATCGATTTTTTCATAGAAAAACTTTACAAGAAAATAGAATATAAAGATGACATCTCTTTTCGTAAAAAAACATATCCTCTTCTTACAAGTGAATCTAATCAATCCATCGAACGTCTTTATTCGTGCCATTTTACAGTATCTTCCTTTTCATTAAATGTGCTTTTCAATCTCATTGTACTCTCGGCACTCATTAACAAAAATATGCTTTTTGCTTACTTATTTGGAAGTATTTTAGGTTTATTTGTTATTAAATTCTTCAATAAGTACATAAAAAACAGTGCTGCATCATACCAAAAGGAAAAAATACAAGTACAAGATATTATACAAACTAGCTGGGACACTATTACCATTGGAAATAAAAACAATTTTTCTGCTTGGAAAAATCACTTTGAAAATAAATTCCATCAGCGATTACTTGCTAGCTTAAAAATGTTGTTAATTAGAGAATCATGTACATCTTTATCTATGTGCATTGTATTCATACCTATCATTGGGACACTTTATTACAACTTAATTTCAGTACAGCATGACCCTGCTCTACTTGGGGTATTTATAGCGACATTGCCTAGACAGGTACAGATTGTACAGTACATGCAAACTATTTTTTCTTTCCAAGCCTTGTTTACACAAGTAAAAACTCACTTAACTGGCATTATGGAGCCACTGATAGATATAAATAAAAGCACTGAAGAATACCATAATCGTATCCAATGGAAAGCTATTCATTGGAATACACCAGAGCTAAATAATGCTTCGAACATTACTGATGTACTAAATTATATACAAATCCAAAAAAAACCATTCCGCATTCAAATATCCGGTCCCAATGGATCTGGGAAGTCCACGATTCTAAAGCTTATCAAAAAAGAATTAAGTGATACTAGCTACTATTTACCTGCACATCATGAACTTTATTTTCAACCGGCAGTACATGGGTCAACAGGTGAAAAATGCATTCAAGCAATACATGCAATCATTTCTACTGAAGAAAACTCTCATATTTTGCTCTTAGATGAATGGAATGCAAACCTATCTGAACAAAAAACATTAGAAATCAACCAACTCTTAGATCAAGCATTATTAAAAGGATTTAACATCATAGAAGTTTGCCATCATAACAGTAGATCATCAGAAGAATAATGACCTATTAAGATAACTTATACTTTGTATTTCTAACTTATCCACTTATCACTATGACTCTATTTTCATTGAGTTTATATAGTAGATTTATTTTCATCTTAGACCATTATACAAACATATTCTTTTGCAAATAGATTAAAATATAGTTATTATGAGAAATAAATTTATTAGTAAATTTTTATCAACTCTATTGTTAATTATTACGCTAATAAGTTGTCAGAAAGAACCAGTAAACAATCCTATTGCACCTATTGATCGAGTTACTATTCGAGTAGCAAGTATCAACCCTGGAATCACTGAATTGCTTCTATTACACTCCCATAAAAACTTAAACATTGTTGGAAGATCCGAATGGTGTGACTATCCAAAGGAAGCAAAAAAAATACCTATTATCTCAAACTTAAAACCTAACTATGAAAAATTATTAGAAATGAAACCAGATATCATTCTCTATGATAAAATGTTACATTCAATCACAGATATTCAAAAACTTCATCAATTAAACTTTAAAACTATCGGAGTATCTTCAAATGATTATCAACAGTTCGAACAAGATTTACTTACTATAGAGAAAGAAACTCTTGGAAATTTTAAAGCAAAGAAGTATTTATCTCATATCTATTCATCTCTTGAAAAATTTAAGCTGAATGATGAAAAAAAAATAAGAGTATGCATCTTTTCAGAACTCCCCACAATGGGGAATAACTATATTGCTGGGAAAAATACTTTTTTAGGAAAAATGATAGCGGAACTTGGAGCTGAACTGGTAGGTCCAAATAGCAATCAATTTGAACTAACATCTTTAGAGTATCTGTTAACCAAAGATATCGATACTATTCTCGTAGCAACAAAACAACCTATCAAGTATATTAAAGATACTTTAAACATATTGCCAGCAGTTAAAAACAATTGTATTCATAAAATTGATCCAGATCTCTTACTAAGGCTAGGTGGAAGGATCCCTGACTTAATTATAGAAATAGCGGATAAACTAAAATCATGAAGATAGCACTTGGATGTGACCACGCAGGTTACGTATTATCTAAAAAAATTAACACTTGGTTAGAAAACCAAGGTTATGAAGTAACTCTTTTTGGCGCAGATAGTCCAGACTCTTATGACTATCCTCAAGCGTCGGATGGAGTGGCAAAGGACATCACTAGTAAAAATTGTGAACTGGGAATTTTAGTCTGTGGATCAGGTATTGGAGTCTGTATTAGAGCGAATCGATATCCTGGAATCAGGGCTGCTGAATGTAAAACTGCAGGACAGGTGAAATTAGCTAGAGAACATAATCACTTAAATGTACTCTGTTTAGCTGGTCGAGTACTGACTGAAGAAGAAGCCATCAAAATAGTTGAAAATTTTATCGAAACACCGATTGATAACCATGAACGTATCATAAAAAGAATTAGTATGCTTGATTCAAATATATCTAACTAATTCTTTCTTTTAAAAATATATATTTATTTTAAAAGCTTTAACTTTATCCTATTTTCTATCCTAAAAAGTGCAATAATTATCATCGAGAGTCCCGTATATTACCTGGGTATATTAGGTTAGATCATTATGTCTGTAGAAATTATTATGCCAGAACTTGGCGAATCGGTACATGAAGGAACTGTTACAGTTTGGTTGAAAAAAGTAGGTGATACCATCAAAGAGGATGAGCCTATTGTAGAAATTATGACTGACAAAGTAAATACAGAATTACCTTCACCTGCTTCAGGAATTTTAAAAGAAATTATTATCCAAGAAGGTGAACAAGTAGAAGTATTTTCTGTGATGGGCATTATCGATGATGGATCAGTAACTACTGAATCATCACCATCTTCTGTTCAAAAAGATCAGGATCAGACATCTGAAACTCCATCTACTCCTACATCAAACCCAGAAAAAAATATATCATCTTCCGATCATAAAAAATGGTATACCCCTGTCGTTAAATCTATAGCTAAAGAACACGGGTTAACAGATGGTGACTTGGAAACTATTTTGGGTACAGGTAATGATGGAAGAGTTACTAAAAAAGATGTCGAAAACTATATCTCATCAAGAAATAGTACTTCAACGCAAAAATCACACCATACTCCTAATGAACCCTCAAAAACATCCGTAATTAAGGATATTCCAAAAACTACAGCGAATGAAAATCAAGAAATAGTACCCCTCGCTGGTATGCGAAAAATGATTGCTGATGCCATGGTAAAAAGCTCTCAAGTACCAACAGTTTCCACTCTTCTCGAAGTAGATGTTACAGCACTAAGTGAATTTAGAGCCAGAAATAAAGAAAGTTTTCAGCAAATGTATGGTGCAAAATTAACCTATACGCCATTCTTTATTAAAGCAATAACAGAAGCACTCGTAACCTATCCTATCGTAAATGCCGCGCTAATGCCAGATAACAATATTATTATGAACAAATGTGTTAACTTAGGTGTAGCTGTTGCATTAGGACAAAAAGGAGAAGGTGGTCTTATTGTACCAGTTATTAAAAACTGCCAGAGTATGAGTCTTCCAGAAATAGCAAAAGCACTTGATGATATTGCTAAGAAAGCTAGAAGTAATCAACTTGGTGTTCAGGATGTTCAAGGCGGAACGTTTACCCTTACAAATCCTGGAAGTTATGGGGCTACATTCGGTACTCCAATGATCAATGCCCCTCAAGCAGGCATCCTTGGTACGTATGCTATCAAGAAAACACCTGTGGTTATTAATGATATGATTGCCATAAGATCGATTATGAATTTAGTTCTTACTTACGATCATAGATTGATTGATGGTGCTATGGCTGGTAATTTCCTTCTTAAAATTAAAGAAAAACTAGAAAAAGTTGAGTTTCTAGCTTAATCTTCTTTATTTGCTCATACTTTCTATCTAGTATGGGCAAATAAAACAACACTGTTCCGTTTTCTTTTTACTCTATATAAATAGCCTCTATTTATAACTAGTATGTTTATAACTTCCTATAAAACCTATTCCACTACTAAAAACAAGAAAGTGTTCTGGTAATTCTACTTGATAAATTTTCGATATACCATTCTGGTACAAAGGTTCCGTTTATTGGATCTCTAATAAATTTTCGGATATCTTGCTTTGAAGATAAACGAAGGAGAATATCCCTGTCTTTACTAGTTAAATCGATAGCAATATCATATACACTCTCGCTTGTAATAGGTCTTATCCAGAACGTACTATCATGTACGTGGTATTCAAAATCCAGATTCCATTTTTCTAAAAGGTAGATAGTTTCTCGAGGTATCCCTAACCTCAAAGAATATATAGTATGAGCAATGTCCCTAGAATTAGCCTTTTTTAAACTTTTCCATGGAAAAAAACTAGATGTTATAAAAGGTATTAAAAAACTTTTTCTATACACTGGTACTAAAGGGACAAGTTTATAGTCGTAGAGCTGAGGTACCTGAAGACCTTCAAATTCTGTAATGAGCAAACGTTTTTGATTATTATTGCTTTCGGACTGAAAAACTCGCTCATCCTTATAAAAAGGAAGTCCAACAATATATCCAAACAGTTTCATATATTTCCTTTTGATATGATTAAATTCTTTTATATCATGATAATCATAATCAGTTTCATAAGAATCTTCAAGTAAGTATTCTAAAAATAAAGGTTCTAAAGTATAGATATACCCTGATAATACATTCTGATTATATTTAATAACCCTTGGTTCTACGGGTACAGATCGAATCCATTTTAAAAACTCAGTCCATTTATTTACTAATGTTTGCAGACTCGATACTATCCTTATCACAATGTACAAAAACACAACTATAGATCTGATTTTTCCATTCTACATCCAAAATATATTTTTGAGATTGTAGTCTCATAAGTTCTTTCGGAATATCTGTATAATCTTGCAAGTATTCCATCGATATCACCGTAGAACCTAATAAGAATTCAGAGAGTTCTTTATTTGTTAATACAGGTGAGCTATTCACATCTATTCTTTCTGTATTGGTTTCTATTTGATTATAAGTAACCTTTTTGGGTATTCCGTGAACGTTTGGAATCTTTGGTGAGGCAAAATAATTGGTAAACTACCAATAGTTAGGATTACAAAGCTTATCAATAATTTGTACTGTGACTGTTTCATATACCTGTTACTCCTAAAAAGTAATGAATAATATAGTTATCTATTGGATTATGAATAAAAAAACAGGAAATCTTTATAGATTTATATTCAAAGAATAGAATTTCACAGAAACTTATCTGATCTTAATGTTTAAATATTCTTGATTAATTAGGAATACTAAAAATATTTAATAGTCACATACCCGAATATGAGCAAGATTTTCTATAATAGTATGGAATACATCCTCAGAATCAAATAAACATCCTTTTAAATGAAGTTCCACTAAATTATTTAATGAGGATAATCCCTTTAAATCTAGCTTGCCACCAAAATTCGTATACTCAACATCAAAAACCTCTAGACTGGATAATTTATTTAGAACTTCACCAAAAACATCTCTAGGGATATTTTTGCATTGTGACAAATATAATTTTTTTAATTTACTTAAATTCTTTAACTGATTTATTTCCAGTCGGGATCCAAAATTAGTCTTTGTTAAATCTATCTTATCTAAAGCTGTCAAATAAGAGAATACGTTTTCAAATGATCCGATCTCTATTTCCGGACATGAACTCGCTATAAAATGGAATAATTTTTCACAATGCTTAAGACCTTCCACCTCTTCTTTGTTCCCAAAATGTGTATTATTTAACCATAGGTGCTCTAATTTTTTAAGTGAAGAGAATAATGATATAAAACCACCCTTGGGTATTCCAGTACAACCAGATAAAAATAGTACTTTTAAGTTCCTAAATTTTACTAATTCGCCCACAGAATGAATATTCGTATCTCTTAAATCTAAATACTCCAAATAATTGGGGGATAATTTTATAAGAAAATTTTCTATTGCCCTTGCTGAAATATCTTTACAATCAGCCATTTCTAAGCGCTTTAAGCAGGATTTATTCGACAATATCTCAAGAGATCTATCATTTAATCCACAACCCGATAGGTGAAGATCCTCTAAATCTTCCAAATTTGAAAGTACATCATTTAAACGAGCAATTTCTATGCCTTGAACTTGATTTAAATTAAGCAACTTTAAACTTGAAAGATTCTTTATTCTTTGTAAAATTTCCGAATTAATATTACATTTTGGAAGATGCAGTTCTACAATTGAATTTCCACACTTTTTTAGAAATTCATTAAGTTCCGAGGCTGTAATATCAGCACCAACTATGGAAACAGTAATTACATTTGGTATAGAATTAACTTGAGCAAAATCTTTTATGACAATGCTAGGAGAATTAATTTTCACAGCGTACGTTGGTGTTGTTTTACCAAGATTTATTTTTACAGATTCTTGAAAATCCTGACTCTTTTTTGTAATAGATCTATAATGCTCATTATAATATTCGAGTATTTCTTCTACGTTAGTTAAAATTTTCACTTTTTTCTGCGTTACCTTTACGTTCTCGTTACTACCATTGATATGTTGAATTTTATCTGAAGCACTGTAAATTTTATGTAGCAGACACATCACCAGAATACCTATTCGTAGCAAGAACATAATATTAGTATTGGATTTAATCCACTGGAACTGTATATATTTTTTTCTATATATTAAATATCTTCTATATTAACTTTTTTATTTAATAAGTCTACGATGAAAATGTCTAATTATCTTTGACTTGTCAAATGGAAAATTCTCAACAATATCATTCGTAAATATTGTTTTAAAGTTCGTGACAAGAACATACGTATTAGAAAAAGAGTCATTTACCTGGATCAGATGAATTATACTAACATCTTCTATAAACGGATACTCTCTTCCATTAACGTCTTGCAAGATAGCAATATTACTATCAATATATGGAATTCCTACAACATAATTAAATAACTCAATATATTTTTCTCTTACCTTTAAATCAATATGATTAATACAGTCTAGCATATATTTTTCTTGTAGATCAGATCTTAAAATAGAGAAATCCAGAGTATAAATATAACCAGCATATAGATGACCACTATAATCGAAGACTCTTTCAGATACTGGCACAGTAGTATCCATTTTAATGCGGATGACAATGTATTCAGTATTTTAGTTGCATAAACTCCAAATTGATCAGTTACTATAGAAAACATGTATAAGCTTTATTTTTCCAAAGTACATGAAGCTTATATCTGTTCTTCTGTCTGTACTTGCTAGTTGTTTTTCAACAGCAGGTTTAGTAGGAATATAAAATCGTTTTGAGCGAGACAAAACATTCTTATTATTATTTCTATTTTTGATGCGTTTTAGTAGACAAATATTCATCCTTTTTTCCTACTTTATACAGGCTATAACATAAATAAGATCACTCTGCTTTGAATTTTCAACATGGCATCCAACTGTATTGAACTTATGCATACCTAGTAGAAAGAAATAACAAATAGTAGAAAAGCGTACTAGATTCATTCTTAAAATTTAGGCGTAATTTCTTTGGTTAAATAAGTATAAGGAAAAGATAAAAAATATTAAAGGGGCTATAAAAATAGACCCTTTAATAAGTAGAACTTTAAATAAGAGTTATTCCTTGCGATCTTTTTCTAGAATATCTTTCTCTTCATCAGCTAACTGACTTAAAGTCGGAAATTCAAGATCTCTCATGTTTTCATCTGAAATTGAAAGATCATCCGAATCAACTAAAACAGCCAATGATTGTTTTGACCAGTTATCAATATTACTATCTACCTCAATATTAATATTACTGTATCGTTTCATACCTGTACCAGCTGGAACGGTTCTACCAATAATAACATTTTCTTTAAGACCGACTAAGTGATCTTTCTTACCTCTCACTGCGGCATCTGTTAATACCTTAGTTGTTTTCTGGAACGAAGCTGCAGAAAGGAAAGATTCGGTTGCAAGAGATGCTTCAGTAATACCAAGTAAAATCCAGTTTACAGTTGCTTCTCTTGGATCACGTTCTATAAGTTCACCACTTACAGGGTCTGTGTACCTAATCTTCTTGCCCTTAGACATGAGGTCTCGTACTCTTTCACACTCTCTTGCATATCTAAATCTATCAACGATCTGACCTGGTAAGAAGTTTGTATCACCTGGTTCAACAACCTGTCTTTTTCTTAGCATCTGTCTGATAATTACTTCAATATGTTTATCATTGATATCTACACCTTGAGATTTATAAACCATCTGAAGGTTTTCAATAAAGTAATCATATACAGCATTTGCTCCTGCTAGATCTAATACTTCATGTGGATCTCTCGGACCTTCTGTTAACGGATCACCTTTGATAACCTTACTTCCGACATCAACTGGTAGTTTTCCGATAGGAGGTACCAAGATCGGATACAGAATCCTTACTGAATCCATCTGATATTTCTTAAGAATTGCTAAAGTCTGAGCTGATAACTTTTGACCAATTAAACGATTTAACGCTGATTCTTTTATTAACTTTTCTTTATTTTCTATCTGCGCAGAAGCCTGTGCTGCCCAATCTTGTTCATTTGCAACATAAGCATCTCGAATGCCTGTTGTTATAGGCACTTCAGCTGAAATAACTACCCAGCGACCATATACAGACTCATCTATTCTTTGCACTGTACCTGTTACAGGACATATAATCGCTTTACCTCGAGGTTGCCTTCTAGCTTCAAAGATCTCCTCAACACGAACGATACCACTCGATTCACCTGTCCAAGTATAGAAGAATGTTTTTCTGGATCTATCCCAAAGTTTTTTAGAATCGGAATCCATTTTATCAAGTGTTTTCTGTGTTGCTTTTGAAGCTTTTTTAAAGATACTAGCTTCTGAATCTGTATTTACTATTAAATCCTTAATTACAGATTCTTGTGATTCTAGTAACTTTGTAGGATCAAAGTCTTTAAAGTCAGTACCAGTTGCACTACCGAAGTCTTCCATGAACTGCTTAATAAACTTACCAGTTTTATATTGGTTTGTTCTAGCAATAGAGTTAGACCCCGCAACACCCCCAGAGTGGAAGGTGTTCATGGTTAGCTGTGTTCCAGGTTCACCGATTGACTGTGCGGAAATAATACCTGCAGCAACTCCAATATCAACGAGCTTTCCGTTAGCTAGATCGATACCATAACACTTACTACATATTCCTTGTTCAAGTTCACAAGTTAACGGACTTCTTGTCTTTACACACAACAATCCATGATCATTAACAATAAAACCTAATTTGGTGTATCTATCAGCAATTTCTTTTCTTTCTTTCTCTGTTTCAGCATCCTCGACTTCTAATGCATACTGCTCTTCTAGCTTTTCTATGGCTGCAGCTTGCTCATTAGTCATCAGATCATCGTAAGAAATAATTGGTTTTTCAGTTTTAGGATCTAGAATTGTGGATAGAGATACACGTCCATGTAATCTATTACCAATACCCTCGATAACATCATTTTCAGCTAGTATTCTGTGAGCAACAATTCCATCTGCTGTTTCACAATCATCCTTACGAATAATAACATCCTGAGCTACGTCTACCAGCCTTCTTGTAAGGTAACCAGCGTCAGCAGTACGTAAAGCAGTATCAGCCTGACCTTTTCTAGCACCGTAAGTAGTTACAAAGTATTCAAGCATATTCAAACCACGTTGGAATGAATTCTTAACGGGTAATTCATGAATTACTTCGTTAAACTGGTTCAACATCAGACCTCTCATACCAGATAACTGTGTCAGGTTTTTAATACTACCTCTAGAACCAGAAATCGTAATAGTATTCAGAGGATTATAGTAGCTTAATTTATCTACTAACTCTTTACCTATTTCATTATAAGCATTAGTCCAAAGCTTAACAAGATTCTGCTGCATCTCGTTAAATGTTAACAAACCTCTTCTATACTGATTATCAACCTTAATGGAATTTTCTTCTGTCTCTTGTAGAATTTCTTCTCTTCTCTGAGGAGGATCCATATCCGTAAGAGCAATTGAAATACCGAAATCAGTAGCCCATTTAAATCCTAGTGTTTTTAAATCATCTAGTAATTTAACAGTTCGTTCAGTACCTGCAACTCTGTTTGCTTCCAAAATTACAGTAGAGATAACTTTACCACTTAAAACAGTATTTAAAAATTCATCACTGTACCGCATAGGATACGGAAGAATATCATGTAAAACTAGTTGACCAGGAGTTACCGATCTAATGACATATTCCATCTCTTGTTCATATGGAACTAATTCTTTAGTTTCAGTTTCAGTCTCTTCGTCGTAAACATTTTTATAGTAATATTCCTGTCCTGTTTCTGGATCACGGAAATCTACAACATCATCAGATCGAAATACAGGTCGAGATATTCTCACTCTAATAAGATCGTTTATACCAAAAATTTTATCTATACCTGGATTTCTTAACAGGTACTTTACTTCATCTGGTGATTTATAAACCCTAGGCATAGGGTTCTTTTCAGGATTTTCCTGATGTAGGCTAATCTCTTTCTCTAGCTTATCCTTAGCTATAGGATCGATCATTGTTAAAGCATAGGCACCTAAAACAATATCCTGTTTTGGTGTAATAATCGGTCTTCCATCAGCAGGAGAAAATAAGTTCTGAGCAGAGTACATTAAAACTTTTGCTTCAGCCTGTGCCTGTAAACTTAAAGGAACGTGAACAGCCATCTGGTCACCATCAAAGTCAGCGTTATACGCATGACATACGAGAGGGTGAATCTGTATCGCTTTTCCTTCTACTAGAATAGGCTCGAATGCTTGGATACCCATTCTGTGTAGAGTAGGAGCACGGTTCAAAAGAACTGGATGTTCTCTAATAACCTCTTCTAACCCATCCCAAACTACAGGATGCATCTTATCAATCATCCTTTTAGCAGTTTTAATGTTCTGAGTTATTTTCTTCTCGACAAGAGATTTCATTACAAAAGGCTTAAAGAGTTCGAGCGCCATCTCTTTTGGTAAACCACACTGATGTAATTTTAAGGAAGGACCTACAACAATAACAGATCGGCCTGAATAATCTACACGCTTACCAAGAAGATTCTTTCTAAATCTACCTTCTTTACCTTTAAGCATATCACTTAAAGATTTAAGTGGTCTACTATTTGAACCAACTACCGGTCTATCCCTTCTACCGTTATCAATTAATGCATCAACAGATTCTTGTAATAATCGTTTTTCATGATTAATAATTGATTCAGGAGCTTGAATTTCGATGATTTTTTTCAAACGATTATTTCTATTAATAATCCTTCTATACAAATCATTCAAGTCCGATGTTGCAAATCTACCACCATCTAGCTGAACCATAGGTCTAAGTTCTGGGCTAATAACTGGTATTGCGTCCAATATCATAGCGTCAGGACGACTTTTACTTGACAAATAAGATTCAATGAGTTCTAGTCTCTTAATAGCTCTTGCTCTCTTTTGACTTGTAGAGACAACTATTTCTTTTCGAAGCTCTTTAGCTAGAAAATCTAAATCTATTTTCTGTAGGAGTTCTCGAACGGCATCTGCACCGACACCTGCTCGAATCAAGCTACTTAGATCTTTATTCATTCTATTTCCTAAATGGTTTAACATTCGGGTAATAGCACGCCATTTATCTTCTTCGATCAATTGATTCTTTTCAAGTCTAGAAAGCACTTCGACAGCTAAGTCTAAATCTACGATTCTATCATCAGCATCTCTATATTCAGCTCTAATTCTATCAAAGTTAGCTTTCATTCTTTCCCTAACATAATATTCATCTGAATATTCATCAGGATTATTTTTCATTTCAGAAACTAACTCTTTAAGGCTATCCATCTCTAAATCAACAATTGATTGTTGAATTGCCTTTTTCTCTTGCTCTGCAGCTTTTTGAATAGCAGGAATTAAAGATTCTATTTCTTCTTTATGGATATCTATAACAATAAATGATGCAAAATATATAACCTTTTCTAATTGTCTTGGAGAAATATCTAATAATAAAGATATAGCAGATGGTACACCCTTCAAATACCAAATATGACAAACTGGTGAGGCCAAATGAATGTGCCCCATTCTTTCACGTCTAACCTTACTACGTGTAACTTCTACACCGCAACGTTCACAAATAATTCCTTTATATTTAATTTTTTTGTAACGTCCACAGGTACATTCGTAATCCTTAACCGGACCAAATATACGCTCACAAAAAAGCCCATCTCTTTCAGGCTTAAATGTTCGATAGTTAATAGTTTCAGGTTTTTTTACTTCACCATGTGACCAACTTAAAATGTCGGATGAACCGGCAATTCCTATACGGATTTTATCAAATAATCTTGCGTCTGCCATAACTGTTTTTTGTTATCGATATTTTTATTAAAACTTTTTAATCTACCAACTCAATTATACTCATTCAGAGTATATTTAAGTTGGTAGAAATACCTCATATGTTATCTAGTTAAAAAATCCAACGGATCTTGCTAACTTAATATCATCACTACCCGAAAGCTCATCGAGATCCCTTAAAGGTAATTCATTATTACTAGAATCTTCTACAGAAACCTTAAGACATAATGACCTCAACTCGTTCACAAGAATCTTGAAAGATTCAGGAACTCCTGGATCTGCAATATGTTCACCCTTAACAATAGACTCATAGGCCTTAACCCTACCTACAACGTCATCGGACTTAGTTGTTAAAAGCTCTTGCAATGTATATGCAGCTCCGTACGCCTCAAGTGCCCAAACTTCCATTTCACCAAATCTTTGACCACCAAACTGAGCTTTACCTCCAAGAGGTTGCTGAGTAACAAGTGAATACGGACCAATAGATCTAGCGTGGATTTTTTCATCAGCTAAGTGCTCTAGCTTAAGAATATACATCACACCTATCATGACCTGATTCATGAAAATGTCTCCAGTTAAACCATCTCTAACCGTAGATTTAAAAGTATCAGGATCGAATCCAGCTCTACTGTATACATTTTTCTTAATATTGCCAATAATCTCAGAGTATAACTCATCAGATCCAGCATAAGGAGATCCTATTTCTTCTGGTAATTCTTCAGGCTCCCATGTCTCCAAATCGATATCAAGTAGATCTTCTGTATTTTTTACAGGAGATGCAGCAAGAATTCTGCTGACTCTTTCCAATCTATCCTCATCCAACGATCGCAAAGATTTTTCAAGCTTAGAAAGCATTTCCTCAAAAGTATCTGTTGGTATAAACATTGGATCCATACCAAGCTCTGCTTTAACATAAGTTTCTAATACCCTACATCTTAAGTGGTGAGACAATTTTTGCATTTCTGTATGTACTTCTGTCTCTGTAGCTCCCTGGAACCCTGGGCAAACATAATGCACACCTAAATGCTTACTTGCTAAACCTAAGTGGGTTTCTAATATCTGACCGATATTCATACGACCAGGAACACCTAATGGGTTGAGTACAATATCAACAGGAGTTCCATCAGTCATAAAGGGCATATCTTCCACTGGTAGTACTTTAGAAATAACACCTTTATTACCGTGCCTTCCAGCCATTTTATCCCCTACCATCAGCTTACGTTTTTGAGCAACATAAACCTGTACGGTCATGTTCGTTCCGGCAGGAAGTTCATCACCTGGAATTTGTAGTAATGGCTCACCAGTTCGATCACACTCTAATCTATCTCTTTTCTTAGACTCATTATAAATGTGATTAATCGATGGTGATAAATATTTGTATCTACTAAAGACCTTTACATCTACGACCGTTCCTTTTTCACCATGAGGCAATCTTAAAGAAACGTCTCTTGTTTCCTCTGCTTTTTTACCGAAGATCGCAATAATCAACCGTTCTTCAGCAGTCATTTCAGTCTGTCCTTTAGGGGCAACCTTACCAACCAGAATATCCTCTGGTCTTACTTCTGCACCTATTCGAACCACACCATTTTCATCCAGATCTTTTAGCGGATCTTCACCAACATTTGGAATATCTCTTGTGATTTCTTCCGGACCTAATTTTGTATCAACTGCCTCTACATCATGTCTTTCAAGGTGGATAGAAGTATAAACATCATCTTTCACCAATCTTTCACTAATGAGAATAGCATCCTCAAAGTTATATCCTCTCCAAGGCATAAATGCAACCAGTACATTTTTACCTAGAGCCAATCTAGAATTATCACAACAAGGTCCGTCAGCTAAAGGATCTCCTTCAAGTACAACTTGACCTAGATCAACCACGGGTCTTTGAGTAAAACAAGTTGACTTATTACTTTGTACAAGGTGATCTAATCCGTATCT
Organism: Fimbriimonadia bacterium; assembly: GCA_030430755.1. Classification (GTDB taxonomy): domain Bacteria; phylum Armatimonadota; class Fimbriimonadia; order Fimbriimonadales; family Fimbriimonadaceae; genus JAUICQ01. The sequence continues at coordinate 254,893 of JAUIKO010000002.1, forward strand.
ATCTTCTGTCCCATCTTCAGCAGTAACTTTTATCAACTGAGACGTTACATAGCTAACTTTTCCAGCACGTTTTGCAACAACAGCAGCACCAGAGTCAATTGCAGCTGCTTTTTCATATCCAGTACCTACTACCGGCACTTCAGATCGTAAAGTCGGAACACCCTGACGTTGCATGTTTGCTCCCATAAGTGCACGGACAGCGTCATCATTTTCTACAAAAGGAATCAATGATGTAGCAAGAGATATAATCTGTCCTGGTGTAACATCTACATAATCTACTTGGTTTCTTCCAACTATCGGGTAGGATACTCCACCATACTCTTTATCACCTGCAGGACAACGCACCTGAACTCGATCTTCCAGCAAATTACCTTCTGAATCCACCTTTGTGTCCGCAGGAGCAATTCTACAGTGATAATCTTCTAAAGCTGTTAGATAAACAACCTCACCATCTACTTTTCCATCAACAACTTTTTTGTATGGTGTTCCTATAAATCCAAACTCATCTATCCTGGCATACGTTGTCAACTGAGATATAAGACCAATATTCTGACCTTCAGGAGTTTCAATCGGACAGATTCTACCATAGTGAGATCTATGTACATCACGAACCTCTAGTTTCGCACTAGTTCTTTGCAAACCACCTGGGCCCAAGCTTGATAAACGACGCTTATTGGTAAGTTCACTTAGTGGGTTTGTTTGATCCATAAATGTACTTAACTGGCTTGAGCTAAAAAAGCTTTTTATTGCAGCGCTAAATGGTTTAACACTAAGAATGATGCTTGGAAGAAGATTATCTTGATCCGCACTCGTCATTCTTTCCCGAGCAACCTTTTCCATCCTTACAAAACCAAGTCGCAACTGAGCCTGGAGCAATTCTCCAACAGACCGAATTCTTTTGTTTCTTAGGTCATCAATGTCATCTCTTTCTGCCTCATTCGTAAGATATGGCATCATTCCACTAAAGATACTAGCCAAATCATCAGAGGTTAGATTTCTAACATTAATAGGAGTATCTAGCCCAAGTCTCTGATTCAAAAATCTTCTACCAACTTTTCCTAAGTCATATCTTCTGCTATCAAAAAACTGACTAAAAACTAACTGCCTTGCTGCATCTTCATTAGCGGCTTCACCTGGTCTTAACTTTTTGAATATATCAAGAATAGCATCCTTCATAGTCTGCGTCTTATCTTGATCAATGCTTGAGTCTACCAAAGGAGGTACATCCAAGACATTTAAATTCGACAATCCCATTGAAACTATCTTCTTAACAGTTTCAGGTTGAATCTTCTCTAAAGCACCAATAATAAGATTTTTGCCTTCATAAAGATCTTCGACTAATCGTTTATGAACCAAGTTTTCTTCAGTTGGTGTTTCAAGCACCATCTCATTACTTAAAGCAACTAGAATTTCTTCATTGGTACTATATGCGCTCTCTACTAGAACTTCTCTTTCAAGAACATCCTTTGAAAGGCTATCCAAAAATGATTGGGAAAGCACAGTCCCTTCTTCAACAAGAACCTCACCGGTATCTCCATCAACTAAAGACTGATAAAGCTTTTTCTTAACACACTCTGCTAAAGGCTTCTTCCAGATCATTCTTCCAGCAATCTTTTCAGGATTTTCTGGGTTATGGAAATAATGGAAAATCTTAATTAATTGAGTAATCGGTAATTTGCGTGACTGACTAATCTGAGCATGTACAACATGGTTAGAATCAGACTCAACATCAAGCCAAGGACCTTCGTTTGGTATAACACGAGCAGAGACAACAACCTGCATGGAGTTATCCACCCCTTCTTCATAATACAAACCAGGGGAACGAGCTAGCTGTGAAACAACAACTCTCTCTCGCCCATTAATAATGAACGTACCCTTGTCCGTCATTAAAGGAAGGTCGCCTAAATAAACCTCTGACTCTATTTCTTCTCTATCTCTTCCGCCAAACTTTACGATTGCTTTAATGGGAACCTCATAACTCAAGTCCCTATCTTTGCATTCCTGTATTGAATACTTAGGTTCGCCAAGTTTAAAACCATCAAACTCTAAATAATTTGTTTGAGTAAAGTCCCATATTGGTGAGAATGTCTGAAATAGTTCGGGCAAGCCCTCTTCTAAAAACCATTTATAACTATTAAGCTGTAACTCTATTAAATTTGGTATTGGATGCGAATTAACTGTTTTTTTCGCGATTGGTTGGATAAATCTCACTCGTACCTCCGGAGATAAGTGACAATTTATAAGTGTACCCTTGTTCTTATGAAAACTCAAGTGCACTTATATGCCACTATAATGGACTTCACTTAAACTTTTTACATTTTTCTATTCAATACTACACACTATACACCATCTACAAATAGAGCAATGTCACTTTTTCTACATAGACTTACTAGAGGAATATTTACATATAAGCAACTTTTCTATTACGTGTTTCTGAAAAATATCCAAACTTTTATGAGCATCCAATGCACAGTCAATAGATTTTACCATCTGATTTAAAAGCTGATTACTTTCTATATGATACGTGCCTGTTTGCAATTCTTCAGGTAGCCGTTTTCTGAATTCCAATATTTCATGTGCAATAAAAACACTATGCACCGCTCGTTCTATCGGACGATTTACCTCTGAAAGAGCAGAACAGCACATAACACTACTCAAATCCAGTCGACTTCCATTCTTAAAATACGGTTCAGATAATGCATCGAAAAATATTAACTGATGAGTTAAATTATGCACTAAAAATTCAGCAGCATCACCAACTTCCCAATCTAAATACCCCGGGCACCATACTACTCCCAAAGCACCTTTCGTTGAACCACATCTAATATCTTCTGAACCTCTTTTAATAACTATGTAGTTGATAATAAGACTAAAAAGTTTTTCTAAATCAGAATCATATGTTTTGATAAGATCTACTCCTTGCAAAATAATATGCATCAATAGATTTTCTTCATTTTTATTAAAGTCTTTTTCTCCTACTACCTTATCAGTGCTATTGTCTACACATCCATCTTTGTTAATTAAGTTCAGCAAAACACTCTTCGTGTAAGGTTCTTCTACAAAAAACATTCTGCACTTACTAGGCATAGGTACATGGGACTGATGCTCAGCAAGAAAATTAAGATATGCCTTTTTAATTGCAACATCATTTGACACTTGCCTTTCTCCGAATTTCTCGGCTAATTTCACAATATTTGTTAAGCAGTACTTGTAACCTGCAAGATAATACACTTTTACACCTCATTCACACTTCACAACAATATCACGCTATGCTATCAAAGCACAGTGCTATCATTACACTAACAATAAAACCAACAACATTCTGTGCGATGCTGTTTTTGCTGAAACGTCCCTGAATATATCAACGAAAGTTCGCTCAAAAAACTACTGATATATTCTGCGTATCTGAATTATTTTTAGAACACCATTACCCTATGCACTATCCCAGCTATGAGATGTTACCATAAACAATGTGAATTTTTAAATATAGTTGCAAGCGATGTTTAATTAATATAAAGAAGAGTGTATAACTTTAACAAGTGTACGGGAATAAATACCCACTGTACTAATTATTTTTGCAAATCCAAACCAGCAGCTTCCCAATCCAACATGAATCTATCGATACCTGAAGATGTTAGTGGATGCTTATATAATCCTTTTAGGACTGAATATGGGACAGTAACAGCATGTACACCTTCCTGCATTGTTTGGACTAAATGAACAGGATGTCGTATGGAAGCAGCAAGAATTTCTGATGAATAATGATACTTCTCTACAACAGATACAGCATTAGAAAGAATATTTACCGCATTATCAAATGCAATATCATCAATTCTTCCCATAAACACACTAATATAGGTCGCACCAGCTTTTGCACATAGAAGCACTTGAGGCAATGAAAAAACAAGAGTTAAATTTGTTCTGATGCCTCTCCTTGATAATTCTTCTGTAAGCCGTAAACCTTGCTCAGAAACCGGAATCTTTATGACAATATTCTTACTTATATCAGAAATACTTAATGCTTCTTCTAGCATCTGAGAGTATTCCATTGAAATGATTTCTGCACTTATATCACCATCTGGTAATACTTCACATATGTCACCAACAGCTTGACGAAAGGATTTTCCTGATTTAGCTATTAAACTAGGATTAGTCGTTACCCCATCTATAGAACACCATTCTCTAACACTTTTAACCTCTTCTGAAAAACCTGTATCTAAAAATAATTTCATTATTCATCCTATAATTAACTCTAGATATTATTGCCACTTATTTTAAATCCTTTATTGTAAGCTTAAGACCTAATTGAAAATTATAAGACTCAAGCACTCCGGGAGATAAATAAATTACTTTCGAGGCATTAGATATGATAAAGTCTTGATTATCAGAGATCCTCCACATTCCTTCTACGATATTTTTTTCATTTACAATAATTGCATCTGAAAAAAATTTAGACAATCCGGCTATAGAAATAGCACACTTTTTATTCATTTCAGGATAAAGGATCATCAGGCACTGCATGGGATCAAGAACATTGCGAATAACACTTTCGTGCAGCACTTTCTTAGCATCAGCTACTTTGATCATATGAACATCCAAAACCTCATCGAATATCTCTATACTAGCCTTTTTATATGAAGAGGTCAATGCTCCTAAATGCTTCTTTTTAGCATTACACTGCTTAAGCTCTATGTCCTCTTGTTCGGATAAAAATGAAACTCCTCTAGCCAGATTTATTTTTTGATCTAAATTCAAATTATGCGCATCTACAGTGCCTCTTTTAAAGACTAATACATACCTAACATCAGACGGTGATATTTTTACAAGACCATTCTTCTCAGGCTGTTCTATTCGTATGATATGTTCCTGATCATTAACCAGCAATATATCAAGTAAATACCCCAAACCCTGCGTACTTATAGAGATATTACTGATGTGATTAGGAAATACAAAAATACCGCCAGTTTCATCTGTAAGCCCTTCATTTTTTATGATACTCATCCCAGAAGAAAGTAATTTCTTGGTATTAAAAACGAAGAGAGAGATACTTTTCTTGATAGTATTTTGGTTAATGAATAAATTAACCTTTTCTATTTGCTTATTGCCCGTCTTGGATAAACATTGATTTTGATTGGCAGCAAAACCATACACATGCATATTAAAACAGACTATTATACACAAAAATATCCAAACTTTATTATTTTTATATTTTGCTAACATCTTTCATACTAGTGTACTAATCTTATTGGATCAAATATACATATATCTTTAAAAAACTTATTAATAAATAAGGCGTATATAAAAATCGATTCAACTTATATACAGGTATTTTAAATAGACATAACACATATCATAATTTTTGAGTCATAATGCTTAGATATACATATTTAAACGATGTATATGTATTTTGAAAACTAAAGATAGATAAGTTGCTACCTCCGTGGTAAATCATGACTTGAATCATCTCAGTATATGATCTACACATATTAAATATATATAAAAATCATTAAAACAACTATTACATAAGGAGCAATTATATTATATGAATAAATTATATAAACTATTACTTTCTATAGTTTTAATCAGCTCTACACTTTACTCTAATACTCAAACAGAAACATTAGAAGTAAATGAGCAAAGTAAAACTTGGAGTACTGTTAATTGGGTAGCACAACCAGCCAAAAAAATTGGAAAAAGCACTTATCATTCCGCACGCTGGGTATTAGAATGCATCGTAAATATGAGTTCATCTGCATATTCTTCAATGCAATCACTTATTACAGCTAAAAGCGACTGGTATATAGCTCACATTGATGAAGATAGTACTATAATCTGGGAAAAGATAGATGATATTAATGCATTTAAAAATATTTCAGATTCACTAAACATTGCTATTCTTGTTCATGGTCTAAACTCTGACCACACATACATGGAAAATATAGCAAGAACTATTCATGATAATAATGAAAACAATCAAGATGGCTATACTCATGATTTAGTCATTGCTTATGATTACAATACTATTCCAGCATTGAACCGGATAGGATATTGGTTCAAATATGATGCCAATATAATGTTTCCTGAAGCAAATCAAGTGGATATATTCTGTCATAGTATGGGCGGATTGGTTGCTCGGCATTTAACAGAATCGGAAGATTTAAACATTCCCGTATATAATTTGGTTACTCTCGGGACACCTCATAATGGTGTACCTATAAGATTAATTCAAAACATTAAATGGTATGGGAAGTATATTAAACCTATCGTTCATAGTATTATCTGCAGAGCATCAATGTTTGCACCTGGGGACTTACTAGCAGATGATGAAGAAGATAAATGGTCATCCTCTATTTTGCAAATGCTAAATGGAAAAGATTCACCGAATAAACACATTCGGTATCATACCGTAGCAGGCACAAAATCTGATTTCTTAGGAAAACTCGGTGAGATCGCTAAAGAGTACTGTAATTCATTTATGAAAGCAGACTGTGATGGCATTGTACCTTCTTCAAGTGCCCATAGCCCTATTCTGGAAAAACAATCCTATGCCTGGGGGCAAGATGATTCTCTAAAGATCACATTGCCACTCAATCATGAAGAGTTACGAGGAGGAGAAAATGGTTCAAATGAACAAAATCTCGTATCGACAGCCCTGTTGTTTTTTATTAATCACAAGGAATGGAAAGCAAACAAAAATACTCTTTGCGACAATCCAACTTTGTTGCAATCATAATATTCATCATTAAAACGGCTGCTATATTATATAGCAAGAGCAAATACTTTAACAACTTACGAATATCGTAAAAAACAAATACTTTAGCAACTTATTTATCTTTCAAATCCTTACATCATCCCACCGGGATCGACATCTATTGTTAAATCAATATCAGGATATAAATTCAAGAGACTTTTTACTATTTCTGTAATGCCTTCATAAGATGCACCGTGATTCATTTTAATCAACAGATGTGACCTCCAAATAGAATCGATTTTCTCTATGACACAAACCGCTGGCCCGAGAATTTGAAAGCATTGATACTGTTGTTTAATATCTAAAGCTAATTTTTTTCCTGATTCTATCATAGCTTTCTGATTCTTCGATTTAATCAAAATATTAATCAATCTACTATATGGAGGATAGTTTATAGCTTCTCTTTCCTTTATAACATGATTAAAAAAACCAATATAATTTTGTTCTACAGCATAAGCAATTGCAGGATGAGTACTATTAAAAGTCTGTACAACTACTCTTCCAGGTAAAAAACTCCTCCCTGCTCTTCCAGAAACCTGAGTTAATAATTGAAAAGTTCTTTCCGAGGACCTATAATCAGGAATACTCAAAGATAAATCCGCTGCTATCACACCTACCAAGGTAACATTTGGAAAATCTAATCCTTTTGCTATCATTTGAGTACCAACAAGAATATCAACTTCACCTTCTCGAACTCCAGCAAAAATATCTTGTAATACATTCTTCTTTCTTGCAACATCTCTATCAACTCGAGCAACTCGAGCATCTGGGTAGTTGTTCTTTATCATTTCTTCAACTTTTTCTACACCTAAGCCAACAGGAGCAAGTTTTTCACTAGAACAGTCAGGACATACCTTTGGCAGACTTAACTGGTAATCACAGTGATGACATTTAAGAATGTTTTTTTTCTTGTGATAGCTTAAATAAGCAACACAATTTGGACAAGGAACCATATACCCACAATCTCTGCATAAGACAGTAGGCGCATAGGCTCTTCTATTTAGAAATAAAATCGTTTGTTCTTTTTTCAGTAAATTTTCTTTAATATATCCATCTAATGTTGGTCCTATCAAAGAAGGAGAACCTTTTTTATATAAACTAGTAAGATCTTCTATTTCTACTTTTGGTAATACTGAGTTTAAATTAGCTCGCTTGGACAGCGTTAATAATTCGATATCCCCAGATAAAGCTTCCTGATAAGTTTCAACTGAAGGAGTTGCAGAACCATAAACCACACTACACTTACAAATTTCTGATAATTTTTTAACGACATTTTTACTATGATAATATGGCCCTACTTCCTGCTTGTACGAAGATTCATGCTCTTCATCCATTATAACTAAACCTAAATTTTCTATTGGAGAAAATAAGGCAGATCTTGGTCCAACAATGATTCTAGTTTCTCCACTCTTAATATTCAGCCAATTTTTTAAACGAATATTATCATTCAACCCACTATGCAATACAGTTACTTCTTTACCAAATCTTGATCTTAACACACCCACTAGCTCAGCTGTTAATGCGATTTCAGGAACAAGATATAGAACTGACTTATTTTCTTGTAAGGCAACCGCTATAGCCTGCATATATACTTCTGTTTTTCCACTGCCAGTTATTCCAAATAATAAGAAGTGCTTAGATTGATTCTCAGTAATAGAGCTCGATATTCTCTGAAAGGCTAAAAACTGTTCTTGATTTAACTTTTTAGGATTACTCACTAGAACATTTGACTTTCCATATTTTTTTAATAAGCCAGATTTAATCATTGCACGCACAGTAGCTTTACTCACAGAACAGAGGGATGCTAATTCTTCTATTGTAAAATCCCCTTGTTCCGAAGCAACTAGAGATTCTAATGCAGCACATTGTGCATGTTTTTTATTTTTTTCTTTTGATATAAAATCAGTCACACAAGAATCTGACAGAGATAAAAAATATTTTGTACCGACCTCACGAGAAATAATATCTAAATCCACAGAAGCTTTTCTTGCCAAGACTCCTTTTTTTCGTAATTTTCCCAGTAAAGTCTTTAATTTTGGTGATATTTTACTATTTACATGTTCAACAACTTGATCATTTCCATCAAAAAAATTATGTATAGATTTAATTTCTACATCGGAACAATTATTTAACTCTTCTTTATTTTGGACTGTCCATGTAAATTTAATCCTTTTTTTGCCTCCTGGAGGAAAAAAGACTCCTAAAGCAGATGAAAAACTGCAAAGGTATTCATCTGCCATCCATTTCCAAAGTTCAACAAGATGTTCAGGTAATTTAAAATCTAAGATGGATTCTGAAATAGGCTTCAGTTGAATTTCAGGGTTCATGTTGTCCCTAGAATCACATAGCTTATTGCTTAAAATATAACCTAATAGCTCCCTGTTTCCAAGGCTAACTAAACAACAAGATCCAGATGGATAATTAGAATTGTTTAAATAAGTGTAAATTCCTTTGCTTCCAATATCTTTAGAATCAAATACTATCTTAGAAAGGTTATAAATTTGTTGCTCATCCACACTACAATTCTGACATTATTCTTACTAAAGATATCTCAATTTGACAGACTGTTATAATGAACAGTTTACACATGAAATAAAAAAAGTGGTAGTATATATAAGTTAAAGACTTCTGGATTATAAATTCAGTATTATCTCCCTTTTTAATTTAAAAGCAACTCATTAGCTTGTTAAATTTTATTTTGTGTATGCAAATGACTACTAATTACTGGAACAACATTAAAAATAAGGTCAAAAATTTAGGATGGCTAGAATATCTTTATATCGAACATTACCATCTTAATTCAGGCTATTTTGCAATAACTTTTGTATTATTCGGATACTTGTCTACTGTTCTTAATTTAGGTAAAGACTGGGTTTCAATACTCTTAGTCATATGGTCAGCTTCCAACAGATTTTCAAGACTATTTATCGTTCCATTGCTGCACCGTTTAAATACAGGAACTCTTCTTAGAACCGTTTGCACAATCTACTGTGTAGGTTTAATAGGATTATGTTTGACTGATAATCCATATTTTATTGCTCTTTGCCTATTTATTGCTGGAGCAGCCAACGGTACACACTCTATAAGCACATACTCCATTACATCATATGCATCTAAGCATTACAACACTGGAGTAATGAACTATGCTCGTCTTGCCGCAGGAAGCAACTATGGAAATCTTGTCGGACCTCTGGTCAGCAATCTTCTATTCCAATCCTATCCAAGATATGGTTCTTTTGCATTTGCTACCTTTGTCGTATTTAGCTGCCAGGGTATTTTAAAATTTATACCTAAAGATGTACCAAGGGTAGAAAAGCAAGAAAAACTACTACCCAGTATAAAATGGATACTATCTGATAGAATCTTAAGAGCTACATACGCGGTTATTGTCATGAGCTGGTTCTTATATACGCCTATTTTTAGCGCTATGCCAAGGTATTTCAGTGATGTACTCCACAGACCAGAATTATCTGGTTTCTTAGTTAGCTTTAGCGCTTTTGTAGGAATACTCTGCACCGTTCCAATGACAAAGCTTGCATTAAAATGGAGCATGAATGCCAAAACAATCGCATTAAGTACATTTTTAGTCTATTTATTAGGATATTTAGCTCTATTACTTCCCCCTAATATAGGATCTGCCTTAGTTTGTGTTACTTGCCAAATTATTGGTTTATCTCTTTCGGGTCCTGTTCTAACTTCCATTATAGGTGGTAGGACAAAGAATGAATTAAGAAGTGTTGGATTTGTTTTAAATTCTGCTGCAAACGGCATAGGTGAAGTGTTAGGCAGTTTTTTTGCAAGCAGGCTCATGATGGAGCAGCTCAGTGGTACGGGATTTGGTTCTATCGTAACAGTACCTATGTTTATGAGCTTCTTTGCTGTTATCTTTTTTGTAGCTGTATATACTATGGGACACTTATTTGAAGAGCATGCAGAAGAGTGTAAGGTTCCAGATGTCCCAGAGGTTAATGAGCCTTCGCAAGACGAAAACACCACCGCTACAGTTTCAAATCAATAAATCCACAAGCGTTTCCCGACTCTATATGTAGAAATAGAGTTTTTTTATAAGAAACCAAGTCCCAGATATTATTGAAAACGCACAATTCAAAAACAGCACCTGAACAGTTTCAAATCAATAAATTCACAAGTGTTTGTAGCCTTTACATGAAGAGATAAAATTTTTTCATGAAAAACTAAATCGTATATAAATTTAAAAAACTTTGTTACCAATAATGAAACTTAAGGACGAAAGTCTCTCAAATTTTCGAGGTATTTGGAGCAAAGCATGACAGAAGTATTAACACAACCATTATTAGGTCTAGACACTGAATTTCCTGATAGTATTTTCGTCTTGCACCATCCAGCAACCGGAAAATATGGATGCTACTGTTATCAAGGTATTCATGGAGTAGCATGCTTTAGCTCTGAATCTGCTGCGTTTAGATTTGCTGAATGGATTGATTTAAGTGGAATGACAAGTGTAGAATGTTCCTTTGATGAAGCCAGAGATATAGCTAAATCCAGACCCCTCCCAATAGTTGCACTTATGCTGCTTGATTCTATGAATGATCCTAAAATTCACTACGTAAGATAATCTCTTTCTAACAATCAAAGATCTATTAATTTCTCGAGAATTCCTCAAATCACTCTTTTAAAAAAAAATTATTAGATCTTTGATTAACTAAAAATCTGACACTTTTCTTTATAATGTTTAAAAATTTAGAATACTTTTAACTTCATCGAAAGAGAACTACTTCTTAATATAACTTCAAAAATATATAATTTTATAAATAAAAACTATCATTTTTATCAGAGTCAGTCATAATTGTTGTAATATCTTTCAAAATACATCACGATCATTTGTGAATAAAAAATACAGGAGATTCTTATGTGGAAAAAAATATTATTACTATCTATATTTTGGTTACTAAATGTATATAAAATAAACTCAGGAGGCTGCATAAGCTGCTTTTGTTTCTGGGACGATAATAACGATGATAATATTACTGGAACATCAGAACTAAAAACACTTAGAAAATTTGAGTTCAAAGTGCCTGATCAGTATCCGAAAGCGATGCAAGCTTTGAAAAATGGAAAAATCGTTGATATTCGTAAAATAGAAAATTACACTTCTGTACATAAAAAACTTGCAAATATTTCTGAAGAATTCTTTTTAGTAAAAATTTCATATAAAAATCAAATCTTTCCAGCATATTTTAAAGCATGTAATGAAGAAAGTGTTCAAGCAGAATTAACTGCAACAAAGTTATCTAAGGCTTTACAATGGGTTTCAGTTCTCCCAGTAGTACGTAAAACTGCATGTTATGAAGATGTTAACTACTCTGGTGTTTTAATAGCAAATCCTGCATTATTAGAACTAGATGATATAAAGTTACATGCATCATATTTAGTGGCAAATAATAATAGAGCAGCCTATCAAGTATCAAGAAACAAGTTCAGATTAATAGCTTTTATTCTTGGTCTTGTAGATTTCAATCAATCCAATCTAATATCACTGGAGTATGGTCAATATTCGTTAGAAAGTATTTGGAATTTATCTGGAATTCAATTAGAATCAATCTCAAATCTTAATCGTCAAACGGTAAGTAAAGTATATTATGATATCAATTTCCACACAATTGATTGGGCAAATCCTTTTAACTGGGAATCACTTCAACCTTTTTCAAATTTAAATGATAATATTGATTCAGATACCATTCATCTTCCACATCGATTAAGTCAAATTTCTCAGAAAAATCACTCTTCGTTATCATATTCTATATATAGAAATGCTATTTGGATCATAGGTAACGACAATTCTATTTTAGACATTTGTATCAATGACACATTAAATGAACATGATATACAAAACCTTATTAAGATTTCAGATATAAAAACACTTAGAGAAATTTATTCCATAGCAAAAGGTTTTACTATGTCAAAAGATAGTTACATTGAGCAAGTCAAAAATAGAGTTAATACTCTTATCAACTTGTACTATGAAGGAAAATAAAATCAGAAAATAAAACATATCTTTTAAATTAGTATTTTAAATTTCCATATAATCTAAATAGCTAATTAGCCTATAATTTTACTATAAGTTAAAATATAGGCTAATTATTATATATTTTAAAAAATAAGGAAAAATATGCAGACTTCTAAAAAACATCCACTAGATGAAATCCCAACTATTCAAGTCCATGATCCAATGGATATGTATAATAAAACTAAAAATTTACCTGATGAGTGTAAAGTTGCTTTTGATATGGGTAGATTAGATGCGCCAAATTGGGAAAAATCTGATGGTCCTATATCGCTATGCGGTATGGGTGGATCAGCTATCGGTGGCGATCTAACAAAAGCGATATTTGAACAACAATCCAGTACACCTTTTTATGTACATAAAGATTACGGAGTACCTAATTTTGTTAAAAAAGACTCTGTAGTATTTATTTCAAGTTATTCAGGATACACAGAAGAGACATTGAGTGCGTATAGAGAAGCTAAAGAAAGAAATGCTAAAATTATAGCTATATCATCTGGCGGTCCTCTACAAAAAATGGCTAAACAAGATGGTTTTCCACACATTAAAGTTTACAATCATCTTCCACCAAGAACTGCTATTGCTTATTTATTCTTACCAGTTTTAGCAGCATGTCATAAAATGGGTTATATTCCTGATCCTAAAGTAGAGCAAGCGATAGCTGTATTAAATTCTCTACGCGATAGATATAGTGTTGAAAATCCATTGTCTAAGAATTTTGCAAAAGAACTAGCCTCTAAATTATATCAAAAGCTACCTATCATATATGGACTTGGTTCATGGCAAGCTGCTGTTGCATGGAGATGGAAGGCTCAAATTAATGAAAATTCAAAAAATATGTGCTTTGTACACGCATATCCAGAATTAAATCATAACGAGCTTCTTGGATGGAGCCATTCAAAAGAACAAGGAATTAAAAACTTTATCAACATAGTGCTCGAAGATGGATCAGAGACTCCTCGAATGAAAAAAAGAGCTGAAGTCACTGAAAATCTCATTAAAGATTTCACAGAAAGTATTCATATCTGTGCCGAAGGAGAAGATCTATTAAGTAAAATGATGAGCCTTATATATACAGGTGACATGGCATCTATATACTTAGCAGCACTTAATAAAGTAGACCCAGAAAATATTGACTGGATCAATATTCTCAAAAAAGAACTCACTACAGTACCTTAGACATTCATATCTGAGCGTTCTTCTTGGATGAATGCTCAGATATATTTATCAAAAAATATTTTTATATGTATCAAACATGTACATCTAACAGTAAATAATATTCATTACCTATCTGATCATAATACTATGAGCAAAAAAATATTATTATTAAGCATGCTGTCCATTACCGGATTAGGTTGTATGTCACATAATATTGTCATCCCTAGTTACTCTTCTAGTGTTCAAAATGAATCTGTAAATGCTCAAAACAATTCAAATGATGATACCTTAGCCACAGGGACATATATTCTCATGTGGTTTGATCCCAATATTAAAGATGTTAATCAACAAATCAAAACAGAATTTCATAATAGTTTAAATAAAGCATTTATAAAAGGAAAAGCATATATCAATGACAAGCCGGAACATTATGGTACTTTTGCATTTATTTTTGCCAATGGTCAAGTATTTTCTATCAATCAAGAAGACAACATTGAAAACCCATCAGATAAGTTAAAAGCAGGATATATTGGATACTATGAAAATGGTAACAGATCTAAACCTATTCTTGAAGTCGTAAATGATCAAGTCATGGCAAGGCAAATTGCCAAAGATAAAGTAGATAAAAAAGAAAGAGAAGAAATGTTCTATCTTATTGATGGAAAGCTTCATATGGTAGATAATAATACTGTTGATATTATTAACCATGCTCAACTACAAGAATCACTCAGGAATATGGTTGCAAATAAATTAGGTATTACCAAAAAAGAGTTGATCGAAGAAATTGACTTAACGGATGCAGAAGAAATTCTATCAAAAACATTAAGTAAAGAAGAAGAAGAAAAAATCAAAAAAGAACAAGAAGATGAAATGAACAAAGTAGAAGATGACTTACTATCAGGTTGGTAATCTTGTAGTCAACACCATACTGGTTAGTGTAAATAGTAAAACTATTTGAATACACTAACCAATCATTTTATATATATATCCTATTAATTATTTAGAGTCAAAGATAATAAATAATTAATAAGAATATTAATATATTTATTTCTTAGAGTACATGTATTCTATCTCTACAGCAATCAATATATTAAACTATTCATTACATCATGTCAGTCATTATTTTGACTGTAATAAAATAGAAAGAAGTCAAAAGAAATGATGATTTGTACATATAAATAGGAGTAAGCTATCGATATGTCACTTGCCAGAGATATTGCAAAATTTGCATGCAACTTAAGTTATGAAGAATTACCTGAAAAGGTTATCGTTGAAGCTAAAAGAAGAGTTATCGACAGTGTCGGATGTGCAATGGGTGCATGGCTCTCTGAACCAGCTAAGATTTCTAGGGAAATGGCAGCACTATCCGGTGAGGGCTGCTTAACGAGTATAATCGGTTCAAGAAACAGATGTACACCAGACATGGCAGCATTTGCAAATGGAGTTATGTTTAGGTATCTGGACTATAACGATACATACCTAAGCAAAGAGCCTGCACATCCTAGTGATAATATAGCAGCACTCTTGGCAATAGCTGAGACTTTCGAACTCCCAGGAGATGCACTTATACTAGGAATAGTCATCGCATATGAAGTTCAATGTAGACTATGTGATGCATTTTCTATTCGTAAAAAAGGGTGGGACCATGTAACTTACGGAGCCTATAGCACAGTAGCAGGATGTGGTGCTATGCTAGGTTTTACAGAAGATCAAATGGTGCATGCACTAGGTATATCAGGAATTTCTGGTAATGCCATGCGTCAAACAAGAGTTGGTGAGCTTTCAATGTGGAAAGGCTGTGCATTTGCTAATGCCTCAAAAAATGGAGTTTTTGCTACTCTATTAGCTAAATGCGGAATGACAGGACCTTCAGAAATATTTGAAGGAGAGATGGGATTTTTTAATCAAGTTTCCCATGAAAAATTTGAATTACCTAAACTAGGCAAAGATGATGATGATTCATTTATGATCTTAAAAACTTACATTAAAAAATATCCGGCTGAATATCATAGTCAGAGTGCTATTGATGCTGCAGAGCAAATCGTTGCTGAACATGGTAACACTTTTGATGTAGAAGAAATTGAAGATATCACCATAGCAACCTTCACAGCATCTTATGAAATCATTGGTGGTGAACCTGAAAAATGGAGACCTCAATGCAGAGAAACTGCAGATCATTCTTTACCTTATATTACATGTGCTGCACTAGTAGATGGAACAGTAACCATGGAAACTTTTGATAGATCTAGGTTTACTGATGAATCATTACTAAGTTTAGTAGCAAAAACTAAGGTTGTGCCTAATGCTGAACTAGATAAAATTTATCCTGAACAAGGAATACCTAATATCATAACCGTTAGATTGAAAAACGGAAAGGTTTATGAAAAGCGAGTTGATGCACCAGAAGGTCATGCTTTAAACCCTATGAATAATTTAGACATCGAAAAGAAATTCCGGTTACTAGCAGGAAAAATTCTCTCTGAGGGACAAGTCGAAGAAGCTCTAGAGACACTCTGGGAATTAGATAATTTACAAGACGTAAGAGAAATTTTTGCTTCGATTATCGTATAAATACTTCGCTAGTGATTTGATATTTTCAAATCACTAGCAATTCTATCTTCTTATATACCATACATTACTTGTTAGACTTTCTAAAAGATATTTTACTCTAACAGTTCTCGATATACGATATAAGTTATAAGTATGGAAGATGTATTAAAGAGGAATCAAAAAAAAGAGAATGTCTTAATATTAAGATATAAGTAACTAAAATTTAATGTTAAATCAAAATATCAGAATACAAAGATATTTACTATTAGAAGAGTTAATAAACCAAATAAGCTAGTATTAAAGAATATCGATATTCATAGTCATAATATTTCGCGGCTATCAATATCGATATTTCAGTATATATTTAGCTGTATTTAGAAACACAAGGCTTACGTATAACTCATCATTACTAAGTATTGATAATTGAGCTGATAAATGTTTATTTTCGTTTAAATGACTAATATATACAAATAGACATCATCTATTAATATAATAAGTAAACGAAATTAATACTTTATTAAGAAGTACCTGTACTGCCGAAACCGCCAGACGATCTTTCAGTATCATCAAGAGATTGTACTTCTTCTAGTTCAGCTCTAACTATAGGACAGATTACTAGCTGTGCTACTCTCTCACCTCTACTAATAGCAACTTCTTCATTACCTAAATTAATAAGAATAATACCTATTTCACCTCTATAATCACTATCTATAGTTCCTGGTGAATTGACCAATGTTATACCTTGTCTAAGCGCCAAACCAGATCTCGGTCGAATTTGTCCTTCAAATCCATGAGGAATCGATACTTTCAGACCAGTCTTTATCAACTTACGTTCCATAGGTTGAATAATAATATTTTCTATTGATTTAAGATCTAAACCTGCTGAAAAAGGAGTTTGATACTTTGGTAAATCAGTATCGCCAACTTTCATTATCTTGATTACGCAATTCACACATTCATTATATCCCTATAAATAAAATTATAATGATCTAATATATGAATAAATTGGTAAAAATAAATGATACATACCGAAAAAATCAACATATATAGTCACGAAAAGTGGAAAAGAATTCTAAAAGTATCATTTTTATAACATAAAATCATCAAAATGAAATATATATTTTTACTAATGCCTATTCCTTCAAAAAATACAGTGTTACTTTGTGTAAAACATGTAATTAATTGAATAGTACATAGTAATATGAACAGATTATGGTTGCGTAATATAAAATAAAACATACGCGCAACACGCTTATCTCCCGGGATGCTGCCATCCAAGTACTTCCGCCGATGAGGAGCTTAACTACCGTGTTCGGGATGGGAACGGGTGTACCTTCCTCTCTAAGGTCACGCGTATGTAAATCTACATACTTGCAATCTGAAATCTACATATCGATAAGTGGATTACGTAACTGGAGTAATAATTAACTTAATAAGCCCTCGACCAATTTAGTAACGCTCAGCTGAACATGTTACCATGCTTACACATGCGTCCTATCAATCTAGTAGTCTTCTAGAGGTCTTACTCTTTCGATGGGAAAATTAATCTTAAGGTGTGCTTGGCGCTTATATGCTTTCAGCGCTTATCACTGCCCGACGTGGCTACCCAGCGTATGCTCCTGGCGGAACAACTGGTACACCAGAGGTCAGTTCATTCTGGTCCTCTCGTACTAAGAACGACTCCTTTCAATTTTCCTACGCGCGTATTGGATAGAAACCGAACTGGCTCACGCCGTTCTGAACCCAGCTCGCGTGCCGCTTTAATCCGTGAACTCCGGAACCCTTGGGACCTTGTACAGCCCCAGGATGCGACGAGCCGACATCGAGGTGCCAAACCATGCCGTCGCTATGAGCGCTCGGGCAAGATCAGCCTGTTATCCCCGGGGTAGCTTTTATCCGATGAACCCTGACGTGCCCACGCACAATCAGAGGGTCACTTAGACCGACTTTCGTCCCTGCTCGACTTGTATGTCTCACAGTCAACCGCACTATATACCTATATGCTCAACGATTGGTTTCCAACCAACCTGAGTGCAGCTTTGTACGCCTCCGTTACTGTTTGGGAGGCGACCGCCCCAGTCAAACTACCCACCTAAGAATGTCTCCTCACCAGTGATGGTGATGGGTTAGTAAATCAGATATTGAAGGGTAGTGTTCCATTGTTGCCTAAGCTCCTACCTACTCTCTACATCAATACCCAACTTACAATCCTAAGTTGTAGTAAAGCTCCACGGGGTCTTTTCGTCCAAATACGCGTAACCAGCATCTTCACTGGTGCTACAATTTCACCGAGCTTCTCGTTGAGACAGTTCCCTAGTCGTTACGCCTTTCATGCGGGTCAATATTTAGTTGACAAGGAATTTCGCTACCTTAGGACCGTTAGAGTTACGGCCGCCATTCACCAGGGCTTGAAGTCAATGCTTTGGATTGCTCCTAACAAATCATCTTAACCTACTGGCATTGGGCAGGCGTCAGCCCCTATACATCGACTTTCGTCTTTGCAGAGACCTGTGTTTTTGGTAAACAGTCGCCAGGGATGCTTCGCTGCGGCCTCTTTCGAGGCGCCCCTTCTTCCAAAGTTACGGGGCCAGTTTGCCTAGTTCCTTAACGAGAGTTCTCTCGAACGCCTTAGTCTTCTCGACTCATCTACCTGTGTCGGTTTGAGGTACGGTTAGCTTATGTATACGAAAGGAGCTTTTCTCGCCCCCCATCAGCCTCAGTTTGTTTGTACCGAAGTACTCCCTTCCCCCTGGTTAGACTTTATGATAACATTACTGCTATCCCATCCTTCCAGTAGCCCACAACAACCAACGGTGTGGGATGAAGCCTTTAGGAGTGTCCCTCCTTACGCACTTTCGCTAGTTCAGGAATATTAACCTGACATCCATCGACTACGCCTTCCGGCCTTGCCTTAGGTGCCGACTAACCTGCGTCTGACGAACATAGACGCAGAAACCTTAGATTTTCGGCGCTGTGGATTCTCACCACAGTTATCGCTACTCATGGCTGCATTCTCACTTGATTACGCTCCACCAGTGCTCACGCTCTGGCTTCACTGCATACCCAACGCTCCCCTACCGACCTTCCTTACGGAAGGACTCAAAGCTTCGGAGTTAGACTTAAGCCCCCTTGGATTTTCCGCGCTAAATCACGTTCGGCCAGTAAGCTATTACGCACTTTTTAAAGGATGGCTGCTTCCAAGCCAACCTCCTGGCTGTTTACGCGACTTAACATCGTTTCACACTTAGTCTAATCTTAGGGCCCTTAGCTGTTGATCTGGGCTGTTTCCCTTTCGAATACGAAGCTTATCCCTCGCATTCTCACTGCATTGCTCTGTCCATAGGTATTCGGAGTTTGATTGGGGTCGGTAACCTGGTAAGGCCCCTAACCCATTCAGTGCTCTACCCCCTATGGATAACACAACACGCTACACCTAAATGTATTTCGGGGAGAACCAGCTATTTCCGCGTTCGATTGGCATTTCACCGAACTAACCACAGCTCATCCAAAGACTTTTCAACGTCTACTGGTTCGGACCTCCATGAAGTATTACCTTCACTTCATCCTGTCCATGGCTAGATCACGCGGTTTCGGGTCTAATAATACAGACTTGACGCTCTATTCGAACTCGGTTTCCCTCCGGCTCCGGCTCTAAAAGCCTTAACCTTGCCTGTACTATTAACTCGCAGCCTCATTCTGCAAAAGGTACGCCATCACACATTATAGGATTGCTCCTATCATAGTGCTTTGACTGCTTGTAGGTGTCATGGTTTCAGGTTCTATTTCACTCCCCTCCCGGGGTTCTTTTCACCTTTCCCTCACGGTACTAGATTCACTATCGGTGACAAAGTGTACTTAGCCTTACCCAGTGGTCTGGGCAGATTCGCGCGGAATTCCACTTAATCCGCACTACTCGGGTATCTTCTAAACCTGAAATTATTTTTCAATACGGGGCTATCACCCTCTATGGCAGAGCTTTCCAACTCATTCTTGTAACAATTTACAGTGCTTTTTCTTTCTCTTATCAAACCAATGGCTTGATAAGAGATTGAAGACCCCACGACCCCAACGAGCATGCTCGCTGGTTTAGGCTCTTCCGCTTTCGCTCGCCGCTACTTACGGAGTCTCTTCGATTTCTTTTCCTCAGGTTACTTAGATGTTTCAGTTCACCTGGTTCCCTCTATACATCCTATGTATTCAGATGTAAGTGATACGACATTACTCGTACCGGGTTTCCCCATTCGGACATCTTCGGATCATCATTTTTGTGCAACTCCCCGAAGCATTTCGCTGCTTTCACGTCCTTCATCGGCACTTTGTCCCTAGGCATTCACCATGCACCTTCTGTAGCTTATTAATTCTTATTTTTTATTAATACTTATGTATTTGGTTTTTTAAGTAAATTTAATTACTCGGTGCTTGTTACGCGTTCCACTTATCGATATGTTTTTTTCAAATTGCTCGTTGCTTTTTCACAGCAACAAATATAATGATACCGGACCCCCATCTCATTGTCAATAGGCAAATGAAATCTTTTTTGAGTTTTTTTGGTATTCATGAACTTTTCCCTCTGATATGTTTATGTTTATCTGTAAAACTTAAATGAATATATTTTTATTTTTTTTTATTTTTGTTTATGTTTTTAGCTATTAGGTGCCTTATTCTCTACTGAATTTCAAATTTAGTTCTTATATATTCTGAAATTTTTTCTTTTGTAAATCCAAAAAACGTCATTAATTCATCAATATTTCCTGAACCTCCAAATCTATCTATACCAAAAACATATTTTGCATACCGATACCAACACATGCTTGATCCACATTCTACAGCAAGTGTTTTATCTCTATTTGGCAATACACTCTTTTTGTACTCTTCACTTTGTAATTCAAACAACTCTACACAAGGCATACTTACAACTCGTATGTCTAAACCCTCTTTAGATAATTGCTCCCCTACATTTATACACAATGAAACCTCACTACCTGTACTTAATAATGTAATCCCCATTTTACTAGAAGTAGATTTAAATTCTTTTATAACATATCCACCAAATTTCGCCGGATGGTTCTCTATATTATCAGAGGAAATAGATGGTAAAGCTTGTCTACTTAAAGCAAGGATAGACGGTGCATTTTTCTCTTCAAGAGCAAGTTTCCAACAAGCTGAAGTTTCATTTCCATCTGCAGGTCGCAATACATGTAGGTTTGGTATGGCTCTTAATGATGATAGATGCTCTATAGGCTGATGTGTAGGTCCATCTTCACCTAGACCAATAGAGTCATGAGAAAAGAGAAATATACTAGGACAATTCATTATTGCACTTAATCTTATAGAGGGTCTGCAGTAATCAGAAAACACTAAGAATGTTCCACCATAAGCTCTTAGACCTTTGTGTAGATTAATTCCATTTACACATGCTGCCATGGCATGTTCTCTGATTCCAAAACATATATTTCTACCGGATGGAGTCCCTTTTTGAAAGTTTTCATCATTGGGTATTCCGCATAATACACTAGCATTTAAATCCGCACTCCCTCCAACAAGATTTTTATAAACATTTGAAATGGATGCGATTACTTTCTGGCTAGCAGCTCTTGTAGAAATCGCATCTGAAAAATGAGGAAGAAATGCTTTCCAGTTTGTATTACTATCATCTTCTATTTGACTTATAAATTCATGATATAAATCCGGATATTTCACAGCATATTTTTCAAGTTCAATCTGATATAACTTTTCTAACTGAATTCCTTTTTCGACTATCTTTTCTCTTGCATCTACTACTTCTTCTGGCACATAGAATAATTTATCTTCAGGAATACCTAAGTTTTGTTTGGTCAACATCACTTCTTCGTCTCCTAAAGGCGCACCGTGAACTTTGCTTGTATTAGCTCTATTCGGACTACCAAATCCTATCGTAGTTTTACAGATAATTAAAGAAGGTTTACCTGTTGTAGATTTTGCTTCCGCTATAGATTGATGAACATGATTTATCGAATTGCCATCAACATTACATATCACGTGCCAACCCATTGCTTGAAATTTAAGTGATACATCCTCCGTAAAGGTTATATCTGTACATCCATCAATAGTAATATTATTATCATCATATAATAATATCAACTTACCCAAACCCAAATGTCCAGCTAGAGAACAAGCCTCCTGCGCAACCCCTTCCATTAAATCACCATCTGAACATATAACATAGGTATAGTGATCTACTATTTTAAAGCGATCTCTATTAAATTTGGATGATAAATGCTTTTCTGCTATTGCCATTCCAACCGCTGTTGCCACCCCCTGTCCCAATGGTCCTGTTGCCATTTCAACACCCGGGGTTATATGATTCTCTGGATGCCCCGGTGTTTTGCTCCATAATCGACGGAACTTATTAAGATCATCCAAAGATAAATCATATCCCGCTAAATGAAGTAATGAATAGAGCAAAGCAGAACCATGACCTGCCGACAAAACAAATCTATCCCTGTTAAACCAATCAGGATTTTTTGAGTTAAAATTCATATGCTTAAACCATAAGGTATAAGCCACACTAGCAACTCCTAAAGGTAAACCAGGATGTCCACTATTTGCTTTCTGTACAGCATCAATAGACAGCCCACGTATAGTATTTATAAACAATTGATCAGATTGGCAAGTCTTCATAATGTTCATGTTACTCGCGTAATTCATTAATTTAAAAGAGTATTGATAAATTAACCTTTTTCAACATTAAACGAGCTCTCATAATATCCAAAGTATTAACCAAAAATTAAACACTCTTGCATTTTAAACATAACATCTTTTACGCACTCTATAATTTAAAGATAGAGAGGAGTGCTAATGAGCAAATATTTATTTTTTTTAACATCAATGTTGTATATAAGTGTTGCAACACATTCAATGATTGATCATAACCCTGATGGCATTACCAAAAAACATGCTTGGATAGATAGTTGTGATGAAGAAATTTTTTGTGTTTCAGAAAGCAACTACTACAACAAATATAAAAATGTAAAGAAACATTCTCAAAAAGGATATAAAATCTCATGCAAAATATTAGATGAATACATAGAAAAAAAAGTTGCTTTTTTAAACTGGATAGAATCTAGATGGAATATTTACTCTGATTTACAAGAAAACCTATCATCTGGTGAATATATACAGATAGGAAATATCTTAAAAGACAAAATGGATAAACTTAAAAATCTAACGGAAAAAAAACTTCTTGATGTATTCAAAAAAAATGAAAGCAGAACTGGTTTTTCTATACATAATTTAGACTCACTCTATCTTAAAAATAAATTTGAACTATTACAAATTTCTCTTAAAGAATATGCACTCTATATCAATCCACCAACATCATCAGAAAAAATCATATTTCCACCTAATAATATCACCAGTACAGATTTTATCTTAAACTACATCGAAACACTTCTCTATACAAATTCACCACAAATATGGGAGTTTCACCACGCAAAGTACTGGGCTAAATCAACCATAAATAGCGATCAACAATTATTAACTTGCGTTAGACTACAACATTTAGCCCAAAAAACATTTGGCCCAGATTTCACATTTGGAATAGAATCCATAGAACTAAATCATATGCAACTTAACCAAGATGCTCTAGATTTCATTGGCAAATTACCTAGACTAAAAACATTAAAACTTACAGGCAATAAAATATCTACAAGTCAGATATCTTTACTTCTTGATAATTTATCAAAAGGGAGTACTCAATATACGTTAGAATATTTAGATCTTAGCGATTCAAATCTTACAGATGAAAATATTCATAGTATTGTTCAGTTTAAAAATTTAAAAACACTCTACCTTACAAGATGTTTATGTGTTTTTGAATCTGAATGGAACAAATTTATTACATCTCTTACGTCAAAAATAGAACACCTTTCACTTGAAGATGTTGTTATCAATTCCTCTACAGCTATCCTAATAGCAAAAAAGTTCCAACATCTCAATAGTATTAATTTATCTAGCTGTCCAGACATAGACTCAAGTGCCTGGATAGAAATTATATCGTTATTGAACCCAAATATAGAATCTATCAATATTAATGACACTTACATAGATCATCGTGGCTTGCTCGCCCTAACTAATCACAACAACATCAAACATCTTGAGCTAAATGAGAGTCAATATATAGATAGTGAATTCTGGAAAGAAATATTTGAAATACTACCCACCTCAATCAACTCACTGAGCTTACATGAATGCAATATTCCAGATTATGCACTTTTTCTATTGTCTAGGTTTAATCAACTAGAATATCTCTGCTTACCTAATAATAACTTTCTAACAGGAATCGAGTTAAAAAAGCACTTATTATCCTTAGAAGAAAAACTCATTGAATATACTACTAGTGAACAACTGAAACAGAATAAAAAAGTAATTAATGATGAATATTCCCAGGAAGATGTGTATAGATTACTCAATATAGGGCCTAACTCGAGTAAGATTGTCATAAGTTATATGCATACCAAAATTCCTTCAGCAACTATTCTGCATTACCTTCCTGAAAACACAGAAAGAATATTCTTTTCCTGGGGAAAACTAGATCCAAAAGAAACTGAATCTTTAAGTAAACTTAATAAATTAAAAGAATTTAGCATTACAGGAACAAAATTTTATCCTGAAGAAAATAGAGATTATCTCGATCATCTACCTGATACACTCGAAAAGCTATTTTTAAACGAAACTAATACAACAGGTAAATTTGCAAGCTCATTAAAAAAATTCAAGAAATTAAATTCGATAGGGTTATCTGGAAATAAGATTACTACTGAAAACTGGCATCATATTCTTTCTTCCCTAAATGATAATATCAAATCTATTAGCTTTAATGGTGGAAGTAGTTACTCAGGAGAAAATTCATGCCTTTTAAAAAAATTCAAGAATCTTAAATTTTTAGATTTAGGACATTGTAAATTGCCACCTAATAATTGGCACACGTTGCTTGAATCGTTACCAAAAAGTTTGCAATACTTAAATTTAAGTTTTACAAACTATCAGGGTGAAAATCATTGCCATTTTATAAGACTTATCCATCTAAAAGAACTAAAGCTTGGTAGTGTTAAATTACAACCAGAAGCTTGGGCAGGTATTGTTTCCCATCTCCCTTGCTCTCTTGTAGAGCTGGACTTACAATTTGGCTACCTCGATGGATCTACTGGATATTATCAAGGAGAAAATTGTGAAGAATTTATAAGACTTTCTAAACTAGAAGATCTAAATTTATTTCGTTGCAAAATGCCAGAAGAACGATGGGACTGGTTAAGTTGTTCTTTACCTGAATCTATCAATCGACTTCAGACAGATGGAAGTAACATCCCGTTTCAAATACACCTAGATAACGTAAAACTAATTAACAAAAGTTTGAGAAAATATCTCAACAGTGACGATCTGTCTCTTGCAGGGGTTTCTCTGCAAGAATTAAATGATGGTACTTTAAAAAATGCCCCAGAAACCCTCACCTCTCTGCATATTTCAATCTTGAATTGCTTTAGTGCTGATGATTCGCTTGGAAATCATGAATATAGGCATTTATCAAAATTTAAAAACTTAAAAAAAATTTCAATTAGTAACATTGATATAGATTCTGATATTGAATCTATTTTCATGTACTATCTCCCAGAAAACATTACTCATCTTTCATTGTCTAACACAAGTTTATCTGGCAGTTTCGCTGAATCTCTTACGCGTTTTAATAAGCTAGATTATTTTGAACTATCTAATAGTCGATATATACTATTAGAAAATGCTACAACTATTTTTAATTCCTTACCTTCCACTATAGAAACAATCATTTCGGACATATCTACTATAGGTACAGATCCAAAAGTATTTTCTAGATTCTCTAATTTAAAATGCTTTTCATATTCTTATGGAGCGGTATTAAAACCAGAAGAGTGGATGGACTTGCTGAACTCCTTACCTGATACATTGGAAGTATTAGATCTAAGTAACACTGGATATGCTGGAGAGGCAGCTAAAAACTTTCGAAGATTTAAGAATTTAACCGATATCAATTTATACTCATGCAAGATGGAACCAGACAAGTGGCAGGTTATTTTAAGCTCACTTCCATATGGAGTTCGGTTAAATTTTTCTAACAGTAACTGCCCATATCTACTTACTCCGTACAAAATGAAACAATACATGTCAAAATCCTTGTGCACCATGCAGTAATATGTATAAGCTTGTATTCTTCCAAAATACAAGCTTATACATATTACAATTGAGGTTTCCATAGAAACAAAGTACAATATTCTATGTGAATATATATAATATAAATATTTTAAGAAAAGCTACATTATTATCACTGTTTCTTTCCACTTTCAACTTTTCCATCTTACATGTTTATTCAGCTGGAGCCACAAGTTTTTTAGAATTCAAACAACTTGTTGAAAAAAAACTTCATTTTACACGACATGGCATTAAGCATCAAATAAAACCGATGGTAGATGATTATTCTGGAACTAATTTATATGAAGCTTCTATAGACCTACTGCACAATATATGTCTGCGGCCCGAATTAGAAACATTTATCAATAGAAATAAGCCGATTTCTTTTTTATGCACTTCTAACTACCCACTATTAGCAGCAGATCTAAACAAGAGTGTTATAGAACGGTTACTTCTACCACTAAAGGATCCTGGAATTGTGGAAAATCAATATATAGCTACTATAGAGAAAAAAAGTACTATTTACTGCTCTGAAAGTAAATCTGAAATACCATATACAACAATAAATCATATAATATGTATCTACCGCCCAATGGAATTAATACATAAAATTAACAAATATAAAAAATTTTTCAAAATTTATAATATCGAACCAACTTCATCAGTTTCGGATATCTGGATAGTATTTAGAAATCATGCTAATGGAGTTAACTTTTTAAGAGCATTGATGGGACAATACGATCCAGTTACAACCATTGAATTACTTACAACTCCTCAACCATCATTTATCATAACACCATCCTGCAAAGATATAAATGACATTTTCTATGATTCTATTCAAATAAGTCGGAAAAGAATAAAAACTTTAAAAGTAGGAGCAGAGTGTAATTCAACATGTGCATGTGGCATGCACTTATTAACCGATAATACTCCCTATACAAAACGTCTTAATAGCTATTTCTCTGAAATTCCTGCCAGCTCCACGCCCAATAACTTCTACAATATTTACTATAAAAAATAAGCATCGCAGAAAATATCAAAACTTTTATTGATTCTCAACAGAAATAACATAGTTCTTTTCTGTTGAGCTCTACACATACTACAAAAAACCTATTCCGATTTGATTATCAATAATCTATCAATTCTTTTACGGCTTACTCTGTAAACATTTTCATAGATCCCTAGATATTCCAAAAAGTATTCCAAAATGTCTAGAATATATAGAGATCAACTTAGCTCACTCTATGTAAAATACAAATCTCAATCTATTCTTTACAAACTACTTTTTATGACAAATAGTAGTTCCCTGATTTTCACATAATTTCCAACCAGATTTTCCAAGCGACGTTTAACCTCTGAAACATAGACTCTGCCTTCATGAAAACTTATTTTTTTGGCACCTATCACTTTTTCCACGTTAGAACCATATAACAGAGACGCTAGAGAACTCACTTTACTACAAAAAACTGATGGTTTTAATTTAAGCATTTCTTGATATAAACAAGAATTAATGTCTATCCAGATACTATTTTGATACACTACATAGCTCAGATCTTTTTTAGTACTTTTAATATATGCAAATAATTCATTAGGAATTCTTACTCCAGACAGATCCGTAGAAGGCCTTACCGTTTTCCAGTCGATCTTACACTTTCTATGCCACGGGAAAAACATATATTTATCAGGAGACTTAAAAAGTTTATTATAATAAATTTTTACCATGAATGGATTATAGAAATCACCTGTTTGGATAATCCTGGCTGATGAGAAGTCCCAGAAATAATAACGCTCTAATCCACCCTTGCGAACTGTTACAATATTTTTACTACTAAAATCAACAATTCCAAGGATATAAACAAAATGGGGCATATAGTACTCTAGGTGATGCGCTGATATATCACTCTGATAGGTTGATCTATCAGTATCATACTCAAGTAAGCTTTCATGTGGATACATGAGTCCCTTGTATGTTCTATTTTGGATATCAAAAGACCTTTTCACAAACGGCATTGGTCTCATTAATTTCAAATACTTTGCTAAACGATATGCTGCAGTTTCTATCTCGGCATTTTCGTTAGAACATTCTTTAAAATAAAAAGAATATTCTTTATCAAAATACATTCCAGTGACTATGTACCACTTTTCATAAAATCCACAAAGTTTTTTAATATCAGATATTTCTTTTCCAATTGGGTTGATAGTAATAATTTCAATGTTTTCTAAAACTTCA
The DNA here is from genome assembly GCA_030430755.1 of Fimbriimonadia bacterium. Lineage (GTDB taxonomy): Bacteria > Armatimonadota > Fimbriimonadia > Fimbriimonadales > Fimbriimonadaceae > JAUICQ01. Next base: position 283,825 of record JAUIKO010000002.1, read on the forward strand.
TTTATGGGAAGTTTTTTCCCTTCCTGAATATCTTTCCATTTTATGGATTTATTGGAAGGAATATGAATATTATCAATCATTAAAGCAGACTCATCATCTGAATCATTACTGGATGAATCTAACACTGGGCTCAAAACACTAGTTGTATTGTTAACGTGCACAGTTTTTGAACTTTTCGTACAAATACTGTATCGAGATCCTGCGCTTACACTCAATAAATTCAAACAAATAAAAGTACAAATCATAAAAATAGCATTAAGCATATTATAATATTTTATCAAATTTTTAAACATTCTGCTTAATGCTACAAACTGCGTTATATTAAAGACAGTGATTAATATTATTCAGATTTCGTTTTTTCAACGGATTTATCTTCCCGCTGCACATAGTTAAAAAGAGAATCGTATTTACTAGATACTTTTTTTTCATTTGCTATATCTATAGCAACTCCAATATCACCTTTTGAAGTCTTAAATGGAATATATTTAACTAGTTTTCCTGAATCAAGCATACAGGTCATTTCTACTCCCGAGACTGCTCCTCCACCTAGTACAAACATTTCATCAGATACATATACCATCGCTATAGAAGTATTGGTAACATGACCTTTATCATCCAAACCTCCCCATTTACCTGATGGATCGTGGACTATAAACAATTTATCGCAATTAGCAGATATTGTTTGCCAATCATAAGGTGCTTGTTTTATATTGCTTGATACAACTCCTATTGTTTCAAAACCCATCGCCTTTGCAATATTATATACTGCACCAATCCCTAATGATGTGCCACCGATATTTACAATTGATTTAGAAGGATCCTCTTTATTTAATATTTTATATGCCTCCGTCAGCATTCCATTTAGATCTTGATAATCCTGAGAGTAACCTGCAAATGTTAATACTTTTTTCCCTATTTTTGTTTTTTTATCTAATATCTGATGTACATTCACCTCATGAACTTTATGGCTATTTTTAATATCATTTATGTTCAAATCATCTGCAATTACAGATTTATACAGATCCATAACTTTCGTTTCAGATGCACTTTCAGATGGAGAATTTGATAGCTTAGGTGCACTTGCATCTACACACAAACATACTCCAAAAAAGATAAAGACTACTCGATATATTTTTTTAAAATGATTCATTTTTATTTATTCCAACTCCTTTATATAAATGAAAGCAAAACCTTTCTAGGCAATCCAATGAAATATATGATACCCTGTTAAAAACACTTAAAGCCTTGCTAGGTGTTAAATGTGATTCCATTTACTCTTTTGGAATAAAGAAAGCAAATATAAAGATTTAAATAGTAAACAAGCTTAAATAAACTATAAATTTTACAGCTATATATATACAAATGAAAAACTGTTCGGATATGGATGAAAAATTAACCTATAGCTAAAACTGATTTTTGACGACTCTTTTTGGTTTTAATTATATGCCTGTATATCCGATACAAGGACATCTTTCTTTCGTACTACTCCTGAAGTATATATATCCAAAAAAAAATACATCTCATATCATACTTCTATTCAAATTTAATAAAAATTTTAATGTGTTCTTATTCTACATCAATATTTTTAATATGTTTTATTTCTTTCGAACTAATGGCCAGCACATCGATATTGATTATTTTGTCATGAAAATCATATTCATCAATATAAGTTAATATCGATTTAGAAATACAAGCTAGTTTATGCTTAGATATGCTTTCTTCAGGATTAATAAATGGTTTACGTCTAGCCTTTACTTCAACAAATACTAAAGAATTATCTTTTAAACAAACAATATCTATTTCTCCAAATCTACAGTGATAATTTCTTTGTAATATTTGGTAATTACAATATTCTAAGTACTTACAAGCTAAATCTTCAGCTAGCTGACCTATTTCTCTTGAACTTAAATTTTTATCAAAAAACTCACCATAAAGTTTCATATACCATTCTTATATTCATCTTTTTAATCTACTAACTGGAGCATAACTATAACGATGTATTTCACATGGGCCACATTTTTCAAGAGCTAATAGATGAGTTTTTGTACCATACCCTTTATGTTTTCCAAAGCCATACTGAGGATATTTTTCATCCATACTCCTCATAATATTATCTCTTGTTACCTTTGCAATAATAGATGCAGCTGCAATATTTACTATCTTGGCATCTCCTGAACAAATACAAGAAATATCCATAGAACTATCAAAAGGAGGTCTTTGATTACCATCGATTAATATCTTCTTTTGAGATAAGTTCAACATGTTAACGGCATCGTACATTGCATTTAAAGTAACTTTTAAAATATTCGAATGATCAATTTCCATGGAAGATTTTTCCACGACTCGCCAAATGGAATTATGGACAATTTTTTGATACAACTTCTCTCTACTATTCTCGGTCAATTTCTTAGAATCATTTAAATCGGTCCAATCAATTTTATCATCAAGAAAAACAGCTGCCGCAACCACTGGACCAGCTAAACATCCTCTTCCAGCCTCATCAACACCTATTGCATTAGGAATATATTGTAAAGATGCCATAACTATATTGTACTAACATACTCATGATGAATTATTGAGATATCTTAAGTTACTTCCTTCCAACACCAGATGGACCAACATGTTTCGATTTAATAAATGATAAAGAGACCAAAACTACAATATAGGGCAAACTATTCCACAAGTATGCAGAAATCTTATAACCAAATATCGAACTTCCTTGAAACACTAAATCTACAACCATGAAAAAACCTATGAAAATAGACCAGAACATTGCTGATACTGGTTTCCAGCCACCAAGAATCATTGTAACTAATGCAAGAAACCCTCTGGCACAGGTGACATTTTCTGTATACATGCCAACGTTAGAAAAAATCGCACAACCAGCTAAGCTGCAATAAATACCAGCTAAGATCATCGAAATAAATCTAATCTGAACAGGTTCAATTCCTTCATGCCTAGCTATATCTGGATGATTACCTACTGCTTTTAGATGTAAACCAATATATGATTTTTCTAAAAAGATATGTGTTACGAATGTCAAACAAATAGATATAAGCACAAACCATCTTGTATCTAATACCGGTGATATATGCAAAGCCTCAGGTGACGAAAAATACGAATATAATAAAGGGCAAAGACCTATAGCTAGAGTATTTAATATAACGCCAGATATGATATGATCAAAACAGTATTTCTGAGTAAATAACCATAACAGTAAAGAATATAATACACCTCCGAGTATCGATCCAGAAAGCGCTAAAAGTATAGAACCTGTACTTTCAGCAATAAGAGCATATGCTACGATAGAGACAAGCATTGTTCCTTCTAGTGCGATGTTGCAAATGCCTGATTTTTCACTAATAATTCCTCCAAGAGATGCTAAGATGAGTGGAGTTGATGTTACCATAACTGTTATTAAGATCATCTGTAAAGAACACTCAAGCATTTAAAGATCTCCTATACCTAATCATTGCAACAAGTAATATTAATCCGGCAAGTAATATCTGATTATATGATTCTGGTGCCCCCAAAGAAATAACCCCTTCACTTCCTTTCATAAGCATTGCAAATACAAAAGTGCTTGGTATTAAATAGATAATATTATGGCCCGCTAGTAGAGCTATTCCAATAGCAGTATATCCGTGATGATGTGAAAACTCTGGAAAATAACATCCTTCATAGGCAAACACAGTTATTCCCCCAGCTATTCCTGCAATAGCACCAGAGAATAACAAGACTCTTTGAGTCATTCTAGGCACATTGATTCCTGCATACTCTGCAGCGATCATATTTTTACCCATCACTCTAGATTCAAATCCCCAAGCACTCCTTTTTAATATAAGCCATGACAACACTACAAGTATTATCAAGTAAAAATTCGCACTACTTATCATAACACCTCTAATATCCAGCATTGGAATCATCCTATGAAAAGGAAGTACTTCTGTTAAGAGCTCCATCTGCCCTTTAGCACGCAATGGTCCCGAAATTAATGCCATGCTCAGATACATCACAACTGTATTCATAATAATCGTAGATATAACCTCATGCCCATCTTTTTTTGCTTTAATCCATGCAGCAGGAAATGCCACAATGGCACCCGCGATTAAGGACAGCATTAAACACCCTATTATTCCAATATAATCATACCAATATATGCCCGATTGAACAGCTACAATAGCTCCTACTGCCAGCTGACCTTCACAACCGATATTAAACAAGCTTGCCTGAAATCCTATAAATATTGCTATTGAGCATATTAATAGAGGGGTACATATACTGAGTATTTCAGAAATACTTTCCTTTGAACCTAGTGAATGCTCCCAAAAAGCTAAACAAACATCTTTGAACTCAATGTTCGTTAATAAAAGAGAAAAATAAAAAAGCAGTAAAGTGGTGAATATCAAAAAAATTTGTTTAGTATTCATACATCTAACCCAGTCATTAATTTACCTAAATATTTTTTATTTTTTTGATTTTTAGAATTCGGTTCAATCAATTTCCCTTGATACATAACTAAAACTTTATTACAAAACATTGTCAGCTCATCTAAGTCATATGAAAAAATAATAGCCCCAGCACCTGACTTAACTACTCCATAGAGCTTTTCATAAAAAGTATCAATAGCATCCAAATCCAAGCCTCTGGAAGGTTGAAAGGCCACTATCATTTTAGGATTGTAACAAAAAGCCTTAGCATTTACAAATCTTTGTAAATTCCCACCTGATAAATGACTCATTTTACTTCTTGTAGAATTTATTTTTACATCGAAAGTACTTAAAAACTGTTTTGCTAATCGAATACTTTCGGTATATTTCATAAAACCTTTTCTATACACCTTATGATATCTTTGACAACCTAATTGAGCATTCTCAATAACATTAAAATCTTGGATCATTCCATCCTTATTTCTATCAGGACCTATATATCTTAATCCCAGATTCTTTCTATCCCATAAACTTTTTGTAGTGATATCCTCATCTTCTAAATATATCGAGCCAATTGTAGGATAAACGATACCGGCCAACATTTTAAATAATTCCAGCTGTCCACTTCCTTCAACACCTGCAATACCAATAACATCACCCTTATATACATTTAAACAGACATCATTTAGTACCTTCTTTTGGTTTTTAATCCATCCCACACTATTAATATTTAAAATTTTATTCTCTAACTTCGGGTGGTACTCTTTATGGACACTCACTTCATGTCCGATAATTTCTTGAGCTAAAGTATCTGAATTAAATTCAGCCACTGATCCATTTAATACCACTCGACCAGACCTTAAAACAGTCACATTATCTACATATGTTTCTACTTCTAATAATTTATGAGTTGCAACTATAATGGTATGCCCTTTTCTTGCTAACACCTTCATATTAGAGTAAAAATTCTTAGCATCTTCAACAGTCATAAATGCCGTTGGTTCATCAAAAATCATTATCTTTGAATTTCTCCAAAGTAATTTAAGTACCTCTAACTTCTGAAGTTCAATAGGAGATAAAGAAGATGCTCTACCATGTGGATTAAAATTGAAATTCAAATCTGCAGATAGTTTATATATTTTTTTCAGATATAGTTCAGGATCCAACCAGAAACTCTTCTCCTGACCTAATATAATATTCTCTAGATTTGTAAGCTCAGGAATAATGGTATGTTCCTGACTTACCATTCCAATACCTAAATTTATGGCATCTTTTGATGATAAAAAAGTAGATCGTTGACCATAAACATATATATGTCCAGCATCCGGTTGATGTATTCCATACAGTATTTTTAATAAAGTAGATTTCCCTGCACCATTTTCACCTACGATTGCATGAATTGTGCCCGGAAATATCGAGAAGGATACATTCTCCAGAGCTTGCGATAAAAAAAAAGATTTATGGATATCACAAAATTTTACTGAAGGATGACTATTTAATATGAGTAACTTCTCTTCTTTATTTCCTTGTCTAATATCCATTCTTTTAAAACATTAACATTAAAACTCACAATATTCAATTGAAACCATTTAATGAGTAACTACTACATGATTTTTAAGCACTGTGCGAATTCTTTCAATCATTCTAACAGGCCCCAACACACTCATAAGCTCAAATAAACCTGGTCCTGCTGTTTTTCCAGTCATAGTTATTCTTATTGGATGCACTACAGGTCCTAATTTTTCTAGATTATTATCTTTAGCATATGTTCGTATCCAGTTTTCACACTCTTCCTGAGAAATAGTCTCTTTCTCTTGTAAATAGTCGAGCAATGCATTTAATAAATTTGGAACATGCTCTTTACTTAACCATTTTGAAACAGCTTTTTCATCCATGTTAGGTTTTTCTACCATGAAAAACTCACATGCGTTACCAAAATCAGCTAATGTTTGAACTCTTTCTTGCTCTAATTCAACAGCCTTTTCCATATATTCAGATTGACTTTCAATAGAATTTTCAAGCATCTTAAGCTCATTTACTTTAACATCGCCATTATCTTGTCTATCCCAATATTCGATAGTATCTTTTAAAAAAATAAACTCTTTGATATCATGCATCAGATTGGAAATACTTTTTTGACGAATATAGTGACCATTCATCCAGGTTAATTTTTCCATATCAAAAACACCTGGAGAAGGTTGTAATCCATCTAAATCAAATGCTTCAATTAATTCGTCCATGGACATCAGTTCTCTATCTCCACCAGGTGCCCATCCAATTAAAGAAATAAAATTAACCATAGCTTCTGGTAAAAATCCAGCAGATCTAAAATCTAAACATTTTGTATCACCATGTCTTTTGCTTAACTTAGATCCATCTTTCCCTTTAATAATAGGACAATGTACAAAAATTGGTCTTTCCCAACCAAAGGCATCAAATAAACAGGCATGTTTAGGAGCACTGCTAATCCATTCTTCACCTCTAATAATATGGCTGATTTCCATTAAATGGTCATCTACCATCGAAGCAAAATGATATGTTGGCATTCCATCTGCTTTAATCAGAACAGGATCGTCTACATGATTTGAATCCCAAGTTATTCTGCCCCTGATTACATCCTCTATAACAATCTCTTTATTCTTAGGTATTTTCAAGCGAATAACTCCAGGAACTCCAGCATCTCTTGCTTTTTGTACACTCTCTCCAGATGCTTCTCTCCAAACACCACCAAAATACCCTATTGGTTGTTTATTCACCTGCTGATATTCACGCATTTCAGTAAGTTCTTCAGGTGTATCAAACGCCCAGTATGCATGTCCAGAATCTAGTAAAACTTGAACCCACTTATCATAAATACCAAGTTCCTTCCGTTCGCTCTGCCTATATGGTCCAAATGGGCCACCCACTTCCATACCTTCTTGCCATTCGATACCTAGCCACCTAAGACTATTAAAAATATCTTGTTCACTACCAGGAACATACCTCGTTCTATCTGTATCTTCTATTCTTACAATATTTACACCATTGTGATGTTTTGCAAACAAATATTTGAATAGTGCATCCCTGATATTGCCTACATGAGGGCTTCCTGTAGGACTTGGTGCATAACGAACTCTAACTGACATAACTATTATTATAAAGTATACATGCTGTTCAGACTTTAAGATATTAAACGGTGCAAGCTTGAAAATATTTCTGTTATAACTTAACTGATCAGTCTGTGATATTTACCAAATACAATACAATTTCATTCATTAAAAATATATCAGTACTAGCATGCTCGGAATACTAGATAATAATAAAGAATCGAGTCTATCTAATAAACCACCATGTCCGGGAAGAAAACGTCCGCTATCCTTAACATCATGAAGCCGCTTCCACTTACTTTCAGAAAGATCTCCGATTTGCCCCAAAACAGCTACAAATAAAGCAACCAGTATAGATTGAATATACATAACTGAAAAGAAAGGAGCTAACCACCATGACGCTAATAAACTAAAAAAAGAATAACCTATCGACCCCTCTCTGGTTTTATTAGGAGAAATAGTAGGGGCTAGCAGGTGCCTACCAAATAGTTTTCCAAATAGAATGCCTCCAGTATCACCAGCCCATTGCACGAGTATATAAAAAAGAAGCGGAGTAATGAAGATATCGTATGATATTGGATTCATTTCTGATGCTATTCTTTGACCTATGTTTTCTTTTATAAAATAGAGTTGGGCATTAAAAATACAAATCAACGGAGAAACAATCCAAAACATACCAAAAAAGTGATTGAGAGAAGACTTTTTAGATGCTTCAGAATAAAGTATATGCTTAATCCCCCACAAGGTACTCATCCCACCTATTAGTAGAATGATTCCTAGTTTTTCTTTGCTAGTCATTACATCACTTGAGTAGATATTTTTATAAAAATATTCTATAAATCCTGTTTGATAATAGGATATTATTTCCCAAAAAATAACGAATAGTGACAAAGCTACACCTATTCCAAAAATTCTTTTTTGACTTAAATGTTTAGTATATTCATACAATGAAATACTAATAGAAATAAAAACTATCGTTGCTATACTGAATGGATGAGGAATCATTAACCCCAAAATAACTAGAGGCCCAAGTATAACACTTGTAAGGATTCTATCTAGCATCTCATCAGGTTACCTTTATACAAATAATATTGTTCTACGAATTACTTTTGAAATCTAAATTAATTTTTCAAAAAAAGTTATCCTTAATCTAAATACATATATTTTTTTTACAATATCATTCTCTACAACATATAACAAACAACACTAAAGTATATAATTTTATTTATCGTGCAGATAAATTTCCCTAACTACTTTTCCAGCGTTCTAGATAATAACTCTTTTACAATATATCCCGATCAGGAAGAAGAATCGATAATATCTGGACTTGGAACTATTGGAGGGAATAAAGTTAGTTTAGCTATTTCCGATTTTTCCTATAAGGGAGGATCTTTATCACGCAGGAGTGCTCAAAATTTAATAAGAGCCATTGAAGAATCTATTGCACTTTCAGTGCCTCTATTATTAGTAATATCTTCAGGTGGAGTTCGAGTTCACGAAGGCATTAATGGTCTTATCCAAATGTCTGAAGTTATCAAAGAACTTACAAGATGCAAAAAAAACGGAATATTGACTATTGGTATCTTAACAAATCCAACCATGGCTGGTGTATTTTCTAGTTATGCAACACTTTTAGATATTCTTATAGCAGAGCCGAAAGCAACATTGGGATTTACAGGATTACGTGTTCTTGAAGGAACTCCTCTTCTGGAAGGACTCAAAGAAAAACAAACCTCTGAAAACTATTTTAAGAATGGATTTATCGATAGAATAATAGAAAAAAAAGAGCTACATTCTGAACTAAAAAGACTCTTATCCATTTTTTACGCCTCTAAATCTTCAATTGAACATTCGTTATCCTCAAATAATATTTTCTGTACTAATAACGCTGAAGACTTAAGCTATCTTACTAACAATCCTTGGGATACTGTGCAACTCAGTAGATCTTTAGAAAGACCACAGACTACAGACTACATCAATAATCTTTTTGAAGATATCTTTTTTCTAGAAGGAGATAGATTAGGTGGCGGCACTAGTAATACATTGATTGGCGGTATTGCTTCATTTGGAGGAAAACCCATGATAATCATAGGCACTCAGAAAGGGAGTACTTTTGAAGAAAGAAAAAAAACGAATTTTGGCATGTGTAAAACTAGCTGTTATCGAAAAGGAATCAGGCTTATGAAATTAGCTGAAAAGCTCAGACTTCCTCTTATGACCTTGATCGATACACCTGCAGCAGATCCTTCCTCACAAAGCGAGGATTCAGGAATTGCCTATGCTATTTCAGAATCCATAGAAACAATGATAAATCTGAACACCAACGCTATTTCTATTATTACCGGAGAAGGTGGAAGCGGAGGTGCGCTCGCGCTAGTCGCGAAACAAAATTACATGTTAGAAAAAAGTATTTTTACAGTCATACCACCTGAAGGATACAGTGCTATTGTTTGGAAAAATCGGATGCGAGCACCTGAAGCAACAAATAAATTAGATTTAACAGCTTATCATGCTCTTAAAAATAAACATATCCAAGGAGTTATATATGAAAATAACTTATTTGAGAATATTAAATATGTTATAGCAGACAGCCTCTTTAAAACTACAGATTCGCTAATGAACATCCATTGCAAGATAAAACTTTAACAAAATACAACAGTAGTATTTAAGCTATAATGTATACATCTTCACCTAGAAGATTTTGTTTTCTCAAAGGAGAGTGTACAATGAGACATCAAGTTATTAATTTTTTTTTATTGTTTATATTTTTGTTTTTATTTGTTCTTAATAGTTTAAACACACTTGCTGCATCTGATGGCAACGATAAATCAAAAAAATCAAGTCGTACATACGGCTTGGGAACCAACAACTTTAACATTCTAAAATTTAACTGCCAGCATTTTAGAACATTGCATCAAGATGCTGCATCACGTAACAAAAAAACGACTTCTACTGCACAGGAATACGAAAAAGTATTTGAAGAAAAAAAGAAAGATCTTATTCAATCGAATGATGATATTTATTCAGAAATAAATACTCTCCTTTCGTTTGCTAGAAATGATATTCCTGTTGATGAACTTTCTGAAAATATATCTGTCAATTGCAAAGTTTTCCAGAACCATAAAATATTCGAAAATCTATCCCATAAATATTATGAAAATCTAAACTCAATACTTCGCCCCTTGGGTTATCAGGAAACGATCCATCTCCTCAAACATTTATCTTCTCAAGAAAAGCTTGAACTTTGTCTAATATTATTTGATAACACCTATTACCAGTGCAATAACTTTTTCTGTATTATCCAGCAGCCAGAAGTATGGAATAACCACTCCATCAACCAAATCTATGAAGTAAGTCTACTTACTTATTTACATCAAATATTTTCAATAACTGATTTTCATGACTCCTTTCAACTAGGTATCACTGATATATATATCGAAGAAATGTTTCTTGAAAATGGTCATTTTATATTAAACCTTCCTCATCTTAAAAGTTTACATCTTGTTTTCTCAGGATTTAAGGACTGGAGGTTTATAAAAATACTACCGAACACACTTGAAAGAATTGAATTTGATGCTATTATACTTCCTGAAAATATTTCATTCAACTTTAGTACACTTGTTCATTTAAAAGAAATATATTTAGAACATCTTCATCTAAAAGATTGGAGTTTTCTATCGGGAATACAAAAAAACATTAAACTTCTCTACATCAAGTCTACAGATTGTAAACTATGGGATTTAGCTAAGTATACAGAAGGAATAAATCCTGTTAGAATAAATTTTATAAGTACCTAACACTATTAGTGTTAGGTACTTATAAAATTAGGCGTTTGCCATTGGCTTAAGATTGCCAGCAACAGTTCTTCCTTTATTGTCAACTAAATCATATTTAATTTGTTGACCATCTTCTAAAAATGAAAGACCTGATTCCTCTAAAGCTGAAATGTGAACAAATACATCTTGTCCACCATTAGCAGGTTGGATAAATCCATAACCTTTGCTGTGATTAAACCACTTTACGGTTCCTTTTTCCATATTAACTTACCTCCTTATTTCGTTAAATACCGTTGCAGCTAAGTTTAACACCATGCTGCCGCTCTTTTTCAGCAAATTTCCATTTCAATTAACGCTACAAGGAGTTGTAGTCTATTGGAATTTAATTCATTCTCTAATAATCTCTATTAAAGCCGAAACAGAGTAATTCGATACTTCTAAACTTACTTTACCATATAAGTCTCATATAAAAAAGCCTGAATAAGAAATAACTCACTAAACTAGTACCAACACTAGTTATTATTAGTAATATGGGCTACTGATAATATAGCTGCTGTTTCAGAACGATATATATGAACCCCTAACGTAAATGATCTATTTTCTATAAAAGAAAGATCACTGGGAGCCCAACCACCCTCTGGTCCAACTACGATAATTTTCTCAGAATCTTTTTGAGGAATTTTATTATGAACTGAATCTTGCTCACTTAATATTAGAGCATTAGGATAAAAATCTAATACATTTTTCAAAGAATCATAATATTCAAATTCAGGCAGGAAAGGCCTTAAAGTTACTAAGCACGACTCCTTAGCAATACTTCTTAATCTTTCTAATTTCATATCAATTTTTTCTGAATTCCATTTCATAACGCTTCTACTAGCATGAAAAAATACAAATTTTGAAACACCCATTTCAGAGCATATTTTAACAATATGCTCTAGTTTTTCCCCTTTCAAGAGAGCTACACATAAAGTTATTTTTGATTCAGATAGGAGATCTGCTTTGGGGGAGATATTGATTTCTTCAACAAGCTCTGCTTCTTTTCCATGAAATTTCAGAAGAAATATCGATCCTGTCCCTGAAAAAACAGAAAAAATATCCCCTTTACCTAAACGTAAAACATTGTGTAATCTATTGTATGTATGTTTATCCAAAATTAGATTTTCAGAAATACTGGATACATTATCAATAAATACTCTTGGATAAGATCTTATTTTTGCAACAATGCTGCGATCCATTCCCCTTCCTTTCTTTCATCTATAATTCGGAATCCTACTTCCTTACATCTTGTAGAAACCTCATCCCATCTATCCTGTATAATGCCAGATATCATCCAAATACCATTTCTATACAATCTTTCATATGCCTGAGGTGCTATCTCAATAAGTACATTACTGATAATATTACTAAATATTAAATTATATTTTGCCTTTGAAGGCAGTGAGCGGAACCCATTACCTAATAATACTTCGTAGGAAACATTATTTACATGTGCATTTTCCCTTGCTGATTGAACCGCAGCAGCGTCTGTGTCCACTGCTATGACGTTAGATGCACCTAGTATTTTTGCAGCAATTGATAAGATACCTGTTCCACATCCTATATCAGCAATATCTTGTTCTTTTACTTTAATAACTTCTAAATATCCTAAACAGAGCTTTGTTGTAGGATGATCACCCGTTCCAAATGATTGACCAGGATCTAAAATAATCATTTTATCTGTAATTTTAGGTTCTCCTTGATCCCAAGACGGACATATATACCAATTTAAACCTAAGCGTACAGGTTTAAATGAAGCTCTTACTAATTCTATCCACTCTTCATCATCTAAATTAGCTGTGGCAATATCACAAGCACCTGCATTTAATAAATCTGATTTTAATTTAGAAAGTTTTACGGGAAATTCAGATACTTTAGGTAAATATCCTGTTATAGATAATGAACTGTCATCTACCAACGTACTCGTTATGTCATATTTTCCATATATCTCAGTTGCAAAGGACCAATCATCTGGAATATTAGAAAATTTTGCTTTTACTTCTACCCATTCACTCATTTTTTCTTTTTAAAAAAACCCTCAAAGAAAGACTTCTCTTCCTTGTCCTCGTTATTTTCAATATCTTTTTTACCGGACATTGTCATTTGTAGCTTATCTAACAGCTCTTTCTGTTCTGCAGTTACCTTTTTGGGAATATCAATATTTATATGTAAAACGAGAGGGCCTTTTGATTTCTGATGAACGGTGGGCATACCATGTCCTGGAATACGTATTTTAGTCCCAGGTTTTGTTCCTGCAGGAATTTTAAAATCTATTTTTCCATACAAGCCTTTAAAAGATGCATTGGCACCCAATACTGCATCAGGATAGTTAATCAAAAACTGTGCATGCAGCTCATCCCCATTTCTTTGGAAATCCTTATTTGCTTGGATTTGGACAACAACATATAAATCTCCAGGTTGACCTCTTCCAATGCCAGCATTACCATGACCAGGATAATGTAATGCGCTTCCGGTTTCAATCCCTGGAGGAACCGTTACATCGAGGGTATGCAGTTCTAGTACTTGCTTATGACCTTTACATGTTGTACATTTATTTTTAATAAACGTACCTACACCACCACAAGCAGAACAAGGAACAGATGTACTCATTTGCCCGAAAGGAGTTCTTTGCACATGGGTAACCATTCCTCGACCCTTACAATCAGAACATTTCTCAGGCTTTGAACCTGAAGCTGCACCAGTCCCACTACAATCTTTACAGGAAACCGACCGTTCAACTTCTATATTTTTAGTAACACCTTTACTAGCTTCCGTAAGAGTAATCTCTAGATCATATCTTACATCAGAACCATGTCGATCCTGAGAGGTTCTTGCATTGGAACCTCCTGCCATGTTACCAAAGAAAAAATTAAAGACATCTTCAACTCCACCCATATCTCCAAAATCGGCATGTCCACTATCTGAAGTAGCTCCATACTGATCGTAACGAGCTTTTTTTTGTGGATCTGAAAGAATGGAATAAGCATCAGAAATACTTTTAAATTTTTCTTCTGCTTCTGGGTTATTAGGATTTACATCTGGGTGATACTGACGTGCTAACCTTCTGTAAGCTGACTTAATTTCACTTGCAGAAGCATCTCTTGAAACACCCAATAATTCATAAAGATCATTTTGGCCCATAATAATTTGAAAAAAGTATAGTAAATGATATTATTCTGAATCTTTTTCATCTTCAGATTCAGAATCATCATTTTCATCTATATCATCCAAAGAAACTGTATTTTCATCTTGATCAATAACATCTAAATCATCAGAACTATCTTCTGAATCATCTTCTGAATCATCTAATGCAGCAGTATCATCTAATAGATCAATATCTGCTTCTTCAATGTCTTCATCCAATGTTTCAATAGCAGGAAGTAATAATCCTAACTCTTTTTCTCTAGCCTCATCGGTATCAGCAAAAACAGATGGTGTATCATCACCAGAATCCTTTTGCGAGCTAGCATGAATCTTACCAGCCGCAATCTCTGCAAGTGCAATTGTTAACGGATTGTTAGAAGAAATTTTTACCAATGCAGGAGCGCCATCTTTCAATTGTTTAGCACGTTTTGCAGCAAGGTTCGAAAGCATAAATCTTCCACCTTCGAAATTATTTAAACTATCCAATGAAATATTAAATTCTATTTGTTTCTGAGTCATAAAGTTAAAGCCACTATGGAAATTATTATAACGTCCAATAAATATTATACCCTTGAAATAGATTTAGTATCCACTTAAAAGTTCCTTATTTAATATTCGTATACATCTTAATAAGCGCACTCGATCTTGCTTGTAATAAAAATGCTAATCCTATAGCAATAGAATCATTTACATCATCCGATTTAGACATAGTTTGAACGCCTAATATTTTTGAAGCCATATATTCAACCTGCTTTTTGGTAGCAGCTCCATTTCCTGTAATAAACTGTTTTATCTGTGTTGGAGTATATTCTATCCAAGGGATAGAGTTTTTTTCACCGACAAGTAGAATGACACCTAAAGCTTTAGATACATCCAAAGCAGTCTTCACGTTTTTAGTAAACATCAGCCTTTCTGTTACCATATAAGTCGGCTTGTTTTTTTGAATAATTTTATTTAAAGATATTTCTATCAGCTCGAGTCGTCGGGGTATTTCTACAGGAGGTGTTTCAATTAACAGCGAATCCTGAATAATATATGCAGACCCCGTCTTTTCTAATACAGAAACGCCCACTCTTCCTAAACCGGGATCGATACCCAACACCTTCATAAGTTAATTAAATATTACTCTAATTTCAAATCCAGTCTAAATAAAAGAATTTATAATAAGTTCTATAAGTTCAAAAAATATTTGAACTTATAGAATAAACTAGTTACATTAGACCAGTATAGGTGATATATGCAGCAAGATTTTATCGAAAACTTAGTCGGAGAGCCATTAATAGACATTTATGAAAAAGTTATGGATGGGAAGAGGTTGTCGTATAATGATGGACTAAAATTATATCACTCTAATAATCTAACCGCCATAGGTTTTCTCGCAAATATTATACGAGAGCAGAAACATCATCAAAACACATACTTTGTTAGAAATCAACATATTAACTACACAAATATATGTAATAAATTTTGTAAATTCTGTGGTTTCTATGCCAAAAAAGGTGGTCCTAAACCTTATGAAATGAGCTTAGAAAAGATTAGATCCGTTGTCAAAAAATATATCAATTATCCTCTAACAGAGATTCACATTGTAGGTGGGGTGAATCCGAGATTAAGCTACAACTACTACTTAGATATGCTAAGAATGATTAAAGAAATCAGACCAGATGTTCATATAAAAGCATTCACTGCAGTAGAAATAGTTGAAATAGCAAGAGTAGGAAAAGTGAGCATAGAAAATGCATTGAAAGATCTTATTGAAGCTGGATTAGATTCCTTGCCTGGAGGAGGAATTGAAGTTTTATCAAAAAGAGTTCATCAAGAACTCTTCCAAAAAAAATTGGATGGAGATGGCTGGCTTGATGTAGCAAGAACTGCAGCAAAAATCGGATTAAAACAGTACGCTACTATGTTATATGGACACATAGAGACCGCAGAAGAAAGAATTGAACACCTGATACAACTGAGAGAGCTTCAGGATGAAACAAATCACTTCCTTTGCATGACGCCCCTCTCTTTTCATCCAGAAGGCACAGAACTCTCTCATATTTCTACTTTAACAGGTTATGATGACCTTAAAAATATCGCAATATCTAGGCTTATGCTGGATAATTTCGATCATATTAAAAGCTTCTGGATTATGAACACCCCTGAAATCACCCAGATGTCCCTATGGTACGGAGCAGACGATGCTGATGGATTAGTTCAAGATTACGAAATCACATATATAACAGGTGATTATGGTAATAAAAAACAATTTTTAACATATGATAATATGACCAGAATGATTCGCGAAGCAAACAGAAACCCTATCGAACGAGACTCCTTATACCGAGAAATAAATAGAGGGGAAAATAACAGCAATATTAGGACTAAAGCAATGAAAAGGTTGCATGTTATTAAATAATTTCAACTAAAGAAAACTTCTTTACGCTTGAATAAATTACAAGACAATACCATTTGCATCATAAATGCACACCCCTGGTATGTAGATATGGGTTTTAGTTATGTTTTTGAATCGAGCAAGTAAGTATAGAAATGAATTTGAAGCTTTAGTTGACCATAATTTTCCATCCATTCAAGGAACTGCATTGAGATTAACTCACAACTTTGAAGAAGCACAGGATCTAGTGCAAGAATCTATATTACGAGCATATGAAGCATTTAACAGATTCGATGGAAATAATTTTAAAAGCTGGATACTGAGAATTATTACAAATCTGTATATAAATCGATACAATCATAAAATGAAATTTGGTACAGCATCTATCGATCATGAAAACGCTCCTGAAACAGCAGCACCTATTGAGATAATTCCTGACAGATTACTCTTTGATAATATGTTAAGTGAGGAAGTATATAAAGCATTACAAAAAATATCACCTGAATACAGAATTGCTATTATTCTCAGTGATATAGAAGAATTATCATATGCTGAAATTGCTGAAATGATAGATGTTCCTATTGGAACAGTTCGATCTAGATTAGCTCGAGGAAGAGCTATATTAAGAAAAATGTTAGAAGAATACGCTACAAGGAATGGTTATATCTAAAAGGAGTTAAAATAATGAATGAAGCTCACTTCGATAAAGAAATTAAAAAAGAAGAACTATCAAATGAAAATATATATTCTTTAGATAATATTGAATATTTCTGTGATCAAAATATGGAAATGGATCAAAAAGATATTCTGCAAAATAATCAACAATCTATGGATGAATATAATCATGAAAATATTGAAGATATTCATGCACTTGCAGACAATGAACTTACCATTGAAAAAAAAATAGAACTCTTTGAAAAGTGTATAGAGAATCAATCTTATAAAGATGAGTACAAAAGAGTACTCTCTATCAAGAAACTACTCAAAAATACGAATCCATCCGACTCTAAAAAAAGTAATAGCTCCAAAGATATTTTAAATCAATTAGAACGTAAATTAGATAACATTGACAGAAAAGAGAATATATCTAAACAAATAACTTTTTTCAAATCAGTTGGTTATAAATATTTTATTCTAATATGTTTCATTGCAGTATCCTCGTCATACATCACACTACAATTTGGAAAGGATTACTCTAAAAGCAGTATTGCAGCAGCAAAGAATATCAATGCAGAATCAAGCCCATTCTTCACTATGAATAGCCTAGCTACCATATCATTCAATACAAATGATCTATGCCTAACACATGTTGAACACGGAAAGATATCTGGTATTGGAATGTTTGAAAAGTTTACATGTATCTACAAACAAACAAAAGTCCATCTATATTTATTAGATTCAAACCATAAACCTAGTTACCTAAAGAAAAAATTAACCAAGGATATGCATAATAATGCTGAAAGTTTTGTACTAGTAAATGATAAAGGGACTACCTTGTATATGATATTAGATAAAAAATGTGATGAAATCACATTTCACACCCTATGTAACACCATAAAAGGTTTTACTCTCAAAGAATCTTTCTAGCACACTACCAAGCCGACATTACTCTAGCTTTATTTTCATACATAAAATCATAAAGCTAGAGTAATTTTAATATATTCCTGTTAATCCGTTCAAAAAAAATATCATCAACTTTTATTTTTCTTGAAATACTTCTAAATAATTTCTCTATATTATCTTTATTAGTAAAATCTAACAATCTGCTCGACACCTCTAAAGATAATACATTAAACAAATTATAATCTTTTCTATCCGTTTTATTTTCCACTTCAAGCCATAAACCGCGATTGTACACTATACAATTTAAGTGAATTTTATAGTGTCGGATAATATTTGAAATATAAGAGTATAAATCTACTGGCAATGTTTTTTTCACTCGCTCATCTACAAAATTATAAACTTTCAAATCTGCTGGAACACTTTCGACCGCACCTATATCTAACTCTATTGGATACATGTAAACCAAAATATATACACCATTATTTAAGAGTCTCTCACTATAAAATTGAGCTGACGATACGTTCCACAAATATTTTCTAATCTGTGAAGAATCTTTGAGATTCAAAACTAGATTTCTGGGATCATCTACTATATTAAAAACATTCATCAGAAAGGTGAGATACTTCTCAAATCTACAGGGATGAAACTCAGAGGCATATACACTTGAGTCTTCATATTTTAACATTAAATCCTCGCCTGGATACATCACTCCACTATATCTACGTCCACTAAACTCGAATTCTCTTTTAGTAACTGGACAAACTCGTATTAATTTTAAATAGTCAATCAATACAGAAATTGCTCTTTCAATATTTATCCCTTCTTCTTCACACTCTTTGAAAATTAAACTATACTTTATGCCGAAATAAATGGCATGAACTCGATACCATTTTTCCACAACTCCACCGATGTCCTTAGATAAACTCTTTTTAGGATTTAATGGTTCTAAACTTACAACTTCAGAATAATCTAATATTTCTCGAATCGGGATTAATCCTTTCAACTCAATATCTTGCCACTTTACGTTTTTTCTATTTGAAGCTTGACTCTCTTTTTCAATACAACCTTGAGGCAACTTGAATCTTATTTTCTTCATCGAGTTGAGTTTAACTTTAAAACAGTCCTCCTTATCAATACCAAATACAGTACTGAAGAATAAACATTGCATAAAAAACCACGTAATCCATTTCCAGATCATAATTATTATCTATTGTATTAGATGATAACCATATAAACAAGTTCTTTGTAAATTTTTAATCTATTCTAGAACAATACTAGCCTTATTATTTGGCTATAACTCAATTATATGTATTTAATATAAAAAAGATGTCAATAAAAAAAGATGTCAACTTATCAAACACCTATCTTTTAAAAGTGATTGCCCTACATATAAAAACATATAACAATATACACCATGAAAATCTTAGATATAGATAGGAAAATGATTATTTTGACTCCACTGTCAAGATCATTTATTTAGATTTAAAATAAATATCTTATAGATACTGAACCTAATAACGTACCAAAAAAATTCTCTCAATGAAAAATCTAAAATAAAAATTCTCAACAATAAAATTTTAACCTAATAAATGCTTCTAAAAAGAACACTCACAATGAAAAATCTAAATAATTATTCTCAATAATATACTTATAATATATAAATGCTCCCAAAAGGAATACACGCAACAAAACATCTAAAATAAAAAGTCTCAAAATGAATAATCTCAAAATGAATAATCTCAAGAATAAACATCTAATCTATAAATGCTTCTAAAAAGAACACTCACAATGAAAAATCTATAATAAATATTCTCAACAATAAACTTCTAACCGATGAATTTTTCCTAAAAGGACACTCACAATGAAACATCTGGAATAAATAGTCTCACCAAAAAGAAATAAACAATCAACAAATCTAAATAAGATTATATTCTTACTTTTTGTTCATGAGGTGTAGAATTAACAACCTTATTTTTTCTTACGCGATCAATTTTCTCTTGTTTTTTCAGTTGTATCTTTCCAATAGCTTCCTGCTCTTTCATATGCATTCTAAGTCTATTCATAGCTTGAGTGTGGAGTTGATAAACTCTTGACTCACTCACACCTAAAACTTTTCCTATCTCTTTAAAGGTCAAACCTTCGAAATAGTAGAGCGCTACAACCAAACGTTCTCTATCAGGCAAACGATCTATACCATCAGCCAATATTCTCTTAATCTCACGACCTTCAATCTCCCCAGAAGGATTTATAGCCTCATCAACAATCATTTCCACAAAATGAATCTGATCATCTGTTTCGCTATTGCTAAGCACATCATCTAAACTATAGACACTTGTCCTTCCCATTCTTACCATCAAATCAGAAACTTCTTGTTCACTTATTTCTAAATACTCTGCTAATTCTCTGGTAGTGGGAGCCTGACCTCTTTCTGACTCAATGCTCATCTGAGCTCGATCTAATGCTTTTAATTTTTCTCGTATAGATCTAGGAACCCAATCTTCATCACGGAGCATTTCTAAAATTGCACCTCGGATAAGAGCTATTGCATAGGTCTCAAATTTAACATCTCGACTTGGATCAAACTGATCTACACTCTTAATGAGTCCTATAACACCTGTTCCTATTAAATCTTCTTTATCTAAGCCACCCGGTAAACTAGTGACTAGTCGACCTGCAGTTATTTTGACCAAATAAGAATAATGACTTATTAGTGCACTTCTAGCTTTAGGATCTCTTAAGGATTTAAAATCCATCCATGATTTTTGTAATACTTCCTGTGTAAGGGGCATGATTTTTTTACCTTCTTGTTGGATTCGCCTAGTATTACTCATTCTATAAGATCCCTTCCTATTCCTTTATTGTCCGCTATTAAGTGCAAGTTTTTCAACTATTTATGCAACATTTGAATCGTCTTTAGAAATTTCTTCTCTTTCTTCTTTCTTAGATAATTCATTTAGCTCTTCAGTTGACAACGATAAATCTCCTGAAATATCAGATACTAGATCTTGTTCAGGCTTAGGTTTTGTTAATATAATTATTTCATTCCATAATTTAATAAAAAAATAACCTATTAAATACGACACCAACCCACGTTCCAGTGCATCTAACGTAGGAATATTTATAATTACTGATATGCCCAACACTAATAGTGCCAAAAAACCACCTACTATTGAAGGGAGATACTTTACTGTAATATTATCCACTAATAGTATTCTCAGTAAAAAGATCAGAAATTTTAATACTTTACTAAAAGAAAATAGAATAAATACAATTCTTAGTGAGTCATAAACATAAAAAAAGAAGGCTTTACAGCCTTCTTTTTATGATTGTAAATTATTTAACTTAAACAGTTGCTTCTGCTACAGTTTCTTCTTTTTTACTTGAAGTTGCTTTTTTAGTAGTCGATTTAGCAACTGCCTTAGTTGCAGTTTTCTTTTCATCTGATTTATCAGTTGTTTTCTTAGCAGTTGTTTTCTTAGTAGTTGCTTTCTTAGCAGTTGTTTTCTTAGCAACCACCTTAGCATCACTCACAGCTGACTTAGAAGTTTTAGATCCAGTCTTTGCTGAACCTCCCTTTTTGGCAGCAATTAATTCTTTAATTAATGCTTTAACATGTTTCTGTTTTCTATGTCTTGCTCTTCTTAACTCTTTATTTCTAACTCTCATAAGACCTATAACCCTTACATTTAAGATACCATAATCAGTAAGTATCCTAAATTTTAATTTTTAACATTCTTATCCAAGAAAAATTTTTTATGCTAATTTTTTCTTCTATATGTAAAAATGAATACTCCTAGTAGACCAAAAATCATCATACCCATGGCATATACTTGGGCATAAGAAAAATAATAGCTAAGTAAATGAACATAATCATTTGGTTCATTATATCTCCAGAACTCACTAATAAACCTACCGCTACCATATGCAAAAAGACTCCAAGAAAATGGAATCCCTAAAGGTAATAACGCACTCTTTTTAATAACTTTTTCTACTATCCACACCATGCTAACCATAGTAGCAGTAATGACTAAATCATATATTTGTGTTGGATACCTATGAGCACTATGTAAAAAGACACTCCATATTTCATTATTATTTACTGGAAGACCAAAACAACACCCATACATCAGGCACCCCAACCTACTAAATGCTAAACAAAGAACAGCAGGAGGAGCTATGGTATCCATGATGGACAAAAAGTGATATTTTTTTCTTTGCACCCAAATGAGTATGGTAATAAAACCACCAACCAGTCCACCAAAACTCGTTAAGCCAGGTCTGAAAAAATACAACATTTCGGTTGGATTCTGACTGTAATAATCTCTTAAATCAAAGTAGTACCATAATCTTGCTCCAATCAAACCGAACATAACTCCTAAAAAGCAAAGGTTTTCTATCTCATAAACATCTATGTCATACTTAACCGCTCTTGCTCTTATTAGCCAAAATCCTATCGCGCAGGATAATGCAGCTACTAACCCAAAAGATGTAATAGGCCAATTTCCTATTCTAATAATTTCTGGATACATACAACCTAGATTATATATTTTTTACTAAGAAAAAAGATAAATCACAAAAAAAACCTGATAATTTCACTGTTTTCTGTGGATAATTACTAAGAATTACGAGGATTATATGAAAGCTACAATACTATTATTCATCTGTATTCTTATCAATTTTACATCTTTTAAACAAATTACAGCAAAAGAACTTTATGGCTTGGGATATCCAGATTTATCTGAGATTAGCAATACCGAAAATGAGGAAAACTCTCATAATCGATATGAGATCGAACTTAAGTCAATGTCGAATTCAGGTGACATATTGTTTTTTCAAATAAAACCTTTAAACACCTTAAAAACAACCCTTTTTCAAATCGAAACTCCCAAAGATATTCTTGACTCACCATGCGTAGTAAAGCCATCCATGACTATGCATAATAGCGCCATCACAAATAATACTATTCAAAACGATTATTCCATGATTAGGCATCATGATTTTGACAGTTATAGATTAGTCGCTAACTCTCATTCACCCATATTTGATTCTTTTACTCCTATAGTTAATCCAGACATCCTCAGCGGTACAATTTCATACAAGGGTCAATTTGTTGGTATTAATTTCATAAATACTGAAGATTACGACCATGAATTATCAAGCAGTATTTTCATTAACAACTCAATTGATACAACAAAAGATAAACACGAGACTGTTTCTTTAAAGATAAAGATGATCATCAAATAGTTTCTATATCTTCAAAAGGAAAATCTCTCATCGGCTTTATTGGCTATCATGAACAACCTGTAATATGGGAAAAAGTAGATCAAGAGTATAAAAGGATTCAATACTTCTATCATCCAGTGAGACACAATCCTTTCAAAGTAATTGCCACTCCTAATCATCATAAAATCATCTGGAACTACACGGTTACTGATAATTCAACGAATAAGCCATTGACCTGTTTCTATCTTATGGATAAAAGAAGTTGTACTAATCTATTTCCATCCATGCCATATACTATCCCCCCTTATTCTAGTCTCATATGCAACGGAATTACCCTTACCGGGGATTTTATTACTGGAACACATTACTTTAAAGACAACAACATTATCTTTGATAACAATTACAATATCGTTAATCATCAGTATAAAAAATCATTTATAGGGATGGTTAAAAAAGATGCAATCAAAATTCTATACTTAGAAGATATCTTTAATGGCATCCATAAAACTCATAATTTATCTGATCAAATTCATGATTTGGTACCAGAGTTTAAAAATTCTATTACATCTTTCCTATTCAAATACAAAGATAATAAAGATAAAACCATCCGGAACAAATGGACTTTTTTAACAGGAAATAAAATATTTACGAATAAATACGAGGATCTTTTTATAGTATCTGGAATAGGTAAAAATCCTGAAAACAAAATGGAACCCTATGTCATAAAAATGTCATTACAATCTGTACGAGATTTTTGTAATAATTAATAAATACTAAAAAAATTGTATACTCTGCGAGTATCCTATAATATTCTATGGAAATCAACACATAATAGAATCAGGTAGTTCTTCTATAGGAAATCCGGAAATGGTATTAAAAATATTCAAATATCTTTTATGTTTTATTTTTCTCATGATTAATCAGTGGATATCAGCAGGCTTAACATCTTTTGTAGAGCAAATTACTAAAACGGTAACTGCCAATATACCTCCTATAAAAACCGAACCAGAAGGTGTCTTCTGTAAACCACAAAAAAAAGACCAAGATATTGCATGGATCAAACTTACTGAAAAAGAACTTATTGAATATGTTAAAGACAAAAAAGTACTCATTATGATCCATGGGCTCATGGGTTATCCAAACAATCTTACTATGTTATATAAATATCTACAAGAAGAAGTCCTGTCTAAACAAAAAAAAGAGAATCATGAACCTACTTTTGAAGCAATAATCTGCTATTTTTACAACACATATCCAGCTATAGATCGTATATCTGATTTATTTGCCACACAGACTAAAACCATTCTTAACAACAGTAAAAAAACATATCTCATTGCCCATAGCATGGGTGGACTCGTCTGTAGATATGCTTTAGAACAACTAGGTTTAGGGTTGCATATCAAACATCTAATAACTGTTGGTACTCCCCACATGGGTATACCTAAAGATGTCTTTTCATTACCTATGAGCTTTATGCCTAAAAATATACACTCCGTTAAAGACATGTATGCTGGAAATAAATTAACAGAAAAAGAAAGTCAATCTCCATTCCTTCAGAAATTAAACTCACAAGCATCAGAATATTATGAGAATGCCCATTATTATACTATTGCTGGAAATAAGTATTCTAATTATAATGGTCTTACAGGAGTTGCTGTTAAAAAACTTTATAAAAATCTTGGAGATCCTTCTGAAGAAATCGATGGCATTGTTTCCGTAAATAGTGCACATGGGGAAGTATTAGAAAGTAAATCAAGAAGCTGGAAAGAAAATTCATCTCAACGCATTGTTCTTCCATTAAATCATTTTGGTATTATTGGAATTCCGAAAGAATTTGGTGGAGATTACTCTATGCAAGAACCATTATCCAATAATATTTCACACAACCAGATCAAATTATGGATTGAGACTTGGAAGTAAATTTTCTGGTTTTAACTCTCAATCTATAGAATCAAACATCAAGTGAAATAATCACAAAAGACCTAAACTCATATTAAGAATTTATTGAATTATAATTCAAAAGAAGTTGGATTCTAGAACTACTTTTTACTGTATGATTTATATTTAAAAAAATAAGTGTTCAAAAATAAATATTCAATAATAAATTACAACTCTAGTTTCTTTAACAAATATTCAACGCAGACTTCATGCTTAGGCTTTCACGTCAAAAGATCTTAACTCTACGAGCAAGGCCTTCTGTGTTGAAATTAAAAGGCTTCTAGCATGCTTCATTGAATAAAGCATGCTATCTCTGATTGTTATTTATATGTTATTTAATTTTTATCCGCTCTAGATAATCACCTGTACGCGTATCAACTTTTATTAAATCACCTTCTGAAATATGAAAGGGCACCTGAACAGTTGCACCTGTCTCTAATTTTGCAGGTTTACTACCACCACTTACCGTATCACCTTTGAACGCAGGATCCGTCTCAGCTACAAGTAGCTCTACGGTATTAGGCACTTCGTATCCAAGAACTTCTCCATCAGCCTCTAACGCAATAATTTCCATCTCCTCTTTTAAATACTTAGCTCCGTCGCCAATCTGTTCTTTAGTCACAGGAACTTGCTCATAAGAATCTAAATCCATTAATACCAGCTCTTTACCTTGCTGATACAGAAATTGCATTTTCTTTTTTTCTAAAAATGCTGGATCAACTTTTTCACCGGATCTAAATGTTTTTTCGATTACTGATCCAGTTTTAACTTTTTTAAGCTTAGTCCTAACAAAAGCTCCACCTTTTCCTGGTTTAACATGTTGGAATTCAATAATAGAATAAACGTCTTTGTCAAGATAAAAAGATATCCCGTTTTTAAAATCACTCGTATCTATTGCCATAATATCTCCTGATTATTATCTCTATAAGATTAATAATACCGTTATATGAATCTGATAAAGATGCTATAAGGTATATGTTAGAGTCGGATGGGAACAATTTAATCAGTTTATTTGTTAAATATAGTAATTATATGGAATTACATATTTTAAGAGAGATCGGAGGTTAAAAAAAATGAAAAACAATTATATGCAAAATGACGGTATTCATGAGTTATTCTTCAATGCTGTTCACAAGGCAGTTCAGTATAGAGTGCCTAATATTTCTACAGAACACATCGAAAAATATCTAACATCTCTCATGATTAATTTTTTACATACAGATAATATTTTTAAACTTAAAGATGAGTCTGGAAAACCTATATCAAGTGTTTCCGAAATGGTTCAAGAGGGTGATGTCATTCTCAACGCTGAATCATTTGAAACAGAAAGGAAAGTCCATAAGCACATTGGGGACTACATCCTCTTCTGGTCAGCTTTTTATCCAGAATTTTTGTCACTATTAAAATCAAAACATATCACGGATACTATCATTAATTATACAGACCAAGGTAGAAAAAGCTACGATGTAGCAAGTACTTTCGACCATGCACCGTATACAGAAGAAGCGCAAATCTTCAAAAATTTGAGCAATCACTTTGAAGATTATCAGGACTGCTTAAGTATTGCAAAAAACAACTTACCAAACTGGTGCTAACATCAAACTTAGATTGATGTTAGCACCAGAAGAAATACTTATATATTGAAACTTGTTAATCTATAATATCATTATAAAAAGTTATTATAAATGAAAAGAGTCTGGGAAAGCTTCCCAGACTCTAAATAATTAACCCATGAATATTAAATTATTCTTCACTACCTGCTTCTTCATCGGTGACTTCTTCATCGGATTCTCCTGATGAAGCTTTTTGTAAAAGAACGCTTAATCCTCCTACAGCAACCAACCAACCAAGAACAACAATAACCACTACAGGGAATAGGTATTGAGCAATGACATCAGTACTCGACTTAGAATCAACTCCTGAAGCAAACAAGAATGCTAACCCTAACTGGATCCAAGATCCAAGAGTTTTACCACCGCGTCCACCAATAACATCAACAGCAGCCTTTCCTTTGGACTTTAGATCATCATCTAAAGGAATATATGCCATCTCTTTTGTTGAGTCGAATAATGAATATTTTGTTGCTTTACTTAAAACATTCTGTGCAGCACCCATATAAAATGCAAGCAACAGTGGCGTAATCTGTAAGAAATTAACTAAAGTTCCTACAAATGCAGTTTCACCAAACAGCAAGCAAATAAAGAATACAAACGCTGTAACTGTAACTACGACTGGAGTTACAGATGCGGCTGTACGCCATTTACAATGTCTTAATACATACCCACCAGCTAAAGTGAAGAAGATTGTAAAAATACCTGTGAAGATAGAGAATGTACCCATAAAGTTTGTATATTCATATTCTGTTGGGAACACTTTACCAGCTTGCGCCTTCCAAGCCACTTCAATTAAGTTAATGGACATACCATATGCAAGAACTAAGATAGTAATAAATCCTAAATATCTAGAACTTAAAATAACTTGTAAACTTTCCCAGAATCCAAGTTTTACTTTTTTCTTCTTAGGTTTCTTAACCATTGTTGGATCGTATAGCTTAGGATCTGTTAATACCTTTGTGCTTACATAATGGTAAAGATACATCATTGCACAACCCAATACTACAAAAATAGTAGTGATGTATGCTAAGTTAACTTCCCATCCGCCACTAATAGCTTGCTTAATAATTGCCATCTGAGACTTGGCAACATCTTCAGTAATAGTCTGACCAGTACTCGCTACAGACTTGATATAGTCAGCAGGCTTTTTAATATAGTCCATATGCTGAATAAGGTTGGACTCACCTATCTGTTGCAATTTGATTTTCGCATAGTCATGAGATCGATTAGCAAAAAATTTCAAACATGATCCAGAAGCAATTAAGCCTATATTTGCTACCATGGCAAAGAAAGGATATGCTCTTTTAGCTTCCTTAATACTAGTTGTTTCATTAGCAAATTGCCAGAAAAGTAGAGATACCGCTACACTACCCCATAGTTCAGCCAAAATATAGAATACTGCTGTTGCCCAATTTCCGAACACTTCAAAAAATTGTCTTAAAAAAGGCATGCTTGCAGACAAGCTATCAACTGTCTCTTTACTAGGTTGTATTGCTGTTAAATTTGGATAAAGAACCAACCCAAACGCACCGAAAAATATTACAAACGGAGCTACACAAGCAAAGAATACTTGCTTTTTGCTTAGCTTTATATTCAACTCTGCGTACAACATAAAGAACAAAATCGCTGCTGGCATGGTTCCAAATGATTTTAGGAACGGCATAATACCTGCACCGATCTGGTTCACAACAAACGCGTCTTTTAGGTCTCGCACTATCGTATAATTGAATAGTGCACAAAACATCATTAATGCCATAGGAATAAACTTTTTAAGCTCATATCTATGTATAGGCCAAAACAAGGCCCTCAGTTTCGAAAATTCATGTGTCTCTGAACTCATTTTTTTACTATCGTTACCTTTATAAACTATATTTTAGTAGCTTATTACTGTTTCTTTAAACAAGAAAAAAACTGTTTAAAGAAACATTTTACATAACTGTTAAACTATAATGATTATACCTTTTATTCGTACAAAATAAATAATCATCATACACGTATGTGCATGTTTTATAGCAATATATGTATATTTATTCCTGCTGGTAAAATTTCCTGCTTCCTAAAACTTTTTTTTAAAAAAAAGTTAAATTTCACCAAAAGAACTAGACTCACATTTATTCCTGAGATAAGGTAGTTTAAAATGGTAAAACATTCCAAATAGAAGGTCAACAATGAACAACCATCCTCATCCACCGATATTAACACCCGTGCAATTTGTAAAAGGAGTTGGACCAAAGATTGCTAAACTACTAGAAAAAGCAAATATTTTTACAGCAGAAGATTTACTATATACTATTCCGCGCCGATACGAAGATCGATCTAAAATCCCATCTATTATTGATATTCAACCTAACACGACCAGTACTATCAAAGGTAGAGTTTTACATTCCGAAATCAAAAAGACAAAAAATGGTATTCCGATAGCTAGAGTTATGATAAGTGACGGGACTGGTAAAATCTGGCTTAGCTGGTTTAATCAACCCTGGCATATTAAAAAACTTACAAACTATTCAGGAGAAATAATAGCCTATGGTACCGTCCGTGAATCTACATACGAACTCTTTTTAGAGATGAATAATCCAGATTGGGAGATACTCGATTCTTCTGAAACAAATACTGACTTTGCTCAGATAACTCCGATATACCCTCTTACGGAAGGATTAACTAATAAAACCATGCGTAAAATTATTTTAAATGCCCTAGAAACCTACGCACATTTCATTTCTGATCCACTTCCACAATCTATTTTATCCAAATATCATCTAACCGATCTTAAATCTGCGATTTACAACATCCATCACCCAGAATCCATAGAAGTTGCGAACACATCTCGAAAGCGTATTGCTCTTGAAGAATTTTTATATTTACAGCTTGGTCTTACCTTACAAAGATTGCACCTAGAGAAAGAAAAAGGTGTTACACAAATCATTCCAAATAATCTTTTACAAGATATACAAAAACACCTTCCATTTGAACTTACAAATGCTCAGAAAAAGGTGATACAAGAAATATGGAAGGATATGGAAAAATCCTCACCCATGAATAGGTTAGTGCAAGGTGACGTAGGTAGTGGAAAAACAATGGTCGCATTTTCCGCAATGTTAGCAGCTGTTAAAAATGGATATCAGGTTGCACTAATGGCCCCAACAGAGATACTAGCACAACAACATGCAGATAATTTGCAGAAAAGATTTTCAGATTTTGGTTTTGAAGTTGGCTTGCTACTTGGAAAGATGAAAAAGAAAGAAAGATCTACCTTACTTGATAAAATAGCATGTGGTCTATTACCTGTTATTATTGGCACTCATGCACTCATTCAAGATACTGTAAGTTTTCACAAATTAGGACTAGCAGTGATTGATGAGCAACATAGATTTGGAGTCTTGCAAAGAGCAAAATTATACGAAAAAAGTTCAATAAAACCTGATGTACTTGTAATGACAGCTACTCCGATTCCAAGGACTCTTACCATGGCCTTTTATGGAGACCTCGATATCTCTATCATCGATGAACTACCCGCAGGTCGAAAACCTATTGTAACTCATTTCAAACGTTTTTCAGAACAAAGAACAGTTTTTTCTGGAGTTAAAAAATTATTAGATGAGGGTCGACAAGCTTATTTCATTTGCCCTCTTATCGAAGAAAGTGAAAAATTACAAGCTAAAGCAGCTACGGAACTTTACGACCTGCTATCTGAAAAAATATTTCCTGAAAAAAATATTGGTCTACTTCATAGTCAAATGAAAAAAGAAGAAAAAGAAGAAATCATGGAACAATTTCGTAGACATGACCTGGATATTCTTGTTAGCACCGTCGTGATAGAAGTTGGGGTAGATGTGCCTAATGCATCCATAATGGTAATCATGGACGCAAATCGTTTTGGCCTTAGTCAACTTCATCAATTGCGGGGAAGAGTAGGTAGAGGAGAACATCAAAGCTTCTGTGTACTAATGGCCGATGTTAACTATGGAGAATCAAGAGATAGACTCGATATCATGGTACAGACCAACGATGGTTTTAAAATTGCAGAAGAAGATTTAAGAATAAGAGGACCAGGAGAAATTATGGGAGTAAGGCAGAGTGGAGAAATTGAATTTCGAGTTGCAGACTTAGTTCAAGATGCAGATATGGTAGAAGTTTGTAAAAAATTATTATCCGAAATCCTTGGCAATGATATTCAGGAAAGTAAACAGAAATTCCCTGACATTTATTCAAAACTAGATAGAAAAAAACTCCGGCTAAACTATGCGACTATATCTTAGGATTCTTAGTGCAATGCTCAGAGAAATATTTACTCGGCAAATATCAATATTCTCTCCAATAACTTGTTATTGACTGTTAGCATTAAAAATGAACTGTCTAAATAGCAAAAAATCTGTTCTTTTTTATATTTGAACGAATGAAGATTATTATTCCATGTCTTAAGTTAAAATGCAGATATGAAAAATATCGGTATCGTATAGATACCGATATAAATAAATTCATACCGGATTACATGTTAAACTATTTGCTAAATACATTTTGAAATCCCTGTTTTTCCATACTAGTATATAAACCATGTTCACGCTCACGCCACCCATGACGTTTACTTAATATAGATAAAGACTTCAAACGAATAGATATAGCTGTAGATAATGATGAACTGAAAACATCACTTAGATCTGATATTTTTTCACTTATTTTGATAAATACCAAATCATTTCTACTTAAATTTGGTATCTGCTTTCGTAGTTCTATATATAAATCATCTGCACTCTTATGTAAAAGTTGCATAGTCTTTGCCGAATTATATCGTTCATTGTACTTTCTAAAGAGTGAATCAAGATCCATCTCTACATCCTGTTTACCCTCTTCAAATGGCAGTTCATTCATATATTCTTGCTTGAGTAAATCAAGTAATTCTTTATCTGATGAATAATTCCCTGGTTTTATACTACTAAACTTAGATAAATTTGTCTGTATATAAAATTCTAGATGTATTTTTAAAATACTTTCCCGATCATTAGCACTTTGATCATAACCAAAACCTAATTTAGACTTAAACAAAGAGTCCGATTTAGAAACAAGGCCATCTCCTCTACCGCCACAACCAGCGAATATGCTCTTACTAATACCAGACAAGATAAAATATAATTTTTCACAATGCTTATAATATTGGATTGTAAAGCATTCTGTGTCATTGCTAAGAACACTAGATTTAGATACAAAAAAAATCAACACCTAAATCACCTAGAAAATAGCTCATTCTACATATATACTAACTAAATCTTTTATCCTATCTTTAAATAATGAAATCTCTCTTTCTTTCCAACTATGCCGAATTTCTAAAATTGGAACCAACCGGGCTACAAAATCCTTCATTTCTAGACTAAAAGAATATAATAAATCTTTTATCTTTGACATCTTTGCATTTATTCTAATAAAGTCAGAACCGTTTTTAATTAGTTCTGGTATGTATTTCTTGAGGACTTCATACAACTCCTCTGAATTATTAACCTCAAGAATATGATCCATATTGGGAATACTTGTTTTTCCGAATTTTTTAAAAGCAGATTCTATTTCAGTAGATAAATCTGATCCAGCGTTCATATAAGGAACTGAGCTTAAAGATTCTTCTTTAAATAAATCAATCAACTCTTTATCTGCTGTATAATTACCTGGCTTGATGTTATTCAGGAAAGATACTGTCTTCTCTACACGAGAAGAGATACTCACATTAGGCATACTCTTTCTAATGTCAGACTCAAAACTAGAACTCCCACCACCGCAACCAGCAAATAAGCAGCTTAGCAATACTACACAATATAAAAGATACTTTTTCACAATAAAATTATTATTGGGTTGCATCATACTCCATATTATTGCTAATAACACTAGATTTAGATACAAAAGTAAAAATATACTGGTATCTGTTTAGATACCAGTATAAAATATTAATATTAAATTATAAAATGTTTCAATCATATATCTTAAAGAAGGAAATCTTCTTCATCGAGATATGATACTACATTTTCTGCTGTCCATCCATATTTATCAATTAATATAGACATCCACTTATTAATTAGTGATTTTGCAGATTCTTTGTATGCTTTTCGAGCTACATGAAAATTGGGCATCTTTTCACTAATCTTTATAAATTCCGGATCTGTTTTAATTAAATTAGGTATCTCTTTTTGTAATTCTAAATACAAATTTTGATAATCACTAAAAACAAGATGATAAGCAATATCTGAATTGTAATTTACACCGTATTTTTTGAAAAGAGACTCAATATCTGGAATAAAATTTGCGTATGCATCTTCCATTGCTATTGAAGCGGATTGTTCCTGTATAAGTATATTACGCAGATCTTTATCTTCTGAATAATTACCCGGCTTTATCTTATTCATATCAGATAATTTTTTCTTAATATACAATTCAGAATTTGTATCGGAAGGATTTTTTGTAGAATCTCCTTTATAACATGCCGACAATAAACTGCATACTAATACCACACAAAGCAGTATATAATTCCTCATAATAATCTCATTATAGGAATACAATGTGTTGATAATTATTGTCAATAACACCGGATTGAATAGTGAAAAAGGATACAAGAAGTAATAACTAAACTATAAAACTGATATTAATCCAAGTATCCCAATGAAGATTCTTCTGAAACTGATGTTCTAAGAAAAACAAAACATATTAATCAATAATTCGTTTAGATTTCTCTATAGCAGAATTTCGTCTTCGCACCTGACTGTAAGACTCTTCTGGCCCATCATTACTAGAGTGAATCGTTTGGCTTAAGCGTTCAGCTTCTAACATCTTTTGTTCTGCTACAGCCTGTTGCAATAGACCATACTTTTCACCTTTTTTCTTTACAATATAACTATCCCAAACATATAAAATAGGCGTAGCATTATAAATGGAAGAATAGGTACCAGAAATAATACCAAGCAACATCGTTAAAACAAAGAATTTTAAATCTGGAGTAGTTGTACCAGCAAACATTAATACAGCCAAAGTAATAATCACCGTTAAAGATGTATTAATAGATCTTGCAAAAGATTGCGTAATAGATTTGTTACACAAGTTCCCAAAATCTTCATTTATAACTGGTCGTGATAAATTTTCCCTTATTCTATCAAATATAACGATACTATCATGAACAGAAAATCCTATAACCGTTAACATTGCTGTAATAAATAAAGCACTTACTTCCCAGCCTAAATAGTAGCCGGCAATTGCTGCAACACCTATTGCAAAGATAACATCATGCAAAAGAGCTCCTATTGCGGAAAGGCCAAATCTCAAACCACTCACAAAACCTCCAGCTCCAAAACCGAATCTAAAGGCAAGATATATCATTATTAGCAAACAACCAAAAACAACTCCGATAATTGCATTCTGAACTGTCTCTTGCTGAACAGCTGGTCCAATCTCAGTAAAACTTTTTTCATTCTTGTGATTAAAGCCAGAAGCTTTTGCGATCTTGTACTTTGTTTCAGTTCTTTCTTTAGCACTAGATGTTTTCATGCCAGCTGAGGAAGGAACGGTTATATATGCAGACTTAAAACCTTCATCAGAACTAAGAATCTTAACATTTGTACCTTTAATGCCTGCTTTTTCTAAACTTTCATTTACCTCTATAGCACTCCTATTGCTATCCTGAGCCATCTGGTATACAATTTCAACTCCACCTTGGAATTCTACGTTAGGCTTTAATCCTCCTAGGAAAATATATATCACTCCAGGAATCATGCTAATGAGCGAAATCATGAAAAACTTTTTCGAATTATTAACAATCTGAAGAGGTTTTGTATTTGCAGATTGTTCCAAATTTTCACCAAACCATTGACGCCCTAAAGCAAACCATTTTTCATTATTACCGATACCGCTACCTACAAAAAACAGTAACAACGATCTTGTTACTGTAATAGCGGTAAAGAACGAAATAATCAGTCCTATGATAAGTGTATAAGCAAATCCTTTTACCGGTCCCGTTCCTATAAAAGCTAAGACTAATGAGGTAAGTATAGTACAAGCATTAGAATCAACAATAGCTGGAAGAGCTCTCATAAAACCTAACTGAATAGCCTTCAACAGAGTTTTCCCTTCACGCATTTCTTCTTTGACTCTTTCAAACACTAAGATATTAGCATCCACAGCCATTCCAACTGATAGAATAAAGGCTGCTATCGATGCTAATGAGAACGTTGCTCCTAATGTCTTTAAGACTGCCAAACTGAATAGGACATATAGACATAAAGCAATGATAGCAATAATTCCTGGGAACATGTAATAAGCTAATAGAAATAAACATATAACACCAAAACTTATCACACCAGCCTGAACAATTTTATCCAGAGCATGTCTACCAATCATTGGATCAACAGTTTCACTACTGATCTCCTTTAGATCGACAGGCAAAGAACCACCGTTTAATAGATTAACTAAATTTTTAACATAAGAAGACTTAAAACCATTCGAACTTGTAATGGATACTTTTGATGAGAGTATTCCTTCAGGCCCATCACGTAATCCAGCAATACTGATTACTTTATTATCTAGTACTGCTGCGAGCATTTCTCCTCTATTGTTTACACGCCTGGACCAACGCTCCATTTTTTTAGATCCTTCATTCGTAAACTCCATTTGAGGAATAAAACTATTAGCATTTGAAGGATCAGAAGAATATGATGCTCTTTTTAAGTCGGTTCCTTCTAGTATTAATT
Organism: Fimbriimonadia bacterium; assembly: GCA_030430755.1. GTDB lineage: Bacteria > Armatimonadota > Fimbriimonadia > Fimbriimonadales > Fimbriimonadaceae > JAUICQ01. Next base: position 319,734 of record JAUIKO010000002.1, read on the forward strand.
CCCATCCATCAATCATCCTCTTATACTCTGGATCGGAAGGCTTGTAAACTTTTTCTGGATTTATAGTAGAAGAGAATAGTACTACTGTATCTTTATCATTATTTGTTTCATCTCTCGAAATTGAATATCTTCTGTTAGGAATTCTTTGAGTCGCTATATTTCTTGCATGATAAAATTTTATTTTTGCAGTAGAACTTAAAATTTTTCTTGCTTGCTCAGGATCTTTATAACTTGGCAATTCCACAACAAATTGATTATTCCCTTTAGATTGAACATTTCCTTCAACGACCCCTAATGATTGAGCTACACGGTTTTCTAAAATTTGATGCATATCCCGGGTCAATCTGGGCATATCTTTTTTCTGTTCTGGAGTTAAATCAGAAGTATCCATCTGATAGGTTAACCTCACTCCACCATTGATATCCAGACCAAACTGATACGGATAGTTTTTATCATCCATATACCGATATACGGCAGCAACCGTTAACAGTATTACCAACAGTAAAAATGAATAGCTCTTTGTTTTCATGAAATTCTCCACTTGTTAGAAACTTATACCTAACAATAAAAAAGTCTACTTGCAATTATACCGCGTGAACGGTATCTATTACAGGTAGACGATATATATTCCTGAATAAAGTAAAGACTAGCTAGTCTTTACTGATTGTACCAATTGAGCAATCCTAGATTTTCTTCTGGAAGCTTGATTTTTGTGAATAATTCCTCTCTGAACGGCTTTATCCAAAGCCTTCACTGCTCTTGATAAAGAAGTTGTTGCAGTTTCCACATTCTGATCATTGCAAGAAACACGTACCTTCTTAATATATGTCTTTAATGAGGTTCTTACCTCTGTATTTGCCAAGCGCTTCTTTTCATTTCGCTTGATATCTTTTTTCATTGATTTAATATTTGCCATTTCTTAATACCTATGCTATATTGTACTTCAAATTTTATTTAATAATAAATTTCTTTTTGGTTTTATCTACACCTAGTTCTACTTTCTTATGATCATAATGCCATACTGGAGAACCAGATCTCTGGAAGAAACACTGATAACTGCTTAATAAAGATGCTAATAGCCTTCTACTAGTCCTTCTAACAACATTCATTTCCCACAATACGGTTAAAAAGTCTGTACCCTTAGACCAGTGAGCTAAAACTTCTTTTAAAACATCACAACTACTTAGCTCATGAGATCGTTCTTGAATTTCTCGCAGTTCTTCCATTCTTTGAGGTGTTATAAATACTACTGGATCCGGTTGCTCCATCCATTCGAAATTAAATACATTCGTTCTGCCAGTTTTAGTTAAAATGAAAACAGCTCCTGACTCAACAGGCTGTTCAAACCATAGATCAATTAAATTAAACATTAGTCGATCTTTGTTATTCACCCATACTTGGTGTTCTTTTCCAGAAGGATCGATAAAAATAAGTTCTTGTACTTCTGGATCTTTATTGATCCAGTCTGATGGTAACTGAGACAAAGGAAATGTTCCTAACTCTCTATGAATACTCTTGAGTACCAATCTGTACTGTTGCATCCTAGGCTTTGGAGGAATAAATGTATCTTCGTCATTCACATCGCATGCTAAAGGATGTTGTAATAATTTCCTTAAAGAAGAGCTCAAACCTTCATCTGAAATCACAAAATCTATAGGATCTCCAGACTCATCCAGAAAATCGGTGTTTTGATATAAAAGAGGCTCAGGTATAGACTGCACAATTTCTGGAACTCTATTGGGATTGCTAAATCTATCTGCACCTATCCATGCTATGGAAGGTTCATTTGCTAAAGTTTCTATAAGAGATACTAAGTCATCATCAAATGATTTTACAGCTGGACTGATTTCGTAAAACTGCTCTAATAATTCTTCAGCGGTAATAGTTCTATCAGATTTCAAAATTTTTCCGGACATTTTAGCGATGTCCTCTTTTTTAACATCTATGGGTGCAATATCATCCGCTTCTATAACTGGTACCAACAACCTGGAAAGTTCTAAAACCCCAGACAACCATTTTTCAGACTCTTTCTGAGCGTATATAACACCATCTAAACCATATATATAGCCAGGTGTAGAAAGAATTTTTCTGCCAAATTCTTTTGAATTATAGTTAATCACATCACTACTATTATCTGGAAACATGCTAGCCCAAATTAATGCGCCAACTAATTTCACGCTTACAGGAGCATACTCTTTTAAGAATTTTTCAATAGCACCTTCATCATACCAATTCAAATCATTAACTTTAGGAAATATCTTGTTAAATTCTTCTAAGTTAATTCTGTTTTTTCGTAAGGTGTACTCCATAGGCTGATCAAGACCTTCAAATACCCATTCAAATAGAGCCACCTGATTTTTCTCGGTCAAAATATAATCCTTGGATTTAGATACTATTCTTTCTACAGTTGTATAACAATCTTCTTGATATACTCCACGAGAATAACTTATCTCTTTTACTAGAAGATCCAGATCTATTGGCGCTCCATATCGATAAACCACTTGGTATATACATTCGTGTAGTGATTTGGAATCACTATAAACTCGACTAGCTGGGATCCATCTCCTGTCTACATACGCATAAACATCAGGATTCGAAGAAAGAAAGGCTCGAACAGAAGTTGTAGTTAAACCATCTATTCCTATCTTTTCTGCCAATTCACTTACCTTTATCGCATAATGATTTTCTTTAAGCTTGTTAAGGATCTGTTGATCCATAAAGGACCTAACTAAACGATTTTGACTATTTTTATCAGAAGTTGTAGAAGATTTCACTGGCATGCTCTCACTTGGGTTAAAATTATATAGATATACAACTTTATATAATGACATATTTTAACAAGCTTTGTCCAGGACTACCATGTTTAGAAAATCTATTCTCATTCAACCATCAATACTCTTGATTACTTTTTTCATCGCTAGGATTATAGCACCTGTCAACGATAATAATCATGCGACTCCGCTGACTTTATACTCCAAGGCTGGGATGTTTAAATTATCTAATGCTAAAGGTAACCTCACTTTGAGATCAAAAGATGCATCTATCCTTATTGAATCAACATTAAATAATATTCTTTTTAAGGGTTCCTGGAAACTTGTTAAATCTTTTCATGGAAAAAAAGTTTACACTGGTCATGGAGATATCTCTATGAATGGTGATATTGGCTATATTCAATGGATGGGAAAAAATCTTCAATGCCATTTTCATGGGACTGCAGATCTCTCATTATATGCCGGCTTCTCTCAAGGCATTTTAGGAAGACAAAAAAATGATTCAATCTCAAGCTGGTATATACTGAAAAATAAAAATAGAATACAATGGCCAGAATATTCTCATACCTTTATGAAAATTAATACATACAATTAAACCAGTTTATTATTGTTGCCATCTTAAAAATTTAGGTAAAGTGTATTAAAGTGCTTAAAAATTCATTTTTTTTTCTAGAAGGTTTAGATAGAAGTCTAGAACAAGTCTGTTATGAATCTGGATGTACCTGCTGGTATACATTGTTATCAGGAAAAAAGTTTTTGGACATTTCCAAAAATCCTAAATTAACTACAGCGCATATCCATAACACAGAAAAAGCTTTGTCTTCTAAAAGTGGAGACTATTTTGCGAAACATCTGCCCACATCAGATACCTGGAGAACATGGCCTGACTTCAAAGATCACACCGTATACTTAGATATCGAAACAGATGGGAAAAGCCACACCAACGCTATCACTGCTATCGGATTATACGATAATAAAGGATTTAGATGCCTCATACAAGGGCAAAATTTAAATCAATTTCCATCCATTATTTCTAACTACGAATTAGTGGTCACATTTTATGGAACAGGCTTTGATCTTCCTATGTTGAGAAAAAAATTCCCCGAAATTAAAATGCCTCCTTTACACTGGGATTTATATTTTTCTTTTAAAAGCTTAGGATATAAAGGTGGTTTAAAAAAAATAGAACAGCAATTAGGGATAGCAAGATCTGACGACACCGAAGGGCTTACAGGAAAAGATGCAGTCCTACTCTGGAATAGATACATGCAAGGAGACATGAAAGCAATTGATACCCTTATTCAATACAATAAGGAAGATGTTGTCAATCTAGAAACACTTGCAGGTATAGCTTTTCAAAAACATAAAGAAGCTTTATCACCTAATTTTTCACAAAATCATTTTATACAACTTTAATAATGAATTAAAAAACATTCTTATCAAATATAAAAAAATAGCCACTCGTAAAGAGTGGCTATTTTAATTTAGTATAAACATTAATCTACTTTTTCTTTGCTTCAGCTGTTTTCTGAGCTAAAATAGTATCTAAATGGATACCTGGACCCATGGTAGTACTCAAAGTAATAGATAATAAATATTTACCTTTAGAACTGGATGGTTTTGCTTTAAGAATAGTTTCTAAAGCAGTTAAAAAGTTTTCTCGAATTTGCTCTTCTGAAAAATTAATTTTACCAATCTGTAAATGAACAACACCAGATTTATCGGCTCTATACTCAATTCTTGTAGCAGCTTTAATTTCATTTACTGCCTGTTCAATATTATTAGTAACAGTACCGTTTCTTTTATTAGGTGTTTTAGTTCCCAAAATACGGCCAATTTTACCAATCATTGGTGCCATATCTTCGGCGGCTAAAATAACATCAAAATCTTTATATCCGGCCTGTATTTTTGCAATTAAATCGTCGGAACCAACAAACTCAGCTCCAGCTTTTTCAGCGGCTGCAGCCTGATCACCTTTTGCTAATACTGCAATTGTTTTCTTTTTACCTGTTCCATGAGGAATTGTTGTAATACCCCGTACATTCTGATCGCTTTTTCTAGTATCTATACCTAAGCGAACTGCTAAATCTATACTTTCATTAAACTTTGCTGTTGCGCTTTTCTTTAATAAATCAATTGCTTGATCTATTTCGTATAGATGATTTTTATCTACAATTTTGCTAACTTCACTGTAACGATTAGAATATTTCTGTTTTTTTTCAACTGTGTTTGTACTCATTTAAACCTCTGTGGTATACGCTTTTTTGCTCCCACATAAACATTTTACCATTAAATATTATGGATTCTTGTTCAAATATGGAAAGACATAAGTAGACAGTTTTTAAAGAGAGGTATTAAGGTGAGTGAGAAAATTTTTGCCGTTTTAGGAAGCGGTATGCAAGGAACAGCCGTAGCTTATGATATGGCATTATTTGGACAACCTAAAGCAATATTTTTAGGCGACTATTCTTTAGAAGAGGCTAAAAAAAGTGCAGATAAGGTGAATACACTTTCCGGCAAACAACTTTGTAAGCCTTTTCAGGTAGATGCACTAGATCCTGTAAGCTTAACCCAATTTTTAGATCCTGTAGATGTACTTGCCAGCTGTGTACCTTACTGGATGCATCCCAAGGTTGCTCAAGCAGCAATTGTAACTCAAACACATATGGTTGACATGGGTGGTAACACTGAAGTTACACATGAGACTTTATCATTAAATGATAAAGCTAAAAGTTCTGGAGTCACCATTATCCCTGATACTGGCTTAGCTCCTGGATTGGTAAATAATTTAGCTATGTATTTTATGGAAAAATTTGATCATACTCACTCTGTAAAATTATATTGTGGTGGATTACCTCAACACCCAAAACCCATCTTTAATTATCGCCTTGCTTTTAATATAGAAGGATTAACAACTGAGTATAATGGCAAAGCTGTTACTTTAAAAGCTGGCAAGATTCATCTTGTAGACACTCTTGAAGATCTCGAAACTCTAGAACATGATGTTTTAGGCACCTTAGAAGCCTTTAATACTTCTGGTGGCACCAGTACTGCACCCTATACTTGGGAAGGTCAAATGGATACATTTGAATATAAAACATTCCGGTATCCAGGCCACTGTAAACTAATGAAAATTTTTAAAGATTATGGATTCTGGGATAATGAGTATGTTGAAGCAGATGGAGTAAAAATTAGACCACGTGAGTTGTTTCATAAACTAATGAGTAAAGCTTTCCATGATGAAGATAGAAATGACTTAGTTGTTATTCGTGGCATTGGCCAAGGCACACTAAATGGAAAACAAGTCACACTCCAACTTGATATATTAGATAAAAAAGATGATAAAACTGGATTTACAGCAATGGAAAGAACTACTGGATTTTCAACTTCGATCCACGCAATAAACATTTCCAAAGGAAAAGTTGATACCGGCTGTATATGCTACGAAAATGCTATGAATGGAACTAGTTTTCTCAAAGAACTTGTCAAAAGAGGCATTGAAGTAAAAGGTTTCTAAATACAAGCTATGCAAATAACTGTAACAGATTTAGTCTTACTATCTTTATAATACTAAATCTGCTACAGTTGCGTAGATCTAAAATCACTATATCTTTTATTGTTTCAGTTTCTCTTTTTATATTCACGCTATATTACTACATCTTTAATGTAATGTGAACATATCCATCTTTTTAAAATTGTTATATAAAAATATATATAGCACTCGGTAAAAAATTAACTTGCAGACAGTGCTGAATCCTTTTCTAACATTAAAGCAGGCTTCTTTTCTGTTAATACACCTTCTGGAATAATAACCTTCACAATCTTATCATTACTAGGTACCTCATACATTACCTCTAACATAATTTTTTCAATCATCTCTCGTAGGGCCCTAGCTCCAGTCTTACTTTTAATGGCTGCATCTACTAATTCCTTAATAGCTCCATCCTGAAACTCTAATTTAACACCATCCATTTCCAATAATTTTCTATATTGTTTCACAATGGCATTCTTAGGCACTGTCAAGATCTGCTCCAAGGCTTCTGCAGTTAAAGCATCCAAGTAAGTCTGAACACCAAATCGACCTACAAATTCAGGTATAAGTCCATACTTCATTAAATCTTCTGGCTGCAATTTACTAAAAATGTCTGCTTTAGCAGCTTCTTTTTTTGCTGGCTCTGCTCTGAATCCTAAGAAATCAGAGTGCTGCCTTTTTAATATAATTTCTTGCAAACCATCAAAAGCACCACCGCAGATAAACAGAATATTTTCAGTATTAATTTTAATATTCTCCTGATGTGGATGCTTTCTTCCACCAGTAGGTGGAACCATGGAAATTGTTCCTTCTAAGATTTTTAATAAGGCTTGCTGTACACCCTCACCACTAACATCTCGAGTTATCGAAGGATTTTCACTTTTTCGAGCAATTTTATCGATTTCATCAACATAAATAATCCCACGCTCACAAAGTGGCACAGGATTTGAAGGATCTATTGATTCTGCAGATTGATATAATCGCAAAAGAATATTTTCAACATCATCACCTACATAACCAGCTTCTGTGAGTGATGTAGCATCTGCTATAGCAAACGGTATCTTCAGCATTTTTGCTAAAGTTTGGACTAGCAGTGTTTTACCTGATCCAGTCGGACCTACCAACAATACATTGCTTTTTTGAATCTCTACATCATCGTCATCAGAACTCTCATTTATTCTTTTAAAATGATTATATACAGCTACAGACAACGATCTTTTAGCAGAATCTTGGCCGATAACATACTTATCTAAAAATTCTTTTACTTCTTTAGGTTTAGGAATGGTTTCCAAGATACTTTCGGAAACTTTGCTTAGTTCTTGAGCATTAGATGTTTGTTCTTTAATATCTTTGGAGCTATTCTGATTTAGTATAGAGCCGCATAGTTCTATGCAATCCGAGCAAGCAGCCCCATGCAACCCTACTATTAATTTTTTAACTTGTTCTTTTGTTTTTCCGCATAAACTGCAGTATTCTTTTTTTTCTAACATAACTGAACCTATAAAGATGGATTAATTACAATAAACACATTAAATGTTATACTGTAACTATAATACCACTATCGAGATCCAGGTTCTAGGACTTTATCCACAATTTTATACTCTAGAGATTCAGCTGAAGACATAAAATAGTCTCTATCGCAATCTTTTCTTATTTTTTCCGCATCATGTCCAGTATGGTGAGAGAGTATTCCCATCAAAGTATTCATATACTTATTAACTTCTGCAACTTGAACATTAATATCCGCAGTAGTACCTTGGAATCCTGCACTAACTTGATGTATCATTACCCTGGAATGCTTCAGACAATATCTTTTGTTAGCTGCACCGCCGGCTAGCAAAACAGCCCCCATAGAAGCAGCTTGTCCTACACAAATCGTAGCCACATCTGGCTTTATGATCTGCATACAGTCATAGATAGCTAAACCAGCACTCACGGAACCACCAGGACTATTAATATAAAAATCAATATCCTTATCTGGATCATCCTTCTCTAAAAATAACAACTGTGCAACAAGCATGTTAGCAACATAATCGTCGACAGGTGTGCCTAAAAAGACAATTCTATCTTTTAACAGTCTTGACCAAATATCATAGGTTCTTTCGCCTTTAGCTGTTTGTTCAATAACAAATGGTACGCTCATATTTCCTCCACTAGCTCATACTACCTGGTAAAGACCCTAAAATTACTAGTTTATTATCTCTTTATTAGTAAGGAATGCTAACACTTTGTTATACATAGCTCTATAATACACTTCAGAATACGTTTCCTTATTCTTCATATTTTGCATAATAGTATATGGATTAACATTATATTCTCTAGCTATATCATACATTGCTATTTGCAAATCACCATTATTAAGTTCGATATTCTCTTTATTTGCTATCTCCTTAATAACTATCGCTTTTTTAACTTCGTATATAGCTTCTTCTTTTGTTGTTTCCTGAAACTGTTCTGCAGTAAGGTTTTGATCTTTCAAGAACTGCTCAATACTGACACCACGATTTCTTTGTTCTCTTGCAACATCCTGTAACCTACGCTCTACAACCTCTTCCCATAAAGCATCAGGAATACTTATCTCAGATTTTTCTAAAATATTAATCAAAGATTTTTCTGCATTTTGGGTATCCATGCTCTTCTGTTTTGCTTGGCCTATTTCATTTTTAATATTTGCCTTAAGTTCATCTAAAGTATCACAAGCAAGTGTCTGATACATTGGATCTTCTTTTAAGCTTTTTGCAAAATCATCATTTAATTCAGGCAATTGTTTCTCGATAGTTTCATTGACAGTTATCGATGTTGGTAAAGTTTTCAATCTCCATTCACTAACTGGGAACCATGAAGGATAGCTTAATTCTATTTCCTTAGAATCGCCTGATTTCATACTCAATAAAGCATTATCGAGCTCTTTAAACGATTCACCTATCTTAACAGTTAATTCTTTATCGTGTACTTTAGTAGTATTTACTCTAAAATTAACTTTAGCAACATGATTTTCTTCTAAAGGCTTATTTTCAAATGTGTTAGATTTAGCTAATCTATTTTGTAATGAAAGCAAGCTATCTTCTAGCTCTTTATCCGTCACTTCTGCATCTTGTGCTTCCGCTTTATCAGACTTTTCTTTAATCTGGTAATCACATATTTCTATCACTGGATCTAAAGGAATTTTTGCACTGAATGTACATTTAGCATCTAACTCGTTTACATCTGCTTCTAATATTCTTCCAGATTGATACGGATTAATGTTCTCTTTTTTAATAACATCTCCATAAGCTAAATTTACAATCTCATCTCTTGCATATTCATCTAGCTGACTCTGACCAACTAACTGCTTCACTAACTGTTTTGGAACAGGAGCATCTTTTCTAAAACCTGCAGGTCGCAATCTTTTAAATAGCACTCTATAGGCTTTGTTGTATCCCTTCTTTACTATTTCAGGAGAGCAAGTGACTTTAATCTTAATATTACATGTATCTAATTTTTCTACTACTGTTTCCATATGTGAGCCTTGAAATTTAATTAATACTTAACTAGCTATAATCTAGTATAATTTTACCCCAGCATAAATCGAATATAAATTAATTAAATAAAACTGAACTTCATATATCAAGCACAAATGAATACTAATCAAATTGTAGTAAAATCTGAATATAAATCATAGATCAACTTAAAATAGACGAGTTGGTCATTACTTTCTAAGAGGCATCGATGGACATTACAGAAATTTTATCATTTGTTAATCAGAACACAGAACTTTTTATCATAGCTAATTCATCTATAATATTATTTTTATTATTAATTACTCTATACACATTAAAAAGAAACGCTAACCTCCAAAAAAAATGGAAAGTTTTATTAAAAGGTAATAACAAAAATAACTTAGAAAAAATGCTTCAAGAGCAAGTCCTTACTATTGAATATATTTCCGACCAGCTTGTAACACTAAATAAAAACTACACACATTTACATAAAAAAGCAAACGGTTCTCTACAAAAAATAGGGTTCGTAAGATTTAATGCATTCGAAAACATCGGCGGAGATCAAAGTTTTGCACTCGCTATGATTAATAATGATAATAATGGAATTCTTATCTCCAGTATCGTAGGAAGGAATGACTGCAGAGTTTACAGCAAATTAATTGAGAATGGAAAAACTCCTAGAAATACTCTTCCTGAAGAAGAATTAGCAATTAAAACTGCAATTCAAAATACCAGTATAAATAACGCATTAGCTTCACTACATTAATAATCCAACATCACTATACTGAATCCAGTAAAGAATAAGAAACTAATAGATCATTCTTTACTGGAAGAATTATCATCAGCCATTCCGTCATAATCCTTACCAAAACTTCTTTCAAAGAGCTTCCGAAGCTTTTCTTGCTCTTCTCGTTCTTGTTGCCTTTTGTGTACAGCATCCAAATACTGCTTGAATTCTTTTTCTTGCTTTCTTTTCTGCCTCTTCCTATCAAAAAATCCAAAACCAGAATACTTCCAGAAGCTGAATCTATCTGTAGCAAATAAGTAAGATATCCCAAGAGGAATAAGGACCAGTGCAGACAAGGGCCATCTTAAGGTGAAAACCGTTAATAATACAATCAATACTCCGAAAACTTTCGCTGACATAGGAATTATTCCCCAAAAGTTAATATTTTTATCCATGTTTCTTGCAACCCAAACCACAAATAAACATGAAGTTATAATAGTTAAACCTGCCATACTTTCATGATGACCTGAAATGTAATAACTAATCAAGGCACAATTTGAAAGAATCAGGGAAATTGTTAGTAAATAACTCAACATTTTCATCGGACCTATTTCATACTCTACCGAGGTACCGATAAAATACAAAACAAAAGCACCCAATATCATGTTTAAAACTGCAGTATCATTTACCAGAGGAAATGTAAGCATTGTATATAAACTTTCATACCATATCAACGGTTGAAATGAAAAAATATTATACAGAGCTCCACCTGAAGCTACATCAATGATATAACATAAAACAGACAAAAACACCAAAGATATTGTTACTGGTGTTCTTCGAAATGAATACATAAAAGAAAAAGCATTAAAATTCATAACCCTATTATAGAATATTGGCTTAAAAACATATTTTAATTAAAAATAGTAAAGGAAAGTTAACGAAAGTTCTTAATTCCAATATTTAAAATGGTGGAGATAACGGGATTCGAACCCGTGACCTCTTCCATGCCATGGAAGCGCTCTCCCAGCTGAGCTATATCCCCAAATTATTTTTTATTATATGTCACTCTATTTCTAGGATCAAGTATATTTCTTAACCCATCCCCTACAAAGCTCAGGGCAAAAATAGTACTACTTAGTATAAAACAAGGCCAGAATAACTGCATTGGATGAGAATTCATATCCTGCCTTCCATTATTAATCATATTACCCCAACTTGGCTCTGGAGCCTTTATTCCTATGCCTAAAAAGTTTAAAGTACTTTCAGCCATAATTGTTCTCACTAAATCGATTATACTATCGGTTAATAGTAGTGGAATCATCTGTGGAATAGCGTGTCTTAAGACAATATATGCTGTGCTAGCACCTAAAGCTCGAGTAGCAACAATAAACTCTTGATCTCTCAAAGAAACTAATAGTGATCTTACTAATCGAGTTGTACTTGGCCATGCACTTAAGCTTAAAGCAACAATAACAGGTAATACACCATCATCGTTCGATCCTTCCCAGACTCCTATAATTAAAAAAGCAAATAGTAGATCAGGAAAAGCAAACATGGCATCGGTAAATCGCATAACGACTTGTCCGATTATCCTATGAGCGTAAACAGCTAATATTGCCATAAATACTCCAATCGATAAGCTAATGATCTGAACGGTGAGACCTATAAGCAGGGAATACCTAGCCCCCATAGCTAATCTTGCAAATACATCCCTCCCTTGCTCATCAGTTCCACACCAATACTCCAAACTTGCTGGTTGATGAGGATTTGCGACAATATCACTATAAGGATGCTTAAAGCTTGGTCCAAAAACAGCAAACAGTATTAACCCAACAAGAAAAACTAAACCAATCCAGAAGAACTTACTTACCTTCATACTTGTGCCTCCCGAATTCTAGGATCAAGAATAGGCAATAAAATATCCACTATCAAATTAGAAACAACAAAGATGGTTGCCCCCACCAAAGTAATCGTTATCAAAACAGGAGTATCTCCTCTTTTAATCGATTCGACTGCTTCCTTTCCAATTCCAGGCAAAGTAAAGTAAGATTCAATAACAAAAGAACCAGATAATAATCCCCCTAGCATCATTCCTATTTGAGTAATAATCGGCATGATTGCATTTCGGAGACCATGTCTAATAATAACTTTCCACCTAGGAACTCCCTTTGCGACTGCAAACCTGATAAACTCCTGATGTAAAACATCTATCATTAAACTTCGAGTATTTCTAGTTAAACGCGCAGAGGGTCCTAAAGACATAATACTTACGGGCAACACTAGGTAATAAAAATCTGGAAGGTCTCGATAAACTTCCCAGTTAATAGGCAGTAAATTTAAATTTGTACAGAATACAGCTGTTAAAATAGGAGCTAAAACAAAACTAGGTATAGTTGTACCAAAAGTACTGAAGAAGAGAATCAACTTATCAGCAGTTCTTAATTGGTACACTGCCGCAATAACACCCAGAGTTATCCCTATACATGATGAAAGTAGAACTGCCCAGAATGCGAGTCTAGCCGTCATGGGTATATTACGCTTTACAATATCGAAAACTGGTTCTTTAATTCCATAATAGCTGTTCCCAAAATTCAACCTAGCAGCATTCTTGATATATTTAACATATCTAACGTACCATTTCTGATCTTTCCCTAGTAATTTCCTTACTCTTTCAATGGTTTCTTTTGTAGCTTTTTCACCTGCGAGTGCATACTCTGCACCTCCTGGTCTAATACTATCTGCCATAAACGTAACCACAGAGACAAAAAATAAACTTACTGCAGCATACATTAGTCTCGATGTTATTGCTCGCACTAATTGCACATTGACCTCAACATCATATAAGTAACCAATCTTTCTATCAGGATAACACCTATTACATATATAATACTAGAATTCGATTATTATCGTTTGAAGTTTTTTATTATTTCTATGAACAGCGAATGAAAAAGTTTTTACTATATGCTCAAATGCTCTTAAAAACAAACTTCAGATTCCGATAAAACTATTGTGTTCATATGGAAAATCCATATTTCAAAAGAATTCAAAAGAAAATACTTATTAATCCAGAAAAAAACATTTCTGCCAGGCTTGTTTCATTGCAAGATTTAGAAATGTTTACTCAGTTTATTCAGATGAATCGTGAATACTTATCTGAATGGATTCAATGGATCAATCGATTCACCACTGAATCTGATATTAAAAAAATTATAGAACAATCCATCGTTCAAAGAAAACTAGGAAGGGAACTTGTATATCTTATCTACTCCAAAAATAGCATGATGGGCACCATGACATTTCACTTTAATCAGATATTAGACCCAGGACATACAAAATTATCATATATGTTTGGTAGGCATAGTTATTCACAAGAACAATCTCTGACCATACTTAAAAAAATTATTGGGAATTTCTTCAAACTCGGAATGATGGATTACATTTCTATAGATGTTCAAGAGAAAAACGACAAAGGAAAATCGATACCTATTAAACTCCATTTTCGTCATGTAGGCTATAAACAACTCCAGCCAAACGCAAACTCTCAACCTGTAACTTATGATATTTATAGCATCTCTAGATTCGGATGGGTTCAATTTCACGGGATAGAAGGATAAATATTCCATGCTGAGTGTTTCTTTATCATTCTTTTTTTTAAATTTAAAACTGCTAGTTATTCAAATATTTACCAGTTCTTAACATGTGGTAAATCCGATCTATGCTTTTGGAATTCTGCAATAATTGAATAAACTAATATATATTTTATAGACATAAACCCTGAATGCATTGTACAATTTCTTAATAATGAACATATACAAATCATCCTGTTTTATTTTTTGCTTATTGACACTATCATTAATATTTTCAAATGATGAAAAAATCAGGACACCAGATTCACAGATAACCCGGGGTTCTAACGAGAAACGTATTTCCCATGTTAGAAGAGTGCGTAGATCAAATAGAAGTTCTACTCTTCATCATTCTACAGAACATAAAAGAAAGTCTACTTCTCAACCAGATACTAAATATCATTCTCAAACATCAACCTCTATGCAACAGCAAATAGAATTGGCTAATAGAGAAGATCGTATTGAATGTTGTAAAACCAATCTATCTCAACATACACACCAACCAGAAATAGTTCCTCCAGGAGTCTTGCAAATGGATCATCAGCAAGAAAATAATCAAGAAAAATCATGTATTCAAACAATTAGAGGTATCTGTTCATCATGTTTTCCTTATCTATATCTATGTCATAATACTGAAAAAATAGATAAGGAAAGATATATTACAGAATATTCAAGGGCTTGTCCACCATGTTGCTGTTTAGATATTACTTGGACTAGAGAAAAAAATGAGCTAGATGATGATTTTATATATGGGGGAGGATGCTGTTTTTGTGGAGTAAGACAGATTCCAAAAACCATTCCTGATGAGTGTAAAGATGGGCCATATTCATTCCATAAAAATGAATCGGGAGACATTGTAGCCATCACCAGAGATAATCATATACTTGCTGCCTTGCCAGATATTCCATGCAGAGATTGCGTTAAAGTTACTGGAAGATTTACTGCTGGCTTATTTGGAGTGCCATATTATGCAGTTTTCTATTCTACGTGTTTTGCCTATAGCAGTCTCAGATGTCTATCAACAGTAATATATTCTACATTTACTTGCGATTGGAAACCATGGTGCCCCTATACATTTTGCACTAGTCAAGAAATTTGCATTCATAATTCTTTAACATCTTTTTATCCAAAAATCATAATTTGTTGCTCATCGGGATTCTGTTGCGATTATGAATATCTGTTATGGAAGTACAGCGATGATACGGACCTACAGAACTATTCACCAACAAATTTTTTTCACACGGAACTCTTTAAAAAAACAAGTAAAGCTATCTGCAAAAATGAATGGCACAATGAAAAAAAAGAAATAGAGAGAATAGAGAATGAAATAAAGTTAAAAAGAAGGAAAGAAAGAGATAAAGAAAGAAAGAAAGAAAGAAAGAAAGATAATAAATAATTAAGTACTGTAATCTAGGTTGGTAGATACTTCTTTACTAGTTTTTCATGAAAATGAAACTGCTAGTTATTCAAATATTTACCAGTTCTTAACATGTGGTAAATCCGATCTATGCTTTTGGAATTCTGCAATAATTGAATAAACAATTCACGCTCAAGACTTAACGCCTCATCCCAACTATGTGCATCAAAGAAAATTTGCAATATTTTGTCGGATATTTCAATGGAATAAGGAGATATATCCTCTTTTTCACATACTTCTTCGATATCATTTTTAATATTGGAAATTTCTTTTTTCTGAAAATTTTCCCAATTTTTTAGATCTAAATCATAATAATCAGAATGGAGTGAATGATAAATTGCTTCCGATATCAGAGTATCTGGATGTGTTAATATCGTATCTGTTTTTCTAATATATCCTGCACCATACCCATCGTATCCATTTTTTGTTATGGCACCACGTATAATTTGCAACGCTATACTTTTAAGTTTGGTTATATCGGATTGATACCAAATTCGCATTCTGGATGTACCTGCTCCTGCTGGAAGTAAGCCAACATTTATTTCCGGAAAGCCTAGTTTTGCCTCAGGATGTAAAAGTATTTTATGACATGCAGAAGCAATTTCCAGCCCAGCTCCTAGACAGTATCCATGGACCGCTGCAACCACTCTCTTCTTCTGTAATGCCATACTCAATTTTTGAAGTTCCTTCAAGCCATTATTAATAACACTCCATTTTTTTTCTTTGGCATTTGTTAAGAAAAATTCTAAATTAAAACCTGCAGAAAAAGCTTGTGATTCAGAACAAAGCACCCACTTACATCCTACAGGAGATACTTCGAGAACCTCTCTTAATCTTTTACACATATCAGGATTTAAAACACCCATTTTAGATGTTAAAGCGATGGCTTTAACGCCACTATCTAATTCACGAATATTAAATCCTAATGATTTCTTAATAAGCGGATATTCATCTATCGTTTTATAATCATCCTTAGTGGTTTTAGGAACATACTTACCAGAAAAGTTTAAAATCGTCTGATGTTGATAAAAAAGCTTATTCGAAGCAAGGATTTTCCCAGGTCCTATCATATCAATCATTTGAAAAGGTCCGGCTTCCCAACCAAATCCCCATTGCATAATCTCATCAAAATCAGAAATAGAGTGAGAAATTTCTTCTTTTAAATAATTCGCATATTTTAAAGAAGATGTAAGATATTCTTTAAAAAATTCACCATACCTATGATCTATCTCCAGCAACCTAGGCATCCTATCTTTTAATGTAAGCTTGAGTAATAATTGAATATCTTTGTGAGTAGGTTTTTCTATACTTTTATATCGTATCCTTTTAAGATCCAGATAATATAAGTCTTCTCCTCTTTTTTTATAGTAACCAGCCTTTTTTTTGTTCCCTATCCAACCTTTCTCAATAAGTGCTTTTATACTTTTAACATTATTGAAAGTTTCAATGTAAGGATCTTTCGGACACCGTGAAATAATATTCTGGGCAATATCTTCCATAATATCCAATCCAACAATATCATTTAATCTAAAACTTGCGCTTTTTGGTCTTCCAATTAAAGGCCCTGTTAAATAATCGACCTCCTCTACGCTTAACATTAAGTTTTCTGCTAGCTCCACAGCACGATACATCGACCACATTCCAAAACGGTTTGCGATAAATCCTGGAGTATCTTTAGCTAAGACAACTCTTCTTC
Source organism: Fimbriimonadia bacterium (assembly GCA_030430755.1). GTDB lineage: Bacteria > Armatimonadota > Fimbriimonadia > Fimbriimonadales > Fimbriimonadaceae > JAUICQ01. The sequence continues at coordinate 336,982 of JAUIKO010000002.1, forward strand.
CTACTTTTTTTTCTAGAAAGCGTGTCATTTTATCGATTTCTATTCTAGAAGTAAACTGAGTAGGTATTAATTCTATAAGTTTTAAATATCTTGGTGGGTTAAAAAAATGAACTCCCATAAATCGTTTTTTAAGATCGTGAGGCATTTTCTCTGCTAATAAATTAATCTCTAACCCACTTGTATTTGTACTAAACATACATGTAGATGAAATATAAGGTGCTATACGTCGATAAACATCTGTTTTTACTTCAAACTTCTCAAAAACGGCTTCACAAATCCAATCAGCATCTGATAGTTCATTCAGATCCTCTATTAAAGAGTAACAAGAAATATTCTTAGCCTTATCTGGTGCATACAGATGAGCAGGCTTTGCAGCCATCATATTTGCTAACCCTTTTTTAGCAGCTTTTGTATCAATATCAAAAAGCTTTACTTCAAAATCTAAGTTAGCTAGATGAGCAGCGATTCCCGCTCCCATGGTTCCAGCACCTATAACACTTATTTTCATGACGTCTCCAAGGCAATACGATGCATTTAATTAACAGAAGTAACTTTTACAATTAGTATGTTTCATTGAATGATTATGAGCCCAATAGTGATATAATTGGTATAGATAGAATTAAAAATGACTAATAATTAGTTAAAAGGGGAAAAAATATAGCAAAATTTGTAAGACGAAGAATGCCTAGGCCTGAAGGGCCTATGATTAATGAAAGATGTTTACGTATTCGTGAACTAAGAATTGTTGGAACTGATGGAGCTCAACTTGGAGTTATGAGTTCCAGGGAAGCTTTAGGACTATCAAAGGAAGCTGGACTAGATTTAGTACTAGTTGCGGCAACCGCACAACCTCCTGTTGCAAGAATCATTGATTACGGAAAATACAAATACGAACAGGAAAAACTAAAAAAATCGAACAAGAAAAAGACCCTGGATGTTAAAAGTATCAAGTTCAGACCAGGTACTTCTGAACATGATCTAGGTCATAACATTAAACATGCACAAAAGTTCCTTGCAGACGGACATAAAGTTAAGGTAATATGTCAGTTTAGGGCACGAGAAATTGTACATCCTGAAATTGGCAAACAGAAATTAAAATATTTTGCTAATAAACTAGAAGAATTTTGTGTGATTGAAAAAGAACCAAACATGGAAGGTCGATTAATGACCATGATGCTTGCTCCTCAGTCACAAAAAAGTGCCAGCATACATAGCACAAACGGACAAGATCAAAATAGTCCAAACAAAGGTGATACAAATGCCAAAGATAAAAACACACAAGACAGCAGCGAAAAGATTTAAAGTTACAGGATCTGGAAAAATCACTAGAAGAAAGTCACATAACAACCACATGTTCTTTCATAAGAGTGGTTCACAAAAAAGAAGATTAGAACTAGAACCTGTAATTTCAAAGGGTGAGACAAAAAGAATAAAAAGATTACTCGTAATGTAATTTTTTATAGAGGTAAGGATTATGGCAAGAATTAAACGCGGTACGATGCGAAAAAAAAGACATAAAAAGGTCATTGAAGCTGCATCGGGATATTGGGGAAGAAAAAAGAACGTCTTTAGAAGGGCAAACGAGCAATTATTAAAGTCTGGTCAGTACGCCTTTAGAGACCGAAGGGCTAAAAAAAGACAGTTCAGAAGATTATGGATTGTGAGACTTTCTGCTGCATGTGATGCATGTGGAGTAAAGTATAACGATTTCATTCATAAAATGACAGAAAAGGGTATTCAGATTAACAGAAAAATGTTAAGCGAATTAGCCATTGCAGATATGCCACAATTTGAAAATATTGTAAAACAAGCATTAGCTGCATAAAAAATTTAATAAATATTAAAACGGATGGTTCATAAAACTGTCCGTTTTTTTATTTTTAAGTAGTACTTACAGTAATTCCAGGTTTTTTTTATACCAATAAATAAAGTACTATGTATAAGAAATTATTTGGGGCTACCATTCTAGGCACATTATTCACTGGGTGCATCTCTCTCCATTTTGGTAAAGATGGCAACAACGCTTCTAGCAACGCAAATAAACAATCCGTTGGAGAAACTCAAGTTGGCGGTAAGTCAATAAAACTCGTTGGTTCAGATAGCAGTGCATCTTCCATGGATTTTGGAGGACTTTTTACAGTCGGTGTCGCAGAGAAATTAGCTGATGTTTTTGGATCTACACAATTTGAAGTAACAGATACAAATTTATACACCATCCAAACCGGTAAATCCGCATCAGAGCTACTGACAACTAATAAAGCTGCTACATCTAACTATAACGTAACATACACTAAGAATAACAGTGGAATTTGGGAGCTGACAGCACAATCTAAACAAAAATTACCGGTAGGATATAATCCTCTTACAGGTAAAAATCCAGCCGATGCTACATACCAACCTTATACACAATCAAAACTAAATGAGTTTAATTTAGATCAAAAAACAAGCACAGATTCAGCAAAGTTTTTAGCAGAATTTGTCCAAGCTAAAGGTGATGTAATTGCTAAAGGAGCACTTGCAGAATTATTTAAAAACAAAGGTGAATCCGACAATCAGGATCTTGCAGATGTTTATTCATACTTAACCTCTGGATGGAAAGAGGAAACCAAAGAGTTCTTTGCACAAAAATTACATGTAATAATAACAAGTTAGCAGAACACCTTTACTGGTAATGATATCATTACCAGTAAACCATTTTAAGTATCATATAAAGGAAGATCAATAAGTACTCTTTTAATTTAACATACATATATATACGTTCATAAAAAATATTTAGTGTATTAAAAAACAACTAAATTGTTTCAGGTGAAAGTCCATCTGCAGATATCTCTTCTGTATCTGTTTTAGATTTAGCTTTTTTTACGGACTTCTCTTCCATTAATTCTGAAGTACGTAATGTTTTAGTATCTGCACTCTGCTTAATGTTAGTCTTTCTATCAGGAAGACCAATAACTGCCAGAAATTCCTCTCTGTCTATCGTTTCTTTTTCAAGAAGCAGCTTTACTAAATCATCTAGCTGTTTTCTATAATCAACGAGAACTTTCTTCGTTTTGTTATAGCAAGTTTCCACTATAGAGTGGACTTCTTTATCTATATCTTTAGCAACTTCCTCAGAATAATCTCTCACATCATGATTATAATCTCTTCCAAGAAACGGGCTACGATCTTTCTTGCCTAATGCCAAGGTTCCTAGTTTTTCACTCATCCCATACTCACAAACCATGGATCTAGCAATTCTTGTTACACGCTGTAAATCACTACTTGCACCTGTCCATATCTTGTTATAAACAACATCTTCAGCAGCTCTTCCACCAAGAGTCATACAGATATCATCCAATAGCTCTTGTTTGCTCACTAAATATTTGTCACTCTCAGGTCTGGACCAAGTTGAACCAAGAGACATTCCTCTTGGAAGGATGGTTACTTTATGAACAGGATGACACTCGTCTAAAACCTCTCCTACAATTGCATGGCCTGCTTCATGATAAGCTATAATTTCTCTTTCTTCACCATCCAACACTCTGCTCTTTCTTTGAGGACCTGCTATTACTCTGTCTAGAGCCTCTTCTAGGTGGTGCATTTTGATTTTCTTATCTCCATGACGGGCAGCCATCAATGCAGCCTCATTTAAAGCATTTGCTAAGTCAGCACCTGTAAAACCAACCGTTCTTTTTGCAATAATATCAAACTTAATATCGTTATCAACTTTTTTATCTTTAGCATGAATCTTTAATATCTGCTCTCTTCCAATTGCATCAGGTGGCTCAACCACTATTTGTCTATCAAAACGGCCTGGTCTCAGCAATGCCGGGTCGAGTACATCTGGTCTATTGGTTGCTGCTATGAGAATAACACCTGAATTTGGATCGAAACCATCCATTTCTACCAACAGTTGATTTAATGTCTGTTCTCGTTCATCGTGTCCACCTCCAAGTCCAGCTCCTCTCTGTCTTCCAACGGCATCGATTTCATCCACAAATACTAAACAAGGCTTTTGGGCTTTTGCGGTTTCAAATAAATCTCTTACTCTTGCAGCTCCTACCCCAACAAACATCTCGACAAAATCTGAACCACTGATATGAAAAAACGGAACTCCTGCTTCACCAGCGATAGCTCTTGCTAAGTGGGTTTTTCCCACTCCAGGTAAACCAGTCAAGAGAATCCCTCTCGGAATTTTGGCACCCAAATTCCCATATTTTTTTGTATTCTTCAGGAAGTCGACAATTTCTGAAAGCTCATTTTTTGCCTCATCAATACCAGCAACATCAGCAAAGGTTACTTTTTTAGTATCTTCTGACATTCTCTTGGCTCTACTTCTTCCAAAATTAAGAGCGCTGTTCCCTCCGGACTGGGCTGGCCTTATAAACAAGAAATAAATTAAAAAGAACAGAACTAACGGAAAAGTAAACATAGACAGAAAATTAACCAGTTTAGCAACCATAGGAGGATCTTTGGGCTGCCAAGAGACATGATGCTTATCCAGTAACTCAATTAATCCGGCTGCAGGTATGGTATTTACATCAAAAACCTTTGCTACATACTTTTTTCCATCGATAAGTACGCCAGAAATCTCTTCTAATTGCCAGTTAGCACTTTTAACATTCCCTTTTTCGACTTCATTTCTAAACTCTGAATAGCTTAATTTTCTGTCATTCGACTGAGCAATTTGCAAGCCACCCTGTTCACCAAACATATTCATCAAACCAAGCGCTAATAAAACGGCTATCATTGCTAAAAATAAACTTTTTGCGGATTTATTCAAAATTCACTCCCTGTATCATTCCAAGTAGATTCCTCTTCGTGAAAAGGACCTAAACATTGACAGTTATTCCCAAACACCTTCACGATCAAGATATATCAACACCTTTGAGAGGCTACTTCTTTCATTATGACCGATATTGCTCGAAGATCCCAAGGATCTTCCACCTCTTTTAAGAGAAATAGTGCTGTTCTAAACCCACATGAAAAGATGTGAATAAACATCATCTTTCCCACTTATCCTCATTCATTGAGGAAAACCACCTAACAAATTACCCACTTCCCCCCAACCTTTCCCACACCCATTCTAGTGCTATTTAAAAGCCCAGTGAACCCAAAACCTCCCATCCATCCTGTCTAAACCACCTTATACACAAGTTATCCACTCTCTAATAATAAGAACAATAAGAAAATAGAACAATATATTATATATATGACATGGGGATAACTCACAAAAACAAAGAAAAAGCTCACCCATTCCTAAAGATTTTATAGTATCTTAATATTAGGAATTCCATGAAAAAAATCTCCGCAGTCCTAGAAAACGAAATAACCAAAAAACCAATCGTTCCTCATATCCATCTAAAAAGAGAACTTTTAAACTGGAAAAATTTATTCCCTGGAAAAACAGGTCAAAACTCACACCCAGTAGATTTTATCGATGGTACACTGTGGTTATATTCAGAGAACTCAGCATGGAATCAAGAACTTCACTTTCACAAAGAAGAGATACTCAAAACATTAAATAATCTCCCTGGAATATCTTTAAAAATAACAGAAATCCGAATAAGTACACAAAACCAAGGAAACTTATCCACATAAAAAAATGGGGATAAGTGGATAACTCAAGCCGGTAAGTATCTAACCTTCTACTTAGAATCTAAAGAATTCAATCATATAAAGCTTCCAAATTTTTTTAAAACCCACGAATTCAGAGAACCTAAACCATAAAAAGAAAATATCAACAGAACTCCTTCAACCCCATGCAATTAAAGACCCTGTCTGCCTGAGATAAAACTTCTAAAGTAATATAAATAGTAGAAGAAAAAAAAAGAATAGGACATGAAAAATATCACAGGTATTATACTCGCAGGTACGTCAGGTTCAATCACAGATAGATCAACCTGGATCACTTCCAACGGGACATTTCTAGAAAACACCATTAAAGCATTGTCTGATCTAGATGAAATCATCCTAGTAAGCAAGCACACCTCTATAGAGGGAGTGCGCACAGTTCCTCCTGGAACGACCTTTTTAGAAAGTGTTTTAGCAGGCCTGGGTGCCTCCGTAAACGACCAGCTTCTATATATCACGATCGATATGCCCTTTATTCACAAAGAAGCTGTCAATGGGTTTATAGACGAATGTCTAAAAGCATCAACATTACAAGATTCCATCTGTTATCCTATCGTAAAGCTAGGAAAAGAATTAGACAGATTCCCTCCAATACCAAGAACAAGTATAAAGATAAAGGAGGGAGTTTATACTGGTGGAAACCTAGCTTTAGTTTCCAAAGAAAACCTCAAAAAAAGTTTCCCTCTTATAGAGCAGGCTTATCAAAACAGAAAATCACCATTAGCTCTTGCCAAGATGGCAGGAGTAGAAATGTTATCACGGTTGATATTCTCAAAAATATATCCTTCTATCTTATCTCAATCCTATATAGAAAAGAAAACATCTAGTATTTTGGGAACACAAACAAAATTAATACCTACTAAATATACAGAAATAGGTATAGATGTTGATAATCTGGAACAGTATCGGATTTATTTAGATCATATGGGATTAAAACAAACCATCTAAATTGCTCATCGATCCCGTATGTTCTTTCTGGGCTTTTTGCGTTTGTAGATGATTGATGATCCCATTGATAAATACAGCAAGAGCAACAGATAGATAAATGATGTAAAAGTCAGAACCCCCCACTTGAGTTCTATCTTTAATTGCATCATCTCCCCCAATAAACGGGTTTCCATAAATTCCAAGACCAAGGAGTATATAACTGTACATGATACAACTATTTTTCCAAGAAAGGATAGAAGGGCTTTTATTGAATTTTAACTTGTAAAAAAATAAAACAATAGCATCAATTAAAAAAATAGATCCAAAAACCAGAAAAACAGCAAAGGAAAAAAAATACCCTAATGCAAAGGATACACCTGAAAGTATAAGGGATGGGATGTATGTGTGATTGTTCAATAAAACAGCGAGTTTTTTGAAGTTACTCATAAATAGATTATAACATTACAGCTTTATTAAAAACAAAGAACTACTGCAATTTCCTTCCTTGGATATGCAGTAGTTCTAGTAAGGTTTATTTCCTTAGTCGAATATTAATTATGCTTTAATATTAAGTCCCCTTGAAACTTTCGTTTTTAGGCGAAGGTTTTTAATAGTCGTTGATAAGGATGAAAGTGGCCCCTTTCCGTTTTTCGGCACCATTGCAGCCGCTTTCGACATCCTTATCGTTCCAGTGGTGCCATTGACTTTTTGTACACCCATACAGTATATATATCGGAGAACAATATCTTTACTGCACTGTGCAAAATACTAGTTTTGCAAACATTCTTAGCGGCTGGGTTTATTGCTTGAGTTTCATAATCCTGTAGACCTCAGAAACAATATCGGGTACCATATTGTTAAGATAGGAATATAGTGTGAAAAATTATGAGAAGAACATATCAACCAAACAACAGACACAAGCATAAAACACACGGTTTTCGAACAAGGATGAAAACAACAGACGGTCAAAATTTGCTCAAGCGAAGAAGAGCAAAGGGACGATGGAGATTAGCAGCAAAGTCTGCGGCTAAATAAACAACATGTTACATGAATACACCAACACGATCTGACTATAAAAAGATTTTTCAACAGAGTTCTAGAAGCTGTTTCGGGCCGATAGTACTCTTTAAGAAACCTGGTTCAGGTAAGGTTGGTGTAACTGTTTCTCGATCACTTGGCTGTCACGCCTATAAAAATCGGATTCGTAGATGTGCCAAGATGGCTGCTCTAGATGCCCAACACCTTTTTCCCGAAGGGTATGATTATGTAATACTCGTAAGAAAATGGGATACAGATATGGGGAAAAGAGATGTTAGTTCAGCAATTATGGAGATAATTAATCTAACATTTGGTCACACCTATAATATCGAGAGAGAAAGACGTGTTATTAAATAAGATGGCTCTGTTTTTGATTCGGTGCTACAAGCAAGTACCTTTATTGAAGATGTGTCGTTTTGTTCCCACCTGCTCAGAGTATGGTATGCAGGCATTTAAAAAATATCCTTTTGTAAAGGCTCTTTTTTTAACTGCAAAAAGGATACTCCGTTGCAGACCCTATGGTGGCAGTGGTCATGATCCTCTGCCTTGACAATGAGAATGTGTTTAGAACTACATTAACAACAGCAGAATAACAATATGAGTGTAAATAAGAATCAACCATCATCACAGGGTAACCTGTCCTACTTTTTACAGATAGCTCTTTGGACTATTACCATTTATCTTGGATATCAATTGCTTACCGGAGGTTTTAAAAACGATCAAAAAGAACCTCAACCCAGTAATGTTCTAAGTGATATAAAAAGTTCCGTTACCAACTTAGATGATGAATCTGTGCAGAAAAACTTAGATACATATGCGGATTTACTTAAAAAAGATGACAAACTTTCATCTGATACCTACCTAGAGCAACTTATGGATGGTGTTGTTACCTCTGCATATATTAAATATCAAGCAGCTTTAAAGAAGAAAGATATTCAAAAAATGCAAGATGCCCATCAAATTCTATTTAATTATGAATATGACTACCAAAATAAATCTTGTTGGAAACTAGTTCATAAAATAGAAGATAAAAGCGGAAATGTCGTTGCTGAATATAGTGCTAGTGATTTATATAAAAAGGTAACAGAAACCCTGAAAGATTGGAATAAAAACAATTATGTTTGGGGGTTTATACCTGGTTGGCAGCTTATTAACTCACTCGTTACTGTTACGGGTGGAATACCATGGTTTAGTTATGGCGTAGCGGCATTGTTACTTGCCATAGTAGTACGTGCTGTGGTATGGCCTGTTTCTCAAAAGCAATTAATGCTAAGCAGAAAGATGTCACAATTATCACCTTTACTTAACGAATTAAAAAACAAGTATAGTGGACAAGATTTGCAGCTTAAACAAATGCAGTTATATAAGGAGTATGGGGTGAATCCAGCATCTGGTTGTCTTATTGCTCTTATACAACTACCTCTTTTCCTATGTATTTATCAGTGTATGCTTCGTTATAAAATAGAATTTACAAATGGAACATTTTTATGGATAAACCCTGCTATAGCAGATAGCATTAATAGCGCATTTCCTTCCTTAAATCATGGGTTAATAGCTCCGAGTTTGGGTCACAAAGATGTACCACTTATTATTATCCATGGGGTTCTAACAACTTTAGCTATGTTTTTATCCCCTGTTCAGGATCCGAGTAATACGACACAACAAAGAATGATAGGTGTAATGTCAGGTGTTATGATGACATTCTTTATGTTAACATGGCCTATCCCTTCAGCGTTTACTTTGTATTGGATCTTTACAAGTATTTTCTCAACAGCGCAAACATTACGAGCTCATCGATTACCCGCGCCTCCATTAATTAAAAAAGGTGCTGATGGCAAAGATGTTTTGTTGAGTGATATTAGCGGTTCTCAGGTTTTTGATAAAACAGGTGTTCCGAAAAAACATAAACCTAAAAAAAAGAAGTAAAGGGAATTTAAAAGTGAATGAAATGTTAGAGTCTATAGAGATAACAGCTGCAAATGTTGAAGATGCAACTATTCAAGCAGCGAATAAATTGGGTGTAACCTTGGACCAGGTTGAGGTTGAGGTTTTAGAAGAGATTAGAAAGCTTTTTGGAAGAAGACAGGTTAGGGTAAAAGCATCCGTTAAGAAGATATCTTCCAGTGAAACGGTTGAGAGTACCTCTAAACTTCAAGAAGATGCTGCTGATGGAGAAAAAGAGGGTTCGGGTATCGATGCTGATACAGTAGAAAAAGTGGTTTCTTTAGCAAAGGAGTTTTTTGTAAATTCTGGTTTAACAGCAGATGTAAAGCTTAAGAATGTGTCTGGGAAATATGTTCATTTAGAGCTTGATGGAAAGGATGTTTCTTTTTTAATAGGAAAGTATGGAAACGGCATTAATGGTCTTCAGTACTTATTAAATAAGATTACTTCTAAGCGTATTGGTTCTTTTGTGAGAGTTGTTTTGGATGGTAATAATTTTAGAAACAAGAGAGAGCAAGCTTTAAAGAAATTGGCATCAAGTATCGCAAAAGAAGTAAAGCAACGTAAGGAAGAAGCTGTTTTAGATGCTATGCCTGCTTTTGATCGAAGAGTTGTTCACCAAGCACTCCAGTCAACGAAAGGAATAAATACTTATAGCGAGGGTGAAGAGCCACATAGAAGGTTGGTAATCGCTCCGAAAGATTCACAATAACGATTTTTGCTATTTGTTAAAAAGAGACCCGTAATTTATATCACGGGTCTCTTTTTGTTTATATGTTTTGAGTTTGTTATACAAAAAACACTTCTGTGTTTTGTATATAGTATTGAATAGCATGATAGACTTCTTTCTTTTCTGAACTGCTCAATCCTACCATAGGGAGCCTCATTTTTTCACAATCATATCCGAGAAGTGATAAGACATATTTAACAGGTCCGGGACTAGGATATTTGAATAAAATTTGAAAAATAGGAAGAAGTTTTTGATGTATAGAGAGTGATTCTCTTGGGTTCTTTGTAAACACTTCTATCATTTTGTATATGTCAGCTCCTGCCACATGTGAGGCTACACTAACGACACCCTCGGCACCAATACATAAGTAAGGAAGTGTGAGGCTATCATCTCCGCTATAAACAGTAAAATTTTCTGGTTTATGTGTGCAAATATAAGATGCCTGATCGAGATCACCGGCTGATTCTTTAAGAGCAACAACATTGGGGCATTTCTCAAGGACATTAAATAATGTTTCTGGGTTCATATTCATGCTTGTTCGCCCAGGAATATTGTAAAGCATTACTGGTAGGCTAGTGCTAGCAGCTAAAAATGAATAGTGAGCCTCCAGTCCTTTTTGACCTGGTTTATTGTAATAAGGATTTACTAGCATGATTCCATCTGCACCGACTTTTTCTATAGCCTTAATAAAATGAAGTGTTTCTTCCGTATTATTGCTTCCAGCTCCTATTAAAACGGAAGCCTTACCCGCAAGAGTATCTTTAGCTGTTCGTAATAGATTAAGTTTCTCTTCTTTTGAAAGGGTAGGTGATTCACCAGTGGTACCACTTACAATAATAGAAGTAGCATTCTGTTTTGTCACATTATCGTATATCATTTTAGAAAAAGTATCGTAACAGATAGAGCCATCTTTTTTTAATGGAGTAATATGTGCTGTAATTACAGTTCCCCAGTTTTTTAAAGCAGAAAAATAAAACATTATAACCTCTAACCAATATTTTACACTGGAAGTTGATTCTTTATTTTGTTTAATATAACAGTTAATGTAATTCGAAATTTATAAATTCTGAAAAATTATTAATATTACAGGAATAAATTCGTTAATTTAAACAATAATATTTATAAGGATGTTATGAATGGTGTTGTATATATAAAAATCAAAAGAAAACTTTCACAAAACACTGAGTCGTTTTGGGAAACATTTCAGGTTGATTACAAAGAAAAAATGAATGTGATTTCAGCTCTTATGGATGTTCAAAGAAATCCAGTTAACACAGATGGTAAAGATGTTAGTCCACCAACCTGGGATGCTGCTTGTCTAGAAGAGGTTTGCGGTTCTTGTACGATGTATGTAAATGGTGTTATTCGTCAGGCGTGTTCTGCTTTAATTGAAGATGTAGCTGAAAAAAAAGGTGAAAATTATTATGTAACCTTGGAACCAATGAAGAAATATCCCGTAATAAGAGATTTGCAGGTGAATCGTTCTAGAATGTTCGAAAATCTTATTAAGGTAAAAGGTTGGGTACCAATTGATGGATCATATGATCTGGGAATGGGCCAAGCTCAAGATGATAGTGTAAGACAGTTCCGGTATGCTCTTTCAAGGTGTATGACATGTGGTTGTTGTATGGAAGCTTGTCCACAAGTTAGTGAAAAATCAGAATTTATAGGACCGAATTCCATAGGTCAAGCTCTACTGTTTAATATGCATCCTGTTGGAAAATCACTTGAGAGCGATCGTTTAGATGAACTCACTTCCCCTTCTGGTGTGTCTGGTTGTGGAAATGCACAGAATTGTGTAAAAGCATGTCCCAAAGGAATCCCTTTAACAGAAGCCATTGCACAAATAAATAGAGATACTACTACACATAGTATTAAAAAGTGGATTGGAATTAAAAAATAACATGGTGGGCGGTGAGGGATTTGAACCCCCGACCCTCTCGGTGTAAACGAGACGCTCTACCGCTGAGCTAACCGCCCCTAATATCTATAGTATACTCTAAGTATCTGCTTAGTAAACAGTATTTATTTCATTACTGAGTCTTAAAGGAAAAAATGAATAAAAAAATTTTTATTTTGCTATTTTTGCTTGGTTGCAATAAAGGAGATCACTCAAATGATTTGGGTCAGTCCATAAAAGATGATGCTAAGACAGGGGTAAACACCAGCTCTTCTGAGTTTTCAGAAAATAACACATCCACTTCTGATCATCAAAAAGACTCATCAGTGGCTCATTCTGAAGATGTGGATAAGGTTGTTGGTGTTGAGGGAAAAGATAATATGAATAATACTCACTTACAAAATCTTGAAATTAATGATATCAAAGCTGGTACAGGTGTAGCTGTTGAAGCTGGTGATAGAGTTTACGTAGAATATACCGGAAGTTTATCAAATGACTCTGTTTTTGATTCTAACATGAATAATGGAAAACAACCTTTTGGTTTTAATGTTGGAGCAGGAGAGGTTATAGAGGGATGGGATAAAGGTTTGCTTGGTATGAAGGAAGGAGGAATGCGTTCTTTGAAAATTCCCTCATCACTCGGTTATGGTGCTGCCGGAGCTGGTGGTGTAATCCCTCCCAATGCGGATCTGAAATTTGATGTTAAGTTGTTGAAAGTTGTTAAACGATCTGATAATTTTGATTTAATTTCAGAGGATATTATAGAAGGTACCGGTAAGGAAGCTGTAAAGGGTAAATCGGTAACAGTACACTATAAAGGGACATTCATTAATGGTGTGAAATTTGATGCCAGCTATGATAGAGATGAGCCATTTACAATAAAATTAGGTGAAAACAGAGTTATTGCAGGTTGGGAACAAGGCTTATTGGGTATGAAGGCTGGTGGAAAAAGAAAATTAATTATTCCTCCGCATTTAGGCTATGGTACAAGAGGAGCTGGTTCGATAGCCCCTGGGCAGATATTAGTTTTTGAAATAGAATTGTTAGAAGTTAAAAACTAATAGTGATAAGTAGATACACTTGTGGAACACTCTAATTAGGAGAGTGGTTTATGATTGTAGGAGTTCCTAAAGAAATAAAACCCGATGAATATAGGATATCTCTAACGCCTGCTGGGGCTAAAACACTTGTATCTGCAGGTCACAAGGTGTTGATCGAAAAGGGCGCAGGTGAAGGCACTTGGATATCTGATGAAGAATACATCAATGCGGGTGCAACTATTGTAAACACAAATGATGTTTGGGCTGACTCCGAGGTGGTAGTAAAGGTAAAAGAGCCTCAGGAGTCAGAATTTGGATTAATAAAACCCAGTCATATATTATTTACTTATTTTCATTTTGCCTCTTCTAGGTCCCTAACGGATGCAATGGTGAAGTCTCAGTCATGTTGTATCGCTTATGAAACTGTAGTATCTGGAGGCACCCATCCATTACTTACTCCGATGAGTGAAGTAGCAGGAAGGTTAAGTATTCAGCAAGGAGCTAAATATTTAGAAAAACCTATGGGGGGAAGAGGTGTAATGCTTTCCGGAGTTCCTGGAGTTAAGCCAGGAGTTGTTACTATCATAGGTGCTGGAGTTGTTGGGGTGCATGCAGCTAAAATAGCCGCTGGATTTGGAGCAACGGTTTATGTTTTAGATGTGAACATGGATAGACTGAGATATGTTTCTGAAATATTTCCTTCGAATGTGATGGGCATCTATAGTGATTCCCATTCAATACAAAAATGTATTAGCGATTCAGATCTTGTAGTAGGGGCGGTGTATTTGACCGGAGCTAAGGCCCCAATGTTGGTTGATAAAGATATGATAAAGTGTATGAAGCCAGGATCGGTAGTCGTTGATGTTTGTGTGGATCAAGGTGGATGTTTTGAAACCACACGACCTACAACACATCAAAATCCAGTTTATACTGTTGAGAATGTTATTCATTACGCAGTAACAAATATGCCTGGAGCTGTAGCAAACACTAGCACCTACGCTTTAACAAATGCAACATTTCCGCACTTGTTTAAAGTTGCACAATATGGGTTGATGGCTTTAAATTATGATGCCTCTTTAAAGTCAGGTTTAGATATTGCTTTTGGAAAAGTAATGAATAAATCGTTGTCAGATCTTTTTGACTATTCTTTAACGAATGTAGAAGATGTTTTGTTAGCATCATAATATGTTTCACGTGGAACAAACATGTGAAAATAACAGCATAAGTTAGTCGACTCTGATATTTGGAATATCGAAAGATGTGACGTTGGATTCCTTTTTGATTCTTTATTTAATGAATTATCGACTAATTGTTTCACGTGGAACAATGGATACATGAAAGGTTAGTTCGTGATAAAAATATATTTGTCAGTCAATGAATTTTATTGGTCGATTTCTGGTTGTCTCAAATTCCAGTCTTGAAGATAGATGTTTATCAGATAGAGACCTGTATGTTTTACTGTAAAACTGTTAAAACATTCGTTTATTATAAACTTTCTACTTATATTATCAAATATTTAATTATGCATCAAGAGAGATACTGCTTCTTTGTATGGTTTACATTTATTTTGGGTTGCGGAGGACGTATAGATAAAAATCTTAATTATCAGATGAATGACTCTCGCAAAAGTAACTTGGCGATTACTAGAAATGAAATCTTCAAAGATAATAACAGTAATGCCGCTAGAAAATCCCATGTAGTTAGTAGTGATCAAAAAACAGTAGCAATGAATGCGTTGAATGATGCAATTGATAAAGAGATACTATCTTACAGTAACAACGAAGATAAAAATAATCTATTAGATACTTGGACTACATATTTTAGAAAGTTTTCTGAGATAAACGAGGAAAGTGTAACTTTCGGAAAGTATTTGTATCAAGCTATTTCTAAAACAATGAAAGGTTTGGAGAAAAATGATAGAGCACAATGGTGGACGAAAGTTCTAGATAGATTGGAAATGTGTTCTAATAGCGGATATAAAAATCTGATTGTATTTCTTGAAAAAAGATCGGATTTGGAAAAGCAAGATGAATCTCTTCTGTTTACCATTTGGTTTAATGTAAACAACTTTGGAAAAAATCGGATCATAAGTTATTTAGTGAATCCATCCGGGTTTTTAAATGTTATCACTACCGCATCTAGTAAAAATGATGTGTTGAAAAAATTAACATATGCGTATATTAAAGATACATATAATTCAAAATCCAATAATGCATTTACATCTATTTACTATTCTTCCTCGATGGTTTCATATAATTTATATAATACATTCTCGGAAATATTAGAAACAGATATCAATACAAGTCTAGCTCTAATCATCAATATTATCTATACAGGATTAGACAATAAAGATAATAACTTAGTTGACAGTGACTATCTGAATTTTAATATAGTATCAGATATGATTAAAGGATTGAATTTTAGTGTCGCAGCTAGACTTATCGAATTTATGTTGAGTGATGTAGCTCAAAACCAAGATGAGAAGACAGTAATAATTCATCATTACTTAAGGCAAGTGTTTGAAAAGATTATTCAGGATACTGAAGGTGAAGTGTTTGGAAAAACATATTCAGCTGGATGTTTGGCAGCAATATTAGAAAACAGCTTGAGAAAGTTTACCGTGTTTGATAACGTGGGTCAGTATGGAAAAGACTTTACTAAGAAAAGTAAAGACAATTTATTTAAGGATATGTTGAGAAACTATTCTTCTGCAAATACCGAGACAGATAAATACGAGAAAGCTTTTAGTAAGATGTCACAGGTTGGCAGAAAACAACTAATGAGTGAATTGGCATCTGATGTGATATACATAAACGGATACTCCTTTATTGGTTTTGTTGATTCTAATGGGAATAATACATCACGTGCAAGAGCACTATATAGGTTAATAAATCAATTAGACAAAGTTGAGATGTGGTGGTTAGTAAAGAATTTAAAAAGAACTGATGCTATTGAAGGGGATTCAGGGAGTGTGACTGTACCTACGACTATGTATAAGATATTTATACCAGAGTCCTGGAATCAAGATAGAGATTATGGAGTTTTTTATAAATAGTTAAAGGAAGATTTATGATGATTCAAAATAAGATTCAATTTATAAGTTACCTATTATTATGTGTAGTTGTAGGTTGTGGTGGAGGCGGTTCTTCACAAAAGATCCATAATAGTGATGATTCTTCATTAGGTACTGGCACTCATGCAAATCGTCTTAGTATTTTAGAAGAACTAAAGCCTACTATGGCATCATCAAAATATACTAAGCTGCTTCCGGATGTAATAGAAATAATGTCTGGAAAAGTTCAATCTGGTGATCTTAAGGGGATTCAGGCATTAAATGCTTCTTTTCTTCAATCTAAATTATTTGATGTATATAAACAAGCTCTTGATCCTTTACTATACGACCATTCAGTTAAAAGGATTGCAGATATTGTTAAGAAAAATATGGAAGGCAAATCTGGAGCGGAGTTGTTCATTCCAAATAATATGCGATATTACTATGTAGGTCAGTATGTTCTTTGCAGGAATAGTTTGGCAGATAAATCTGCTGATGAAATACTAAATCTATTCGGTTCTTCTATATATCAAGAGATTTATTCCAGAAGAGATAGTGATGGTAACCCTATATTAAGCAGAGCTGCAACAGTGGATATATTACGATCGTTATCTAATGCCCTGATTTATTTACGACAGTCAACAAAACTATCAATTATTAAAAAGTTGATCGAAGCTGATAGTCAGAAAGGAACTAGTTTATTTACTAAAATGTGGTGTTCTATTTTCGACATAAACTTTAGAACTATTACTAATCAAGATTTAAGTATTGATGATAAATTTAATATCATGCCACAGGATCTAGTGAATTATAGTATGGAATATGACGATGATGCTGATGGAAGTTTTTTAAACGTAATTACCATAAAGACTCTTACTGATAATAGAATTCGTATTGTTAAGAATGCCAATGGAGAATACACAATCAACCTAGGAAAAGACAATAATAAAATAAATAAGGTGATAAGAAGAGACTATCATAGATATCATCTTTTAGCACTTGCTGGATTGATTGCGGATGTCAAAAAAGTATTTAGAAATATTGTCGATGAGTACATTAACTATAGATATGATAATGTTGATAATGGACCTGCTGCAGGGGATTGGGGAGATCTTCCTTTATTTATAATGTCTGCTTTTGATTATAAATCTGGAACACCAAAGTGTCGTGCACCCAGAATATATTGTACAGAAAAAGATTTGAAAGCTATTCCTATAGACAAAATAGTTCCTGAATATAGTGTCAATGTTGCAGAGTATAGGCAAATATGGAACGAAGAAAATGAGTACATATGGGGAGTCAATGAGTATCGTCGAGATGAACTATTTAGAATGTTAAATTACTATCAGAAAAAAGAAGTTCTTAAAATGATGATGCCATATTATAAAATGGCCATAAAAGAAATAGAAAAAGCAAAACATAAGCCAGAAGATATGCCATTTTGGGTCAGAACAATGCCAGATTTGTCTGAAGAAAATATGAAATCTATTGTACTTAATATTATGAAAGCATTTAGCGCAGAAGAAATAGTAGATGTAAAAAGTGATCCAGATTTGAAAGAACTAGTGGATTTAGTTTACTAATTATTTCTAATACTATCTGAATGTTTTTACGGTGGTTAGGTTACGGATTATAAATTTAGAATTGAATAGTTAAAGTTAGTTAAATAGATTGATATAGGATGTATGCAATGAGAAAAGGAAATGTTTTTAATAGACTTAGCAATGGATATAGGTGGGTTCTATATCTTTATGTGTTAGTAAATGTATTTGGTTGCATGGGAGATGGAAAAGTAGTATCTAATGTGACAAGAAATTCGATTGCATCCAATAAATATAGAGGTCTAAGTACGACTGCTTCAGAAAGCAAAGAAAAAAACAAACTTCCTTATTACTCATGGGGTGATAAAAGTGGTCCTGTGATATTTTCGGATGGCTTAGATTCTAGTTATAGTGTATCTAATCCTCCCATAGATCCTTTGTATATGAAAAACAAAGATTTTAGTATTTATCTTAAAGGATATAGTGGTGTATCTGTTCCGGACCATTTAGATCCTTTAAAAAGTAATTTATTCAATTCTAGTGGAAATCTAAATTTTAATTCTAGTGTTGATGGGTTTTATAAGCATATTAAAAATATCAACGAATTTATGAAGAATAACAAGTTCAGTTCTCAGTTTAAAATTGAGAATACTAAACTTGATGAATTTGCTTGGCAGGCGAATTTTTTATCTAATATAGATCCAAAATACGGGTCAGATAATAGTGCCATGGTGATAAAAAAATCATTAGTTCAACTGATGATGGATGAAGCGAAAAAAAGTAATGATTTTAAAAGAATTGTTCATATTTGGTACCATTCTGATTTGAAAAATAAATGCATGATGCTGAATTTTATTGTTGATAAAAATGATTTATTTATCTTGTTAAAGAAAATTGTTAGCTATAAGTTTGATACTAATTCATTTTTTAATCATAAAAAAGATGAAGAGTTATTAGAATTTTTCTTGTATGGATTCTATTATGGAAAATCGATGGAAATCACCGATTCTGAAACTAATAAAAAAAGATCTATTCAATTTGGTGATCCTAATTATTATATCGTCGAGGAATTTGTTTCCGGAAGTTCAGGATTCAACATGAATTATCTGAAAAATGTTCGCTGGAACCAGAATGATATACTCAATGCGTTGTCTTATCAGAAGATTTATATATTTCAATTGCTAGCTGATCGTGTAGATAAATATTATGATATTTTCGAGAAAGCAATGGCAGTTTTTGCTAAGAGTACTAAAACTAATGAAGATAAACAGAAAGTAGTTTCTAGTTTGCAAAATGCTAAGGTTATCGAAAAGCAATTTCAAGAATTTGTAGGTACTGTAACAACAGACGATCTATTTGCATATGTTAATAGTATAAGTTCTTCAGAATATGATAAATTCTTTTACTTTTTGAGAGGAAAATACTTCAAAGATACTGTTAATTATTTTTCTAGTGATTTGAAAACTTCTTATGCTAAATATTTAGGTAAGTTAAGGCCACATTATTTAGTTTATCTATGGAAATTACACAAGAAACAATCTATCAGTAATATAGATAGTGAGATAATGAATACTCTTAAATATATAACCAAACAGGATATAATCGATTATCAAAACTATTTAGTAGAAAACAATAAATTAATGTATGATTGGTTTGAATGCCTTAGATATGTTTTAGGAAAAAATGATCTGAATACTCTTCCGTTATTTGGCATGAATTATAATACAGAGAATAATTATTCATATAAAGTTAGATACGAACTTTGGAAAGCTACAGATAAGTATTCTAGTAATTTTTATATTGATATATTAAATAATTTAGTAGATAACAACTATCAAATTAAGAATCAAACATTACTTACATTTACAAAAATATTATCTTCGAATATTTTAGAAAATGTTAAAGATATAGTACGTGTTTATGTAGAAAATCAAGGTCGAGTTTCTGATATGTTGTCTGGTCTTGCTGTCGGTTCTAGTTTCCTTATTAATGAATCTACTAAAGACGTAACAGGTGTTAATAAGGTGGTCAACGCAGTTAATGAGTATTCTGTACCAATGTTAATCAAGTATTATCAATACTTAAACGGATTGAGTAAACTACCTCCACATACAGAAGAGTACGTAAAAGAGACTATTCAGTATTATATTAAACCTGTTCATGAATCTATTCCTAAATCAGTTATCGATAAGTATTTGGAGAATCCATATGTTTATGGTGTTTCTAAGCAAGATTATGAGAATATGGTAAATGATTTTAAATAGTTTCATGTGAAACATATGAATGTATAAATATCTAAATGTTTAAATATCACCGTCCAATCTACTGCATTGTTGTGTAAATTGTGGTAGGTTGGATATATCGCATTGTTATTGTGATTAGGGGGTGGTATGAGAAGACTATTCTTGTTATTGCTTGTATCGATATGTATGATGAGTCAGATGACTTTTGCTATGATACGTGCTTCTAGCTTAATTAATACACCTAGAGTTAAAAATTTTATTCGTTCATCAAATAACTTAATACGAAGTTATACAAAGAATACTTGTGGGATTACTGGCAATGTTTTTGCGCCTCCTTTATCGGATGTGGTTTTTCAGACCATTATGGACGAAGATGATATTCGTAATGATTTTATCGAGAATTCCTTGGGTATAAAGGTTGTTAGTTCTCAGAAAATGATTGGTCATTTAAATCCTATCG
>JAUIKO010000014.1 GCA_030430755.1 Fimbriimonadia bacterium
AATAGATCTTAGTGGAAGTAATTACCAAGGTGAATGCCGCGACAAATTTTCTAGTTTTAAAAATTTACAAACATTGATATTAACAGGTTGTGCAATAACTGAAGAAATAAAATCAGATCTATTAAAAAAAATACACAAAAAATGTTTTGTCGAGGATAACATATTTTCTAGTAATAATACTATTAGTGGTGATGGTGCGAGTGTTCGTGTCTCCGGTGATCATCCTTCTAGAGAAAATACAATTTCAGAATTAGGACTTCTTCCTAATTCTAATCAGATCTCTAGAAATAATCAATCTGGGGATGGTCATTGCCGGGGGTGTTGCTATGGTTGTTGTCAAAGTCAGAATATAGGGCAAGGTGGTTCCTCTGAGAGCTGTTGTGACAAAAGTTATGCTTGTATTAAAGGTGCTTTGGCTTCAGTTGTTACTTTTTGTGTAGTCCAGTAACTATCAGTAGGTTTATTTTTCGTAGATTAAATTGACATGTTGTATCTTCTTAATAATTTAGAAGGAAAGTTTATTAATTATCAAAACGATTATGATCTTCTAGTTATTTAAGATTATTTATATTTATACGTAGCAGTGAGACGTTTTTATTTTAAGTGCATAGAGTATAGCAGAACTCTTACGTGTAGCTCGTGAGCTTTTAAAATGATTATTTGTGAAACAAATCTTGATAAAATTTTATACGAGTGTGTTTTTTTATCGATATCTAGATATTACTTTTTCCTTATTTAAAATACTTATAGGCTTTGCGGTTTCTTATGAAATTAAAAGGATATTATTTAGTGAGTTAATGGATTATCCCCCTCTTATATGACACCTTAACAGAAATAATGATTAGGCGTTGTATAACTGTAAAGCAATATCTATAAATATCTAAATAAAAAAAAATCATAATTATCACATATAATATATTGAAAAGTTATACATAAGTAAAGTATATTGTAATATATATGATGGGTCATATGCAACTAACAAATCTAGACCTAGCATATTTGCCAGGAGCAGTCTTAGGATTGTTCTAGGATAAATGGATATCTCGGGCTATAAATACCAAATACCGTTGGTCTAAATAGATCACCTATAATATAACATAGTGAATGTTCTTGCCACCAATGTTCTATTTGTTATTATGCTTAAGATATGCAATGTGAATTATAGATAATATGTAAAATAACTCACACTAATAAATTCATAGAGTTAGCTTGTAACTTATGAACGGTGTTTTGTGATGTTCATAACAGATAAACTTCTTTTTGCGACGGAAGAGATTATCTATAATTCACCTATAAATACCACTTTATTATCTCCATTATATCCAAAGAATTCTTTCTTTTGCTTATGGAAATGGATATGAATCTTAAACCTGGTAAATTTTAGAGTTAAAAGATATCGAATTGTTTGTCAGATATGATGTACGATCGGCAATTAAACAAATAGAGAGATCCTTTTATGTTGTATAGTTTCGATTAATGACTTATCGATATTATTAGCAAGGTGTATGAATTGAATTTCAAGTAAAAACATGAGTTCCCTTTGGATTAAAAGTATAGTATTGTAATAGTCTTGTGTGAAAATATAGACAAAAGTGAAATAGATATGATATTATTATAGTGTTAGTTGCACCGGAGATTGTATATGACAAAATCGATAAGTGTAATATTGGCGGTTTCTTCATGTGTGCTCACATATGGAGTTGATGAGAACGTACTTGGTTCTGGAAAAGTCGAAAATTCTTCAAGACATGAAAATCATTTACCTGTAAGGAATAGAAACATGCAGGGTTTGAATATAACTGATAACGAAGGATGTATTTTCAACTTTTGTGGAGATCATGTTAATTTTATCCAGTGGCATGATGCTACTGTTTCGGATAGTCCTGAAGTAGTTGATTCTATAGGTGATAATATCCAGAATAGTGGTAGCCGAAGAGTATCGAGCGTTAGAAGATCAAATTCAGTTGTCCAGCTATCATCTGATAACAGTGATTCTGGCTTGGATTCTAATACAGGAGTTGCTAGTCAGGTTGATGAGGTTAAAGAAGTAGATTATTACGAATCTGATCTAGTTATTTCTAATTCTGAAGATGATATTTATGATGTATCAGATGATGATATAGAATTAGTTGACGAATCTATATTGATCCCTTCCATTACACAGATTACTGATGACATTGATATCGTTAATGTTCCTGATGAGTCTATTCAGATTGTAGAAGTGGGCCCTGATTCTGGTAATAGCGGTCAGAATAAAACGTTTGTACCGTTACAATGTACCTGTAGACAAAAGAATGCGTCTAGAGGTTGTTTGCAAGAAATAAAAGTTATTTTCAGAAAAGTGAAAAATATCTTCTTTTGTTGTGTGCCTATTATGGTTGAGGTTTGTGAATGTATTCCTTGTTGACGATGAGGATTCTATCTATCCTTTTTAAAGGTAGCCTCAGGAATTAATGGACCAAAAGGTACAGGCGCTTCTTAGTCAACCTGATGAGGTATTTGATTATGGAGTACTTCGATAATTGTAATTTTATCTTTCATAACCTCTTTTAAGAGGTTATGAACTTTTTGAGTTGTTTCAGGAGACAGATTTGCATTCCATTCATCTAAGAGTAATATGTTTGCTTGAGCATGTTTTAGAATGTACTGTACATTATTTATGAAAGTTTCTCCTGTGGATCCTTGTTTTTGATCTTCGAAAAATAGAGTATGATGAGCAGGTAAGTAGTAAGCTTTTTTTCCTGTTTTTGTTTTGATGATTTTTAATAATGATGATTTTCCAGATCCATTTGGTCCACTAATAGTAATGCGTTGTCCTGGAGGTATTTTTGACAATATGTTGAGCAGATCGGATAAATTATCTGGGAAAAGGGTGTTGGCAAAATTCCAATTGATTAAATTCCATTGAATTCGATTTTCTAGCTTATCTTGTTTTTCATTTATTTCTAATAAGGGCGAAAGGATACCTTCTAGATGAGTTTTAATCTGAGAAAACATCGCCTGATATGAAAAAATAGTCTGCATATATTGTACTAACTGAACTTGTTTATGGAGGGTAGCCACGAATATACCAAACATGTTAACATTAAACTCGGCATATAGAAATTTATATGTCATATTAATAAGAATGGGTAAAAGAACTACTAGCATGGAAGAGATTGTTGTGATTTCTCTAACTAACAGCATTTTCAAACTCGAACTTACTCTTTTATGAAAATGAGTATCTAATGATTTATCCCATTCGTTTTTATTTAGTTCGTTGTTAATAATAATCGTATCCCAACTGGTTTGCAGAATATCTTGAACTAAAATTTTATTTTCTTGGTACTCCTTCGATGATTTCGCGATTTTTGATTTTAATAATAGTATGATAAATACTCCTAAGAAACTACCAACTCCATAAGAAATAAGTAGAGTATTATCGAACATGTGGACAAAGACAAGTAGGTTGAATACTACACACATAGAATATGCAGTTACTGTAAAATGGTACTGGTAAAGCTTATCGATTACCTGATAAGATTCATTAGTAAGCAAGGGATAATGTAGTTTTTTGAAAGATTTATTTTCTAGATGCTCAAGCTTATTACTAAGAGTTTTGGAAAACAGTTGAATGTACTGATAGTAGCTTTCATAAGTCATTTTCTGGTTTAAATACAAAATGTAAAGACCAGGTGGATAGGCTAGTATAAGTGTAATGCAGAAGATAATAAAGTATTCTATCGAGATACATCCTGTAGAAACACTTTCTCCTAATTTAGCTATTGAATAAGTATTGAGAGCCCCTATTGATTGAGTAATAATAAGGGCAATCCAGTAGTACAGATAGCTTCTTCCTGGATTCAAAATGGTTGCTAATGTATAGAATGGATGTTTTTGCATATTTTTAATATATTAACTCCAACTTTACTCAAGATTCCTGTTTTTTCGTGAACAGAGTTTACAGAATCAATTGCATCTAAAGTCTGATTGATTAGTTGTTTTGAATTGCAATGAACGTTATAGCTGTGTAGTTTAGCAGGTAGCTTATTTCGAAAGTTTAATATAGCATGGGCTACTATAATACTGTGTAGTACTTTACTGATGGGTCTTCGTGTGTTTAATATTGCAGAATATGCCCAGTTTTTTTCATCCATCATAAGTTCATGATTATCGTAGTAAGGATATATTAGCTCATCGAGAAAAACTATATTATGTGTTAACTCATGAACTATAAATTCTGCATTGTCAGTAGTATTCCAGTCTATATTACCTCCATGTCGTATTACTCCAATAGCACCAGATGCACTCCCGCCAATACTGTTTTTTGTTTTTATGAAAAGAATATGGTTTATATATAAGTAGAAAAGAGTACTAAGTTGTTTGTCATACTTTTTAATTAAATCTATTCCTTGGTTGGTTGATTCAAGTAAAAGTTGCTTTTCTTTTTTTGTGTATTCAGTACTTAGTTGAGGTTGACTGAACGGATCTTTCGTGTTTTCTCCTAATAATAAAAATTCAGTTAATTTATTTTCTGTTTTTTTGTTCGTATCAAAGGGTGTTTTTGTGGATATTGGTGCAGGAATTTCTGTTTGAAAATCTTTTAGAAACTCGATATAGGCTAATTTTAATGTTTCTAATTTGTGTATTTCACTCGAAAATGACCCTGGTAATAATGCTACATTGTTTATGCATTCATCATAATTCTTTATATAATACATACTCTTCTCCTTTAAATTGCTTTTAAGCCCCAGCCTTAATAGTGCTGGGGCTTTCTTATTCATTTCTTTTTGTCTCCAACAAAGGCATTCAAATATTGAGAATAGCCCGTTCCGCTATATTGCTCTTGAATTGTTTTTATTTTTTTTGCTTGTCTAACAGCTGCTCTACTTTTTTCACTGTCTGTTTTAACATGTTTTAGTTTCACGATATCACCTGCACTGTTTACTCCACAGGTTTTTTTTGCCTGTGGTAACCGTATTGTACTGCAGGCTGCTGGTGTGTGCCAACTGTTTAAAGAGTGTTTTTTGTGCATGTTGGTATGTGAAAGTATTGAGTTAATAGTTACTCTAATTTCGGAAAGATAAGGGATGGGTATGGTATTTATAGTAGGTTGAAAGTACTACAGATGCCGGAAAATAGTATGTGTTCTTAATGAAAATCTAAAGTATGTCCATCTATTTGCTAGGAAGTTTTGTTACAGGTTCAAATGATAATATGTTCTATGTTATATTAATTTTTATAAGATCTAGCTTTTCTACCCATGGTGTAGTAGAAAGCACTCCAGTAATTAACTATAGTCATGTGTTCTCTAATATAAAACATACTATCCCTCCAGCTTCATTCGTCAGCCTACATATGTGAACTATGATAATTTCTTTAGGTTATCTACAGAAAACATCTAATTCAACTATATGATACATGTACAAGAAGTGAAAAATAACTGAGTGATAGAACACTTTTTAATATATATAGATTTATTGTTTTTTGTACATCATTTTGGCGAGGATATACGGTTTGCGAACTGGGTCTATCTACCTACTTGACCATATTTCTTACAAGTTCAAGATATATGATCAATCCTGTTGAGTCTACGAATGTTGTGATAAAGGGTGCACTCATGACTGCTGGATCTATTCCAACTTTTTTAGCCCCAAGAGGCAGCATAGAGCTAATAAATGAGGCCCAAAGAACAATACATGGCATAGCTATTCCTACAACTAGGCACAATCTAGGATCTGCTCCCCATAGCAGAGCTCTTCCATAACTTGCAACTCCTAAGAATAAACCTATTAAGCTAGCAATGCTGAGTTCTTTTTTCATAACTAATAAAAAATCATTATGATGTAATTCTCCTAATGCTAATGCACGAGTGATGGTTGTTGTTGTCTGAGATCCAGTATTTCCTCCAGCGCCAACGAGTAGTGGTATGAAGTATACGACGGGTGTAATTCCTAGTCCTGATTGCCCGTAATATCTAAGTACTGCACCTGTTAATGTTTCTGCAATAAATAATATAAATAGCCAAGGTAATCTTTTTTTTGCAATCTGGAAAATACTATTGGATAAATAGGTTTCCGGAATACCCGAAACACCTCCAAGCTTTAGAACGTCTTCTGTATCTTCCGAATCTAGAATCGTTTGAGCATCATCACTCGTGAGAATTCCAAGC
Organism: Fimbriimonadia bacterium; assembly: GCA_030430755.1. Lineage (GTDB taxonomy): Bacteria > Armatimonadota > Fimbriimonadia > Fimbriimonadales > Fimbriimonadaceae > JAUICQ01. Next base: position 6,152 of record JAUIKO010000014.1, read on the forward strand.
ATCTTACCTCTTTCATCTACGATAGGTAGGGATGCAAAACCGTATCTAGAAAGTAATCTGGCTGCTGATTCTTTACTTTCATCATATCTTGCCACGATAACCTCTGTAATCATGACTTCTTCTGCTTTGGTTTTATAGTGATGCCTTAATAATCTTCGTAGTGGAATGATTCCAATTAAGTGCCCATGTGAACCTAGAACAAATACAATATTTACGGTTTCAAATTCATTTTCTGGAGCCTCTTGGATCTGGTTCATTATTCTTCCAAGTGACATTTCTCTATCTGCTTTAACAAAATTACTCGTAATATATCTTCCTATAGAGCCTTCTGGATAGGTGATCAGTTTTCTAATGAACCTTGACTCATCAGGAGGTAATTGATCTAACAGTGTTTCAAACCGTTCTTCTGAAACTTCTTCTTTTAAACTAATAATGTCATCAGTAGGTAGAACTTTCAAATAGTTAATAAGTACAGAATCTGGTACTTCATCCACATGGGTTTTAGCAATTTGAGTTGGAAGTTCAACAAGTACTTCTGCTGCTTTTTGATTGTCTAATGCAGAAAAAATGGCTATGCATTCGTTTTTACTGAATCTTGATAATGACCAAGATATATCTTCGGGCCTTAGCTGATCTAGAGCTTTCTTAACTTTCCCCTGATTTTCAGAAGATAAGCATTTTCGGATTTTTTGTTCTATCTGTTTATACCTATCCATAAGTTATTACCAAGGTGAATCTGTAATATTTTTAAAGATGGAAATTTTTATTTATTTAAAAGGATCCAAGTTTATTTCAGAAAATAAAGAGCTAATATATACATTGTTTTCAGCTTATGCATTGCACAAATCGTCTACTAACATCATTGTATCTCACTTTAATCATTAGTTGCGACATGACATGAATAATGCTTTAAATTTTAAAGAAATTTTCATGAAAAGCTGTATGTATAATGTGTGGCGATTGGTATTCCACTGATGTATAAATATCGATAGATAATAATGGGATGAATGAAATTTCGATAACAATGATGAGAATTACTTCAGATTATTAATATCGTATGATACATTATATTATAATGTACAAATTCACTTATAGAAAGATGAACTTTTATGGATGTTTTATTGAAAAAAAGAGTTCTAATTTTAGGTTTAAACTATTATGCATATTATCGCTATTTTTTTCTTGTTTTGGAACTGCAGCATCTTCCAGTGTAGATGAAAATCCTGTTTTAGCTTTTCAAAGCAAAGGTACGGATCTCTACTTACTTAGGCGTTATGATGAAGCGATCGAATCTTATAATGCCGCTTTAGCGATTCCTGAATGTACAGGAAAAACTCGGATTAATGTTCTTTACGAGAAAGCTTATTGTCTTCAATTTTCAGATCGTTGGTTGGAGTCAGCAGAAGTTTTTGCTGCTGCTTACTCCATCTCTAAGCATGGAAGTATAGGCCTGTATAAAGAGTTTTTCAGAATAGGAGTTCGTCTTATGTTAAAGGAGCATTATGAGGATGCGATATCAGTTTATGATCAGATAATTAACATCCAAGACTATCAAGGCATAGATCGATTGAAGGCTCTTCAACAAAAAGGTAGGTGTCTTCACTCACTTAGGCTTTATGATAAAGCTCTTGAAGTCTTTGAAGAGGTTTTGTCCATGCCTGAGTGTCAAGGTCAAGAGCAAGGAAAAACTCTTAGTTGGAAAGGAGATGTTTTATATTGGTTACAACGCTATAATGAGGCAATTGCTCTTTATAATCGAGCTCTGTCTATTCCTGAGTATAAAACTGGCCGGCGTAACACAGAACTAAGAAAAAGATTCGCCGTTACAGAGCTTAATCGTTCAAATTCTTGCTGTTCGATATCTTAAGCTAGAGTTACGTATAGATTCACTGAGTTTGTATGTTAAAATAATAAAATTTCTGCAATATCAAAGGGAGAGCCGTGTAATGACAGCAGTAATGTGGCAGCAATAAAAATATTCGGATAAGGATGGTCTAAAAATAACTTTTATCAGCTAGAAATGATTGACATATATTTAAAGATATTTATTATGTCACTAGCTATTCCGATAGTTTTAGAATAGTGAAGCAAATTAATTTTCAGAAGATAAACACTTTCGGATTTTTTGTTCTATCTGTTTATACCTATCGATCAGTTATTACCAAGGTAAATCTGTAAGATTTTTATTGTATCTCACTTTAATCATTAGTTGCGGCATTGCACGGATAATGCTTTACATTTTAAAAAAATTTTCATGAAAAGCTGTATGTATATTGTGTGGTGATTGGCATTCCACTGATGTATAAATATCGATAGATAATAATGGGATGAATGAAATTTCGATAACAATGATGAAAACTACTTCAGAGTAGAAATATAGTATGATATATTGTAATATACAAATTTATTTATAGAAAGATGAACTTTTATGAATATTTTATTAAAAAAAAAAGAGTGCCTATCTTAGGTTTAAACTATTATGCATATTATCGCTATTTTTTTCTTGTTTTGGAACTGCAGCATCTTCCAGTGTAGATGAAAATCCTGTTTTAGCGTTTCATGAGAAAGGAGTTGATTTTATGCGCTTAGAGCGTTATGTTGAAGCGATCGAATCTTTTAATGCCGCTTTAGCGATTCCTGAGTGTACAGGAAATACTCGGATTAATGCTCTTCGCATGAAAGGCAATAGTTTATTCTTTTTAAAGCGTTATGATGAAGCGTTAGTTATTTATGATAATGCTTTGTCTATTTCTGAGTGTAGTGCTGAAGATCGAGAGGAGATACCTTACTGTAAAGGTCAATGCTTCTGGCATTTAGAACGTTATATAGAAGCAGTAGAATCCTTTGCTAGAATTTTTCCTGAACACATATTGCCAGAGAGTCGGTTTCGTCTAAAAATTAAAGCTTTGAATTGGCTTATTCGGGATCCGCATAATATTCATAAGTATAGTTATTTAATGCAATTCCCTACTATTGCAGAAAAATTTGGCAAGTATAGTTGTTTAAAGCAATGCTCTACTTCTGCAGTAAAATACGGAGAGAGTTGTGATAAAGGCTACAGGCTTATTCTTAAAGGTAGTCACAAAAAAGCACTAGCAATATATAATTCACTTTTATTGATTCCTGAGTGTCAAGGTGAAGAGCGAGTACGTACGCTTAATATTAAAGCCGCAATTCTCAGTTGTTCAAATTGTTATGATGAGTCACTATCTGTTTATGATGAAGCTTTATCGATTCAAAAGTGTCAAGGCTTGTATCGAGTTAAAACGCTTTACGATAAAGGAATTTGTCTTGCTAAATTAAGGCGTGGTGATGAAGCGGTAGCTGTTTATGATGAAGCTTTGTCTATTTCTGAGTGTCGAGGATATGTTCGGTTGCAAGTGCTTGAATGTAAAAATAATTGTCTCTTTGGATTAAAACATTATAACAAAGAGGTAGTTGTTTATGATGAAATTTTATCGACAAATGAGTGTCAAGGCTATTTTCGAGCAAAAATTCTAGACAAGAAAGGCTCTTGTCTCTGCGATTTAGAGCGTTATGATGAAGCGATAGCCACTTATGCTGCCGCTCTTTCGATATCTGAGCTTATAGAGAAAGATCGTGCTGCAGTATTTGGCAAGCAAGGAGTTGCTTTATTAAGACAAGGAGTTGCTTTGTTTGGACTAGAGCGTTATGATGAAGCGATCGAATCTTTTAATGCTGCTTTAGCGATTCTAGAGCATCAAGGTGCATATCGAGCAGTTGCTCTTCATAACAAGGGGGCATGTCTTGGCCATTTAGGGCGTTATGATGAAGCGATAGCCGCTTATGCAGCCGCTCTTTCGATACCTGAGCATTCAGGGAAAGATTGTGCAAAAACGTTTCACTATCAAGGAGTTGCTTTGCTTAGATTAGAGCGTTATGAAGAAGCAATTACGGCATTTAATATTGCTCTTTCGATTCCTGGTCGTCCAGGTGCTGATCGAGCACTTACTTTTCACAACAAAGGTTTTTCTTTCCATGCTCTAGAGCGATATGATGAAGCAATTACGGCATTTAATATTGCCCTTTCGATTCCTGGTCGTCCAGGTGCTGCTCGTGCGACTACTCTTCATTATAAAGGACTATGTCTCTATAGTTTAGAGCGTTATAAGAATGCGATCGTTACTTATAATTTGGCTTTGTCTATTCCTGAGTATAAAGTTGGCAGGTTGCTTACTGAACAAAATAAAAAAGTGGCTATTCAAAAACGTGCTAGTTTATATTCCTCTTGTTTGAAGTTTTGAATATGAGATGCGTATAGACCTCACCGAGTTTGTATGTTAAAATATAAAGTTTTCCAAATATCAAAGGAAGATCCGTGCAATGACAGCAGTAATATCGATAGATATTAATAGGATGAATGAAATTTCGATAACAATGATGAGAATTACTTCAGATTATTAATATCGTATGATATATTATATTATAATGTACAAATTCACTTATAGAAAGATAAACTTTTATGGATGTTTTATTGAAAAAAAGAGTTCTAATTTTAGGTTTAAACTATTATGCATATTATCGCTGTTTTTTTCTTGTTTTGGAACTGCAGCATCTTCCAGTGTAGATGAAAATCGTGGTTTAGTTTTTCATAAGGAAGGTGATGAATTGTTAGATTTAATGCGTTATGATGAAGCGATCGAATCTTTTAATGCTGCTTTAGAGATTCCTGGGTTTCAAGGTGCATTACGAGCAGAAACTTTTAACAGTCTAGGATTAGCTTGGGAAGAATTAGAACGTCATGCTGAAGCGATCGAAGCATATGATCAGGCTCTTGATATTCCAGAGCATCAAGGTGCAAATCGAGCAGTTACTCTTCATAACAAAGGGGTGTGTTTTGGTAATTTAGGATGTTATGATACAGCGATCGAATTCTATGATCAGGCTCTTGATATTCCTGAATTTACAGGGGAATATCGTGTATTTACTTTACGCTCCAAAGCGTGGTGTCTTATTGATTTAGAGCGTTGTGAGGATGTGATATCAGTTTATGATCAGATAATTAACATCCAAGACTATCAAGGCATAGATCGATTGAAGGCTCTTTAACAAAAAGGCATATGTCTTTATAGTCTTAGAATTTATGATAAAGCTCTTGAAGTCTTTGATGAGGCTTTGTCCATGCCTGAGTGTCAAGGTTAAGAGCAAGGAAATACTCTTAGTTGGAAAGGAGTTGTTTTTTATGATTTAAAACGTTATTATGAGGCAATTACAGTTTATAATCTGGCTTTGTCTATTCCTGAGTATAAAACTGGCCGGCGTAACACAGAACTAAGAAAAAGATTCGCCGTTACAGAGCTTAATCATTCAAATTTTTGCTGTTCGATATCTTAAACTAGAGTTACGTATAGATTCACTGAGTTTGTATGTTAAAATAATAAAGTTTCTGCAATATCAAAGGGAGAGCCGTGTAATGACAGCAGTAATGTGGCAGCAATAAAAATATTCGGATAAGGATGGTCTAAAAATAACTTTTATCAGCTAGAAATGATTGACATATATTTAAAGATATTTATTATGTCACTAGGCAATCCGATAGTTTTAGAATAGTGAAGTAAATTAATTTTTAGAAGATAAGTCATAGTATTTTATAGAAGTAGTAAAATGTAGTAAACTGCAATATATTGAGAGATGTTAAGGCGTGAGTCGTCCTGTGAAAATAAAAACTGTATGTCTACTGGCTTTTTTAATGTCGGTTCTTAGTCTATTTTTTTTAGGATCTATATGTTTTGGTGTAGGTTCGTCTCCTTCTGAAAGTGTTGATAGTGCAACGACGTTTATTGATATAGGTACCTCTCTCTCTAAACTAGGTCGCTATGAAGAAGCTATAAAGTATTACGATGACACATTGTCGATTCCTGCATTATTCGGGAAAGATCAAGCATCAATTCTTCACGATAAAGGTATGTGCCTTAGCAATTTAAGGCGTCATATTGAAGCCATTGCAGTTTATGATTTGGCTCTTTTGATTCCTGAACGTGTTGGAGCAGATCTAGCACTTACTCTTTATGGTAAAGGTATGTGTCTTGGCCATTTGCAGCGCTACAGTGAGGCACTAGAGTTTTGTAATCAGGCACTGGCTGTTCCAGGATATCAAGGGGAATTCCGAGCACTTACTCTTTATAATAAAGGGGTATGCCTTGAACATTTAGGTCATGATGCAGAAGCCATTGCAGCTTATGATTTGGCACTTTTGATTCCTGAATGTGTTGGAACAGATCTAGCGCATACTTTTTACGGTAAAGGTGTGTGTCTTGGCC
>JAUIKO010000005.1 GCA_030430755.1 Fimbriimonadia bacterium
ATACCTTGAAAAAAATAGAAACATATCGTTCGGATAAACGGATAAAAGTCTATTCTCAAGAGAATATCGGACGCAACTTAGACTGTTTCCATCATCTTAGAAACAAGCTCCTCTCTTTGAGTAATTCTGAACTTGTCGCCATCATGGATGCCGATGATATTATGCACCCTCAACGACTAGAAAAACAGGTTACTGCCTTTGATGCCGATCCGAGTTTAGATATCTGTTTTTCGAATGTTCAGTTTATAGATGAGAATAATACTCTTAAAGAAAAATTTGCTTGGAAAGATGCACCTGAGATGAATTCTGGAAACTTATTAAGAAAGTTTTTTCAGAGAAATGTTATATTTCATCCTACAGTAATGATGAGAAGAGAATCACTCGATAAAATGGGTGGGTATCAGTCTAATTTTGGAGAGGATTATGATTTATGGATGAGGGCATCTAGGTATTTTAATTTTCTTTGTTTAGAAGAGAAGTTACTCTATTATAGAGAACATGCCAGTAATGCTTCTGGTAATTTAAATTTTAGAAATATGGTGGATGCAACTACAAAAATACGAGAAAAAACAAGAAATAATAGTTGTACAATATTAGATCTTTATCCTGAAATTGATAAATGTTTCGATAAAAATCGAGCAATCTATGAAGCATATTTACATGAGGCTTCTTTTTTAATCGAAGTTAAATATGTTAATGTTAAGCATATTCTAGAGACTTATATTAAAGCTCTTGAGCATCACTCAAATGGCATAGAAGCTTTATGTAACTTAGGTTGTATTTTTGCTATTAATATGCAACTGGAAAATGCAAAAAATCTTTACGCTAAAGTGGCATCTTTACTTGGTCAGAGTTCTGATAACGAAAAAACATTTCAGCAAGCTAGAAATCAGATAGAAATTTTTGAAAGTGCTTGTGATTTAGGTTCTAAAGAAAAGCTTTCGAAATTGAGTTATCTTACTCCCCCCATCGATTCAGAGTTTTTTTATATGATGGAAAAGCATGGCGGTAAATTTTTCTTTGGGAAGTCTAAAGTCGAAATGGGTACTTGCTAGATTACTTTTTATAAAGCATTTATATTAAAGAAGTATTTAAGCAGCTTATCAGAAATTTATTTATCAAGTTTATCTTTCCTTTTTGCAAAGCAACCGATAATAATACTGATTCTTATGAAAATACTTCTTTATGCTCCTGGTTATGATAAGCCCACCGGTGATGGCGCTCATGGTCACCGTAATATGCGCGATGGTCTTTTGCAGCTCGGTGCTGAGATTATCGATTTTGATTTCAAAGAGATGAATAAACGTCATGGTATCGATCGAGCAAATCAGCTATTAAAAGATATCATCGATACAGAAAAACCAGATCTTTTTTACCATGGAATCGTCGAAGAAGAACTCCTTCCTGAAGTTGCTGAATATATAAAAGATGGAACATCTACCACGAGTTTATTGTTTTTAAGTGATGATGAGTGGCGTTTAGGTCATTCCTTGCAACATGCTTCTCGATATAATTTTATCGTAACGAATCATTCTCCTGCCGTAGATGTATACCACCACTATGGTCATCGCCATGTAATTCATTGCCAGTGGGCTTGTAATCCTAAATATTTTCATCCTGTTAGTACTCCCAAGGAGTATGATGTAAGTTTTGTAGGTCTTGCTTACCAGGGTCGTTTTGAACCCGTATTAAAATTAAAGGAATCTGGCATAAATATCAAGGTATGGGGACAGAGCTGGGAGAATTGTCCTCAGCTGCGTGATATTGCTCATGGGAGTGTTCCTCACTTTGAAATGCTCCGAATTATCAGTGCCTCAAAAATTGTTCTTTCTTTGAACCGCAGTAGTCTAAGTACTGATATCCCTCAGATAAAAGGTCGTATTTTCGAAAACGGTGCTTGCAGGGCCTTTCAGCTCTGTTACGAGAATCCACTTCTTTTAGATTACTACCGATCTGGTAGCGAAATGATCTACTGTAACGATGATAACCTTGTCGATCTAACCAAGTACTATTTGCAGCATGATAGAGAGCGTGAAGATATTGCTCAACGGTGTTATGAACGTACTCTCCGTGATCATACTTGGGAGAAACGATTTACGCATCTATTAGATACTGTTCTTAGCGATAAACCAGCAGATAAGAAAAGTTTTCATTATAGCCTGCCCAAGCATCCATTAAGAGTAAATCCCAGATATGATAGAAAGTTGAGTGTGATTTGTTATTTTTATAATCAAGAAAAGTATATAGAAGATTTATTAGAGTCTGCAAGGCAGCAAACTTATAAAGATTTTGAATTTAGTTTGTTAGATGATGGTTCTACGGATGGAAGTTATCTGAAAATAAAACCCTATCTTTCTGATCCAAGATTTAAATATCATAATCAGGATAATGTCGGAAAGGATCTACAAAATTTTGATAAATTAATCTCTAAAAGTTTATCACTAGTAAATTCAGAACTTGTAGCTTTTATTGGTGGAGATGATGTTATGCATCCAGAACGTTTAGGAAAACAAGTAGAATCTTTCGAGGCAGATCCGAGTATAGATATTAATTTTACAAATGTTCAATGTATAAATGAAAACAATCAATTGATAGATAGATATGCTTGGGATAAAGGTGAACTTTCATATGGGCTGCATTTTTCAGAGAAGAGATCAACTCTACCTAGAAAATTTTTTAGACAGAATATAATATTTCATCCCAGTATTATGATGAAGAGATTATCGATTGATCATATGGGAGGTTTCGAGACTGGTTATGCATCAGATTATGATTTTTGGTTAAGATCTTGTAAGTATTTAAAATATAATTTTATAGATGAAAAACTCTTATATTATCGAATTCATAGAAAAAATGCTAGTGGCTTCAAAGATGTTATGAATTCTGAAACATCAAAAGTTCGTAATCGATGTAGAAAAAATTATACGGTATTAGATTTATATCCGGAAATAACAGAATGTGTAGATATCAATAATGCCTTGTATTGTGCCTATATATTAGAATCTTGTTTCTGGATGGAAAATGACCCGTCAGACTTATCAAGAGTAAAGAGATATTTAAAGTTTAGTTTAGAACACTATCCGTATGGTCCGGAAGCGTTCTGTAATTTAGGCATATTGTTTTTATTAGAGGGAAATATAGAAACAGCATCTAAATTTTATAGAAAAGCAGAAGAATTAGTAGATCTGAGTAGTATGAACTATGATCATAAACAGGATATTCTGTATCAGATAAATATATTTTTAACATATAGATCTGGCAGGCTCAAAGGGTGTCATTTGAAAGTTAAGTTTGTGCAACCTTGTTTAGAATCTGAATTGATGAGAAGTATTGAGAGGAGTGGGGGATTGCAGTTTTTTACAGACGATAAGAATTTAGCAACAATCTAGTTTAATCATAAAAAATAAAGTATTCTATATTCGTCGTGATTTACTGTTCTGAATTTAAACCAACACATTTTGATTCGCATTTAGTTATTGTTTCCATATATGTAAAATGGAGTGATTTATTTCTTTTTTTACGCAAAAGTTGTAACCAGAAAAATCCTTTTGAATGGTGTACTCCTGGAGGAAAAGTGGAAAATTATGAAAAACCGATAGATGCTTGTGTGCGTGAACTTTATGAAGAAACAGGTATTAAAAAGCTCAAAGAAAAATGTAATTTTCTTGGTAGCCTGTATATAATAAAACCAGGTCATCAGTATAAGCTTTTTAGTTATTTAATAGAATTACCATCTTTGCCAGAAATTACTTTATCATATGAGCATGATATGCATAAATGGATATCAATAGAGGATATTAAGAAATATTCTGTGATATTAGGTACGCATGAAACCCTAGAGTATTATAAAGATAAAATATTCTAGGGTGTATTCCTGGTTACATTAATTTTACTCAGAAGCATCTGCAACTTTTTGTGCAATTTCTGCTTTTACGAGTTCATCGATAAGGTTTTGCATGTCACCGTCCATGAAGGTGAGTATGTTGTGTACTGAAACGCCAATTCTATGATCTGTAATTCGACTCTGAGGAAAATTATATGTTCGTATTTTTTCAGATCGATCTCCAGTTCCTATTTGACCTCTTCTCATGGATGATCGTTCATTCTGAGCTTTTTCTAATTCGGCTTGATAGAGCTTTGTTCTTAGTACTTGTATACCACGTAGTTTATTCTGTGCCTGACTTCTTTCATCTTGACAAGTTACAACTAAGCCAGTAGGTTTATGAATAATTCGTATAGCTGTTTCATTTTTCTGAACATGTTGTCCTCCAGCAGAGCTTGCTCGAAAGGTGCTTATTTCTAAATCATCTTCATTGACTTCCACATCAACTTCTTCGGCTTCTGGAAGAACAGCAATTGTAATGGTTGAGGTGTGGACTCTGCCACCACTCTCTGTAGCTGGAACACGCTGGACACGGTGTACACCACTTTCATATTTAAGCTGACTGTAAGCTCCTTTAGCATCGATACTAAAGACCACTCTAGAAGCGCCACCTATGCCGGTATCTTCATAGTCAATAACTTCATACTTCCATTTTCTACGTTCTGCATAGCGTGTGTATGTTCGGTACATTTCTGCAGCAAAGAGGCCAGCTTCACTACCACCTGCTGCTGGTCTTATTTCAATAATAACAGATTTTTCATCTAGAGGATCTTTTGGAACAAGGCGTGCTTTTAATGATTCTTCTAGTTCTATGAGTCTACTTTCCAATCCAGTGATTTCTTCTTGGGCAAGATCTTTCATTTCTGGATCATTGAGAAGTTCTTTTGCTTCGTTTAACTGAGTCTCAGTTTTTTTGTATTCTCTTAAATATTGAACGGTAGGTTCAAGTTCGGCGTACATTTTTCCTAGAGATTGTAACTTGGATGGATCAGTAGCGACCTCTGGTTTTTGCAATTCTTGTTCAATCTTAATAAATCTGTTTTCAATTTCTTGTAGTTTGTGAATCATATAGTGTGAAAAATATACTCCTCATTCTATTTTCCCCTATTTTGCATTTAAATTTGAGAATACAAATGGGTTTATGATGATAAATATGATTGTTATTGAATAGAAAAAGATGTTAACAGTCATATAAAAGTGATCTTTTTGCTTTTTCCATAATAGGCAAAAGACATGTTGTATATATTTTTTTAGATAGAATGTTAAATATGGAATATCATTTATGCGTACTTGGATTGGACTTATGAAAAATCATATGAAGAAAAATTTATTACTTGCTATACTTAGCATCTTGTTATTTGGTTTTAGTTTTGGATCTATCTCGAGACTTGAAGCTCCTGAGGATGATTCGAATGTAACTGTATCTAAAGTTTTTTCTTGGATAAGACGTGCTGCTGGGGCTTATTTCATGTATTTTGTTGTTAATAAGGTATTCAATTATTTTTCTGCTAATAAAGATACTGATGATGAGGACGAGGATGTTCCAGAAGAAAATTATAAGGATCAAGATTCTATTTCATTGGGTTATATGGATAAGTGTTATAATGTGCAAGTTCGCATTGGATATTTATCCGAAGAGGAGCTTTCAAGTTTAAAAAAATATAGCAATGTACGTAACTTACGTTTGGTAGGTTTAAGTAACGAAGCTCCTTCCTTAAATAGCTTGCTACTTTCACTACCTACTGAATTAGAGCAGGTTGAGTTACCTGACTGTGCGTTAAACGATGAAACACTAGAAGTTTTAAAACGTTTCAGCGATTTAAAAGTATTGCATTTAACGGATAACCTTCACTTGAGTAATCATAAGATATCAGAATTATTAAAAAATTTAAAGGGATTAGAAGAGATTCATCTATGGAATTGTGATATCAATGATGAAGTATTACATTCAATTCAAAATGTAGAAAATCTTCGTATTGTTGGAATAGGGGATAATACTTCGTTAACGAGTGAATCTATTTTAAGTTTTGTAAAACGTTTGAAAAATGGTGTCATTGAGCATCTTGATTTAAAAAGAAATGATACAGTAAATGATGATTGTTTACGTGTAATAGCTGACTTGACATCTATCAAGCTTTTAAATTTATGTGGGAATTCAAAAATCTCTTATGGTTCATTTAAAATTGTCCTTGATAAGCTTGCTAATTTAGAGATGTTTTCTGCACTGAATACAAATTTTGGTAGTGTAGAAGAAGTCACATCACTTAAGAATTGTTCAAAATTAGAGTATCTATATGTTTCTGAGTGTAAAAATATTAAGACTGGATCATTTGCAAATGTTTTCAATAAGCTCGATAAATTAAAGATCTTTACTGCTTGGGATACCAATTTTGGTAGCCCTGATGAGATTGCTGCTCTATATCATTGTACAAAATTGAATGTCCTTAATCTTAGTGGTTGCAAGGGTATCGAGGCAGGTTCTTTTAAAGATGTTCTTAATAAGCTTAATAAGTTGGAATATTTTAATATTTCTAACACGAATTTTGGTAGTGTGGATGATATTACACCGCTTAAATATTGTTTAAATTTGAAGATACTCATTGTTGATAGATGCGATAATATTCAATTAGGATCATTTGTAGGCGTTCTTGATAAGTTAGTTGATTTAGAGGAGTTTTTTGCTTGGAGTACGAATTTCGGGAGTGCTAAAGAGATTGCTTTGCTTGGGCACTGTATTAAATTGAGGAATCTTAGTATCGGTGGTTGTAAAAACATCGAGGTAGGTTCTTTTAAAGGTGTTCTAGAGAAGCTTGTTGATTTAGAAGTGTTTTCTGCGTGGAATACAAATTTTGGTAGTGCTGACGAACTTACTGAACTTAAAAATAATCTATACTTGAGAGTTCTTTATCTCGATGGTTGTGCTAGCATTGAGAGAGGTGCATTTGAAGGTATTCTTGATAACCTTGCTGATTTGCAAGAATTTGTAATTTCGAATACAAAGTTTGGTAGTACCGAAGAAGTGGCAGCTTTAAAGAATTGTTCATGCTTAAGGGTTCTGAATATTCTAGGTTGTATGAACATTGAGAAAGGATCATTTGCAAATGTGTTAGATCAATTTTTGGGTTTAGATACTTTTGTTGCTTCAAATACCAATTTCGGATCTGTTGAAGAAATTAATTCGATAAAGTATTGTCCGTATTTAAGAGTTTTGTACGTAGACGGGTGTAGGAACATTGAGAAAGGCGCGTTTTCTGGAGTTCTTGAGAATTTTGCTATTTTACAACTTTTCAATGCTTCAGATACGAATTTTGGTACTCCGGAAGAAATCGCTTCACTTAAGCACTGCCGTATATTAAAGTATCTCTATCTTTCTTATTGTGAAAATATAAAGATGGGATTATTCAAAAAAGTTCTAGATAAACTTGTTTATCTAGAGGCGTTCGATGTAAATAATACGAACTTTGGTAGCAGTGATGAGGTTGCTTCCATGAAGCAATTAAATCAGTTAAACCTTCTTGATGTTAGTGGTTGTATGAATATTAAAAAAGGTGCGTTTCAAGATGTTCTTGATAAACTTGTTCATTTAGAGTCTTTTTCTGCTATGGAGACGAATTTTGGTAGTGCAGAAGAAGTATCTGCGCTTAAGCATTGTCCAAGACTAATGTATCTCTATCTTTCTGGATGTCCCAATATTGAAGTAGGTTCCTTTTCAAAAATACTGGAGAAATTTGTTGATTTACAGGTTTTTAAAGTTTCGAATACAAATTTTGGTAGTGTAGAAGAGATTGTAGCGCTTAAACATTGTACACACTTGAAATTTCTTGAGTTAAATAACTGTAGTAATCTTCAGAAAGGTGCGTTTCAAGATGTCCATGAGAAGTGTGTCCATTTGGAAGAATTTTCTGCTTTGGAGACGAATTTTGGTAGCGTAGAAGAGATTGCAGCGCTTAGGAATTGCATAAAACTGAAGAAGTTAATAGTTTCGGGATGTTCAAATATTGAAGTTGGTTCTTTTGCAGAAGTTCTAAACAAACTTATTGACCTAGAGGAGTTTTATGTAAATAATACGAATTTTGGTAGCACTGAAGAGATTACTGCTCTTAAGCATTGTATAAAACTGAAGGAACTGGCTGCTTTTGGATGTTCAAATATTGAAGTTGGTTCCTTTGCGGAAGTTCTAAAAAAACTTGTTAATCTAGAGGTGTTTTTAGTTAATGGTACGGATTTTGGTAACAAAGAAGAGATTGCAGCGCTAAAGTATTGTGTGAAACTGAAGGAGCTGGCTGTTTTGGATTGTCCCAATATTGAAGCAGGTTCTTTTGAGAATGTTCTAAATAAACTTGTTAGTCTGGAACTTTTTTCTGCTTCGAATACGAATTTTGGTAGTGCTAAGGAAATTGCTTTACTTGTACATTGTCCGAAATTAAGAGTTTTTCACGCTTCTAGATGTAAAAATATCGAATCGGGTTCTTTTGTGCGTGTTTTAGATCAGCTTTTAGACTTAGAGGAATTTATAATTTGGGGAACCAATTTTGGTAATGCTAAAGAAATTGCTTTGCTTAAACATTGTGTAAAGCTGAAGATGTTATTTGTTGATGATTGCGATAATATAAAAAAAGGTGCTTTTGCTGGTGTTCTCGATAAGCTTATTCATTTAGAAACGTTTACTGTTTCAGGAACAAATTTTGGTAGTAATAAGGAAATTGCTTCGCTCAAACATTGCCCCGAACTGATTGTATTCGATGCAGGCGCTTGTGTCAATATCGAGAAAGGTGCTTTTTCTGATATTCTAACAAAGCTTGTAAATCTAGAGGAATTACATTTATATAAAACAAACTTTGGTAGTTCTGATGAGATATCTGCTTTGAAAGGTCTATCTCATTTGAAGTATTTGAATATATTTGGCTGTGATAATATAAGTGATGAGCAACTAATATCTCTTCAGGCATCATTACCGAAAGTTGAGATTAAAAGTAATCATTAATATCTGTACTCAAAGTGTAGATGTATGTGTGTTAGCAACAATTTTGTATGAAATAAAAATGATCAATTCTTCAACAGCGAAGGTCTCATTTAGAGGATCAAGGATTTAATGATTTATGAATCCAAATGCAGGTTAATTGAAATTGCCTGCGGTTAATATTTAAACAAGGGGATATCCACCCTTGTTTAGTTATTGGAGACAGGTGCTAAAGAAGTGTTTTAATGATGTCAAATATAGAAGTGCATTGAATATGTTTAACTAATATGTAAATTCATATATTTTTAACGGTAGAATGCTCATAAGGAAATAAGAAATATGAAAAAATACATGTATAAGTGTTCACAAATTATTTTTATATCAATATTGCTACTGATTTGCCATGATAGATCTGTATTTAGTATTAATTCAGTAAACACGTCAATTAAAAAAAAGAAATTATCAGAAGATAGTTTGAATGATGAAATTTTAGAAACTCTAAAAGGATTCACTGATTTAAAAGTGCTAGAATTCACTAATTGTCCGGATTTGAGTAATCATAAGTTATCGGAATTCATAAATAGTCAACATCATTTAGAAAAGATTTATTTACATAATTGTGATATTAACGATAGAGTTTTAGATTCAATTCAAAATTTAGATCAGCTTCGGGTTGTTCGAATCAGTGGAAAATGTTCTCTAAGTAGCGGATCTCTTCTGCGCTTTTTAAAAGGTTTACAGAATGGTATTATTAAGAAATTAGATTTCAGAGATATTGATGTTGTAAACGATGCTTGTCTGTCAACCATTGCTATCCTAACTTCTATTAAGAGTTTAAATTTAAGTGGTAATACAAGCTTCACTTCTGGATCTTTTGTGAAAATACTTGAAAATCTTGTTAATCTGAAAAAATTTTTAGTGGCAAAGACCTCTTTTGGTAGTATTGACGATGTATCTTCTCTTCGGTATTGTCGGAATTTGAGAGTTATTAATGTTTCTGAATGTAGCAATATAAAGAAGGGTTCGTTTATTGGTATCTTGGGTATGCTCGTTAAATTAGAAGAGTTATATGCTTCTAAGACCTCTTTTGGTATTCCCGAAGAGATCTTTTCTCTTCAGTATTGTCGAAGGCTACGTGTTATCTGTCTTTCTGGATGTAGAAACATTAAGTATGGTTCGTTTTCCGGTATATGTCAACAGCTTTTAAGCTTGGAGGAGTTCGATGTTTCTGATACTGAATTTGGTTATAGCCGAGAGACTGGTGAACTTAGTAAATGTAACTCCTTGAGGGTTATTAATTTGTCTGGGTCTAAAGTAGATCCTTTCATTTTTCTATTATGTTTTCATTGTTTTAATAGATTGGAAGAGCTAAATATTTCTGGTATAAGTGACCCTGATTTGTTTGTTAGAGTTTATCCGTTAGAATTTAGAATATGTCAGAATTTGAGAGTTTTCGATCTTAGTGGATGTAATGGAATGCATTTTGACGACTATATCTGTAGATTGAATATGTTCGTTAACTTGGAAGTGTTGAAAATTTCTGGCAATAGTAGTGAATCAGTACTAGATAGAGTTGGAGAATGCCGGAAGTTAAAGGTTCTTGATCTTAGTAAATGTATTGGAATATGTGCTGATAAATTTACAAGTATATTGCCCAAGCTTGTAAATTTAGAAGAGCTCAATGTTTCTGGTACTAAATTTGATTTAAAGATGTTTTCTCTTCAGAAACACCCGAATTTGAGGGTGCTGAATGTATCTGGATGTAGCAATATCGAGGCTGGATTATTTGCCAATGTATTTGATCAACTTGTTAATTTGGAAGAGCTCAATGTTTCTGATACTGGATTTGGTAACCAGGAGGATATAGATTCTCTTCAGCATTACTTAAAGTTGAGAATACTGGATGTGAGTAAATGTAAAAGTATTGATAATGGTAGTTTTGCAAAAGTTCTTAGGAAGCTCTTAAACTTGAAGAAGTTCAATGTTTCCTATACTAAATTTGGTAGTATGGAAGAGATATTTTCTCTTGAGTATTGTCCAGAGCTGAGGGTTCTTAATTTTCATGAAACTCTTTATTTCAACGAGAGCATGTTTATGCGTGTTCTTTATAAACTAGATAAGTTAGAATTATTGTATATTTGGAACAATAAACTGGATATTCATAACATATCAGCTTTAAAAGATTTATTTCGTTAGAAAAATTTATATATGCGTGACTGTATTAACATCTTATTAAGTAACATCTTATTAATTAATAGTTTCTTAGATAATAGTTTTTTAATCTATAAAAAATAGTTGAGAGTAATGATATGATGATGTTTTTACTCTTGAGAGTTAATCTGTTTCTGTGAATAGATCTTACATTTAAGAAAAGGAGAGGATACTCCCTTTCTTGAATAGATTAGAGAAATATAGAAAAATAGATTTTTCTAATCTGCTACTTTAAGAACGCTTAGGAATGCTTCCTGAGGTAGTTCTACAGCACCTACTTGTTTCATCCGTTTTTTACCTTCTTTCTGTTTTTCAAGGAGCTTTCTTTTTCTAGAAACGTCTCCTCCATAACATTTAGCCAAAACATTTTTCCTATAGGGTTTTACGGATTCTGAAGCTAATATTTTTGCTCCGATGGCAGCTTGTATTTTCACTTCATATTGTTGTCTTGGCACGACTTTTTTAAGTTGTTCTACTATAGCCCGAGCTCGTTGATAAGAAAATTGTCTGCTCACGATGAATGAAAGAGCATCGACCATATCGCCATTCAAGAGAACATCTACTTTAACAAGGTCCGCTTGAGCATAGCCTGTTAATTCGTAGTCAAAGCTAGCGTATCCTTTGGTATTTGTTTTAAGTTTGTCAAAGAAATCGAGTAAGATTTCCCCAAGTGGAAGAGAGTAGTGGAGTATAGCACGATTGTCTGAAGGATATTCCGTTTTAATATAGGTACCTCTTCTCTCTTGACAAAGGGTCATTGCAGCTCCTATGTACTCGCTAGGTAGCATAATGCTAGCATGCACCGTAGGCTCTTCTATACATTCAACTTGATTTGGAGAAGGAACTTCGCTTGGGTTACTAATATAGATAACTTCCCCATTACTTTTTGTGATTTGGTAGATAACACTGGGAGCCGTTAATAGTAAATCTAAATTGAATTCTCTTTCTAAACGTTCTCTAGCAATATCCATGTGGAGGAGACCAAGAAATCCACATCTAAACCCGAATCCTAGAGCTGCTGAGGTCTCAGGTTCAAAATCGAGTGAGGCATCATTTAGTTTTAGTTTTTCAATAGCATCTCTTAGATCTTCGTATTGGTTAGAATCGGTAGGATAGAGTCCACAGTAGACCATTGGTTTTGCTTTTCTATATCCTGGAAGGGCTTGTGTAGCACTGTTTGTAGCTGAAGTTATAGTATCACCAACACCGGCATCGCCAATGCTTTTCATGGTGGCGGTTAAAAAACCGACTTCTCCAGTATTTAAAGTACTTGTTTTGTGGAGTTTAGGTGTGAAAACACCCACAGAATCTACTTCGAAGACAGAGCCTGTTGACATCATCTTTATTTTGTCTTTTGGTTTTACACTACCATCTATGATACGAATATATGCGACTACACCTTGATATGCATCAAAATGAGAATCAAAAATGAGAGCTCTTAAAGACGATTCTTTTTTTCCTTTAGGATAAGGAACTTTTTGTACAACTGCTTCTAGAATATCTTCGATTCCTATTCCAGATTTAGCAGAGCAGGGTACTGCTTCACTAGCATCTATCACAACGGCCTGTTCTATCTCTTCTCTTGCTCTTTCAATATCTGCATGAGGAAGATCGATTTTATTGATGACAGGAATAATTTCTAAATTCTGATTCATTGCCATACTAGCGTTTGCTATGGTTTGGGCTTCAACCCCTTGGCTTGCATCGACAACAAGAATGGCACCTTCACACGCATCTAAAGATCTACTAACTTCATATGTAAAGTCAACATGGCCTGGAGTATCAATAAGATTAAGTTGATAAAGATTGCCATCTTTGGCTTTATATTCAAGCCTAACAGAGGTCATTTTAATTGTGATACCACGTTCTCGCTCGATATCCATTGTATCGAGCATCTGTTCTTGTGCTTGTCCACGGATGGCTCCACATTTTTCAATAATACGGTCGGCTAAGGTTGATTTACCATGATCGATGTGAGCGATAATACAAAAGTTTCTAATAAATGACTGATCCATAGGTTGTAGAAATTATCTTGATATAATACTTAGATTGTACCGCTTTGATTAGATGTGAGATGTTGACATTTTTTTTTATGGAGTGTTTTTACTGATGGGAATACCGTACGTGCCATAATTTGTATTAATAAACTATGGTATTTTTAATTAATTTATCTGATCTTAGCGGAGATTTTCCTTCATTTTCTGATGCTCCAAGGGGTGTGTGCTTGGAAACTTTTGAACCTGATACACTCATTGCATTCATCAAAAAATCTGAATTTTCAGACAAATATTACTATTTTTGGTTTATAGGAATATTAGATGATTATTATAAAATTCAAACACTATATTATTCACCTAGTAATCCTACTTTGTTTCATATAAATAAAATGGATTATTCTATGAATTATTCTATGGATTATTCTAGCGTAGATATGAAAGCTTCAAACCGCTTAATACCTTCAAATTTTACTTTTTTAGACCAAGTTTTATCGATATCCGGAAATCCAGATATTTATAGCATGATCTGTTCTAGAAAAGTGTAGTAAAAGAGAATATACTGAAGGTGATATGTGGTTGATCGATACTCACTGCCATTTAAATGATTATGAAGCTTTTCCTGATCCATCTAAAGTCATAAAGCATGCAGATGATGTGGATGTTAAAGAGTTGATTGTCATTGGTATTGATGCTGAAACAAATGAGAGGGCAGTCGATCTTGCTGAAAAATTTGAAAATGTTTTTGCGGTCGTTGGTTGGCATCCTAATTATGCAAAATCTTGGAAATCAAGTTATTTAAAAACGTTGGAAGCTTTTTATTCTCATCAAAAAGTATGTGCTATTGGAGAAATAGGGCTCGATTTTCACTGGGATTACGCTACCACCAATGAGCAGGTCAAATGTTTGAATGATCAGTTAGATCTCGCAGAAACATTAGATTCTTCCATTGTTATACACTGTAGAGATGCTTATCCTGACTTGCTTTCTGTTTTAGAGACTAGAAAGCATTTGAGATATTTGTTTCACTGTTTCAGTGGCAATAAAGAGGATGCCGAACGTTGCATGAAGCTAGATGTATACTATGGCGTTGATGGGCCTATTACCTATAAGAAGAACGATGCTCTAAGAGAAATCGTAGGGCTTCTTCCGAAAAATAGATTGCTTTTGGAAACAGATAGCCCTTGGTTAACTCCTACCCCTTATCGTGGTAAACAGAACTTCCCGGAGTATCTTGTTTATATAAATAACAAAATAGCAGAAATTTGGCAGTGTAGCCCAGAGAGTAGTGCAAGGATTTGTTCAGAGAATACATATCGATTTTTTCCAAAGATGAAGTCGGAAATAAGGTGATGAAATGAAAAGAAGAAGACGAGTGAGAAAATGGATGCTTTTTCAAAGATATTTTTCAGTTCTTGTGTTTATTTTTTTTATTACATTAACTCTTTATTTGTTAAGTGCTTTAGTGGGACATGTTTTTCTTGAAAAATATCGAAGAGAAGGTGTAAAAGCGGTAGAGAAAATGAGAGAATTAGATTCTCAAATACTTTTACTTCAGAAAAAAATGGAGAAAGCTGTAGATCCATCAGAAATCAAAAAATGGGCAGAATCTAAACACTATAAAGTATTTGTAGAAGACTTTTTAACTAAAAAGGAATCTACAAAAGAAGATGAAGAGATAAATAAAAATAATGCATGGAATCTTATTCGTCGATATCAATCTGTTTTTCAGGATTTAAATACGACGAATTCAAGTGATTTTGTTGTGGATATTCGTCCTGAAAGCTAGGGAAATGTTTCTTTTTTAAAATTTATATAAAAATTAAAAAAAATAATAAATTTAAAAAGGATAGTATTTTTAATGGTTTATTTATATTTATATCCGTGAAAATGTCTGTTTTTTGAAAACTGACAACGTTAGTGAAGACAAAAAAATACATTTTAGAATAAAATACACTACAAGGGATTTGGCTTTTGGTATATCTTTAAAGATAGATGAAAGCTATGAATCAGCAAAGAAAAATTAGAGAAGGACTTGTCACTTTTGGAGTTGCTTTATTTTTTGTTTTAGCTGTTATCTCTCAAGTACGTGTGCACATCATTGCACAGGAGTCTATATTAAAAAATGCTAAGAATACAAAGAGGTTCTGGGTTAAACGTAAAGACAGTGCACATCGGGGCACGATCTACTCATCTGATGGTAAAGTCCTCGCGCAAAGTACGGATATGTACGAGCTTGGGGTCGACTATAAGAAAGTACCCAAGAGCCCTGGTTTTTTCTTGGAACTCGCATCTGCAGCTGAAATCTCAGCGTCGGAGTTAAGGCAAGCAGCCTGGTCTGGTGTAGGTTTACGTTTTTGGAATAGTTATCTTCACAAAACACAAGCGGAGAGAGTTCAAAAGGTAAAAACACATTGGAATGCGGATGGTGTTTCTTTGAACAGGGTATCAAAACGATTTTATCCGCTGGCAGAAAACACATCCGGAATTATAGGCTATTTAAGAGATGCAAATCCCGTTTCTGGTCTCGAACTAAGTAAAAACGAACTACTCAGTGGAAAAAGTGGATTTAGAGAGGGATTGACCGATAGAACAGGTGCTTTTTTGCCGATGCGTATGTCGAGTGAAGAGATTAAGCCTGAGCATGGAGTTCATCTACATCTGACAATTGACTCATTTATTCAAACAAGGTGTACTGATTTAATCAGAAAAGCTGTAGAAAGTTCTGATTCTGATCAAGGAGCAATCATCGTAATGGATCCGAAAACAGGAGATGTTCTTACGATGGCAAATTGGCCCGCTTGGGAGCCAAAAGACACCAATTCTTTTTCTAGTTGTAATACAGATTTTAATCCATGTTATATGGCAGCTTTTGAACCTGGGTCTACGTTTAAATCGTTAACGCTTGCTAAAGCTATTGATATGAACATAACAAGTCTGAAGGGAATGCTGAATTGTAGTGGTGAATTACGTATAGGAAATCGGTCACGTATTCGATGTCATTTAAGAAGAGATGGCCGTGCACATAGAAATATATCGAGTGCAAATGCAATTGCAAGAAGTTGTAATGTATCTGCTGCCTCATGGGGAATTAAAATTGGATACAATCACATGGTGCAATATTTAGAACAATTAGGATTGCTCTCCAAATCTAATTTAGGTTTGCCCTATGAGAGAGGAGGGATGTTTAATAGAAATGATTCAGCAAAAGCATTACAGATGGCTAATGTAGGATTCGGACAGTCTATTACTGCTACTCCGATAGCACTTGCAAACGCTTTTTCAATACTAGCAAATGATGGCGTACGGATGGAACCTAGGATTATTAAACAGGTTGGTGATAATGTTTTAGAGCCTAAAGTCGCAGAAAAGATTATTTCTCCAGAAGCTGCAAGAGACGCTTTGAGAGCTATGGAATTAGCAGTGGAATCGGATATGGGGACAGCTAGAAAATTGCGTATACCTGGATTTAAACTTGCTGGAAAAACAGGTACGGCTCAGAGGGTGAACCGTAAGACAGGTAAACTACAAGGTGGTGGATATATAGCAAATTTTGTTGGATTTGTCTCATCGGAAAAACCAAAAGCAACAGTCCTTGTTATGTTAGATAATCCTAAGAAAGGAAGCTATTATGGTGGAGCTGTTGCAGGTCCAGTTTTTAAAAAAGTAGCAGAAGAGATTATTAAACACTATAATATTTCCCCAAATAAGGAACATATTAAATAGAGGACAAAAAAATACTAGTATATTTTCTTCTAGGTTTTTATAATGGCTAGTAAAAGAGAGGTTTTTAACTTATATGGATTTTGATGATCTGATATTCAATAACTCAATTATTCCAGACGACTTCGAGTTAACAGATTTAGAGATAACATCTATTTCTGATGATTCTAGAAAAATAAAGAGTGGTGGGTTATACGTATGTATGCCAAGTAGTAAGACCACTACGTCCCTATTTGTCGAAGATGCTGCTATTGGTGGTGCAAGAGCTTGCATTGTATTTGATGAAAAAGGAATTGAACTTGCCAGGAAATTTCAAATAGGATATGCCTATGTTGCTGATAAAGAGAAGTATATTCAGTATGTTGCTGAAGTAACTAGTAAGTTTTATGGAGATCCTAGTAAATCATTGAAAATGATTGGTGTTACGGGAACAAATGGTAAAACTTCTACATGCTGGATGATAAAAGAGATTTTATCTAGTCTAGGTTTTCAGTCCGCGTATATGGGAACTTTAGGTTATTGCTCGAAAGTAATAAGTTACGATTTTAAAAATACAAGTCCATATCCTGTTCCTTTCTACACTGCTTTAGATATATCTAAAAGGATAAAGCAGAAAGCAGTTGTCTCGGAGATAAGTAGTCATGCTTTAAAGGAAAGAAGGGTATGGGGTGTTTCTTTCGATGTTGGTGTTTATACTAATATTTCTCCTGAACACTTAGATTTTCACAAAGGCATGGAAGATTATGTTGCTTCAAAAAAAATATTGTTTTCAGAAATACCTAAACATACTAAAAAAATGTACACAGCAGTCATCAATGTTGATGATAAGTTTGGTGAATTGTGGGCTAAAGAGTTAAAACTTCCACGGATGATAACATATGGAAAGAATAAAGGAGACTTACAGGGTCAGTTAGCAGAATCAACAATGGATCATACCATTATGAATGTTTCTTATAAAGGAAATACTGAACTGATTAAAATACCATTAGCGGGTAAGTTTCAATTAGAAAACGGTCTTGCGGCTATCGGAGCATGTTTAGCATTAGGCTTTAATTTGAAAAAAATAGCTCAAGCAATGCCTACCATCGAAAAAATCCCTGGTAGATTTGAAATTGTTCAAAACTCAAAGGGAGTTAAAGTAGTTGTGGATTATGCTCATACTCCAGATGCGCTAGATAAAATATTAGATTCAGCAAAAAGTTTGACAAAAGGTAGATTAATTACTGTCTTTGGATGTGGTGGAGATCGAGATGCTGTGAAAAGGCCTGTGATGGGAGAAGTTGCTTCGAAGTATTCTGATATTCTTGTACTTACAAATGATAATCCAAGAACTGAGGATCCAATTATGATTGCAGAGGAAATAAAGAAAGGGATCGATGATAAATTAGAATTACACGTGGAACTTGATAGAGATTCTGCAATTCGCCTTGCCATTGATATGGCTAAGGTGAACGATACTATTGTAATAGCTGGCAGAGGACATGAAACGCATCAAATGGTTGGTAAGGATAATATAGAATTGAATGATGCCAAAACAGCTAAGAAGTACCTAAATGCTTAGTATGCGTTAAAATATATGCATGGGGTTGCTCACAATTCAATCTTTTGCAAAATTATGTGGTGGATGTTTGCATCATATTAAACAAGATACAAACATCCATGATTTCGTATTGAATAGTAAAGATGTTACTGAAAAATCAATATTTATTGCTGTAAAAGGTGCTCATGTTGATGGTAATGATTTTTCTAAAGAGGCTATAGATAATGGTGCTGTAGCGATATTAACCGAGCAAAAAATCCCTTATCCTTCTGTGGTAGTTGAGAATATTGTAGATGCTTTAGCATTGTTAGGGAAAAATATTCGTAATCAAATGCACTGTTCTGTAGTAGGTATTACAGGGAGTAACGGGAAGACATCTACAAAAGAATTTATATATCAAGCCTTGTCTTCGGAATTAAATATTATAAAATCTGAAGGGAATAAAAATACTGAATACACTTCTCCTTTAATTTGGACAAAATTGCAAGGAAACGAGGATGCTGTTATTGCAGAATTAGCAATGCGTGGTTTTCATCAAATAGAGCATTTGTGTAAAATTCATAGGCCAAATATTGGTGTTATCACCATGATAGGAAGTAATCATACTGAAAAAGTAGGATCTATGGACGGAGTAGCTGAGGCAAAGTCTGAATTATTAGAAGCTCTGCAAAAAGATGATTTAGCAATATTACCTCGAGATGATGTGTATTATTCATTTCTACGTTCCAAAGCTAATTGCCGTGTGATGACATTTGGTTTTTCTAAGGGATCAGACCTTAGAGTACTGCGATATGAGATTTTAAATCACTACTTAACTGAAATAGAGATAGAATTAGATCAGAAAAGAATGAAATATCAAATTCCATTCATGGGGAAGCATCAGGTGTTAAATGCTTCAGCAGCTTTATTAGTTGCCCATCAGATGGGTGTAAATATTGATAAGGCCATGCAATCCATAAAATTTACAAAGCTGCCAGGAATGAGATCAGAAATAGTTAAATTACAGAATGGCATAAAATGTTTTTTAGATGTATATAACTCTAGTCCTGATAGTGTTGTCGCTGCGATAGATGTTTTGAATGAAGTAAAGCAACCAGGAAAGAAGTTTGCTGTTTTAGGTGATATGTATGAGCTTGGATCCTATGAAAAACAAGCATGTATCACCATAGGAGAGAAAATTGCAAAATCCTGCTTGGATGGTATAGCTTTATATGGCTTGCAGTCTCATCATATAGCTGAGTACGCATGGTTGAATGGTTATCCAAGAGAAAAAGTACTTATTGTATCTTCTATGAAGGAGATAACGGAGTATATTTTATCTTTGCATCCTGAGGATTTAATTTTATTGAAGGCTAGTAGAGGTGTTGGTTTAGAAAGGGCTGTTGAAAATATGATAGATCAATAAGAGTGGATAATATTTCGCCGTTTACAGTATGGATTTTTACAGCATAGAAAGAACACATAAAGAATTATATTGATCAATGCGTTATTAGGAATTGAAAAGAGATTAAAAAGATTCATGAAATTTATTTAATTATTTAATTATTTATATATTTATTCGATCAATTTTTAATCTAGATTTTTCTAAAGAATTATTGGAAATCTGTATGAGACATCGCATGAGTTCTTTAGAAGTGAATTTTTTTATTTCTTTAATGTCATAGAGTCTGTTATTATTTTCTTGAATAGATTTTATTCCAAGTTCCCATTTTCCATGTAGAATTGCAGCCTTTTTTACTCCTACTTTAGTTTTACCAAGGTTGTGTAGAATAAGATCCACTTTATTTTGATAAAGCATATTAGCTAAATTACAAGTTACATCTGTGGTCAGAGAATTGCCTGTAAATTTAGGATGAATAAATTGTATGTTTGGATTTGTTTTTTTTATGCCTTTTGAAATATTTGTAAATAATAGTCGATTTTCAGGAGTGTCGTAATCACTTACAAAAGCTATTTTTTTGAACTCAGAATGCTTTCCAACGGATTTCCCTGTTATGTATCCCATATTTTTATTTTTTATACTGCAGAAAAGTAAGTGTTTATGTTTAGAATGCTGATCTATGAGTATGATAGGAGTGCTAGGATTATTTTGAATAAATCGGTCAATGATATCATCGGGAATGAGTTGATATATGATGAGGGCTTTTATTGCATAATCAGAACCATTGGAAATGGATTTCCCAACATGTAGTAGTTGATTCTGGTTCATGGATCGCACGTTCATAGGAAGATATTCGGATAGTTTTTTTAAACTATATTTGATATATTTAAGGCTATCAGGATGTTGTGGTCCTGAAAAATATTCAAGAATACCAACTTCTAACTGGCGTGTTTTATTAGAAGGTTGATATAGATTAGCATTTCTGCTTATAGCCATGGTTGTGAAAAAAAAGGACACAAACAGTACATAGGATAAAAGTATTTTTAAAGTTTTCTTGTAGCTGGCAGTCATAGAATTCATTTTATTCATTCTTATATAGATACCTAGATATGTGATTCTGATTTTAATGGATAAAGCAGAGATTGCTCTGTTGTTGCATCAAACAGATGAATCTGATCTAAATTGATAAAAAAGTGTT
Source organism: Fimbriimonadia bacterium (assembly GCA_030430755.1). Taxonomy (GTDB): domain Bacteria; phylum Armatimonadota; class Fimbriimonadia; order Fimbriimonadales; family Fimbriimonadaceae; genus JAUICQ01. Next base: position 20,891 of record JAUIKO010000005.1, read on the forward strand.
TTATTTGATCTTCTTTGATTTTACTTCTTGGGTTGAGAGTAGATACAAGGGTCGTATCACCATGTTTAAGGAAAACGATATTCTGAGAACCTAGTGGTTCAATATTATCGATTTTAGCTTCGAAAGAATTATTTTCAACTGGCCAACCACCGGCCGATTCTATGGTGTCATATATAGCTTCAGGTCTAATACCAAGAATGATTTTCTTGTTGCCGAGTGGGATTTTTTCTAGAATTTTATTTTTAAGAATATTATTATGGTGGAGTGATAATTTAATATCTTTACAAGAGACGGAAATTTCATTCTTGCTCACTGAAAGCTCTCCATCAAGAAAATTCATTGGTGGGTAGCCAATAAATCCTGCAACAAATTTATTCGCTGGGTATTGATATATATTTTCTGGAGTATCGCACTGTTGTACTTCTCCATTATTCATAACCGTGATTCTCTGACCCATGGTCATGGCTTCTATTTGGTCGTGAGTAACATATAAGGTTGTTATCCCTAATTTTTTATGTAATTTAATAATCTCCGTTCTTGTTTGTAATCGTAAGCTGGCATCTAGATTAGAAAGAGGCTCATCCATTAAGAATAGTTTAGGTTCTCTTACAATAGATCGAGCTAAGGCAACGCGTTGTTTTTGACCACCAGAAAGTTGATGAGGTTTTCTTAATAAGAGATGTTCAATAGATAATAGCTTAGAAACTTTCTGTACTCGAGTTTCAATACTATTCATAATGGATTTGTATTCTTTAGAATGAAATAATCGGTGTAAGAATCCCTTGGTCTCTCTGGACTTTAAGCCAAAAGATATATTTTCTTTAACACTCATATGTGGATAGAGTGCATAATTCTGGAATACCATCGATATATCTCTGTCTTTAGGTGGTAGATCGTTGACCTTTTTTTGATCAATATAGATCTCTCCATTGGTACACTCTTCTAAACCTGCTAGAATTCTTAGAATACTGGTTTTCCCACATCCGGAAGGTCCAACAAGCACCATGAACTCTCGATCTTTAATAGATAGATCGATGTTTTTAATGGCAACAACATTACCATCATATGTTTTTTGAACATTTTTAAAAGAAATACTAGCCAAATATACCTACTTTTTTAATGCAATATTCATTATTATGGCATTATAATAGCAATTTCTAATACGTTTAGGTATATTATTAAGTCGGAAAACTGAAGTTGAAATGGAGTGTGAATATTTTTGAAGGTAGATAATATCTAACCTTAAGGAAATCCGATTTTTATTGAGATAAAAATTCAATAAAAATCGAGAAAGTCTGTAACAAGTAAAATAAGAATAGATGATAAAGTTGAAGGAAATAGTTCATGCTCATTACCCAGTGATCACACCTAACAGTTCGATTCGAGAGGTCATAGATAAGCTAGATATTTACCAATTTTTTGCCCTTCCAATACTTGATGAGAAAAAACATCCGATTGGAGTTGTAGGGGAAGAAGAGATGATTTTCTGGGGTAAGGACTTTGCGTACAGAAAAGAGTTTGGTGAAACTTTATTAAAAGATTATCAATGGAAAGATATTTTGTTATTATCATCAGATTTAGATATTGATCATTCGCTTGAAAAAATGATTAAAGAAGATGAAAGAATAGCTGTAGTTATGGATGATAATGTTATGCTTGGGATTGTATTTAAGATTGATCTTTTACAAGCATTAATGATTCCTTGAAGTTCTGATTAGTTCACGTATATCCTAATGTTGATCTTTAAATATCCAATACTATAGGTATTAATAACAAGGGGCAGGTTCGGTTTATTGAAGATTCTTATTTTAGGGGCAACAGGTTTATTAGGGTATGAACTTAAAAACACATTTCTTGCAAAGGGATACGATGTACTGACTCCTTCGCATGATAGTTTAGATATTACTGATAGCAATAAGTTATTAGAGTATTTTGAGTGTGAAGGGGGAAAATTCCAATGGTGTATAAATTGTGTAGGCTACACAAAGGTAGATCTTGCTGAAAAAAAATATGACGATGCTAAAAGTATTAATGTTACAGCTGTTGAGCAGTTGGCAGCACTTTGTGCGAAATATAAGATAAGAATGTTGCATTTCAGTACAGATTTTGTTTTTGATGGTAAAAAGAGTAGTTTGTATACCGAAGAAGATGGTACGAATCCTATAAATGTGTATGGAAAAACAAAACTTTTAGGAGAGGAGAAGGTTCTAGAATCTTCAAGTAAACATATTATCGCCCGAACTTCATTCTTATATGGTAAAAATGGACCTAGTTTCTTTAAAACGCTTTTTGAAAAGTTTCACCATCAAGATGAATTCGAGGCAGTAGAGGATATTAGATCGTGCCCAACTTATGCACCAGATTTAGCTAGTCGTATCATGCTGATAATAGAAAAAGATATACCCGGTGGAATTTATCATGTTTCTGGGGAAGAATGTTTAAGTAGATACGATGCAGCTATTCGTATGAAGAATATTTATATTCGCGAATTTGGTGATATTAATTTTCATATTATTCCTGTTTTGGAAAGTAAGTGGAATGCACCTGCTCAAAGGCCTCAAAATTCAAGTTTGAGTAATAAAAAATTATTAGGTGTTGGTGTTTCAGGTTCTATGTCATTTGATGTGTGTATTACGGAATATATGAAAAAACTAAGAAGCATGGTTAAAACCTAAGAGATAATACAGCAAAATCAATGGTGTTTTATAGATTTACTGCTATAAAGTTCTAGAGAAATAAGCAATGTAACAAATATGGGGAAATATTATCCTATAAGTTGTAACAGCGTTAACAATAATGTGTCAAGCAGTAAAGTGAAAAATAATAATATGGCAAATAATAATGATAAAAACGGATTAGTTTATATGTTAGCAGGATTTGGATTCGGCACGATATTAGGTGCGGTTGCAGGCGTATTATTTGCACCACATAAAGGGAAGGAAACTCGAGAAAAGTTAACTAAAAAGTTAACTATAGCATTATAAAGATATAGATGGTAAAAAAGAAAACGTGAAGAGTAAAAATGCTTCTTCTTCATTATTTTTAGAAGATTACATTTTTGAAAATGTTAAAAAAATAATGAACATCGTGAAATTATAGAAGATTGTTCTATTATGAATTTAGTTCTTAATGTAGAGGTAGACTAGAAAAAGAAATACAGGGGGAAATATGGCAGATAATAATGATAAAAACGGGTTGGTTTATTTGTTAGCAGGGTTTGGATTAGGCACGATATTTGGTGCGGTTGCAGGCGTGTTATTTGCACCAAGTAGAGGCGAAGAAACTCGTGAAAAGCTAGGGGAAAAATTAACCGAAAAATTTAAAGATATAAAAGATAAAACTGAAACCTGGGTAGCAGATCGTAAGAAAGCAATGGAAGATCGAGATGCTGCTGAAAAATTAGGTTTAGATAATAAGTAGTTCTTGATTTTAAAAGGGTTGCAATCTGATATGTTCTGTAACCCTTTTTATTTAAAATATTTTTTAGTTTTTCTCTTCGGAGAGTTTATTCGTTCTAATAGTAATCATAAATTATATTTTTGAATATAATGGATAAAGATGGAAAGAAGGCAGCAACAAGCTTCTTGGAAGTTAATATTGTGGATATTTTTGTTGAGCGCCCTTCTGTATTTTTTTTACTTAGTTAAGGCAATTCTTTTTCCATTTGCATTAGCAGCAATTATCAGTTTGCTTCTAGATCCTAGCGTAAGGAAACTGTGTATGTTAGGAGTACCTAGAGGGTTATCTGTTTTAGCTGTGTTTGTGACTTTTTTTGGTGGAATCGGTTTAATTAGTTACAAGTTATCACCGATTATTACAAATCAGTTTGCTGAGTTAAATGTGAAAATTCAGGAACATATCCAAGACTTTTCAGATGTCGATGAATTTGTTGATAGCTTTGATTTATCTTCAGAGAAAGAGCCAGAACCAAATACTCCACAGTATTTTATGGATAATTTTTTAAATAATAATAAAAACTTGCTAAGTCGGCTGGGTTTGCCAAATACTAGAGCAGGAATTGTCAAAAAGTACATAGAACCTAAAAGAGAGTGGATTGCTACTGAATTAGAATCTTTTATGAATAGCCTGCTAGGAATGCTTACTTCTATTTTGGCTCAGTTCTTATTTCTTTTATTTGTACCTATACTCTCTTTTATGATGCTTTCTGATATGGAGGTTTTTCGTCTGACAAGTGTTCATTGGATTCCTGTATCTATTAGAAAAGAGTTTGTATCTGTTATCAACGAAGTTGCTAAGGTTATAACTCGTTATGTGAAAGGTGTTACACTTATCTTTTTGCTTTATAGTAGTATGGCTGCAATCGTTCTTACGGTTTTAGATGTTCCTTTTTCATTTTTACTTGCAGGTGTGGCAGGATTTTTATATTTAATTCCTTACATAGGTTCTTGGATAAGTACAAGTTTGATTATATTAGTAACGGGTTTGTCAGATCAGACGGGGAATGTTTTTTATCAACTTGATAACAGTTGGCTTTTTGCAATTGCTTCGGCCTCTATTTTTGTGTTGGTTGCGATGATTTTTGATCAGATATGTTTTCCAACAGTTATCGGAAAGTCGGTAGGTTTACACCCACTGGTAAGTTTGTTTGTTGTTTTTAGTGCCGGTACATTATTTGGAATTTACGGCATGATTTTTGCTTTTCCTGTAGCAGGTGCCATGAAGATTATTTTAGAAAAACTTGTTTCATTAACAGCCAGTGAAAAAGTTGCTATTCAAAACTTACCCATTGTCCCTAATAGGCATAAATCGCTTCCGAAAATCAGGAACAGTTAGAGAAGGGATTATCTTGGTATTCTAAAATAATGAATCCGAAGGATCGTATTAATCATTTATCAGAAATTATTGAGTACCATAACTATCGATATCATGTTCTTAATGATCCTGAAATTAGTGATTCTGATTACGATGCTCTTTTTAATGAATTAATCGTCTTAGAGTCCAATTATCCTGAGTATGTTACGGAGAATAGTCCTGCAAAAAGAGTTGGATCGAATCCTTTAAAAGAATTTGAATCTTTCAAACATAATAAACCGATGCTGTCATTGGATAATGCTTTTTCTATGGATGATATAGAAAACTTTGAATCTAAAGTGAAGAAATTATTACCAGGGGATCATCCAGAGTATGCATTAGAATTAAAATTTGACGGTGTTTCAATATCTTTGCATTATGAAGATGGTTTGTTTGTCTCAGGGGTGACTCGTGGTGATGGAAAAACAGGTGAGTTAGTCACAGAAAACATTAAGACTGTTCGTGGAATTCCTTTAAATTTAAATAGCCTAAAAACGGATATGAAAATTCCTAAATATCTCGTTGTACGTGGTGAGGTCGTAATGTATAAGAGTGTTTTTGAGGAATTAAATAGGAAAAGAGTAGAAAACAGTCAACAAGTTTTTGCTAATCCACGAAATGCAGCTTCAGGAGGAATACGACAACTCGATAGTAAAATTACTGCATCTAGAAAATTAAACTTTTTTGCTTATCAGATTAGTGAAATCGTTTACGAAAGCTCTAATCATCTAAAGCATACGACGCATAGTGATATGTTAAAGCTTTTAAAGAAATTAGGATTTAAAACGAGCCCAGAGCAGAAAACAGTTTCTACACAAGAAGAGATTAGTGCCTATATCGATAAAATAGAACAAATTAGAAATACCTTTGATTTTGAAATTGACGGGATTGTTATAAAAATAAATCGTATAGATATGCAAGAAGAGCTAGGTTCCACGGCTAGAGCACCTAGATGGGCTTTAGCATATAAATTATCAGCTCAACAGTCTTATACTAAATTGAACGGGATTACAAATCAAGTTGGTAGGACGGGTATTTTAACACCAGTTGCAGAATTAGAGCCTGTTAAGGTGGGTGGTGTTGTTATTAGTCGAGCTACCTTACACAATTATTCTGAGCTTTACAAGAAAGATGTTCGGGTGGGAGATACAGTTGTTGTCCAAAGAGCAGGAGATGTGATTCCAGAAATAGTAGGACCTGTTTTGGAGAAGAGAGTGAGTGATGCTTGTAAGATAGATGTTCCTGATTGTTGTCCTGAATGTAATTCTATTTTAGAAATATCAGATGATTTTATAAATATTTTTTGTAAAAACAAGTATTGTCCTGCGCAAATTATGGAAAAAATGATCCATTTTGTATCGAAAGGATGTATGGATATTGATTCGCTTGGAGCTAAGAATATAGAAAAATTTATTGGATTAGGATTTTTGAAAAATGTTTCTGATATTTACCGATTGGGCAATCATGAAGAAGAATTAAAAGCATTAGATGGTTTTGGTGAAAAAAGCATTGCGTATCTTATAAATAGTATTGAAAAATCAAAAAAAAGAGGATTGCACCATTTTCTTTTTGCTTTAGGTATTCCCGGAATAGGAGCTAGAACAGCTCTTGATCTTGCTCTATATTTTGGAGATGTAAAGAAATTTATGAGTTCACATTATGATGAACTGGTAAACATTTATGGCATAGGATCGAAAACTGCAAAAGAAATCGAACTTTGGGTAGAAGAATCAGAAAATAAATCTATCGTGAAAGAGTTATTAGATTTAGGTGTAAACCCGGAAGTTCCAGATCAAACAAAAGGGGATTTATTTAAAGGGAAAAGAGTTGTATTTACAGGAAAACTGGAGTTGTTTGCTAGAAGTGATGCAGAAAAAATCGTTGAAGAGAACGGAGGAAAGGCAACATCTTCCGTGAGTTCCAATACGGATTTTCTTGTTGTTGGTGCTGATCCGGGTAGTAAATTGGCCAAAGCAGAAAAACTAGGAGTTAAAGTAATAACTGAAAAAGAGTTTAAAATGTTGTTTAACTGATCCAGGTAAAATCACCATGTATGCAAAAGACTGCAGTTGTTCTGCTGTTTGTGTTTATATCATCTAATTTATTAGGATGTCCTATAAAAAGGTTATCAGACCATGGAGATTCATCGGATTCTTGCAAGAGGATAAAAAGAGAGGACTCACTCTTTTCTTTATATCCAGATGATATGATTCTTTCTATTTTCACTAAATTAAATAAATCCGATAGATTCAATTTTTTAGAAAGTTTACTACTCTACAATGTTAACTCTACTGAATGTGTAAACTTATTAACCCTTTTTTCCAAAAAGGAGTTTTGGAAAGATGTTTATATTGGCTCTTATAAGGATACATTAAGTAATACATTACTTCTTGATCATAAAAAGATTTCTCAGCTTACAAAGGGTTTTAGAGAAAAGTTACATGACCCTCATTATTATTTTGGAATAGAAAGTCTTTATTTTGAATACTCAGGACCATCTGCTTATCATCAGGTTTGGGAATATTTTCCACAGTTAGAGGTACTCCACATTATCAATAATCAATATGGTTTGCCATTAGAATTACAATCTGGGTTAAAGAAAGTTTGTCCAAAATTAAAGAAATTATTACTGTTTGGGAAAAAAATAAATTGGAGTGCACATTATGGCAATATTCTGTTACATATTCCTGACCATTTAGAAATATTAGAAACAAATTGTAATTTTTTAGATCAGACAAAGATAGAAAATATTGTAAATCTTGCCAATTTAAGGATCTTGGTTTTTAGTGAATTGAAGATGCCAATACAGAATTGGAGTCTATTGAACCAGAATGTTAGTGAAAATTTAGAAAAAATAGTCTTATGGAATACGGATTGTCCAAGTTTTCATCCTGGTAGATTTCAGCGTTTAAAGAAAATCGTGATAGGTTGTATGAACTGGAGTAGTGAACATTGGCATGAATTTTTACAGGTTCTTCCAGTCTCTGTAGAAGTGCTGAAAATTCATGGAGGGAATTTTAAAGGAGAATCGGTATCCAAGTTAAAAAGGTTGATTCATTTAAAAACGATGAATATTATTCTTAATGTCTCTATAGATAGTATTTGTACGGAATTTAACAGGATTGCCTTCCATTTGCCTAATACGTTACAAGAATTAGTGATGAAAGGTTCAGGAGATGATGAGAGTTTATATAAGAGTATAGAATCACTGAATCCAACTTTAAAAATCTATGGATATAATGATGATACACAACCAGATTATTTTTAATTAGAATAATTCGCAGTATCTTCATATCAGGTAACCTGTATATATTATTAATATCTAACAACTTATAGTTTTTTTGAAAATCTTATGAATAGAATTCCCACGTTTGTTATTGTAGGTCGGCCGAATGTAGGTAAAAGTACTCTTTTTAATCGTATTGTAGGTGAAAGGGTAGCCGTTGTAGAAGATCAGCCAGGCATAACAAGAGACAGATTGTATGCTGAATGTGAACACCAAAAAAAGCCTTTTCGACTGGTAGACACAGGTGGTATTTTGTTTTCGGATGACGATCCTCTTATTCTTCAAATCCGTACACAAGCAGATATTGCTTTAGCAGAAGCCGATGTTGTTTATTTTTTAGTAGATACAACAAACGGTATTCATCCTGATGATATAGAAGTAGCAAACCATTTAAGATTGATTAATAAACCCATTTTAGTCCTTGCAAATAAAGCTGATAATCCTGCAAGAGCAGAATCGAGCACAGAGTTTTATGGTCTAGGAAGATGGCAAATTATTCCTATATCGGCACTTAATGGTATTGGCATAGAAGATGTTCTAGATATATCATTTGATGCTTGTCCAAAATCATCTAAAAAGGTTAAAAAACAGATTGAAACCAAGATATCTTTGGTTGGTAGACCCAATGTTGGAAAATCTTCTCTATTAAATGCTTATACAGGTACAGTTCGATCTATTGTATCAGAAATAGGAGGAACGACAAGAGATGCCATAGACTCTTTAATTCAGTTTGGTACGCATTATATTCGGCTTATTGATACAGCAGGTCTAAGGCGAAAAGGGAAAATTCAGGGAACATATGAATATTATATGGCTCTGAGATCTGAAAGAGCGATCCAAAGATCTGAATGTGCATTAGTTTTAATTGATGGAGTAGAAGGATTAACCGATGGAGATAAACGAACAGCCCACTTAACGAGAGAACATCAAAAAGCATGCGTTCTGGTTGTTAATAAATGGGATCAAGTAGAAGAACCTGATGGTAATTTAGGTAATACATCTTCAGAGAAGAAGGCGTTAATAAAAATTATCCGTGATGAAATTCCTGAGTTAAAATATGCTCCTATCGTTTTTACAAGCGCTTTAAAAGAAGCTGGGCTCAAGGGTCCGATGAATCAGGCTCTCTCTGCCATAGAAAATTGGAAGTTTCGTATTCCTACAGGGGATTTGAATCGGTTGATTCAAGATGCATTATTTGAAAAACCTTATCAGAGAAAAGGAAAAAATCTAAAGATATATTATGCAACGCAGTTTAAGACTTGTCCGCCAATGATTGCTCTAGTATGTAATGATCCAGATTTACTCCATTTTTCTTACTTGAGATATTTAGAAAATAAGATTAGGGAAAAATATTCTTTGATGGGAACTCCGATATTATTCAAAGTAAAGCATCACCGAGAAGAAAAGTAATACCAGAGAAGAAAAATCATAACAGAGAAGAGAATAAAGAAAGTTTAGAATCATATTCTAACAATAATTTGTCTTCTATGGCCTAGATATAGGAATTCTTATATTGTATTATTTCTAACATCTTTCAAATCTATCGATCGAGGAATTTTCTATTATAATAGAGTACAGCAACTACTTTTTTCAATTTCTTGGTTGCAAGATGGGCAATAAACATATCGACCTCGCATGTTGCTATTTGAACTTTGTATCCGAATTGTGCTTTGATGATTTATGCACATAGTATTGTTACATAGATAGCTTTTTTTACAGAAAGAAATTTCATCCTCGGAATTATATCCTTCGCATTTTACAACCGCAGGGCTATTGCAAAAATCACAAAGAGGTTGATCCGTGTTGTTTCTATTGATAAACAGAGATCGGATAGTTTTGCCTTTGAGTAATAGTTCCGGATTGTTCTGTATTTTAACGAGTGTATTCAGAAGAATTTTTTTACAATGTTTTTCCTGAATACTTTTGTGTGGATCACATAAAGTTTTTTTAAAGAGCCACTCTGACAAAGATACAAATAAATATAAAATATTTAAGTCTTCAAAATTCATTTCCAGATGAGGATTGTATGTTGTAGGGTAACCAGCAGAACTTTCTTTTTTAAACATTGGGTATAAAAAGTATAAGTATTTGGTACTGAGTTCAAGAATTGTATTACAAGATTCTTCTAGATCTTTGGTAGTCTTTTCTATCTCTGGAAAAAATGGCATTCTATCCTTATCGAGGTAGTTTTTTGCCTTATTGATAATATTCTGGTATTCAGAATATTGATGGATATTGGCTTGATGTATACACATCATTAGCCACACAATAAGCTCCTGATGTGGTTCTTCTGTAGGTATAGTCAATTCATGCTGAATCATTAGTTTTTTTAGAAATTGTATGGTTCGTTGATATTCTGTTAGATGATTATTTGTGGAATTGTTTATGGATATTTTCCTTGTTCCACTATATCGAATACTCCATGTATTTTCTAATGAGAGTTCAGGATGAGGTGTTATACCCGGTGGTAAGTAGCAATATGGATCCTGCCGCATTTTATAAATAACAGATAAATATATCTTATTTCTGTAATTTTTGATACTGTCATCTGTATGCTGATTTTTAAGTGTCCACTCTGCTGCGCAGTATACAAGTTTATAGTTTTTAATAGGTTTAGATGGGATTTGAAGGTCGGTAAGTGTTTCAAAAATGTTTACAATGCTTGAACCGACGTTTTCATTTAGATAATTGAGCGTGTTATCAATATCTTTTCCGTTTGGTGAGATTTCTGGGAAAGGATTCTTTCTTGTTTCATCTATTTGTTTTAGTTTGTGAATGACTAAAGGGTAAAAATCATCTTTTCTACACTCAACATCATTTAAAAGTTTAATGCTTTCTAGAATCATTTCTTCTGGAGGATTTTCCGAAGGTAATGGTAAGTTGTTGTCTGTATAATATTTTTTGATGCGTATTCTTATTTTGTTACATTCTTTTTTTAATTTTTCTGCTAATTTTTCTCTTGACGGTAAAAGATTTGGATTTGTGTCTTCGAGCAATAAGGTTGAGCTCTCTTCTTGAGCATGCATCAGCTCTATCCCTTCTTCGTTGAGCATTCCAAAATTTATGTTGCATGTTAGTAACGTTGCAGATAATATTGCATAGAATATATAGTTATCACTTGTTATTGAAAAAAATGTTTTCATTCCTCCATTCCTCCATACTTTTAAAACAACTATACCTGTAAAAACATAGCAATAGTGGCATCTGTTTAGTTGTGTATATTTATTAATCGTTTAAATATCAATACAAAGTTAAAAATATATAAAAGTAACGGTTAACAAGGTTTTTTTTTAGCAAAATAACCAATAATAATTACCAGTGTTGGTCTTATGAGAATATTAATTAGTAACGATGATGGTATAAATGCACCTGGAATTAAGGCTCTTGTTGAAGTAGCCTCTAAGCATGGTGAGGTCAAGGTATTTGCTCCAGATAGAGAAAGGAGTGGATCTAGTCGATCGATAAGCCTTTTTAAGTGTTTAAGGGCAAGAAGTGTGGATCGTTTTGCAAATGCAGAAGCTTACGAAGTAAACGGTACTCCAGCAGACTGTGTTGTGATGGGTTTAAATATAGGATGGCCTGATGGATGTGATTTGGTTTTAACGGGTTTTAACAAAGGTCCAAATGTTGGATTTGATATTACATCTAGTGGGACGATAGGGGCAGCCATTGAAGGAACCTTGAGTAATATTAAAAGTGTAGCTCTTTCTATGGGTACATTTGTTTCTAATGCTCCATGCCATTTTGAGACGGGAAAACAATGGTTAAATGATCAATGGGATAATATTATTCATACAGACTTTCCTGAGCAGACATTATTGAATGTGAATATACCGGCTATTGAAAAATCTGAACTGAAGGGTACAAAAGTTTGTCAAATAGGAAAAAGAATATATGCAAATCGGATGCTCGAGCGGATAGATCCATGGAATGAAAATTACTATTGGTATGGAGCTACTGTCGTAATGGATCCTAATGATGAAGGTACTGATGTGCAAGCAATATCCCAAGGATATGTTTCGATTACACCTATTCAAATTGGGGTCATTAAAAAGAGTTTATTTAAGAAGTTTAGTCATTTTGAATAAGTATAAGGAAAAGTAGTTTTCACTTTATTGTATTCGAATTAAACGATAAGGTAACATCGAGTTGGTAGTAATGGTGGATTGACAGTATAATGGTGCAGAATATTTTCCCTAATTTCAATTATTTCGATATTACTGGGCCTCGTATAGAAAATAATCCATTGTTTCAATTTGTTCTTTTTATTACCGCTTGTACAGTGATATATGGGTGGGGCTATTTTGAGAATTCTTCTAAGCGAAACTATGTTCTTCCTTTATTAATTTTATTTGGTTTATCTATGGCGGGTTTGGTTATCGCAAATCACTTGCTATGGCTCTATTTTTTCTGGGAATGCACAAGTGTTTTTTCTTATTTATTAATAGGAACGTATTATGAAAAAAAAGAGTCTCGAGAATCTTCATTACAGGCTTTATTTATAACCGGGGCTGGTGGATTAAGTTTATTGCTAGGTCTATTGCTATTAGGAGAACATAGTGGTAGTTACTATTTATCAGAGATACAGCTGCAACATTTCAATTTAGAAGAACCTATCTGGAGCACTATAGTAGTGCTGCTTCTTTTTGGTATTATTACAAAAAGTGGTTTGCTTCCTTTTCAAGGATGGCTACCAAATGCAATGGTAGCTCCTGCTCCTGTAAGTGGATTTTTACACTCTGCTACCCTGGTGAAAGCAGGGGTGATTCTTATAACTTTTTTAGCTCCTGTTTTTCAGGAGATGCCATTATGGGAAAATTCGATATTACTGCTTGCTGGATTAACCGCTTGGTATGGTGCTTTTATGGCACTTCTTCAGAATGATTTAAAAAAAGCTTTAGCATATACTACATCTGCAACCATTGGATTGATTGGTTTTGCTAGTTGGACAGAAGCAGGTAACTTAGTTGCATTTTCATGGATACTTGCTCATGGACTGTATAAATCAGCATCTTTTTATTTTGTTGGGATTATCGAAAAAAAGTACGAATCAAGAAATATTTTAAAGTTAAGGAAGTTATTTTCCATTGAATTTTTCGATAAAATTATAGGATTCTCTTTGTTTTTTTGTTGTATAGGAATTCCATTTACTGCAAGTTATTATGCTAAAAAACATCTTGTAGATTTTTATTTAAACTTATTTCAACAAAATTATTATGCATTTGTGTTGTGCACTATATGGCAATCATTAATGCTAATCAATTATTTTAGAATACTTGTATTTCCCTACATTGGCACTCGTGAACGTTACCAGGCGATGCATGAATCTGCAGAAGGATTTCAAGAAAAGAGTGTGAAAACGATTTCTATTTGGATGAAAGTAATTCCAGTGGTACTTGCGATTTCTAGTGTTTTATCTACATTTAAATTATCTCAGAGAGTAACTATTCATGCCAGTGATGTTGGTATATGGGAATATTTCACGGTAGCTGTATATGGATTATTTACACTGCTTTTCTTTATGTTTTATCGTTACCATCACTTTGTGAATGCTCTTGGGAAAAAATTGTATACGGAAATTCTTTGGAAGTGGTGTTATAAGAATAAATTACGAATGATAGAAAAAATAGCCATTATGCAGACAAATATTGTTCAAAATGGTTATTTAAGATACTACCTAACAATGTTTGTTGTAGCTACAATACTACTTTTGGGTGGATCGATTTACTTTTATTCGGAAACATTTATTAGAAAGCCTGTAACAGAGATTCTTATTTATGAATTAATCATTGTAGCGATGATTATTATTGCTGCATTCATGTCTACAATTACAAGATCTAGGATGGCTTCCATTGTTTCACTCGGTGCTGTTGGTATGGGCTGCTCTGTGCTTTATTTATTTTATAGTGCACCTGATCTGGCTATGACTCAGTTCCTGACAGATACGTTAATCGTAGTCGTCATGGCTCTCCTTTTCTATGATTTACCTAGATACTCAAGGTTGTCTAGTAAAACTGATAAAATTAGAGATGGGATTATTGCATGTATTTTTGGTGGTGTTATAAGCATTCTTGTTCTCTCGGTTACTGATGCTCAGATCTATACAGAAGTCATGGATACGATGTTGAAAAAAACAATACCAGAAGCTAGAGGACATAATGTGGTTAATGTTATTCTTGCTGACTTTAGAGCGATAGATACTCTTGGAGAAATTTCTGTACTGACAACAGCTGCGATTGGTATGTATGGGCTACTTAGAATCCGAACTAAAAAAGGAGGAGATGAATCATGAGATCCATTATATTAATATCTATTACAAGGCTCATGATGCCTATGCTCCTTATGGTCTCGCTTTTTTTACTTCTCAGGGGACATGATGCACCTGGTGGAGGGTTTATTGGTGGATTAATGGCTAGTGCGGCTTTTTGTTTATACGGCTTGGCCTTTGGGTTTCAGAAAATTAAATCCGTTCTCCACACTGATCCTAGAGTTATTTTAGGATTGGGCTTATTAACTTCTTTGTGTTCTGGCTTTTTAGGTTATTTAATGCATAAGCCTTTTTTGACCGCTTTATGGTTTGATGAAGGGTTTTTTAATGGTGTCATAAATCTTCATGTTGGTTCTCCTCTTTTATTTGATATAGGAGTTTATTTAGTGGTTGTAGGTGTTGTGACTGGAATCGTAATCGCACATGCGGAGGATTAAAATATGGAATTATTATTTGCACTCATGATTGGAACATTATTTGGATTAGGATTATATATGATGCTAAGAAGAAGTATTGTGAAAATCATTATTGGAATTTCATTAATCGGAAATGGAGGAAATCTACTGGTGTTTTTTGCTGGTAATATGGTTCGTGGAAAACCACCCATATTAAAAGATGATCATATAACAAATATATATAGCTTAAGTGACCCATTAACACAATCTTTAATTTTAACCGCAATTGTAATAAGCTTTGGTGTATCTTCATTTGGTGCCGTTCTTATTAACAAAGCTTGTGAAGTATTAAATACAGACGATATAGATAAATTAACAGATACGGATAACTCATGCTAATTACACCTATTATTTGCATACCACTTTTTGGAGCAGCTATAACGTTATTATTTTATAAGGACAGAGAAGTTCAGCAATGGACAAGTACCGTTGTAATTGCGATTCATACTTTGTATACATTTTTATTAACATTAAATGTTTTTGGTTATGGATCACTTGTAGAATACGTTGGAAATTGGGATGCACCTATTGGGATTACTCTTATTGCAGATCAACTTTCAGTATTGATGCTTATCATGACAAGTGTTGTTATGTTAGCTGTGAATATTTATTCAAGGATAGCAACAGATGCTAAATTAGAATCTCAAGGTTATCACTCCGTTGTTTTAATTCTTCTTGCCGGTTTAAGTGGTACTTTTGTAACAGGTGATCTGTTTAACCTATACGTATGGTTTGAGGTTATATTGATGAGTTCTTTTGTCCTGTTGTCGATAAAGGGCAATAAAGAGCAGCTAGAAGGTGGGATTAAGTATGTGACCTTGAATTTATTTGCATCGCTACTTTTTTTATGTGCAGCAGGTTTAATTTATGGGTTATTAGGAACTTTGAATTTAGCGGATTTATCTCTCAAAGTGGCAGAAAATATCTCGGATCCACGGATCCATACTTTTGCCCTAATGCTTTGGATTGCTTTTGCTATTAAAGCTGCTATTTTTCCGTTTTATAGTTGGTTGCCATCATCCTATCATACACCTCCCATTGCTGTAGGAGCTATTTTTGCTGGTCTTCTGACGAAAGTAGGGATTTATTCCATGATAAGAGTTTTTATATTTGTGTTTAACCCTCTTCCAGCATGGATTTATACACTCCTTGTTATTATTTCTATTATTACTATGATGAGCGGGGTTTTAGGTGCCTACGTCCAGAGTGATTTTAGACGAATTTTGGCATTTAGCAGTGTGAGTCAAGTAGGATTTATGATGTTAGGAATTGCATTGCAAAATGAGTGGGCTATGGCTGCTACCATTCTGTTTATGATTCATCATGGTTTTGTGAAGTCTGGTCTTTTTATTACCTCTGGGATTTGTGGAAAATCAGTAGGATCCTTTTACATGAATAGATTAGGTGGTTTTTTAGATAAAAGTCCATTGCTCGGAATTCTTTTCTTAACATTAGCCTTTTCATTGATTGGAGTTCCCTTTACTTCTGGATTTACAGTGAAAATCATGTTGCTGAAATCTTGTATTATGAATAAAGAGTGGGTGGCTATTTTCGCTCTTCTTGTTGTGAGTTTTATGACCATGCTGTATATGCTTAAGATTTGGTCTGAAGTATTTTGGAAAAAACTACCATTAGATGAAGATGGGAAAGTTTCCAAGTCTAAACCTTTAGAAACAGGAATGTTTATTCCGGTAGTTATTGTATTAATTTTTAGTTTAATGATAGGGATTTTTGGAAATGTTCTTTCAGAGGTAGCTATCGATACTGCTAAGAAAATTTATGATCGTGATGAGTATATTCAAAAGGTATTAAGATTAAACTTAAAAGAAGGATTGAGTTATACAGGAAGTGAGAAATAATGTTACTATGGAATGTCTTTTTGGCCTTAGCTTGGGCAGCTTTAACTTCTGATTACAAATTTACTAATATCTTACTAGGATTCTGGTTAGGATATTTTGTTTTAGCAGTACTTGCGGTGCGTGGAGTTATACCATCATCGGGATATGTCAAAAAAGTTATCCTTGTTATTAAGTTTATTATTTTTTATTTTAAAGAATTGCTGCTTTCTAATTTCCGTGTTGCTTTTGATGTTTTAAAACCGGAGTTACAGGTTTCCCCAGGCATAATTGCTGTTCCTTTGGCGATAGATAAAGATACTGAGATTACTCTTTTAGCACATTTGATATCGTTAACTCCTGGCTCATTGAGTTTAGATGTATCGAGTGATAAGACTATTTTGTATGTTCATGTAATGCATATTGATCCTGATAATGTTGATAAGATAAGGATGGAGATCAAAGAAAAATTTGAAGAGAAAGTAATTGATTTATTATAAATAGAAGTGAGGGTAATCTAGTTTTATGATGAGCTTCTTTCGTATTCTAGTAATTTTTTCTACAACATTTTTTTTGGAAGTATTCCTTTTTGCACAAGATGATTGTTTTGAAATATCCTTTCCAAAAATGTATGAAACTGTTAGAGGTGTTATAAATGTTAGAATTCCTAAAAAAGTAGTTCCAGCAGATAGTTTTGTAACATTTTTTAAAGATGATACTTTTTTAGTTTCTTCTAAACCTACTGTGAATAAGTCTTATCTAGAATACAAAATCGATACAATTGCTTTGAATATTCCAGATGGATTATTAAAACTTAAAGCTCGGTTAACAAAAACTTGTTGTAAAGAGTGTAAGTGTATTACTTATAAAACATTCTCTAGGGTCTATTTGAATATTGATAATCATACAAGTATTGAAAAGGTAATTTCAAAATCTGGTGTGAACTTTAAAAAAATATTTACAAATTTAGATTATGAAATAGATGATAAAGGTTTTTCAGATTTAGCTACTTTAGATAAACCTACTTTAACCTTACGAAATTATTACTCTGAAAAAGATAAAATGGTGTCTGAGGTACTGCTTGCACATAGTAAGATATTAAAATTATCTCCGCTTAATATTCATGTTAAAAGATATTTTAATGGCAAGTTGCTAGATTTTCAACCTACCTCTAAGCTTTGGAGTGTTGGAAATCCTAAAGTTAATCAATTACCTAGGGCTATTGGTAAGATGGCGGATACTCATTTGATATTTCCTTTACCGATAGGTGTTTTACCTAGAAAACCTATTTCTCTAGGTGATGAGATAAAGATTGCTTTAGATGAATATTCTGGATTATATATTTCTAAAGATTTAACAACTATGATTTCAAAGAATTTAGAAGTAAGTCTAAATCCAGTGCAGTGTGGTTGGATAAAGAATAAAAGATGTTTGGAAGTTTTATTTGAATTAATGGGTGGTATTGATATGAACTATCGCGGTAGTTATTGGATAGATGTCGATACTGGAGTTATAATACGCATGAATGTGACATATGCAAACAGTATAGATAGTGAAGACAATAATCAATCACATGATCCAGATAACACAAAAGTAGAAGTAGATCAAGTCGAAAAAACCCTAAACTTTACTCTAAAGATTTAGGGTAAAAATATTCATTTATGAGATAACGCAGCACTGTTCTTCTTCTTTAATAGCTGAACAGTTTTCGCAAAGGATTACTTCGTTGTTAGGATCACTAAAGAATGAACAACATGAATTCTGTTTAGAGATATGTTGTCCACAAACATAATGTGCAGAATCTTTCAATAGAGCATCTGATTTATTGTTAACTCCATAACATGTATATATTGCAGGGCTGCTACATATTATGCATCTTGGTTGACTATCTTCTGATGTACTTGAAGTTGTATCAGAAGTTCTATCAGAAGGTGTGATATGTTTTTGAATAGAATTCTCTACGTTATCATACTTTTGTCTATTTTTAGATGGCGTTGACTGCGAATAACAAAAAGCTGAGTTTGCTTGAGTATTTGAATTTATTTCTATGCTTTTACATGAATCTGGAGAACTTTTACTTGAGCTGGAATCAACAGAGGTGAGTTCATCTTCTAAGTAAAAACGGAGGATGACTAATATGATATTTAAATCAGATAAATATTTTTCTCGATCTATCTCAGGTGATGTTTCAATAAGATTAGGTAGCAAGAAAGATGTTGTTGCTAGAAGAAAGTTTCTCGTAAATTGTTTGTTAAAATGTTTTTCTAATATTCCAGCAGTTGATTTAGTATAATTTATTGCGCATAGTATATCATCACGACTATTAGATTTTAAATAACTTATAGAATTGATGGATGTTACGATACTACGGTTTTTTTGCTCAATTTTTTCCAGTTTATGATTAATAGCTTTCTTGACGTCTTCTGAAAGGGTATAGTTTGTTTTAATATATTCAAGAATCATCTCATTGGTTACTGAAGGCCCCAATTTATCTTCGAGAGTTTTTTGAGATTGATCCATCAATTCCTTGAGTTCTTTATTCTCTATATTGATATCTACGAAGTATTGATAGCTGTCTGATTCATCAGAGTGATTTATGGTATCAGTATGAGAAGGACTATTAGAACGACTTCGATAACTGCCGTCATGACGTGTATCTTCAGTCGATATTATTGTAGAATTATCGGAGAAAAATCTTTGAAGTTTGGAGTACCAGTATCCTTTTTCGGTATATCTTAGTAAGCATATGTCTCGTAAAAATTCAGATTCTTCTAGTTTTCTTTTCTTAATCATATCTTTTATGAGTTTAGAATGATGAACCATTAGCTCAGCATATGTTAAGATAAGGTTTTTATTGGGATTAATATTATAATGAGGTTTAATATTTATAAGTACGTCTTCTTTAGCTTTTTGCATAAGATATACAAAGGAGCTAGCATATACTGTAGATGGAATAGTCTGATCAAAGTTAAGTAAAGAGTCTAGTCGGCAGGGTAGATCTCTATTGAAATGAATTTTATCAAGTTGACTTTCTATATACGATATGTACTCTTCCAGATTCTGTTTGGATTGATGAATAGCTTTGAGATATTCAAGAATAAGTTCTTTGGAAACATAACACTTTTTATCTTGGAGTATTCCTAGTATTTCTATCTTCATTTTCTCGAAATTTTTGAAGAGATATCTTGATATAGGAGGAGTGCTATCTTGTGGAGTACGTCTAATAGGAGGAGTGCTATCTTGTGGAGTACGTCTAAAAGAGAGAGGTTGAGATCTGCTTCTACCTATACTGCCTACGATAGGTAATGGTTTAGTGAGAGAGGTGTTTTTTAGGTAATGTGGAACGTCTTCAGTAGCACTAAGATGAAAAGGAGTTATACTATTGAACAGCGTTAATAGTATAAAACTGAACAATATCGACATTCTTTCTCTGTATTTACTGATTAATTCTATCTCTGCCATATTTGGTCAATTACCTGTATATTATAAGAGAAATAAGATTTAATTACCTCTCTTATTTATTATAATACCACTTTAATATGCACCTATTTTGAATAAGTGTTTACTCTTGCTATAGTATTTTAATGACATAAATGGTTTTATTGAATCATTGTTGTTAGTATAGTTTTTAAATAGCATAGATACCCTTGATATTTTAGAAAGGTTTGTACACAAATTGATGGATATAAAGGTATATAATAGTCATGGCCTATCAAGCACCTCGAGGTACATATGACCGACTACCTGATGAATCGAAAAAATGGGAATTTATAGTTCAAACATTTAAAAGAATTGTAGAAGGATATGGATATGGAGAACTCGTTACACCTATCATAGAGGATACGGAGCTTTTTGTTCGTTCTAGTGGAGAGACGAGTGATGTTGTAAGTAAAGAAATGTACACTTTTTTCGACAGGTCTGAAAGGAGTTTAACATTAAAACCGGAAGGGACTGCAGGAGTTGTTAGATCATTTATTCAACATAAAATAGGTGCCCAGGGTGGTGTACATAGATTTTGGTATATGACGCCCATATTTAGATATGATAGACCTCAAAAAGGGAGATGTAGGCAAGGACATCAGGTCGGTTTAGAATTGATGGGAACAGATTCTATCTATTCTGATGCCGAAGTGATTTCTATTACTTCTGATTTTTATAAAGCATTGGGTATTAAGGATTTAACCATACAAATGAATTCTATCGGTTGTTTGCAAACTCGAAAAACCTATTGTGAAGCACTTTTGGAACATCTTCAGTCGTATTTAATATCCTTAGATGATCATTTACAACAAAAAATTAAAAAAAATCCATTGCGATTATTTGATTCTAAAGATCAGGTTGTTCAAGATAAATTATCCACTGCTCCATCTATTTTAGATTTCTTATCAGTGGAGTCGCTCTCTCGATTTAAAAAACTAGAGAAAATATTAAGTAAGCAGGGAATTCCTTTTTGTATTAATTCGAGTTTGGTTAGAGGACTGGATTATTATAATGAAACAGTATTCGAAGTAGTCGCTAATAATATAGGTGCTCAAAGCTCTTTGTGTGGTGGGGGAAGGTATGATAGCTTGGTGAAGGAGCTTGGTGGACCGGCTACACCAAGTTGTGGTGTAGCCATGGGTATTGAAAGGGCTTTAATGGTGATTCCAGATTTTTCAGAGCATCTAGATTGGCTTGATGTATATTTTGTAGCAGCAACAAAAAGTGCTGAAGATACAGTCGTTGAACTATGTAGAAAACATAGAGATAAGGGAGTTAAATGTAATTTTGATCTAGATTTTAAATCGATAAAACACCAAATGAAACAAGCAGACAAGATGGGAGCAAAAGAGGTTGTTATTATAGGTGATGATGAACTAGAAAAAAATATAGTTACTATTAAAAACATGAAAACAGGTGAGCAGAGAACATTATTAATGGATGAATTTTTATCACTTGAAATGAAAGAGTAGAAAAAAAAGAATTTTTTTAGTAAACTTGATTTAGTGCTTATTGCCGATGTAGCTTAGGGGTAGAGCAGCTGTTTCGTAAACAGCAGGTCGTCGGTTCGATTCCGATCATCGGCTCCATTTTATTTTTTAACGTATATCTTTGTAATGTATATATGTTGTAATGTATCCTAGAGTAACTCTTTGTTACTCTGTTTTTATTTTAAGAGGCTATTCTATATGAATTATTATAGGATAGGATAGGATAGGTTAGATTTTCAAGAGTGTTTTAAACATATGGTTTAGTTAGTTTATCATCATTAATCTTTAGTGATTATAAGCTTTGTTATTGTACTGACTCTATTTGGCTGAAAATAATTTAATAAGCAAATTTGAATCGAGCATCAAATAAGAATCAAAATAGGTCTGAGAGTGATGCTGATACCATATATGCTTGCAAGCTTAAATATGGTCCATGTTTGGTATAAAGTTTAAGATTGGAATAACTAGAAAGAATACTTTTTTCTTTGTACGCTTTCTTTTTCTCTTCTTGTTTCTTCTTTAGCTATTTTTTGTCTCTTGTCGTATTCTTTTTTACCTTTACATAGTCCAATCAGCAATTTGGCTTTTCCAAATTTAAAATAAATTTTCAGCGGTACAAGTGTAAGCCCTTTTTCTTGTGTTTTTCTATGGAGTTGAAAAATCTGCTTTCTATGCAGAAGAAGCTTGATACTTCTCTTTCTTTCTGGGAGATAGTGAGAGCTATGTGTGTAGGGCTCTATGTCACAATTTAGAAGCCAAGCTTCGTCTTGGAGTATTTTACAGTAAGTGTCTCCTAGATGTGCATTTCCTAGCCAAATACTTTTAACTTCTGATCCAATTAATACTAGACCTGCTTCTATGGAGTCTATTACTTCATAATCATATCTAGCGCGTCTGTTTTGGATTTCTGCAGCAGATATTTTCTTTTTTTTGCTTGATGGTGTACTCATGGGTTAAAAGATTCTTTAATCAGTTTATCTTAAATATGAATGTATTTCTATTTTTCTTTTCTTATACCACGAACAGCTTTAGTATTTAAAGTACTAGTTTATCTTGAGTATTTAGTTGTTTAATGATGGTGTTAAGAATAATTAAAAATGAATAGATGGGTTGATACAGGATCTTTTCAGAGTTTTTATCTACTATATAGAGTTAATCTTCTAATAGATTTCCATTGATGGGTCAATTTCTTGTGACCAAGCGACAATTCCACCAGTAAGATTACGTACATGATTGTATTGATGTTTCATGAGTTCTTGAACAATGAATTTGCTTCTAGATCCTGTTCTGCAATAGACTACAAGATTTGTTTCTTTGGGGATTTCATTTAACATTTTCTCCAATTCGGATGTAGGGATATGATATGAAAAGGGTAAAGATGATATTTTTACCTCGTTGTTTTCTCGAACGTCTAATAAGAGAGGAGGATTGGTTGAGGATAATTCTGTTTTTAATTCTACGGGTGAGATAGATGGGATATTGCTGTATAAAAACATAAGATAATTCTACTATAAACGGTATGTAATTATACATAGGTTTTAAAATATTTTGATTATCAGAAGGAACGAATCTATTTTAATGGAATATTTTTATTGGATTCAGATATATTTAGTAAGTACCAGGTAAAATATACTTTTTGGAGAGATGGCAGAGTGGTCGATCGCGGCGGTCTTGAAAACCGTTAAAGGGCAACCTTTCGGGGGTTCGAATCCCTCTCTCTCCGCCACAACTTTCTGATATGTCGTTGAATCGTAAGATTTTGAATGTTTCGGCATCTTCTTAATACTTTCTTGAGTTAAATATTATTTTCCATTACTCTATACTTATGCATACGGTGGTCTAGATATTCTTTATCTAGAATTATCAAAGATTATATGTGCTTTACTCTTTAAATCACACATAATAATTATCAGGAAGAAAAGATTTATGGAAAATGTAGAAATATTAATGATTGCTAATGGTGAACAAGTTAGGGAGCCATGGATATGGAAGTTAAGTAAAAATTTTAATATTAAAGTAAACATTGTATCTGCAAATATTGATGAGTGTTACGGAGAATGTAAATTGAATCTAATTGGACCTGTCGAAGAGATTCAAAGGGCTACTGCATGGCTTTTAACTACCGGGATTCATGTACAAGCGAAAGAACGTGCTTTGGGTGTAGATTAATTTCATAGAATTGTGTATATGAAGCATGATCATCTTATTCCAAATCCTCCTATTGATTTGGAAAGTTTTTGGAACTCAATAACCAGAGAGTGTTTTAAAAAAGATTTAGATTTTTCTATTGCTAAATCTGAACGTGTGACAGAAGATCATGATATCTTTGAATTTAAATTCAAAGATATATTAAATAAAGATAAATATGGTTGGATAGCAGTGCCTAAAAATATAGGATCGCTAGATTCTGTGGGTGCTTTTTTATGGTTAAATCCTTATGGTAGATGGTCAACACCACCAAATAGTTATACAACAAGACCTGGTCATATTAGTATGAGTTTTAATTTTCATGGTGAAGGACCCTTTCATTTTGAAAAATATTCTCCTGAAAAAGGTTATTTCACAGATGGAATTCAGAGTGAACATACGTTTGTATTTAAATATTTTTATCAAGATGCGGTTTTAGCAGGAAGAATTTTAGAGCAATATCCAGGAGTTGATTCTAGTCGAATCGGAGTTATGGGTTTAAGTCAGGGGGGCGGGATGTCTATTTGGATGGCGAGTTTCTGTCCATTCATATCGTATTGCTGTGCGGATTTACCCTTTTTTATTGGATTAAATTATATCCTTGGACACAGGTTTTATCGATACCCTATAAAAGAGATTCCAGATTACTTAGAAAAGCATGGTCTCAATAAGAAAGATGTCCTAAAAGTATTAAACTATTTTGATACATTAAATATAGCAATATATAATACAAAACCTGTTCAATTAAGTCTTGGATTAAAGGATCCTGCATGTAAGCCAGAAGCTATTCGAGCGTTATACAATCATATTACATCGAAGAAAAATTTAATAGAGTATTTAGGTGGTCACGACTATGATACTTTGATGATTAAAAACAATTATGATTGGATAAAAAGTTGCATTTAACCCTTAATGTTGCTATAAACAAGGTTTTTAATTGTAAAAAGTACATTAAAATAGCGAAAAACATAACAAATGACCGAAAGTCCTATATGCAAATTATGCCTGAGTTTGTCATAATGAAATACAAGTGATATTAACAGGTAAAAGAGGTGTCATATTTGGAGCATCAAATAAATACAGCATTGCTTGGGGAATTGCGAAGCAATTTATTAAAGAAGGGGCAATCGTTCTGTTTAGTGTGAAATCTAGTAAGGAGGCTAATAAAGTTTCTTCGTTACTACATGAGAACGGGCTGCATTCTAGTGTGGAAGTATGTGATTTAAGTGATGAATCAAGCTTGTTAGATTTAAAAGAAAAAGTTGCTAATCAGTTAGGGACAATTGATTTTATTGTTCATTCGGTAGCTTATGCTCAAAAAGACTCATTAAACAATCATTTACTAAATATAACTTGGGAAGATTTTAGTACAGCTATTCAAATTTCATGCTATTCATTTATTAATATCATCAGAACATTTCAAGAGTTATTGAATGATAATGGATCTATTTTGACACTTTCGTATATCGGTAGTCATAAGGTAATACCAGGATACGATGTAATGGGAGTGGCAAAAGCAGCATTAGAAAGTACTGTCAAGTATGTGTCTTATGTGCTTGGTGAAAGAAATATCAAAGTGAATGTGTTATCACCAGGACCGATAAATACGGTTTCAGCAAGAGGTATTAAGGGATTAAAAGATTTAATTAAAAAAGGTCAAGAATCTGCACCGCTAAAAGAAGTTATCAACATAGATATTGTATCGAAGAATGCAGTCTATTTGGTAAGTGATTTTTGCAAGGGAGTAACAGGACAAGTTATTTATGTGGATTCTGGATATCATGTAATGGGAATATTATGAACATAGTAGCAGTTCCAAATTGGAGCATATCTAATCGATTAGATATCTTACATAGTTGTAAGGTTTTACTGGATAAAAAAGGATTGCAAATCCATTCTATAGAGTCGGATATAGATCATAACCGAACAGTTACAGCATTTTCAGGGAATATCGATCACGTGTTTTCCGCAATGCAAGAGCTTTCAGAGTTAATGATTCCAGAAATTGACTTAAGAAATCATAAAGGTGTTCATCCAAGAATTGGGGCACTTGATGTTTGTCCATTTATTACTGAAGATAATCAATTTAGTCATCTTTTGAGTGGTAAAATCAATGCTTTTTCAGAATGGTTAACAAAGCAGTTTAATCTTCCTATATTTCTATATGAATTATCAAGCAACAAAGAACTCGTAAGCCAGTTACCTGAGTTGAGAAAAGGAGGTTTTGAACATATGCTTCATAAATCTCTCTATCCTGACTTTGGTCCAGAACTTGCACATCCAAAGTGGGGTGCAAGTATTATTGGTCAAAGAAAAGATCTCGTAGCAATGAATATATTATATGGCCATTCAAATCACTTACACGTTCAGAGTGCTGTTAAAGAATTATCAAGACAGATAAGACAGAATAGAGAGACGGGTGTGGAAAATTTTGCTGGTGTTAGATCACTGTTTTTCTGGTTGGATTCACGTAAATTAGCCCAAATAAGCGTAAATATTACACAACCTGAAAACACGAACTTAGATATGTTGATTGATTTTTGTAATGATTTTACTGCAAAGCACTGTTTACAATATCGTGGATCTGAACTCATAGGTACGATTCGAAAAGAGTATATTAGCTCAAAATATTTATGGATTAATGAAGAACAAGTATGTTTTTCTCCAGAAGAAACGATGAATTATCAAGTTGTATAGTTTTTCATTAGAAATAGGATCTGGAATCATTATTAATAAAAGATGATAGCCATATAATAAATTAAAATGAACATATTTTTTTTTGTTTCGTTTATACTTTCTACATTTATTGTATATGCAATGGAGAAGTATACATGTCATTTAGTGGCTAAAATTGAATCGATTCTTCTCACATATCGATTCACTCAGGGGTGGAGGTTGTTTTTATCCTTGTTCGGGTTTTTAGGGTGTTGGAATTTTATTACATCCTCTACGATTCTTATTCTATCTTCAGCAGTTTATGTTTATTTATTAATACAGAACATAGAATTAATTTTTGCAGCACCTTTTGTTATAAGTTTTATTCTGTTACCATTCTTTCTCTTACATCGAATTATTTATCGATTTCACTATTACAGGAATAAACTAAATTATTCTCGTTGGTACAGTTGGTGTTGTGGAAGCTTTCATGTAATAATGTTAATTTTTTGTCTTTTTTGTATATTTCTTATTCCACTCATTTTTGCTATTATCGCTTCTTTAAAGCAGATAGAAGTTTCTACTCTTGAACTCATTTTTAATTATTTAAAGAGCATGTTACTTGGTGAACAATATTCTATTAAAGAATCGAGCATAGATGGAAATACTATATTAGGTCAGCTCTTGCCTGTTTTATTTACTTTGGCAGCATCACCCTGGCTAGTAATTAGATTGATGTATTTTGACAGAATCAATCAGAATATAATAGATAAAACATAGATGCAAATGTTTAGTTTGGAATAGCTATATCCTTGTTAAACTATATTTTATGTTATGCTTTTTTGGGAAATTCTAACATGATAGCTAATTTCAAGGTCCTCAGAGCATATATATTTTAGATTACGCATCAATGAGTTTAGATGAGCTAGATTCAGTATCAGTTAAGCATGTTATGAGTTTAGGCTATGACTATAAGCGATTCGATATTGTATCTGTGATAAAGAATTTTAAGGATATGAATTCGACTAATACCATTTTTTTTATTATATCGAATTTTCTAATGATTGCTGGAATGGCTTATTATGCTATATTAGATACTTTATATTTGAGTACAACTAAAAATAGATCTAATAAATAGGATCATTGATAACAGTATTAATGTTAACTTATATAGAGATGTCTGATACTGATTTCATACATCTCTATTAATTTTTTATATACTCTGATTTGTATCAAAGACTTTTTTACATGGATCCTGTAAAGTAGTATTCGATGACTTTTTTTATACGATTGCGCCATCACATTTTCATATGTATAGAAGTGTTTTATGAACACATGGGAGTATCACTATCTAGTAGTAAATTTAAAAGAGTTTGATTATCAGTAACTTTTGGAGATTAAAGCTAGCAATCCTTATCATTGTTCTATGGAATGATAAGGATTGCTGAATGTATGACGTAGTTGTTAGAACGTTATGTTCCATTCAATAGTTTGTCTGCTATTTTTGGTGAAGCGAGAAATTTTAATAGGATGTGTTTCTCCTGCTTTGATCGATTTAATAACTTGCAGTAAATCTTGACTGCTTTTCACTTTTTTACCACTAACGCTAGTAATAAGATCACCGATTTTGAAGTTATATTTTTCAGCAAGAGCTCCAGGAGTAATACTTGCTACTACGGCTCCAGAAGCATTAGCAGGTATAAAATATTTTTCACGTATGTCCTTGTCCAGATCATTAACACTAATGCCTAATTTTGCTCTTTGCGTATTTTTTTCTTTTGAAGGTTCAGAATTAGAATTTTCTGTATCATGAGAATCTTCATCTTCATCATCATATTCAAATTCTCTTGGATCTTGCTGTGGGAATCCAAACCCACGCGGAGCTCCAAAGCCAAATCCGAACTGCCTTAGGAGATCTTCTAACATATCTTGTTGAGGATTTCTCATTCTTTGTTTTCTTTCCATTTTCTTCATGTAATCACTGAATAAAATAGGTTTTATACCAAGATGTATGGTTTTCTGATCTCTTAATACAGTAAAGCTTAATTTTTTAGATGCACCATATTCTAACAAGTAATTAATAACATCTTGAGCACTTTTAACAACTCGGTTTTGAATTTTAATAATGATATCATCTTTCTTCATTCCCGCTTTATCGGCTGGCATATTTTTACTTATATCCGCAACAAATGCACCATGTTTTATTTTAAGCTCATTCTTCTGGTAATCTTTGAGATCTTCTGGGGTGATTCCTATCATTCCCCTTTCGATTCGTTTCTTTTGAATGAGCATGTTTGCAATGAGTTTAACAAAATTACTTTTTATAGCAAATCCTAAACCTTGACTTCCACCCGATTGGCTAGCAATGAAGGTATTAATCCCTGCAATACCAGGAACAAAACCATCTCCTTTTTTCTCTAGAACAATAAGTGGTCCTCCTGAATTTCCAGGATTGATCGATGCATCTGTTTGAATAACATCAGCAAAATGGTTTGTTGTACTCCTGCTTCGATGTATCGAGCTAATCTTTCCGTATGTAATGGTGTGGTTAAATCCCATAGGTGAACCAATAGCAAGGCACATCTGACCTTCTTTTACTTCGTTGCTGTTTGCAAAAGGAATGCTTCTTAGTCCATTAGATTCTATTTTAACAACCGCTATATCTATAGCAGGATCTTTAGAGGAATAGACACTTCCCATTAATTTTTTTCCATCATGTAGAACAACAGTAACATTTTTGTTTCGATCTACAACATGTCTATTGGTAACAACCCAAGCATAACCCAAAGTATTATCCGATTGAATAATGACTCCAGATCCGCTAGCCCTAGGAGGGGTAATGATTTCACCGCTTTTTGCAACTTTTCCACCAACTTCGATATGAACCACTGTTGGTTTAACTGCTTCGACAAGTTTTTCATACTCCTCATCTATATTTCCAATAGATTTAAATTTAAGTGGAGATAAAGTGTTTGTAATAGGTTTAGCATAAACGGTTTTATGTGTTTCCATTGGTCGGTAAAGACTTGTTGCTATCGCACCAGTAATGCAGCCTATAAGAATCCAGAATGTAGGTTTTTTGTATAATTTCACGTTGTTTTTTTCCATTTTTTCACCCTATAGTTTTATCTAAAAAAGTTGACTAACATTATTATATCATGTATTATAGCAAAATAAGTGCAAATAATTGCTTTGAAAGCTTTGCTATATTTAAGAATGTTTATAGAAGTTGCTCAATTCATTGATCCAGCATTTCCAAGTTTTATGATTCTGCAGTTTTCTACGTATCATATTTGAATGATTTGGTTTAGAATAATCGATATCAGGCTGTTTTCTCAATCGTTCGATATGAAAAAATTCAGGTGTTTTTAAGAAGCATTTCTTAAGATATTCATGAGCAAAAACATTTCTTGCGATATTTTGACTGGGGTACATTTTTACTGCTTTTTTTTTGAAAGTCGCTTCATTCTTCGTTAAGAATATCTTTTCTTCGTTACTTGAGTCGGAAAACTTATTGAGTGCCGGGAATCTGGTCAAATATGTATGATAAAAAGGAATCTCAAAGATTGGTCCTTGATAGCAAAGAGAGACTAAAAAATTTGTTGCGTCATGATCAATATGTCCTTGCTCGAATGCACCACAGGCAATTCTGTCTGGTTTTACAATATCGATCATGTTTTGAAAATTTTCTTTTAAAATAATCATTTCAGATGCTATCGATCCATCTGTTCCTTCATGAAAAAACAGATGTTCTTCTGGAATCTTAAGTAATTGACCAACTTGAATCGATTCTAATTTTCGAATACTGTTGCTATGAGTCCAGCTGATATAAACCTTGTTGCCATTTTCTATAAGGCGTTTAATCCAAGTAATAATAAAGATTTCATCATCAGGATGAGTCATGCAAAAAAGCCAGGTTGTCTTTGGGGATAAATCAAATCCGATCATAGAGTTGTATGTTTAGTGAGATTTTGTCGTGTATCCAATGGAGTATTTTATATGTTTGGTTATTTTCAGAATCTATTTAGTTCAATATCTATTAATATACCTTGGTGAATATTTTAAATACAGATTGAAGAATCGAATCAATAGGAATATGATTAATACTTTTTTTGTCGAAAAAGCATCTTGATAATTGTCCATAAGGGCAGCATCTTTCTGGTCTGGTTGGTGAATATAAACTAATAGAAGGTACATTCATAGCTGCTGCTAAATGTGATATGGCATTATCTTGACCTATTATTGCACTACTTAAAGAGACTAGAGATAAGAGTTGAGTGATGTTCGTTTTTCCAATAAATGAAAAAACATTCAACAATTTTGTTTCGATTAATTGTCTATATACATAGTGGTTATATTCATTGCTTTTACCTACTAAAACACAAGTAATTCCATATTCACCTAGCTGACTGATAAGTCTAATGTAATTTTTGATGTCCCATAAATCACTATTGGGGTACGGTGTTGGATCGATGATGATGTAAGAACCAGAAATGCCTAATTGTCTTAACTTGGATTTAATATAAGTAATGTCCGTGTGTAAAGGTTCTATTGCAAAATCAGTATTGCTCATTGTACCACCGACACTTCTTGCTACATCAATATGCTGATCCACAATGTGTACCGAAGAAGAATCAGGCAAGATCTTTTCTGAAAAGAATCCAGCAATCTTGGTAGAGTTATACATGGTAAGTTTTTTTTTGGCTTTTATTTTAGACATCAAAAATGCTGAATTTAAATTACCATCTAAATCTAAAGCAGCATGATAAATTCTATATTTAAACTTTTTTGTTAGCAGAGTATCTAACTCCGTTAGCGGGATAATATAGTCTAGAGCAGTGCTACAGTTTAGAAGTGGAGCATAATATGGATGGGTTACCCAGGTGATAAGTGAATTCGGATACCTGTTCTTTAAAGCTTTTGCTGTTGGTAAGCATTGAATAATATCTTTTAATTCTCCTAGCCTGCAAATAATAAATGTCTTATCCATATCTTCCTTCTATTGATTGTAGTTTATCTTTTATCGCTGGATTTTTTCTCTTTTGTTTGGAATTACGGTTTCATTAAAATATTCTCGATGTACGAAATTTATTCATTTGAATGATGACTGAAAATGATAGATGAAAATGATAGATGAAAATTAAAATATATTCCTACTTTCCATTAAAGTTGATGAGTTTATTGAAATATAGTTATATCGTATCAAAAAAAAGAAATAAACAGTATAGATGTATGTGATTAAAAAGTTAGCCTATGGTAGAATTTAAGTATATGCTAAATAATTATAAAAAAGTGTTGTTATCTTTTGTTGCTATTTGTGCATTTATTTTTCCTGGTTGTGTTAATAAGGATCATTCAAAAAAAGATGCAAGTAAGCATTTAAGTCAACTTCAAGTGGTTACCACCACAGGAATGTTGGCTGATGCAGTCCGGCATCTAGGTGGTGAATATGTCCACGTTAAATCTATCATGGGACCGGGGATAGATCCTCATTTATATAAACCTTCTCCTGAAGATATTATGTCGCTGACAAAAGCTGATTTGGTTGTTTTTAATGGATTGCACTTAGAAGGAAAAATGGGTGAGATATTAGAAAAACTCGTAGATAAAGGAACTGCATATAATTATAGTCAGGGAATAAAAGGTTTTTCTGGACTATTAGTCGAAGATGGTGCAGTAGATCCTCATATATGGATGGATGTTCAGCTATGGAGTCAAGGTTTAGATGCATTGTCAAAAAAGTTAGAAGATTTATCAAAGGTTGTTCTTGCAGATAACTTGGAAAAGTACAAATTAAATCTTGCAGATTTGCATGCATGGTGTATCAAGGAAGTTTCTAAAATTCCACAGCAGAGTAGAGTTCTTATAACTGCTCATGATGCTTTCAGTTACTTTGGAAAGGCATACCATGTAGAAGTTCAAGGTATACAGGGGCTTAGTACAGAATCTGAAGCTGGATTAAACGAGATTAATGCACTTGTTGATCTTATTGTTAAAAAAGGTGTGAAAGCTGTTTTTGTGGAAAGTTCAGTTCCGGTGAGGAATGTTCAAGCTCTTATAGAAGGTGCAAGACACCGAGGAAGTACGATTAAAGTCGGTGGAGAGCTCTATAGTGATGCCATGGGGGATGAAGGCACACCAGAAGGAACATTTATTGGAATGATTAAACATAATATCAATACGATAGTGGGGGCTTTAAAATGAATTCAAATACTTCGAATCTAGCACTTTCTATCAGACATTTGAGTGTCATGTATGACGATAAAGTAGTGCTGAAAAATGTAAGCTTAGACATTGAAAAAGGGAAATTGCTTGCAATAGTAGGTCCAAATGGAGCTGGAAAAAGCACTTTAGTAAAAGCAGTGCTAGGAATCGTTCCTTCAGTTACAGGATCTTTTTCTATTTTTGGAAATCATATAGATAAGATGCGTAAAAATATCGCTTATATGCCTCAAAGAGAAAACATTGATTGGGATTTTCCTGTTAATGTTTTTGACGTTGTATTGATGGGAACTTACGGAGATCTGGGATGGTTTAAAAGAACTTCATCCTTGCATAAACAACGTGCTATGGACTCTATTCGCGCAGTAGGGTTAGAGGGTTTTGAAAATAGACAGATAAGTGAACTCAGTGGAGGGCAGCAGCAAAGAACATTCTTAGCTAGAGCTTTAGCACAGAATGCGGATGTTTATTTTATGGATGAGCCTTTTGCTGGTGTGGATATTGCTACAGAGAATACGATTATGTCTACCCTGTATCATATCAAAAAGGAAGGCAAGACAGTTATTGCTGTACACCATAATCTAGATACTGTACAAAAATATTTTGATGATGTAGTCATTATTAATGAAAATTTAATTGCATCTGGTGATGTAAGCTCTGTATTAAATACAACAAATCTTACAAAAGCTTATGGTAAGAATTTTCATAGTTCGTATCTTAAATCTCTAGGGCCGGATTCTTGTGCACCATTTCCGTCTCCTTCTTAGGGTTATAACATTATGCAGGATTATCTCCATCTATCATACAATACATATGTAGTTTTATTTGGTTCTGGTGTTCTAGGTTTTACATGTGGCATTATAGGTGCTTGTATGTATTTGAAAGGGAGGCCTTTAGTAGGGGATGTCATTGCTCACTCAGCCTTACCTGGTATTGTTATAGCGTTTTGGTTGACAGGTTCGAAGGACTTACCTATTTTATTAAATGGTGCTCTTGTAGCTGGTCTATTAGGAATGAGCGCATTAACGCTTTTTAGAAGATACTTGCGTATATATGAAGATTCTGCAATGAGTCTTATCCTTGCCGTGATGTTTGGTATTGGTATCACTCTTTCAAGGTACGTTCAAAATGTAGTTTCGGATT
Organism: Fimbriimonadia bacterium; assembly: GCA_030430755.1. Lineage (GTDB taxonomy): Bacteria > Armatimonadota > Fimbriimonadia > Fimbriimonadales > Fimbriimonadaceae > JAUICQ01. Next base: position 54,724 of record JAUIKO010000005.1, read on the forward strand.
CTAGTAAAGCAGGATTAGATAATTATATTTTTGGAAAAGCTGCTGGAATGTTATATCAAGATACTCTATTAATAACGGTGCTTTCTTCTATTTGCTTAATAACGATTCTTGTAACTATTCAGAAGTATAAGTTAATCATTTTTGATAGTTCATTCTCTAGATCTATAGGCTGGCGAGTAGACTTTTTTGATTATTTGCTCATGGCTTTATTAAGTATAGTAATTGTTGTTGGACTACCTATGGTCGGTATTGTTTTAGTGGCAGCTATTGTTATTATTCCACCATCTGCGGCATGTTTTTGGACGAATAATTTTTATCGATTTACTTTTCTTTCTGGAGTGATCGGTCTTGTTTCGTGTCTGATAGGATCATATATTAGTTCTATATATGCTAAAACTCCAACAGGGCCAACGATTATACTTGTAGGTGGAGGTATTTTTATTGCCTCGAGCCTTTTTGCCCCTAGGTATGGCTTGCTATATAAGCAAATACAATACTATAAAGCTCGAATTTCTTGGTTTACTCTATTAGTTCTGAAAGAGATTGAAGGAAATAAAATGAATGCTTCTCAATTGAGATGTAAGATTTTAGAAATCTCCTCAAATAAAGTTCAGAATAAAATAGTAACGCAATATATGATGCTTAAAAAATTGATTCAGATAAATAATAACAATCAGTATGAAATTACCGATTTAGGGAAAAAATATTTAGAACAAATGTATACATCTCAAGGAGGCAAATAATGGATAGTTATGTTGTATGGACAGTATTAACCTGTGTTCTTTGTGGTGTAATCTGTTCATTACTTGGTGTTTGGCTTGTAAGTATGAGGCTGAGCATGCTTGGAGATGCGATATCTCATTCTGTACTTCCTGGTTTAGTGCTAGTTTTTATTGTATTCCAAACTCGGAGTTCAATACCTATGCTCGCAGGGGCTAGTGCAATGGGTTTAATGACTATTTGGTTAATGCGCCTTCTTACAAATAAGTTACGGATTAAAAATGATGCGAGTATGGGCATCATTTTTACAACGTTATTTGCTTTAGGAGTAGTATTAATCACTAGATATGCGTCTCAGGTGGATTTAGATCCAGGTTGTGTATTATATGGATCTGCGGAGCTTGTAGCTATTGATACTGTTTACATTAATGGGTATGAAATACCTAGAGCGTTAACAATTATTGTTCCTAGTTTAGTGATAATCTTTTTATCTTTGTATTTTTTCCATCAAAGGTTTTTAATTATGGCTTTTGATAAAGAACTTAGTAAATCATTAGGACTATTTCCAAATCTCTACTACTATTTTTTAATGGGGCTCGTTGCAATTGCTGTGGTAGCATCATTTGAATCGGTTGGTTCTATTTTAGTGATTGCTATGTTAACAGGACCAGCAACCGCTATTAAGTTGTTATATTCTAGTATTGATAAGCTATATATATATTCTGTGCTTTTTTCGTTATCAGGTTCGCTTTTTGGATGCTTACTAGGTTTTACTACAAACACATCTATCGCAGGCTGTATTTCTATTGTAATAGGGATACAATTTTTAATTTTTTCAATGATCTATCTTTGCAAAAGGCATGTACAGAAACTTAAAATTATTCAGTAAAGAGGAATGTATTTATTTAGGCTAAAAAAGATTTTGATGTAGGATCTGTGGTGTCTTTAACTATTCTATTAATAATCATTAGAGATAGTTTTAAAGATAGAAAGAGGAAGAAAGTTGCCATGGCGAAGGTAACTGGTAAAAAGTTTTTTGATATCAAGTATGAACCTATATATCCTCCAATCATACTTCCTGCTAAATAAAATAAACCACTAAGACCAAATAGTTTAGAAGCAATACTCTCAGGATAGATGTCAAGCTCAATAAGTCTTCTGAAAAAAATCGTACAAGATAGAAGGATATTAAATATAAAAACGGAGGGTATCAATATGTATTTGAATGGATAGATAAATATAATACCTATTAAGCAAAGACCCAAGCAGATGCATGAATATTTATATCCTTCCTGAGAGTAGTTCGCTAACTTAGCATGTCCTAGAAATGCTTGAAATAATGCAGCAATCAATGCGCTATAAGCAGTTATTAATAATATCGTTGGTCCTGATAATCCTACTTTTTTCAATATGATTGGAAAGAATATAACTGAGTTACTTAAATAGATACCTGAGATGGTAAATGAGGAAATCAAAAAATATACAAAAATTTTATGATTTTTAAAGATGTCGAGTAGGTCTTGGAGTTTCGATTGTTTACTTGATTTATCAACTACTATGTTTGATCTTATAACAGGGAGCCAGCTTATACTAGCTATAATACCAGCGACCAAATAAACAATAGGGATAGAATTATCTGAAGAAAGTTTGCCTGTCAGTATAAAAAAACTAAAATGTAGAGCAAGCCATTTCGAAATGTTGGATGTTGTAAATGTTTCAGCTAATATGGATACGCGTTCTTTTTTATTCGAGAGACAGTAGACAATATTTCTAATGGATAAGAAGAAGACACTAAACCCCATTCCTTGTAAAAAACCTGAAAGCAGAGAGATCATTGGAGAGTGAGTTATGTGGGATATAAATAATCCAAAAGCTGTTAAAATAGCTGAACAAGATAGAAAAATTCTTCCATTTTTCGTAGGAGAGTATAAAAAAACAAAAGGAGCAATAATACCTGCTAAAGACATCGATACATGAAAATATCCATAGTTAATCATCTGCTTAGAATTGTGATACCAAAGCGTATGGAGATTGTTCGTCATATACATCGTTGAAGATAATAAAAAATTAGAGGTAATAATAGAGAATCTATTGGTTTTCATGAGTGATGCTATATTGTTTTTTAAAGTAATGAGTTTCATCGACTTATGCCCTGCCTTGATGGCTTTTTTTAGAATATCTACTCTGTTTTATGATTCTCTTTAGTTGTTTGTTCTAAGTGTTCTTCGTCTAGCTTATGACTTAAAAACTTTTTAAGCAGTACTACTCCTGATAATAAATTGATTGATAGAATTCCTGTGGATATATATAGTGCATATGTATCCATATGATTTATAAAACAGTATCCTCCAATTGAAACCCCAAAAATATTTCCAAACAGAAATGAAACATTGGCTATCGTAGCGAAGTCTTTCATTCCGATTTTCGGAAATGTTTGAATCTCAATATATCTTCTAAATAGCCCACAAGCTCCGTACGAAGAAAAGTATATTAAAATGGCTGTAGAAATAGATGTTGAATTATAAGGAAATATAAGAAGGGTGAGGCTGGAAAAAAGAAAAATATGTGAAATGATAAAGCCTAAAAACAGATATCTGGAAAAATTTATTTTATTTATGATATATTGAATAACTCCTGCAGAAGCTGTACTGAGTGATAGAGTAATACCAATTTCTAGTATGGAATGCTCAGCTCTCAGCATAATAATAGGGAAGTAAGGAACTAGGATATTTAAAAACACTGCACCGATAAAGTTTAAGATGATAATAAAGAGTGTAATATCTCTATAGTTGTTATAGAGTTCTTTAAACTTATTGAAATTAATAATATTGGGTTCTTTACCAGTCGATTGATTTAAAATGATTTTGCTGTAGCTGAAAATACTGTGAGCCCAGCAAAAACTAATTAATGCCCCACCTAAAACAATGGTTCCAGGTAATGAATACGAACCAAGCCAGTTTATAAATATAAGAGATGAACCTAGTAAAATACCAACAAGTTTTCCAATACCTATGGGGACACTTGTTTTTGTTAGTGTTGAAGAATTACTGTATATAATACTTGAGATTTCACTAAAGGTATTAAAGAGGATGTAGAGTCCTACACCAATAATAAATCCTGATGATATTGAATACCATATACTCGATGTAATGGAGCTTAACGCAATCCCCAACCCTGCAGTGAGTGAAGATAGTATCAGAAGTTTATAAACTTTAATCTGATAGTATAGCCTTGATAGATATATCTGAGTGATAATACTTGCAATTGAAAGCGAGATACAAGCTGCCACAAAATAGTCTAATTTATTTACTACTTCGAACCATATCACATGAAAAGTTTTGAATATTGATACGCCAATAAAAGCAAAAAAATACAAAGGCAAAGTCATGTCATATTTATTTAGAATGTGTGGTTCTTTTTTTTCCATTTATACCCCAACTACAATGTTATTTCATTCGCTTCCTATTTTATTATATTTCAATATTGTTAATACTGCATCATGATCAAGAGTTATTTTGATGTTTCTTGAATAAAAGCAGTCAATCTCTTTATGTTTTGATCCGTTTTTTTAGTAGTAAAACCACTCTCTTTACTTTTTACTAAAATATTTCTTGCTTTTTCGGCTTCTCCTAAATTACATAATGTGTCTACATGTATTGCATGGATATCTTCATATTCTCTAATAGAATGACCTAAGTAGTTCGATTTGTTTAAAATACCAAGAATGGTTTTGAAATCTTTATTCTCAAATAAACTTACTAAGTAGTCATAGGTATATATCGGTCCATATGAACTATATTTGTTTGCTAAACTAAAAAACTGTTGTGCTTGGACAAAATCTTTCTTTTTTAAATAGGCCCATGCTTTCATTGCGAGTGCTTCGAAAAGGGTGGGATTCATATCAAGAACAATATTTAGTTCTTCGATAGCCTCATCGTAATTTCCAAGCTCTGACTGAAGACTGGCGATCTCTAGATGATAATCTGGATAGTTTGGATCAAATTTTATAAGTTTTTTAAGTTCTTTTAATGCTTTTTCTTTATCCTTTTCTTTTATATATACTAGCGCCTTATTAAACATTAGAACACACTTGTGAATAATCACAACATGCTTGTTTTCTAGTTTGGCTAATTCTTTTAAACCCCAATCCATGAGTTCAATGACTTCATTATATTTTCCTTCTCGATAATAAGCTAGAGCAAAACCGTTCATAATAAATACTCTTAAAAACTGAAGATATTCACTCTTAGAAATATTTGGAATAGCGTTTAAATCTTCAAAGGCTTCTTCGAGTAACTTTTTACCTTTTTCGTGATTCCTTAGATAAGGTGGATGATGTCTTAGATATATCAGAGCTAGAAAATATTTTGCGCGGTGTATATTAACATCTTTTGCATATTTTAAAAATAGCTTGCTATACATTTCACCTGCAACTGTATCCACTTCCATGATAGATGCTGCTGCTAAATAACAATAACAATCAGCATAAACTTTGGAGTTCACATTTTCCTGCATCGCTGTATTTAAAATGATTTTTGTTAAATTTCGTATTGTTTTAGAAAGTCCATAAGCGTAGTAGATTGGAATATAGTGAATAAATTCATCTATATTATCTCTTGGCACTTCATTAAGTTGAATACCTAATGCTATTTTTTTCTCTTCAGGACTTAATAGGTTTTCTTCATCTAATGGTTGATTGTTATCGTATGTGTGATATATTACATGAATACCATGAATATGATAAAGCATGTCAAAAAACTTTTTTGAAAGATCGTCAAGTTTATCTGAACAGTAAACATTTACTTTACTAATGGTATTTTCATCTGTACACTGATTGACAGTAAAAATAATAGAACGAATAAATCGATGGAAATTCCAGAACCGAATACGGTTATATATTGAAGAATTATCAGTAACACTGTACTCTTCGTGATGGTAGAATTTTTCATTAAACGGTTCAAATATTCTATAATGCAGTTGTTGACTACTTGTTGTTGGCGTATAATCTAATTTTCTAAGAAATACTCTTGCACTGTACAACTCAATTTCTGGATTTTTAGCTTGTATATTAATGATCTTCATAATCCCTCAACTCATAATTTAATCTGAATATTTCTGAATTCTCAAAAATAATATGTTCATCATTAAACTATTTCATGTTACACAATATCTTAATCATATGTTATGCATATGGCGCGAAAGTCCTATTGCAATTTTCGATAGGTCGAAATTAAATTGAAGTAAGTATATATATATGGCTGCAAATATATACTTAATAAATAAGGAGTAAAAAAAAAAATAAATTGGTAACAAAACATAAAAAGATATGAGTTCTTTAAGTGGTATAAAGTGGTTGGAACTAGTGTAACTAGTTTCAACTTCACATGAAGGAGGTGCTTATGAAAAATATAAGTATATGCGAGAGAAGTGATGTAACGTTAACACCAATTAAAATTAAAAGTAGCGTACATTATTTACCTTGGGAACCTTAATGAGAGATCCCCCTTGCTAATTTATTTAGCAAGGGGGATGGCAAATTTTTAAAAGTTACTAGTACGTTGGGTTTTGCACTTTGATATTGAGTTCGCGTTCAATGCTGTATGCAATTTGAAGTGTTTTTTCATCTGTAATCCTTGATGTCATAACTTGCATGCCTACAGGGAGATTGTTTGCTAACCCACAAGGAATGGAAATAGCAGGATATCCTCCCATGTTACAGGGGATCGTACTTAGGTCAACTAATTTCGATGCTACAGGATCGTTATTTTGTTCACCAATTTTTAAAGCCGTGACAGGGCTTGTTGGTGAGATGATTGCGTCGTAATTTTCTAATATATGATCGATTTCCCCAACCATGACAGCACGAATTTTTTGTGCCTTTATATAATAAGCTTCAAATGATTCTGCAGAAAGAACATAAGTTCCTATCATAATTCTTTCTTTCACTTCTCTGCCAAACAATTTCCCTCTAGTTAATGCTACTTGGTCTTTGTGATGGCGAGTGGGAAGAGTATTGCCAAACCTGATACCATCAAATCGAGCAAGGTTACTGCTGGCTTCTGCAGTAGCTATAACATAGTAGCAAGAAACCCCTAAATCGATGGTTGGAATATGAACGATATCAATAGTCGCTCCAGCTTTTCTAAGATTTTCTAATCTGTTTTGAAAGCAAGTTTTAACGCCTTCCTCAAAAGCTTGATTATCATAAAGTTCAGCTGGAACTGCGAACTTCAGTCCTTTTAAGGATCCATTTTTCATTTCATGATACGATATGGGATCTTGAGGTAGAGAAGTATCTTCTTTGTGGTCATTCCCAGATATTGCATTTGCAAGAAGTGCAATATCTTCGACAGATCTAGCAAAAGGTCCAATCTGGTCTAGGCTAGATCCATATGCTATTAATCCATAGCGAGAGCATCTTCCATACGTAGGTTTAAAACCAAAAATCCCACAGAATGATGCCGGTTGTCGTATCGATCCCCCGGTATCACTACCAAGAGCTAATGGCGCTAAATTACCTGCAACAGCTGCTGCAGACCCACCAGAACTGCCTCCAGGAGATCTTGATAAATCCCACGGATTCTTAGCAGGGAAATAGGCACTGTTCTCATTTGAAATACCCATGGCAAATTCGTCAAGATTTGTTTTTCCTAACATCACCATGCCATGATCCTTAATTTTTTCTATTACCGTAGCATCAAAAACGGGGGTGTAATTTTCAAGTAATTTAGATGCGCAGGTGGTTTTAATATCTTTTGTAGAAATATTATCTTTAATTGCAATAGGAATTCCTGTAAGAGGTTTAGCGAGACCTTTATCTAGGAGGTTCTGAGCATTTTCAGCTGCTTTCCTAGTAATATCTGGATGCGTGGATAGGTACGCACCTAAGGAATCATTATTTTTTTTAATATTTGTTAAATATGATTCTGCGACTTCGATTGCGGAGATTTCTTTATTCTGTAGTTTACAAGAAAGTTCTGCTGCTGTTAAATCTGTAATTTCTTTCATATATTCTCAATGGGTTTAATAACGATGCGTGTTAATCTATGATCTTGGGTACCATAAATAGTCCCGAACGTGTATTAGAGCTATTCTTAAGAGCATCGTCCCTTGATAAGGATTTTTCTACACTATCTTCATCCCAAGAATTTATTAAATACGTTAAATGTGCTGGGACATCTGAAAGATCTTCTTTGTAGGATTCTAGCTTGTCACATAGATCTAGTACTGCTTCTAAACGCTCTAAAGTGGTAGATAATTCCTCCTCATCAAGCTCTAAGCAAGCTAGTTTAGCAATGTATTTTACACCGTTTAGATCAATATGCATATGTATGTATTATATCTCGAATTTATACAAACTGAGTTAATGTTGAAAAGAATTACTTTAAAAAACAATCGTTTTGTTTATTTTTTTTATACAGAAATTGATTGTTGAATGGGGTGAATAAGAAATCCTGCAAGTGCTGCCCATCCCATAAGTGTAAGGATGATGAAACAAAAAAATGAGAATTTTTGCATGGTTAGTTGTGATTTTTCACTTATGGTTAATCCCCACCTTATGCAGAAGTTCCAAATTCCGTAACTGAAATGGTATGTGCATGTAATTACTCCAAACATATATAGTATAAGGAATGCATAGTTATACGAGGTGAGTTTTTCTTGCCATGCAGCATATTGAATATAATGTGCTCCATATAATGCTCCTGTAACAGAAGTCGTGTACATATGATAAATAAGGAATGCAAACGCCATGAACCCTGTGACCCTTTGCATAGTGTACATCCAGTTTTCACGGTATCTAAAAGCTTTCATCGTAATATTTGGCAGAGCTCGACTTGAGATAAAGAGTCCGTATACTGCATGGAAAATTAAAGGTATCCAAATTGCAACGGCTTTAAGTGTGTATAGAAAATGAGGTGGCATGCTTTCAAAAAAGTGAATGACACTATTGAAGTATTCGGGACCTGCTAGTGTAAAAGTGTTTAATGTTAGATGTTGCACTAAATAGTATCCAACAGGAATGATTCCTGTTAAGGAATGTAGTTTGTGTAAAAAATAACTTTCTCTACCTATACTCATACTTTTCTCTGCCATGTTACCTTTATTTCTTCCGTTTTTTTATATATTCGCCGAAGTTAACACATTATATTGTTGGAAAAATTGCCGATAACTGCAAGAATTGAAAAATAAAGTTTAATCAACATAAATATTCAAGAATTATAGTAATAGATTGTATTGTCTTAATTTTGGTACAATCGTAATGTGAATGCATTTGATATTGTTGTTATAGGTGCTGGTCATGCAGGAATAGAAGCGGCGCTTTCAGCAGCTAAGTCTGGCTTGAGTGTAGCTTGTGTAACTTTGCGTTTAGATAGAATCGGGCACCTTCCATGTAATTGCTCTATAGGCGGGCCAGCAAAAGGGCATATTGCTAGAGAAGTAGATGCTCTAGGTGGAATGATGGCGATTGCTACTGACCATACCTTAACTCATATCCGGAAAGTTGGAACAGGAAAAGGTCCAGCTGTACAAACTTCTCGAGCACATGTATGTAAATCTTTATATCCTAAATTTATGCAGGATGTTATGAGTAAACAAAAAGGTTTAACTCTTATTGAAGGTATGGTGCAGGAAATCATTTATGATAAAGTCGTGTCGGGTGTTAAAATCAGGCAGTCTGGTTCGCAAGAATTAACGAATATTAAATGTAGGGCTGTAGTCATGACAACGGGGACTTTTCTAAATGGTGTTTGTCATATAGGTAAAGAAAAAAAAGATGCAGCTCGTGATGGGGATCAAGCGGTATATAGTCTGACGGATTTCTTGAAAAATATTGGGGTGAGGATCCGGAGATTTAAAACTGGAACAACACCAAGAATATCAAAACATAGCGTAGATTTTAGTAAGGTTTTAGCGATGGAAAGTGAACCAGATGCTGGACCGATGAGCTATCTTAACGATCGCACTTTTGAAAAGCATCCACTTTTGCCTTGTTGGCAAACTCATACAAATCTTACAACACATGAGATATTATCGAATCGTTTAAAAGAGAGTGCAATGTATTCAGGTCAGATTGATAGTGTTGGCCCTCGTTATTGTCCTAGTATAGAAGATAAGGTCGTAAAATTTGCAGATAAACATTCGCATCCCATATTTCTTGAGCAAGAAGAATGGGATCATGAATCGATGTATGTTCAAGGATTTTCAACATCGATGCCTTTAGATGTTCAGAGAGAAGCAATAAAAAGTATCAAAGGTCTAGAGAATGCTGAAATATTAAAACCAGGATACGCCGTCGAATATGACATGATAGATCCGATGCAATTAAGTTTAAGCTTGATGTCTAAACTGTTACCAGGTTTATTTTTAGCTGGTCAGGTGAATGGCACAAGTGGATACGAGGAAGCTGCGGGTCAAGGTTTAATTGCTGGTATAAATGCAGTGCAGTATGTCAGAAATGAAGAGACTTTAATTTTACGAAGAGATCAGGCCTTTTTAGGAGTTATGATAGATGATCTTGTTACGAAAGGTGTAGAAGATCCGTATAGAATGTTAACGGCTAGAGCAGAATACCGATTAATTCTTCGTCATGATAACTCTGATCAACGCTTAACTCCTATTGGAAGAAAATTCGGAACTGTTTGTGATGATAGATGGATGAAATTCTCAAATAAAAAAAATGAAATCGAAAAGAGTTTTTTAGGATTAAAGTCAACTTTCACCGGTCCTCAGCATTCTTATGCTGTAGAGGCTGCAGGAGGAGGAAAAATTATTAATAAAACATCTATCTTTGATTTACTTAAAAGACCAGAATTAGATTTAGATACCTTAGAGAAAGTATCAAAGGAGTTAAATTTATCATTGGTATTTTCTAAAGATAAAAGTGTTCGTCAACAGTTAACAATTATGGCTGTATACGATGGCTACCTACAACGTCAACAGGATGAAGTAGATAGAATATTATCAATGGAACAGAGGCGTATACCTGAAGGCATTGTATATGCTGAGTTAAAAGGGCTAAGCTTTGAAAGTGTTGAAAAATTTACAAATATTATGCCTGAAACATTAGGGCAGGCATCACGTATTCCAGGCGTAAGACCGAGTGATGTTGTTCTATTATCCCGATATATATAAGGGAAAAATAGAGATCATCACATTATAGTTTTATCTTTCTAAAGTTTTATATTTTTAGAATACAGTCGAAATGTCAGTTTATATATAGAATCGATAATGGCATTAATCTAATAAAAGCAAGTAGAATTTAACATATAATGAACATACAAATTTCTTTTTATATTAGAGTTTTAGTATTGTATTTGTGTATAACTGGTTGTTCTAACAATGGTGATGACGCAAACAGTGCTGTTCTTTCTAACATGTCTAAAACACTAAGATATCCTATGACGACGGATCCAGCTACATTAGATCCTGCCAAGGTTGAAGATCAGGATACATATGATTTAATCATACAATGCTTTGATACTCTCATGCAAATTGATGAAAATGGAAAAGTGATTCCTCAATTAGCTGAAAGTATTGTATCTTCTCAAGGTGGACGTAAATATACTGTTAAGTTAAAGAGAAATGTTACATATCATGGAACAGCTCGTCAGCTGAAAGCTGATGATGTTATATGGACTTTAAACAGGAACTGTAGCCCTGAGATGGCATCACCTGTTGCAGACGCTTATTTAGGAATTATCGAAGGTGTCAAAGAAAAATTAGCAGGAAAGGCGGATCAGATTTCTGGTTTAGAAAAACTTGATGATTTTACTGTCGTATTTACTCTGAAAGAGCCTGCTGGATACTTTCCAGGATTATTAACTTATCCTGTTTCAGCACCACTTCCCAAAGGACTTGTTCCAGAAACTGAAATGACTTCTGTTAAGGATGTAGTAGGCACAGGACCTTTTCAGCTTGTAAATTATCAACCCAATAGCATCGTAGAATTGACTGCGAATACAAAATATCATGGCGGTGCACCGAAACTTGATGGAATACAGAGGCTTGTTTTAAAAGACCCTAATACTCGTTTAAATAAATATAAAAAAGGTGAATTAGATTTCTTATGTCTTGAAAGGCAAGATATTGAGGTTATTCAAAATGATCCAAGATTAAGTCGTCAACTACATACTTTTGCAAGACCATCATTGTTTTTTATAGGCTTAAATCAAAACATACCTGGCTTGAAAGATAAAAAAGTAAGGCAGGCTTTAGCTTATAGTGTTGAAAAAGCTTATATTGTAAATAGGGTTTTGGGTGGTGTGCATATACCAGCAGATGGATTACTACCTCCAAGTTTTCCTGGATATCGTGATAAAGTAAGTGTAGATTTTTCATTTAATTCATCTAAAGCAAAACAATTATTAGAAGAAGCTGGATATGGGCCAGGAAAGAAAAAATTAGAAATATCTATTTCGTATAGAAATGATAAAACGGATTTAAAAATATTTGCTGAAGCGATACATGCGTTGTGGAAAAGAATACTTGATATCGATGTCAAGTTGGTACCAACAGAATGGACGCAGTTTATTCAAAAACTTGATAATAAAAACGAAACGATGGTTATTATGCGTTGGCTCAATGATTATCCAGATCCACAGAATACATTGAGTATGATGTTTCACAGTTCATCTGAAAATAACTGGTTTAACTATAAAAATCAAGAAGTAGATATGTTGTGTGATAAAGCAGATAGACTATCAGATCAAAATCAGAGAATGCGTTTATATCAGAAAGCTGAAGATATTATTTTGGATGATGTCGTTTGGATTCCTATTTATTTTCAACAAGATATGGTGTTGATTCAAGATAATATTAAAGGAATTCGTGATAATTCATTCTGTATGATGCCACACAATAAAGTAGTCAAGAATTAATCATTTTCACTTGCTTATTTAATCCTTTTCTATCTTACTATTAAGGGGAAATGAGGAGGATAAATAAGCTTGTTACTTTTCTATCATCATCTTTATTCAAGCAGCATCTCTTCTCTATGTATGGAATAACTATAGTGTATATAGGGTGAACAATTCATAGGGCTTGCAGAATGAAGATTTTACTTATAGAAAATGAGAAGAACAATCTTTCCATGTTTTCCAAGACATGTTCTGAACTCGAATATAAGTGTTTTCGTTTAAGCATGGATGAGGTTATATTGTGTTCCTCAACACTGCTTGAATATGATCTAATAGTGTTGTCCGAAGAAGATTTTGCTAGTTTTCCAAAGGAATACTTATTTATTAAAAAAGAGCAGATGCTTGAGTGCCCATATTATGTGGTTTTGAAAAAGAGTACAAGTATTAAAAATAGTTTCTCATGTCATGATCAGGGTGTTCACGAATGTATATCATTTCCAATTAGCAAGAAAAAGATACTTGATTTATTTTCTAGATATCAGACTTATTCAAAACTAAGAAAAATTGCTATTGAGTATAAGGATAAAAATGACTCTAAAAATAAAAAAATCACACACATTCAGAATTTAATGGATGAAGCGAATGATCGTTTTTCGAATCTTTTTCATGAACTTCCGATAGCGTGTTTTACAACAGATGTTTCAGGGAATATATATGAATGGAATCAAGAGAGTGAATATGTTTATGGTTATTTAGCACATGAAGTTTTTGGTAAGAATATTTATGATTTTATGATAACAGAAGAATACCGGGAATACTTACTTCATCACTCAAATAAATGTTTAGAGAAATTAACTCGATGTAAAATGGAGTATGTTGTACAGTCGAAAGACGGAAATTTTAAGAATGTTCTTTCATACATGATACCGCTCTATGCTCAGCATAAAAAACTCAGTGGTATTATGATAGCATCTATTGATATTACAAGGCAGAAGAAGTTAGAGCAAGAACTGAAAAGGCAATTTGTTCAAAATCTCGATTATACAGTGGAACTAGAAATCAATAAAAATCGTTTAAAAAAAGCTAATTCTGAGTTAAAAACACTTTCAACAACTGATGAACTAACAGGTATCAAGAATCATCGATCATTTAAGCAGATTCTAAAAGATATTCATGAAAAACATGAATATCTAGATGATCAGTATTCTTTGATGATGGTGGATATAGATTTCTTTAAAAAATATAATGATACTTTTGGTCATCCAGCTGGTGATAAAGTTCTTAAAAATGTTGGCTTAGTGTTAAAAAACATAGTCCGTTCACATGATTACCCTTTTCGATATGGGGGGGAAGAGTTTTCAGTGATACTCCCTTTTACTTCCGAAGAAGAGAGTATGGAGGTTGCTTCAAGGATAAGAAAAGCTATAGAAGAATGTAGACAAGAGCATCGATTTGTAACTGTAAGTATTGGAGTTGCTACAAGAAAAAAAGGAGAACGTTCTGATGGTAGTTTAGTGTTATCTCAGGCAGATCAAGCTCTTTACTTTTCTAAGCGGAATGGTAGAAATTGTGTAACACATTACCACTCTATATTTGATAGTACACTTGATTCTGTATCATAGCCTATATCTAGTGTTATCTAGTGTGTTATCTAGAGTGTAATCATATATGATACCTATAAAGAATATAAGAAGAACTTTAAGTAAAAAGATTGTTTTTAATGTATAGGAATACCTTGTTTTTTAAGTATTTCAGGATAGAGTTGTATTAGGTTTTCTTTTGTCGTAGAGATAGATATTTTGGTAAAAGCTTTCTCTACTTCATCACAAAAAGTGTGATGATTATTGCACAGGATATTTAAAACAAGATCATAATTATTCTTAATCTCTAAGATGGGATGGTTTTTTCTTTCATCGTGTTCCGTGTTGTTTTTAAGATGGATTTCTAAGGGGATTAGAATACTATTGTAGACTAGTCTAAGCAAATAGTTAATGTTAGAAAAAAGTGTATTATCTGAACTATTTTCAATAAACTCTAAAAAAACAATATTTTCAACTAAGTAATTTTTAAATAGAATTCGAGTAAGTGTTTGATTGATTTCTTTATGAATAGAAATGCTATGGATATAAGACCTCACTTCCATGTCTGTCATGACTATTTTTTTAGATGTGTTTTTTAAAAATTGGTCAGTGATGGCTAATACAGTCATCGTAGCCTTGGTTGTATGTATACCTATTGTTTTTATATTATTCGAGTATTCTTCTTGATTCTCTGGCATGAAGATTGTTTTATTATTTTGTAATTCTGAAAGTAAATAGAGATCTTCTACAGAAGAAAAATTAATGTGAAAAATTGAAAGAAAAAGAGATGGAAGCAATAATAACAAACACTTATACTGATAGGACATATAAGTATATTATTTATTCTTAAAAGCTATTTTTTCATGTGAAAGTCATTTATAGTGAATATAAGTAAAAAATTAGCAGTACTTTACAGAAATAGTACTGCTAATCGAGTTAAATATGTATTATTTAGGTAATAAATCTTTTTCAATATCCTGAATACTTTTACTGTTTTCTGATGCTAAATTAATATGCATCTTTTTATCAATTAATACTAAACTAAAATTTAAGCCAATCATAATGAATAGTGCTATTAATGCGATACCGATAATTTCTTTTAGTTCTCTTAAAATCATTGTGTTCTCCGTAAACTTTGCTAGTATTAACTAACTTACCTATATATTTGGTTCAGAAAAGATTTATCATGAATGGTTTGTTGCTTTTAATTTGTCAAAAACGGTGCTAGAAAAAAGTCCTGATAAATGAATATAGAAGAGCATTTTAATATGTTTAAAGCTTAGTGTTCTATTGTTTTTTATGAATGAAGTTAGTTTATTAGATAAAGCAAAAATGACTTAACTATGTAAATAGAAAAGTCTTTTTAAATTTTCCGATGGATATTCTTTTAGAATACTTTCTTTTGTTCATGGAGAGCATTCTTTGCTTATTGAAAGATATGGTTTGGAATAATTAAAACTTATCGCGCCTTTGTCAGGATGTTCTGCCTGTACAGTTAGGGAATTATTCGTAGTATTTATAAAACTGAGATGGGTTACTGCATCGTAATTTAAGCTTGTTGTAAATTTAATATTTTGCTCATGGTTCTTGTTTAAGAAAATAATATTTTCACTAACAGAGTGTTCTATAAATTTTTCATTTTTGAATCAAATTTTTTATTATTAAGTTCAATATTAAGTGCGGTGAGGGTGTTTTTTCTGGATTAGACGAGTTGGATTCATAATCTGCTTCAAAAGCTTGGGATACATTATGTGTGAATATCACCTAGATGAAACATGATAGTGGATGAAATTATGCAAAAGGTGATGTCTTACTAAAGTTAAAGCCTAGATCCGTTTTTCGAGTATATAATAAATTTTAATTCGAGATATATTCGCTAGCAAGAAAAGTGTGTGAAATATTTTTTGAATCTTTCACGATAATGGATCCATCGTTTTTGTACTCCTGGAACTGTAAAGGTCCTAGGTTTTTATCGTGAAATGTTTTTAGCTTGGTTATATCATACGCTAGCCATTCATCTTGAATATTTTGCCAGCTACTAGCAATGCCTTGTTGATATAATTCTTTCAATATTTTGTTAATTTCAGAACGGATAAAATCGATATTTAGACTAGCATATCCTAGTGAAGTTGCTGAATCCTTTAGGCTTTCAGGGAATGGAACATCTCCAAGATTTACTCCTATTCCTACAACAGGAATATGACCATAAGTGGTGTGAACAAGATCTGTAAGAATTCCACCAGCTTTTTTATTTTTGTACATGATATCGTTTGGCCAACTTACCTGGCATCCATACTGCTTGGCAACGATAAGTGCTATCTGAAGACCTATGACCCAAGGAGTTGGGTGCTGAATGGTTTCTGGAAGTACCATGCTAAAAGATAATGATTGATTCTTTTTGGCAACCCAGGTTCTTTGGAATCTTCCTCTTCCTTTCGTTTGATCGAGGGTGGCGACAACTTTTGGGGTTACTATTTGCTCCGATTCAATAAGATCTATAAGAGTATCTTGAGTTGAAGATAAAGATTCATAAACGACAACAGATGGAGAATGCACGGGTGCCATATCTAATATTATATAATAAGAATTGAATTTTAGCTCGGACAAATCTAGGCTTAGATCTTGGTATTTAAGTATTATCTCGCTTAGCAGATATAAGCGAGATAAGGAAGATATTATTTTCCTAGTTTAATTTTTATTCCAGGGAGAAAGTTAACACCAGATAAAGATTCATCAGTAGCAGGTATGTCAAAAAACGAATTTCCGTATGATAGTTTTGCATATATTGAAAGGCTTAACCAGTCTGCTGGCATGATACTTAATTGTCCCTTAAGTTTTGGAATAAAGGATGTCTTTTTTTGTATTGACTCGAATGTTCCACTTCCTCTGGCGGAATATGTAATATAATCATTCAAATTGTTTTTAAATTTTTTCCCCATAGTAATTCCAACTTGTTTTTCAGCAATAGTGATATTACCTCTCAATCCATCACTTTTACCAGATAATACTAAAGCAAAATTGGATATTTTACCAACATCATGGAAACTAGACTGCGTTTTTGTAATGGGGGGTGCAATATGAAATTTTTGTTCATGTTCTGTACTGTTAAAAATGCATTCAATACCAATGGTTTCACTTCTGTTATGGAAGTAATTGATATGTTTACTGATTTTATATTGGTGAGACCTAGAATAGATTCTTGTATCAGGGTTGTTTTTTTCTAAATAATGGACATTTGTTCGATATTTAAATTGATATTCATCAAATGCTTTAAAAGCAAATCCGCTATGTCCATTTAGAAAAGTGATACTATTTGAACTCCCGGAGTCAGTATTGGTAATAAATGGATCGGTAGTATAGACACCTAGACCTAGCCAGAATTTAAAGGTTTCAATGTCATTCTCACTGTTGTTTTCGTTATAGAAGAAGTTGTTATATTGAGATGAATTAGGTATTTCAGAATCATCTACAGTTATTTTACTTAGAATATCTTCTGTTTCATCGTTATCGGGAGTAGAATCCGTTTCCGCAGAAATATTTACGTTAGTAACAAGCGTGAAGAACGCTAATGCTGTGTATTTAAAAAAATCTTTTTTCATAATCTAGTACTCCTCCGGAATTAGCATTTGCCCGGAATGAACAGTTGGAATTATTTACTGTTACAATAAGTTTACCTAGAGCTATTTGTTGAACTGAGTCGAAATAATAAGTATTTAAACAAAAAATTATCTTCTTAACAATCAAAAAAGAGTTTTAAAAAGAGAACATTTAACATGTGAATTTAGCACTGAAGTGATGTGAGCGCTAAAAAACTTGACAAGTATAAGATGAATTCGAGTAAAATATTAGCAGATGTCTCAGTAGAGTGCTAGTGCCTTGAGACGAAAAATAAAATTAGGAGGTTATTTAAAATACATGTCAGCATTAAAACCTTTAGCAGATAAAGTAGTGATAGAGCCTATGCAGGCTGAAGAGAAGACTACGGGTGGAATTTATTTACCTGATAGCGCAAAGAAAAAACCTCAGCAAGGAAAAGTAATTGCTGTAGGTGACGGAAAAGTTTTAGAAAATGGACAAAGAGTTCAACTTTCTGTAAAAGTAGGAGACGAAGTTCTTTATAGTAAATATGGTGGAAACGAAGTGAATATTGGTGGTAACGAATATACCATATTAGAAGAAGATCAGATTTACGCAATTATTAATAACTAAAAGGGGGATAATTTTAGAAATGGCTTCAAAAAAATTACTGTACGATGAAAATGCTAGAAGAGCCTTGGAAAGAGGTGTCAATAAAGTAGCGAATGCTGTAAAAGTAACATTAGGACCTAGAGGAAGAAATGTTGTTTTAGATAAAAAATGGGGTAGCCCAACAATCACCAAAGACGGTGTGACAGTAGCTAAAGAAATTGAACTTGAGGATCCTAATGAAAACATGGGTGCGCAGTTATGTCGTGAAGTAGCATCCAAAACAAATGATGTTGCAGGTGATGGTACTACTACTGCTACTGTTTTAGCACAAGCAATAGTAAATGAGGGATTAAGATACGTTGCCGCTGGTGGGAATCCTATTGGGGTAAAGCGCGGTATCGATAGAGCTGTAAGTTTAGTCGTTGAGGATATCAAGAAGACAGCTCAACCTATCAAAGATAAGTCACAAGTATCTTTTATTGCAACGATTGCTGGTAATGATAAAGAGATCGGTGAACATGTTGCAGAAGCAATGGACAAAGTTGGTCGTGATGGAGTCATTACTGTAGAAGAAAGTAAAGGTCGCGAAACTGCGCTTGATATCGTTGAAGGTATGCAATTCGATCGAGGATATATTAGCCCTTACTTCGTAACAGATCCTGAAAGAATGGAAGCAGTTCTAGAAAATCCGATTATTCTGATTTACGAAAAGAAAATTTCGAACATTCAAGAATTTGTTCCTTTCTTGGAAAAAGCAGCGCAGGCAAGAAAACCTTTATTAGTTATTGCAGAAGATATCGAAGCAGATGCATTGGCAACTTTAGTAGTCAATAAAATTAAAGGTATTTTGCAAATCGTAGCTGTCAAAGCTCCTGGATTTGGAGATAGAAGAAAAGCAATGCTTGAAGATATTGCTACAATTACTGGTGGTAAATTTATTAGCGAAGATCTAGGTACAAAGCTCGAAAATGTTACTGTTGACATGCTTGGTACAGCCAAAAAAGTAGTGATTTCTAAGGAAGATACTACAATTATCGAAGGTGCTGGCTCCGAAGCAGATGTGGAAAGCAGAATTGAGCTCTTAAAGAGACAGATCGAATCCACAGATAGTAATTACGATAGAGAAAAGTTACAGGAAAGACTTGCTAAGTTAAGTGGTGGTGTTGCAGTGATTAAAGTTGGTGCAAGCACAGAAACTGAACTTAAAGAGAAAAAGCACAGATACGAAGATGCATTAAGCGCAACTCGTGCTGCTGTAGAAGAAGGTTTTGTTCCTGGTGGAGGAACAACCCTATTAAGAGCAGCTAAGGTATTAGAAGGATTAACTGGAGAAGCTGATGAACTAACTGGTATTCAGATAGTAAAAAGAGCTATCGAAGAACCTTTAAGAACCATTGCTCAGAATGCTGGCTTAGAAGGCAGTGTTATTGTTGAAAAAGTACGAGCTTCTCAACCAGGGTATGGTTTAAATGCTGCTACTGGTGAAATTGTCGATCTCGTTCAAGCAGGTATTGTAGATCCAGCTAAAGTTACAAGATCAACGATTCAGAATGCTGCTTCTATTGCAAGTTTAGTGTTAACCACTGAAGCTTTAGTCGTAGAAAAACCTGAAAAGAAAGGCGCTGCACCTGATATGGGTGGTGGAATGCCAGGTATGGGTGGCGGAATGCCAGGTATGGGAGGAATGGATTACGGAATGTAATTTCCATTCAATATATCATAAAATAAGCCTGCTATATTAGCGGGCTTATTTTATATTAGCAGGTTTGTTTTATATTAGCAGGTTTGTTTTATATTAGCAGGTTTGTTTTATATTAGCAGGTTTGTTTTATATTAGCAGGTTTGTTTTATATTAGCAGGTTTGTTTTATATTAGCAGGTTTGTTTTATATTAGCA
>JAUIKO010000018.1 GCA_030430755.1 Fimbriimonadia bacterium
TAGGCCTTTCTACGCGTTCTCTTTTTTTTCGTGGTTTATTGATTTGTCCTTTACGCGCCATTATGGATGAGGTTTGTGTATAGGTCTTTTATTTGATCAATTTTTTGAAGATTAGGAACTGCACCGTATCTTCCTTCTAAATATCTTTTCTCTTTATCTGTATCTGGTCTCTCTTTAGTACCCTTTTGATCAAAGTATCTCATATCAGATAAAGAGAAAACCTCTGTAGCGTCAAGTTCATTTGTTTCTGTGAAATTGATTTGATCTCTTCTTAAATTAGAAAATTTCAACAAATTGGTGTCATGAGTTGCAAATACCAATTGAGCATTTAATGGGTTTGTTTCCTTTGAAAGAAATAAATCAACAATCCGTGTGGTTAACCTTGTGTGCATTCGAGCTTCAATTTCATCAATAACCAAAACGCCACCGTTTAATAATGAATAAACGACTGGCCCACTTATACTAAAAGCTTTTTTTGTTCCTGCAGATTCCCTTTGTTCCATCGACCACACCATAGAATTATCACTTCTACTTCCATCAGGATTGAAAATACTACGAACTGTATTTACTTGTATTCCGGTTTTTCCAGATAGTTCTTGAACTAAAGACTGCCTTACAGTTGGATCAATGTTGTCAGGGAGTTCATTAGGGGCAATTTCTTTCTTTTGCAATATGATGTCATCAAACCCCAAGTCTAGAGAAATTAAATGTTTAATGATTTGATCTCTATATTCACTATTATCATCTAATAAGTTTATGGTATTTAATTCTTCTGCCC
This sequence comes from Fimbriimonadia bacterium, assembly GCA_030430755.1. Classification (GTDB taxonomy): domain Bacteria; phylum Armatimonadota; class Fimbriimonadia; order Fimbriimonadales; family Fimbriimonadaceae; genus JAUICQ01. The sequence continues at coordinate 779 of JAUIKO010000018.1, forward strand.
TAGTATCTAGACCATCTACATTTATTAATTTATGAAACCAATTAAATATAGTCTTTGCTTCGTCTACATTAAAGATGTCACAATTTGAAAGAAATAAGCCGTTGTTTTTTGTTGACTCAATGGCAGTATCAATCAACCTCTTAGCTCCATTAAATCCACTAGATACTTCGATTATATCCCCTTCTCGGTAAAATAATTCAACCTCTCTTCCAATATTTTTTCTAAATAACCATTCTTTTTGAATATTATTTAGGTCATATTCTATTCCATATCTATATCTAATCTCATCTATCAGAAATGTGATTTCAAACTTAGTAGGTCTATTGCTGAATCCGCTTACCAATAGATTTGGATCATATGGTAATTTAGTTGTTGAATTAAATCTTCCAGACAAAGACAATAACCTATCTAATATTTCAATACTTTTTAAAATATTGGTTTTTCCACTATTGTTTGGACCATAAAGTGCTAAGGCATTTAATACTTTATGTTTTCCAATTTCGATTATGTTTGAAGGAAAATCTGTTTGTCCTGTTGCAGGAACGAAAGATATTACTTGTTCTTCTGCAATGGATCTATAGTTGGAGGTTTTAAATTCTATTAACATGCTATCTATTGAGTTGTTTTCTCCAATATAGCATAGTTCGCCTAGATTTGCAAGGTTTTCTTGTATCTAACACCGACATACATGTATTACACAAAAATGATGGACTACCCTTTCTTTTTTCGATTTAGTCCATGATTTCCTCTTGGTAGTCGGCCATGTTTTTCCTTGAAACGTTCGATATGATCATCTTCAATCTCCTCCGCTTTTAAGCGTCCAGGTATATCTTTTAACAATATGCGTGAGAAATAGCGTAACCAACCCGCAGCAAGGTTGAAAATTCGAAGTTGACGACGGATTCTTCGACTTAATCCATCGGAGTCAATAGGATCACTACTAATTCCGTATTTGAAGACCTCTTCCTCCTGTTTATCTATGATCTCGTACAAATGATGGGGAGCTTTATTTTTAAGGTTGTTACGATGCATAGGGCTTACCTTCGTTTATTCCCATCCTTCTTCATTGGAGTATGTTTCATAACTAATAGCAGGAATGTAATCAAATGGTTTTTTAGTGGTTTTTTCATAGGCTAAAGCTGCTACCGACAAAAGAGGCTCAAAGTCAGCATGCTTATCTAGTTTTTCAGGAGTGTGGAGCACTTCTTCATAGTGCCTTTTCC
>JAUIKO010000019.1 GCA_030430755.1 Fimbriimonadia bacterium
ATTCAAGAATGGTAATTCCAGTATAATCATGGTTAACGGTGTACCTGTAATATTTACGGACTTGAATTCTTTAAATGAGTTCTCCAGATCTTATGGTGGGATTTTTAAACCTGATGTAGTGAATGGTGTTGCAGATTTTTCTGGATATGAATATTCTCCTGTTCAATGGCGTGTGAAGATAGATTCTCTTCCGAGTGATCTAACAGGTTTAATATTAGATGATAGTGATTTTAGTTCAGCAAGTTATACAGATTTTACAAAATCTCGAAAGTTTCCCTGTTTAAAAACGTTTTCAGCGAATGATTGTTCTTTGGATTCAGATGATTGGAATCAGTTATTAAGTCATTTATCTGAGAGTGACGATATGGAAATGTTTCTGATGAAATACACAGACTATGATTTTGATAGTATAGATGTATTTAAGAAATTTCATAACGTAAAAAAAATATCGATCGACTTTGGCGATTCAAAGTCTGACCATTTAGAAGACTTGTTCCATAGTTTAAATTTTGATCTCTTAGAATCATTAAAAATATATAATGTTGAAAGTGAAAAAGATTTATTTACGGAAGGCCTGAACCTAGGTAATCTGAAGAAATTGCGTATTATAAATGCGGGTTTCACGGAAGTTACTTGGATGAATATTATCCGTTCTTTACCTAATAGTATCGAGGATATTAATTTACATAGTACAGACTATTTTGGTGAGTGTGGTGAGCATTTTAAAAATTTACCTAATCTACAACGCTTAAATTTTGATGATTGTGATATTTTATTCCCTGAATGGAAAGTGATAAAAGAGAGTGTTGATCCTGAAGTAATTGTAGGTTATCCTTCTCATCAAGATAACGTACGGTATCGTTTTGCGCATTACACTCAGCAAATCTATAATTCTGCTGAATGGTCCGAAATATTAGATTCCATATCTAAGACCGTAAATAATCTTTCTTTTCATCGCTCTAATTATTCTGGAGAAAATTTAGAAGTCCTTTCTACGTTTAAAGAGTTGAGATGTTTAGACATGAGTTATATTCATATGAGCTCTGAAAAATGGCAACAATTCTTTTCTGTTCTTCCTGAATCTTTGCAATACTTAAATGTTTATGCTACTAATTATGGCGGTGAAGGGATCTATAATTTAAAGCACTGTAAAAATTTAAAAAGAATAAGTATGTATACTCGGTATTTATCTAAAGATGCATACGATTACTTGGTTTCCAATCCCGAGGAACTTTCCCATATAAAGTTATCATTATTGGATCGGACAGACTATTCGAATAAAATCTATACTCCTGAGGAATGGAGTGTTCTTGTTTCTAAGCTTGATGATGATACTTGTGAGTTGCTTTTTAATGATAGTAACTACCGTGGTGAAAACATCGAGCGAGTTCTTTCCTTAGATTTAAAAAAGTTAGATCTAAAGGGTTGTGATCTTACCCCTGAGTGTTGGTGCAAGATTTTTTCTGTAGGTGATGAGTAGAAACGCTTTTTTTTAAATATTGGATGAGAATATATTCCATAATCATGTAATTTATATGTTATAATGTTTGCAGGGTTATGGCGTATGAAAAGTGTGATAAATCTGATTGGTGTGATCTTAGTTATTTTTGGTAGTGTTTTTACTTATGGTAGTAATACTGATATAGCTTTTAAAAATGATAATAAAAGTGATGAAGATTGGTTAAAGGCAGTAGCAGAGATTTCTCTCGAAACAGAGTATGTAGATTTTACAAAAAGCAATTATTACTTACAGGGTTTTGAACTAATCAATGACCTAGGAAAACTTAAAGTCATAGACTTTAGCAAAGTTAAGCTATCAGGTGAGGGGAGCTGGATCAAGCTTTTTACAAATCTTCCTGATAGCATAGAAAC
>JAUIKO010000006.1 GCA_030430755.1 Fimbriimonadia bacterium
ATCTCGTACTTATTTCTTATTTTTTGCTGACGTAATGCGTATTAGCTTTTTACTTAGTTTGAGTGGAGTAATGCTTAGCGTTGGTATCTGTGTTAGCTGTATTCCTTTTCATATCGGTTATTCTATTATTGGTGGTTTGATATCCGGATTTGGTGCTACAACTTTCATGAGCATCTTATACCGCATTACTCATATGAAGGAAAGCAAAGAGTCAATCATTGTGGATGTTCCTCAGGTGATAAATTATTCTCAGTTTATAGGTACTTTAGGTGCAACAACAGCAGCGTATTTTATATCAACACTAAACTCCAATAATTTAACTGGAATATTAGTGAGCAGCTTTTTAGCTTTAATTAGCTGGATGCCACTCCTTTTCTTTAAAATTAAACATGAAGTATACGATGATATCGAAATGCTTCATCGTGATCCATTATCTTTACAAAAAGTGAAACAGATGTATAAGCAAAAACCTTATTTGGTTCGAGCTATTGTAACTCGTAGTATATTGGGTGGCATGTTTATTAATATGAGTTTGCCATTTTTTCCAATAGTTTTGAAAAAATGTAATTTAGATTTATTCAGTGTGGGTTTGTTTATATCAATAAGCTACGTTTTTTCTAGTTTAGCTCATAAATTTATTCACAATTTTTTCCACAAAAAATTCCATGTTAAAGGTTTTGCATTAACTGGTATATTTTTTATGCTTATATCAATAGGAATAGGATATTTTCAGAATCCTTGGATAACAGGTGGTTTAGTAGTGTTGCACTGTTTTATTTATGGAGGTTATGGACTGTGGCGTAAGAGTATTGAATACGAAATATTACCCAGAGACAAGATGCCTGATTATATGAATCTTGGTGGAATGCTATATCAATCAAGTATTGTAATTTCTACCTTATTAGCAACATATATCATCACAAACTACGGTTTTAATATTAATTTTTATACATCCTCATTAATCGCACTGTTAAATAGCTTCTTAACTTTATTCTTTGTGTATAAAAATTTAGAACAAGAAGTTAACGAATATCTAAAAAATAATAACATCAAAAACAAACAAGAATAGCTACAAGTTATTCTTGTGTTATATCATATACTACTTCGTTAACAATTTTAACTTCCATATCTCTGATATTCGTTCTGTTAAAGATTCTGGTGCTCATTTTTTACTCCTTGTAGATATCTCTCTACAGGAGTATTTCACCTCATTGATATTAGTAATGTCACTATTAACAGACAATTTATTTCAATAGTGATTAATATGTATAAGGAGAGTAGTTAAAGTTGTTTATTAAGCAAGTGTAAAGTTAGTCCTAAGTACCTAAGTATTTTTAACCTATCATATAACAAATGATTTTGTATTATTTAACTACATGAACATGTATAAGGTTGGTACATCCTTTTCCACCAACGGGCATACCGGCTGTGATGACAATCGTATCATCAATTTTAATTTTTTGATGCTTTAAAAATAAGTCAATAGAATCAGAAATAATCTCTTCTGTAGTATGGGCTAAAGGAAGATAGAGTGATTGTGTTCCCCAGATTACAGCCATTTGTCTGTATGATTTTTTGTTCCAAGAAACACAGAGAATATCACATTCTGGTCGATATTTGGCTATCATTCTAGCGGTTAGTCCACTATGACTTGTTGTAATGATCGCTTCTGCTTCTGATGTGGTAGCTAGACGTACAGCAGATAAGGCTACAGGTTCTGCTGTTTTATTATAATGAGTGTCAATATTTCGACCATATTTTAAGGTTCGATGTTCGAAGTCTATTAAGGATTCAGCTTTAAGTGCAATTCTCGACATGGTACGAACTGCTTCTATTGGGTAATGTCCGTTTGCCGTTTCTCCACTAAGCATAATAGCATCAGTTCCATCAAGGATAGCATTTGCTACGTCGGTAACTTCTGCACGAGTGGGCCTAGCATTGTGTATCATGCTTTCAAGCATCTGAGTGGCGGTGATAACAGGTTTACCAGCAGCGGCACTTTTTTCGATGATTTTCTTTTGATAAATAGGGATGTCTTCGATGTCTAATTGAAGCCCTAGATCACCTCGAGCAACCATAATAACATCAGCAACTTTTAAAATATCATCTAAGTTATTTACAGAATCCTGATTTTCTATTTTTGCACATAGCTGAACATCTTTATCATAGAGTTCAACTTCTCTTCTTAATTGCCTTAAGTCTGCAGCAGATCGTACATAGCTAAGTCCAATAAAATCGATATCTAATGCTGCAGCGTTTTTAACATCTTCTATATCTTTTTCGGTTAAAGGGGGAACATCAAAAGTTTTTCCTATTAAAGTGATTCCTATATTACTTCTGATAGGACCTCCAGCAGTAACTTCAGCCTCGATGTATTCATTAGTTTTGGAAATGACCTGCATCCCAATTTCACCATCTCCAAGAAGAATTCTGTCTCCTTCTTCCATGGCATGATACATCATTTCTGATGGAAGATTAATTTCTCCCCCAGATAGACATATTTTTATAATTTCACCGGATTCAACTCTTTTTCTGGTTTCTGGAACGTTACCTATTCTAAATTTAGGGCCTTGTAAATCAATGAGTATCGCTATAGGGGCACATACTGGGCTAAGTTCACGTATCCATTTTATCCATTTTGTTCTAGTTTCCCAGTTACCATGGCTGCAATTGATTCGAAAAACATTAACACCAGCGCTAATTAACTGATCTATTTTTTCTTTCGAATCAACAGCGGGACCGATGGTTGCAACAATTTTTGTGCGCCTATTCATATTCATTAGTTTATAAAGCGAGCTCCTTTTTTGTACTGATGAATCTATCTAATAGTTTCTGAAGATAATTAAAACCACCTTGCCAGAATTCTTTGCTATTTAGGTCGATACCTAAATGATTCATTAACTCATACGGATTTTCTGAACCGCCAAGTTCGAGTACTCTAATATATTTATTGGCAAATTCCTCCCCTTCTATACAAGATTTCTGATAAACTGCTAAAGCAAGTAATTCTCCAAAAGAATAAGAGTATACATAGAAAGGTGCAAAGAAGAAGTGTCCTACATATAGCCACCATGCCCTATGTTGTTCTCCTAGTTGTACACTAGATTTAAACATTTGTTGCATCTCTTCTTGCCAAATATCTGATAAATCTTTATCTTGTAGCTCGCCTTTTTCTCGACGTAAGTTATGTGCTCTGCATTCAAACGAGTACATTGCTGCTTGTCGGTAAATAGTTGCAAAACTATCTTCAATTTTATTGGCGAGAAGTGCAAGCTGATCTTTTTTAGAAGCTTTTTCCATTAATTCTTCAAAGACTAGCATTTCGCAAAAGGTTGATGCCAATTCGGCTAAGGGTAATGTGCCTTGATAATTAAAGTATGATTGTTTTCTGCTTAGTGAAGCGTGGATACCATGGCCGAGTTCATGAGCAAGGGTTTTTACATCGTCCATTTTATCGGCATAGCTCATCAATATAACGGGATGAGTGTCAGGTGTAAAATAACTACAGAATGCACCTGATCTTTTGCCTGGATTTGGAGAGGCATCTATCCATTCTTTATCAAAAAATTCTTTGCCTCTTTTTAACATTTCTGGATGATATTTTTCGAAGGCATTTAAAATTAACTTTTTAGCACTTTGGTAAGGAATTGTTTCTTCGGCATCGAATAGGGGAGCATATCGATCGATATGAGTAAGCTGTTCTAAGCCAAGCAACTCTTTTTTCGTGGTGTAATAAGTTTCTACTTGATGATAATATTCTTTGCACATAGATATGACAAGATCTACTACATTTTTTTCGAGTTCATTACTTAAGTGTCTTTCGTGTTGAGGGTACTCATATTTACGTAATCTATCTTCAATACTTTTGTCTAACAAGATATTGTTGTAGGTAAATACGATGCTTTTTTCTATATCTTTGAGGCCTTTTGTAAATGCATCTGCAGCTGCCTGGCGGATATCTCGATTCGCATTTCTCATAAGGGTAAGGACTTCTTTTTGAGAGAGTTCTTTTTTTTCCGATGTGCTTGGATCGATATAGGGAAATTTCTGACAGCTGTTAAGTTCTTCATAAAATCTCACCCAGGCTTTGTTTCCAGTATTGGAACACTCTTCATAGATGATTTCTTCGGGCTCGGATAGTTTGTGAGGTTTATAAACTCTAGTAGTAGAAATAAAATGATGATATTCATCTAATTCGCCAGTTGAAAGCATCTCATTCATCTTATGTTCATCGATTTCTTTAAGTTCTAAATCAAAGAAGATTAATTTAACCCTGTTTTTAGAATATCGCTCTTGCTGAGATTGCATGAAAGCTCCAAACATTGAATTGGAGGTGTCTGCACAAAAAACCATATGTGCATAATTAACTAATTTTACAACTTCTACATAAATATTTTCGAATTCTGCAATTGCATTGCGTAACTTAGCTGCTGTGATGGATTCAGAGTTGATATTTCCTCTATGTTCGTTGATAAAGAAGTCAATTCTCTCTTCGATACAGTGCCATGTTTTTTCGATATTCTTATCTTCAATTCCGCTATAAAAAGCAGAAAGATCCCATTTTACATTGAGTGCTGAAAAATTGCTCATAATTTAATGCTTGCCTTTAAAGTGCATTTTTACACTGTAAACATGCACAATTTGTTTTTGCTTAATATTTATAGTTAAGCTTATCACGAAGTGATTATAAAGTGATATAAGATATCTAAAATAGAATATTTCCTTGCTTATTTATAGCTTTCGATCTTAATTATTCTAAACAAGATAATTTAGGTCTACTTTTATAGATCTATCATATATAATTTAGATATATATTCTTGAATCGGTGAATATAAAGCAAAGGTATAAATGGCAGAAAAAACAAATAAGATAGATCACTTAAAGACTCTTCATTATTCCAAAATTGATTTTGCGTTTATTACTGCATTTGCTGATTCCATGAAGGCAACATTTATAGTCGGTTTAATAACATATATAGGTGGATCTGAGTTTTGGATAAATCTATGTTTAGCGATACCCAGCATTATGGGATTACTTCAGGTTCCTGGTACATTTATCGCAAGAACCTTGCCATCATATAAACCGTTTGTTTTATGGAGTCAATCTGCTTGGCGGCTTTTACATATTCCCTTAATTTTTATTCCATTCCTTCCTGTTTCCATCAATGTGAAACTCTTTTTACTCTTGTTTTTTCTTAGTATTGCCTCTGTTGGATATCAGATCAGCATGCCTGTAATCAATGAATGGTTATCACAAATTGTTCCTTCTAATTCACGAGGTTGGTTTTTTAGTAAACGAAATTCAATAGCTGCTGGCACAACAGCTTTAGTAGGTTTTTTAGGTGGTCTTTGGATCGATTATTTCAGAGAAAAAGGGAACGAGGCTTTAGGCTACAGTTTGCTTTTTAGCTTTTTAATAGGTGCTGCTTGTCTGAGTTTGTTAAATTACCGTCAGATGAGAGATATGCCGCGTAAGAGTGTTCAAAAATTTGATATAAAAGACATGCATCGAGGTTTTCTATTACCTTTCCAGGAAAAAAGGTTAAGAGATTTTTTATTTTTCTCTATGGTTTTTACTGCTGGGCTGTATTTTAATGGGAATTTATATACTTCTTATGGTTTGAAAATTCTTAATATGCCTATATCCTTTTTTCAGATAACAGGCATGGCTCAAGGATTGGGATATGTATTGAGTGCCAAAATGTGGGGTTATCTAGCAGATAAGTATGGTAACAAACCTTCTTTAACCATTGTTAGTTTTGGATCGTTTTTTACACCTGCTGTCTGGATTATTTGTATTCCAAATGAATTAACATACAATTTATCATGGTTGATTTGTAGTCATATATTAAGTGGAGTTTTTTGGAGTGGAGCTGCGACTTGCCATTTAAATCTTCTTTTTGCGGTAAGTCCGAAGGAAAAACTTTCTGAAACGATTACAGTTGGAATGTTTACTCAAGCACTGATCATGGGTATATCTCCTTTGATTGCTGGATCGATGATTGTTAACTTACTACATTATTTTGATGTAACAACTTCTTACTATATTATTTTTATTACAGGAATGGCTTTTCGCTTATTAGCTATCATACTTCTAAACCGAGTGGATGAGGTTGGTTCTAGCTCACTAAAAGATACTTTGAAACAGTTGAAAAGTATGTCTCCTCAAGGTTATATGGCGTTTAGAGAGTTAGCAAAAAGTAGTGATAGTAAAACAAGAGAAAAAGCTATTGCTAATGTTGGGTGGAGTCATTTAACGCTTGTTACGGATGAAATTATAAAAGCTTTACAAGATCCAGCTCCAAGAGTAAGAAGACAGGCTGCAGTGACTTTAGGAAAATTAGATCAGGTTGAAGCATCGAAAGCTATTGTAAATATTTTGGAAAATTTTCCAAATCTTGTAGAAGAAGAAACCATAGAAGCTTTAGGAAGATCTACAAGTAAAGTAGGAGTAGATACTCTTATTAAATATTTAGAAAATCCTAGATCTACACTTAGGCGTGCTGCCGCACGGGCATTAGGAAGGATAGGTGATAAAAAAGCTATTCCTGTACTGATAGAAATTACTCAAAATACGCCTGATTCAGATTTAAAAAGAGCTGTCTTGCAATCACTACGTATTTTGGAAGCAAAAGAAGCAATTCCTCTCGTAGTAGAATCATTAGCAGATCAGGATCCAACTATTAAAATAGCAGCTGCTGAAGCGGTTTCAGAACTTAAAATCTTAGGAGTTTCTAATATTTTAAGAGAGAGTCTTGTAAATGAAAATGATGAAGCTTCTTCTGAGTTATGTTATGCTCTTGGATGCGTTGGAAATCAAGAAGATATTCCTTTGATGTTGCAAACAGCAAGCTTGAGCAGTACGTCCGTAGCACGGAGAAGATGTCTGTTAGGTGTTGCAAAGCTTATCGGATGTGAATCAAAATTCTATTCGTTTTTATTGATTGATGGCATGAATCGAGATAATACTATACTAGAGTTGTTCAGAGAAAAAATTAAAAAAAGTAAATGGATCAAACAGTCTTTAGATAGTTATTTTGATGGTGAAGAAGAGGTTGCAATGAAGGAGTTATCACAGTATGCAAAGGATGACATCGTTAATCTCTTTCATGAGAAATATGTAGAAGATATCTACATATTGTCTGCATGTTATCTTTCTCTACGTTGGAAAAATAGATAAGACAGTACTCACTTTTATTTTCTGAAAGGTGGATGTTTTTGATTTAAAAGAGTATCAGGGATGGTATCGAAAACCTGTAGGAGTCGATAAAAATACAATATCTCCTTGAAAATCGGTACGGTAAGATAATATTTTATGTTTTTTTGATTTTTGAATAATATTCGGATGTGGATGATTGTAAGGATTGTTTCTGCCACAACTAAATACAATGTAAGCAGGCTGGATTCTCCTTAAAAATCGATTGCATGTAGAGTATCTACTCCCATGATGTCCAGCTTTTAATATATCGGATTTCCAGTCCTTTATTTTAGTTATATTAAAAAGTTCTGATATTGAACTCGCATCTCCAGTTAATGTTGCGGATGAATTTCCATTTGAAATATGCGTATAGAGAGAAGAGTCATTTTTAGAGTTTCGTTTATTGAAAAATTGCTTGCATGGATTAAGGAGTTTAATCTGAAAAGAGGGTGTTTGAACAATCCCTTCATCTTTTATCCAGAAGATATTTTTCTGAGAGTAGTGCATATTATTAAAAATCTGAGTTAGTTTTTTGGAAGATTTAAAGCAAGGATTAAGTGCTATTTTTTTTATAGGGTATCTACTATGAATAGGTTCCATTCCACCTATGTGATCCATATCTGGGTGGGTAATAATAAATAGGTCAACCTCCTTAACGCCATATTTTCTGAGAGTTTGGATGATTGTTGAAGTTGATTTTTTTTCGGATTGATAATGTGGACCTGCATCGATAAGAATGTTGTAATTATCTGATTGAAACAGAATAGAATCCCCCTGACCGACGGATAAAAATATTAATCTTCCATTTGGGTTGTTAAACTTGGATAGGATGATTTCTAGTCCAGCACCCGCACAGATACCAATAATCGCTATAGCTAAATGAATTTTTATTTTATTCATAAGATGGTTCTTCTGGTTTTTTCACCTTCGGCTCCCATTGCATAAAAAGAAATAAGTAGAACATGATTAGCCAAATATAATGAAAGGATGATATATATAGAATCCCTGATTTTATTTTAGCTAAACTTGTGGTTACAAGTAAAACCCATCCAATGAGCGGTTTGATTATAGAAGTGCAGATAAATATGGAAATGTTATTTTGAAAGTAACTGATTAACCATGCCAAAAGTGTAAAAGATATAATGGATGGAATAATCCAAAGAATTAAAAAATTAGCCAGAAAGGATAAAAGTGGAATAATTCCGAATCGATAGGCGATGATAGGGCTTGAAGTTAGTGAAAGTAGAATGCTTCCATAGAGATTTTTAAAAAAACTTCTTGCAAGATTTTTGTTTGTAGTAATCCAATTTTCGGAATCTGAATTTAAAAATAGCATAATGACAAGAGAGCTAAGATGAGATAACTGAAAATCTATTTGATAAATGCTCGATGGATTCCAAAATAAAAAAAACAGACCAGAGAAGCCGAATGCAGAAAGTGGATCAGGTTCGCGATAAAGCATGTAGGCATATAAGTTTAGAAGATTCATTATTATTGCCCTTAGAACTGGTGGATGTAAGCCTGTGGATATTCCGTATAGAAATATAATTCCAGTTATCAGAAAGATACTCGCTTTTCTAGGGATAAGTATCAGGTTTGATATGGACAATAAAAACATACATAAAATAGTTATGTGTAGACCAGATGTTGAAAATATATGAAGTGTCCCCGTTTGAATAAGAGCATTCTGTATATGGGCTGGTAAATAACTTCTTTCATTGAATAGAATGGCATCTAATACCGCGGATAGGTTTTTAGGAAAATGGCTTGATACAAATAGATGAAACTCTTTTTTAAGAGCTTTACCCCATCTCCATATAAAGAGACCTTTTTGCGTGATTTCTAGTGAGGAAATTTGGGTGATTTTTCCATTAAGATATCTGTATTTAGTATTTTGACTCTGTTTTTCTGAAAGTGGAGACAGTTTTCCTTTAATGAATATACAGTCAAAATAATTTAGTTCAACAGGTCCCTGGTAGTGTATAAGGTATTTTCTGTCATCTTTAGATTTAGCTATACAGCTTTGAATATTAGAAGAGATGAATGTTTTTGGTAAAGAAACAATTTGTAGTTTTCCAGAGAAGTGGTAGCTATTAAGTAGGGGAGTTGGAATATCTTGAAAGGCAAGTATGTATCCGAATATCGTCATGGCTAATCCTGAAACAAGAAGAGAATATTTTTTTTCAATATACGCAAACATGCTGAGAATGATCATCGCAAGGATAGCCCAAGAGTAGTCTTGGAGAAGGATTCCAGTACTGAATGCAATAAATGCATAAAGTGCTGGTCGATAGAGTATATGAAACATGTGCTGAGATAGTAATTTTAGAAGAATCATGAATTTTTTGATGTTTTTATGTAATAAATAATGATTTTATACTAGAAATTATAAAAGTAAAGCATGAAAATATTATATTTAAAAGAGTTATGCCAAAATAAATGTAGTGGAATTCTTTGATACAATTTTTGAGTGGGTCATTCATTTAGATAAACATTTACTACAGCTTGTAGAAATATTTGGTAGTTGGTCTTACTTTATTCTTTTTTTAGTAATATTTTTAGAAACAGGATTGGTAATATTTCCATTTTTACCCGGTGATGGTCTTTTATTTGCAGTAGGAATTTTTTCTCGTACAGGAGTTTTGGATTGGAATATCTGGATATCCTCTGTTATACTAGTGCTTGGAGCTATTCTTGGAAATACCGTGAACTATTTTCTATCGTATTACTTAGGAGGTTATATTCAAAATAAACTAAAATCCGAAAGATGGGATAGGAATATTAGAAAGACTCACGATTTTTTTGAAAAATATGGTGGTAGTTCATTGATTATTGCTAGATTTGTTCCTATAGCTAGAACATATGGACCTTTTGTGGCGGGAATGACTAAGATGAACTATTGGAAATTCCAGTTATATAATATTATTGGTGCAGTTCTATGGGTAGGACTTTGTGTAGGCTTAGGTTATGGATTAGGTAATTTAACGAATCCACATTATCAGCTATTGCTATTATTTGGACTTGCAACAGCTGTAGCTATTTTGCCTGCAGGATTGCAAATTGCATATGTTAAGTGGAAAGCTCGTCGTGATGCATTAAATTCTTAAGCGTCAAGGATGATATATGTTCAATTTAGCTGAGTTAGTTCCGCATAGAGCCCCATTCTTGTTCATTGACGAACTCCTAGACGTAAAACCTGGTGTGGCGTGCTCTGCAAAGGTGTTTTTTTCAGAGCAGAGTAGTGTATTCAAAGGGCATTTTCCAGGCTATCCTATTCTTCCCGGGGTTATTATTACTGAGGCAATGCTTCAAACTGGGGTGCCAGTCATATCGGCAATGGATAAATTTAAAGATACTTATCCCTTACTTGCATCTATTGAGTTTGCAACTTTTAAGAAACCTGTTTATCCAAATGAGCATCTCCTTATAGATGTAAGGTTAGAAAAACTTAAATTGGGAAAAGGAAAAATGCATGGCATTGTAACCGTGAATGAATCTGTTGTTGCAGAGGCATCTTGGTTATTTGCCATCGTTAAAATGTAGAAATAATAATATACAGTAATAATAGGTATAACACGTATTTTTAATACTTCCTATTATTAATAGTATGAATACCGCAAGAATAGTCATTTTATTCCTAATGTTTTTTTCTACAGGGTGCTTGACTTTAAGTTTTAAATCAGAAGATGCTATAGGATCAAATAATGGATCTACTGCTGGATTATCAAGTATAGATTCTAGTAATTCAGGAGAGGATGTTTCATCCTCTCCTGATAATACTGGGAATGATAATGGAAAAGATAATGAATATTTAGTGGATGCATCTTCTGAGGCTAATTCAAGCTATCAGGCACATTTTACTTTTCCTGCAGTTGTGGAGTTGATGGTGTTATTTGGTTCAGATAGTATACAATGGGAAGATCCAAATATGATTACTATTCTTGGAGAAGATCTTGTGGATATCAATCCAGTTGTTTTGGCCAAGCTAAAATTGACATTTAAGATTGAAGATGGTCAAGTGAATTTAATAGAAAGTAGTAAGGAAAAGCTAAAAGAGCTCGGATTAGATCAATATAATCCTAAAACGGGACTGGATATTCATGGGAACAAAATGCAGATTCGAGTAAAAGGTAGCAAAGATAAGTTGGTACCTAATCAATTTCATACTCCTTATACACAAGAAGATTTAAATACGCTAAATATGAAGCATTTCCAAAAAGGTGATGTAATACAGTTTTTAGAGATTGTTTTGAATGCAAATCAGAATTCAAATTTAAATGAATTACTTACGGCACCCGGAGATACTATTAAGGGTCAGGTTGCAAGATATTTAACAAATGGAAACCCAAAAATTAAGGATTTACTTTTCGAGCATATAAAAAATGTTAAATTAGGTCTTGATGATAATAAAGATGAAGTGATAGATACTATTGAACAAATAAAGGAATTGCTAGCAAGATCTTCTGAATAGCTTGGGCTTAAGAAAATGATAATGGAGCTTACATAGTGAATATCTATGGTGTAAAAATGTAGGAGATTCTTTAGGACTTTATAAAGATTAAGATCTAGAGAACTTACTGTTAGAATCACCAGATGTTTATGGAGCTTACCAAGTAATAAATCTACAGAAGTATACTAATGTAAGATATGTTTAAAGCAGCTTTTACCACTCTTGGTTGTAAAGTTAATCAGTATGAGACTCAGAAAATTCTAGATACTTTTGAAAATAAAGGATTTGACATTGTTCCTTTTGAGTCCGTAGCAGATGTATATGTTATTAATACGTGTAGTGTGACTAGTATCGCGGAGAGCAAGAGCAGATACACTATTCGTCGAGCACTTAAAAATAATCCTTTAGCTAAGGTTGTTGTAACTGGGTGTGCTACTCAGATGGCAATAAATAAAAAGGAGAGCATGGATGGGGCGGATGTCATGGTCCCAAACCCAAACAAGTTGGATACTCTTGCATATTTACTAGAGGCTTTTCCTGAGTTAGAGAATGCTTTAAATGATAACGTAAAGCAAAATAAATTTATTCCTGCACAGCACCGTTCCCGTGCGAATATAAAAATTCAAGATGGTTGTAGTATTTACTGTAGTTATTGCTCCATACCCTATACAAGACCTGGAATGGTATCAAGACCGCATCAAGAAGTGTTGGATGAAGTGGAGAAGATGGTTGCTTTAGGATATAAAGAAATTATCTTGACAGGAGTGTTGATTGGTAGCTATGGGCCAGAGTCAGGAAGTCATGGACCTGATTTTGAAGAGTTAATTGAACTGATAGAAAAAATAGACGGATTAAAAAGGATTCGAATTAGTAGTATCGAAGCAAATCAAGTAACCGATCGATTGATTGAAGTGATTAAAAAAGATTCTTCTAAGGTAGTTCCACATTTACATATTCCACTCCAATGTGGTGATACTCAGGTTTTAAAAGATATGAATCGCCCTTATGATCAGCAGTATTATATAGATCTGTGTAAAAGACTCTATCGAGAAATTCCTGATTTTTCTTTAACCACTGATATCATGGTAGGTTTCCCTACAGAGACGGATGAAAGATTTGAGTCCAGTGTACATGTTTGTAAGGAAGTGAATTATTTAAAGGCTCATCTTTTTAGATTTAGTCCAAGGTTTGGCACTCCTGCCGATAAGTGGGGAGATCTTGTAAAACCTGAAGAAAAACAACGGAGATCTAAAGTACTGGGTGAGATTACGAGACAGACAGCTCAAGATCATATGGATAAGTTTGTTGGTAGAACAATGAGAACTCTTGTCGAGTTAAAAGAGACCAATAACGGCATGCTTAAAGGGTTAACAGATAATTACTTAGAGGTTGTATTTGCCGGACCCAAGAGTGTTTTAGGCAACCTGGTTTACGTAAAATTACTGTCAAGACAAGGGAATCATCTTTTAGGTGAACTTGTTGAAGTGGAAGAAAAAACAGAAAAAAACCTTTCTAAAAAATTCATACCTTTATTAGGATAATTTGTTAGTTTAAGCTAAAGTTGTCGTCTAGGGATGGAGATCTATTGCTATCATGAAAGATAGTTAACATTTTCTTCTTGATTCGCTGGAGTGCATTATCTATTGATTTAGTATTGCACTCTATTTTATTGCTAATTTCAGAGTACGATTTACCGTCTAGATAATGCGTAAGAACCTTTTGTTCTAAAGGGGTAAGATCTTTTTCAAGGGAAGAGAGTAGGTTCTCGATATTTTTTATTTTTGCACTTTGAGTAAATTTATCTAAACTCGCTTCATCTGGAAGTAAGTCTAACAATGTGGTTTCACCGTTCTCTTCTTTAAGAGTTTGTTCTAGTGAGATAGAACTGTTTAAAGGAAAGTGTTTATTTCTGCGGGATGTTTTTACGGCAGTGATAATTTGTCTAGTAATACACATATCTGCAAAAGGACCAAAATAGGCTGTTCTTTCTTTGCAAAAATCTCTAACAGCTTTGCAAAATCCCAACATTCCTTCTTGAATAACATCATCTTTATCTGCTCCAATGAGAAAGAACGATCTAGTCTTGCTCTCTATAAGATTTCTGTATCTTTCTAATATAATATCTGCAGCTTGCTTGCAACCTATTTGAGCAAAGTAGACTACATCTTCATCATTCATAATGCATAACTTATGGTAGATGTCTAATTCTTCTGGTCGTTTTAAAAGATTTGTGTTCATTTATGCTGCCTGCGAAAAATACAAGTTTTGTGGTATTTTATAAGGATTTTATGTTGCCGCACTCTTTCATGTCAATGTTTTGATGGAAATCCTATACAAAAACTATTCAGATGAGACTTTTACCCTATGTCTGATAAAAGGAGTTATACGGTAGAATAATGTATGATGACTACAGTTCAGAATAAGGTTATAATTGATGCTCCCATATCTAGTGTTTGGGATATTGCTAGAAATGCAGAAGCTTTTCCAGAATTCATGAAAGATGTTGAATCGGTGGAAGTTATGACCAGAAACAATGATACTGTTTTAACAAAATGGGTTGGGAGAGTTCCTACATTTGGCATCAAAGTTAAATGGACTCAAGAAGATGTATGGAAAGAGAGTGATTACATCTGTATTTTCAAGCAGATTGAAGGTGACTATGATAGTATGGATGGAGTCTGGAAGTTCAGTGAGTTGGACGGTAAAACAGTTTTTGAAAGTACTCTGAATTATGAGTATCATATTCCAGGTTTGGGAGCTATTGTTAATAAGGTTATTGAAAAACTTGCACGTGATAATATGCAATCCATATTAGAAGGTATTAAATTAAAATCAGAATCATTAAAAATAAATACTTAAGCTGTATATAGTGCTTAAGGTATCCATACTGCTTAATATCTTTGAAAAACTCTAAGGAGTTTTTTATTTTTTTTGTATTCTTCTTATTTTGTTTAGTAAATTGTCGAAAATTCTCTAGTTGCTTTAAAGAACCTGATAAACTACATGTAGTATTTGATATAGGAAATTGTAAAGAGTATGTCTAAAGAGTTTGATCCAATAGAAAAATTATTTGAAAGATCCGGTATACGTGGTGGTGGAGGAAGTGAAGTGAATCCAATCCGCTATATTTTCTTCTTCTTTCTGTTTGCATTTATAGTTACGGGTTTAGGGCAGAAAGTACTGACAACATATACTGATTGGTTATGGTTTACACATGACGCTAAACAGCCAGAGGTATTTACAAACAAAATTGTTACAATGTTTGGTATATGGGGTGCAGTTTTTGTTGTTAGCTTCATTGTTCTATCATGGAATACAAATCTTTGTTTAAATGCTATTCTTTATTATTTCCGTATTCCTTCGACATTTGCAGAAAAAATCGTTGTTAATATCATACAGTTTATGAAAGCAAAGGGTATGGTGATTGGTAAGATTTTAGCATTAGTTTTAAGTTATTTTTTAGCTAATTACTACTCTGGTGCATATCAATCATATTGGTGGGCTAAAAATGCAGAGGCTTTTGGAGTTACAGATCCTCTTTTTGGATACGACTTATCTTATTACGTATTTTATTTGCCATTTTTTCAAAATGTGGTAAGTTTTTTAGTTTCACTAGTGCTTTTATGTTTAGCGATTGTTGCTTTAGGGTACTTTATTGTATTTCAGATAGTTTCGATTATAGGAATGGAAATAGGTTCTCCGTTTAGCAGGAGACATCTCCACGTTCTCACTGGAATAGGGATTATATTACTTGGTTTAAATTTTGCATTGGGAGTATTTGACGATATGTCGATAGCTAGTTCCACACAATCTTTCACAGGGCCTGGTTATGCAGCTTATGCAAAGATGCAGCTTCAATTAGTAGCTTCTGTTGCATTTATTTTTGTAGGTGGAATTATTATTGCTAATGGCTGGATAGGCGTAGCGTACCGCTCGATTATGTTTGGTTTGCCAGTAGTTCTTGTCAGCTGGGTTGTTGTAGGGACGGCATATCCAGCATTTGTACAAAAATTCATTGTCGATCCAAACAGAATAGAGGTTGAAAAGCCTTATGCTACACATGCTATTAATATGAGTAGATATGCATATGATCTAGATAAAATTCAAGTTAAAGATTTTAAAATAGAAGCAAATCCCACAAAAGATCAATTAAAGCTATCTAAATCTACCATGCAGAATATGCGTTTATGGGATCCAGAGGTAATTAGAGAAGCTTTTGATGGCAAGCAGAGTCTTAGACCATATTACCATTTCCCTGAGGTTCATTTTGACCGTTATAATATCGATGGTGAGCAAACAATGGTAACTCTTAGCCCAAGGAATATTTTTCCTAGTGGCTTAGTTGATAATGCAAAAAATTGGGTATCCATGCATTTAAGATATACTCATGGATATGGGTTTGTTGCTTCGTCAGTACATAAAACAAACGCAATAGGACAACCGGCTTTTTATGTTAAAGACATGCCTTTACAAGCACATAAAGATATGGAAGTAGACAATCCAAGGATTTATTATTCAGATTTTAGAGGGCATGATTTAAGATTTGATGATCCAGTGGCGTATGTCAAGACGGATACCATGGAGTTTGACTATCCTTCTCAAGAAAAAGATAAGGATTATCGATGGACTGGTGATGCTGGTGTTCCTGTAGGTGGTCTTTTGAGTAAACTTGCTCATGCTATTTTGTTAAAAGATGAAAATTTAATATATAGTTCCCTTATTAAACCTGAAACTCGTGTGTTGTATAGAAGAAATATTCTTTTAAGAGCTGCGAACATTTTCCCAATGCTAGATTTTGATTCGGATCCATATTTAGCAATCGTAGATAGAAAATTAATGTGGATTATCGATGCGTATACCTTTACAAATAAAATTCCATTTAGTGTTTTAAGGAACCATTATAATAGAAAAGTTAATTATATTAGGAATAGTGTTAAAATTACGATCGATGCATATTCTGGAAAAGTGACGGCTTATGCCATCGATCATGAAGAGCCTATACTGAAAACCTATATGAAGATTTTTCCAGGGTTAATTCAACCTAAGTCTTCCATACCAGATGCATTAAAGGCTCATTTTAGATATCCAGAAAACTTATTTGAATTGCAGGCAAGGACAATGGCTAAGTACCATGTTTCCGACCCAGAAATGTTTCTAAATAATGAAGATGTGTGGGCTATCTCTACTGAGATGGGTAGAGATAGTAATAGTAGTACTCGAATGCAGCCATATTATGTTCAACTGAGATTGCCTGATGAAAGTAAGGATGCATTTATGTTGATACTTCCCTTTACTCCTCTAGGGAAAAATAACATGAGTGGTTGGATGGCTGCTAACTGTGATCCCGATCAATATGGTCAAATGTTATTATATAGATTCCCGAAGAATAATCAGACGGCAGGACCGAATCAGATGGAAGCAATGTTTAACCAGAATAACGAGATATCTGAAATTAATAGATTGCTAGATAATGATCAGAGTTCAATTGTTAGAGGAAATTTACTTGTAATTCCTATTGGTACTAGCCTTTTGTACGTAAAACCTCTTTTCTTGAAAAGTCGTGTTAATAACATACGGCCTATACCTGAGTTAAGAAAAATACAGCTTGCGTTTCAAGATAGAGTCGTTGTTGGAGACACATATGAAGACGCTTTGAATAAATTATTTGATTCTACTGATTTATATGCATCGGATGTTGGAGTTTCTCACTCTAAATTAAAGGATGATACGGTTGATAGTCCACCTGTGGTAGAAAACTTCACTGTTAAACATTCTAATAATAAAATAGGTCATAGAAGAGATGAGAAGAGAGTGAATAGAAATCCTGATTATTCCGAGTCAGGTCAAAAATACTCTATAAGTGAAATTAGAAAAGCGTTAATGGTTCTAGATCAGGCAGAAAAAGCATTGAAGAATGGAGAGTTTGGTAAATATGGTGAGTTGCAGAAAAATGCAAAAGAATTACTCTCTAAAATAGTGAAGTAAGTTCAGAGAAATAAAAAAACACCCTTTCTAAATAGAAAGGGTGTTTTTTTATTTGTTCATTTTTCTTTTGTAGAGATTTAAAATGTTTATATAAAATCTGTTTATAGTTTAACATTTGAGAGTAGGGTTATGTTTTTTTCTTGTATTCAGAATGAAAAATGACATCTTTACTAACATTTCCGGTCATAAGGTAGATAAAATAAAGACATTCATGCAAATGCTATTAGGAATGTTATTAGGATTATTTATAGGATTTTTATTAGTAGGAATAACTTATATAACCCTATGCAGAATTAGAAGATCCATGACGCCTTCTGAGAATGTAAAAGATCCTCGAGTGAGAATAAGGTTTGTAATATTTACTTTTTTAGCGAAATTACCAATTATGATTTCGGGGGCATTTTTATCAACCCAGTTAGATGTATTTGGTTTTTACTCTTTCCTTTTTGGTTTATTTGTCGTTTATGCATCTATGGTAGGATATGCATTTGTACAAGCTAAAACAACTATCGGAAGTAAGGTGTAAATGATGAGTATGGAGAAGTATTTTTTATCAGCATTAACTACAATGAGTCACGGTAGTATTCATGAGGGAGTAGGCTGGAATATTTTTTATTACTCAGGCATGGTGTTTATCACCATTTTAATTTTTGCATGGCTTGCGAGATTAGGATTTACAAGTGGGATTCCAAGAAGTTTGCCTACAAAGCTAGCAGAGCATTTATATGTATTTATCGAGGACATGTGCCTGTCTGTTATTGGTCCTCATGGCAGAAAATATATCAGTTATATTATGGGTTTGTGGCTGATTATATTTACAAGTAATACGCTAGGTTTGATTTTGCCTTATACACCCACTGCTGAATTAAGTTTAAATCTTTCGTTGTCTATTATGACAATGCTTTATGTTCAGTATGAAGGAATCCGAGCACATGGTTTTTTTGGGCACATGAAGCATTTTGCTGGACCAAAACTAGCATGGTTTATGGCAATATTTATTACTCCTCTCCTCTTTGCAATAGAATTAGTAAGTGAGGTTATGAAGGTTTTATCATTAGCTCTACGTCTATATAGTAATATTGAGGGCGGGCATAAAGTAGTGGTTACTCTTAATGATCTTTTTATGGATGGTCAGTGGCCTATTGGAGGAGTTTTAATTGCTTTGAAATTTTTATCGTGTATTATACAATCATTAGTATTTGTTCTTTTAGCTTGTGTATATTTATCTATAGTTACAAGGCATGATGAATCTGATGAGTCGACTTTATCTGGTTCAGAATCAGATCACAATAAAGAAAACACAGGTGTAAAAGGAATAACATTACAAACAATGTAGATATTTTATATCTACGCTTGAGTAAACTGAGGTTGCTTAAAATAAAACAATAAGATAGTAATATTGGGTGATAAAGATGTTAGATGTTTCAACAATAACCATAGGTATAGGAATTGCTGTCGGAGTGGCAGCGTTAGGTGTAGGTATAGGTCAGGGATTAGCGGCTAATGCTGGATTGACTGGAATGGCCAGGCAACCTGAATCTGCTGGACGAATTCAGACGGGTATGATGATAGCTCTTGCATTTATTGAACTTGTTTTTCTTTTGACATTTGTTGTAGCTTTAATGCTTGTCGGTAAGGTTCCAAATTATGAGGAAGCTCGTCAGAATAAAGAGCTAGTTGTTAGTTCAACAACAGAGAATACTCAAAATTTGCGGCATCATTAGAGAATTCTTGGGGTTTGGGAGGATATGAGTAACAACAACATAAATACTACAGAACAAGATAGTGCGACTCCACCTTGGTTGTTTGTATTGGTTGGAATAACACTAGTTTTTATAGGCGCGGTCCCTTTAAAAGAGGTTGACCTGCCTTTTTTGAATGGTATTGAACTACATATTGGAAAAACAGTTTCTAATATTGGAGTTGTGCTCATGTTTATTCAAGTTCTAGATAAGTTTTTCTATAGGCCTCTTTCGGACGCTATTAGTGAACGAACAAAAAAACTAGAAAAAAATTATCGCGAAGCAGAATCTTTAAAATCAGAAATGTCTAGAATGAAAAATGAATATGACATTCGTTTATCCGAATCAGAATCAAAAGCTAGAGAACAGATACAAGCTTATGTGCGTGAAGCTCAGGTGTTACGGGAGCAACTGATAGACGAGGCTACTACTAAAGCTTCAGAGATGATTAAACAGGCACAATCACAAATTGAATCGGAAAAAGCGTTTGTTCAAAATGAATTAAAAGTTCATGCTATTGAAATGACATTAAAAGCTACTGAGAAAATTATTAAGGAGAATATGGATACCAAGAAAAATCGAGCTATGATAGAAGATTTCATTGAAAATTTTGAGTCGGTACATTCTTAGTAGGTGATATTAGTGAATAATCAGAACTTCAGCAGGAATTTAATTCGTAGATATGCAAAATCTTTGTTAAATGTTGCTCTTAAGCATAAACAGGAAGACATTATAGAGAACGAACTAATAGCATTAAGTAACTTAGTTCATGATAATGTAGTTTTTAAGAAAATTTTCTTTAGCCCGAGTTTTCCTAGGGTTAAAAAGTTTTTATTTATAGAGGAAGTATTAGCTTCAAAATTATCAATAATAACTATTCACTTCTTAAAATTGCTTTTGACCAAAAGAAGAGAATCCGGATTTATTGAAATACAACAAGAATATACTCATCAGCTTTTAATGCATAAGAAATATCTGCATATTCATGTGAAAAGCATAAGAAAATTAACTCAACAAGAAAAAAAAGCATTGGAAGAAAAAATAGAATCTGTCAGTAAATCAAAAGTTTTTGCTGATTATAGTGTTGAGCCTTATTTAATCGGAGGCATACAGGTTAGATACAATGATTTTATCCATGGTAGAAGTGTACGAGATGCGCTTTTTCGGCTTCGAGAACATTGGATGAAGGATGTCGTCCAGTAAAAAATTTTAGTATATATTAGTTTAGAAAGGAAAAGGAATGTCTATCAGACCAGAAGAAATTACAAAGATTTTAGAAACAGAACTAGAAAAATATAGTGAACTTACTGATGTTAGCCATGCAGGTACAGTACTTCAAGTTGGAGATGGAATTGCTCGTATTCATGGACTGCCTGATTGTCAGATGGGTGAGGTATTAGAGTTTCCAAATGGAGTAACAGGCATTGCATTAAATTTAGAAGAAGATAGTGTCAGTGCAGTAATTATTGGTGATGATACTCAGATTAAAGAAGGTGATCCTGTCCGCGAAACAGAAAGAATTGTTGAGGTCCCTGTTGGAGAGGCTCTTTTAGGCAGAGTCGTAAATCCTATGGGAGAGCCTTTAGACAATAAGGGGCCTGTTCATGCAAAAGAGTTTTATAAATTGGAAAATAATGCACCTGGTGTTGTTGATAGGCAGCCGGTTAAAGAGCCATTGCAAACTGGAATAAAGTCGGTTGATGCCATGATTCCAATAGGAAGAGGACAAAGAGAACTTGTTATTGGAGATAGGCAGACAGGTAAAACTGCAATATGTATAGATACTATTATTAATCAAAAAGAGACTCACAAGTCTGGAGGTAGTCCTGTATATTGTATTTATGTAGCTATTGGACAAAAGATGTCAACTGTTGCACGAGTCGTTGAAACGCTTCGAGAGAATGGTGCTCTAGACTATACAATAGTTGTAGCATCTTCGGCATCCGATACAAATACTCTCCAATATATTGCACCGTTTGCAGGTTGTGCAATGGGAGAGTATTTTAGAAACAATGGTAAGCATGCTCTGGTTATTTACGATGATTTATCTAAACATGCACAATCTTATCGTGCTCTTTCGCTGCTTATTAGACGTCCTCCAGGTCGTGAAGCATATCCAGGTGATGTCTTTTACTTGCATAGTAGATTGCTAGAAAGAGCGGCTAAATTGAATGATAAACTGGGTGGGGGATCTCTAACTGCTCTTCCTATTATTGAAACTCAGTCTGGAGATGTTTCTGCATACATACCTACAAATGTTATCTCTATTACTGATGGACAAATATATTTAGAACCAGATCTTTTTTTTGCAGGGGTAAGGCCAGCGATAAATGTTGGGATATCTGTGAGTCGTGTTGGTGGATCAGCTCAAATAAAAGCAATGAAAAAAGTAGCTGGTCAGTTGAAATTAGAAATGGCTCAGTTCAGAGAAGTGCAGGCATTTGCTCAATTTGCTAGCGATTTAGATAAGGCTACTCAGCAACAATTAAGACGGGGACAGAAACTGACAGAAGTATTAAAACAGGGGCTTGCTAAACCATATGCAGTTGAAGATCAGGTTGTTATTATTTATGCAAGTACGAATGGACTTTTTGATGATGTTCCTAATGATGAAATTAAGCAAGTAGAATTGGATTTATTGAAATTTGTTCACGAAAAATATCCAGATGTAACTGAAAATATTAGAACGTCTGGAGAATTAAGTTCTCAGAGCGAAGAACAGCTTAAAAAGGCAATCGATAGTTATTTGAATAAGTTGAATAGCAATAAATAATGCAGAGGGTGTTTCTTAAGGTTAATTATATATGGCAACTATAAAACAGATTCGGCAGAGAATAAAGAGTGCTAGAAATATTCAGCAAATTACAAGAGCTATGAAGCTGGTTTCTGCAGCAAAGTTCAAGAAAGCTAGTGAGAAAGTGTTTAATGCTAGGCCATATTATTATCGCATTCATAAGTTAATAGAACACCTTTTTAGTAATACTGAGATGCCTTTACATCCATTCCTAAGCAATAGTAGTGCAGGAGATCATTTTAAAGGTCATGATATATTAATAGTAATAACTGCTGATAGAGGATTAGCTGGATCCTATAATACGAATCTTTTGAAAAAAGCGTATAGTTTTTCTGAAAGACATGAATCACAACCCGTGATATATCCGATAGGTAAAAAAGGTGCTCAATTTTTTAAGTTAGAACAGTATAGAGTGTTAGATACTTATTCCATATCAAGTTCTGGTCCGAGTTTGCAAGATGCCAAGAAAATATGCCATGAAATATCTGATCTTTTTTTAAATAAAAACATAGGAAAGATTTTTATTGCTTACAATAAATTTTATTCAGCATTAAAGCAGACTCCACTGGTTAAACAGCTGCTTCCAATAGAAAATAATGTAGAGCACGATCCTCAATGGTCTGAATATTCTTTTGAACCAGATGCTAAAAGTTTATTAAATCACCTATTGCCTAAATTTTTATTGGCAGATATATATCAAGCATTATTAGAAGCTAATGCAAGTGAGCACGGCGCTAGAATGACAGCGATGACAGGTGCAACTGATAATGCAAACAAAATGATAGAAGAATTATCATTAGTTGCAAATCGAGAGAGGCAGGCTAAAATCACCAAAGAAATTCTCGAAGTTGTGAGTGGTGCAGAATTGCTTAGATCGATGTAGTATATTTCTTTCTTAATTTTTTTAAGTGTTCAATGAAATCTTATCAATAACGGAATTTTTTATTTTTCAGTGATTCAATGGCAGTAGTGCCGCTGTAAAAAAATGTTTCTGTAGCATAATATTGCAGTATAAAGTCCTATACACTTGACGTCATGTGCATATATGGTTAATAATTACATTGATAATACATTAACTAGGTGAGTGTATTTAGAGGTTGATATAAAATGAGACATTTAATTAGAATATTTGTGAGTGTAGCTGTGGTTTTTTCTAGTGCATGGAAAACATCCGGGGTAATGGGTGGCCAAAGTGACTATGAATTATATAATTTCAGTAATGACTGTTTACGAATACTTCACTCCTTTGAAGAACAAGAAGGAGTTACACTAGATATTCCTGCAATTTATTATCATCCGCACTTTAAACAAATTATTTCTGAAATAAAAGAGTGCATGAAAAAACCGAGGTTAACTAATAAAGCGAGTAGTTGTAGATTAGCACATTACTCCATCCCTACAATTAACGTCGATACAACATTCGAAAATGGTGTTTTAAAACACAAAGTATATTTATCAGAGGTTATAAAGTTAAAACAAATTAATACAGAGGAACTCAAGGAGCTTTTATTAATAGATTGGGGCGTTAGTATTGCTCCATATAAGCTTCCTCTTATACTAATAGGATTCCATAGTAAGAATGTAGCTCTGAAAACTCCTAAAAGAATTATGGATTCTATAGCTTTTTCAAAAGATAGTCTAACATCAAAAGATAGTTTATACATAAAATGTTGGTATTCTTTAGTTGGCGTGTTACAAAGTACTGTAATCTCATTTTTAGAAAGTCCGGCATATAGACCTGAATCATATGAGAATCATTTGAGTGATTGTGAAGCTGTGGATAGTTTGTTTGAATTGTATAATTGCTTATATCATGAAGGGTTGAATGCTGACCAAATTTTAGATATTCTACCTAGTAAAATGGATAAAATCATTAGTAATATTAATGATTGTACTGAGTGCAGAGATTATATAAGTACAATTTTAAAGCACATAAAAAATAGCTCTAAAGGCTAGTAATTGGAAATATTTAGAATGATTTAGAGGAATTTATTCTTCACATAATGAATTAGTGATATGTGAAGAATAAATTTTTTGTTTTTTTAAGTTTCACTCTGTTTTCAAATTTTTATTGCTCTGCTAAATCTCAAAATGAATGCTTAAATTTTATTTCTATAGCGCCTGTTGAGATTCAATATACAATTCTTAATGAACTGGACTTGAATCAGATGTTGCTATTACTGGAGTCCGGTTTATTAGATAAAGAAGTTATAACCTCAGCTGATATTTGGAAAAACTGTGAGTTATATGGAAACATAGATATACGAAGGATAATATCATTAGAAAAAACCATAAAATCTGTATATAAAGACTTAAATCTAGATTTTGATTTGTCACAAATCAAAATCTTTTATGTATTTCATGATGAATTTCGTGATGAATGTTTAAAGGGCTTATTTTTAGAAAACCGTGAAATAAAGCATTTATCCAGATTTCGGAATGTGGAAATATCAGGTTGTAATAGTATTTCAGTTAGTCTAGTGAAAATTCTTTCCGGCTATACAGTTTTAGATAGCATTAAATTAATCTATTGTAGATTTGATGAAGATGATTTTCGGGAGTTGAGTCGATTTTATAATATTAGATCGATATTCATTAAAATACAGTATGATACTTTTCAGGTTGGCTATTTCAATCAATTTTTAAATAGTCTAGTAAATCTTAAAGATTTAACGTTTGATTGTTCTTATGAAAATTCAGAAATATATCGCATTATCCTAAACAAATGTCATTTAAATAAATTAGATATGAATTGTAAAGCTCACAATCATTTCGATGTAAATGACAGAATATCCTTTCCAGAAAGGTTAGAAGAGTTAAGATATTCTTTTCATAATGCATCTACACTGTTTATATTTTTAGAATTAGTCAAAAGGAATCGATTGAAAAAATTATCGTTTACTATTTTATGTGATATATCAAAAGAACAGTTACTATCTATTATTAAAAACTGTTATTATCTGGAAAGTTTAGAGATGATAGAATGTGATGCTGTAATTGATAAGGATATCATTGAAGGTATATCTGAATTACAATACCTTAAAAAGCTAAAAATAGTAGATAGGCGAGGAATATCTATCAAATCAATGGAATTAATCGCTAACTTATTAAAGATTAATTGGGAATTGGAAGAGTTCGAGATTAATGATTGCATTGTAAATACTGAAATATTAAGAAATATTTTTCTCCATAGGAACTTAAAATCACTTATTATTACAGGGGCAAAAATGGATGAATGTTCTACAAAGGAATTGTATTCTAACTTTAGCCGCAAATTAGAACAGCTGGATGTTTCTAATTGCTCTAGTTCAGTTATACGTGAAATACAACCATATATAAGTTCTATAAAGTCATTAAAAATAACTATAGATGATGAGAATAGAGATATTTTAACAGAAATTATGCGCGCTAATTTATCTCATTTAGAAACATTAGAGATTATGAGTAATATACCTTTAGAGCATGTAAAATTGATTGCACAGATGAGAAATTTAAAGGCTTTGAATGTAAGGAAGAGTTATGGTTATGATGATGAGTTATCACGTAGTATAAGCCATTTAAAAAACTTAAAAAAGCTTCATTGCTCACTGGTGATAGACGAATGTATACTAAAATTAGTAGAGAAATTACCTAACTTAAAAGAATATTATCTACCTTTTAGTTCACAGACAGATCCTGCACTCTTTACGCATTTGCAAAATCGATCTATTATTCTACGATAAGGTAGAAATATTACTTGAAAATAGAATAGATTGGCGATGTAGGTTTGATTGGTAATTGAAATTTATTACTATTAATATGTACTACTGGATGAACATCTCCATTTTTTAATTTTGTCAAAAGAGCATTTTTTAATTCTTTAATTCTACTTGGGTTATAGGTGGATAAATGTCTAATACGGAGTGTTTTTAATTTTTTGAACTCTACAAGTCTTGCTATGGATTCTAGGCTATAATCGGTGCTATCGAAATCGAGGGATTCTATGTTCTCATTTAAATTCTCCATCAGCGTAGTCCACGTTCCTGGATTGTTAAATTTACAGTTGTATAAAGTAAGACAATCCAATGCTTTCAGTCGAGAGATTTGTTCCATTCTTTCTCCTTGGTAATAGAAGGTTCTTTCATTGTTATAGTTACCTTCTCTTTCCGAGTTATTTGTAATCCCTAGAGTTAATACTGTTAAATTCTCTGGAAGATTTTCAAAAGTGCTTCCCCATCCTTCACTAGATATATTCTGACAATTATTGAGTGTTATCTGTTTAAGACGATGAAGTTTTTTTAACTGTGATGTATTTTCAGCAGAGTAATTTGAATAAGAAAAATCAATATTTTCAATATTATCAGGAATACTTTTAATGATGGTATCCCAATCTGTTGTAGATGCAAATGTTTCTAAGAAAAAACTAATCGAGGATAAGTCTTTCAAGTGTTTAATATTTTCTATTCCTAGGTTAAATTGAGATGTGTTACCTATATATAATTCTTGAAGATTATCAGAAAATATGATGTTGGTGGATAGACTGTCTTCATTTGTATTATGATTATGTCTCCATTCTTGTATATTTAATTTTTTTAATTCCTTACATTTGCTAAGAATAATATTGAGTACATTTCTTGGAATATTGCTATAACTAACGTCAAGAGAAAGTAATCCTTCAGTAATTGTACTGCATATATCATTCCATACTTCAGTGGACAAATATGCTAGCTTAAAAGAGATATTTTTAATTGGGAAGACCGCTTTTATATTGGAAGAATCCTCATGTAAGTTAGGAAGAGTAGGTTTTTTATGAGATCGATGCTCATGTATATACTTCTGTATACTTCGTATTTTTTTAAAATCAGTTAGTTTAATCTCTTTATTAGACCATATGATGTCTTGTTCTAAAAAGGTCCAATCAGACTTTTCTGAGTGAATAATAGCTGTGATGAAGTTTATAAAAGTATTAGTATCCAAGTGAATTAATATATTAGGATAAGTGTCTGTAGAGATGGTGAATATAGAAGGATGTTCTGCTTCATATGCTAGGCAGTTGATTTGGCTTCCTTGGCATTTGTGTGATATTACACTGATAACTGCAAGTATGATGAAAACTCTTTTTGTTATTAGTAGAATCTTTTTTTCGCAAAAATTATATAACATATCATTTAATATATTGCATATATAGTACCATAGTGGTGTAAGTGGAACAGGGCTTCTGGGTAACAGTAATATGATAACGATATGTTGTTTTAAGCTGGATTATTAAATAGAAGATATGAATTTTAGATATAAAGGGTGAAACTACTCTATGAATACTGGTATTTATTCATAAGTTGATCCCAGGATTCAAATTCAATGGCATCTCTAATATCTTTCATAAGTCTGTGATAAAACCTAAGATTATGGAGTGTTGCGAGTCTTGCACCTAATGTTTCTTTAGCTTTAAACAGATGTCTTAAGTATGCTGCGCTATACCTTTCTGTTTCAGGAAAAACACTGTAAGGATCGGGAAGAGAATCAACATCTTCCCATTTTTTGTTCATGATGTTCACTCTTCCTTGTAATGTATAGAGGCAGTGGTGACGAGCCATACGTGTTGGTAGTACACAATCAAATAGATCTATTCCGCATTTGACCGCATGGAGAATGTCTTTGGGATGTCCAACTCCCATTAAATATCTAGTTTTGTCTTTGGGCATCAAAGGAGCTGTGTATTCAACAATTTCATGGTGTAAATCTGTTGGTTCTCCGACACTGACACCACCAATCGCAAATCCGTCAAAAGGTAGGTTTGTCATAAAATCAGCAGATTCTTTTCTAAGGTCTAGGTGCATACCACCTTGAATAATTCCGAAAACATTCTGATTTTCTTTTTTAGCGTTCAGATTTCTAGGTGCCCATAAATGAGTTCTATCCATGGCGATCCTTGCTTCGTTTTTAGAGCAGGGGTATGGAGCACATTCATCGAGCATCATACAGATAGTGCTCCCTAATCTGTGTTGAATATGAATGGATTCTTCGGGAGTTAGAAAGAATTTTTTCCCATCAAGATGAGAATAAAAAAGAACTCCTTCGTCGGAAATGATATTTCGGTTTCCAAGACTCATTACTTGATAACCTCCAGAATCTGTAAGAAGAGATTTATTCCAACTCATAAAGGAGTGTAGTCCACCTAAATTCTGGATCAGTTTGCTACTGGGTCTTAGTTCTAGGTGATATGTATTCGATAGGATTTGTTCAAAACCTATTCTCTCTAAATCTTCAGAAGATAAAGTTTTTACAGAAGCACATGTGCCAACAGGCATGAAAGCAGGGGTTTCAACCGTTCCTTGAGGAGTATGGATACGTCCTCTTCTTGCTCCTGTGATAGAACAAGTTTTGATCAACTCATATTTTAATGCTTTCATTTATTAGAGTGTACATCTAAAAGCATTTTCTTGCAGAATGACTAATTCATATTTTACTGGTTTGTTTATATTGAGCTCCATATAAAACATTGCGAGCATACTCATTTAAGCTCATGTCGGACATTTTTGCATGGTTTTCAAGATAGTTCATACTTATTTCTAAATCCCAGTTGTTTTTTTGAGAGAGTACTACAGCTGCTCTTTTGATGACTCTTTTCTCTGTATTTGAAGATATCAGAATATCAGATGTAGGAGAACTGGTTTTAGATCTATATCTTTCGATAGAAGCATCTATAACTGGAACTAAGTCTGAGTATTGAATAGGTTTTACTAGCCAGGCGCAAATTTCACAATTTCGTATAATTTTCGATATTTCTAAGCTAGAAGTACTTGTTAATAGTATTACAGGAATATTTAACTGATTCTGTATGAGATTCGCACTGAAAAGATTGTCTGTGCTAGGTACAGACATATTGAAAATACATGCAGAAGGTTTCAAAGAAGAACATAAATTATAAATATGATCAGGGGAGTTTGTATCTTGAAGAATCTCGTATCCTGATGCTTCTAGGCTCATTTTAAGTTCTAACTTTGATATATATTCCATATCAAGTAGTACAACTTGACTTAGGTTACTTGTTTTTTTACAACCTATTTTTTTGAATATTTTATTTAATGTAGCCATGATGATTCTTCTATAATATTGTTTAAATATGGATTTATTGACAGCTTACCGATAGTTGTTTCAGATTGTATGAAAATATTAACAGGAAAAATAATTTAGGGTCTTTTTGCCTATCGGCTTAATACTAAATATAGAATATTGAACTTATAAGAGATACAATATATTGTATTTATTCTGAATTCTGTTCGCAAAGTTGTTACGTTGGATCAATATATCTGTTTTACTCTAATAATTCTGAATCGATTTCGTATCCTTTTTTGCTTAAAAATTCAGCAATTTCATCTTTAAGTGTAGGATCTAGTTTAATAAGTGTACAGACCATCATGCCTAAGGCATCAACGATACCATAAGTGCACCATTCCAAGGCATTACTATTTTTTGTTTGAGGGCTGTATTGGGAACTTTTAAAAAGTAATTGAGCTAATGTATTGTGTCCTATATTATTGATTTTATAATGTTGGATGATTTTAGATGCTAGTGTTATAATGCCGGAAACTATAGGGGCAGAAAGTGAAGTTCCCGTTTTATAGGTGGTACTTGTAGGCTGTTTAGGATAGAATTTTTTTATGAGTTCTCCTTCTTCCTGAGTGAACTTTAAATCTAAGGCGCTTTCCAATCTTTTCTTGATAGCTGGAGTTAATTCTATTGAAAGAGTTTGTATATTTATTCCTGGGGCTGCTATGTGAACCCATTGATTTGATATATTTCTGTCGAGATTATAGTTGGTACCAATTTTTTTGCCTTCATCATCAAATTCAAAATCAGCTTTTTCACCGTTGAGGGAGCATGCACCTACGGAAATGATATTTGGTATGTCATGTTCAGATTCTAGAAAACCATATCCTGATGGATAAGTAGGCTCAGTGCTATTATTATTACCTGCTGATGTAATAAATACCATTTGATATTCATCGGATGAAAACTTTTTATAAAATTGATCTAGCTCATGCTCATAAATGTATCCTCCCATACTAATGTTGATAGGTGATACTCCGAGTTTTTCATCATGAATAACATTATAGGAATGTTGCAAAGCATCGAGCATGATTTTCAAAACAACATTATCCGGAGTGGTTATATTGTCTTCATGTAGTGAAGCTACTTGTATAGGGTATATCCAGTTATTAACACCGATTCCATTTATGAGAAAGTCATTTCCTGCAATAGCGCCGATAACTCCCGCAACGGCAGTCCCATGTCCATCTAGATCTATTGGGGGAATAGGCTTGCCTTCAAATGTTTGTCCTGCTAACCTGGCATTATATCCGATTCTATCTCTTGTTAAATCTTTTAAATTAGGGTGTAGACCCGTATCTAAAATGAATGCAGTGGTTTCAGCATTAATATCAATATGGAAGTGTTCCATGAGCTCTAGTGCTTCTTTCCATCGAATATATCTCTGATAATCTAAAAGGCTTCCTTCATCTAATGAAGAAGTTGTAAAAGGCTTGAGGTGATTATTTTTTTCTCTGTCAAATTTTTTCTCAAGATTTCCATTGATTTGGGAAAGGTTGTTAGAATGAACATTATAACTTTGGTTTAAAAAATTATTAAATAAATTTACACAACCAGTAGCTCCAGAAATAATGGCAAAGAGTATGAATATATGTTTACCTTTTATTGACTGCATGAGTTTTTCTCATTAGATAGATGTATGGATGCAATGTTATTCATACATCTATCTATCATATTATGTTAATGAGCATTTAATCATTACTTTTCTTTTTAGTGTTTTTTTCTGCTTCTATTTCATCTAAATAATTTAATAGATCATCCGTTAGGGATACATTATTTTGAGTTGCATATTCTTTTACTTTACTGGCTTTAGCTCCAGCGAAGACAAGTCCTACAGCCACTGTACTGGGCATATCCACTGCACCATATTTTGTCCATTCTAGTACTTCTGGGTGTTCTTGGGTTTGAACACTATATCGAGTAGCCTTAAAAAATAGTTGAGAAATAGTTTCTTGACCGTATCCATATTTTTGATATGCAAGTAAAGGTTTAATAATACCAGCAGCAATGATTCCTGTTACAATAGGTGATGCTAAGGAAGTACCCGTTTCTGTGGTGTACATTTCATAATTTTCTGGATAAAGAGCTTCAAGAAGTTCTACATCATTTTTTGTTAGCCCTTTCTTTTGGATAATTGAACCAAAGGCGTTTTTTATAGCTTTTGTTAAACCAGCAGAAGTCGTAAATATTTTGATACTTGGTGCAGCTACATGTACCCATTGATCAGCAGGGTTTTTAGATTTGTTATAATTTGAAAACCATGCTCGGTTGCCAGGACTCTTTTCATCATATCCACCAACTGATATTGCTCGGCATTTGTTATCTAAATATTCATAACCATAGGCAGCAGGATAGGAGGGTTTTGTAGTGTTTTCGTTACCGGCAGCTACAACTGAGATCGTTCCTTTTTTATTTTGTACTAGCTCATCATACAGCTCATGAAGTTCTAGGGTGTTGTTATATCCTCCGATACTAGCATTTGATACTATGTATGGAAGGTTTACTTTAGATCTTAATTTTTTTAATTCTTCTAATGCCAAAGCAAGTGTAGCTTCATTTTCATTATTTGTACCAGTTTTGGTATCTTCAGGTGTTGCTAAAACTTTTATACAGAATAATCTTGGATTAATAGCAATACCTCTTAGTCCTGTATCATTACCGCCTATGGCACCAGCAACACCTGCTACCCCAGTCCCATGACCGTCAAGATCCTTACCAGAACTTCCTAAAACCCGTGCATCGAGTACCCCTTCTATGTCACCATCTAAATCTGGATGTGCTTTGTTAATACCCGTGTCTAGAATGACACATGGAACGCGGTTATCATCAATATCTATGAATTCTGCTAGCATTTTTACGCCTTCCAGCCAGCGAATTTTCTTTTGATAATCGATTTCGTCTTGAATAATGATTTCTTTAAATGCATCTGAACTTTTATCATATATAGAAGCAAGAGGATTGTCATTTGTGGTTGAAAAAGACTTGAAATCAAAATTTCCACCAACGGAAGCAGCTTTCGGATGGGCATACATTCTCCAATTTCCACCTAAGCCGTCATCTATACCTTCTAATGCTTTTCCGCTAGCATCTCTGGCAGATTGAGAGCCATTCTGTCCTTCACTGGAATCACCAAAAAGACTTTGTACTGAGGGATATCCACTGACTTTAGCTATAGGACTACAGCCTGAACAAAAAATAATCAATCCAATAATATTTAAAAGTTTTCTACTGCGTACTATCATATTTTATTCCTTAAACCGCTTAACTTATTATAAAGGTTTGGTTATTTTGCCAGATAATTTACTGTTAAATACATGGTTATTCGCTAACATATACTCAGCTGTTTGAAATATTTAAGTTTTAGAATGATTACATATAAGTTGTATATCCGAAAAAACGATTTGAAAAGGTTTCACTATGGGATTGTGAATAGATCTTTCGGATTCAAATATAATTTTTATTTTGGAGGAGTTCGTTTGAGTAAGAGTATTAAGATTGTTTATCGTGTTAATATCTATAACAAATTCTGAATTGCTATCAGAATTTTGTTGCATATGAGTAGATCCACCTAAATAGGTGTAATCTTTAGAAGAGTCATCCCACATATAAACATATGAGTGAAGTTTTTCAGAATCTGTTTTACCCTTGATATAAGTTCTTAATTCTTTTAAATGAACAGGGATTTTTTCAATAAAGTAAGTATATTCGACTCGTTCAGATCCATTGTCTGTTGTTTTTGATTTGAATGAGTTTGAGGGGTTTACAGGAGTTAGTATTTTTTTTTCACTGCCTACCAAAGATAAAAGAGCAGCACTGGCATCAAGCTCTCCGTATTGTGTCCAATGTGTGCTTCTGTTTTTAGAACAGCTATCCATTAAGTGTTTTTTAATTTCTTTAGCTGGCATGTTTGGTCTAAGAGCACGCATTAGCCCAATTGTTCCTGCAACAACTGGAGCTGCCATTGAAGTTCCATGTTCGTATTGATAGATATCATTCCCATCTTTATCTGTAAAAGTACTATAGATGCTTGTTCCAGGGGCTGCTATATTAACCCAATCCCTTCCATAGTTACTAAAACTTGCTCTTTTTCCAAAATAGTCTATTGCGCCTACAGAGATGGCATAATCATAAGCTGCTGGATAATGTTTATTCGAAACACCTGCATTTCCTGCCGCACAAACAACAAGTACATCTTTTTCTTCCGCATATTTAACTGCATTTTCAAAAACTTTATCTGGCCTTGTATCCACCAAACTTAATAAAACTACTTTGGCACCTTGATTAATAGCAAGAATAATTCCTTTTGCAATATCATCGTTATAGCCTACTCCATCTGATCCAAGTGCCTTGATAGGCATAACATAACATTTATAACCTACCCCTTTAATACCTATTTTGTTTCCAGATTCTGCTCCGATAATTCCAGCACAATGAGTGCCATGACCATTGTCATCAACAGGTTTTTTATGAGGTTCAATTATATTAAAACCCGGGAGTAATCTATTAATAAGGTCTTCATGGTCTTGATCTACACCAGTATCGACAACAGCGATTATTGGGAACATATTATTCCATAAGTCTGTATTCATTTTTTCATGAATGACTTGCATGGCTTCATGCCAATGTATTCTGGATAGGTACCAAGTATTTTTTTCATGATCTATATTTTCTGAATCAATAGGTTCTACTTGTACAGGAGGAATAGAAATTCTTTGCCTATCTTCTACAACTTTCACAAAAGGTTCTTTGCTTAATATTTCAATGGCAGCACTTTTAGAAATCCCTGTAGGGATTTCTATTCGGCTGATTTTACATGAACATCTTTTGACCTTTGTGCCATTGTTACCACAGTTGCATTTTACTTTGAACTCTTTAAAATGATGTCTAGCAAGGAAGGCTTTTCTTTGTTTTCCCATGCCGTGTTGAAATTTCACACAAATTTCTTGAGTGAAAGAGATTTGAGCTATAAAAATAGCAGTGATAGTTAATATACGGTTTAGTTGTTTCATGGTTTACCTTGCTAATACTTCTACTGTAAGAATAGGCTTGAATAAAACATACATTCACTGTTATTTGTTACATTTTTTAAGCAATTTTTTGAGTGCGATGGTTATATTTTCTAATTTTTTTTAAAGTGAAGTGAAAAGATGAGCCCATGCTATTTAAAAGAGTTCCGTTGAGGTTTTATATATCTAAGGATTCTTTCGCTCAGAAAAGTTTTGAAAGAGTTGATATTTTTCGGTCTGATATTTATTTATAAAGGGTTTATAATTGATGACTTGGTGGAGATGATGGGATTCGAACCCACGACCTCTGCAGTGCGATTGCAGCACTCTCCCAACTGAGCTACATCCCCAACTCTTTATTAATGTTACCGTTATTACGGTTTACATACTACTTGGTAATTTTAATAAAACACCTTTTTGGGCTGGAGATGCTGGATTTTTAGAAATATGAGTATTATTGTTCAAGAAGAGATAGTCAATATGCTTATGGAGTAATTTTTTATAAAGCTGAATACCTTTTTCTTCTTGTAATCCTACATTGTAATATAAATGATCTGTGAAATAATTGTCTACATTGAATTTATTCGTGAAAAATCTCTTGCTTATTTTTTTTATTTGATGAAAATAATGATTACTATCCGTTTTAGATTTTAACAAAATTTCAAACAACTCACTAGATAAATTATGATGTTGCCAGCAAGCCCACACAAACGGAAGATCAGTGAGCTTTGTCCACCATTCTCCAATATCAATAGTTAGATATTTTTTAGTATTGATATTTTTTAGCATTTTTAAACAATAGTCACCTATTAGGAGAGCAGCGTCATTTTTCTTGAGCATTTTTTCAAGATTTGGGTGTTCATAGGAGAAAACAACATCCTTAGATACCGTTTCTTTAAACAAAATCTGACATAAAGTGACTGAGCTATGAGAGCATGTTGCAAGTGCGATGTTACGAATTTCTTGTAAAGGTTTTTTGGAAAAAAGCACAACGCTTAATACTGGACCTGTTGAACAAATTCCAATTTCTTGATACCTTTGAATGTGGTCATACATCGCTGTAAAGTATGTAGAACTTAACACAGCATCATAATAAGAAAAATCATCTACCGAAATACAGCCGGGTAAGAATTTATCACACCTGTCAACTTTATCGTAGTATCCTTCTTCGATGCAGTAGGTTAAAGGTTTGTTGTTAATAAATGGTGGAATGCATATCCTATAGCGCTCTTTCTTTTCCATGAACTTATATATTATTTATTAAAACAGAGATGAAAAGTTTTTAAAAAGGAAATTTACATAAATTAACTATTTTCATGGACTGTAAAATCGATATTTCTGTATTTTATTGCCTATGCAGCAGTTGTGCAAAAACGGGTTAATTTTATCCTTTTTTGATGTTTTTCATATCAGTTTAGTTATATTTAAAGATCCATGAAAATGTATAAATAAGTAATGTTTAATTATGTCTAAAGACTAGATGAAGAACATCCAAGCATCTAAATTGGTCGTATGAAAATACTGTGTGACAAACATACAAGTTTTTATTCGATAAGTGGAGAATATTGTTGACAAACATTGGAATCAATGATATGATGTACTACAGCAATATATCTCAGTACTGTAAATATACTGGGTAGGAAGCAATTCAATGCAGAAAAAAGGTAATACATTTGCTAAATATACTTGGTTTCTTTTAATTTATAACATATTAGTGATATTATGGGGAGCTTACGTACGTGCAAGTGGGTCAGGTGCCGGATGTGGTAGCCATTGGCCAGCTTGTAACGGTCAAGCTATACCTTCCTTTCAGAAATATGAAACAGTTGTTGAATTTTTTCATAGGTTGACCAGTGGTCTTACCTTGCCCTTAGTGATAGGTTTGTATGTTTATGCAGCAAAAAATTACATCAAAAATCATCAAATTCGGATGGCTGCAGCTGGTGCATTGTTTTTTACTATTGCTGAAGCTATATTAGGAGCTGGCCTTGTAAAATTTGGGCTTGTGGACAAAAATGATTCAGTCGCAAGAGCTGTTGTGATGTCCTTACACCTTTGTAACACCTTCTTGTTAACTGCCTGTTTAGGATTGTCGGCATGGCTGGCCAGCGGACGTCCAGTGATGAAGCTTAAAGGTCAGGGTCCATTGATGGTAGGTTTACTTGCCATGCTAGGTTCTATGGTTGCTCTCGGAGTTAGTGGGGCTGTAGCTGCATTAGGAGATACACTGTTTCCAGCGACTTCTATTGTGGAGGCTTTAAGGCAAGAATTGTCACCTACTGCTCACTTTTTAGTAAGACTCAAGCTTTTGCATCCGTTGATGGCTACTTGTGTGGGTTTATTCATGGTGTTGATGCTAGGGCTTGCTAGTCATTTAAGACCCTCCGTAGAACTTAAAAAATTCTCTCAAATAACTATTGCTGTTTATGCGTTACAGCTGCTCATTGGTTTGGTAAATGTTTCATTTTTGGCACCTATTGAAATTCAACTAGTGCACTTGTTATTTGCAGATATCGTTTGGGTATGCGCGGTTATTAGTACAGCAATAGCGTTAGAAAATGGTGTGCCTCAAAAAGAGTTAGAAGGAGTAAATACGAATGACGTTGTAGATGCAGCAAAAGATCTGGTTGGTGCCAAGTTATGGAAGGCATATATCACTGTAACGAAGCCTAGAGTCATTAGTTTGTTGCTTTTTACAACAATTGCAGGAGCGTTTATAGCACAGGGCGGTATGCCAGATGGATTTTTGTTGTTCATTATAACTATTGCAGGTTATATGATGGCTGGTTCTGCAAATGCCATTAACATGGTGATAGATCGGGATATTGATGCAAGGATGAAAAGAACATCAAATAGACCAACGGTGACTCAGGTTCTTCCTTCTAGGAATGTTCTATTCTTTGCATTTTGCTTAGCAGGAATAGCATTTACAATGTTCACTGTTTTTGCTAATTTACTAAGTGCGATGTTATCTTTAGCGGGCTTGGCATTTTATGTAATTATTTATACGTTATTGTTAAAGAGAAGGACTTGGCAAAATATTGTTATTGGAGGAGCAGCAGGATCTTTTCCTCCGCTAGTAGGTTATGCAGCAGTATCTAATCAATTGAGCCCACTAGCTTGGATACTATTCGGAATTATTTTCTTGTGGACACCTGTTCATTTTTGGGCATTAGCGATCCTTATTAAGGATGACTATGCAAAGGCTGGAGTACCTATGCTGCCAGTAGTCCATGGTGAAAAAGCAACCGTTATTCAGATATTATGTTATGCAGTTTTAACTGCAGTATTATGCATCGTTCCGTTTGTTCAAAAAGATTTAGGGCAGACTTATTTTGTTTCATCCCTTGTGTTGAACGGAGTACTTATTGCTCATTGTATTAATATTATGAAAAACCCTGAAAGACCGAAAGTTCTTTCTTTATACAAGTATTCAATGTTATATTTAGCATTGTTATTTATGATGATCGCCATTGATAGGGCGCAAGGAATTTAAAAAGCATGGATGAAGGTGGTAAAAAATAATGGCTCAAATATTTAGACCGAGTTCAAACACGGTAATAAGAACGGTTCTGTTTTTAGTTGCAAGCGCACCCTGGGCGCTAGGATATTTGTTATCAATGTATAGCAGATCTCCGTACAATACAAAGGTGGGTGTTCCTATGGATCAACCTATTCCGTTCAGTCACCGACACCATGCATATGAGCTTGGTATAGATTGCAGAAACTGTCATACATCTGTAGAAAAATCATCCTTTGCAGGACTTCCTTCTACAGAGACGTGTATGCAATGCCATTCACAAATATGGACAAACAGCCCTCTTTTGGAGCCATTGCGAAAAAGTTATGAAACCGGAGTCCCTATTAAATGGAAAGTTGTAAATCGTGTTCCTGATTTTGTGCAATTTAACCATAGTATTCACGTTAATAGAGGTATTAACTGTAATCAATGTCATGGTCCTGTTCAGCAGATGCATTTAACCTGGAAGGGTAATTCGTTTGAAATGAAATGGTGTTTGAATTGTCACAGAGAACCGGAGAAGTTTTTATACACTGCAGAGACAAATTCAGGACTATCTCCACGAGAACAAGTATTTAATTTATATATGAAGTATCAGCAAGGTGTTCCTTTAACTGCAAAAGAGCGTAGTTTAATTCGAGGGTATGA
The DNA here is from genome assembly GCA_030430755.1 of Fimbriimonadia bacterium. Lineage (GTDB taxonomy): Bacteria > Armatimonadota > Fimbriimonadia > Fimbriimonadales > Fimbriimonadaceae > JAUICQ01. The sequence goes on from JAUIKO010000006.1 coordinate 38,432, forward strand.
CTACAGTCCTACATCGGATGAGTTGAACAAAGGAAAAACTATTGTTAAGAAGAGAGGAATTGAAAAAGATCAGTTAGAAGACTGTTCAGTATGTCACTACTAAGTAGAAAGTTGGTCAAAAACGTATGTTGTTAGATAAGGATCAGGATAAGATGAAAACAGAAAATCGAGAAGAATTTAGTTTAAGCATGATTAGGGAGAAGCTTGCAAACTCTCGCGGCCAAAAATATTGGCGAAGTTTAAACGAAATCGCTGAAACCGAAGAGTTTAGTTCGTGGGTTGAAGCAGAGTTTCCAAATAAATCTACAATAAAGCAGGTTGATAGAAGAGACTTCTTAAGGTTTATGGGTGCTTCTATTTTAATGGCTAGTTTAGGTGGCTGTCGATCTGTTTTCATGGAAGACCAAAACTTTGTACCATATGTAAAAAATCCAGAAGGATTGGTGCCTGGAAATCCTTTATATTATGCAAGTATGCACTCCTTAGGAGGATATGCTTCTGGGGTTCTTGTCAGATCTGATATGGGTAGACCCATGAAAGTAGATGGAAACCCAGTCTGTGGAAAAGGTACAAACTCTGTTACTCAAGCATCGATTTTAGATATGTATGATCCAGATCGATCTAAGCAAGTTTTGGATAGAGGAGTAGTGAGTACTTGGGATTTCTTTTTCAAAGCGGTTAAAAACTACTTAGAAACGAGTAACAAAAGCGGTAAAGGGGTTAGGATATTAACCGATTTTACAAGCTCTCCAAGTTTTATAGATTTAATGTCCAAAATTAAGAAGCAGTACCCTCATTTAGAATGGATTTCCTATGAACCAGTCTCAAGAGACAATGTTTTACAAGGTTCCCAATTAGCGTATGGGCAAGTTGTTGAAACAAATTATCATTTAAAGCATGCTAAAGTTGTTGTCTCATTTGATGCTGATTTTCTTGAATCTATGCCAGGTGCCGTTAAAATGTCTGGAGATTTTATGGGTGCTAAGAAAATTAGAGGGAATAAAGCAGATACAAATAGATTGTATTCCTTTGAATGTGCACCTAGTTTAACTGGAGCGAATTCAGATCATAAGTGGCCAGTAGTACCTAGTCAGATGGAATCTTTAATTGGATATATAGCCGGATTATTAGGTGTTCCAGGTGTAACTGGCGGTGCATTACCAGATAATGTTGAAGCTAATGCGGTAGATGCATTGGTAAAAGACCTTTTGAAAAATAAAGGTAAATCAGCACTGATTGCTGGTGATTTTTTAAGTGCTGAATGTCACGCTATCGTACATGGTATGAATGATGTATTACAGAATGTGGGTTCTACAGTAATGTATAACAAACCTGTGGTGCATGAAGCTGAAAAAAGTTATGAATCATTACAAAAACTTACGCATGATATGAGTAATGGTATGGTAGATGTGTTGTTAATTATGGGAACAAACCCAGTGTTTACAGCTCCTGCAGATTTAAATTTTTCAGAGCAGCTTAAAAAGGTTAAGCTTAAAGCATACTTAGGAATCCATGAGGATGAAACTAGCAAGTGTTGTGACTGGGTACTTCCTAGCACTCATTATTTAGAGACCTGGGGCGATGGAAGATCTTCTGATGGTACTGTATGTTTGGCTCAACCACTTATTAGTAGTCCGCTTTATTCATCATGTAAATCGAAAGAGTCTGTATTATCGAGATTATTTCTACCTTTGGGAAGTATGAAATCTAAATTCGAAGAGCCTTTTGCTAGTGAAGAGATAGTAAATAATTTTTGGATGGAACAATTAGGTTCAGTATCTTATCAAAAAAATTGGAAAAAGTCATTAGAAAAGGGTGTGGTTTCAGGCACATCTCTGCCAACGGTAAATGTTTCTCTAAACTTAAGATTGAATGTTAGAACTGATTTAGGAGATCAGGGTTTAGAAGTTATGTTTAGGCCGGATCCTACTATTTATGACGGAAGATATGCTAATAATGGTTGGTTACAAGAATTACCAAAACCTTTAACCAAATTAACTTGGGACAATACCGTTCAAGTTAGTGCAAAACTGGCTGAACGAGAGGGATTAAAACCAGAAGATGTCGTTTTATTAGAGTTAGAAGGAAGATCAATCGAAGCTCCTATTTGGATTGTTCCTGGTCAACCAGATAATACAGTCCTTCTTCATTTAGGATATGGAAGGGATATGAACGGTTTGGTTGCAGAAGGTGCTGGTTTTGATGCATATAAGTTAAGAAATTCTAATGATGTATGGAATGCAGCGGGTATCAAGCTTTCGAAAACGGGGAAACGGTACGATCTAGCAAGTACTCAGATGCATCAAAATATGGAGGGTAGAGATCTTGTAAGAACAGGTTCTGTAGCAGAATTATCTAAAAACCCTTCTTTTGAACCGGAAGGTGTTCATCATAGAAAACCCATGAACTTATATCCAGATAATATCTTTGAAGATAAAGGGTATCAGTGGGCAATGGTTATAGATTTAAACCAGTGTACAGGTTGTGGGTCTTGTGTGACTTCTTGTCAGGTAGAAAATAACATTCCTGTCATAGGGAAAGACCAGACGCGCAGAGGAAGACACATGCACTGGATAAGAGTGGATACCTATTTTGGACCACGATCGGGAGAGGCTAATCTAGATAATCCGTCTGTTCACTTTCAACCTATAACATGTATGCATTGTGAGAAAGCACCTTGTGAGCCTGTGTGTCCAGTTGGTGCAACAAACCACAGTCATGAAGGTCTAAATCAAATGGTATATAACAGGTGTATTGGTACAAGATATTGTGCTAATAACTGTCCGTATAAAGTAAGGAAATTTAATTATCTTAACTTTGGTGATAATGTAGATTATCCAACCAAGAATCTTCTTAATAATCCTAGAGTTACCGTTCGTGGAAGAGGTGTCATGGAAAAATGTTCATTCTGTGTACAACGCATTAACGCTGCTAGGATAACTGCAAAAAAAGAAAATCGCAAAATAAGAGATGGGGAAATTGTTGTTGCTTGTCAAGAATCTTGTACAACGAATGCAATTTATTTTGGTGACAAGAATGATCCTAATAGCGAAGTTTCTAAAATGAGAAAAGAGCCACGAAATTATGTGTTGCTTGAAGAATTAAACGTACGTCCAAGGACATCTTTCCTTGGAAGAGTAAGAAATCCAAATCCAGAGATTGAGGCATTATAATGGCTACGGAAACAAAATATGAAGAAAAATATAACGAACCGATTCTGACTGGAAATCAGTCTCATGAGGTGATTACCGATCGTATCGGTTCTATTGTATTAAGTCAGGAAAAACATCCTAATATATGGTGGGGATTTATAGCTTTTGGAGTTATGTTTACTCCTGTATTAGTTTTTTCTATAGCTTATTTAGTTTATAAAGGTATTGGCATTTGGGGAAACAATCAACCGGTAGCTTGGGCATGTGATATTATTAATTTTGTCTGGTGGATAGGTATTGGTCACGCAGGTACTCTGATTTCTGCTATTTTGCTTTTGTTTCGGCAGCAGTGGAGAAACTCTATTAACAGATTTGCTGAGGCTATGACTATATTTGCGGTTATGTGCGCAGGGTTATATCCGCTTCTTCACACAGGAAGGCCATGGGTAGATTACTGGATTTTTCCATATCCAAATATTTTAGGGATGTGGCCTCAATTTCGTAGCCCGCTAGTTTGGGACGTATTTGCGATTTCGACATATTTTACCGTCTCCTTGTTGTTTTGGTATATAGGATTGATCCCGGATTTCGCTACCATGCGAGATAAAACAAAGGGTGGAGTTGCTCAAAAAATATATGGAGTATTAGCCATGGGATGGAGAGGTTCAGCAAGACATTGGCATCGTTATGAAGCGTCATATTTAATTCTTGCAGGTTTATCTACTCCGCTTGTTCTGTCTGTACACTCAATCGTTTCGTTAGACTTCGCTGTTTCAATTCTTCCTGGTTGGAACGTAACGGTGTTCCCACCCTACTTTGTAGCAGGAGCGGTGTTTGCAGGATTCGCGATGGTGCTTCTATTTATGATTCCTATTCGAAAATGGTACCACCTAGAAGACTATGTAACCATACGTCATATTGACTGGATGTCTAAAGTTATGTTAACGACTGGACTCATTGTATTCTATGGATACATTCTAGAAATGTTCTACTGTTGGTATAGTGGGAATATTTATGAAATCTATCTTTGTATTAACAGATTGAGTGGACCTTATGCGCTTTCTTATTACGCCTTAATATTCTGTAATGGAATTGCACCTCAGATACTTTGGTCTCCTAAAATGAGAAGGAATATTCCTGTTGTATTTACAGTAGCGATCATTATAAGTATAGGGATGTGGTTAGAACGATTTGTTATTATTCCTGTAAGTTTGCATCGAGATTTCTTGCCATCATCTTGGGGTATGTACTATCCTACTTTCTGGGATTATTCAATGTTCTTAGGTACGATGGGATTCTTCACTCTATTGATGTTCTTGTTTATTAGGTTTGTTCCTATGTTAAACATATTTGAAATGAGAGATCTGCTATATAAATTAAACATCGATCCGAGTAAAGGTGCAGGACATACAAATGTTGAAAGTAGCAAGAAAGGAGGTAACTAGGTATGGAAGCAAAAAAAGGTCCTTATTTATATGGTTTGATAGCAGAATTTAATAACGAACATGAGGTTGTAGAGGCTGCTAAAAAAGTTAAATCTGCAGGATATACCAAAACAGATGCATTTTCACCTTTTCCGATGCATGCCATTGATCATGCGTTAGGTATTTGGGATCCTCGTATTAAATGGTTTATATTTTGCGGAGGTTTATTTGGATGTATATTTGGTTTTTCCATGCAAAGTTACATTTCTGCAATAGACTATCCCTTAAATGTTGGAGGGAGGCCTATGATTAGTTGGCCTCAGTTTATACCAGTAACATTTGAATGTACTATTTTAGGTGCTGCTTTAACTGCAGTGTTTGGAATGATGGCATTAAATGGTCTACCTCAGCTTTATCATCCAGTATTTAGTGTTCCAGGATTTGAAAGAGCATCTCAAGATAAATTCTTTTTGTATATAGAATCTAAAGATCCTAAGTTTCAGCTTGAAGCGACAAAAAAACTATTAGAAGAGCTTGGACCAAATGCAGTTAGTATTGTGGAAGATATGAGGGATGATCATTAGGAAGTGAGGAACATGCATAAGAATCGGAAACGTTGTATGAATATAAAAGAATTAGGATTGACACTATTAATAATGACAGCAGGATTAGGTTGTCATACTGATATGTGGATTCAACCAAGATTAAAGCCGATGCATGAGAGCAATCTATTTCCTGGGGATCAAGGATCTAGACCTTTACCAGCAAATACGGTTGCTGCAGGTGGACTGAGAGAAAATAATGAGTTTTTTACAGGAAGAAGCAATGGTAAATTAGTGGACAAATTTCCAATGCCGATCTCAAAAAAGCTGCTAGATACAGGACAAGAGAAATATAACATTTTCTGTTCACACTGTCATGGTGCTCTTGGAGATGGAAATGGGATGATTACTCAAAGAGGTTTGGTTTTAGCTAGAAAACCACCGAGTTATCATACTGATCGGTTAAGAAATATGCCTGTAGGCCATTTTTACGAAACCATTACGAATGGATACGGCACTATGCTAGGATTGGCAGAAAGAGTAGAACCAGAAGACAGATGGGCCATATCAGCATATATTAGAGTCTTGCAGATGAGTCAGAACGGTAGATTGTCTGATGTGCCTAAAGAAGAGTTAACCAGTCTATTAAAAGAAGTTAGTACGAAATCAGAGAGTCAATAAAAAAATGGCAGGAATTATGAAAAACACAGATCATATAGAAACAAGACTAGATGCGGTTAGAATGCCAGCACTAATGCTTGGTCTAGTAGGTTTAGGTGCATGTGCATATAGTTATTCTTTAGATCCAAAGAACATGCTTGCATCGTATTTATACGCACTAATGGTGTGGGTGAGTTTAACATTGGGTTGTTTTGGCATAAGCTTGTTACACCATGTAGTTAGAGGTAAATGGGGATTGTCATTACTAAGGTTAGTGGAAGCAGGTGGAGGACATCTAAACTTATTGACAATGGGAGCCTTATTTACTCCTATTCTATTGAATATGCAGACTCTCTATAAGTGGGCAATACCTGAAGTTCTTGCTCATGATCATGTTTTGCAACATAAGGCAATTTATCTAAATGTTCCTTTTTTTGTTGGAAGAACTGTATTCTTTTTCTTATCTTGGGCATTCGTTGCATGGGTATTGAGAAGATCTACTTTAAGACAAGATGAAACGAATAACGATGCAGAATACGCATGGAGAACCAATATAGCGACACCTACTTTGGTCTATTTTGTATTAAGTATTACTTCTGCTATAACCGACTGGGTGATGTCATTGGATGCACACTGGTTTTCTACGATGTATGGAGTTTGGTTTATCGTTGGACAAGGATTAATTACTATGGCATTTTGTACGTATATTATCTGTTCAAAAAGAGACTGCTCACCATATAAGGATTTTGTAAATCCTGATCTTACTAAAGATCTAGGTAATTTCATGTTTATGTTTACAATGTTATGGGGGTATACATCTTTATCTCAATATCTGATTATATGGTCTGGTAACTTGCCAGAATTTATTAGCTATTATGTTGATAGAGCTGAAGGATATTGGAATGTCATGGGTGCGTTTAATATCGTATCTCAATTTTTCATTCCGTTTATATTACTCCTTGCACCAAGAACAAAAGCTTTGCCTAATATGCTAATTAAGGTAGCTGGATGGATATTCTTTGTAAGATTGTTAGATTTATACTGGAATGTTATACCGACAATCCGAAGTTCAGGATTTCACTGGACAGATATTGCAGCTGTTGTTGGTATCGGAGGTGTTTGGTTCTTTGTTTTTGGAACTGAAGTTGTTAAGGCACGCTTAACACCTCAGTATGATAAAAGATTAACAGAGGTAGCTCACCACTAAGAAGGGGATTCACATGATGCATAATGAACATAATAAAAAACCTTTAACTGAGAAAGAGATTAATGAATTAAGAAACCAGAAAATAGAGAGGACTGATATTGATTTTGGTGCCTTATGGAAGTCTATTGCTTGGTTTATGGTTTTTACTATTTCTGGAATAGGTGTTGTAGGATTGATGTACAAATACTGGAAACCAGAGGATAGTACATCATCATTACCTGTTAGCCAGAAGCGCATTCCAAAAGAATTAACGTTACAAACGAACGTAACTGTTATAACTGATATTAATGAATTAAGAGAAAAAGAGAATAGGCTATTAAATAGTTATGGATGGGCTGATAAGAAAAAAGGCATTGTGCGCATTCCTATTCAGCAGGCCAAAGATAAATTTTTAGACTTAAATCACACTAAAAAAGATTACAAAAGTGGAGCCAATCATTGATGAAAAAAAATAGTCTTATCTTATTTGCTATACAGTTACTTGTTCTTAGCTTGGTAAAGGAAGTTGTTGCAAGTTCACCTATTACTCCAAATGAGCATATTGGTGATTATCAAACTTCTGAAATTACAAAGCAATTAGGAATTGATCAGAACTTAGGCGATCAGGTTCCTGGTGATTTAGAATTTTATGATGAAACAGGTGTTAAAAAAAGATTACATGAATTTTTTGGTGGGAGTAAACCTATTGTTTTGATGCCTGTATTCTATGAATGTTCTTCAGCATGTAATACAGTATTGGACCAGATGTTGCGGACTGCTATTAGAATGAAATCTAGACTATATTCGATAGGAAATCATTATAAGATTATTACGTTTAGTATAAAACCTACTGAAACTGTTCAGTTGGCTGCAAATAAAAAGACATTTTTTACTAAATTATATAACGATAGCGAAGGTATAAAAGAGTGGAAGTTTTTAACTGGAGATTGGAATAATATACAAAAGTTAACAAAATCAATAGGCTTTAGATTTATCTATGATGAGAAAGAAGATAATATACAACATCCGGCAGGAATAATGATCTTAACGCCATCAGGAAAAATTAGTTCCTATTTTTATGGGGTTAGCTTTGAACCAAAAATCATGAGAGATCGACTAGTAAATGCTGCCAGAGAAGAAGTAGGTACTAAAGCTGAAGAAATTATGTTTGGTTGTATACATATCGATCCTGTAACAGGACAAAAAAGTCTTAATATTTTAAAGTTTATACAATTATGTTTTATTCTTACTGTTATAACTATCGTTGGTTCGATTATATACATGACAGTAAATAATAAAAGGAAAAAAAATAATACAGGAGCTTATCACTCATAGATAGCCGAAGTTAAGAGGGAATTATGAAGGAACTAAAGTTTTCACCGACACAAGCAACGGAATATGCTACAAGACATGATGTATTGTTTTACGCGCTTACCGCACTCGTGGTTTTATTCACAGTGTTAGTAGGTGTAGCTGTACTCTACCTAATGATTAAATATCGAGCAAGTAATAAAAATGTAGATAGAACCAAGAGAATACATCATCACCTAGGTATTGAAATTGCCTGGACTGTAATTCCAACAATATTGGCACTGATTATCTTTTTTTGGGGATTATTGTTATTTAAAGAAGTAAAAACGCCAGATAAAGATTCGAGTGATATCTATGTCATAGGTAAGCAATGGATGTGGCAGTTTCAGCATCCCAATGGTATTCGAGAAAATAATGAGTTACACGTACCTGTAGGAAGACCTGTTAAGATTACAATGATTTCGCAGGATGTTATTCACTCTTTATATATCCCTCAATTTAGAGTGCAGTTTTATACTTTGCCCGGAAGATACACTTCGATGCATTTTACACCAAATGTCGTTGGTAAATTTAATATTTTCTGTTCTATGCACTGTGGTGCTGATCACTCAAAAATGGGTGGATATATCCATGTGCTCTCACCAAGTGATTATACAAAATGGTTGGAGAACGGGGGCAATAGATTTTCTAAAAATTCAGAGTCAATGATTAAGTCTGGATTAAAAACGTTTGCTAAAAATGGTTGTAGTAACTGTCATGGAGGAGCTGATACATACAGGGCACCTAGTTTGCACGGTCTTATTGGCAGAAAAAGAAAAATGAATGATGGTAGGGTTGTTATTGCTGATGAAGCATATATTCGAGAATCTATACTAACTCCTTATAATAATGTAGTGGAAGGTTACGAACAAATTATGCCTGTATATGATCTTTCAGAAGGTGAAGTGTTGGAGTTAGTTGAATATATCAAATCATTAAGTAGAGCGCCAAGTATGTTTGAAGAAAATGAAAAAGTTTATAAAAACACTCGAAATCATGTAAAAAACATAAGTAATTCTGGTGAAATTAATTTAGAAATGAGAGTTGATTCAGGTGTGTCCCAATCATCGGTACAGCAAGTGCAGCATGTTAGCGAACAAAATTAGAGGATATATTATCACAACTTTAGGTTTAGAAGCAAATGCCATATAGGAAAAAAAAATGAGTAAAACATTAGATAAAAAACATCCAAATAATTCGCATCAAGAGGAAGTAAATTATATAACTGTTGATTATACAATGAAGTCTTGGTTTATTACCAAAGATCATAAACGTATAGGTATGTTATATCTTGCAACGGTTTTAGTATTTTTCTTTGTTGGAAGTGTAGCGGCAGGTTTTGTCCGTTTTGAACTTACTTCCCCAACAGGGCAAATATTAGAGTCGGAAACATTTAATAGGATGTTTACAGCTCATGGCGTAGTCATGATATTTTTCTTTTTATTGATTGCTATTCCAGCTGTTTTAGGTAATTTTTTCCTTCCTCTAATGTTAGGTGCAAGAGACTTAGCTTTTCCTAAGTTAAACTTATTGAGCTATTATTTGTACTTGGGCGGAGGACTTTTTGGTGTTGTAGCATTAGTTTCAGGTGGTGTTGATACGGGGTGGACTTTTTATACACCTTTGAGTAGTATGTATAGTAATTCTCAAGTAGTACTAACAATTACGGCTGCATTTATTACTGGTTTTTCATCTATTGCTACAGCTGTTAATTTTATTGTTACTATTCATAAAATGAGGGCACCAGGATTAACTTGGTTCAGGCTTCCTTTGTTTGTATGGGCACACTACGCGACGAGTATCATTATCCTATTGGGGACACCAGTTGTTGCCATAACTCTTGCTTTGGTAGCAGTTGAAAGACTTTTCCATATAGGTGTTTTTAGCCCAGAATACGGTGGAGATCCCGTCTTATTCCAGCATATGTTTTGGTTTTATTCTCACCCTGCGGTGTATATCATGATACTTCCTGCAATGGGTGTTGTGAGTGAAATTATCGCATGTTTTGCTAGAAATAGAGTTTTTGGTTATGAGTTTATTGCCGCTTCTAGTTTAGCTATTGGAGGTTTAGGTTTCTTAGTTTGGGGGCACCATATGTTTGCATCTGGTGAATCGTATTTCCAAGCTGCATTCTTCTCATTAATGACCTCTTTGGTAGCAATACCCTCTGCCATAAAAGTATTTAACTGGGCGGCTACCTTATATAAAGGGATGATCTATCTAACAACACCAATGGCATATGCGATAGGTTTCTTGGGGCTATTTGTTATCGGTGGTTTAACAGGGCTTTATTGTTCTAATCTTGGTGTTGATGTACATTTGACAGGAACCTACTTCATTGTTGCCCACTTCCACTATGTTATGGTTGGAGGAACGATTATGGCTTTGCTAGCGGGTATACATTTCTGGTGGCCTAAAATGACAGGAAGAATGTATCCGGAAATTTGGGGGAAAATAGGAATGCTTGTTATTTTCTCAGGGTTCCATATGACATTTATGCCTCAATTTATCCTTGGTTTCTTGGGAATGCCAAGAAGATATCATTACTATCATTTTGCACCTGAATTTCAAGCTTACAATGTATTTTCGACTGCTGGAGCAGGAGTTCTAGCGATAGGGTTTATGATTCCTGTGGTGTATTTATTGTTATCTCTAAAGCATGGCGCAAAGGCACCTGCTAATCCTTGGAATGCTAAAGGGTTAGAATGGGAAAAAACTGATAGGGTACCTATTACTCATAACTTTAGGGAAATACCAGTAGTTACTGAAGAAGCTTACAATTATTCAATAGATGATGAGCCTCCTATAGAAGCAAAATATACGAAGTTTGGGGCAGTAATGGAAGAGAAAAGTTAATCCGATAATATAAAGGAAGGAATTTATTATGGCATTAGAAGCAACACATGGAAATCAGATGAATCCTCAGAAAGTTTATGAGCAATTTGAGGATATAGATCAACAGAATGAATCTTATTTAGTAGGAATGTGGTCATTCTTAATTACAGAAATTATGTTCTTTGGAGTATTGATATTCTGTTATACATTGTATAGATGGCAGTATCAGCCAAGCTTTTATGCTATGTCTAAATTGTTAGATATGAAAATGGGGACTATAAATACCATTATTCTATTAACAAGTAGTTTTACAATGGTTCTTGCTGTGCACTATGCTCAGATTCAAAGAAGAGCTGCTCAATTGTATGCATTGCTATTTACAATTTTATGTGCATTTGGGTTCTTAATTGTAAAATACTTTGAATATAGTCATAAGTTTCATGTTAATTTATTTCCGAATCCAACTTTTGTTTGGCCTGCACTAGATAATCCCGCATTAACAGCAAGTGTTCCAGAACCTGTAGCTAAGATGTTTTTTAGTCTCTATTTTGCGATGACAGGTTTACATGGAATTCACGTTGTTGTGGGAATATTATTACTAGGAGCTTTGAGTTATCTAGTATGGAAAAAGAGCACTCTTGTAGAAGATTTTATGGTTACTGAGATGATAGGGCTTTACTGGCACTTTGTGGATTTGGTTTGGATTTTCTTATTCCCACTCTTTTATTTAATGCCAAAGTAGAGGTCAATGTTAAAATTAAGGAAGATAATTATTAGGAGAATTAAAATTTATGTCAAATAATCATTCTGAAGGACATTCACACGTAATACCTATTCCGGTATATTTTCGAACATATCTACAGTTATTAGTTTTGATGTTTTTAACGGTAGCTGTAGCTGTTTTAGCAGAAAGCAATCCATCATTACGGGAAATGAGTTATTTAAATAATTTTGTTGCAATGGCTATAGCTACGACTAAGGCAATGCTTGTTGTTTGGATTTTTATGGGTGTAAAATATTCTAGTAATTTAACTAAATTTTATGCTTTTTTTGGATTCGTATGGTTTTCGATGATGTTTTTAGTTTATTTAGATTACGCATTCAGAAAAGATGAGATTAATACTGGATGGTCACATGTTCCTGCAAACGCTTTGCCAAGAGCAAAAGGTATTCCTGGAAGTTAAATTACAGTATCTAGTACGATATGAGCTGGCTTTTCTGATATGAGCCAGCTTTTTTTATGTCTACGAAAAAATAACTAAAGTACCATGCTAGATTCAATGATTTAACCTATAATTAAAATATATTAGGGAGGTGTATTTAATGAACAGCAAAGTGAAAAATTCTATTTTAAAGGTGGGATTGTTTTAACAGCTAGTAATATAGTTTGTGATGAATCATTCCATTTAAACAAGAAACGGTCAGACTATTTATTTAGTCTGACCGTTTTGTTATATAATGGAGGTATGTTAGATGTTAAGATGAAATTCCCTGATTTCTCGTTACTTGATACTGAGGGTAACTTGGTTACAAATGATAGTTTAAAAGGTTCTAAAACGGTTATCTATTTTTACCCAAAGGATAGCACTCCTGGCTGCACTCAAGAGTCATGTGATTTTAGGGATATGATATCCGCAAGAGAGGGTGTTCGAGTTATTGGAGTAAGCCCAGATAATGCAAAATCTCATAGAAAATTTATAGATAAATTTAATCTAAATTTTACACTGTTATGTGACGAAGATCATCTTTTAGCTGAAGCCTGTGGCGTTTGGATAGAAAAGAGTATGTTTGGGAAAAAATATATGGGAATGGAGAGAACAACATTTTTATTGGATGAACAAGGCAACATTACAAAAATATGGAAAAATATTAGTGTTGGTGGTCATGCAAAAGAAGTTTTTAACAACATATAAATCTTAATCTTAGTAGCCATTAAGATAATGCTGCAATATCGGATTGGTATTGAGCTATTGAAGATTCTAATGCTGTCTTTGTAGTATCGTAATTAGTTATATAGTTAGCTTTATAGCTAACTTCGGTATTATAAAGATTCGTTGCTGAAGTGACCATTGATTCAGCCGCACTGAGTGAGAAATTGGCATTGTCTAATTGCCATTGGAAATCATCAACAGTAGCTTGATAACCATCGATAGTAGCCTGATCCATATTGTTGTCAATGGCATTTTGAAGATCTGCTTCCGCAGAGGATAATGAAGATGTTAATGATGTAACCATATCTTGATAATTGGTCACATCAGATTCGAACATAGCAATATCGTTATTATGCGATTCAATCGCTGCATCCATTGCAGCAATATCTGTATTGTAATTGTTTTCTAAGGTAGTTAAATCTGCCTGAGCATTTGTGAGTAGTGTATTGAGACTACTGGAATAGTTTGTAGTCATAGTAGCTAGATCCTCTTGTGCTGTAGTTAGGTCTGCTGTAAGTGAAGTAATTTCATCTGTTTTCGCAGTGATGTCAGCTTGAGCCGTTGCAAGATCATTCGTTAAAGTCGTGATTTCATCTGTTTTCGCAGTGATGTCAGCTTGAGCCGTTGCAAGATCATTCGTTAAAGTCGTGATTTCATCTGTTTTTGCTGTGATATCCGCTTGTGCTGTTGCCAGGTCATTCGTTAAAGTCGTGATTTCATCTGTTTTAGTAGTGATATCCGCTTGCGCAGTTGCCAGGTCATTCGTGAGAGTAGTGATTTGATCTTCTTTAGCGGTTACATCCGCCTGTGCTGTAGCTAGATCTTCTTGTGCAGTCGTAAGGTCTGCTGATAATGTTGTAATTTGATTTTGTGCTGTGGTTAGGTCGCTTGTTAGAGTATTGATTTGATCTTCTTTCGCAGTGACATCCGCCTGAGCTGTTGTAAGATCATCTTGTGCCGTTGCTAGGTCATTCGTGAGAGTCGTTATTTCATCTGTTTTCGCAGTGACATCTGCTTGTGCCGTTGCTAGGTCATTCGTGAGAGTCGTTATTTCATCTGTTTTCGCGGTGACATCTGCTTGTGCTGTTGCCAGGTCATCTTGAGCTGTTGTAAGTTCTGCTGATAATGTTGTAATTTGATCTTGTGCTGTGGTTAGATCAGCAGTAAGTGTATTGATTTCATCTGTTTTCGCGGTTATATCTGCTTGAACCGTTGCCAGGTCATTCGTGAGAGTCGTTATTTCATCTGTTTTCGCGGTTACATCTGCTTGTGCTGTTGCCAGGTCATCTTGAGCTGTTGTAAGGTCTGCTGATAATGTTGTAATTTGATCTTCTTTAGCGGTTATATCCGCTTGCGCAGTTGCCAGGTCATTCGTGAGAGTAGTGATTTGATCTTCTTTAGCGGTGATATCAGCCTGCGCTGTTGCAAGATCTTCTTGTGCTGTGGTTAGATCAGCAGTAAGTGTATTGATTTCATCTGTTTTCGCGGTGACATCTGCCTGTGCTGTCGTAAGGTCTGCTGTAAGTGAAGTAATATCATCTTCTTTCGCGGTGACATCTGCCTGTGCAGTAGCAAGATCATTTGTTAATGTTGTAATTTCATCTTCTTTTGCAGTTATATCCGCTTGTGCTGTTGCAAGGTCGTTCGTGAGAGTAGTGATTTCATCTGTTTTAGTAGTGATATCCGCTTGCGCAGTTGCCAGGTCATTTGTTAGAGTAGTGATTTGATCTTCTTTAGCGGTGATATCAGCCTGCGCTGTTGCAAGATCTTCTTGTGCTGTGGTTAGATCAGCAGTAAGTGTATTGATTTCATCTGTTTTCGCGATGACATCTGCTTGTGCCGTTGCCAGGTCGTTCGTTAATGTTGTAATTTCATCTTCTTTTGCAGTGATGTCAGCTTGTGCCGTTGCAAGATCTTCTTGTGCTGTATTTAAGTCTGCTGTTAATGTTGTGATTTGATCTTCTTTTGCGGTGATATCTGCTTGCGCTGTAGCAAGGTCATTCGTGAGAGTAGTGATTTCATCTGTTTTAGCAGTGACATCTGCTTGTGCTGTTGCCAGGTCATTCGTGAGAGTGGTAATTTGATCTTCTTTCGCAGTGATATCCGCTTGCGCAGTTGCAAGATCTTCTTGTGCTGTATTTAAGTCTGCTGTTAATGTTGTAATTTGATCTTGTGCTGTATTTAAGTCTGCTGTTAATGTTGTGATTTGATCTTCTTTCGCGGTTACATCTGCCTGCGCCGTTGCTAGATCATCTTGTGCTGTATTTAAGTCTGCTGTTAATGTTGTGATTTCATCTGTTTTTGCGGTGACATCTGCCTGAGCTGTTGCAAGATCATTCGTTAGAGTCGTAATTTGATCTTCTTTCGCAGTGATATCCGCTTGCGCCGTTGCAAGGTCATTCGTGAGAGTCGTTATTTCATCTTCTTTAGCAGTGATGTCAGCTTGCGCCGTTGCCAGGTCATTCGTGAGAGTCGTTATTTCATCTGTTTTCGCGGTTACATCTGCTTGTGCTGTTGCCAGGTCATCTTGAGCTGTTGTAAGGTCTGCTGATAATGTTGTAATTTGATTTTGTGCTGTTGCAAGGTCGTTCGTGAGTGTTGTAATTTCATCTGTTTTCGCGGTTACATCTGCTTGTGCTGTTGCAAGATCTTCTTGTGCTGTGGTTAGATCAGCAGTAAGTGTATTGATTTGATCTGTTTTCGCGGTGACATCTGCCTGTGCTGTCGTAAGGTCTGCTGTAAGTGAAGTAATATCATCTTCTTTCGCGGTGACATCTGCCTGTGCAGTAGCAAGATCATTTGTTAATGTTGTAATTTCA
>JAUIKO010000007.1 GCA_030430755.1 Fimbriimonadia bacterium
AGATGATCCAGCAGCTTTTGTAGGTGTTTCCAGAATGAGAGACAGCGCTCAAAGTTTAGATACTTCTATTCGAATTACTCAAGAAAACACAAACTACATGAAAACTGCAGAAGGTGCTCTTGATGAAATTAGTCGACTTTTAAGAGATGCTCGATCTTTGGCACTAAACAGTTTAAACCAGCCTACACTAACATCTTCTCAGAGAGATGCAAATAACCAGCAGTTAAAGAGTATTTCCGATAGTATTACTCGTATTGCAAATAACACATCTTATGGTAGCAACCGTATATTAAATGGTGCCAGCGGACTTTATGCAGGTACTTCGGATATGGATGAAGTTGGTAAAATGTCCTTTACAGGTATGTTTGGTGGTTATGCAATTACCAGTACAGCAGCTGTAACCATTGACGTTGTAACAACAGCAACACTTGCATCAATGGGATTAACTGTATCAGCAGGTCTATCATGTCTTGTAGGTGCTGGTAGTTTTAGTATCAACGGAACAAGCTTCTCTGTAGGAGCTGGTGACAGCTTTGAAGATGTCTTTAGAAAGATCAATTCTGTATCTGACTTAACAGGTGTTTATGTATCCTATTCAGTCGGTGGTGGTGGTGGTGCTTGTTTAATCGCAACCGAATGGGGTGCAGATCACAAGATTGAAGTACTCGATCCTGATACTTTAATATCAAGTGCAACCTTTACTTCAGCAATCGGTCGTGATGCAGTGGCAGTTGTCACCGTAGCTTATGATGGTGAAAATCACGTAGGGGTTACTTTTGATCGTGGAAATGGCCGTACACTTGTAGATGAAGATGGAAATACTATTGAATTAACGGCATCAGGTGCAACAGGTGGTTTAGCTGCTGCTGCAACAGGTGGTCGAGTTCTTGTTCCTGTTGGTGGTCCAACAAGATTCCAGGTAGGTATTAATAATACCACTCAAGATCGCGTTGGTCTTAGTATGGAAAATGTTCAATCTGATAACTTAGGTGTTGACGGTAGCGATACTTTGAAATCAGTTGATCTTATTAGTTCTGCTAATGCTTCAACAGCTTTAAACGTTATTGATAAAGCCATTGACCAGGTAACTGCGTTTAGAGGTAGAGTAGGTAACTTCCAAAAGAACGTTCTTGATGTAAACATGAGATCCTTAAGTATAGGAAAAGAGAACATGATGGCAAGTATTAGTGCAATTGCTGATACGGACATGGCTGAAGAAGCAGCAGCATTTGCAAAACATCAGATTCTATCTGAAAGTGCAATATCTGTTCTTGGTCAAGCAAGTAACATTTCTCGATCAGTTATCAGTTTATTAAGATAATATAAAAATATAATATGATCATCTTAATCTATATTGATTGTTATTTAAATAGAAACCTAGATTTATCTAGGTTTCTATTTAATATTTACGTTTGAATTTTTAAATAAGAAAACTTATTCATAAAAAACATAAATGAAATACAAGGTTTATATATAAATATTGATACATTTTTTAGGCTAGAAAGATTGCAAAATGTTAGTTAAGTAATTGGATATGTATAAAATTATTTGATTAGAATGCTCAATATTAAATATTCTGATGAATGGTTAAACGTATAATATATTTTATATGTTACGAAGTATAGGCTTGAAAAATAAAGAAAATTCTACTGGAGAAAAAAAGAGTTCCGTAAAGAGTTACTTTGTGAAGTGGAAGCTTTTTAATGAAGAGACTTTTTCAAGTGCAAAAAAAGAGAATAAGCCTGTGCTTTTGTTTATACATCATTCAGCATGCTATTGGTCAAGTTTAATGATGAAGGATTGTTTTCATGATCCTAGTATTATACAAATTCTAAATGATTCTTTTATATGCATTCAAATTGAAAAAGATGAATATCCGGATATCGATTTCATCGGATTAACTTCTTGCCAGATTGGGTCTGGAAGTTCAGGTTGGCCAGTGACAATATTTTTAACCCCTGATAAGAATCCATTTTTTTCTGGAACTTATTTTTCTAAAGGAGATCGAGGTAATATTCCAGGTTTTTTTCGACTACTGAAAAACATTCTAGGTATGTGGACATCCGAACAAACTATCGTTAGAGAGAATGGATTAAAGTTTGTTGAAGAAATAAAAAAACAGAATAATATTATTCAGGAAAATAATTCAAATACGCAGATATTAAATGAAGACGAGTTTGTTCAGAATTTATTAGAACACATAGATTTGGATCAAGGTGGATATCAAGGCAACGTAAAATTTCCGCCTATTCAAAGATTAAAATTTTTATTATCCGCATTAGAAAGAAAAAAATGCTCCATTGATATTCTTATCAAAATAGAAGATTTTGTTAAAAAAACTCTTATAAAAATGAGTTTGGGTGGCTTGCATGATATAGTTGGAGGTGGTTATCATAGGTATTCCACTGATTCATGCTGGATGAGGCCTCGATTTGAAAAAATGTTGTTAGATAATGCTGCTTTCCTAGAACTGTTGTCGAAGGCTTTGCGGGTAATCGAATGGAATAAAAAAGAACATTGGTTGTTAGAAAGGTCTAAATCTGGAATTGTTAATTGGTTTAATCATTATATGTTAACGGAAGATAATTTATTAGGAGCATCTTCTATATCAGAAACTGATGGAATGGAGGGCTTATATTATCTATGGTCCAAACAAGAGTTAGAAGAAGCTTTGGGTATCGACTCCTTTAAAATAAATGAACTAGCAGGAATAACAGATAAAGGAAATTTTATTGATGAATCTACTGGAGAGCGTATAGGATTAAATATACTTTCTTTTAATCATCTTCCGGATGATTTTTTAGGACTTAACAGAATTTTAAATGGGTTAAATGTAGCGCGTTCATTTAGGATTTCTCCAGCGAGAGATGACAGATGTTTTATATCTGCAAATAGCCTTTCAGCCATAGGTTTGTTATCTATAGGTGATATTAGCTTGGCTAAATGGCTTATAGATCATATCTGTAAAGCTTGGGATAAAAATGGATATATTCCACATTATATATTTAGGGGAAATGTTCAAGGTAGTGCTTATGCTGATGGTCTAGCATATTTTGCAAAAGCTCTTTTTCTGTTAGGTGATCGTCTGGAACATTCAGATTATTTAGATAGAGCTCAGCTTGTCGTATACTCTTTAAAGAAAGAATTTTATTCTATTGAAAAGGGTTATGTGTCTTTATCTCCACTCAAAAAAGAACCTTTTATAACGCCTGCAATTCCATTTTATGATCAACATCTTTCTTCAGTAAACTCTGTAGTTATGGAAGTCTTTTTGCTAAATAATGATAGAGAAGAAGTAGAAAAAGCTTTTAAAAAACATAAGAATAAGATCATAAAACATCCGCATGCTTTAAGTAGTTTAATGAATCTTGCAATGGAATATGACCTATGTTAGGAAGACTCGAGAGAAGTTTTGATTATTATGTTTTTTCTGTGATGAGCGAGTGTTTTGTGCAGTGTTTCTAATGATTTTTTATGTTTTTTGGGTATAAAAACATTTTTCATGTTTATTTCTAACCATTTTTTTATAAAATTTTCATAGGTTACATGTTTTTCCATCAGAATGTCTTTTGGAAAATGAGTTTCCAGAACCCAATTTTTTTTCTCAATTTCTGAAAAGCGAAAGAAATGAAAATGATCTTGAGAAAAACAGTCTAGAGGTGTTAAGGGTGAATTTGTTTGATGGTGGCTATTTAAAAAGGATTCTAATTGGTTTATGTATTGTAAAGAATAGTGTTGAAGAGATTTTTTAATTTTTTTCCATAATTTTGTATGAGACGCAAAGTAGTAAATATACTCTAAATAATATCTTTTAATGTAGTATGAAAGATAAGATTTTTCATTCTGTAATAGCTGATCAATTTTAATAAATATTTGATTTAACACAGACAGTTCACTATAGTTATTTTCCAATAGAATAAGGGTGTATTTTGCAAATGCTTCAAGCTCAATACCGGGGTGATTGGGTTCAATAAGACTTCCTGCTTTCCATGAGTTTATATGATTTTTCCAAAAAATCCAAAACTCTGGAAAAGAGCTCAATAATATTGACATAACATTGTGATGACTAGAGAATGCCATGCTGTCTTGGATTTTTGGCCAAAAAGGTTTATTAGAGCGAGAATATAGGGCATAAATTTCAATTAAATACTTATACGTTAAAGGGCCAGCATAGGTGTTTATAATATTCTTTTGTGATGGATTATTTAACGCTGAATAGATGATTTCATCTAAGTACCCCAGTTTAATGTCATACACGATGTCATTAGAACTTTCTCGCAAACACTTCTCTATAAATAGGAAAATATTTTCGATAGTGGGTTCAGAATCAGGGTATAAATCTATTTGCTTTAGTGTGTAGCTTGTTAATACACTCAAACTAAGTTTGAATGGATAATGTTTTATTTCATTCTGAGGTTTATTGATCTGCTCAAGTGATTCCCAGTCATCGATGAATCGATACCAATCTTCTTCTATGTCTGGAAAGTGCTTTAAAATTGCGTGAGTAATGTCTAAAACTGTATGCATAAATGGTTTACCTACCTTATTAAAGTCATAAATATAAAAATGGAACGTTTAAATGGTAAGTGTTTTAACACACAAAGTATTAAAAATATTAGAGAGAGACTGTAAAGTTGCCCTTATGAGATCAAGAGGATCCTGTTGTATGGATGTATTATAGATTCCATTAGCCGTCAAGTAATATTTATTCATAACAATCAAATTCATAACAACCTCAAATTATTACTATCACTGCTGAATAGCATTCAACAGTACACATTTACCTTTTATTAGAATAAGAAGTAAATAATATCTAAGGACTGTTCAGTGAAAAAGTCATTAGATTCTTCTCTAATTATAACACGCAAGTGTCTAATATTGACTAATAAGTGATTAATAATTAATGATTTCCAAACGCTTTCTTGGGACTTTTGCATTTGATTTATTAGTAAGTGTCTAAAATAACAAATAAAACTTAAAAAGTCTTAGCTATCTAGTGGAGCAGAAGAATATACATCTTCGTTAAAGGAGTTTTTTTGGTCTTGAGCAAGTCTAATGGAACCAGCAATCCCAATCATTGCAGCATTATCAGTGCACAATGATGGAGAGGGTATAGATACGTTTATATTATGATCTTTAGAATAATTTGTTAGCATCTCTCGAAGTCGAATATTGGCGGCTACGCCTCCAACGATTGAAACAGTATGTATGTTAAAGTTTTTTAAACAGAGAGTGATTTTAGACAGTAGAGTTTTAGCAACTGTTTCTTGGATGGATGCGGCTGCATCAGGTATCGATAACTGCTCTCCTTCGGATTCAACTAGACGTAATACAGCAGTTTTAAGCCCACTAAAGCTGAAATTATAAGGATCTTTAAGTTTAGCAATAGGTAGTTTATATCTACTCGGATTTCCTTTGCACGCAGCATCTTGAAGACTTTTACCGCTTGGATACTTTAGCTGGAGTAACCTCGCTGCTTTATCTAATGCTTCTCCTGCAGCATCATCTAACGTTGAACCCAGGACTTCATATTTTCCGGGTTTATGAACTAATACTAATTCTGTATGACCTCCGGAAGCAACAAGGCATATGTGGGGGAATTTGGGTGGAGAGTATTCATCTGAAATTTGAGCTAATGTACTTAAAATATGACCCTCGTGATGATGTACACCAATGAAGGGTTTGTTTAAGGATAAACTAAGTGATTTTGCTGCAGTTAATCCAATATTTAAAGATCCAACTAAGCCTGGTCTATTAGTAACTGCAATGGCAGAAATACTGTTTAAAGTCGTATTCGATAATTCTAAGGCTTCCTCTATGACAGGTAAAAGCATACAAAGATGTTCTCGAGCAGCCATTTCTGGTACAACACCACCCCATTTTTTATGTAAATCTGCTTGTGAACTAATAATATTTGATAACACTCTGTTTCCATCTAAAATAGCAGCACATGTGTCGTCACAGCTAGTTTCAATGGCAAGTAATTTCCCTTGGTAATATTGTATGGATTCCATCTCTTTTTGCAGCCTTGATAAAGTTATTGCTAAGGTTGAATTTCTAGCATCATCACTTGAGCGCTTTCAAGGTTATCAGTGTAAAAATTTTTCCGTATATGTATTTTTTTAAACCCTAGTTTTTCGTATAAACCTATTGCTATATTGTTAGACACTCTCACATCAAGAAAACACTTCAATATTCCTATTTTAGAACATTCTGATATGGTATGTTTGAGAAGTTTTGATCCAATTCCTAGATTTTGATAGTTAGGGTGAATGCTTAAAGTAAGTATTTCAGAGTCAGGTGAAACGATTCTGCAAAAGAGATACCCTACGACAATTGAGTTGATTTTACAAGATATGCATAGCCGATCTTTCCTTTTTAACTCCTCGAGAAACTGAGCTCTAGACCATGGACTTTTTTGGGTTTGTACTTCGATAGATATAATTTGTTCCAAGTCTGACTCATTTGTTGTTTTGAATAATAAATGACTTAGATGATTAGCATTCATAAAGACTCTTTGTGATCAACGAGAATGGATCCTTCTGGGTTTAGTATTACATAAAGATCATTTTTGCTTGGTGAGTTCTTATATTTATTATGGAATAGATCGAGTAATAAAGTTTATTTTGGTCGTAAATAATGTCTAGAGTTGTTTGGTTAAATGGAAAAATATTCGATTATGAAAATGCAATGATTTCTATTGCAGATCATGCACATTTATATGGAGATGGTCTGTTTGAAGGCATTCGGATATATGAGGGGAAAGTATTTAAGTTAGATGAGCATCTGGAACGATTGTATGAGGGTGTAAAATACTTGGATTTTCAGATGGTGTATTCCAAAGAGGAATTAAAAAAAATTGTATTAGATACTTGCGCCCGATCACAGGAACAGAATGGATATATCCGGTTGAATGTAACAAGAGGGACTGGGATAGGTTTGGATCCAAAATATATCGATAATAAGCCTAATGTTATGGTTTTTGTGACTTCTATTTCGATATACCCTCCGGAAATGTATTTGAAAGGCTTAGACGTTATTACAACTTCATATAGAGTGATCCCTGCTGATTCATTAAATCCAAGAGTGAAATGCATAGGAAGATACGCTTCTAATATTCTAGCTAAAATGGAAGCTAATCGAGCTGGTGCAGGAGAGGGTTTAATGCTAAATCAGAACGGATTGATTGCTGAGTGCACAGGTGATAATGTTTTTATTATTAAGAATGGCGAAATACATACTCCTCATCCAAGTGCAGGAATATTAAAGGGTATTACTCGAGATACTGTTATTAAGCTTTCTAGAGAGCTTGGCTATAATGTTTACGAATCAGAACTTTCTAAATATGATATGGCAGTAGCAGATGAATGTTTTTTAACAGGTACTGCTGCAGAAGTTATTCCCGTTAGAACATTAGATGGAAAAAATGTGGGTTCTGGAAAGCAAGGTGAAATAACTGCTAAAATTATTCAAGCTTTTAGAAAGCATACATCCCTTGGAGATGAGATAAATTATCATATTGAGGAATAATTTTCAATATAGAAAAAATATGTCAATATATGAAAAATATGAAAGTAATAGAGCTTTATTACTTGTGATAAGATTTATGCAGCCTGATACTTGTTAGCAAGATTATGCATTCATGAAAAGGCTGATGCAGGAAGATATACTTTTTATAGTTCTAAGTATAGAGAATGCTTTTAAAAAGTGCTTTTATAGAATGCTGTGGATTCTCTCAGGGTAGTATTTTATAAGGGTAGTATTTATAGATATGTTTATTACTGTAGAAGGCACAGAAGGGGCAGGGAAAACAACGTTAATAGAAGGACTCAAGAAATATTATTCCCAATCTTCTATGGAGGTATTTTTTACCCGTGAACCAGGAGCTAGTTCCATCGGTTCTACCATAAGGAAATTGTTACTCGAAGGTGAAAAACTTTCTGCGCTTACGGAGCTTTTTTTATTTTTGGCAGATAGGGCTGAACATGTTGAATCTATTATTAAACCTAAATTAGAATCGGGTTGCCTAGTCATATGTGATCGTTATACTGATTCCACTTTAGCCTATCAAGGATATGCACGCGGTTTAGATATAGAAATGCTCAGAATGTTGAATCACACTGCTACAGGTGCTTTGCGACCAGATTTAACGATCTTTATGGATATATCACCTGAATTTAGTCTTAAGAGAACCCTGAAAAATGACAGAATGGATTTGGAATCTATGGAATTTCATAAAAAAGTTTATGATGGGTTTATTACTGAATTAGAAAAAGAGCCAGGAAGATGGCTCAGGGTAGATGCAAATCAGCCACCTGAAAAAATTTTAAGAGTGGTATGTCAAGAAATAGAGAAAAGACAACTATCAAGATAGATGGAAATTTAAGGCGTTTTTTCCTGCTTGTTTTCTAGCAAACTGATTAATATCATTAAGAAGGCAGATACGGATATACAAATATCTGCAATATTGAATACTGGAAAGTTGATGATTCTTAGCCAGAACATGTCAGTAACTTTTTCAAATACAACTCTATCGATTAGATTGCCTACGGCACCTGAAGAGAGTAAAGAGATCATTACCATATGGATTTTTTCTTCTGAGGGTTTTTTAAATACATAATAAAAAGAAGCACCAGCTAGCAGAATTGCAATAGGTGCAAATAATACTCCAGATCCTTGAAAAAGTCCGAATGCAACTCCCTTGTTATAGGTTAAAGTAATTTCAAAGACTCCCGGCCATGGTATACCAAGAGATTGATGAGGAACAATGTTTTCTCGTGCCCAATATTTGACAACTTGATCTAATACTAGTAGAGATACAAAGGGAATAAAAAAGTAAGCCAGATTATTTTTTTTATTATAAAATGATATCATATCCATATAGTATTGTATCATCACATCTAGCGTAGATGATATAGGTTGGCTTAAGTCATTTATGGGTGTGATGAAAAATTAGTATGAATGAGTAGAAGGTCTTCGTAAAAAGTCCGTATACTATGTTCTTCTTAAGACATTTATTTAAATAGAGTAATGGGTAGGGTTATGTTTGATCGATTTATCATGTTTGGAATCATAAAGAAATTTATTTGTGTGTTGATTCTGAACACCCTATTTATTTATGCAAATAAAGAAGATTGGTTATCCGGAGATTTTACTCAGTATGTTCAAGATGATTTAGTGATACAGGTAAACGAAGAATGGATAGATCGATTGGATCAAATGGATTTATTAAATGCCATCCCGGAAGATAGTGAAAAATATTTACTCCGCAATGACGCGTTGTATCATCAAGAAGGAAGTTCTACAATATTTGCACCGAAAAATCAAGATCATACACCATATATCGATAATACTCACTATAACTTAAAGAAAGATTTAGAATATGAGAATTTTGTTAACCTGTATAATAGTTCACTGTATTCGAATAAAACACTCTTTTTAGGTTCTATAGCAAGGAAAGTGGATTTTAATTTGCTTAAAATGCATTTTAAAAAATGGGAGCTACTTGATAGTATTAATCAATTTTCTGGAGAAGATATCTTTGGTCCATTTCATCAAGAATCTTTTGTAGTTAAGGCAGAGGCAAAATGGAATGTGAATTCTTCTCTATCACTTCTTGGGTCTGCTGCACCTGGAAAGAAGTTATCTCAGCCAGATGATATTGAAATAATTTTGAAAAACCCTATCCAGTGGTATGGTGGTGTTCAGTATAAGAAAGAGAAATATACAATTCTTGCAGGCTTAGAGTATCTTAAGGATTCAGATAAGATTAGTACTAACATAAATGCTTTTAACAGAGACAAGTATAGAATCAGTGGAGAAGCCAAATTTTCTCTATTACCAGGGATCCATTTTTCAGCAGCTGGGAAAATTTCACCTATTAAAAAAACAGATTTTGAAGATAAATATAATTATCAATTTTCAAGTAAGATAGCACTTGATAGAATTAAAGGCTGGAGCTTACAAGCGCGTTTGGATTCCACTTTCGAACTTGTGCCTTATTCTACGAGCATTGGCAACCAAGAGTTTTTAGCATCTCTGATTGCAAAATCTGAATTAACTGATAAAATTCACATATTTATGGGTGTACAGAGTATTTATCATGGTGAAAAACAGCTATTTCCAATTTCTATAAAAAATCTTCTGGATGAATACCAGGGCGCTGTGCAAATAATTTTTTATTTCTAAGTGCATGATCGAATGTGAAACTATGTATATTGAATCGAGAAAAAAATAAAACTGATACATTTACCTTGAAAAATAATTTTATATGTGCCCATAATATTTAAGTGGAGTACTAGATGGTAACATTGGAGTTCATCTTAGTATCCCTCAAAATAGTTAACGAGGAAAATAAATGAATAATACATTTAAATATGCTTTAAGCGTAGTATTAGGCGCAGCAATGGTAGTTCCTACCCTAGCTGCAGAAAAATCAGGCAAATGCTGTTCAAAGAAGAGTGTAAGTGCATCTGAAGTATTTCCAGACGTACCTGCAAATCATTGGGCTTATTCAGCATTAGAAAACATGAGAAAAGCTGGTGTGCTAGATGGAATGCCAAATGGTAAGTTCTGTGGTAACAAAGCTTTTACAAGATATGAATTTGCTGCAGCAGTTAACAGAGCATATTCTAGTCTAAAGAATATGGTAGATGGCGTATCTGGTAGTTTAAAAGACGTAAAAGATGCTATCTCTGAATATGGTGATGTTGCACATGGAGTCGATAAGTTTAAAACTGCTTTAGATAACATGGAGCATGATGCAAAAGAAATCAAAGCTTTCAAGGCAGAAGCAGACAACTTAAGAATGTTAGTTAATGAATTCAGCCCAGAATTGAAAGGTATGAAGTCTGATGTAGATTCCATGAAAAGAAACCTAGATGTATTATCTGGAAAAGTTTCTGATATGGAAAGCAGAATGACAGTTGTACCTTTCGGTGAAGTGAACTTCTCTAAAACTTTTCTTTACAACTGGAATGAAAAAGTTCAGGGTGAAAACTCTCAGGGAGAAAAAGCTGGTTCCAAAGATGGTGACAAGTTCGTTAACCCAGATTGGAGAAATAACTTTAATTATAATGCTGACGTAGCATTTGGTGTAAAGGGTAATGTAGAAGGTGGTCCAAAATGGGCTGGTCAGTTTACATTAGATACCGGAAGCAATGTAAAGTTAAGAAAGTTAAATGTATCTCAAGACTTTAATGTAAGCGGAGTAACTCTAACACTAGGTGGTGGTAGAGATGCTTACAGAATGTCTGATGCTTTAATGTACAAATCTGACAGAACAAATTACTTTAGCATGGATAGATACCAGAAGAATGGTTCTTACACATTAGATGGATGTAATGTATCTGTAGCATACAATCCGTTTAAAGTATGTGCATTTTATGCAAAGCCTAACAATACAAAGTCTGTAGACGCAGCTTTTGTTGCTGGTGCAAAAGTTAACTTAGATAATTTATTTGACAGAGTTAACGTAGAAGCTGGTGGAAACTGGGTTGATAACGGTGCTAAAGCTGGACACGTAGCGTTTGGTTTTGATGCTGATGTAGATGTATATGCTGGTGTTAAGGTAAACGGTGGATTTAACATGTCCAAGAAAAGAGCAGATGATAAATTTGTTTCTGATGAAAAGGATAACATGTACTTCTACGGTGGTTTATCTGGTAGTGTAGATTCTTACGGTTTAGATGTAAGTGTAGGATATACTGGCGTACAAAAAGGATTTGCTTCTTTAGGTGAATTCGACGTAATAGGAAACGAATCCGATGCTGCTATGAGAGGTCTACACGGTGGTAAACTCTCTGCTGCTTGGAACTACGGTTCATTTAAAGTCAAAGCATCTGGTCACTACTTAATGGGTCTAAAAGATAATGATGGTAAATATAGTGGCTTAGAAGATAAAGGTTATTTAGTTGACGTAAATCCATCTGTATCTTACGATTACAACGATTGGGTATCAGCTACTGTTAAGGGATGCTATGTTGGTAAGAAAGCTTCAGAAAATGCAGATGTTTCATCAGATGCTACTGTTGCTGCTTTTGTTGACTTAACCCCAGCAAAGAATACTACATGGAGAGGCGGTGTTGAATACAGAGGTACCAACACAGGCGAAAAAGATGCTGAATGGGCAGGTGCTGTTACACCGTTCGCAGCTGTTAACTTTACATTCTAATAAAATTACACATTAGAAAAAAGTATAAAAAGGATGCGCTAAAAAGTGCATCTTTTTTTATTTTATTACTTATTGGTTTGTACTATTTAAACTTTAAATACTAATATAAAGTTAAATGGTACACTCAAAATATGAATATATTGACACTTCCGTTTAATGCTACCAAGGGTACAAATGAAGCATATGCAAGACAAATATCACAGTATTTTTCAAATACCATTAATGAATTTTCTGATGATAATGTAGTTCACTTGCATTATATGAGACCAGTTCAAGAAGGATCTCAGATTCAGGAATTTTTCAATCCAACCAATGAACTAAATGATATTGAATCGTTAAAAAAAATTTCAGCAGAATCTCAAGCCAATGTTGTGATCGATGGGCTTTTGGATGTGTCATCAGAAGAATTATTTACCTTTACTTTACGTTTTTTAAAACCTGATGCAGAGCCAAAAAGCATTAATTTTACCTCGAAAAAGGATCAATTATTTGAAACATTTATCGATATTTTACAAGGTATTTGTAAAGAAATAGAGATCGATACTCCAGGTATTTTAGAAGAAGGAACAGAGATTTTTGGAACAAAGAAAACAGATGCTTTTCTTAAATTTATTCAAGGAGTAGATGTTATTAGTTATATACATCAGACTGAGGGGAATGTGAATCCTAAAGCGAATTTCGAAGAATCATACGAATCCTTATTAGAAGCCCTGAAGTTGGATAATAGTTTTGAAGTAGCTTATAGAGCAATACAGCAATTTTTACAGGATGTATTTAAACTTGGCATTTATGATATTAATAAAATATCTCAAATGGTTAAACAACTTATCGATATTAGACCAAATGATACGGAGTCTTATCTTTTGTTAGGTCAGATGTATTTAATGCACAGAAATATAGATAAAGCGATCGAAAATTTTGAAGAAGCCATTAAGCATAGCCCAGAATTTCCGGAGCCTTATGTAAAACTAGGAGAAGCTCAGGTGATGGCTGGAATGATGAATAATGCTGAAAAAAACTTTAAAAAAGCATATGATCTTGATGATAATGAAAAGGCTTCTGCAGATTATTTGGCTGAACTTTATAAAGCAACGGGAAGAAATCATGAGATTCCTGATATATGGAAACAAGTTATTCAAGAAAATCCTCAGCATACCAAAGCACACATTAAATTAGGGGTGTCATTATTCCAAGATAACAAAAAAGATAAAGCATTCGAGGTGTTTGATCATGCATTGGCCACTCTTGAAGATCCTAATCCTGTTAGAAAAATCTATGCTAAGTTATTCATGGAAGAGAAAAACTTTGATAGAGCGATGGACCTTTTCGAAGATTATATTGATAATGAACCTACCGATCCTGATGCTATGATCTCTTATGCTTTTGCCCTACAGAATGCAGGTAGGGAGTTTGAAGTTCCGCCAGTATTAAATAATATTCTACAGTTAAATATTGATAAGGATACTAGAGCTCATGTTCAAGCATGGCACTTAGAATTAATTCAACCTAAAAGGTTAGAAGCTTATACAGAGGCATTGCAAAAAGCAGACGAAGGCAAATACGAAGAGAGTATCCAGTTATTAAGACCATTGAAAAATTGGTTGACAGATTACTGGAAAGTTTGGGCGTTACTTTCAGACTGTCTTATAAAAACAAAGAATCATGATGAAGCAGAAAAAACAGTTCATAAACTCCTGGACATGTATCCTGGCTATGTAGATGGATATGGTTTTCTAACAGACGTTTATATTGCAAAAAATAAAGCCGAAGAGGCGTTTAATTTGTTAATTCAAGTTTCTTCTAAGTTTCAAGACTCTATTCCTTTTGCTATTATAACTGTTAAAGCCGCAAATGCTGCTGGTAAGAAAGATGTTGCAAAAGGAATTTATGATTCGCTTATGACTGCTACAAATAATAATGCAGAAATTAAAAAAGCATTAGATCATGTCATGTCTCCTATTTTGATCATTTAAAATTCTATTAACATACACTAATTTCTTATAGATAATAATTTCTTCCAGATATTCGGAATTAGTGTATCTTTTGTAATTCTCTTCTAAAATTTTAAATTACATCTTTGTATAATATAGTCTCTTATGTTGAGGATTTGGTCCTTATTTATTGTCAAAATGGTATATTATCAAGAGTATAGGAACATATATATTAATTCCTTAGTTAGAATACGCATATGCAAAGAAAAAGTAGTATAAAAAATCTTAAAGTTATTGTTGTAGCTGGAATATTAAGTGGTTGTGGTACATTAGAGTTTAGGCATCATGATGATTTTTTCAGGAGTAATAGTTATCATGAATGGAGCGGATTTACCACGGAGCCTACATCTACTCATTGGGATTCCTCCACAGAAAATAGGGATGATTTTTTCAGTAACGGGAGCTATGATACTTCGAGCAAATTCAATAATAGATTTCATGGATTTAGTTCTACTGAATCTGATACTAGAGACCATGATCAATGGAAAGAATACAATGATTTCTCTGGTAATTCGAGTCATACAAAATCATATAATAAAAAAAATGTTGATTCTGTCATTGAATATGAGGAAATGTTACGTTTTTTGGATATTTGTATGGAAAAAAAATGTTTTGTTACTCCTTCGAATATAAATGATTACTTATCGGCGAGTAAAATTTTAAATTTACCTTTAACAAAAGTATTTAATAAAGTTGCTGTTGAAGTAAATGGTAAAAAAAACTTATTTTCTATCTCAATGTGGGATAGCAAAAAGGATATTCTGAATACTATTTGTGAAGCATACCAGATGGATATGAAAAGTTCAGAATTAAAAGAAATTATGAAAACATTAGGTGCAAATGTTACGAAAGCACATCGAGCCTTGATGGTAAAAAATCATCCAGATAAAGGAGGCTGCGAAGAGAAAGCAAAAGAAATAAATAGTGCTAAGGATTCAATGAACGAATTTATCGATCAGATGATAAAAGCTTTTGCATAAAAAGAAAGAATATATTTCTATAAACAGGGAGGATGTTTATAAAGCATCTTTCCTGTTTTTATTATGAATGTTCTTATTCACAGAAGAGTATTTAAAAGGTTCTTGCAAAAATATTATTATAGTTTTTATTTACAGGTAATATCTTTATTTTAACCTCTGTAAAATGAGTATCTTTGAAGTGGACCTCAATATCAATAAAAAATCTTTAAATCATTTTAAACCTGCAAATAATATTTATTAGATGCATAAAACTTTGATTGTTATTTTATTAGGAATTATCTTAATTGCTATTCATGGGTGTGGTGGTAATAAAGCTGGATATAATACTGCTCTGAGAAATAGTGTTCAATATAATATTTTAAATAAACGAAATCATCAAGGTAGATCTGTATTAACAAATAATCATACGAATACAAATCCTAGGATGTCACCTGGAACATCATCAATAAGTTCAAAAACAAAAACTACCTATCCTAGCTATGTATATAAAGAAAAAATTGTTTTAGATGACCAGTATCTAGAAGAGGATTTCGATAAATCGGAAAAAAATGAAAGAGATATCCCTGAAAAAATGTCCTATAATTCTCCAGAAAAGAGTAATATTCAAGATTTTATCGCATCACAATATTCACAAGAAAATTTAAATCAGAATTATAATTTCGGTGAAAACCTTGCCTATGAAAACTTCAACCAGAACAAAAGATCAGATCAGGATGTTTCTCAAGAAAATTTTATCGATACTGAATTACCAGAAGAAGTACAACATGATTTCTGTCAAGAGGATTTTTCAAGTGAAAAGTCTGCACGTCATGAGGGAGGCTCTCAAAAAGAGTTTTTTGAGAGTTCTCAATTTCATTCGCCTTTTTTTTATACTCGGCAAAAGTTAAACAGAACAAATTTATTTGATAAACTATGGTCTGGTCTGTTTAGAGGATTCGATTCTCATCCTTCTAGCATGAACGACTTTTCCGAGTATTTCTTCGACTGCAAATCAGAGCACAGTAAATATTATTTTTTTGGATTTAATAGTCCAAATGGTCATGGAAATGGTTTTAAAACATTTAGATTTTCGCATTTTGAAAATTCTTCGTTGCCAAATTATGGTACATCAAAAGGAATGAGCAAGAAGCATATTATTCCTAATGAGGTAAGAGATGCATACAATCTTCTTGATGTTAAACCTCTCTCAGATAACTTTACAAAAGAAGAATACAGTAAAAAAATACGAGAAATAGATAAAAAATATCGGTCCAAGATACGTCAGGTTCATCCAGATAAGAACAAAAATTCTAATGATGATTTTGCTAAAGATCTAAATCGTGCGAAATCTATTCTTTACGAATATTTGGAAACTCTTATGGTTAAATAATTTTCATTAAGAAAAGAGATAGATGGAATTTAATAAGTGGAATATTCCGATGGAGGTTTGTTAATTAGGATATTTTCATGTCTACTTGGTTACGATATCGAGCCAGATATCAAATTTAAGTTACAATGTATTTAGTTGATAGTGCGTGTGATTTTCTTTTAGTAGCTATCAAATATTGATATGAGTCTTCTTTGATATGGTTTTGTATGAGATTATTAATGAAAAAATTATTATCTTTATGTTTTTTTACTGTTTTAACGTTTGGCTGCATTGGTGGAAGTTTCAGTGGATATATCAATGATAGATAGCAAGGGAATAATCATACTGAATCTCAACCGATAGATAGGGTTGTATCAAAAGAGAAGCGTAATATGTAGTTATGTAGATATGTAGATATGTAGATATCTATTATTTTATGCATGTCTTTTAGCAAGGTTCTAAAACGGTTTACATGAAAAAATATTTTTATAAGATTTCTATAATATTTTTTTAATAGATTCCAATATGTTTTCTGGTTTTGGCATGCATTCCAATTCTAAATTTCGAGCATAGGGCATAGGGACATTTAATCCTGCAACCCGTACAACTGGTCCATCTAAGTAATCGAAACACTCTTCAGAAATTCTTGCAGCGATTTCAGCTCCAAATCCTCCATTTCTCCACCCTTCATATACTACTACAGCACGGTTTGTTTTACGCACGGATGAAGAGATGGTTTCCATATCTAAAGGGAGTAATGATCTAATATCAATAACCTCTGCAGAAATTCCTTGTTGGTGTAGGTTTTCTGCTGTGTCTAAACAGGTTTGTACCATTTTGCTATATGCCAATAAAGTTATATCAGATCCTTCCTTTAAAACATGTGCTTTTCCAAAAGGAGTAACAAATTCTGTATCTTCTGAAACGTCACCTTTAGCCCCATATAAAGTTGGGTGTTCTAAAAATATAACGGGATTATCATCTCTAATAGCGGATTTTAACATTCCTTTAGCATCTTGTGGAGTAAAGGGTGCTACGACTTTCAGTCCAGGTACATGTGCATACCAGGCATCGACAGATTGACTGTGTTGGGCACTTAATTGGTTTGCTGCTCCTGAGGGGCCTCGAATAACCATGGGGACTTTCAATTGTCCATTTGTCATATAGTGTACTTTGGCTGCATGGTTAAATATCTGATCGAAAGCAAGTATAGAAAAAGACATCGTCATCATTTCTACCACAGGGCGTACACCTACCATTGCAGCTCCTATAGCAATACCTGTAAATCCAGGTTCTGTAATTGGGGTATCCATGACTCTTTCGGAACCATATTTTTCTAGAAGCCCTTGAGTTACACGAAAAGTACCTTGATATCTTCCAATATCTTCACCCATGAGCATGACCAGAGTATCTCTGTCCATCTCCTCTATTAAGGCTAATCTAAGCGCATCTCGATAAGTTATTGTAGCCATTATTAGTGTCCTCTCTCTACTTCCATGTCGGTATATATATGGTGATACACCTCTTCAGCTTCTGGTGCCGGCGCTGCATCTGCTTCAGCATACTGCTCTTCAACGACCTCTTCCAGTTCTTCTTGCATTGTTTCTAATTGCTGAGGAGTAGCGATGTTTTTCTCTATAATTAGGTTTGCTAATTTAGTGAGGGGGTCTCTTTCTTTTGCTTTGTATAATTCGTCTTTAGTTCTATATAAGGCTTGATCATTGTCTGCAGCCCCGTGACCCGCATATCGATAACACATAATTTCAACTAAGTAGGGTTCTTGATATTCCCGAACATGGTTAATGATTCTTTTAGCATCTTTAATCGTTTGCAGAACATCCATTCCATCTAATCTTTCATGTTTCATGCCAAATGGCATTCCTCTTTTATGGAGTTCGGTATCAGATGCGTGATATTCTAGTCGTGTACCCATTGCAAATTCGTTGTTTTCTATAATGAAGATACAAGGAAGATTCCATAGTTTTGCCATATTGAGCGATTCAAAAACAACACCTGCATTCGATGCTCCATCACCTAAAAAGTTAAGAACAACTCTATCCTCTTTTTTATATTTGGCACCTAGTGCTAAGCCTGCTCCTAGAGGCACATGTCCACCTACAATGCCCCAACCCCCATAAAGACCTTTTTGGGGATCATATAGATGCATGGAGCCACCTTTACCTCTACTTAGCCCAGTGGACCTTCCCATGATTTCAGAAAATATTTTAACAGGATCGGAACCCAATGCAAGAGCATGCGCATGGTCTCGGTATGCAGTAATCACATAGTCCCATCCAACTTTTAAAGCATTAATCCAACCCGAAGATAAAGCTTCCATTCCAATGTAAACATGTAGATACCCACCAGCTTTTCCTGATCGGTAAATTTGATTACACTTTTCTTCATATATCCTGGTATATAACATCTGCTTATATAGGTGTAGAAGTGTATCTGGAGATTCTGGGTTTGAAATATCTATTGGAGTAACTAACATACGAAAACCTTTTGATTCAATTAACTATTTTTGAAACACGTGTCTCAAGGATATTATTCCATGTTGATTGATTTAAAAATAAGTTTAAAATAAAAACCTTTATTTTTTATGGTTTTATTGTATGGTTAGAGCGTATTAAGCTTCTACGACACTTGATAGATCGATATTAATATATATATCTTTCACATCGTCATGTTCTTCGAGTGTATCTATGAGTTTGATCAATTTTTCAATATCTTCTGAGGGAATTTCTGCATAGTTTGTCGGAACATAAGTAAGTTCTACGATAGTAGATTTATAATTTTTTTCAGATAGATTAGCATGGACTTTATGAAGTTCATCTGGAGATGTATATATGTCTGCGATATCATCGGAAAAAGCCACATCTTCTGCTCCAGAATCGATAGCGTCAAGCATGATATGGTCTTCACTAGTGTGTTTTTTTTCTATTTGTATATGTCCCAAATATTTAAATTGCCAGCTGACAGATCCATTTTCACTTAAATTACCACCGTTTTTAGAAAAAATATGTCTTAGGTCAGCTACAGTTCTATTTTTATTTTCTGTGTAACACTCCACAATGATTGCAGAACCAGATGGGCCATATCCTTCGTATGTGAGTTCTTCATAGTTAACTCCTTCTATTTCTCCTGTTCCTCTTTGAATGGATCTTTTTATATTTTCTGCAGGCAAAGAAGACTCTTTAGCCTTTTCAAGTACAACACGTAATCTAGCGTTATGTGCTGGATCAGAACCTCCATTTTTAACAGCAAGGATAATTTCACGACTTAGCTTTGTGAATAATTTAGCTCTTAAAGCATCTTGTTTTCCTTTACGGATTCTAATATTTTTCCATTTAGAATGTCCAGCCATAATATTAATTTTATATGATGTCACACTATCGTTTAAAGTCTTAAATAAGTTTTACTTAATAAAGTAATATTTATTTTTCCTGATTGGATGTTAAAGGGACCGCAAATTTAATTCCATTTTTTTCAGAGAGATCTAAAACTTCAGTTAATATTTTATGTTGTAATAGAATCCAGTTTTGTTTATTAGTTTCTTTTAAAAATAAATCCAGTTTGATAACAATTCCTGCAGAATTTACGGAATTTAAGTTTATGTAACTCTTATCAAAATCTATTTTTTTGTTTTTTTTAACATACTCCTGAATAGCTGCATAAAATAGATCAATTTTTTCGGGTTTATTATATTGGGCAAGATGAACTTCTGTTTGGAACCGGAATCCTCTTTTTTTACTCATATTTTCTACAGGTGTTCTAACAACATTACCGTTTGGCATCGTAATTATAGTATCGTTGTATGTTCTAATTTTAGTGCATCTTAGGTTAATTTCATCAACAGTACCCATTACTTCTCCTACTTTTATGTAATCTCCAACCGTGAAAGATTGATCAACTGCAATGGATATTGTTCCAAAAAAGTTTTCCACGGTATCTTTTGCTGCAAACGATAAACCTATACCTCCTGCTCCAAGTGCTGTAATAGCAGAATAAGGGTTTAGCCCTAGGTTAGAACCTATAGAAATAAATGCTGTAACAATTATTAAAAAACGGACAACACTGAATACAAAAGGTAGTACGATGCTTTGTTCTGTCGCGGACATATTTTTTCTGTTATTGATAGAAAATTGCGCCCAGACATTCCAAGAAGAGTATAGAAACCAGTAGAAGATAGCAGCAAAAAGAACATCCATTTCTGATGCGAAAAAATGTTCTTGATCCTCTGGATTAATCAAATAAATGAGAGACCAAATAATACCAGCAGTAACAAGCCACCTGGCAGAAGCTTTAAGTGTTTTAATTTTATACTTATCTACATGATGCTCAGTTAGAATCTGTTGTATTTTAAAGAGCATGAAATGTGATGAAACAATTCCGATTAATTTAGATATTACAAGGAGAGAAAGAATATACATCCAAGGTAAAGAGATGGCATAATCGTAAAAATAGGACAATTTTTGTTGCAGAGTAAGCGATGAAAGGTGTTGGAATGTTTGCTCTAAATTTTTGTCTATATTATTTGTTCCTTCTAATAAAACATATATGCTTTTTATCATAATTGTTACCTTCTAGTATAATTTCATAGTCCTTTATACCTATTATAGCTAAGAGTGATAAATGATGAACAGATTTATAAAGAATAATAAATAATTTAACAAAAAACCAGTAAAAAAACTACCTGCTAAATTTTTTAAGTGCTCTTCTTTTGTATAGGAGAGCACTTATGTGTAAACGAGAGAGCTATAAATTAATAACTAAAGTATGAAAGAATATATGAAACATAGGAAGAATTATCTTCTGAATTCAGATCGTCTTGAGTTTCGTTGTGTTCGACAATTACCTCATCTTCTATGTTTTTTTGTGTTTCTAAGGAATCTTTTTTAAGTGGTGGAAAATCCTCTATACTATTTATATCAAAAAGGGTAGAGGCATCTTTTTTTGAGTCTGGATAGTTGTGAGTATTCTCTAAAGCTTCCTCCTCGATGGTATGGATACTTAACTGAATATTGCTTGCTCTATTGGCATAAGTAGGTGTTAATTTTCTTAATTGACGATGTTTTTTGTGCTTGTTTTTTTCTTCTTTAGTGGTGTCGATGTAATTGTTAGCTTGCGGAGCAGTTTCTTCCTCAATGTTTATTGCATCTGGGGAAATTGTTTCCCAATCTGAAGTATCTTGCATATCGCTTACTGAAAAGAAATCACCGAAAGTTATGGGTGTACCTGTTTCTCTATTGTCATTTGTAGCACTTGCAGATGATACTAACATTACGAGTAGGGCTGAGTATTTATGTTTATTTTTCATGTTCATTGCTTTATGTAATATTCTGAACGAATATTAAACAAAAATGCCAAGCCTTTTGATTAAATACTCACTGTTGTGAAATGTAATAGGTCTTTATTCCAGCTCGATTCTCATAATTGCAACAATATCATTGCAGTGGGGTTCGGATCCTATAATTGTCCATCCCATTTTTTTCCAGAAGCCGATAGCTTCAAGAGCATGAAGATAAAGATAATTTGCTTTTGATTTTTTTGCTTCTTTAACTGCAAACGCATTGAGTTTTCTTCCAATGCCCTGATTTCGTCTTGAAGGATCGACTACAACATTGGCAAGCCATAATTTTCTGGCACTTGTATTATCTTTTTGAAAACAGAATGTCCCTACAACTTGTTTTTCTTGATTATAAATAAAATAAGTTATAAGCGGAACGTTTTTATCAATGTGTACCCATTCGCTTGGGGTTCTGTAGGGTTGACTATGTCCAAATTCCTCTTTTAGCCATTTTCCTACTATCGTCCGATCTTTTAAAGATGCTTTGCTTGCAACAATGCAGTATAGATCTAAAAGCTTCAGATGTTTTTTTTCAGAGTCTTGTTTTTGTGAACTTTCTTGGGTTTCTTGTGATGATGTATGTACGACTTGATCTGCTAAGGTATTTTCTCTGTTCTCGTGAGTTGTTTTGGTAGTAGTATTTAATTCTTTAGAATGTTTTTTAGTATTGGTACATGATGTAAGTGATACGGAAAGCACAATAGCAAAAAATAAAAGATGCAATTTTGTAATTCTTGGAAAAATATTAATAAGATAAGTCATGTGTATTATAGAAAATTGTACCACCCTAGATTCATTTTTTTGATATGAATGAGGTGAGTAGAGATAAAACATTCCAACTTAGAAATTAAAAAAACATAAAACTGGAACGATTGACGAGAAGATGCGATACAATAAGTATACAGGAAGTGTCATGAACATAGAAAGAATTAAAGAGATTTTAAGTTCAGATATAAATATGGATGATATTAAAGACTGGATTCTTGTTAAAATAAGTCGTACAGGATATAGTCAAAAAGAAGTCACGTTTATTAGTATATTATTTATATTATCTCTAGTATTGCAAATGACTCTATTCTTATATTCTCCCGGAGTTGAAACAGATAAAGTGTTGCCTCGTTTATCTGTAAATACAATATCTCTTCCAGAAGTTAAAATAGTTTACAAATAAATAAGTTAAAGAGCTAATAACAATTTTAAAATAGGGTATTTTAGCCCTTTATTTATTTTCATTCCTAGGTTAAAATGATATTAAGAGATAACAAAATTAGGAATTAGGCGTGGCTGTACAATCAATACTAAATATAGGGTTTTATAACTATGTATTATCAGACAAAATAAATGCTCTTGTTAGTAGTGATTCAGCTCCCATGAAAAGATTGATCCAGAATTTGCGTAATTCTCCTAATCTAATTGATGCAACCCATGGTAGAAGGACCAAGACAGTGATTTTTATGAATAATTCAACCGTGATACTATGTGCTATATCTCAAGAAACCCTTGCTAAAAGGTTAACGACAGGAGAATACGATGATAATGAAGAATAAATTAATTTCCTCAATAATAAAGTCTACTTTTTCAAGATTTGGTAAAGATGTAGGTATAGATTTAGGCACAGCAAATACTTTGGTGTATGTATCAGGAAGAGGGGTTATCCTAAGGGAGCCCAGCGTTGTTGCTGTTAACAAAGATAATAATGAAGTACTTGCTGTAGGTGCAGAAGCTAAAAGAATGCTTGGTAGAACTCCTGCGAATATTATAGCAACTAGACCTTTGAAAGATGGAGTTATAGCTGACTATGACCACACAGAAAAAATGTTAAGTTATTTTTTGAGTCGGTCATCTAGAAGAAACTTTATTTACCAAACAGTTGTTGTAGGTATACCTAGTGGAGTAACAGAAGTTGAGAGGCTTGCTGTTATTGAAGCTGCTCGAAAAGCTGGAGCAATTCATGCTTATGTTATTGAAGAACCGATGGCTGCAGCTATTGGTGCTGGGCTACCAATTACCGAACCTATAGGATCGATGATTGTAGATATTGGTGGTGGCACAACTGAAGTTGCTGTAATATCTTTGGCAGGTATCGTAGTAGCAAAATCTTCAAGGGTTGCTGGAGATGAAATAGATGAATCTATCAGCGCATATATTAGAAAAGCTTATAATCTTTATATTGGAGATAGAACTGCTGAACAGATAAAAATTGAACTAGGTAGCGCTTGGCCACTAGAGCAAGAAATGACTATCGATGTTAAAGGTCGTGATTTAATTACAGGTTTGCCAAGATGCCACAGTATTTCTAGCGAAGAAATTAGGGAAGCTATTTCAGAACCTGTAGGGCAGATTGTAGATGCTGTTTTGCAAACTTTGGAAATGGCTCCACCAGAACTAGCAGCGGATGCTATGAACAACGGAATTACTTTAGCCGGGGGTGGAGCGCTCTTGCGTGGTTTGGATCATTTAATTTCTCAGAGAACAGGAATGCCTGTTTACATAGCGGAAGATCCTTTATCATGTGTTGTAATTGGAACTGGAAAAATGATAGACGCTTTGAAAGAAAATCCTGCAATTAGAATTATGTTGGAGAGAGCATCAAAAAGTTAGATCAATTAAGTAAGTGGCACTATATCGTTTCTTTGTTGTTGTGTGTTGGAGTATATATTTTTATTCCGGCTAACTCGAGTAGTTCCTTTACTGTTCAACTATCTTATTCTGTTAGAAATATTATTCATGGCTATTCCAGACCATTTATTCATCAAATCAGTTTCGTATCTATGTTGTGTTCTAGTGTATATTCTTCATATGAATTAAGTAATAAGTATGAAGATATACAAAAAAAAAATTTGGAACTTCTTAGCAAGAATCAGCAATTCAATCTATTAAAACAGAAGTTAAAAGAAATATCTTTGTTAGAGAAGATCATTGATAAAAATTATGAAAAATCGATTGTTGCTAAGGTGGTTGGTTATCAACCTTATGAACAGATCATCACTCTACCAGTAGGGAGAAAGAAGGGTGTTTCTGAAGGAAATCCAGTTGTAAATGCGGATGGCTTGGTAGGTGTCGTAAGTACTGTTTCAGATAATTATTCACAAGTATTATTGATCAATTCTCCTAGGATTAAAATAGGGGCCATGATAAAAAGGGATATGCCTATTGCTGGTATATTAACTAGTGAATCTCCAGGTTGTTTAGTCCTCGAATATCAGAATGATCTTGCACCTTTAAAAGTAGACGATTTAGTTGTTACATCGGGTTATTCAGAAAAAATCCCCAAAGATATTCCTATAGGAAAA
Organism: Fimbriimonadia bacterium; assembly: GCA_030430755.1. GTDB lineage: Bacteria > Armatimonadota > Fimbriimonadia > Fimbriimonadales > Fimbriimonadaceae > JAUICQ01. Next base: position 25,135 of record JAUIKO010000007.1, read on the forward strand.
GTCTATGATATCGAAATAGATACAGAATTTGGTAGTAGAAAAACAAAAGTCTTTCCTTTTTTAAAATTAGGTAAATTTCAGTATGTAGGCGTATTAAAATGATATTTTCTCCAGTAGTAAGAATGATTTTCATTATCATCACGTTTGTTATATTAAGTGTTATGCAGACTGTGGTTCAATACTTTCCATTTTTCATGGAGTATCAGCCTCATTTTTTACTAGCGATGAGTTTTTCACTTTCTTTGTTTATCCCAGGCTACCAAGCCATATTATGTTCTTTGATTTTGGGATTTTTCTATGGATCATTAGTAGGTGATGCTTTAGCTTTTTATATAAATTTGTTTATTATATCTAATTTAGTATTAATGACTCTGAATCAGTACTTGTTTAGGTATGAAAAGAGTACTCCTGGTATTATTTACTGGATAGCACTCCTGTTTTTTTACTTCATAGTTATCTTTACGAGGATGCAAAATATTGTTTCCTTAAAGAGTTATATTATAAATTTTCTTATTGATGGAATAAATACTTTAGTAATAGTAAAATGGAGTTTATTTATTTTCAGAAGTAAGGATTATTTAGATAACTTAATGTATCGATTGCAATAGGACAATAACTAGAGTTTTTCTTCTCGAAATAAATATAAATTATTTCTATGAGTGGTATTAAGGTTCTACAAACAGCACAAGAGCAGTTAAAGCAGGTATCTGAAAAATTAGGGATTGATGAAGGCTTATGTAAAGTCATCGCCTTACCTAAGAGACAGCTTAGAGTTAATTTTCCCATTATATTTGATAACGGGGAATTGGAAGTGTTTGAAGGTTATCGAGTACAGCATAATTCTTGTCGCGGACCAACAAAGGGAGGAATCCGTTTTCACCCTGATGTAGACATGGAAGAGACCACTGCACTGGCAATGTGGATGACCTGGAAATGTGCTGTTGCGAACATACCTTACGGTGGTGCTAAGGGAAGTGTTAAAGTCGATACCAAGCGTTTTTCTAAGAGAGAATTAGAAAAAATAACTCGCCGTTTTACCAATGAAATAAGTATATTAATTGGTGAAAGAGAAGATATCCCTGCACCAGATGTAGGTACCAATGCACAAGTGATGTCCTGGATTATGGATACAGCTTCCATGCAAAAAGGATATACGGTTCCCGGTATTGTTACTGGGAAACCCATTGCTCTAGGTGGATCTGAAGGAAGAGTTGAGGCTACAGGAAGAGGGGTTATTGTCGCTGCAGAAGAAGCTGCAAAAGAAAAGAATATTAGCTTGCATGGTGCTAAAGTTGTTGTTCAAGGATTTGGTAACGTTGGTGGAGTTGCTGCAAAGTTAGCTCAAGATCATGGAGCAACAGTAGTTGGAGTAAGCGATGCTAGAGGTGGAGTTTATAACCCAAAAGGATTAGATATCTACGATTTATATTATAAATATGCTGGTAGAGATGGTGGCATACAGAATTATAAAGATGCAGAGAAGGTAACGAATAGTGAACTCTTAGAATTAGATTGTGATATTCTTATTCCTGCGGCTCTCTCCAATCAGATTGATGAAAACAATGCAGATCGCATTAAAGCAAAAATGATAGTTGAAGGAGCTAACGGGCCGACAACTCCATCTGCAGATAGGATATTAAATGATAAAGGAGTCCTCATTGTTCCTGATATTTTAGCAAATAGTGGCGGTGTTGTTGTTAGTTATTTTGAATGGGTTCAAGATTTAGCTCACTTCTTTTGGGAAGAAAACGAAGTAAATAATAAATTGTCTCGAATTATGAAGCAGTCTTTAGCAGGAGTTGTGCATATGATGCACGAACATAAATGTGATATGCGTACAGCTGCATTAATGATTGCAGTGCATAGAGTAGCGGAGGCAACTAAGTTAAGAGGTATATTCCCATAGAATCATGTTTGTTTTGAGATTTAAAGACTATTATCGTCATTAAAGATTATTTAGAGAAAAGAATGAAAAATAAAATCATTACAATTAGCGATGTAAGATCAAATCCTAAAGTCATTAAATTAATTGAAGGAGCTAATGAAGTTTTAAGGGCTATGGGTTATACCGAACATAGTCAAAGACATATAAAAATTGTTTCAAGTATAACTAAATATGTCCTAGAGAATCTTGGTGTTAGTGAAAGAGAAGTTGAATTAGGTCAAATAGCTGGATATCTACACGACATAGGAAATTCCGTCAATAGAGTTCATCATCCTAGTACTGGTGGTGCTATGGCTTTCCAAATTTTAACAGAAATGGGCATGCCTATAGAGGAAATTATTCCTATCATAGGAGCCATTGGCAATCATGAACAAACAGTAGGTGAACCTGTCAGTGCAATTTCAGCAGCTCTAATCTTGGCTGATAAAAGTGATGTTCATTACAGCAGAGTGCAAAATCCTATTATGGAGACATTTGATGTTCATGACAGAGTGAATTATGCTGCCCAGAAAAGCCGTTTAATTATGGATAATACGAGAAAAACAGTAGAGTTACAGATAGAAATTGATTCTACTTACGCTTCTGTAATGGAATATTTTGAGATATTTATGTCAAGAATGATTATGTGCCGTAAATCTGCAAACTTTATCGGTTACAAATTTTCTTTATATATAAATGGAACTTACCTGGAATAAACCAGAAAATTTTAAGTTCCATTTTTTATTCAAAGAAATCATACTAGAGAGTTTTTTCCAATATATAGAGTATGTTTAGTGCTGGAATTATTTGCAGGTAAGACTTGGATGATGAATAGTATCATACGTGGTATTTCGTGTGAAATCAAACTTCTTCTTTCCTTTAGGCAAGTTGTTTAAAATGGTATCAAATACATTGACAAGCCTATGCTTCCATGTGTGCTCTCTAATTGTTCTATGATAGGCCGCTGAAGTAATAGCTTCTCTTTCTGCGTCGTGCTCCAGGTAATATTGGATTGTTTCAATCATATTGTTGTTTGTGTACATCACCAGTTCAGATGGATAGTTATAATATTCTTTTAGATACGGATATTCATGATTTAATTGGAATGTTTTACATGCTGCCAGTTCAAAAACTCTTCCTTTTATTTGCATGATATTTCCATATCCTCCATCCCAATTTAAAACCAATGATATTTTTGATGCAGAAAAAATATCTCGCATTTCTTTTATACTAACTTTAGATCCTGCAATGTGACTTAGTTCAGGAATGTTATTCCAATGAGCCCCCCAAACTTTTATATTTATGCCAGAATCTAAAATTTTTTTAATAGGTTGTATTCTATTTTGTACAGCACTGCCGACGAAAGAGACATCATATTTTTTTTCTGTTTGAACAGGATAATAATGGTCTAAGTTGACAGCCCATTGGCAAGGAATAACGTGATGGATACCATGTTGGTGATATTGTGGTATTGCTGGAGGATGGTTTGTAATAGCAAAGTTATAATCTTTAGCACAAGGTAATGAAACACTAATTCTCCATTCATCATCAGACATAAATAAAACAGTTGTAATTTTAGTGTTATGAGTGAGATGTTTTACAATATCAGAATGGAGTTCATTGCCCATGCAGAATTCTTGCCAGAGTATGTCGGGTTCTGTTTCTTTGCACAATTTTATAAAATTAATCTGAGATTGTTGATATCCATATTTCTCTTGATTCTCTTTCCAATCAAAGTCTATGACTTTAGCTCCTAGGTCGATAAGAGTGGAGCGGATTTGGTAATAACCATATGAATGTTTATCTGGTGAATCATAGCCTGGAGAGAATAATAATACTTTCATTAAGAAAAGTTAACCTTTATTTTTGAATTTATTCAATAAATTTATTCAAAAATAAAGGATCTTGGATTAAATAAATTTAATCCAAGAATCCAGCAGCAAGTATTTCAGATACTCCCCATAGGTGAATCCAGAAGTTAATAGCAGTAAAATAAGCTAACGGGTAGATCCAGCAATCTTTGTTTTTATATCTAGTGCAGAAATATACAAACCAAGCAGTAAATACAGGCATATACATGAATAAAGGAAAATGATGACTATTGATGCCATTGATACAGATCATAAAGACTAAAAAGTTCAACGCAAGTAATATTGACATCATCCAAAGACCTTTTTTTGTGTAGTTTTCTAGTTTCTTAACCCAAGAAAAAGCCCATCCTTTAATGATTTGGGTAAGGCTATAGCCAGAAAGGAAAAAACAAGCAGTATTCATGATAAGGGTTCTAGGTTGGCATCCACAGTCACAAGCAGATATTTTAACTCTCATCATAGATTCAAACGCAATTACTAGAGATAACATCACGATTGTGCCATTGAGGAAATATTGAAATCTGCTTTTATCTAAGAACATTTTTTGCTTATCTGGATAAGGGGATCCAAACCAAATAGCGGTTTGTTTCCAAAGCCAGAATGATAGTAGAGGAATAAGGACGTGTAGTAATAAAGAGATTACTATTAATGAGGGGTATAAAGTATTAGCTTCTTTTAGAAGACTTGGATTCAAATATGATGCTAGGGATATTATAAATCCAGGTATCCACATCATTATGGAAAGAAACCGAAATAAATAAGTTAACACTGTAACATTTTACCAGATCCTTCAATAAGTGAAGAAATGAAAGGATTGCTTATTAGGATAGAATTACTTTACATATGAGGATATTTAATCAAACTATTCAAAAAGGAACAGCTTTATCTTTATTAGTGGTCTCCATCCTAGCGTTTTTATTAAATTTGATTAAAGATAACAATATATCTGATTTACATACTACATCAACCGATACATCGGGTTGGATCGCTTTTCATGAATTAGGAGAGAATGGGCAATTATTAAAGGTTTTAGATAAAGAAGGAGGGGTTCATATACCTACCTATAGATCTCCTAAAGGGGTATCAGATCAGTCATTTTGCTGGAATTTAACAGGTGATAAGCTGTATTTTGTAAGCAATAGAGATAATCCTTTTCCAGAGATATATGAATGGGATCTATTAAGATCTAGAATAGCAAGGAAAACTTTTAATAAAAGACCCAAAGGGGGGCTGTTTTTTTCTCCATTCTATCCTGAGAAATTGTTTTACCATTCTGAAAAAAAACTTATGGCGCTGAATTTAAAGCATGTTAAACATACACAAGTCATTCCAAAAAGATATGTTGAGGGTGATGATCATCATGTAGCGCAGTATTTATCTCAATATAATATACAAGGAGATACACTTTCCGATTCATGTTTTTTGAGTGAAAATAAACTGCTAACGATTTTTAGATCCGAATCAGATAATTCCCATACCCATCAAGATAAATTAGTCTTACATCATTTATTAAAATCAGATAGTGACGATCCAGAATTGCAGATAATTACAAAAGGGGATTCTATTAGATTCATTAAATCTAAAGATTCTCATAAAGATAAAGAAATATTTGTTTTGGTATCGGACTTCAAAAATAATTTAATGATTTCAAATGAAAGAATACTCAGTCAGAACAAAATAATAAAGCTTTTTACCACAGAGGAAGAAGGTGTAAAAGTCGAGAAGATTCTGTCCTATTCACGTCCAGTACAAGGAGCATATGCAGAGGGTCCAGATGTATCAAAGATGGACTTAAATTATTTTATTTTTGAATGTTATGTTCAAAAGAATAATGATGAGTTTTATGTAATAGATGGAACAGGCTCTGAATTTGATAAAAACATGAAATTTTCTATCCATGAGATCAAATTTCAAAATAAAAAATGGAATATAGAATTTAAAGATGTTTTTAAAAATGTAGAAGAAAATTCTATAATCAGTACTGTTACATTTGACAGTAGCAATCATGTTGATCCTTGTTCTATAATCTATGCATACAAGGATTCCATATACTCTTCTTCGATAATGAAAGAGTATATAAATAAGAGTGAAACAGTGTACAAAACTGCTCGCCCAGTAGTTATAAGAAATTTATTGCCATCTAGTGGTAAACTTTTAAATTAAGGATCAAAAGGCCTAAGATATAGAGAGGTCGGTATACTTTAGTGCTTTATTTAGGGCAAAAAACATACGTATACTTTATATTTCCTTAACACATACACACTATATTATTGACCAAGGTAATATGGTTAGAGTTTGTATATTTCTACAAGCTAAATGGAAAAAAATATGGCAAAACGAATAACACATAATATTAAGTTGAATATTCCTGCTGGGAAAGCAACAGCCCAGCCACCGGTTGGTCCTGCCCTAGCTCAGGCTGGAGTTAACATTGGTGAGTTTGTTAAGAAGTACAATGAGGCAACTTCTAAGCAAATGGGTTTTGTTCTGCCTGTAGAGATTACAGTCTATGAAGATCGCTCTTATCAATTTAAGGTTAAGCAACCACTGGCAGCTGATCTTATCAAGAGAGCCGCTGGTATTGATAAAGGAGCATCGAATCCTTTAGCTGATAAAGTTGGTGTTTTAAGCCAAGAGAAGTTACGTGAAGTGGCTAAGCAGAAAATGCCAGACTTGAATGCTCATGATGAAGAAATGGCAATGAGAATTATTGCAGGAACAGCTCGATCAATGGGCGTTCGTATTGAAAACTGATTTTTAATTAGGTCACAGTATTATAATGATAGTTTGTATTAGTACATCTAGTCCATTATGTAATGTGGCCATTTTTTCTTCATCTTGTGAAAAACTCCTGGCATATCAAGGATTAAAAGCGAAAAATAGTTGTGGGCAAGTTTTGCCTGGTCTTTTAATGCAGTTGCTAGATGAGTTAAAAGCAGGTATGGAAGATATTGAAAAGATTATTGTGGATGTTGGCCCAGGTAGTTTTTCTGGTGTAAAGGTGGGGGCGGTTTTTGCTAAAACATTAGCTTATTCTAGACAGATATCCGTTTATTCTATTTCAAGTTTCCATCTTATTTCGCAAGGTCCTGTTGCCATTCCAATACGTAGCAATTTTTTTGTGCTCCATAATTGTGGAGAGGAAAAAAATACCACTGTTTTCCCCGTCGAGATCCCTGGTATAAAAGGGTATGGGCATCAGAATCTAGATGAAGTTTTTCCGGAGACCAGAAATCTGCAGGAAGCGATGGCATTTATTCAAAAACAAGATGTTTTTAATTTTAAAATGGAATATCAGGCCATGCCAAGTATAAGTGTGCCTAAAAAATCATTTACCCCTACTTCTTCATAGTCTTCTGTTGAAAAAAAACACGCTAGATGGTATCATTAACCTAGAGTAATATTGCTTAAAGTTATTACTTAACCACAGGTAAGGTGTTATTCAATGGAACATACCTCCTGGGAATGGTGAATGTTATGTCAAAAACTTGTTTAATAGAAAAACAAAAAAGAAAACCAAAATTTAAAGTACGCGCATATAATCGCTGTACAACATGCGGAAGAGCTAAAGGATTTTTTAGATTCTTTGGACTTTGTAGGATCTGTTTAAGAGAGATGGCTCATAAAGGCTTATTACCAGGAGTGAAAAAATCCAGTTGGTAATACTTACAATAAGGTGTAGGAAAAATTTATGCATAGTGATCCAGTAGCAGATTTATTAACAAGAATAAGAAATGGTAATCAGGCAAGATTAGATAGTATCGATGTACCTATGAGTAAGTTAAAGGTAGAAGTCGTACGTATCTTAGAAGCAGAAGGTTTTGTGAAATCTCATGAAGTTGCTTCATCTGCAAAATTTCCTTCTATTCGTGTTTTCATGAAGTATGATTCAAAGCGAAAGCCTATTATGTCTCACTTACGTAGAGTAAGTAAGCCAGGTCTTCGTGTATATAAATCATGTAAAGAATTATTCCCAATCCGTAGTGGATTAGGAACTCAGATCTTGTCGACTAATTTAGGTGTTATGACCGACCGTGAAGCCCGAAAGCGTGGTGTAGGCGGAGAAGTGATTTGCGAGGTCTGGTAGTTATACAGACTAAATTAAGGAGTAAAACATATGTCAAGAATTGGTAGATTGCCTGTTGTAATACCTAGTCAAGTAACTGTAAATATAGAGCCAGATAATACGGTTAATGTAAAGGGACCCAAGGGTGAGTTGAAACAAAAATTAGCTAGAGAGTTAACTATTGAACAAGCTGATGGAAAGCTTTCAGTAACAAGACCAAATAATCAAGCGCGTATTCGTGCACAGCATGGATTAGCTAGAACATTGGTCCATAATATGGTAGTTGGGGTAGCAGAAGGACACTCCACCGTTTTAGAAGTACACGGTGTAGGTTATAGGGTTCAAGCTGAAGGAAAAGGTCTAACCTTAGCATTAGGCTATTCACATCCTGTAAAGGTATCTCCGGTAGAAGGGGTTGATTTTGAGGTTATTGTTCAAGATAAAACAAGGCTTCAGATGATAAAGGTAAGTGGAATAGATAAAGCATTAGTTGGACAAGTTGCAGCTGATATTAGAAAACTCCGTAAACCTGAGCCTTACAAAGGAAAAGGTGTACGCTATCAGGGAGAAGTTATCAAGCTTAAGGCTGGTAAGAGAGCTTCTGCTAAAAAGTAATACTAGATGATAAGTCTAGTCGGTTGTAGAATGGAAGGTTAAGTTCATCTTATCAACATCAACTTCTCATTGATTGTTGTATCTTCTGTTCTTCAATAGATATTTAGGAGAAAATGAGTGGCACAAAAGTCAAGATCAGAAAAAAGAGAAATAAGGCACATTAGAATACGAAAAGATATTCATGGGACTGCTGAAAGGCCAAGATTAAGTGTATACCGTAGTTTAAATCACATCTATGCGCAAGTGATAGATGATGATAAAGGTGTTACATTGTGTAGTGCAAGTAGCGCTGAAAAGAATAATAAAATTAACGGCGGCAACATAGAAGCAGCAAAAGTTGTAGGACAGCGTATCGCAGAAAGAGCAATAAGTAACGGAGTGAAATCTGTTGTATTCGATCGTGGTGGATATCGATATCATGGTCGTGTTGCGAACTTAGCAAACGCCGCAAGAGAAAAGGGGTTAGCATTTTAAAATCGCTTAGGTGAACTTATGATGATGAAAACAGCAAATAGAGGCAGATCTAGGCGCGATACAAGAAGTGAAGGACCTCAGTTCGATGTACGTGTTGTAAGATCAAATAAAGTATTTAAAACAACCAAAGGTGGTAAAACGGCATCTTGGTCTGTGTTAGTTGTTGTCGGTGACAATAAAGGACAAGTGGGAGTCGGCTTAGGTAAAGCAAGAAGTATTGCTGATGCTATCCGTAAAGGAGAAGAAGTCGCTAAGAAGTCTTTCTATAAAGTTCCGATGATTACCAGTACTATTACTCACGGAGTAAGAGGAACTTGGGGAGGAACAACTATTATTTTAAGACCAGCTAGCCCAGGTACTGGTGTAAAAGCAGGTGGTGCTACTCGTTTATGTTTAGAGGTAGCAGGTGTTCATAACGTTTTATCTAAATGTATTGGTAGCAGAAATGCAATTAATATGGCACGTGCAACATTGGAAGCGTTAAGACAATTGAAAAATCCAGAAGCTTTTGCTGCAATGAGAGGATTAGATGTCAATGATTTAATGCCATGGTTAAGCAAAGCAAGGAAGGAGGAAGAAGATGCTGCAAGTTAAACTCGTAAAAAGTCCGATAGGAAACATTCCTAAAACTAGAGCTACTGTTAAGGCACTAGGTTTGAGAAAAATAAATCAAGTGGTACAACATGAAGATAATTCCACAATACGAGGAATGATTTTTAAGGTGAAGCATCTTCTGGATGTTCAAGTTTCTGAAGATAGCAAGAAAACTGAAACTAAGACTAAGGCAGCTCCAAAAGCATCTCAGGATAAATCTGAAGCGCCAAAAGCAAAAAAAACAGCAAGCAAAAAAACTGAAGCAAAGGAGTCTAACTAATGCAGTTACATACATTAAAACCTAATGCTGGTAGTAAGAAGAGTAAGAGAAGATTGGCAAGAGGTATCGGAAGTGGTTTAGGAAAAACTGCAGGTAGAGGTACGAAAGGTCAAAAAGCTAGAAGACAGATAAGTCCTTGGTTCGAAGGTGGACAAACCCCTTTATATAGAAGACTTCCATTGAAGAAAGGTTTTAGAAATATTAACCATAAAGAGTTTGCTATTGTAAACCTAGATGATTTAGAAAAAACCTTTGAAAATAATGCTGAAGTAACACCTGAGTTATTATTAGAAAAGTCATTAATTCCAAAAGGAAATGATGGATTAAAAATTCTAGGTTTTGGTACACTTTCTAAGAAATTAACAATTAAAGCCCATGCATTTAGCAAGACTGCGGAAGCTGCAATTGTTAAAGCTGGAGGAGAGGTAGTAAGACTGTGAGAAATGCTCAATCCGTTGCTAAATCAGGATATGGTTATAACCCTAAAAGACCAAGTGGAGACAAAGGGCTCCGCTTGCCTTTCTTAGAGACATTGCGGTTAGCAATGTTAGATTCTCAGATAAAATCGAGATTGCTCTTTGTGTTGGGGGTATTTGCTGTTTATGTATTAGGAATTCATATTCCAGTACCTATTCCTGGATTTTCACCAGAAATGTTTGAAAATGCTGTTAAAAACAATGGCATGCTTCAACTTATGGATACTTTTGGTGGTGGCGGATTGAAGCGAATTTCTATATTTGCATTAAATTTAAGTCCGTATATTAGTGCTTCTATAATTATGCAGATATTAACTGCAACAACACCAAGTTTAAAGAAAGAGTTGCAAGAAGGTGGTGAATATGCAAAACGTCAGCAGAATCGCCGAACAAGAGCTCTCACCGTTGTTCTTTGCTTTTTCCAAGGTTTAGGATTTATTAATATGATGAGCGCTGCTCTAAATAATCCTACCATTTTGATAAAATTAACAATTTTATCTTTCTGGTGTGCAGGGACGATGTTTGTTTTATGGCTTGGCGATCAGATTACAGAAAAAGGCATAGGTAATGGTATTTCACTATTGATCTTTGCTGGTATATTGGTATCCCTACCTGGTATGATTCAGAAGCTAGGTTATGCTGTGCAAGAAGATATGTTATCTTGGTTTTCAGTCGCTTTGTTAGCGGGTGTCTTTTTATTAACAACCTGGTCTGTTGTGTTATTTACCATTGCACAGAGAAGAATTCCTATTCAGCATATGAGAAGACAGATGGGATCAAGATTAGTGAGTGGAAATACGAGTTATCTACCATTATCATTAAACCTTGCAGGAGTTATACCGATCATTTTTGCATTAACATTAGTCTACATGCCTGCTCAATTTAAAGGAATGTTAAGTCCTGATAATTTTATGTACGGTGTTTTAGATTCTATGGCTAATTTCTTAATGCCAGATCTTACAAGAGCTGAAGGTATTCTTGGTTGTCTCGTTTATACATCATTAATATTTTTCTTTACATACTTTTATACTGCTATTCAATACAATGTGGAAGATATTGCAAATAATTTAAAGAAAGGTGGATCTTTTATACCTGGTATACGGCCTGGTAAGCAGACAAAAGATTTCTTAGATGGAGTTATTTCTAGAATAACTTTAATTGGTGCAGTATTTTTAGCTGGGATTGCATTAACTCAATATGTTGTTCCATTAATTGCAAATGGTGTAGCAAATCTTGGCCTGCCTTTTGGCACGTCTCTTTTAATCATGGTTAGTGTTGCTTTAGAAACTATGAGACAGATTGAGGCAAATATATTAATGAAACAGTATGGGCAAGGAGAATAGTCGAGTATGGATCACTCCCATAACATATATGTTTTATTCGGACCACCAGGAGTAGGAAAAGGGACTCAAGGTGAACTCATTGAAAAACAATTTGGATTTAAAAGAATCTCAACAGGTGATTTGTTTAGATTTAATATTTCAAATAAAACATCTTTAGGTTTAGATGCTAAAAGTTATATTGATAAAGGAGAACTTGTTCCTGATGATGTAACATTTAGTATGTTGAAATCTCAGATTGAAGATTTAAAAGGAAATACAAAAGGTGTTCTTTTAGATGGGTTTCCTAGAACTCTTTTACAGGCAGAAATGTTAGATGAGTACATTCATAATATGAAGTATTCTCTTTGTGGAGTGCTTGCTTTTTTTGCAGATGATAAGGTGATTATTGATAGACTTTCTGCCAGATTAACTTGTTCTAAATGTGGTGTTACCTTCCACAAGTTACTCAATCCTCCTACGGTTCCTGGAGTTTGTAATTCATGTAAGGGTGATTTATATCAAAGAACAGATGACTCTCCTATTGCAATAGAGAACAGATTGAAAACTTATTATACTCAGACTGCGCCATTAATCGATTATTATCAAGAACAAGAGAAATGTTTCAGTATAGATGCATCATTAGCACCAGATGATGTCTTTAAAAATGTATTAGGTTTATTTAGTAAACTATCAATTATTAAGTCATGATTCATTATAAAAACAAAAATCAGATTGAGTGTATGCGAAAATCTGGAAAAATAATAGCTAAATGTTTTAAAGAGATATCTGAGTCGATTGTCCCTGGAAAAACAACTCCACTAGATTTGAATAGAATAGCACATCAAATTATTACAGAATCTGGTGCAGTACCAGGTTTTTTGGGTTATCGGGGTTTTCCTGCTGCTTGCTGTATATCAGTGAATGAAGCTGTTGTTCACGGAATTCCAAATGATCGAGTATTACTGGATGGTGATATTGTAGGTGTTGATGTTGGTGTCGTATTAGATAATTGGAACGGGGATGCTGCTTGGACATTTCCTGTGGGGACAGTAAGTGCTGAAGTTAAAAAGCTGCTAAATGTTACTAAAGAAAGCTTATACCAGGGAATTGCTAAGGCAAAAGTTGGTAATCGGATAGGTGATATTGGTTCGACCATTCAAAAATATGTAGAATCTCATGGGTTTTCAGTGGTAAGAGATTTAGAAGGTCACGGGATAGGCCAATCGTTACATGAGGCGCCTGGAGTACCTAATTTTGGAAAACCCAAGACTGGTCCAGTAATCAAGGAAGGTTTAACTATATGTATCGAACCAATGGTTAATATTGGAACATTCCAAGTGAAGACTCTTAAAGATAACTGGACAATAGTTACTGCAGATGGAAAATATTCTGCTCATTTTGAACACATGATAGCTATTGCAAAATCTGGTGTTGATATATTGACAGCTGAATAACCGGTTAGCTGTTATTATCCGTACTTTTATGAATACTAAAATCTAAGAACTTATTTTAGAAAAAGCACATTCTCTCATTTTATTGCTTATAGGTTGTTCTAGAAAAAAATAATCTGATTTGCTACATTTGCAGTATAAATATTTACATGTTGTGTGTTAAACTTAGTTTCATGTTTCAGTTTTTTATGCCAGATAACAACAAAAAAAATATCATTTCATACATTGTTCTATTGGTTAGTTCGGGATGTTTTAGTATTGATAATGTTATCGAAAGTATGAATCCGCACAGAGAATCGATTACAAGTCCTTATTTTACACAAAGATATAAGGAGGTTATCAATAATGAGTATGAAAAACCAATAGAAGAAAATGTGGATCAAAGTGTTGTTAGCAAACTTTATCATACAGAAGATAAAGCTTTAAAAAAAGAATTCGTAAATAATGTAGCTTCTGATTCTGGTCTAATATTTTCCCAAGATTTTAATCAAAGATATAATCAGATCATCAATAATGAGTATAAAAAACCAATAGAAGAGAGTCAAAATCAATCCGTATTAGGTGAACTTTTTAATCTGCAGTATTTATCCTTGGAGCCAGTAAAGTATTTAAATCTAGAAGAAAGTATAAGGTTTTTACAAACACTTCTAGAGAGTAAATCCGAACTTGAATTATCTAAATTTGCCATTGAAATAATGCATGATAATTACTGGATTGGGAAACATATAGATGGAATTATAAGCTATAAACTTTTTAACAATTTTGAGAGTTATGTTCGGAAAGTATTAAGAGTTAAAGGTATTCAGAAGATTAAAATAAATGATTCTACTACTATTGAAGTCGACAACTATGCTTTACCAATAAAAGAATTAACTTTAAGTGATGAAATGTTTGATTATGTGAATCTAGAGGAGTTAAAATCTAGATTTTATAATATAGAAAGATTACATATTATACAAACTAGAAAATTGAATAATCCTAGAAGAGATAATATTACCAGAGAAGAATTCTTAATAAAGTCTGTTGATTGTTTTCCTAAGCTAAAGAAAATTAATCTTGAATTATCTTTAAGATCACAGGAAGATTCCGGATTAAGATTTATAAGGAATTTTATTTCTAGTTTTGAATTAGAAGAACTGAGTATTCAGAATATGAGGACTTCCAGTTTGGCATGGATATCTTCGTTATCACGGTCAATATCTAAACTGGAAATTTATAATGCTCGATGGGGTAGACAACTTGTCTTTCCGAATTTAAAAGATTTTAATAATTTAAAGTACCTAAAAATACAAGAAAACATTATTTCTCTAGAAGTAGAGAGTTTGCCAAAATCTTTAGAAACTTTAGAAATAATGTATAAACATGCGAATCTAAATTTTATTTCTTCAAGGAATTTAGATTATATATTAGATTTTTCTAATTTTATAAAATTAAAAACCTTAAATATGATTGTTCATGATAATTCCAATTGCGAGTTTAGAGTTCGAATACCTGATGGTTTGTATCAATTAAGATGCCCTGAATATTACAGGATTATTAAAACTCCTAAATCAGTTAAAAAAGTGGATATTCTAAGTAATAACATCAATAATCCGGTATTATCCGACCTTAGTAATGTTAAAAATCTAACATTAAGAGAATTTTCTAAATACGGCTCACTTATGAAAGAAAAGAGTGGTAGTAATAAACTTAATTTGAGATCTGTAAAAGAACTAAAGTTATCAAAGATAAAACATTGTACTGATATAAATGCTTTTTTTCAATACTCTGATCTAGGTGAGAAATTAGATGTTTTGGAAATAGATCATACATGTTGTTCTGCATTGAATGTATATAATGATATTGTTGTAAAGAAGTTATTTATTAATAGTGGTACACAATATAGACATCCTGATTTAAGAAATATTGCTTCAAAATTCCGTAAAGTTAAAACATGTATTATAAGAAACTTAGTAATTGATAACCAATTAGATATAGATTCAATTCTAGAAGCTAATTATGATTATATAAAAGTATATTGTTTACAAATCAATATGAATATTCCATCAGCATCTTTGATACCATTATTCCAGAAAATAAAATTTGTTAGAAAATTATTGGTGCCTTTAAATTTTTCTTCTCGTCGAGGTAATTATAATGGTTTAATAGACTGGAGCAAAGGTTTACTAGATTCATTTGCTAAATTAGATGTAAAAGAAATTTTAGCTTTAAACTATTCTCATACTGGAGGTTTTGCGATAATAGATGAGGATGTCTTTAAGTTTATAAGTTATTTTCCTAAACTAGAAGAGGTATCTGTTATAGGTGATTCGCTCTGTTCATATGATGGTTTGGAGTACTTAGGATTATGCAGAAATTTAAAAAAAATCAGATTGACCTTTGAGTATCTAACCATGAATGATGAAAGTCCACTATGGCTAAAATTTTTGCCTAAAAAAACTCAGCTAGAGATCTATCCTTCAGGTACCGATGGAGCATTACTGAGAAAATTAGAAAATGCGTTATTGAGTAACGAAATTACATATAGACCTTTTCCTAAAGTTATAGATGATGTATATTACTATTATTTTCGATTAATTAATCCTAATAGCTAGTAGTTAATTGCAATTTTAATCCGTAAACTGTAAGAATACTAGATATAGACCTAAAATACAATTAGGGACCGTATTAGTACTAGTTTATGGATAATTTTAAAAATATATTTAAAAATACAGATTTAATGTTAGGTTTAGCATTGTTACTTATTGTTTCGATGTTAATCCTACCCATTCCTCATTGGATTTTAGATACAGGTCTGGTTATTGCGATCGCGATTTCGGTTGTAGTTCTTTTGACATCGGTAAATATTGATGATCCGTTAAAATTAAGTATTTTCCCTTCGTTATTATTGATAACAACTCTTTTCCGACTGGCTCTTAGCATTACTGCTACTAAGCTTATTTTAGGTTCAGGTGATGGTGGAAAGGTTATTGAAACTTTTGGTAAGTTTGTTATGGGAGGAGATTTTGTAGTAGGTTTTGTAGCCTTCCTTATTCTTGTTATTGTTCAGTTTATCGTAATTACCAATGGTGCTGGACGTGTTTCGGAAGTTGTAGCTAGGTTTACATTAGATGGTATGCCTGGTAAACAGATGGCGATCGATGCAGATCTTGCGGCTGGTATTATCGATGAGAAAATGGCTAAAGAACGTAGAAAACATATTAAGATGGAAGCTGATTTCTATGGTTCTATGGATGGTGCGAGTAAGTTTGTTCGTGGTGATGCTATTGCTTCTATTCTGATTATTGTGGTGAACATTATTGGAGGTTTTGCAGTAGGTTTTATGCGTGGTGAAGGAGATGCTATGACTATCATGAAGACATATACTCTTCTATCTGTTGGTGAAGGTATAGTCTCTCAGATTCCGGCACTTCTTATTTCTACTTCGAGTGGTCTACTGGTTACTCGTGCTGGTCAGGATAATACTATGGGCGGTGCAGTGATTGCACAACTTCTTGCTCAACCGAGAGCATTGATGTCAGCAGGAATTGCTCTAGTACTTTTTGCATTTATTCCTGGATTTCCAACCATTATTTTCTTAAGTATTGGTGGTGCACTTTTAGTATTGTCGAGATATATTCAAACAAATCCAATGTTGTTAGAACTTGCACAATCAGGTGGAAAATTAGCTGAAAGGGAGGATGAACAACTGGAACAAGAGGAGGTTGATCCTAACAGTCCTGAATCTGTATTATCATTGCTAGAAGTAGACTCATTAGAAATCGAAGTGGGATATGGATTAAGCAGAGTTGCAGACCCAAGAGTTGGTGGTGATCTTACTGATAGAATTGCGGGAATTAGAAAGCAGTTTGCAAGTGAAATGGGTTTTATTGTTCCGAGTGTTCGAATCCGTGATAATGTTATTCTGGAAGCAAATGAATACTCCATGAAGGTACGTGGAGAAGAAGTCGCTAGAGGAACTGCAGAAGCGGATATGTTAATGGCGCTGGATAATGGCCGTGTTTCTGAGTCGGTTCCAGGGACTCCAGCCAAGGATCCTGTATTTGGTCTTGATGCACTTTGGATCGATCCTAAATTTAAGGATGAAGCGATGTTGAATGGGTATACAATCATAGAACCCAGTGCAATGATATCAACGCACTTAAACGAAGTGATAAAGCAACATGCAGCAGAACTTTTAACTCGGCAGGATGTACAGACGATTATAGACAATGTTAAAGAGAAAAATAAAGCAGTAGTATCTGAACTTATTCCCGATCTGGTATCAATTGGAGATGTACAGAAAGTGCTACAGCATTTATTACGAGAGAGAATTCCTATCCGTGATATGGTTTCTATTTTAGAAACTATTGCTGATTATGCTCCTAAAACCAAAGATCCAGATCAGTTAGGCGAGGTCATTCGTGCAGCTATCTCCAGAACGATTACAAGTCAGTATATGAACGATGAGAACAAGGTGCACTGCATTACATTTGCTCCAAGCTTAGAAAAACAGTTAGCAGATGCAGTGCAGACAAATGCATTTGGTACTTCACTAAGTATCGACCCTACACTCCAACAGAAGATTATTGGCAAAATAGAAGATGCTTACGATCGTGCAATCGGGATGGGTTATAATCCTATTCTATTGTGTAATACACAGCTCAGACTTGCTCTGTATAGATTAGTTATCCGGTACCAGGCTCGCTTACCCGTTCTTGCTTTTAATGAAGTTAGCCCACGAGCTGAAGTCGAATTTATTAACCAGATTAAATTAGATGATTAAACTTTAGTCAGCGATGCTATCGTTCGAGGGAAGTTGTTTGAAAAGAATTTTTGATTCCAGTTCAATAAGAATGTCTTGGAATAAAAAGTAAATACCAGCCATTGCAATAGATTCATATATTTGATTTTTTGAAGTAGTACTATTGCTAGGAAAACAGTTATCTGGTCTTATATGTGCCCAATAATTTCTATATTCTTTTATAATTTTACAGTTGTCTTCACCTAATAAATTTTCATATTGCTTGGTAAGTATCTCTGTTATAGAGTAAGTAATAAAATTAAGGGAGTATTTATCTATGACTGATAGATTCTTTATTTGATCAGTTAATGTTTTTATAGTTTTATTCTGATAATCAAAATAATCTATGGAGTTTGGATCTATTTTATCCCACATATCGTATGAAATAGGTTTCTTCGATTTACTGAATTTTAAGCCTAGGTAAGTTTTATCTTTTTGTGTAAATGGCTGGAGTGGTAAATTATCTGGAGTTGTACCCGCATCATTTGCGATCTTATGAGTGATTTTACTTATAAGAGTTTCTAACTTATCAGATGGTTTAAAATCGATAGAATTTAATAATTTATCTACTAGAGTATATAAACAATCACTATCACCTGTTTGTAAATAATGTACGTATATTGGTTGGAATATGTTGGTATTGTTCTTTTGTATATCTTCAAAAAAATTAAACAAGATATCTCGGAATGGACAATAGTTTTCACCGAGTTGTAAATTGCTTATTTTTATGTTTCCAACAATGGATTCATATTTATCTAAAATATGTTTTAAATAGTTAACACCTTCTATACTTTTAAAATACTCTTTAGGATGGTGTTTAGGATTACTACTATTTGGTTTAATTAGTTCATCCGATTTATCTTTATATCCTAGTTTGCTACCAAGAGTACTAAGGTGATTGGTATTAGGTGTTGTCGTAGATGTTTGAAGCGTTAGATAAATAAAATTCAATAAAAATTCCTTAGCATTAAATAAAGGGGAGTTGTATTTTGGATTTTCTAAGTTATCGATATGAATAGGAAGATAATGGGCTAATGCACCTCGGTATTTATGGAAATTGTTCCACAGATTACTATCTTTCATAATACTTTTCGGGACTAAAATTGCTAATTCACCCAATTCAATTAGGAGCATACATAAACAAAACCTTGTATCCATTGCTTTGGAATCTGACTTATAAGTTAATAAATATATGGATCGTATTATTTCTTTTGTTGTTGTTAAAAAGTCTTTTATTCCTGGATAATAAATAGTATGTGATAGTTCTATCAGACATGGAATAAGTTCAAATTGTTCATTACAGTATGCTTCGATTTTTTTATTTTCTAGGTTTAAAAATTCTTTTCTACGTGTCAACGAATCGATGGCTTTTTTATATAATTCATTGTCATAATACGGTTCACAATACTCATGTTCTGGAATACTACATGTATTTTCGCATTGTTGAGATGTTTTTAAAGAATGAATTGTCTTCCAAATATTTTGTACTTCCTGATCATTCTTTTTAATAGTATTCTCGCCTTCAGCAATACCTATTAGTAAATCTTTATATTTTTCAAACTCATCGGTCTCTTTAAAAATCCTTTTGATTTCATTGTTAATAGAATCTTTGTTTGAAATGTAATCCTTGTTAATCATACTTAATAGTTCTAGGTCTCTGTATCGAACTAGTAATGCTTTATCTTCTTGTTTTTGTTTATTAAAATCAAAGATTTTAATAGCTTCCCAAAAGAAAGATTCAAGTTCCGTGTTTCTTACACCTTGTATAGGGGAATAAAAATCGATAGCATCTTTCATGCGATGTAAGTTTTCAGTATTCCAGTTGGGTAGGGCATCAGCAGGTCTATCTGACTCATCTAGCATATACCGATCGAACTTCTGATAGCGAATAATTTTGTGTAAAACTTTAATAGCATTTTTTATAGTTTCACTGTAATTTAGTGTGTTTATATCATCTATAAGCTCAGTATTTGAGCCACAAGAACGGTAATAATCGTTTGTAGAGTAACTAATATTAAAAGTTGCAAGAAAGATAAAGATAAAGATAAAACATCTTATTTCTTTGAAATGTTTAGCTTTCATCAGATGCCCCCTCTAGTTCTATGAGGATGTCTTGGAATAAAAAGTAAATTCTGGCGATAGCCTCTTCCTCGTTTTGGAATGGTGGTGGTTCTATTTGAAATGTTTCCTCTTCAGGCAGTTGCATGCTGCTAATTGTTTCCTGAAGGTGTATTTTCTTGGATACACAATCTTTTATACTTTCTTCTGGCCTGGGATGGGCAAAGAAGTTACGGATATCTCTGAGTGTATCAGAATTTTTGGTATAGAGCTCACTTTTTTGCATGGCTTCATAATATTTGATTTTAGGATTACTGTTTACTGTAGGTTCTTTAACGGCCTCTAAAAGAATGTAGAGAATAAGATTAATGGATAATTTTTCTGTGGGTTGTAAATTTTCTAATGCTTTTTTAAATAAGCCTATATGTTCAAAAGGACAATGTAAATGTTTGTAATCTTTCTTATAATTAAAGAGTGATAGCTTTCCATGTATTTGGTTCATTTTTGGGATTGTAAAGGGATGATCAAATTTATCTGTTATTTTATGATATATAGCATCAATGCTGTCTTCTGGTTCTACGGGGATAGAATCACAAAAGTTATCTATAGAGTTGTGATACGAGGTTTTTAAATATTCACAGATTGCTGTATTATTATTTATAAAGTCTGTGTTCTGTCCATTTAAGAGGTTATTAAATTCTAATTTAGCAAAAAACCAATCTAGATTTTTAATATTTTCTTTTCCAACTTTATCTTGGATAAATTCGAGTGTGTTTTTAATGAGAGCGATGGTTTCTTTATCAGGATCTAAATTAGGATCAGTATTTTTTTTGCCACTTTTTTTACTCTTCCACGTTTCGTTATATCCAAAATAAGTTTTGATGTTCGTAAAATACGAAGCTTCTGGAAATGATGCTTCTTCTGATTTAAGTCTTGAATTCAGTGCCGTTAGTATATAATTTAGAAAATCTTTAGTATCAGCAAAAACCTTGTCTGGTTTATGTTCGTTGCTTTCTGTATTGTTGATAATATTTTCCAAACGTGAGGTTAGAGCATGGCAGAATTTATCTCTGCAGCTTATGGATTCAGATATACAACTCTGATTTGATGATAGTTCATTGGGGAGTAGTTTGAACAGTTCGCCAGCCTGCATAAGTGAGAATATACATGTTAAACGATTTTCAGGAGTGCTTGCATTTTGCGGAGTGTTATTTACTATATTTGTAAGTTGTTCTATTAAACTTGGAAGATATACTCTTTTTGCTAAATCCCAAATGGTAGGAATATTATCAAAGGCAGTATTTACACTATTTTTCAATTTATTTTTCTCTTTTTTTTCTGCACGTTTTTCAAAAGCTTTAGAAAGTTCCATATTCTTCTGGAAAAGATCTTTTAATGCCAGTAGTTCGTTGTTCTCTGTGTTTTTAAAAATATTCCTCCAAGTATTTTGAACCTCATGTTCGTTATCTTGGTGCATCGTATGTGCAAGAGAACCTAGTATTTCAAAAGTAGTATTATCTTTTTTAGCTATATCAGCATTGATTTCTATGGCGTCTTGAATTTCATGTAATATTGATCGAAGAAAGAAACATTCAGTATTTTTAGACCGATAGGCACGTTCAATACTGTTTTCTAATCCCATCGCAACAATTTCCGGATGTACATCCCAATTAGGATCTGGTGCATTATCTGGCCTATCAGGACCATCGAGCATAAAGCTATCAAATTTTTGGAACAGAATAATTTTGTCTAGCTTTTCAATAGATGTTTTTATTTTAGATGAACAGGAATTAGGATTTTCATTCACAGATTTAATTGAATCCTGAAAATCGTTATTGATTTTTTCCGAGTTAGAAGAATCAGTGTATTTGTTATCAATTTTAGTATCAGAGCCTTGATTAGTATCAGCCGAATTTTCCATTGTGTTGGAAACAGTAAAAATGGATCCTAATATAATAAAAAGTAAAATTTTAGATTTTATATAGATTTGAAATGTGTTATTTATGTTCATAATTATTTAAATTTGATGAGAATTCTTCTGTGAATTCTTGAATGAGTTCAATTTGTTGTTTTGACCTTTGGGTAACTTCATCTGTATTAGTGATACTAGAATCTATCTTTTTAATCAAGGACCCAATCGTTTTTTCTGCTTTATCAATATCTTTTTTCTTTCTCAGATGTTTATAAATATTTTCTAGAGATGTTTTTACTTTTTCTTCTAAGTTTTCTTTAATAGATGTGAGTCCTTTAACGTTTGCTAATAATTGTTGATGTTCTTCTTGGAGTTTATTTTGTATTTGTAGAGATTGATTGTATTCTATAAGATCAGAGCGTTTTTTTTCCAGTTTGTTATTTTCTTCTTCCAGATCAATTTTGTTAGATGTGAGTTCTTCTACTCTTAATAATAATTTTTGATGTTCTTTTTGAAGATGCTTGCGTTCTTCTAGGGATTTGTTATTTTCTTCTTCTAAGTTTTCTTTAATAGATGTGAGTGCATCTACGCTTAGTAATAATTTCTCATGCTCTTGCTTGAGTTTGTTATTTTCTTCTTCCAAACTATTTTTATTTGAGATGTGTTCTTTTTGAAGCGTTTTTTGCTCGCTAGATGGATCGTGGTCAGTTTTGGCAATGCTACTTTTTGGGTGGATATGACAACATTTACCTCCACACCCTATTGACGTCGATGTTAATATTATAAATACGAGGATCTTATTAAAAGAATGAGCGCTATTAATGTTAAATGTAAACATGATATATCTTGTAACTGTGAGGAATTAATCTTAGTAAATTTTACCTCTATTGGAAATGGATTGCATTTATTCCGTTAGAAAGGCATAAAGCCCCAATTGTATTTACCAGGGAAGTCTCATCTGAATGTGGGGTATCGATTATACTTTATATTGATGGGAGATACTTTTATCGGTATAGATTATGGACGAAAAAGGATAGGGTTCGCTTTTGGTATAAAGAGTATAGGTATAGTTACTCCTATTAAAAACGAAATGTCGACAGGAGTTTTGGATAAAGATATAGATCTAGTCCTATATTTAGCAAAAGAAAGAAATGTTGATGGAATTGTTGTAGGAATACCTAAAAGATATATGAATTACTCTAAAGAAGATGTAGATACATCTCTACATCCTGCTAAAATATTTTTAGATAAACTTATATCAAGTACAAGTATGAGCGTATATTCGATAGACGAATCATTAACTACAAAGCAGGCAGAAACCAGACTCTGGGAGTTGGGAGTAAAAGCTTCCAGAAGAAAAAAGAGTTTAGATGCCCAGTCTGCATGTTTAATTTTAGAGCGTTTTTTTGATGAGTATGGAAATTAATGAACAGATTAAGAAGTTTTTAAATTATACTGCTGCCTTTATTATTGGTATTTTTGCAATTGTTGTAGTTGGACTCACAATTTTTCAGAAATGGCTTGCGTATGGATTAGAATCGGATTATGAGGGTGATATTTTTGTATTAGAAGTACCTGAGAATATGACGGTTGCAAAATTTGGAGGAATGTTAGAAGAGAATCAACTTATTCGTAGCGGAAAAGCTTTTGATATTTATGCACGTCGATGGAAGAATAAATTTATCGTGAACAAGGGAAAATATG
The DNA here is from genome assembly GCA_030430755.1 of Fimbriimonadia bacterium. Lineage (GTDB taxonomy): Bacteria > Armatimonadota > Fimbriimonadia > Fimbriimonadales > Fimbriimonadaceae > JAUICQ01. The sequence continues at coordinate 48,665 of JAUIKO010000007.1, forward strand.
AAATTCTTCCTGGCATGCATGTGGATGATATTTTTATTGTGCTTAATAAACCAGTGAAAAATCTAATTCGCATTCCAGATGGATGGTGGATTCATCGAGTAGGCAAATTATTAGAAGAAAAAAAAGTGTGTTCTTGTACTGAATATATAGAAGCTTCTTTTTTGAATAACGATATACAAAAGGAGTTTGAATTTTTACCTAAAAACATTAAAACACTTGAAGGATATTTATATCCGGATACTTATGATTTTCCAGAGAATTTTCGAGCAGAATTGGTTATACGTAAACAATTAAAAAACTATTCCAAAAAAGTAGTACCGATTAGTTTAGATAACAAAAATTTTCACGAAACTCTTATATTAGCTTCACTCTTAGAACTTGAGGGAAGAGGCATGGAAGATAAAAGACTGATTGCCGGTGTTATCCAGAATCGACTCAAGAAAAAAATGAAGTTAGAGTTATGTAGTACAGCACTATACTCTATGAATGAGTGGAGAGAGTTAAAACCTAATGAAACAAGCAATGCTAAGTTAAAACATAATACCTATCATTCATATGGTTTACCTTCCCAACCTGTTTGCTCCCCTTCCTTAGAATCTATTCAAGCAGCATTGAAACCTGCAAAACATAATAAGTTATTTTTTGTATATCTGCCTGAATCCAAAAAACACTATTTTTCCAGAACTTTTAAAGAACACAAGGTTGGTATAAGATTGCGTCAGCGGGAATTAATAAAATTAAAGCAAAATAGTATTAGGAATAAAAAAAAGTAGGACTCTATGTTTAAAACAGAAAAAAAAAAATTAAATAAATTTTTAAGTCTTTTTTGTCCTACATATTTAACCGATCATGTTACAGATGTAACTCTAGATTTTTTAACAACCAATAAAAAATCAGTCTTATTATTAGATGTTGATAGTACGATTGCTGGATGGAATGATTCTTTGCCTGTAAAAGAAATTCAAGATTGGATTCTTAATCTTAGTAAGAATGGTATTTTAGTTTATCTAGTTAGTAACACCCATCGAGCGGGACGTTTACAGAATATTGCATCTGAATTAGGCATACGTTATGTTAGAGGGCTCATAAAACCTTTTACTTATATGCATGATCAGGTTTTATGTCAAACAGGAAAGAATCGAGATGATTGCATTATGATTGGAGATCAGTTACTAACGGATATTCTGTCTTCAAATCGATTTGGGATTGATTCTATCTGGGTGAAGCCATTGCCCGCAGGAGAATTTATTGGAACAAAATGTTCGAGAGTAATAGAATCTTTTTTAGTGAAAATATTTAAAAACAATCAAGTATATTAACACCTATCATTTTTTATTCTCTTGAAAAAAGCTCTAATTTTTAAGAATGTTTTTTTGTGCATTTACATAAAAAAGTTTTTGATCCTAGTAAAAATCCAAATATCCATTATTATTTAACCAATAATAATGCTTGTTATGCTAAAAATTCTTCTTTATGCTCCTGGTTATGATAAACCCACTGGTGATGGCGCTCATGGTCACCGTAATATGCGCGATGGTCTTTTGCAGCTCGGTGCTGAGATTATCGATTTTGA
>JAUIKO010000015.1 GCA_030430755.1 Fimbriimonadia bacterium
TAAATTGTTGTATAATTTCATGATTGTCTTGATTTTGTTCAATCTGTATCATGAGCTCATTCATTTGCATCATGAGTTCATTTAGGATTGGATCTTCTTGATTTTCTTGTCCATCCATATTTGGATCATCATGATGTTCTTCGGTATGTTCGCCTTCCATACCTGGATTGTGATTTGGATCCATGTTTGGATCCATCATGTTTGGATCTTCTTGCATGGTATTGATATGTTGATCAATTTGTACTTGTAGTTCTTCTATTTGTGCATTAAGTTGTTGTATAACTTCATGATTGTCTTGATTTTGTTCAATCTGTATCATGAGCTCATTCATTTGCATCATGAGTTCATTTAGGATTGGATCTTCTTGATTTTCTTGTCCATCCATATTTGGATCACCATGAAGCTCTCCAGTATGTTCTCCCTCCATTGGTGGTTGCTCTTCGTTAGGTTCGCCTTCCATTGGTGGTTGCTCTTCATTGTGTTCACCCTCCATACCTGGCTCGTGGTTTGGATCCATTGGTGGTTGTTCTCCAGTATGTTCACCATCCATGCCTGGTTCTTGGTTTGGATCCATCATGTCTGGATTCTCTTGCATGGTATTGATATGTTGATCAATTTGGCTTTGTATTTCTTGTAGTTGTGTATTTAGATTTTCAATTTCATTTAAATTATCTTCTGTTTGTTCTTTATTTTTCAGTTGTTCGATGAGATTGATGATCTCATCCATCTGATTCATGAATTCCTGTAAAATTGGATCTTGCTCATCAACATATATGGGTGGCGTGTTAGGAATGGATTCAGGTGAATCTTCTTGATAAACATATGTACCTGATTCTATATCTTTATGATAGTGGAGCGGTATGAGTTCATTTTGATATTCTCCCGATGTATCTCCAGATTGTGTAAATAGAAGTATGCGTATATCTGAATTCGAGCTATTTGCTATGTTAGACATAGAATCATTTACTAAATGTTCATCATGTGAAGGTTCACTAGAATCAAATTGAGATAAATCATCTACGTTAGTGACTACAGTGATAACTGCATGGATATTATCCTTTGGCTTGAAGATAGTTCCTGCACTATGTATATATGGAGTATTTTGATTTGATAGAATATGTTCAATATCCTCCAACAATACTGGAAGATTTGCACTGATTTGATTATATAGATGAGTGAATCTATTTGTATCTAAGCTATTATTTGTTTGAATGTTTTGTAAATCTAGTATCTGATATACATTTGAAGTTTTGTGTTTGAAATAATATTTAGAGAATTTTTTAGAATCGAGTTCACTATTTTCGTCGTGAGAATCTATACAAATTGTAAAAAATGCGTAATGATCGGGGTTGTCTGATTCCATAATCATTCTTATCTTTGTATCTTCCGAATGAAACGAATAGGATTCATATTTTTCTATTGCTCGAAAGTGCGGTCCAGCATAAATAGTCATTGCATCTTCGAAAGATATTTCTTTATTTGACAAGATTGCATTGTAAATTTCGAATAACTTTTCAGGATCAGGTTGGTAGCCATTATCAAATCCATCCCCTTCATCTACTGGATTATATGGTATTCCAGGCTCTTGATCAATAGGATATGGAAAATCATTGTCGGTAGGGATATTATCATCTTCGATGGGATCTTGATTTTTGTTTTCATGATTACTTAGATCCTTAAATCCATGGAATGATCCTTCAATAATCGTTGCTTCATATTCTGGCAAGCTTAGATTTATAGATGATAGCTGTTCTTGAATGGTATTGAATATATGATTTAAATCTTCATCGTGAGATGTATTAGGGTTATCTTCAGCAATTTTTTCTGTTGTATTAGCTTCTATGTTTGCTATTTCTGATTCAAAATGATCGATAACATTTTTAATTTTATTTTGTAGTTCTAAAACTATTTCTTCTTTCGAGTAAGGTGTACTTTCTGCATTTTCATTGATTATTCCAACGATTTTTTTATCAAACGTATCGTTTACATAATCTACCAGCTGATTATATTGATAGTTATTGATATCATAAGAATATTTTGCCATGATCATTTCTAAAATAAGATCAGAGATATCTTCATTAGAATTAGAATCATCAGATACAGACTGTTTTTCTTGATCAGGACTTGAAGTATTCCTAAAGTTCGGTTGAGATATGTCAGGTCTTGAATGAGCATCTAATGCAGCTTGCTCTGCATCACTATATATTTTTTTGGGATAATCAATATCTTTATCTTCTGCATTGTTTTCATTTGTAGAAATCAGAAATTGCTTATCTTCACTCCATTGATATATGTATGTTTCAGCAGAGTATTCCATGCCTGCCGGCATTACAAGAAAGTTAAACTTAAAGCCATCTTGTGTAGTTTGAATAGTATATTGACAATCTCCGTCTTTATACACATCATTTGTAACTGGATTAGCTAAGAGGTGTTTTTCATACTCTTCTTTTGATAATTCGCTATAGGATGTAATTTTTTGATAATTAAAGGATAGTTTTTCATCTTTTGCAGCTTCTTTGTCTTCAGTATTACTTTCATTTGTAGTGATATCTTGAACTGTATCGGTTTTATTTTGACTTATGGTTTCTTCTGTGCTACTTGTCGATAAAAATGTTTTATACTCAGATTGTATACTGTTATTTGGAAGAAAGATGTTTTGATTACTATCCAATACGTATTGATATGTATCGCTCCTGGAAGTTAAACCATTTTTGGTGCTATGTGAAAAACCAATGTAATAATTATTATCTTTGTTGGATAAGTTGACAGCAAGTTGTACATCGTTCTGAGCACTTGTGTTATCATATGAAAAGAGAGAGTCATGTTTTCCTATAGAGAATTTTTCATACTCATCTTTAGTTAATTTTTCTCCATTTAATATCTTAGTGTAGTAAATATCGTTAAAGGTCCTAGTAGATATCGGGTCTCTAACTTTTTCACTAGACTCTCTTTCATCTTTATTTATTAAAAATATTCCGCTCCCGTTATCTAATAAGTTATATTGATCTTCTATACTTGTATAGACGTATTTTTCTTGGGTATAAATAGTAGGTTTATTTTGATCTACTTCTAAGAAGAATGTATTACCAGATGTATCTGATATTAACCAATATTTATTCCCCTTTGAGTGAAGTTGGTTAGAATTATTTCTAAGAAAATCAAGATCATCTTTAGTTATCATCCCTTTTTCACGAAGTTGGGAATAAATATTCTTTACTTTTTCATAGAGAACAGCATCATTATCTAAATCAGCACTTGCTGCTTTAGATTTACTTGGTGTTGAGGTAGCAGCACTACTGAACTTCTTTGATAAAGTAGTCGATTTATAACTCTTTTTCAGGCTACTTTTACTTGAGGTGTTTTCACTTCCGCCACAACCTACTAAACCCATAAAAACGACCATTCCGGCAATATTAAAAAGACGATTAGATTTTCTATTATTCATTATTAATCTCACTCTCACTCACAATTTTTTATATATAATGCAAAATGTTTCACAGGCGGCATATAACACCTGATATTTATACTTGCCTACCTTTATAAGCATAGAAAAGACAGCTAATATATAAGCATGTCTTTTAACTTTGCACTTATTAATTTCGTTCAAATGTTATATCGGGGTTTGCTGATAGTTTCTAAATGTTGAAGATTTGAATTTATTAGACTGTTTCAATATACTGGTTTTTATACAAGGAGAAAGGAAGATGTTGAATGGTTAAACACAGGTAATATACTGTATGAAATGTGTGGTGTTCTGCAATATTATATTTATATTTATAATATTTGGATTTATACATAAAATTGTTTAAGCTTTTTAAGATATAATAAAGATAACTTTAGAGAGATGATTGGGTAGCGGCTTGTATGAAATTACAAGAGGAAAGTCCGGACTCTACAGGACAGAATGCCTAGTGTAAGCTAGGACGGAGTGATCCGATGGAAAGTGCCGCAGAGAACAATACCGCCGATGTAGTATCAAGTAACCCATAAGGTTATTACTGCAGGTAAGGGTGAAAAGGTGAGGTAAGAGCTCACCAGCATATTAGGCAACTGATATGGCTGGGTAAACCCCATTCAGAGCAAGACCAAATAGAAGACTTATCAGGTTGTCCGCCTGGGTCTAGGGTAGGTCGCATAGATAGATCGCTATACAAAAACAGAATCCGGCTTATAGATTATCTCTCTAAATTCTATGTTTTTTAGAAACGGAATATTATAAGACAGTATTTACAACAATAAGTCTAGGTTTTTGAGATTTTACGTTGATTAAGATCTGTTGAGATAATTAGAAGAAATATACGGTAAGATATAAATATTATAGGGGTGTAGCTCAGTTGGTAGAGCGGCGGTCTCCAAAACCGTAGGTCGCGGGTTCGAGTCCTGTCTCCCCTGCCATTATTATTCTTAATTCATATCCAGTTTATTTTGAACGTTCTTCTGAATCTTCTGTTTTTTTATTCTCTTGTTTTTTAGTAAATATTTTAGATTGAAAAACTCTTTTGAAAATATTAAATCCGTATGCAAATAGCGTGGCTTTTTCTCCAAATCCAGCAATCCAACTAGCGCTCTTTTGTAATATGACTGCAGTATCTTGAATGGGTGATTTTATACCTTCTAGAAGATTACTTGCTTCATCAATCAATTCTTTTCCTTTAACACTAATCTCTTCGCAGTTAAGTAGGATTGTTTCAAGCTGAGTAGATAGTTTTTGAATTTTTGTCATGGACTGATAAATAAAAAAACAAATCATGAAACATGTTAATATTAAGGCACATGAGCCTAACGCTGTTAAAATCAACCACCAATTTGGGAATTCCTGCATACTTACCTCTATCTCTTAGTTTATCATCCTTACTTGTTATAAAACATATTTAGTGTGTTTTTCTATAATATTTAATTTGGTTAATTGTTGTATTCTTGGTTTAGTATTTTTTTTGGTATATATTTTTCCCCAGGTAAAATATAGCCACGCTTTCTTGCTAGCTCTTCTTGGCCAAATGGACTTTCATAGTGAGAAAGTTTTGTGATTAACCTTTTCCGTTCATTTTCTAGGTCTGCAATTTTAGACTCAATTCTATTCAATTTTTGTTTTTCTTCAATAAGGCAGAACCACACCTGTTTTGTTGTATGATAAACAATAACACAGGGAGTTAAAAAGAATAGTACTAAAAAAAAAATCTTACCATTTGGTTATATTGTGAAGCATTTTAAATATTTTTACAACTATAGGCTTTCGATTCCAATATCTACAGTATAAAAATTTGTAATGGTGACTGATGATTAATAGTATGTATACCTTTAAATATTCTCAGGGTGAATATAAAGATCTATCTATTAAAGAGTGGCTTTTAACTAATAAATTGGGTGCATACTCAATGGGAACCATTGCGGGCAGTAATACAAGAAAGTATCATGGCTTACTCGTTGCAGCAGTATCTCCTCCTGAGAAGAGAATGGTTTTATTAGCACATTTAGATATTGCTGTTAAGATAGATCATAAAATGTATGAATTAAGTACTCATCAATATGTGAATACCGTACATCCAATGGGATATAAGTATATAGAATCTTTTCAAACAGGAAAAACTACTTCTTGGTTGTTTAATTGTAATGGGGTGCGATTTAAAAAAGAAATTATTTTAGCAGAGGATTCAAATACGGTTTTTGTTAATCTTGAGAATCTTTCTGAAAAAAATATCGAAATTTATGTAAAACCTTTAGTAGAACATAAGGAATATCATTCAGATTTTTATAAAAGTGATACATACCCATCAAGGTTTGAAGTCTCTGGAAATGTCTTAGAAGTAAAACATCACAACGTTCCTCTCTTTGTGCATTTTCCTTCTGGCGAGTGCATTATTAAAAATGATTGGTATTATCAATTTGAATATCATAGAGATTTAGATCGTGGTTTACCCTACAAGGGCGATTTGTGGAATCCAATAGAGTGGTCATTTAATCTTCCTGCTAAAAGCAATAAAGTGATCTGTGCTGCGACTGAAAAAAAAACGGATATCTATAAAGATTTTAATAAATTATCTTGTATAGAATCAAAAAAGGCTAGTTTAGAAGGAGGTCGGTCACTTCATTCTTTGGTAGATAAATTAGCTCTTGCATCAGAAAAATTTGTTATTGAATGTGAATCCAGATCAAGTATTATTGCAGGATATCCTTGGTTCACAGACTGGGGTAGAGACACTATGATATCTCTACCAGGGATACTGCTTTCTACAGGAAAAGTAAATATAGCTAAAAAGATTCTTATCTCTTATGCAAAGCAAATGAAGAATGGTTTAATCCCAAATAGATTTGTTGATAAAGGTACTGAACCGGAATATAATACGGTTGATGGTACTCTTTGGTATGCAAACGCAATATATTTAACCTTGATGTCTGAATGGGAAATAGGTTTTGCTGAAAGTATGTTAAATGTCTTAGAAGAGATATATCATTGGCATCATAAAGGTACAAAATATAACATCAAGGTAGATCCAGAAGATGGGTTAATAACTCAAGGTGAGATAGGAGTGCAATTAACTTGGATGGATGCAAAGATCGGTGACAATGTTATTACTCCTAGAATAGGAAAACCTGTAGAAATAAATGGACTTTGGTACAACTTTTTATGTATATTTGCGTGGTTAAAAGAAAAGCTTAACTTGGAGAATGAGTCTTTAATATTTGAAGCTGAGCAAGTCAAAATGAGTTTTAATAGAAAATTCTGGTATTCAAGTAAAGAATATTACTATGATGTTGTGGATTCAAATGAGGATAGATTGCACGATAGTTCTCTCAGGCCAAATCAACTTATAGCGATGAGCCTGCCTTTTGCTGTTGTGAATGTTGAGCAAGCTAAATGTGCAATGCGCTCGATAGAGGAAAAACTTTTTACTTCTGTTGGAATGCGAACGCTATCTCCTGATGATCCCAAGTATAAATCTAGATATAAAGGTGCTCTTAGCGATCGAGATAAATCATATCATCAAGGTACGGTCTGGCCCTGGCTATTGGGTCCATATCTTTCTTCATGTTTAAAGTTATGTTATAAGGATGAATTCGTAGAGGGAATTCTTCTAGATTG
>JAUIKO010000008.1 GCA_030430755.1 Fimbriimonadia bacterium
CCTGGCTGGCCTGGTATATTAGATTGGTATATTATTTCTAGCGATGGTTGGGGTGGTCAAATAGGTTGCAAGCCTGATGGTTCTGTATGGCTTGCGGACTATCGTTGTGGTGAACAGCTGAAGCTTGGTGATAGCTTTGATGATTTTCTATATAAGGTATTAACCGAGACTGTATTTGAAGATGGTGAACAAGTAACACTTCCTCCCCGTATGAGTGAATGCGATGAAGAGGAGGTTGTGCAGCTTCTTTTAGAATGGCTTTTGTATATTGAATTTGGCGATGTATGCAAGCAAGATGAGCAGCTTTCTTTTGAAAAACAATTCGTTGAAACTTTACAAAAATTAAGTAGTGATGCAAAGCACAAGTTAGTAAAAATAGCAGTGCAGCATGCAGAACAACACTCTGGAGACAAAAAGAAATTGTTAGAAAATCTTGCCGATATAATAGGTTCTTGATCTTAGTTTAAGCACTCTGAAAAAACCGGGAAGCGAATATATTTTGTTCCTATTCGCTATTAATAAAAGATGCTAATGGTCAAGTAATAGTTGCTCATCATAATGAGCAAGATGGGTCATCGTGTTCAGCATCCTAAAGGTACTAAAGGTGGTATTGGAAGAAATACTCCTGAAAGAAAGGATTCGAATAATTTGTTTCGTAATTTTAATAAAGAAATGCCAAGGGCGGAGCAGTGTAGAAGAGAATCATTATCTAAATGAGAGTAAATATTAAGAAAAACATATAACAGAGGATTATTATGAGAGAAGAAACCAGAAAATTATTGGATAAATCTGTAAAAAACTGTTTAGAATTAGTTGATTGTAAGGCTGGTGATGGATATTGTGTTGGCTTGGGTGTTAGCGATGATATTATCAAGGGTATGGAGGATGAACTTGACTTGAAGTTTTCTGATGATTACATAGAATTTCTTCGGTATTACGGTGAAACTTGCATCGCAGGTTATGATATTTTCGGATATGGTGTTGTGTCAATTCATGGAAAAGGAGTTTCTGTTGTACAACGAACAGTGTTTTATCGATTTGAACAAGAATGGCCTGGTCTTGCTGATTGGTACATAGTATCTGAAGATTTTTGTGGTAACCCTATTGGTTGTAAGCCTGATGGTTCTGTTTGGGTATCTGACCATGATGCTGGTTTTGAAGAAGAAAAACTTGGAGATAGTTTTGATGATTTTCTGTATAATTTATTGCTAGAAGAAAAAGAGTTAGAGCAGGAAGAAGAATGATATTGTCTATCATTAAGTATTTCCTCTCTAATCGCTACGATTACAGAGGCTAATGGTCAAGTACTTGTATAGGTCACCATAATAAGCAAGAGTATCAAAGAAAACCCGGAGCTTTTATCGTAGAAATACGTAGTGATAAGCATAAGACAAATAATATCAATCAGCATCCTAAAGGTACTAAAGGTGGTATTGGAAGAAATACTCCTGAAAGAAAGGATTCGAATAATTTGTTTCGTAATTTTAATAAAGAAATGCCAAGGGCGGAGCAGTGTAGAAGAGAATCATTATCTAAATGAGAGTAAATATTAAGAAAAACATATAACAGAGGATTATTATGAGAGAAGAAACCAGAAAATTATTGCATGAATCAATAGCCAGCTGTTTGCGTACTCTAGACTGTAGGCCTGGTGATGGTTTTTGTGTTGGCTTGGGTGTTAGCGATGATATTATCAAGGGTATGGAGGACGAACTTGGCTTGAAGTTTTCTGATGATTATATAGAATTTCTTCGGTGTTATGGAGAAACGAGCATCTCCTCATATAGAATATATGGATATAGTGTTTCGGTTCCTATGCATGGAGAAGGCAGCACTGTTGTGAGTCAAACATCATACTACCGTGTGTTTCAAGAATGGCCTGGTATTGCTGATTGGTACATAGTATCTGAAGATTTTTGTGGTAACCCTATTGGTTGTAAGCCTGATGGTTCTGTGTGGATATCTGACCACGATGCTGGTTTTGAAGAAGAAAAAATGGGTGATAGTTTTGATGATTTTCTGTATAATTTATTACTAGAAGAAAAAGAGTTAGAGCAGGAAGGAGAATGATATTGTCTCTCATTCTTCTCTCTCTCTTTTTAGAGTTCATCCTAAAATGATAGATGGATACGATGTAGATGCTCAGCATTATCCTATGACTGGTAAAGAACTTAAAGCATTTTTAAAATAATCAGGAGGAAGCAGTGAAATATAGTCGTAAACAATTCGGTTTGGAGTTAAAAGAGAAAATTAATAACTGTGAGCCATTCTCTGCAATAAGTTCCTGGGCATATAGTGTTTACATGGATACCGATGGTTATGATCCTGATTTAGATGAATTTCTACTTGATTTATATGCGATTGGGCAATATCCTAATGCTGATGGATATAGCAGTGATGAATTACTTGAAATAGCGGAAGATTTTATGGATGACTTGGGTTTTACTCGCAGAAAGTTTGGTAAGGAATTACGCGACAAAATCGAGGATGGTGTGCCTGTTTCAAAAATTGGTAGATGGGTGCACTATCTTTATGTTGATCGTTATAGTGAGATAGATAGAGATTTTAAGAATATTCTAGAGCGTTTAGGCTGGATGGATGGAGGGCCTGAGTATGAGCGTAGTTACGAAAACTTATTAGAAATTGCTGAAGCGTTGATATCTGGGAATGAAGTGAAATTATGATGCTTTATCATAAATTTAAGATTGACATTTGTTGATTATTTGACTATTTGTTTTTTTGTATATAAGTATTACTGGTGTAGCATATGAGCTGTTCATATTCTGCACCATTTGTTTTTGCAGACTTAGCGAATATGGTAAAAAAAGGAATTATTCCCAGAGACGCTACGTGGTAAAATTTTTTTGGATATTATCATCAACAAGAGTATCATCGGAAAAAAGGAGCTTTTATCATTATCCTATGACTGGTAAAGAACTTAAAGCATTTTTAAAATAATGAGGAGGAAACAGTGAAATATAGTCGTAAACAATTTGGTTTGGAGTTAAAAGAGAAAATTAATAACTGTGAACCATTCTCTGCAATTAGTTCTTGGGCATACCGTGTTTATATGGATACCGATGGTTATGATCCTGATTTAGATGAATTTCTACTTGATTTATATGCACTGGGGCAATGTACTGATGATGATGGATATAGCAGTGATGAATTACTTGAAATTGCTGAAGATTTTATGGATGACTTGGGTTTTACTCGCAGAAAGTTTGGTAAGGAATTACGCGAAAAAATCGAGGATGGTGTGCCTGTTCCAACTATAGGTGAATGGGCGCATTATCTTAATGTGAATCGTTATAGTGAGATAGATTCAGAGTTCAGTGATATTCTTGAGCGTTTAGGCTATATGGATGGAGGTCCTGAGTATGAACTTAGTTATGAAAAATTATTAGAAATCGCTGAAGCATTGATATCTGGGGATGAAGTGAAATTATGACGGTTTATAATAAATCTAAGATTGACATTCATTGATCATTTAACTATTTGTACTTTTTGTATATAGGTCTTAACGGTGTAGCATATGAGCTGTTCATATTCTGCACCATTTGTTTTTGCAGACTTAGCGAATATGGTAAAAAAGGAATTATTCCCAGAGACTATGATGACGATGAATGATTTTCTATCTCATTAAGAATATCCTATATATAAAGTACGAATATTGACAAAATAATTAAAATAGAGGTAGTCCCAGAATGTATAAAAAAGATGAAGAGCTGATAATGTTAAGTATTTTAGAGTCGCTTCTTTCTTTGGAATTTAGTGATTCTATTGATGAAGATGCTGCAGTTGGTTTCATGGAGTCTATAGCAGATGATTTACATGAGCTAAGTCCAGAATGTCAAAAGCAGATTATTGAGTTTGGAAGAAACTATGCGAAAAAATATTCTGGTGAAAAGAAGGATTCACTGGAGAATATCTCATCAAATGCTGGACTTCTGCCATAGTTGTTAGATTTTAGAATAGTAAAAAAACTGTTTAGAATACTGATAATAATAGGAGTATGATGCGAGAAGATACTAAAGAACTTTTCGAAAAGTATATACGCGACTGTTTAGATTATGTCAAAAGCAATCCTGGTGAAGGATATTGTGTCGGTATTGGTGTTAGCGATGATATGATAATATCCATGGAAGATGAGATTGGATTAAAGTTTTCAGATGATTATATTGAGTTTCTTCGCCATTATGGTGAGGCAAACCTGTATGGGCTCTTTGAAATATATGGGTATGCGGCTAATTCTATGTATGGCAAGATAGGTCGGGTTGTAGAACAAACAAAATTCTATCGTGAACTTGGCAGGCCAGGTGTGGAAGATGGGTATATAATTTCTGAAGATTTATGTGGTAACCCTATTGGTTGCAAGTCAGATGGTTCTGTTTGGGTATATCCACATGATGCTGGTTCTAAGTTCGAAAAGATTGCTGATAGTTTTGATGACTTTCTTTGTAGGATATTAACTGGTGCTATATATACAAATAGTGAACAAGCTCATGCTTCTATGAGAATGAATAAAAAAGATGAAGATGTAATTATACAAGTTATATTAGACTTTCTTTGTTCTTTAGAGTTTAGTGAGTCTATTGACAAGGATGGTGTAGTTGATTTACAAGAATGTATTGGAGTAGATCTAGAAAACTTGAGCCCCGAATGTCAAAAATATCTTGCTCAGACTGCGTTATGCCATGCTGAAAAATATTCGGGAGCAAAAAAGAGATATCTAGAAAACTATGCATATCATGCCGGTTTTATTCCTTATTTTTGATTTTGGTGATAAATATTTAAGAGGGGTATGATGCGAGAAGAAACTAAAGAACTTTTAGAAAAACACATGAAGTCTTGTTCAGATTTAGGTGTATGTGAACTAGAACAAGGATGTCGTGTAGGCTTGGGTGTGACTGAGAATATTATACAGAAAATGGAAGAAGAACTAGCTTTGAAGTTTTCTGATGACTACATTGAATTTTTAAGTTTGTATGGTGAAGCGAGCTTATTAGGTTTTAAGATTTTTGGATATGCGTCTGATTCCATGCACAAAAAACTTGGATCTGTGGTTAAGCAAACTGTATTTTATGGTAAGTCTGGTTGGCCAGGGATTGGTGGCTGGTACGTAGTTTCTTCGGACAGTAGAGGAAATCCAATCGGATGTAAACCAGATGGTTCTGTTTGGCTTTCTTATAATAAAGGTCGCCGAGTATTAAAACTTGCTAATAGCTTTGACGAATTTCTGTACAATATATTAACTGACACTAAATATAAGGATGTTGTATTGGGCTTACTTGCTAACATGGATAAAAAAGATCAATATGTTATTCTGCAAGTTTGTTTAGATTCCGATCTGTTTTTGGAGTTTAGTGAACATCAAGATGAAGATGAGTGTATAGCAAAAGAAGATGTTATAGTCTGTCAGAAGAAGCTGATTTCTCTTTTGGAAAAACTAAGTCCTGAAGGTAAAAAGATTTTTTCAGACTTCACTCATAAATATGCCAAAAAGAATTCTGATGTCGGGCAAAAAAAATATCTTGAAAAGATTTCGGATGTCGTTGGTTCTGTTTAGAATATTCTTAATTAAAGTGTATGATTTTGTCCTTGCACTGCCGTATCTCTACTCTGGTAGTTCGCTTCAATCATCAATATTGCGATTCCTGATATTTTAGTTATGTTGGGATGCAGATAAATCTATTTGATGGAGTGAATCAAATTTCAATAAAATCATTCAATTTCAATACGGAAACAGCAATATGCTGTATAATGCAAATTATTAAAAGGTGATTATCTATGAAATATTCGATAACTATTAAGAGTTTACAATTTCGGACATTATCAATCTGGTTTATCTGTGTATTAGTTCCTGTATCATGTTGTTTTGGTGCAGGAGCATCAACAGGGGAAGGCGCAAATGAAGCGAAGAAACTTCACAATGTTGGTGTTTCTCTTCAAGGAATGGATCGTTATGATGAAGCTGTCAAGTACTATGATGAAGCTTTGTCTATAGATGGATATACAGGTAAATCCCGCGGGATTACACTTCATAAGAAAGGGTCTGCTTTGTATGAATTACAACGCTTTGAAGAAGCAATTAAAGCTTTTGATGCAGCTCTTGCGATTGAAGAATATAAAGACCCAGATCGAGGGTTCACCCTTTCGGCTAAAAAACTATGTATTGAAAATATAAATCCTGACTTAGCTGCAATTATAGCTTATGATGATGCCTTGTCTATTTCTAAACTGGAAGATAGTGATCGGGGTCAGACACTTCATAATAAAGGGAAGACTCTTTTTAAATTAAATCGTTTTGAGGAGGCATTAGAAGCGTATGCAGCAGCTCTTTCCTTGGATGGTTACATTGGTAAGGGTCGAGCTCAGACTCTTCATAGTATGGGTGAAGCTCTGTTTAAATTAAAACGTTATGAGGAATCACTCGGATGTTATGAATCTGCTCTAACGATCCCTGAATTGATAGGGAGAGATCGAGCGAATACTCTGAAATTGAAAATGGTTTGCCTAGGATATTTAAATCGTTATAGTGATGCTTTAGATATTTGTGAGAATATTCTTTCTGTTGGTGAATACAGAGGCAAAGATCAGGCAGATATGTTTCATAGAAAAGGTCTTTGCCTTAGATATTTAAAACGTTATAACGCTGCAATTGAATCTTATGATTTAGCGCTTTCTATTCCTGAATTGTCTGGCAAGGATCGATTGGAAATTATTAAGGAAAAAATCTATCTTTTTGAAAAATTAGATCGTAATGAAGAAGCAGTTTCAGCTTATGATGAAGGTTTGTCAGTTCCTGGGATTGAATGGAAGAGTCGAGCTGATATGCTTACAGACAAAGCTCTCTGCCTTGAAATGTTAAATCGTTATGATGTAGCATTAGCTGTTTTAGATGAAGTTTTATCGATTCCTGAGGTTGTAGGTAAGAGTCGAGCTATGAAGTATTCTTTGAAAGCCTCGTGCCTTGAAAGGTTAGGTCGTAATAAAGAAGCGATAGAAGTTTACGATTTGGCCTTGTCAATTCCTGAATGTGGCAATATTGTTTCTATAAAACAAGGACGAAAATGTTGTATTGAAAATTTGCCCCCCGATGATGCAATAATATTCCGTTGCGATGATGATCTTGCAAATCCAAAGTGTGTAGGGTCTGCTCGGGCAAATAAGCTTTATGATAAAAGCGAAGCTCTCTTCAATTTAAATCGTTTTGAGGAAGCAGTAGATTGCTGTTGTTTAGCACTTTCTATTCCTGAGCAAAAAGGTAGGAGCAGAGCAAATACATTTCGAATCAAAGCCGATGCTTTATATAGCTTAAAACGTTGTAATGAATCAATAGATGCCTGTAATTCAGCCCTTTCTATTCCTGAGTGTAATGGAATCATTCGAGAAGATGTGCTTTTTTTGAAAGGTGATATACTTCTTAAATTAGAGCGGTATGAGGATGCACTAGAATTATATAATCAAGAACTACTAGATTCTTTTAATGTTTGGGATCGACCTCGTGTGCTTCACAATATAGGTTATGCTTTTGGTTGTTTAGGGCATTACGAGGAGGCAATAGTTACTTATGATACCGCTCTTGCAATCCGTGATCATACAGGTGAATCTAGAGGGAAGACATTGAATGCCAAAGGCTTATCCCTCTATCGCTTAGGGCGTTATGAGGAGGCATTAGATATCTATGATGCCGCACTTTCTATCAATGAATATACTGGCTCAGATAGGACACTTACTTTTCACAACAAAGGCGAAAGTTTAGCTCATTTAGGGCGTTTTGATGAAGCAATTGTAGCCTATGATGCTGCTCTTAGTATTTCGGATCATGAGGATCGATTGGATACTCTTAATCGTAAAAAGTTAACACTTATCAAGCTTGGTATTCCAATGATAGATGCAAATATGCGTTGCATTCAAGATGAAATGCGATTGCAATCTGAATTTGCAGAACATAAAAGACAAAAACAAGAAAAGCGGAAAGCAGAGGAAATGGAAAACAATAAAGGAGGAAGGAGGAGAAGTAGAACAAAAAGAATATCCATGATAGACCATAAAAATTATGAATATTTCCAATAAAACAATCTCTTATAAAAGGGGGGTTTTCCGTTTCTGATGCTGATAGGCGTTGTATTGAATTAGAAGTTCGTTTGCAGTCTGAATTTAGAGATCAAAAACGAAAAGCATCTGTATTATCAGATGAAGCATCAGGTAATCATAAAAAAAGAAAGAATTGATAGGAGAACTTTTTGTAGATACGTGATTTTTGATTATGTACTTAGAGGCTACTCCTTGCTATTGACAAGTTCTGTTTAAATGACATCTATATCTTTTGAATTGTGTATAACATCTGGAATATTTTCCTAAGTTACTTGGATGTGGTACAAACCTTTTTCTGGCATTGTGGCAGCTCACTTTAATCAATAGTTCTGCGATTCCTGATATTTTAGTTATGTTAGGATGCAGATAAATCTATTTGATGGAGTGAATCAAATTTCAATAAAATCATTCAATTTCAATGCGGAAATAGCAATATGCTGTATAATGCAAATTATTAAAAGGTGATTATCTATGAAATATTCGATAACTATTAAGAGTTTACAACTTCGGACATTATCAATCTGGTTTATCTGTGTATTAGTTCCTGTATCATGTTGTTTTGGTGCATCTGCATCTTCTGGTAAGGGTGCAAAGGATGCTAAGAAGCTTTACGAAATCGGTGTATCTCTTCAAGAGATGGGGCGTTATGAAGAAGCTATCAAGTATTATGATGAAGCTTTATCAATCTCAAGTTATATAGGAAAATCTCGTGCTAATACCCTTTACAATAAAGGTCTTGCTCTCTTTGAGTTAGAGTGTTATGATGGAGCTATTAAGTCCTATGATGAAGCTCTTTCTATAGGTGTATATACATGCAAAGATCGAGCGCTTACAATGAACCTTAAAGGCAATGTTTACTTAGCCTTGAATCGTTATCATGAGGCATTAGAAAGTTATGATGAAGCTCTTTCTGTGAGTGTTTATAAAGGCAAGGATCGAGCGCTTACAATAAGCCTTAAAGGCAGAATTTACTTAGCCTTGAATCGTTATCATGAGGCTTTAGAATGTTATGATGCTGCTCTTGCGATTGAAGAATATAAAGGCCCAGATCGAGTAGAAACACTTCAAGGCAAATGTAAAAGTCTTGTAGGCTTAGGTCGTATTACTGAAGCGCTAGAATCTTATGATGCTGCTCTTTCGATCCCTGAGTGTAAAGGCAAAGATCGAGCATTGACACTTCTATTCAAAGGCAAATACCTTGAAGCTTTAGACCGTAATTCTGAAGCACTAGAAGCTTATGATTCCGCTCTTTCGATCCCTGAGTGCGAAGGCAAAGATCGAGCAGAA
This sequence comes from Fimbriimonadia bacterium, assembly GCA_030430755.1. GTDB lineage: Bacteria > Armatimonadota > Fimbriimonadia > Fimbriimonadales > Fimbriimonadaceae > JAUICQ01. The sequence goes on from JAUIKO010000008.1 coordinate 9,388, forward strand.
ACACTTATGTGCCAAGGCGTATCTCTGTTTAACTTAGGTTGTTATGAGGAGGCATTAGAAGCTTATAATTCTGCTCTTTCTATTAATGAATATACCGGCTCAGAGAGGGCTCTTACTTTTCTCAATAAAGGCATATGCTTAGATACTTTAAAACGTAATACTGAAGCACTAGAAGCTTATGATTCCGCTCTTTCGATTCCTGAGTGCGAAGGCAAAGATCGAGGATGGGCACTTCTAAACAAAGGCAAATGTCTTGGATGCTTAGATCGTAATACTGAAGCACTAGAATCTTATGATTTCTCTCTTTCGATTCCTAAATGTACCAGATTTTCTCGAGCGTTAGCACTTCAGAATAAAGGTGCTGCCCTCTATAATTTAAAGTGTTACGATGAAGCGATTGAAACCTATGATGCAGCTTTATCTATTCCTGAGTATAGGACTGACTACCGGGCAATGACATTTCATAATAAAGGAGAATGTTTTGCAGATTTAGGTCGTAATGTAGAAGCGATAGATGCTTATGATTCTGCTTTATCTATCCCAGAGTGGATAGGAAAGAATCTTGCAAAGACCTTTCACTTGAAAGGTTTGTCTCTCTTTAAATTAGATCAATATGATGAATCTATATCATCTTATGATTCTGCTCTTGGTATTCAAGAGCATGAATGTCGACTAGAGACGCTGGATCATAGGAAACAATCTCTTATAAAACGGGGTTTTTCCGTTTCTGATGCTGATAGGCGTTGTATTGAATTAGAATTTCGTTTGCAGTCTGAGTTTAGAGATCAAAAACGAAAAGCCTCTGAATTATCAGATGAAGCATCAGGTAATCATAAAAAAAGAAAGAATTGATAGGAGAGCCTTTTTCTGAATATAGGTGATTTTTGATTACGTACTTAGAGGCTACTCCTTGCTATTGACAAGTTCTGTTTAAATTAAATCTATATACTTCTAAAAATTGGTATTCTTATGTAAGATGCTAGATAACCTTTTCGAATACTTTACAAATTATGATATCAATTTGAAAGAATCTAAGATTTTAATCGCATGTAGTGGTGGTAAAGATTCAATTTCTCTCACTCATGCATTACATAAGTATTGCCCTAGCATTGTTGTAGCTCACTTTAATCATCAGTTAAGGCAAGAAGCAAATCATGATGAGTCTTTTTGTAGAAAGTTTTGTGAAAACTTAGATATACCTTTTGTGTCTGGCAGTTCACCCGTAGCGGAGATTTGTAAAAATAAAAAATGGGGTATCGAAGAGGGGGCGAGATTGTTGCGGTATGATTTTTTGCAAGATGTTGCAAGCAGAACCGGTTGTGATTATATAGCAACGGCGCATCATCAAGATGATGATATCGAAACCATGCTATTCCATTTTGTTAGAGGAACCGGAATGCAAGGTCTTGCAGGAATACCTCAGAAAAGAGAAAACATTATTCGTCCTTTCATTCAATGCACGCGCAAACAAATAATAAACTATTGTATAGAGAATAATTTAGAATATGTAGAGGATTCTATGAATGAAGATGAATCTTATTCTAGGGTGAAAATAAGAAAGAAAATTATTCCTGAACTGGAAAAGATACATCCTGGATTTAGAAATTCTATACAAATGACTCAAGAAATTATAAGTCAAGAGAATCGTTTTTTAAATAAATATGCTGCTGAATGTATGAAATCGTGCTTAATATTTCCTAATAAACACTTGTCCTTTTTAACAAATCATTCAGAGACCTTTCTTGATATTCAGAAGTTAGTCCACATGGATAAGGTGTTAATAAGAAGAATATGTAAGCTCTGTGCAGATTTTTTTGATGCTAAAGTTACATTCGATCAGATGAAGATTCTTTCTGAAAATATATTGTCGAAAAATAATTCTTCTATAACAACTCTGGATGGCAAAGTTGTTTTTTGCATAAAAGACCATTTTCTGCATGTATTTCTACAGACTGGAGCTTCAGAAATAATGAGAACACAGTTAGATATACCGGATTCTATTGAAAGTCATACATTAGGATGGAGTTTATCTGCGGATGTTGTACCTTTAGAACATTTTAAAAAAAGTCATGATAATCTTGATGTTTATATTGATTTAAATAAATGTAAGCGTCCATTGCATTTGAGAAATATGCAAGAAGGAGATAGATTTATCCCTCTTGGCATGTCTGGAAGTAAATTAATGACGGATTTATTAAATGGATATAAGCTATCTGCGATGTGTAAAAAAGTTCTTCCGGTAATATGTGATTTTTCGGGTCCGATATGGATTCCAGGGTGTCAGATTGCAGAGAGAGTAAAGATTGATACAAATACTGAAAAATGTCTTTTTTTAAAGATGTCTTCAAAATAGATTTTTTTCCTAATAAAAATACTGGGTCCTTCCTATAATTTTCATGTAAGGAGGAGAGCTCGATGGAAAAAATAACATCAGCCGAGACTTCTCGCTATATTCAGAATAATATTGGTCTGAATAGCGTGAAGTCACCTATCAAGGATGATAGTGTAGGTAATTTACAATTATTGCAGAACTTAGGTTCTTTAGGAGATAGTAACAAACAGTTTGTAGATATGTTTTTTCAAGAAGTGTCATCAAATCAGCCGAATGCTGCTAAAAAAACACTGGACTTAGAAGAAAGTAATACAAATGTAAATACTAATAGAAAATCTAAAAAAGATGAGAGTCATCAAGTAAAAGAAAATAAATCTCATCAAGATCAGGAAAAGCAAGTTCGATCTCAGCATGATGATTCAGAACTCAGTGTAGATCATACACCAGATTTGTATCAAGAGGTGGATAGTGTACTAAAAGGCACGGAGCAACTCTATGTATTAGATGCTCAGGAGAAGTTGGGTAGTGCACAGTATATTTCTCATGATGAAAATCAAGATTTAGAACTAGAAAGTGTGAACGGTCATGCTTATTCTGGTATTGAATCGCTTGAAGATGAAAATGCAGTTGACTATTCTGAAACTGTGATTAGTAAAGATAAACTTGCTGAAGAAGTAGAAAATAGATCTGAAAAATATAGTGATTTGATACTCGAAAAAAAAGAAACTATAAAATCAGAAGAGATAGCTGCTCAGGAAAAAGTTTCTAGCAGAGAGGATCAAGAATCATTAAAGGTAGAGAATCGTCATGAGAGTATTTCAGCACCTATCTCCACTGGAGATCAGAGTCAATCATTAAATAAAAATGGTGATGAATCTGCATCGAATAATAGTAATAAGAAAGATCATTCATCTTCTCAGAATTTGAATGAAGTTCGGTCTGTAGATGGTAAATCGGATATTTTACAAGCAAATGGAAAAGATGCTGTGAAAAAACAAGACTCCTTTTCAAAGTCTATTCAAGATATGATTGATAAGATAGAGGTTTTAGCAAAAAATAGAAAAGGTGGACATATACAGATCAATCTTAACCGTCCAGATGGTGAAACCCTTACTCTTCGAGTAAAAGCATTTGGTTCTAATATAGAAGCTAGTATTATTTCTCAGAATAGTACTTTGAAGCAGGAATTACTACAAAATAAAGATTTCTTAGCTCAAGGTCTAGAAGATAGAGGATTTAATTTGCAGTCATTTTTAGCAGATAATGATACTACCAATTTTCATCAGGGTTCTCAACCAAGAGACGAAAATATATATGCAGAAAATGCTAAACAGCTAAAAGCATTGAAGCAATTTTCTAACGTAATTCCTTCGGATCAGAACATTAGTAATAATAATTTTGGTTACCTGGAGAATGGCGTTGATAGAATTAACTATTTAGCATAAAGGATATATTATGATTACATCTAGAATTAATGAGTCTTTAGCTCCTCCCATTCAAACAATGCAGGAAGCAAAAGCAAAGAATAATAAAAGAGGAAAAGAGTTAGGATCAGATGATCTTCTTTCTCTCGCGGCACAGACTATGGCCATGTCTTTTAATCCTATGGATGAAAGTGGTGGAAATATGAATGTAGGAGATATGTTTGATAATCTAGTGAAAATGAAGCAAATATCTTCTAGTGATAAAACAAGTAGTGCGCTTGAAGATCTAGTAAAAGTTATGAGATCAAATGGGGCTCTTGCTGCAATAGGAAAAGAAGTAACAACAGAGCCGATCTCTTTAGGTCCAGAAAGTAGTGCACCTAAGTCAATTACTGGTACTGTGGTTTCATTTACTCCGAATGCAGATGGAGGCATGTTTAAAGTACAGGTATCTGGTAATAAAACAGTTGATGTATCACCAGATCAAGTGCTTTCATATGGAGTGGCTAATAACAAGTAAGGTACTGGTTTAATGGGAGCAATTCAAAATTCAAAGATTAATGAATATTTACAGCAGATTCAACCTATTGCTACACCTGTAGAAACTAAACCTACACTTGGAGCGAATGCTCAAGATAGTAGTTTATTCTCAGATATTTTAGATTCTAAACTGACTGTAAGCAAACATGCAACTTCTAGGTTGCAGAGTAGAAATATTCAGTTAGAGAAAGAAGATTGGGATAGAATCGCTAAAGGGTTAGAAAAGGCTGCAGGAAAGGGTGCCAAAGAATCGTTATTTTTAGTAGATGATAAAGATGTTGCCCTAGTAGTAAGCGTGAAAAATAGGACTGTAATCACTGCTGTCGATAAGAATCATTTAAAAGAAAATGTATTTACTAATATCGATAGTGCAGTAATAGTATAGATAAACCGGTATCGATGAAGATAAGCTGGACCGAATAGGAGGCTTGCTGATGGAATGGATAATCCTTCAGAATTCATCGATACCTAATCATGGAGGATATATAAGAAATGAGACAATTAGTAATGGCAGGAGCGTCTGCTATAGATGCAAATAGAAGAGCAATGACTGGTTCAGGTGCAGATCTTGCAAATCTAAATACAAATGGATATCAGGGTAGTAGAACATTATTTAAAGATATGTTATATTCTACGATGCAGCCAGCTTCAAGACCATCTGGCAATGTTGGTGGAAGGAATGCAATTCAGTTCGGTGCTGGTACAACGTTATCAGCAACAGACGTTGATACTTCTGCAGGGAATGCTGTTTTAACTGGACGTAAGGGTGATGTTGCTATTACAGGAGATGGTTATCTAATGATAAGTGATGGCACAAGTATTAGTTATACTCGTGATGGGGCTTTTGATTTAGATGGAGCTAATCGTTTGGTACATAAGAGTACTGGTCAATTATTAGTAGGCTGGAAGGCAGATGATAATGGCAATATCGATCCCAATGCTGAAATTACTCCAACAAGTTATATAACAGTACCAAAAGGTGCAGCGAGTTCTGCTGCTCAGACATCTTTAATGGAAATGGCAGGAAATTTGAGGAATTCTCGAAATGATCCTGCTGCTGATCAGAATGGAGAAAATGGTACAACTTTTGTAGCAAGTGGTTTTGTAAACAATGCAGTTGGTTCATCGATGGAAATCCAGTATGAATTTACAAAAGTCGTAGCGACAGATGCAGAAATAGGTGAAGGTACAACCATTAAATGGGATTGGTTAGCTAGAAGAAGAGGTGTCGAAGGTGATGAAGGTATTATTGGCAGATCCGGAGAGAATGGGAATGAGCAGCTCTTATTTGGAAACGATGGGAAATTAAAAAACCCCGAAAGCCTTGGGACTATTCAAATACCTGGTTTGCCTGATGATGCAGGTACAAATAACTTGCCTTTTGAAGTTAAAGTGAATTTTAAGAATATGGGTAGTACGGATGATGATGCAAATGTTTATATGTTAAGCCAAAATGGAAATAATGCTGAACTATTGAATGATTATAGTATCGATCAAACAGGAATGATAACTGGGATTTTTGGTTCTCAGACTAAACCATTGGCTCAGATGGCACTAGCTGCATTTACAAATCCTGCTGGTCTAGAAAGAGTTGGTAATAACACGCTGGTGAAATCTGGTAACTCTGGTGAGCCTCAGATTGGAATTGCTGGTACGGGTAGTCGCTCGACTCTGAGACCTGGTTCTTTAGAACAGTCAAATGTAGATGCAACAAAAGCGATTATTGATTTAAATATGTATTCTAGAAGTGCACAGTATGGCATGATGGCAATACGAACTGGTAATGAAGTTGAAGATAGATTAATTAATACTATAAGTTAATCATAAATATATCTCTTCTTAGATTTTTTATCTAAGAAGAGATATAACCTGGTAGTAAATGCAGGATAGGTTGTCTAGTATTATAGGATGTTTTTAAAGGTTCAGTAATTCTTTGTTAAATTTTTTCAGATTATAATTAGCACTAAACTCTCGATTTCCTATAATAATTTTTAAAGTAATGGATTCAGTCTTTTTATTAATATAAGGCTTTCCATTTTCATCGAACATTGGAAAATCTACGGAAAATGTTCCCTGATAGAAATTTTCATTATATTGTATGGGTACATATCTGCTATAACCTGGAACTACACTTGTGACGATCTTTCCGTTTATGTTTTTAGAGATAGTACGTGTTTGAGTTACAGGTTCGGTTATGGTTTTTTCAACACGTTCAACATTCTTTGTGTATTGAATTTTTTTTATTTTTTCAATGGGTTGTATCTGTTTTTCGTTAGCGATAAGGATAAAACGAGGCCTTTTAAGATTATTGTATTTATTTAAATTATTAAGTGTGATATTTCCATCGAAAGAAAGTTTTTTCGGTTGAGGTGTAGATATAAGCTTTTTAATATGTTTAACTTTTTCATCTTTTGAGTAGTTATTCAATTTATTTTTGGATCCTTTTCCGTATGCTTGAAGTACTGCGAATTTTGGAAAAATATACCCATAAGCATAGTAGTCACTGAAATAACTCCAGTCATTTAAAAACATTTCTTTTACATATTCAGTTGGGTCTAATCGTAATTTATTGCTCCACTTAGATTTAAGTCCATTTTTATATGCCAAGCAGATAGTTTCTTTGTCATTTTTGAATAATGGATGAAGCTCTGTTGTGCTTAATGGGGTTGAATTTTGACTATCAGATTCAGATACTAAAGATTTTTCAGGAGATACTTTTGATCCTGTGTTTATAGATTCATTCACATTGCTTTCTTTAGAACTAAATGATGTAGAAAACGATATTGCAAGTATTGTTGATAGAATTCCGGTTCTTAACTGATTTAATTTCATGGTTTTACTAGCCCTCAATATTTATTAAGATGCAATATAATACTTTTTGTCAATAGCTAAAGTTGATTTATTGGGTAAATAATCACATGTAAAAAAGTATGGATTATCTGGATATATTTTTTAACTGTTTAGAAATCTGAGCAAGAAGTTCATCGTCTTTTATGGCACCTTGCTTCATGGATTGAAGATCTTTTTGATGTTTTTTTTTCTCTATTTGTTTAATGGCATCATCGAGTACATTTTCGTTAATGGATAAAGTTTCGAACATATATAAATCGATAAGAGCATCTTTTGTAGTTTCTATTTGGATTGAATCAAGGATGTTGGCATTTAATGTAGTAAAAGGCTTATTCATGTATACATCATGGATTGCTTTTGCTGCATAGACTCCAATTTTAGTTAAAAACCAGGAATGATTCGCACAAAACTCAATTGCTTTTTCACAAAGTTTAGTGGATCGAAGAGATCTGAAAATAATTTCCTCATAAGGATGAAATGCTGTTTTTTTCGTAGGTGATAGAATCGTTTTGTTAGAATAAGAAGGAGCACTATATTTTTTTTGAGCGGTAAATATTTTTTTCCGGATAGCTTCTCTAGCAGCCATCGGATCGTTGAGCTCGGGATGCATGTGTGAGAGTTCAAGAATATGTTTTTCAACCATAAGAGGATCCGTGCACTTAGGGAGAAGTTGATAGACTTTGTCCCAGAAAATGGAATCATCAGGTGAGTGAAATTTTTTAAGAAGAAATATTTGATAAGAGATATAGTCTAATTTTTGGGTAAGTATTTGATTGAAACTATTTACTCCTTCTTTTTTGATGAGACTATCAGGATCTTCTCCTTTCGGGAGGATGACGATATAGGGAGTTAAATCGTTTGTTTTTAATATTTCTGCAGCTTTATTCGCAGCTTTTATTCCTGCATCATCACTATCATAGAGAATGATGACTTTATTACACCATTTAGATAAAAGTTTAGCTTGCTCCTCACTGAAAGCAGTTCCAAGAGATGCTACAACATTCTTAATTCCTGCCTGATGACATGCAATAACATCTAGATATCCTTCGACAAGAATAGTAGTATTATTTTTAGCAATTTCAGGTTTAGATTGATAAAATCCATAAAGATTCTGTCTTTTTTGGAAGAGTGGAGTATCACTACTATTTAAGTATTTAGGATGACCACTTCCAGTAGTTCTGGCACCATATGCTATGATATTGCCTCTGTAATTATGAATAGGAAAAGTTATTCGTCCTTTAAATCTATCATAAAATCCACCTGATGCATCTTTTTCTATAAGATATAGATCTTTAGCGGTATAAAGAGGAATCTGCTTCTTTTTAAGTTCAAACGAGAGTGCATCTCCATAGTCAGGAGAAAAACCTAGTCCCCATTCTTCTATTGTCTTTTCTGATAAACCACGTGATAATAGGTAGTTTTTAGCTTTTTCATTGTTTTTCAGTTGGTTTACAAAAAAAGATTGAGCTTGTTCCATAACATGAAACAGTTGGGAACGGTTTCCAATATTCTGATTTGGCTCTTGAAGAGGAACGCCTGCTTTTTCTGCTAGATATTTAAGAGCATCAATGAATTCAAGTTGCTCTGTATTCGTAACCCAGCTGAAAATATCTCCAGCTGCTCCACAAGACCAGCATTTATATCTCCCTATTTCTGATGAGACTGTAAACGAAGGGTGTTTATCTTTATGGAACGGGCAAAGACCAATCCAGTTTTTACCTGTTTTTTTTAATTTAACCTTCTCGGAAATCAACTGAACAATGTCGAGTTGGTTTTTGATAAGTTCTATGTTTGATTTCACAAGTTTCCTCTAAATGATGCGTGTTATTATTATTTTAGAATACTTGTGAGGTTTGATGCGCTTAAAGCGGGATAGCGGAGATAATAATTTGAGATATCAGGTATTTACTTGAGTGATTTTCTTTGGTGATGCCTAGAACGAGCCCATATTTATTCTGATAATTGACTAAAAGATTGTTTTTAATTTTTGTGTATTTGTCTGGATTTCCGTATTGCGCAATAGCTTTGGAGAATAGGTCTCCAAGAGTAATGTTTTTCTTTGTTTGGACTTTGCTATCCTCAAGACCTTGGGCCTCGATAAGAAGAATTTCTCCATTAGGATTTAGAACAAAAGAATAGCGGGAGCTTTTTCTTTGAAATGTCCACCTTGTAAAGTTAAAATCAGTTCCTTCTTCTTCTAGTGGACTATTAGATTGAAAAGAACTTTTTTGATTTCCGTTTTCATTTTTTGAAAGCTTTGTATCTATGGAGATCGTTTTTAGAGGCAGGATCTCTGTTGGTGTTCCGAATATTTTTGTGAGTTTTTTTGAATGATCAAATAATGTAATGCCACATAAACTTCTTTCAGGATAAGTTGGAGTTTTCTTTGTTTGATTGAATTCTGATTTGCAGAATGATTGTATAGAAGTAACAGATAAGACTGTTAAAACAATGAAGAGGATTTGATTTCTTTTGTTTAAAAAAATTCCCTGCATGTTCTTAAGAATACTCTTTTTAATATTTCAAATGAGTATCTTGATATAAACATTTTCGAATATTATCTGTATTTGTATTTGTAGAGGAGTATTTAAAAGAGTTCTGCACGTGAATTCAGCTGGATGCTGGTGGATGACATTCTTTTAGAGCGGAGCTCTTTTGCTGCATAATAGGCTTTACAAATATCTTTTACCAAAAGTTCATAAAAGGAACTATTTACACCACCTTTTCTAAGAATGTAAGAGGGATGGAGTGTGGCCATGATACATTTGGCATAATTCGAAGGAAAATAGAGCCCTCTTTCCTGAGTGATCTTAAAGTTTTTTCGGATTAAATTTTTTGCGCTAGGTGCTCCTATACAGAGGATGAGCTCAGGATCGATCAAGCTTATTTGGGGAAGGAGCCATTTTCTGCAGTTATTTGTTTCTTCTTCGGAAGGTGGCCGATTTATTTTTTTTCCATCTACCATGTCACAAGCTCGGCATTTAACGGTGTTTGTAATATATACGTCATTTCTTGTGAGATTATTATCTTGTAGTGCTTCTTCTAATAACTGTCCTGCTTTACCAACGAAAGGAACACCTTTTAAGTCTTCTGTTTCACCTGGCCCTTCTCCTATGAGCATTAAAGGAGATTTGATATTTCCTTCTCCAAAAACAACATTGGTTCTTGTTTTTGTAAGCTGATTACAAGCTACGCATTTTAAGCATTCTTCTTTTAATTTTTTGAAGGAATTATCTATCATTTAAAAGTGCCTCCGTAATTTTTTTGTAGGTATTTTCCAGGCTTTCAGGCATGACTCTGGTATTACTAGTGGTTCCCATGAACCCAGTATCACCTTCCCAGCGTGGAACAATATGCCAGTGCAAATGATCAGGTATACCTGCTCCAGCAATTCTCCCAATATTTATTCCTATATTGAATCCTGAAGGTTTGTAAATCCTTTCAAGAATTTTAATCATTTTGTTTGTGAGGAGTTGTATATCTTGATTTTCATCCTTAGTGATGGAAAGATAGTTATTTGTATGCCGGAAAGGAATAATCATGGTATGCCCGATGTTATAAGGATAGATGTTCAGCATGGCATAGGCGTGAACTGTTCGGGTGAGTATAAAATTTTGTGAGTCTTTATTTTCTTTAGGTAATACATCAAAAATACATTCTTCTGAAGAAGAATGTTGGTTAACAACAAATTTTTCCCTCCAAGGAGACCACATAATATCAGACATTATCTTCCTATCAGTTTTATAAAACTAACATCTATTATTATGATAACGCAAATTTGCATGAAAGACTTATGGATTGAGTATTGTAAATATTAATACAAAATTCTTTAATTTATCGTGAAACATTCTGCATAGTTATTTGAACAATAAGCCGATAATTTTTATCAGAGAGAAGTAGTTATAAGGAGTAATCAGATATGACTAACGAAGAAAAAAAACTTCAAATCCAATCGGCTATTACAAGAATCGTTCAACAAGATAACTTTTGTAAGGTGGATTTTATTAATAATCCTCGAGGCGCACTAAAAAAATATCTAGGTGTAGAAATTCCAGAAAATTTGCACATAGACATGATAAATCAAACAGATCCGAATACATTTCATTTTATATTGCCTTATACCGGAGGTGAGGTATCTATGCAACCTGAACAAAAAAAAGTTAATGTTCAGGAAAATAGAGTGCACATGAATCATGAACCCAGACAAGAACATGAATCGGAAGATAGAAGTAGAAAGAATGGCAATGAGAAGGACAACGGTGGCTCTATAGGAGCGGAGCACTTAGATGCAATTGCAGGTGGTTTAAATACAGTGAATTACTATCAGGCGAATCGTTTTCCAATGGCTAACTTAAAGAGATTTGGGCAAAATAACTCAATTCTAAATAACGGTGATGATACTTCTGGATTTTAAAAGAAGATTTTATCTGAGGTTAGATTGTTTGGATGTTAAAAATAGATTTTCAAAACTATGTATATAAAATATGTATTAATCGTCCTGATGTCCGGAATGCATTTAATGACGAGTTAATAGAGGAAATGCATTTAGCTTGGGACTGTATTCCAGCAGAAGCTCGAGTGATTGTTATTTCTAGTGAAGGGAGTGTTTTTTCAGCCGGGGCCGATTTAAATTGGATGAAGAAAACAGCAGGATATACGGAAGATAAAAATATTGAAGATGCAAAAAAATTAGCAAATTTATTTTTAAAAATATCTAATTCTCCTGCCCCTGTTATTGCTAGAGTTCAAGGAAATGCATTTGGTGGAGGTACTGGATTGATTGCAGCTTGCGATATAGCAATAGCGTCAAGTCATGCTAAATTTGCTTTTTCAGAAGTTAAATTAGGTTTGATTCCTGCTACCATTAGTAAATTTGTGATTGATAAAATTGGAAAATCGCATGCAAGATCCTTATTTTTAACAGGAGAAATTTTTAATGCTTTAAAAGCTTTTCATATTGGGCTTGTTCATGAAATATGTTCCTTGGATCAGTTAGATATACTGATGAATAATAAAATACAGAATATCTTTACGGCCGGTCCATCGAGTATATTGGAATCTAGAAGACTTGTACAAGATTATCCTGTGTGTATAGAGGATTCAGCTAAGCGATTAGCAAGGCAGAGAGCAAGTGCTGAAGGGAAAGAAGGAGTACAGGCATTTTTGGATAAACGACCAGCAGATTTTGTGATAAAGAATGATTAAGAGATTATTAATTGCTAACAGAGGAGAAATTGCTGTACGAATTATGCGTGCTGCAAGAAACTTAGGTGTTCAGTCTGTAGCAGTTTATAGTGATGCAGATAAAAATAGTATGCATGTTCATCTTGCAGATGATGCTGTATATATTGGAGAATCTGAACCAGTTCATAGTTATATCAATGAACAAAAAATTATTGAAGCTGCATTAAAGTCAGGTGCTGATAGCATCCATCCTGGATACGGTTTTTTATCAGAAAAAAGTTCTTTTGTAGAAGAATGTAGTCGTGCTGGTATTAATTTTGTTGGTCCAACTAAGCATGCAATGGACTCTTTGGGTTCAAAGATTTATGCTAAGCAAACAGCACAGAAACTTCATATACCTTTAACGCCTGGTTACTTTGAAAGAAATGCTAGCCCAAATGATCTGTTAGAGGCAGCAAGAAAAATAGGTTTTCCGGTTATGCTCAAAGCTTCTGCGGGTGGTGGAGGTCGAGGAATGAGGCCAGTATGGGAAGAGTCTGATTTTCTGAAACTTCTAGAACTTGCATCGACTGAAGCAGAGAAGGCTTTTGGTGATGGAGCTATGATGGTGGAAAAGTATGTTCCTAAATCAAGGCATATAGAGATACAGATCTTAGCAGATAAATATGGGAATGTTCATGCTTTACATGAGCGTGAATGTAGCTTGCAGAGAAAACATCAAAAAATACTAGAGGAAACTCCTTCCCCATATATTCTCGATAACTTCCATCTGAATTTAAGAGAAAAACTTGAAGAGTGTTCGATAAAGTTAATGAAAGATGTCGGCTATCAGAATGCTGGAACTGTTGAATTTATGGTAGATGATGCAACAGGAGAATTTTATTTTTTAGAAGTAAATACTAGGTTACAAGTGGAACATCCTGTGACAGAGGAGTTAACAGGAATAGATTTAGTTCAACATCAACTTCTTGTGGCATCTAATGAAGAGATAAAAGATTTGAAGTTTTCTCCAAGAAATCATATTATTGAAGCTAGAATTACTGCAGAAGATCCAGCAAAAGGATTTATGCCTTCTATTGGAAAAATATTAGGATGGGCTTTACCCGAGGGGCCTGGAGTGAGAGTGGATACAGGTTTCTCTGCAGGTCAGGAAATATCTCAATTTTATGACAGTATGATTGCAAAACTGATTGTAACCGGTAGTTGTAGAATGCAAGCTATTGAAAAATTAAAAATAGCTTTAAAAGATTTTCATGTCTTGGGAGTAAATACTAATATATCGTATTTGTTAGATCTTTTATCAGATCCAAGAGTGATTTCGGGTCAATTTGACACAAACTATATTGAAAGAGAAAGGCCGGACTGGGAAGAAAAGCTCTATATCCCAGAGGGATTATCTGCGTTGTACCATAAGGTGCGATTATCAGACGAGCCTAGAGTTGGTTCAGATACGGATCAGGTGAGTCTTTCCGGAACGGCTTGGAGTCAATCTGATAGTTGGCGGAACACCCATGAAGATAAGTAGGAATGATCGATAGTATTCGGATATTATTCTAAGTGTCTAAAAATATTCTTTTTTGAATTTCGAAATTCACTTAAAAAATATATATCAATAGATATTATTTTTATTAAACCCGGTAGATATGCCAGGGCCTGCAGTCATTGTATCAAAGTGATAAAATGAAAGTGTGGACGGTGGATTAGTGAGCGCAAATAGCAAAGATGATGATAAGATCATTGAATCTGGTCATGTGAATGCTTTTTTTTTGGTATCTGAGAGGTATGAGCAAAATGCTAATCTTATTGAGCAAGCAATATCAAAATTAAATTTAGTAGATTCAAGTATTGAAAAGATCGTTATTTCTTCAGAAGATAGTCATCCTTTGAACTGGTTGGATGTGCTTCAGAATAGACCCCTTTTTCATGACAGGTCCGTTTTGATCATTCGTCATATATTAAAAACAGATATTCCACAAGAAGTGTTAAACAATCTAAAAAATCAGTTGAAGAATATTCCTGAATGGGGATACGTCTTTTTTATCTGTGAAAATGAGTATGGTGATAGTTTAGTTCAAAAAACACATGAAGGTAGATTACAAAACTGGTTGAAATGGGCTAAATCATCCAGCTTGGAAATTTTAGGATGTATACAAAAGAAAAGTGGGAATTTATCAAATTCGATCACTCACTTTTGTAAAGAGAATAATATTAAAATTGAACCTGGAGCAGTGAAATATTTAGCGGGTTTATATAAATCTAATCCAGATTTTGTATTTTCAGAATTAGATAGAATGATTTTATCTTTAGATAGTGGGTCAAAAGATAAAGTGATTACGGAGACGTATGTAAAAGAAGATCTGATTCATTTAAATACGATTGATATATTTAAGTTTGTTGATGATGTAATGCAAGGAAATATTAAGGGAGTCATTGCTAAGATCCATTTATTAGACGACCCAGGTCTCCAAATTGATGCATGGATTCATACAAAATTTTTACCAGTTTTAACAAAACAGATTAAACTTGTATGGCAGGCTCTTACAGGCATTACAAAAGATGTTTCTAGATCGGACTTATCTAGGTTAAATGATCTATTTCCAGATAAACCACGACTTTATCAAGAAGCAAGTTGGATGCAAGATAAGATATATTATACAGCGAAAACATGGGATCATGAAAAGGTAATGCATGCCAATGATTTACTATCTAGATTCGATTCAAAAATAAAAGGGATAGAGGAGTCAGCATCCACAAAAGATGCTTTAGTAGATCTTATTCTTGGTGTTACTTCTTTAAATATTAAAAAACAATAAGGATTATTTACCGCAATGGGGTAATGTTTCTGAATTTGCAATAAAATGAAAGCATATGATAAAAGATTATATTCGCTTTTAAAACTGGTATTATTATGTACAGTCTGAATAAGTAGAATTTGATTGTTTGTATAGGTGAAAATGAGTAAAAAAAGTCATAAAAAACAACTAGGAAAGAGTTCAAAAAATAGTGTGGATATTGTAGGAGTGTTGTTGCTTTCTTCTTCTTTTCTTATCCTAATAAGTTTGTTTTTAGGCAACACCGGCATTATTGGTCGAACGATTAAATGGATGTTAGAAATCTTATTTGGGCAGGCTGTGTGGTTAGCTCCATTACTTTTAATGTTTTATAGTTATATCCTACTTACTCGAAAAAAAGCGACAGGTGGCCATAAAATGGGGTATGGGCTTATTCTGATATTCGCTTCTATTGTTGCATTTTTAGCACAATCAGATAATGCTGATTATTTCAACCCTCAATATCTTCCAAAAATGGGAGGTTATACTGGAGCAATCGTATTCTGGACTTTCTCTCACTTGCTTGGCGTTGCTGCGCCTTTAGGATTTATAACTTTATCTGTAATCGGTACCGTTTTATGTTTAGATGAACCTTTGTATTATAAATGGCTTGCTTTAAAAGATAAAATAAGTGCCTATCCAATAAAATCTCCAAATCTGTTTCATAAAGCGAATGATACAGGTCCATTAACTAAAGAAGAAAAAGTAGATAGATTAATGGCTTCTCAGGTAGAAATACCTAAGCCTAAAGAGTCTTTCTTTAACAGAAAAAGTCCAAAGACTTCTGAACTTAATACTCCTGTTTTAATATCAGATACTCCTATCCCGAAAGAAGGGTACACGTTGCCTCCTTTAACAATGTTAAGTGAACCCAAAAATAGATACGTACGTACAAAAGATGAAGTAGAAAGAAATATTAATATTCTCGAAGGTACTTTAGAGCAGTTTAAAATAGATGCGAATGTTGTTGAAATTGCAAATGGGCCTACCATTACAAGATATGAAATTCAATTAGGGCCAGGAATTAGAGTATCTAGAATTTCAGCTCTTGCAGATAATATAGCAATGAGTATGGCTGCTTCTCACGTACGTGTAGAAGCGCCGATACCTGGAAAAAGTGCAATTGGTGTTGAAGTTCCAAATGATCATCCTTCTCCTGTATGTTTAAGAGAACTTTGTGAAAGCGAAGAATTTGTAAACTCCTCGGCAAGATTAAAATTTTCTCTAGGTCAGGATGTAAGTGGAATAAATCAGTACGGTGATTTGGCAAAAATGCCCCATTTACTGATAGGTGGAGCTACAAATAGTGGGAAGTCGATTGGACTTGCAAGTATTATTACCTCATTGTTATTAAGGAATACACCGAAAGATTTAAAGTTTGTCATGATAGATCCCAAACGTGTGGAATTATCTCTGTTTGATGGTATTCCACACCTAATGCATCCTGTTGTAAAAGATGTAAAAGAAGCTCCGGGTGTTCTTCGTGCTGTCTGGAGAGAGATGGATATGCGATATGAAAAACTTTCAGAGGCAGGGGTAAGAAATATCGATAGTTGGAATGCTAAGGCAAGCTTTCAAGACAAAATGTCGTATATAGTTGTGGTTATTGATGAGCTTGCGGATTTAATGATGCAAGCTGCCGCTGAGGTAGAATCATCGATTTGCCGTTTGGCTCAATTAGCAAGAGCTACAGGAATTCATTTGGTTATTGCTACTCAAAGACCATCCGTAGATGTTATTACAGGAACAATTAAAGCTAATATCGCTTCTAGAATGGCATTTTCAGTTTCTTCACAGATTGACTCTAGGACGATATTAGACCATGCTGGAGCAGAACGTTTAATTGGAAGAGGGGATATGCTCTTCTATCCGATTGGTGCAAGCAAAGCGATGAGAATTCAGGGATGTTATGTTTCGGAAGATGAAATTGAGAAAGTGTGCAAGCACTGGAAAGAACAAGAGCAACCGCAATATATATTGAATCCTATTCAAGTTGCTATTGAACTAAAAGAAGCAAGTATGTCAGCTCAAGATGATGATCCATTATGGGAAGAAACTGTGAAATGGGTTGTGGAAAAAGGTCAGGCTTCGACATCTATGATACAGCGGAGATTTTCTATTGGCTTCCAGAGAGCATCTAGATTACTAGATACTATGGAAGAAAGAGGCATTGTGGGTCCTAGAGAGGGGTCAAAACCGCGTGATGTATTAAAAGATATTATGGATTTAGATATGATGTTTTCTAAAAAAGCTGGTTCAGTATTATTACCTAATCCAAACCCAAGATTGTCTTTCGAGAAAGATGGTCAAGAAGATATCAGAGAGCTTTCTGAATCGATGGAAAATGATTAGAGATTAAAAAATTTAGAGAATAAAATATATCGATGTATTTACATCCATCTCAAATCTCTCACCTTTCACTTTCAGTAACTTTCTTGATGGCAAGTAGAACGAGTATCAAATACCGAGTATCTATTGATAAGAAAGTCGTTTTTCTACACAGCAATACTATAGAGTTTATGGTGAGTATTCTGATTAGAAAAAGAATAAACCGCTAGGACAGTATTAGAAGATGTGAGTAGTGTATCCTTACTCTTTACTAATTAAGATAGAGATTTTTGTATATCGGTGATTGATTTCACTTATTCCATTTGGGGCTAAGAGAGGAATGATTTTAGTAACGCTACGATCTATTTTACTTAAATTTACTGGAGCTGTTTCGACAGCATATATACTTGTTAGATCAGCGCTTTTCCCAGTGATAGTCACTTGACTAGGTTTGATTTCGTATTTCTCTATCTTATGTCCAGCTGGAAGTGAACCTGCCCAGTTAACATTTATCGGAATTCTTTTATTAGCTGGTGCATAGGTAATAGCAGGGTGGATAAGTGTTACAGAAGGTTCAAGTCTTAGATGGCTAATTTTTCTATTATTGATATCTAAAGCTTCTATTGGTGCAGGTGTGATTTCTGATCCATTAAGGGTGTTTAAATTGAGCACAGCACGTAATTTATGAATTTTTTCGATGTTTGATTTAGCTCCACTAATGTCTACACTTTGTGGATTTAATGAAGCACCATCATAATAAAATTGTTTAGAGATAGTGCCTCTTTCTTCTAATTGGATTTTTTTATTAACTTTTAAAAGCTCTTCAACCGCTATGCTGTGGCTTTGATTTTTCAACCTTAGATGAACATCAGTTTTAATTCTACATCTAAAATGTACAGGATAGAAATGATCTCCGAGTTTTGATTTAGATAGATCTACCCATGCTGTTAAAAATTCAGGTTGTAAGGCATCTAGACTATCCTCGCTTCCTTCAGCTATCACTGCTATCGATTTAGGTTTTTTTGTGACAACGCAAGTGTCTTTTAGATTCTTCATTTCTAAAGGAACTGCATATTCACGTCGCGAGATAGGATTAAGTCGGTCTTCGAGATGTAAAAAAAGCATGATTGCCACAATTAATGCTATTGTGAAAAGAAATAGGTTTTCTCTTTTGCTTCCAGTCATGTTATCTCTTTATCTTTATTCGTGGTGTGAACTTCTTTGCGTTGGAATTATTTACAATCAAAAAATTACTGATAAGTAACTCTTTTAAATGGTCCTTGTTTTTTATTTTAACATGTTTTCCTGACTCAAACCAAGATATAGTTCCTCTTTCTTCACTAACAACAATTGCAACAGAGTCGCTCTGTTCTGATATACCCAACGCGGCTCGATGTCTAGTATGGAAAGTTTTCGCTAACTGAGTGGTTTCACTTAAAGGTAATGTACATTCAGCTGCTACTATTTTATTTCCATCGATAATTGTAGCTCCATCGTGTAGAGGATTTCCATGATAGAATATTGCGAGCAATAGTTCTTTTGAAACAGCTGCATTGAGTGTTGTTCCACTTGGTGTAAGGTATTCCAAAGGATTGTTTTTTACAAGGACTACGAGTGCACCCGTTTTTGTTGAAGACATTTCTTGAAATGCCTCAGATATTTGATCTATTGTGTGTTCTGTTGTTGAGTATTTTTTTTGTAAAAATTTCTGTGGCCATGCACCCAGTTTATAGAGCTCTTCTAGAGTCGTTCTCACTTCTGGTAATAGAAGAATTACAATAGCAAATGGAGCGAGTATTGTTGCTTTATCTAAAACCCAGTGCAAGGTGTAGAGCTCAAGTTTATCACTTGCAAATAGAGCACATACAAAAATAAGTATGCCTCCCAATATTCTCCAAGCTCTAGTTCCATGAACTAATTTAAGTAGTCTAAAGATAATGTAAGTAACAAGTAAAATATCTAAAACTTGTTTAGGATAAAAATTTATTGATTTTGGTAGTATATCTTGCAGATAGAGTACAAAGTTCCTCATTACCTAAAGCTTACTTCAATAAAAATATGAATTGATTTGCAGAGTAGTATTTTAAGTACATATATATTACAAGGCAAATCAATATTTATCTATTTATATGTTAATAAAACGATGGAGTAAATCTTTTATAGATTCTCTTTAATTTAGAATCGCACTGGTTTAGAATTTTTTTTACAATGTTTTTTCCAATATTTAATTTAGAGCTCACTTCTTCTATATTGTGAGATTCTAATTTAATAAGATAAAAAACTTCCTTGGTTATAGGATCTAAACAGTTTAAAAAAAGTGTAAGTTTTTCTTCAAGTTCTTTTTGAAATATATGATGGTATGGACATTGTGTTGTATCAGTAATCGATTCTTCTAGAAACTGATTTTGTGATAATGAAATATTATTTGCAGTGGTCCTTTTATGTTTTCTAATCAGATCAATTGTTTTATTTTTAGTAATAACTTTTAATTTGGAAAGGATGTATTTGTAATTATTTTGTTTCTTTTTACTGTCGAGAAAGAAACTGATAAATGTTTCTTGGACAATATCATCCGCATCGGCATTATTATGGCATAGCATGTATGCGAGTCTGTAAATACTTTTTCTAAATTGTGTGTGTATAGTTTCAAAATGTTTGTCTTGCATGGAACCTCTTGAAATGTGCATGTATTCATTGAAAACATGAATGAATCATGCTGTGTGTATATGATTATGACTATAGTTTTTACAGTGAGTATGCATGGTTTATGAAAATGAATACTATTACCCAAGTATAAATACTTGCATTCCAGGTGTTTTGCATTATTAAATCATAGAAACGGTTGTTTATTATAAAAAAGAGAGAAAAAAAATACTATATATAATACATAATCATAGAAATAAGTGAAATGAGCAAAAATATGAGGAATTTATATACACAAGAAAGCATGAAATGCATTTTTTTAAAACAAGCACGAGTATTTGTTTCTGTTTTGATAACTTTTCTAAGTGTTTATTTAGTGAATGCTAGTGAGATATTTCAAAAGAGTAGACCTCAGATTGAATTAAAGGAAATAAATTATAATTATTCTTCCATTCGACCAAAATCTGCTTTTATTACTATAAATCAGCTTGAGCTTAGTAAGTCCGTTATTTTAATGTCAGCAACGAGTCTCTTACCATATTATGATTTTTGTGAAATGAAAAAAAGAACATGTGATTTGTTTATTATGATAAATGATAAGAAATATCGTGTTCAAAATATTATAAAACATTGGGGTTTTTCTACACGCGTTAAAGTACCTGGGCACGATTTTGCTTTAGTAATATTAGAGGATCTTATTCCAGAAATAGAGCCTTTATCTATTGATACAAGTGTTAATAATGTTTTAAACCATCCAATAGACTCTATGAACAGCTGGGAGAGCCTGGTGTATATATTTTTACCTGATCAAAATAATCATGAGTACAGCTTTGAAGATGACGAAGTAGTATATGATTTAGATTATCATTGGAATAGTCCAGAAAAGGAATCAATAAAGGTTACCTACCAAGATGAAACAGTATCTAAAGGTGTTATTGGATCAGAGAAAAATATTTTTGATGAAATTGGATCTCGTATAGCTAAATTGTTTTTTTCGGAAAAGAGAGTTTGCTGCTCTGAAAAGGTTTTATTAAAAGGTTCACCAGTTTGGGCGGAGAATTTTAATAATAATAGAATTTTTCTTATTGGCCTTGTCAATCCAGATGAAAGTACAAAGGTTAAAGAGAAGGATGTAATCGATGTTCAATATATATATACAATGCAGATGATTGATTGGATTTATGAAAAAATTTACCCGTATGTATTGGATTCTAATCGTTATCGTACAGTAGGAAAAGAGCAGAATGTTATCTCACCTAGAGAATTATTTCCACGAATTATAGTGCATGCTATGAATTACAGTATTTAGTAAGGTCAAAATATTCTAACTATATATAATAAAAACATTGTAGTTTATATTGTAATTCCGATAACTGGATGTTCAATATATCATAACTCTAATTACTAGATTACAAGTATTACATTTGCAAATATTACATTTACAAATAATACGTTTACAAATAAATACTTGTATAAAAATCAATAATTGTTTGATCTGAAGCATGTTCCTATTTGAATAGGTGTTCACTTTTTTTAGAACTTTCAATTATTGATTTCTGTAATTAATTGTTAATTTTTTCTATTAACTCTGGAATGATATCGTATAGATCTCCAACTATTCCAATATCGGCCATTTCAAAAATGGGTGCATCGGGATCTTTGTTAATAGCGACAATGATTTTACTATCTTTGATTCCTGCCATATGTTGTGTTGAGCCTGATATTCCTGCTGCAATATAGAGTTCGGGAGCAACTATTTTTCCAGTTTGGCCTACTTGTAAATCATTGGAAGCAATACCACTATCAACAGCAGCTCTGGTAGCTCCTACTGCACCAGAAAGTTTATCAGCGAGACCACCGATAATTTTTTCAAAAGTTTCACGATCTTTTAGAGGGCGACCACCAGATACAACAACGTTGGATTGTGTTAGGTCAGGTCTTTCACCAGAACTTTGTGCCTCGCTTAATCTTTTAATTTTACTTTTCAAATCGATATTTATATTTTCTTGTACTGAATGACCAGAGATATTTTCACATGAAAAATTGGAAGATCTAAAAGTCAGGCAGATAGGAAACTCTTGTATTTGAACGGTTGCAATAATCGAACCAGCTACCATTGGTCGTTTAAATGTAGAGGTATCTATAATATCCGTTATATCACTAATCATTCCAATATTAAGTGTTCCTGCCAATCTTGCAATCATATCTTTAGATTGCATGGTTGATACAGATGCTATATGAGTGTATTGTTTACATAGTTCTTGGATAGCATGGCTAAAATTATCTGAAAAGAGTGGTTCTTTGCTAGAAAGCAGATAACATTTTTCTGCATCCACTGAAGAGATATTGTTAGATAAAGTTAAAATATCATAAGGTATATTTAATTTTTTTCCAAATCCTATGCACGCACTTACTTCAGATTCTTGAAAAGATATTAATAAAAGTCTACTCATGATAACACCCCTTTAGATTTAAGATTAGATATGAGTTCGTCTACGTTGGAGACCTTGATTCCAGATTCTCTTTGAGGTGGTTTTTTGTATGCAATAGTCTGAGTTTTAGGAGTATAGCTGCTTTCAATTTTCCTGTTTTCAAGTGGTTTTGTCCTTGCCTTAATGATGCCTGGAAGTGGAATATATCGAGGTTCATTTAATCTAAGATCTGCTGAAATAACGCATGGTTTGGATAGTTCAACAATCTCTTCACCTGAATCTGTTTCTCGAGTTATTTTTATATCATTTCCAGAAATATCTATTTTGGAGGCAAATGTTGCTTGTGGCCAATTTAGTTTAGCTGCTAACATTTGAACGGCTTGATTGTTATCTCCATCTGTAGCTTGTTTACCCATCAATATAATATCTGGCTCAATTTCAGTAGCAATGTTTTTTAATTCTTCTGCTATACCGATAGAGTCATAGATAGAATCTGATTCTAAGAGAATGGCTTTATCCGCTCCCATTGCAAGTGCTTTTCTTAATTGATCTTCACAATCTTTTTTTCCTATAGAAACTGCTACTATTTCTGTTACGATTCCTTTTTCTTTTAGTCTAACAGCCTCTTCCATTGCTATCTCATCGAATGGATTAATATCGTATTTAATTCCTGTGGTATCGATATCTGATCCATCAGATAAAGTTTGAACCTTAGCATAAGGATCTAAAACCCTTTTTATGGTAACCATTGCTTTCATACTTACACCTTTGTAAATAATATTCCTTACTTTTACAATGTTGCAAATTGGCAAATACACTGTATATTAAGTAAAGTTTGAATCATCTTTAAGTATAAAAAGAATATTCTATCTAAATATGAATATTTAGTAATAAAATATTTAAAAGTTATACACATTCGTGTAGAATAACCTCAATGATTTATGTACTATGTGTATGGGAAATAGTAGCATACATGGTAAATGTATGTGTATTAACTCCTACAGTAAATAGCTATATTGAAGATAAGAATGAATGTCTGGCTATTAAATCTTTTAATCAAATAACTATTCCTATTGCTAATCTAGAATCGATGGCTAATTATTTGCCTTCATCTATGACTTTACAAATAGTTAAAGATAATTTAAATGGTAATAACATCGATTATATATTAAATATTTTAGAATATAAAGAATTTTGGAATGTAGTCCTAATTGAGAATAGTAGCTTATCTGATCTTAAACATTTATCAGATGAAGTACGTAAGATAACTCATAGATTCGATTATTGTCTTCCGGTGAAAAAAGTTGCTATTTCAGACCATTTCAACTTAGAAAGAATAGGTATGTTTGTCAGTTATATAAAGCACTTGAAAGAAATGACGTTTGAGGAAATAGTAAATAAAAATGAAATTTCTTTTGAATTTATTTCAAAATTTCAGAATCTAAAAAAAATACATGTAATTAGGTCAGAATTAAATTCATTACAATGGGTTCAACTAATGAATTCCTTGCCTGATTCAATCTTAGAATTAAATTTTTCAGGATCAAATTATACAGGGAATTCAGCACAAAATTTTTTAAGATTTACTGAATTAGAAACAATAAATTTAGCATTGTGTTGCCATATCGATGAAAAAAATTGGACTGAAATACTTTCTTTTTTAAATGGAGATACAATACAAAAAGTTGATTTTAGCATGTCGAGTTTTTCTGGAATGGGTTTAAAACTTTTTAATAGGTTATACAGACTTAAGGTTTTAAAATTGCATAATACTAGAAACATTCCTCAGGAAAACTGGGGTGATTTACTTCGATTACTTTCTAGAGATTTACAGATATTAGATTTAAGTTGGACAACATTTTCTGGTTCTTGTTTAGAATGTCTCCAGTATTTTGAAAAATTAGAAGAGTTAGATCTTTCAGCATGTCCTGATATTTCTGAAGATTCACTCGTAGTATTATTAGAACATTTACCCAGCTCGGTCAAAATCGTAGACCTTGGGTTGACCGTTATCAGTAGACAGAATACTAAACATAAATTAGCGGTTATAAGAGCATTGAAAATGTTGAATGAAAAATCAGGGATCCAGATTATCACATAAGAGTGTCTTATTAAAACAGAAGATTGCTTTCATAAGGCTGCTGCTTTAAGGAGAATGTCGGTCTTGTGGCTTATTAAGTAGATCAAAATATTGTGAAATCTGAAAGCTGCAGAGAATTGCAATAGAGATAGATTCTAAAAAATAAATTCTAGCGTGAATGATTATAAAGCATGTCTTCCAAGTCATATGAGGCGTTTGAACATGTTGTAAATAATTTTTTATATTTTATTAGTGATATTGAAATGGTCAATGAGAATCTTTCTTTTTTTTCTAAAGAAATGTTAAATAACTTTATTAGATCTTCAAATTTAAAGTTGTGTAAGGTTAGAGAAATTTTCTTTTTTGATTAATAAATTATTTTATATAAAGAAATATATTTTTTTCGTTTTAAACTATAGATTTTGAATATGTTACACCAATAATTGAATTAAATAATTTATCTGGCTAGCAATTATAGTTAACAAAATTGCAATAGCAGTTAGTATTCAAATAGGTGATTGTCAATGAAGAAATTTGCACGTTTATATGGTGTTCCTGTTGCGATAGGAATTGTAGGTAACTTAATAACTGGTTGTGGTGGATCTGGTTCATCTAGTTCAAGCGCAGCTGGTACGAACAGTTTAAATAAAAAAGAATCAAGTAAAAATATCGATTCTGATAAAAATAAGTCACAGGCAGCAGGTGTTACAACCACTTCCAGTACTGGTCAAGTCGTAGATAGTACTAAAGAAATAACAGACTTTATGTTGAAAATAGGAAATGCCTTGTATAAAGAGGTAAAGACTGCTCAAAACGTAGCTGTAGAAGCCAAGGCTGCTGCTAGCAGTGCTAAATCTTCAGCTGATGCTGCAAATGTAAAGGCAGGTGAAGCAAAGTCTTCCGTAGATGCAGCTTCAGCAAAAGTCGATGCTGTAAAGAGTGATCTTTCTACAGTAAGTGGTTCGGTTGAATCAGTACGCTCAGATGTGGCTGGTGTCAAGAGTGATGTAACTGGAGTTAAGAGTGATCTTTCTACAGTAAGTGGTTCGGTTGAATCTGTCAAGGGTGATGTTGCTGGAGTTAAGACTGATGTTTCTGCAGTAAGTGGTTCGGTTGAATCTGTCAAGGGTGATGTTGCTGGAGTTAAGACTGATGTTTCTGCAGTAAGTGGTGCAGTAGAATCAGTACGTTCAGATGTAGCTGGTGTCAAGAGTGATGTAACTAGTGTCAAGAGTGATCTTTCTACAGTAAGTGGTGCAGTAGAATCAGTACGTTCAGATGTAGCTGGTGTCAAGAGTGATGTAACTAGTGTCAAGAGTGATCTTTCTACAGTAAGTGGTTCGGTTGAATCTGTCAAGGGCGATGTTGCTGGAGTTAAGAGTGATCTTTCTACAGTAAGTGGTGCAGTTGAATCAGTACGTTCAGATGTAGCTGGTGTCAAGAGTGATGTAACTAGTGTCAAGAGTGATCTTTCTACAGTAAGTGGTGCAGTTGAATCTGTACGATCTGATGTAACTGGTGTAAGTAGTGCCGTAGAATCTGTCAAGGGTGAGGTAACTGGAGTTAAGACTGATGTTTCTGCAGTAAGCGGTTCTGTTGAATCTGTACGATCTGATGTAGCTGGTGTCAAGAGTGATGTAACTGGTGTAAGCAGTGCATTAGAATCAGTCAAGTCCGATGTATCTGGAGTTAAGAGTGATGTAACTGGTGTAAGTAGTGTCGTTGAATCTGTCCAGACTGATGTAGCTGGTGTCAATACCGCAGTTTCTGCTGTAAGTAGTGCTGTTGAATCTGTCCAGACTGATGTAGCCGGTGTCAAGACTGATATTGCCGGTGTCAAGACTGATGTTTCTGCAGTAAGTAGTGCCGTTGAATCTGTCCAGACTGATGTTGCTGGAGTTAAGACTGATGTAGCTGGCGTCAAGACCGATGTAGCCGGTGTCAAGACTGATGTAGCTGGTGTCCAGACCGATGTAGCCGGTGTCAAGACTGATGTTTCCACAGTAAGCAGTGCCGTTGAATCCGTCAAGTCTGATGTTGCTGGAGTTAAGGCTGATGTAGCTACAGTAAGCAGTGCTGTAGAAACCGTCCAGACTGATGTAGCTGGCGTCAAGACCGGTGTAGCCGGTGTCAAGACTGATGTTTCTGCAGTAAGCAGTGCCGTTGAATCTGTCCAGACTGATGTAGCTGGTGTTAATACCGCAGTTTCTGCTGTAAGTAGTGCTGTTGAATCTGTCCAGACTGATGTAGCCGGTGTCAAGACCGATGTTGCTGGTGTCAAGACTGATGTTTCTGCAGTAAGTAGTGCCGTTGAATCTGTCCAGACTGATGTAGCCGGTGTCAAGACCGATGTTGCTGGTGTCAAGACTGATGTTTCTGCAGTAAGTAGTACCGTTGAATCTGTCCAGACTGATGTAGCTGGTGTCAAAACCGATGTAGCCGGTGTCAAGACAGATGTTTCTGCAGTAAGTACTAAAGTAGATAGTGTCGCAACACTCTCTGAAGAGACAACAAGAAGATTAAGTTCTCAGCTTGCTGTAGATGATGTAGAGAATATGACTACAGTAGAGATACTGTATGAGTTTACACAAGCACAGGCAGCAAATCTTACTGAATCTGCACTACAAGCATTTAGAGAAGAACTTATTCAAGTCTGGCCAGAAGCAAGATTTAATGACTTATCTGATACACAGCTTGGATACTTTACAACAGCTCAAATAGGAATGTTTAAAACCAGTAGTGAAAATCAGGTAGCATGGTTTACACTTGATAAGCTTCAGGCATTAAGTGTTGATCAGATTGCTGGTTTTACTGCAGAACAAGTTCCATTTATAACAACAGATTTCTTCTCTTGGCTAGCAACAGCAAATATGACAGGTGATGATGATGATGCAAAGAATGCTGTATTAGATTCTTATCTAGCAACATTTGATGCTGCTAAAATAGCAGTCTTTACTCAAGAGCAAATTGAAGCTCTACCTGCAGCTACTTTCACAAGGTTTACAGATACTCAACTCCAGGCATTCACATCTGTTCAGATTCCATTTTTCACGAACGATCAGGTATCAGCAATGAGTGCTGCACAGCATGATGTGCTATTGGAAGACCCAGATTCTGATGTGCAAAACTTACCTGCTTCACATATTGCAGCTTTAGATGCAGATAAGTGGGCATTATTCTCTGCAAGTCAGGTAGGTTTATTTAGCAAAGATCAAATTCAAGCAATATCCACAGAACTAATGGATGATTTTTCTGATGATCAGATTGCTGCATTAGCTTCTATTGACTTTACTTCTGGAGTAGAAACACCAGATCCAGTAAGTCAGGAGAATCCATATAATGGTATACAAGCCTTAACTCAGGAACAATTCCAAGCTGTACCTGCAGCTAAGTTCCAAGCGTACCTTGCGACAGAGGATGGTAGTTTTGATGTTTTCGGTGACTGGCAATTAGCATGGTTTACAAATGATCAATTGGCAGTTATTAGAGAAGAGGATCTACAAACTATTACGGTTTCTGATGATGCAACAGATGAAGAAGTAAGCAATGCTACAACAAGGTTCCAAAGTTTTACAGCAGATCGATTTGCACAGTTTTCAAATGAACAGTTAAACGCAATAACTTCAACTCAAATTCCATGGGTATCAGAAGATATGTTTAATGCTTTATCAGATGATAGTGCACAGTTTGCTCAGATGCTCGGTAGTGATGTAGAAAGATCAGCAGATGGTTATTCTGCAGCTAAATTCGCCGCTTTAACAGATACACAATTAGGTTGGTTAGTTGAGGCAGATATTCAGCAGTTAAATGATGCAGAATTTGCAACAATGGATAGCTCAGAAAGATTTAATGTTCTGTCTGCAGAGCAGGTTGGATGGATACCAGCAGATAAATTTGGAAACCTTTCGAGTGATCAATTAGGTTTGCTAGATGTTGCTAAATTTAGCTCGTTAACAGCAGATCAGGTTGGTAGCTTAGATAATGATGCCGATGTTACGAAATTTAGAGCATTGGTCACAGATACTGCAGATGCTAATTCTATTGCAAGATTTCAAGCATTAGGTGCAACTCAAGTTTCTGGATTGACAGAAGCAGAAGTACAATCGTTAACACAAGCAGAAATTGAAGGTTTTGATACAGGTTTATTTGCCGGAATGTCAGATGCTCAGTTAGGATACTTTACAGTAGCTCAGGTGCCTGTAGTAACTGTTGGACAGATCCAAGCATTAAGTGCAGATCAATTAGATGTATTCACATCTGGTAAAACTTCCGTATTAACAACAGATCAGATTCAAGCAATAGATGAACAGAATGAACTGTTAACATTGGATCAAGCAGAAATACAAGCATTGTCCCAAGAGCAGTTACAAACTCTTACTGCGGATCAGTTTAAGTTGTTATCAGAAGATCAGTTAGGTTGGATTGCTTCTGCTCAGGATGAAGATAATACTTATAAGGTTACTTGGGTTACACAAACACAACTCCAAGCATTGTCAGATGACTTAGGTGTTGGTAATCTTGACTCTTTATTAAACAAGTTTGTAGCTTTACGTGGAAGTAACTTCGATCAGTTTACAACAGATCAAATTAGTTGGATGACTGCTCAGCAAGTAGTAACTCTATCTGATGCCGAATTACAAACACTCAATACAGAAGCAAGATTTACTGCAATGACAACAGATAATCTGGATGCATTATCTACTGATCAGTTAGGCGTACTTTCTGATCTTACTACAGATGATGATGTACCCGTAAGCATTCTGACTTTTGTAACCCAAGAACAGTTTGCAAATCTTTCAGGATCTAAATTTAATGCTCTTAAAGGAACAAACTTCGATGAGTTTACTTCCGAGCAATTAGGATGGTTTACTGGAGATCAGATTGCTCAGTTAAGTACTACTGACGTTGCAAACATCTCAGGAGAGCAGTTACAACAGTTGGCTGATGACACCAACGGTGTTGCTGATCCATATAGCAACAAGTTACAATACCTTCCAGCAGATAGTGTTGCACAATTAAAAGTTGATCAGATTGCTGGTTTGAATACAGAAGCTTACGTGCAAAAATTATTACCAGCACAAGTAGCAGCTGTTGGATTTATTCAAGCAGGTGAAGAAGACGGAGATACTAATGTAGGCGCATTCAGATTAAGCATGGACCAAGTTCAAGATTTATCTACAGATCAGGTTGCTGCATTAATAACAGCTCAACTTGAATGGTTAGTAGATACAGACTCGGATTCCAATGGAAACTACAATATCCAATGGTTAAGTACAGATCAGGTAAATGCTTTAACTGGCACGCAGATGGCAGCATTTGATTCAGCAGACAGACTTGGTAGATTTTCAGACGCTCAGATAGCTGCATTAGGTGAATCGGGTGTACAAGGATTAGCAGAAAATGATGTTAATGGAAACCCACAAATGCATCTTTTAACAGTTCCGCAAATTCAAGAATTTACCGATGAACAGTTCGGATATCTAAATACTACTACAAGAATGCAGGCTCTATCTGATGCACAGGTACAAGGTTTAACCGCTTCTCCTATTCAACATATGACCGATACTCAAATAGATACAGATGGTGATGGTGTAGAGGAGACCTATTTAATAGCTTTAATGTCTCCTGCACAGGTTGGACTATTTAATAATACACAAATCAGTTATCTAAGCACGCAAGCGAGAGTTCAGTCTTTGACTGCGGATCAGGTCGGGGCTATTGATTTCGATAAGCTAACCTTATTACAAAAAGGACGACTATCTAATACTCAGGTAACGGGTCTAACAGAAACTCAGATCCATCATTTAGCAGACACTGATACAGCGAATGTTGGAGACTTTGATATTCAAACACTTAGCGCGTCTCAGTTTGCAGCACTTTCTGGTCAGCAAGTATCATATCTAAATACAACAACTAGAATGCAAAGATTGAGTAATGATCAGGTAGATGCTTTAACAGAATCTCAAATCCAATACTTAGCAAGTAATCAGGTTGATACTGATGATGATAATATAGTTGATACTTATGCAATTCAATTATTATCGTCTGCTCAGTTAGATCTATTTACTGATGCACAAATTGGATATTTAAATACTCAAGCAATGGTGCAGGCTTTATCAGTTACTCAAGTAGCTGGATTAGAGAATGTTCAACTTTTACACATGGGTAATACACAGGTTGATACTGATGATGATGATGTAGAGGATACATATTTACTTGGATTTTTCTCAGATGCACAAGTACAAGCATTAACTAGTTCACAAGTTGAATATCTAGGTGATAATGGAAAAGTACAATATCTACCAGTAACAGGTATTGATTCTGATTTTGTATCTTACTTATCAAATGAAACTCGAGTAAGATCTGTAAGTCAGGTTGGTTCATTTACCTCTGCTCAGATACAGTACTTTAGCAATTCTCAGTTAGGTCAATTTTCAGAATCACAGGTTCAGGCTTTAATATCAACACAAGTTGATCAACTTGCTACCGATAATACATTACAATATCTTCCAACAGGTGGTATGGATCAGGAATTTGTTGACTTACTAGATGATTCAGCTAAAGTACAAGCATTGATACAGGTTGGTTCATTGAGTAATGCTCAACTAGATTTCTTTAGTACAACTCAATTGGGGCAGTTCTCTGATGCTCAAGTGCAAGCTTTAAGCTCCTCACAGGTACAATACTTGGCTGATAATGATAAAATTCAGCATTTACCAGTTAGTGGCATGGATACTGATTTTGTATCATACCTAACTGATAATGTGGATGCTACAAGTGCAACAGCGATTGCGAGATTGAATTCTTTATCTCAGATAGCATCTCTAAGTACTACTCAATTAGGCTATTTAAGCACAACTCAGTTAGGGCAATTGTCCACTGCTCAAGTTCAAGCATTAGTAGAAGCTCAAGTACAGTATTTAGGAGACAATGATAAAGTCCAGCATATAACTGTGGCCAGTATCGATTCTGAATTTTTAGGATTTTTAGATGATTCTACAAGAGTTCAGTCCTTATCTGCGGCTCAAATTCAATACTTAGCTGATGGTGATGGTACTGCAACGATGACAAATCTAACAGGAACTCAGGTCAGTCTGTTTAGTCAATCTCAGGTAGATGCGTTAGATAGTTCTGATCGTGTACAGTCTCTCGGTGCTGGTTTAATGAACGATGGTGCTGGTACTGATTACCTCGATGTAAGTAAGTTATCTGAAACTCAGTTAGGTTATTTATCAGATGCTCAGGTTCAGGCACTAGATGATAGTCAGGTTCAGGGATTAGCTGATACAGCCGACGTT
>JAUIKO010000016.1 GCA_030430755.1 Fimbriimonadia bacterium
ATTATTCTAACTGAGATGAAAATATTCGCAGTAAAAAAACATTTTTATCATGCATGAATTATATTGATAATAAATTTTTGATTGGTATAATGTGTTCATGGATAGGATGGGATTATTAATAAAAAGAATATTTCCGGTTAATTTAACGCTAATATTGGTGATTTTTTTTGTGATTCGAGTGGAAGGAATTAATTCTAAAAAAATTGGCCAAATATCTGATACTTTAGATTCAAGTCTATCTGATAAAATAAGTAGCGACAGATCAGCTTCTTCTTCGTTGACAAAATATATAGTAGTAGAGAGAAGTTCTGATTCTAAAAG
This sequence comes from Fimbriimonadia bacterium, assembly GCA_030430755.1. Classification (GTDB taxonomy): domain Bacteria; phylum Armatimonadota; class Fimbriimonadia; order Fimbriimonadales; family Fimbriimonadaceae; genus JAUICQ01. Next base: position 322 of record JAUIKO010000016.1, read on the forward strand.
AAAAAGAGATGCAGTAAAAAGTTCGATGACTTATTCTAAAGGTATTGATTTTTCTAATAAAGATTGGTCAGCTGATGTCTGGGCTAAAAACTTTAATGAACTACCTAAAGATGAAACATCAATTAATTTATCAAATTCCAGAATATCTTTTGAATCTTTAAAATTTTTAAAGGAATATAAAAATTTAAGGAGATTATCTTTATTCGGTTGTGTTTTAACAAATGCAGAATGGTGTGGATTATTACCTTTATTGCCATCAGGTTTAGAAGAACTAAATCTAGGTTGTACTGAGATTGATCCTTTGTGTTTAAGTAAATTTGAGCAATTTTCAAAAATTAAAAGTTTATCATTGGAAGGTTTTAGGTTAAGTAAGGAAGATTGGATGAGGTTAATGCGTTTATTGCCTGCTGGTCTAGTAGAGCTAAATCTTAGTTCTTCCAATATAGATTCTATATTGGAAGAACTAAGTCCTGATTATACGAATATTAGTACTACATACTTAAATAATTTTTCTAAATTATTTAGATTAAAAAGTTTATCTTTAAAGCAGTGTACTTTAACAAAAGAAAATTGGAAGAAATTTATTAATTTATTGCCTAATGGATTGAAAGAGCTTAACCTTGCATATAGTAATTATAATGGTGAAAATTTCAGGGATATTTATGGATTGGTTTTATTACGTAAATTAGATATTCCTCTAGAGCTTACAGATAATATGTTATCAGACATATTATTAATTCTAGATAAAAACAATAGCAATAAACCTGGTGTAGATATATATATCAATGGTGACCAATTGGATATTGATATAATAGAAAAGTTTTCTGAAATTTCAAGCGCGCACTCTGACTCATCTTCCTCTGATATAGAAGATTCTTTTGTTGATAAGCAGGTCTCGCGTGAATATGATTCTAGCATTGCTTTAATTAATTCAAAAGAAGTGGATTTTTTTGAGAAAAAGTTTACTGAAGATGAATGGTTAGAAAAAATCAAAGGTTTATCTCGCGATGTACTCTCAATTGATTTATCAAGTTCAAATATATCTTTAGAAGCGTTAAGACTCTTAAATGAATTACGTTATTTAACAGTTTTGTCTTTAGAACATTGTCAATTATCAGATGATCAGAGCTGGGAGGAAGTAATGGATTTATTGCCTAAAGGATTGGTAGAGCTTAATCTTGGAAATACGAAGATTTCTTTTTCAGGTTTAAGGAAATTGAAAAGATTTTCTAATTTAAGTAAAATTTCACTCAAGGGTTATGAGTTATTGAGTACGGAGTGGGTTGAGGTAATGTCTTCCTTGCCTCCTGTTAAATTCATTGATTTATCATATACAAACATATCATATGAACATTTACAGCATTTAGGTAGGTTTCATCAATTAGTTGAATTGTCCCTAGAAGGTTGTTCGTTAACGCCGGAGGGTTGGTTAGACCTCATGAACCTATTATCATTTAATGTGTTGATTGAGCTTAATCTTGGGAATACGAATATTTCCTTTTGGGATTTAAAAAAGCTAAAAGATTTTTCTACTTTAGCAAGATTGTCATTAGAAGATTGTCAGATGGAAGAAGCAGATTGGAAAGAATTAATGACTTTGTTACCTGATGCTTTAGTAGACTTTAATCTTGATGATACCAATATTCCTTTCTTAGGTTTACGTAAAATAAAAAGATTTTTTAATTTACGTAAATTATCACTTAAAGGTTGTTGCTTGAATGATAATGAATGGCAAAAAATAATATCAATATTGCCTCCTCATTTAGTAGAGCTTAATTTGAGTGGTACAAACTATTCTGGTGAATGTTTTGAAGCTATTGGTGTGTTGAAAAATTTACATACTTTAAAATTACCAGCCAAGTTTAATATGGACGAGAGTATGTTGAAGAAAATACGCCAAAATCTATTTGAAAAACATAAGAACGATATTAGTCCGTGCTTATGTGTTAATGATGTAGAGTACATAGGGGAAGTATTTGATTTAGAAAAAGAGTTTCTTGCAGATTATGGAGAAAATACAAATCCAGAGATATATGATAACGTAGTAGATTTTTCTAATGGTCAGTATTCAGAGATTCAATGGGGAATTAAAATGAAATCTATTCCCATGAAAACGGATGTGATAGTATTAGATGGTAGTAATTTTTCATTAAATTCTGATGATAATTCTAAACCATTTGAAAAGTTATGCAATCTTAAAGGGTTTTCAGCGAATAGGTGTGAATTTGATCCAGATTATTGGAATTTTCTAATGTGTAATTTGGGATCAAGAAAAAGTATTGAATCTGTAGAAATAGTTGATTCTAATTTTGAAAGTAAAAAAATTGGAGAGTTTGAAGTATTTAAAAAAATAAAAAAATTATCTATTACTTTAGATGATTTAGAGAATAATGATTTGGAAGACTTGTTTAAATGCTTGAATTTTGATAATTTGGAAACATTAGAAATATATTCAGCTTATTCGGATTCAGATTTGTTTGCGTTAGGGATTAATTTTGGGAATCTAAAACGTTTGATTCTAGTGGATACAGAACTGACAAGTAATACTTGGAATAATTTGATTGGCTCTCTTCCAAAAGATTTAGAGATTTTGGATTTGGAAGATTCAAATTACTGCGGAGAAATTGCAAATCATTTTAAATGTTTGAAGAAAATAAAAAAGTTGAATTTAGGTGGATGTGTGCTGCCCTTTTCTTCCTGGAAAGTAATTTTAGAAAGTGTAGATATAGATAAGATTATTGAATTACCCGAAAACCAAGTAAATATTAGTAATAAGTGTGTCAATTTTTCTGAAAAAAAATATTATCCTCAAGATTGGGAAGAAATAATATCTTCGTTATCTCCCAATTTGCAACGACTTTCTTTTCATCGATCAAATTACACGGGAGAGCAGATAGAAAGACTGCAAAATCTCGAATCCTTGCAGTTTCTTGATATGAGTCATGTGAAGATGGAACCCCAAAAATGGAAGATTCTTGTTTCCAATCTTCCTAAATCTATCAATTATTTAATGCTAGAATATAGTGATTATGCTGGAGAAGGTATTGAGCATTTACACAGTTGTTTAAATTTGAAAATGGTAGGTATATGTGTTAGAAAGTTATCGGAAAATTCATATCAACACTTGGAGTCGATTCCAGATAAACTTTCTGAAATAGATATTTATTGCGCTGATGTAGTAGGTTATTCAGGAGAAGAACATAGTCCAGATGAATGGAGTGAATTAATATCTAATCTTTTTACGGGTACATGTGAGTTAAACCTAAATGGAAGTAATTATAAAGGTGAAAGCATAAAGCATATTACTGAATTACCTTTAAGAAAATTAGATTTAACTGGTTGTGATTTGACATCAGAACAATGGGATCAATTAATATCTAATCTTTATAGTGGTACCTGTGAGCTAATATTGAGTGGGAAGAGCTATAAAGGTGAATGCATAAAGCGTATAACTGAACTACCTTTAAGAAAATTAGATTTATCTGGATGCGAATTAGATGATGAAGTGTGGAATCTTTTATTTAAAAAAAACGAAGAACAATAAGCTGGGTATTAAAGAGATATTATTGCACCTGCGGTAATATGTGAATTTTTAATGGTACAATATTTGCAGTATAGTTTTTGGTGGAGGATCATGGCAATACTGAAGAGTTTGATGTTGTGGGGTTTGGTGAGTTTATGTATATTTGGTGAGAGAGGTGGTGTTGATAGTGGTGGTTTTACAGCAGTTCAACCCGCTGATTGGAAATATCATTTGAATTCAATAAATAATAACACTAAGAGGGTAAGTTTTACGAAATGGGACTTTACATCAGAGCTTGTAGAAAAATTAAAAGAACTTACAAAGTTAGAATCATTAGACTTATCAGGTGTTAAAATTTCTACTCAGGAAAACTGGAACGACCTATTTGATGCTATTTCTAGTACTATAAAAACACTAAAATTGAAGAATACGGGGTATCAAGGGGAGTGTCTGGATAAAGTAAAAGAATTTGTTAATCTAAAATCGTTAGATATATCTGATAATGGTATAAACTCTAGTTTAGAAAGTTGTATACGAAATACTCTTAGAAATGAGATAAAAATAATTTTAAATCCATCAAGAGGGAGGCAACCATCAAAATTAGAGCAGCCTAGACAGAGAAGCTCAACAACCTCAGGAGCTAGGTCGCTTTCCAGGAGGAGAAAAACTAGTTTAGATTTGAGGTCAAACTCTGGTTTTTCTCGAGACCTTAGTTTGGGCTGTGGTAGTAGTCCACTTGATGATTTCAGCTCTACAAAAATGAGTGACAATGAGTTATCCTCAAGAAGTTTTGATTTTCCTGGTTCTCCTAAGTGTAGTGATGGTAGTGTTAGTCGTAGAGATGCAGCTACTTCTCCACTAGTGAGTCCTGTAAGTAGTTTATCTCAGCCTCATAGTCGTAGAGTAAGTAGTGGTAGTTCAGGTATTATTAGAAATTTTAGTCGTTCTCAGAAAAGTGATAGTGAGTGGAGTAAGACAATTTCTGATTTAGGTGATACTTTAAATGAACTGATATTAAATGGAAGTAATTATAAGGGGCAAAATTGTAATGCTTTTAGTAACTTTGTTCACTTAGAGGTTTTGAATCTTGCTTCCTGTAATTTGACTAAAATTGACAGTGAAGATAGGTGGGATACATTATTCAAAAGCTTAACAAAAGGTTTAATTGAATTAGTATTATCTAATTCAAATTATAGTGGCCAGAGAGTGGAAAAGTTCCATGTTTGGACTGACCTTAAAAAGTTACATATGACAGACTGTAAGGAGATAAGTGTGCCAGGTTGGAGTTCATTAATTGCTAATATTCAAAATAACATTGAAAAACTTCATTTGAGTCAAAGTAGTTATAACGGTGATAATATTATTGTTATGAGTAGAAGAGAAAAATTGACTGAATTAGATTTAGCTGGCTGCGTTTTTACATTAGATAATTGGAAGAAACTAAAATTAGAGATAGAGGACTATAAGATACATTCCAAGCCTTATGTTAAGGTATCTTTCTTCGGTAAGAAATTGCAACCTTTACAGTGGGGTGATAGTGTTCGAGATCTTCCTTCAAAAGTGACAATTGAAGTGGATTTCAGCAATAGTGATTATAATGGTGAAAATGGGAGTTTCTTTAAAGAATTTACAGCATTGAAAAAAGTGATTTTGATCAGTTGTACCATTAGTGCTGAGAATAAAGAAGAATTATTAGGTTATCTGCCAACAGGATGTAATGTTGAACAAGAAGATGTGCAGAATACTAGTGATAATTCCAATGCTCAACAAACAAGATTAGAGAAGTGCTGTGGCGATTTCAATTGTCCAGAGTGTCATATTTTCGAGAATTGCCAATGTAGCGTGCCCTGTATAGTGCAATGAATCCATATTATTTGTGACACTCTTAGCGATCGAGATAAATCATATCATCAAGGTACGGTCTGGCCCTGGCTATTGGGTCCATATCTTTCTTCATGTTTAAAGTTATGTTATAAGGATGAATTCGTAGAGGGAATTCTTCTAGATTGTGAGAAAATGTTGAATGACGTTGGCATTGGTGGTATTCCCGAGGTTTATGATGGCGATGAACCTCGGTATGGCGAAGGTTGCCCATGGCAAGCCTGGAGTATAGCAGAACTCTTACGTGTAGCTCGTGAAGTTTTAAATGCAAAATCTTTGTATTAATTATGAGTATTATTCTAACTGAGATGAAAATATTCGCAGTAAAAAAACATTTTTATCATGCATGAATTATATTGATAATAAATTTTTGATTGGTATAATGTGTTCATGGATAGGATGGGATTATTAATAAAAAGAGTTTTTTCAACGAGAATATCTTTATGGATATTATTAGGACTAAGTTATAATGTTACGAATAGTACTCCTATTATCACGAATACTTTTTTTTCAATTGAAACCGTGATAAGAGAAGCGCTTGCGAAAAGTGAATCTGATGTTGATGATTCTGTATCGTCAAGTG
>JAUIKO010000009.1 GCA_030430755.1 Fimbriimonadia bacterium
TATTAGCAGGTTTGTTTTATATTAGCAGGTTTGTTTTATATTAGCAGGTTTGTTTTATATTAGCAGGTTTGTTTTATATTAGCAGGTTTGTTTTATATTAGCAGGTTTGTTTTATATTAGCAGGTTTATTTTATATTAGCAGGTTTATTTTATATTAAAAGAGTGATATTTTTTCTAACTTTCTTTGTTCAATTTGCAATAACAATTTAGTGGAGTGGTTTTTCTATTTATGGACTCCGTTTTATTTATTCTGTTCAAGCCAGTCATTTTTTAAGTATTGGAACACGTGATGATCTACTGATTTTCCATAAAGATTTTCCGCATCTTTTTCTATCCCATTATACGTAAAACCTAGCCTTCTTGCAATATTTCCGCTTTTAATGTTAGTCGTTCCTGCACAAAGAAGGACTTCTTCTAGAGATAAATCTATGAATCCTATGTTTAATATTAGGCGAACTGATTCTGTTACAATCCCTTTTCCTGTTGAGTCTTTATCAATCCAGTAGCCCAGTTTTCCTATGGAGTAGTTTTTATCTGGATTATGTTGAAGTGTATGGTAACCGATGACACCTAGAATACTGTTATCATCAGTCATAGCTAGATTCATGGATGTGCCTGAAGAGTACCCCTGAATGCATTTCTCAATATAGTCTAAGGCATCCAGATCAGTATAGTTACTAGTTAACCATCCAAGGTGTTCTTTTAAGTGCATTTCATTTTTTAATATTGTGTTTTTTAGTTCAGTTGCATCTCCTAATGCAAAGGGCCGGAGAATGAAACCTGATTTGAGACGAACAGGCAAAGTTTTTAGGACGGAATGTGTTTTTTTTCTTAACATAAAATTACTTTGACATATACATACTTGGTAATTAAATATATGTAATAAAAAAACGTTAAATATTTTGATTCTTTGTAAATGGTAGATCTTCATTTTTACCTTGTGATTGTTTCAATTTAATAGGATTATTCTTGAATAAATGTAAATTTTGCAAGAAGGAATTTTCAGGGAGTTCTGAGAACCAAAATAAAAAGGATAGGAATAAAATCACACTATAAATTGTTGATAAAAAAAATATAGTGTGAATGTTTGTTTTATAGTGAGAAAGTAATAATACTCCAAGCCATGAGAAAATACTTAAATATCTAGATATTTGAATTTTTTGGCTTATGATAGGAGTTACATGCATTTTTGAGTGTTTTGAAAGGAAATGGTTTTCAGCAACAACACTTAAAATGGAACTTGAACCAAGTATAATCATAAATAATACTAAATGAAAATATAAATTATTATTAATTTGTAGCGATATCAATGTATAACTACATAAAATTATTAGGCATAATGTGAATGCTAGAATCTTATTGCTTGCTCTGTAAATGGATTTTAGTTGTGCAATGATATGAAAAAAGTACTGTGCAACCATAATACAAATAAATACAAAGCCATATTTTTGCTGATTTGTACTAAGGAATGTGACAGTATTCCCTAAACCAGCTTGTTTGAAAAATACTTGCCATAGATGATAAAATGGTTGGTTGATAATAGCAAGTATAGCTGAGGTAGTGAAATAATATACGAGTTCAGTACTATGGTGTGTGTTGAGTTTTAGATTATGATGAACCTCTTGACATGGCATTTTTATTGAAGAAGGATTATAAAGATAATGTAATAAAATCCCAGATAATAATATACAAATGGATGTTAATATATAAAGTAAATAGTATGAACCATAGTTATATACCCATACTGATCCCAAAACGGTAGTCATTAAACTTATTGATGATAGGTATTTACCTTGCAAATAGGTGGCCTGTTTAATATAGGTGTCTGTTGAGTTTTTTTCTGCGTATATATTTACAATATTGATCATTCTTTGCGGCATGCAGTTTGTTAGAAGAGTTATACCTATTGCAAAGAAAAATTGAAGAAAGAAAAAATGGAAAAAATCTTGAGCTAGAATACAGCCTATAAAATATATTGCAAGTGATATAATTCCTAGACTCATGGTGTCTCTAACTCCTATCCGCTTTTCTAGTTTAGTTGTGTACTTTGGCGCAATTCCTAAAAAAAATGAGTAATTAAGTTGAAGTAAAATGACTTCTTTAGTAGAAAGACCCTTTCCAAGGAGATATACAGTATGGATTGCACCGACAAAAAATTTAGAACTGAGTGCAACGCAGTAACAAAATATAGTACAAGTTAATGTTTGTGGTAATGTAGTAACATCTTTCATTTTAATGTGTTTTTTGAGCAAATACTGCAATTCCCTTCTATATTTTCTTGATATTCTACCTTTAGATTATTTGTCCATATACCAATCCTGTGATTCATACATTCTGGAGTATCTATTCCTCCTAAATACTTAATAATGTCTAAACTTGCATATGCTCCAGCTAACATATTAATGGGTCCAATTGAAGGTGCTTGTGATCTAGAATTAACATTTATTATCATTTGTGCAAGGTTTTTGTCATGAGTATTGTATTTAGATATGTTTTGTTCTGAGAAGCAAGCAAAGCAGGGAGTTTGGCTAGGTACAAATATGGGTCCCCAAACTGCTATATCCATGATATAACCTACATTGATAAAAGGAATATTGTTTTTATAGGAGTATTTGTTAACATCATATACAAGGTTTTTTGAGTCCCCAGAAATCACTATAAAGTCAACATTTTTAAGAATGTTTAGTTCAGAAACAGACTTGATGTTATAGGGATGAGTATTGATTTTAACTTTAGAATTTCTCTCGAGTAAACTATTTTTAAGTGCTTCTGCTTTGTTTGAATTAACATCATTTTCTCTAAACATGATTTGTCTAGATAAGTTCGATTCTTCTATTAAATCCTGATCAATTAATGTTAGTTCTTTTATCCCAGAAGTAGCTAAATTTACTGAAATAATATTGCCTATTCCTCCGCAACCTATAATAGCAATATGCTTTTGGGAAAGTTTTTGATGAATTATGTCTGGATTGTTTGAATATATGTTATAAAATAGTTTTTGCCTGCTATATCTCTCTTCTTTATTATAAATAGATTCTTCTATTAACCAGTGTTTGGAAAAGATATAGTTGCTAATAGCTTTAAATGTTTCCGTGTCGTCTTGCAAAAGTTCTTCTAGCAATTTTTGGATTACACTTATTTCAGTTGGATGCTTTAGTTTATTCAATATAGTTAGTATTTTTTTTCCAATTTCTACATTGAATTCAGCTTGTATTGATCCAAATCCTATATAAATTTTATTTTTTTTAATTCCTGTTCTTAAGTATGGTGCAGTTATATATTTTGGCATGTTTACTCCTGATATTATTATATATTCTCCCCAATCAATACCCATGGGGAGAATATATGGTTAATGTTCTATAAGTTTAGTTTCTGATCAAATCATCCATTAGGGCCTCCTTTTATCCTGCTGAGATTTTTTGTAAAATACAGCATTTATTGAGTATACATATATAAATGTATTGCATGTCAATTTCTAAGAAAAGAATTTCTGGCATTTCACTGAAAAATATATGTATATATAAAAATCTTATAAATATAAGCGCAGGCGTAAGTAGTGCTTTAGTCCTGTATAGTGAGTGTGTAAAAGATGGAACTGTATGTCTAGTTTTTTACTAAACTATTCATTTAGCAATAAACAATTTGGAGCCAGAAGCAGGTTCAATTCTCTTTGGACATCTTTTGATGGGTGGAGAGATAGCATTGATGCTGTATAAAGTGGATGTTAGACTCAGACTGAACACTAAGTTATATTCCCAGAAATAGTAAATATTAGTTGATAGATTTGGAAGGTAAGTTGAAGATAATTTTATGATCACGAACATTGTAAAGGAGTAAAGAAGATATCCGAGAGTTTTATCATCTATAGAGTCACTGAAAAATTTATGAGTTATCTTATATATTGTAAAAAAAGATAAAGATGTTATCAGTGCGAGGCATCTTGTATCAAAATCCATCAATGTAAATAAGAATAGAGTGGATAACATAAGAAGTGCTCTTAATGAAAGAAGTGTGTTATGTGAAAATGTGTCATCTGTGTAAACTGAGCTCGTCGTAGAAACAGGACATAAGAAAGATCTTTTTTCATTCAAAATAAATAAAACATTCATTAACAATATGAATCCAGTAGTTAAGATGAATGGATATAAATTTGCTTCTAGAATAGGAGTGTTGAGTCTTGGCATCAAGTGAATGGAGAAAAGGGATACGGCTAATATGATAAAGTTTCCAGTAAACCATATGAGAGGTATTCTGCGATAGAGTGCTATTGCTACGACGAGTATGGATATAAAATGCCATTGAAATGTTAGATGGAATGGAAACCAGAAGTGTAAAATAATAAATATATGAGAGAAAAGGGCTATCGTTTTGTTTTTACACCACAATAAAATACCTAGGAAAAATTGAATCCCAAAGAGGAGTTTTAGGGTAACTTGATAAGGATTATCTTGGATAATGTAAAACGGAACAAGGCTCATAAATACATGAGCTACAATGTTTCCAATGATAAATTTACTCCAAGTAAGCACATTTTAAGTATACATTCGAATGAAAGTATTCTATCATTTTTTTAGAATACTACTGTATGGATCGCAAAAAATGATCAGAACATTTGTAAATATGAATTCATGTGAAACGAAGATGGTTGAGCTAAGCAGTCTATAGGAGATTTTTAAAAAGATTTCTTCATAAGATCTATTAGACATAAAAATTTGGAATAACATGAGATTAAGATGCTGAAAATTTTTTCTAAATTCATGAATAGAGACTGTTTGGATGATGAAAACTTATGATGAAAATTTTTCAATTCAAGAGATATCGAAATGATAAATGTCAGTGGTTGACAAGGTATATAGATTTCTATCATAATTAAGTAGGTATATCACGCCACACAATCGTGCATATTCATTTATTAGGCACAAATGTTTTTAATACGTTTGTGCTGATCACTGTTTATCAGATGACAATAAATGTTTTTTTGCTGCATTGAAGTCGTGGTTTAAATTATTTTAAAAAGGAAAAAAAAGCAAAAGTATATTTGAAAGAGGAAGCATGCCAACAGTAAATCAATTAGTTCGCAAAGGGCGAAGTGTATCAAAAGTGAAATCGAAGTCGCCGGCATTAAAGAGATGTCCGCAACGCCGTGGTGTATGTACGATTGTCCGTACAATGACTCCTAAAAAGCCTAACTCGGCACTTCGAAAAATCGCTCGTGTAAGATTGACGAACGGTGTTGAAGTTACTGCTTATATCCCAGGAATAGGACATAATCTTCAGGAACACTCTGTAGTATTAATCCGTGGAGGTCGTGTAAAAGACTTGCCCGGTGTGCGTTATCACATTGTTCGTGGCACACAACAGACAGCAGGAACTAACAACCGAAAACAGGGACGTAGTAAGTATGGGACAAAGAGGCCTAAAGGAGGAAGTAAGTAATGTCTAGAAAAAACAGAGCAGAAAAAAGAGTGATTCAGCCAGATCCTGTTTATGGAAGTAGATTAGTGGCTAAGTTTATTAATAGGATGATGGTTGGTGGTAAAAAGGTTACTGCTGAGAAAATTTTCTATAAAGCCTTGGATGTATTGGCAGAAAAATCTGAAACTCCTGCACTTGAAGCCTTTGAAAAAGCTATTTCAAATGTTATACCAGCTTTGGAAGTAAGGCCAAGAAGAGTTGGTGGACAGACTTATCAGGTACCAATGGAAGTTAGGCCAGATAGAAAAAATACACTAGCTTTAAGATGGGTCGTCGGTAATTCTAGGAAAAGATCAGGGAAAAGTATGGAAGAAAAGCTTTCCGGTGAACTTTTAGATGCATTTAATGGAACAGGTCCGTCTGTTAAGAAAAGAGAAGAAACGCATAGAATGGCTGAGGCTAATAAAGCTTTTGCACATTACAGATTTTAAGGATTATTAAAAAGTAGGCAACATAAATGGCAAGAACACACCCTTTAGAGAGGACTAGAAATATTGGTATTGCAGCTCATATTGATGCTGGTAAAACTACAACGACTGAACGTATTTTGTATTACACTGGTCGAACATATAAGATTGGTGAAGTGCATGATGGTGCTGCAACAATGGACTGGATGGAGCAAGAGCAGGAACGAGGGATTACGATCACATCTGCTGCTACAAGTGCATTTTGGAGTGGTTCTAAAGGCGATAAGCCAGAACATCAGATAAATATTATCGATACGCCAGGACACGTGGATTTTACCGTTGAAGTAGAGCGTTCCTTGCGTGTGTTGGACGGAGCCGTTGCAGTTTTCTGTGCAGTTGGTGGAGTTCAGCCTCAATCTGAAACAGTCTGGAGACAAGCAAATAAGTATAAGGTTCCCAGGATAGTTTATGTAAATAAAATGGATAGAACAGGAGCTGATTTTTACTCTGTTGTTTCTAGAATCAAGGATAGACTAGGTGCAAATGCTTCTCCTGTTCAGATTCCTATAGGAGCTGAATCAGATTATAAGGGGTATGTTGATCTCTTGGAAATGAAGGCTACATTGTACACATCTGATGATGGTAAAAAGTATGATGTTTGCGATATTCCTGCAGAGTATGTTGATAAAGCTGCTGAATACCGTGAAGCGTTAATTGAGGCTGTTTCTGTAATAGATGATTCTATCATGGAAAAGTTTCTTGAAGGAGAAGAAATTCCTTTAGAAGATTTATCTAACGCAATTAGGGTCGGAACGCTAGCTAATAAGTTTGTGCCTGTTTTAAGTGGTTCATCATTTAAAAATAAGGGTGTTCAAGCGATGTTAGATGCAGTCATCGATTACCTTCCTTCACCATTAGATGTTGGTGCAGTGAAAGGTGTCGATCCTTCTACAGAAGATGAGATGAAGCGTGAAGCTGATGATAAAGTGCCTTTTTCTGCGTTAGCATTTAAGATCATGAGCGATAAGTACGTGGGTAGACTTACATTTTTAAGAGTGTACAGCGGTACCTTGAAAAAAGGAAGCCCCGTAGCAGTATGTTATCGTGATCCTATGACGAATGATTTCAGAACAAGAACTGAAAGAGTTGGTCGAATTCTAAAAATGCATGCAAATAGCCGTGAAGATATGGATGAAGTATTCACTGGTGACATTGTAGGTGTTATTGGATTAAGTGATATATCAACAGGTTATACCATTTGTGATCCTAGCAATGTAATCGCGCTTGAAAGTATTAAATTCCCAGAGCCGGTTATCCAGATTGCTGTAGAGCCAAAAACAAAATCCGATCAGGAAAAATTAGGTTCTAGTTTGCAAAGATTGGCACAAGAAGATCCTACCTTTAGGGTTTATACCGATGCTGAAAGTGGACAAACGATTATCAGTGGTATGGGTGAGCTTCACTTGGATATTATTGTGGATCGATTGAAAAGAGAGTTTGGGGTTGAAGCCAATAAAGGTAAGCCTCAGGTAGCATATCGAGAAACTATTAAGAATACAGCCAAAGGGGAAGGTAAATTTATTAGACAATCAGGTGGTGCTGGTCAATATGGTCACTGCTGGTTAGAAGTAGAGCCGCTAGAGATTGGTCAGGGCTATTCTTTCAATAATAAGGTTGTTGGAGGATCTATTCCAAAAGAATATATTCCAGCAATTGAGAAAGGTGTTAAAGAAGCCATGTTGAGTGGTGTTATGGCAGGTTATCCTGTTGTAGATGTTAAGGTAACTGTTTTAGAAGGTAGTTACCATGACGTTGACTCTAATGAAAATGCTTTCAAACAGGCTGGAGTATTAGCGTTTAGAGAAGCCATGCGTAAGGCTACACCTATTATTAAAGAACCTGTTATGCATGTAGAAGTTACAACTCCTGAAAATAATGTAGGTGATGTTGTAGGTGACTTGAATGGAAGAAGAGGTCGAATAGAGGGTATGGAACCTGCGATGGGAGGAGTTTCTGTCGTTAATGCTCATGTTCCTTTAGCAGAGATGTTTGGATATGTAACAACCCTTCGTTCTTTAACACAAGGGCGTGCAAGTCCAAACGTGACTCCTTCGCATTATGAGCAAGTGCCTCAGAATGTTGCTGCTGAAATCATGGAGAAGTCCAAGGTAAGGTAAGAATTTTAAAACAAGACATTTGAGGTGTTTTTAAAATATAATATAAATAGATTAAGAGGAAATAATCAATGGCAAGACAAAAATTTGAAAGAAACAAACCACACGTTAACATAGGAACAATTGGTCACGTAGACCACGGAAAGACATCATTAACTGCTGCAATTACTAGATATTTAGCAGAAAGAAATCTAGCTAAAATGAGCAAATATGATGAAATTGATGGAGCTCCTGAAGAAAAAGCTCGAGGTATTACCATCAATATTGCTCACGTAGAGTATGAAACTGCTAATAGGCACTATGCTCACGTAGACTGTCCTGGACACGCTGACTTTATTAAGAACATGATTACAGGTGCTGCTCAGATGGACGGAGCTATTCTTGTTGTATCCGCTGCAGACGGCCCAATGCCACAAACTAGAGAGCACATTCTTCTTTCTAGACAGGTAGGTGTTAAGAACATCGTAGTATTCTTGAATAAGTGTGACCAAGTAGACGATCCTGAACTATTAGAATTAGTTGAAATGGAAGTAAGAGAGTTGTTAAGTGCTTATGACTTCCCAGGTGACGACATTCCTGTTATCAAGGGTTCTGCTAAGTCTGTATTAGATTTAGATAAAATGGATGATAACAATCAGTATGTAAAAGCCATTGGAGAATTAATGGATAATGTAGATAGCTACATTCCAACTCCCGAAAGAGATACTGATAAACCATTCCTAATGGCAGTTGAAGACGTATTTACGATTACTGGTCGTGGAACTGTTGCAACAGGTCGTGTGGAAAGAGGAAAGCTCAAGGCAATGGAAGAAGTTGAAATTGTTGGTATTGCAGAGCAGAGCAGAAAAACCACTTGTACAGGAATTGAAATGTTTAGAAAACTTCTAGATGACTGTCAGGCAGGTGATAACGTTGGTCTATTGTTAAGAGGTGTCGAAAGAAAAGATATAGAAAGAGGTATGGTTATTGCTAAGCCTGGTTCTATTACTCCTCATACATCATTCGAAGCACAGGTATATGTTTTATCTAAAGAAGAAGGTGGAAGACATACTCCGTTTATTGCAGGTTACAGACCTCAGTTCTTCTTTAGAACTACAGACGTTACAGGTACTTTAGGATTACCTGATGGTGTTGAAATGTGTATGCCAGGTGATAATGTTACCATGCATGTTGAACTTATCAACCCAATCGCTATGGAATTAGGTTCAAAGTTTGCTATCCGTGAAGGTGGTAGAACTGTTGGTGCAGGTACTGTTACCAAGATTGTTAAGTAATTCAGCTAATACTACAACCCCAGTCCAAAGGACTGGGGTATTATTTTATAAGAAGGCACAAATATGAATGCACAAAAAGTAAGAATACGTCTAGCTGCATACGACCACCGTATTTTAGATCAATCAGCTGAAAAAATCGCTGAAACGGCTAAAAGAACTGGCGCAAGAGTCAGTGGTCCATTACCATTACCAACCAAAATTAGAAAATTTTGTGTTATTAGAGGTCCACATATCGATAAAGAGTCTATGGAACACTTTGAACTAAGAACTCATAATCGATTAGTTGATATATTGGAACCAACTAATAAGACTATCGATGCTTTAATGAGATTGGATCTTGCAAGTGGTGTTGATATCCAGATTAAAACGTAAATAGGATAAATATTATATATATAAAGTTGGCTTCGAAGAAACTCACTGGAGCATTCCGGGATTGAAGTATGGAGATATTTTATTCTGGCAAGATGTTTGAAACAGTAATGGTCGGATGAAGCTAGGGAGTATACATGTTAAGTGGTATATTAGGAAAAAAAGTGGGAATGACCCACATTTATGATGAAGAAGGCAGAATGTTGCCCGTAACGGTAATACAGGCTGGACCTGTGTTTGTCACGCAGGTTAAGACTCTTGAAAGTGATGGTTACAATGCTGTTCAAGTTGGCTACGAAGAAATATCTGATAAGAATTTAACATGGCCTAAATATGGTCATTTGAAAAAAGCAGGTCTTCAGAAGAATCTTAGAACGTTAAAAGAATTTAGAGTAGATAATGCATCTACCTTTAAAACGGGACAAGAGTTCAATGTCGAAATATTTGAATCAGGTGAAAAAGTAACAGTATCTGGAATTGTGAAAGGTCGTGGTTTCGCAGGTGTTGTTAAGAAATACGGATTTGCTGGTCAACACATGAGTCATGGTTTCATGACACATAGAAGACCCTTGTCCAATGGTGCAACAGGTCCACAAAGAGTTTTTAAAGGTGGAAAAAGGCCAGGTAGAATGGGTGGCAATAAAGTTACTCAAAAAGGTTTGAAAGTAGTTGTGCTTGATGCAGAAAGAAATCTTATAGGTGTTGATGGTCCTGTACCAGGTAGTAATGGTTCTTTGGTAACTGTGGAGAAATTAGCAGGGGTGAGATCATGAGTTTAAGTTTAGAGTTATTTGATATGAAAGGTAAGGGCGGAGCAAAAGTTGTTCTCTCTGAAAAATTAAGTAACAGTACAGTTTCTCAAGCATTATTACATCAGGTGGTAGTTGCAGAAGAGGCAAATGCTCGACAAGGTACACAGTGTGCAAAGACTCGATCTGAAGTGCGCGGTGGTGGTAGAAAGCCTTATAAGCAGAAGAAAACTGGAAACGCAAGACAAGGATCTATTAATTCACCTCATTATAGACATGGTGGGATGGCATTAGCTGTTAAGCCTAGAGACTATTCTAAAAAAGTAAACAAGAAGGAAAGAAGAGCAGCATTGCTAGGTGCATTAAATTCTAAAATGACCGCAGGTGATGTGTCTTTAGTAGAAAACTTATCATTCTCTGAGGTGAAAACTAAAGAAGCTGTATCCTTTTTAAATAATCTTAAGCTAAATAAAGTTAAAAGAGTTCTAGTAGTAGTTTCAGAATATGATGAAACAGTCTATAAATGCTTTAGGAATTTACAGCACGTAGAAGTTAGAACAGCTCCTGCACCTGCAGATTCAGAAGCAAAAACAAATCCTTTTTCTACAAGAGATTTACTAGTAGCTCATAAAATTGTAATTGCAAAAGATGCATTGAGATTAATCGAGGAGGTTTGGGGATCATGAAAAATCCACATACAGTTATAATTAGACCTCATTTAACTGAACAGACATACCGTTTAAGTTATGGTCAACTTTCAGCAAAAAATGTAAGTGATGAGAATGCCGTTAGACACTACACTTTTATTGTAGACAAAAGCGCTAACAAAATTGAAATTAAAAAAGCTTTTGATGCTATATACAACGCAGACAAAACTGGAGATAAAGCTGTTTCTGTTGAGAAAATTCAAACAGCTATCGTTCGTGGTAAAGCAAGAAGAGTAGGCAGTAAAAATAAAGGAAAGACTTCTAGTTATAAAAAAGCAGTCGTTACTTTAGCCAAAGGACAAACATTAGAAGAGTACGGAGTATAAAATGCCAGTAAAACGTTGTAAACCTACGTCTCCAGGGAGACGTCATAAAATCCAATCTACCTATTCAGAGGTAACTACAAATAAGCCAGAGAAAACTTTATTAGGAAAAATTAGCAAAACTGGAGGAAGAAACTTCTATGGAAGAACAACTTCTTTCAACAAAGGTGGCGGTAATAAAAGAAGATATCGCTTTATCGATTTTAAGAGAGATAAAGATGGTGTACAAGCTAAAGTAGCTACTATTGAATATGATCCAAATAGAACTTGTCGTATAGCGTTATTGCACTATACTGATGGAGAAAAAAGATATATTCTTGCTCCAAAAGGAATTGAAGTAAATGCATATATCGAAAGCGGATCAGAAGCAGATATCAAACCTGGTAACTGTTTACCTATGGAAAATATACCGTTAGGTACATTTATTCATAACTTAGAATTAAAGCCAGGTAAAGGTGGCCAAATTGTTCGAAGTGCAGGAGCTGCAGCTCAGTTAGTTGCAAAAGATGGTGCATATGTTACCGTAAAGCTTCCTAGTGGTGAAATGAGAAGATTCCATGCAGTCTGTAGAGCTACCATTGGAGAAGTTGGAAATGCTGAGCACGAAAATGAACAGCTAGGTAAAGCTGGTAAAGCTCGTGGTTTAGGTCGAAGACCACATGTTCGTGGTGTTGCAAAAACTCCAAGAGATCACCCACACGGTGGTGGTGAAGGTAAATCTCCTGTTGGTCGTAAGAAAGGCCCAGTTGATAGATGGGGTAATAAATCACATGGTGGTAAGACTAGAAGTAATAAGAGAACAGATAAGTTTATTGTTCGAAGTAGAAAGGAGACTAAACGCTAGAGGTTAGATTATGGCAAGAAGTATTAAAAAAGGATTCTTTGTTGATGATCATCTTATTAAGAAAGTAGAAAAGATGAACTCTGTAGGAGAAAAGAAATTAATTAAAACATGGTCTAGAAGATCTACAGTAGTGCCCGACATGATTGGTCATACCATTGCAGTTCATGATGGACGAAAACATGTACCTGTATTTGTTACTGAAAACTTAGTAGGTCACAAATTAGGTGAGTTCGCACCTACAAGAACATACAAAGGCCATGGTGGTTCGATTCCTGATAGAGGTGTTCGTTTAAAATAGTTATTGCCTTGATAATAGGAGATATAGGTATCGCTTTAGATGCAATGTTAGGACTAAAGCGATGCTTCTATCACTAAAGTAAAGGTATAATATATTATTGTTTATAATAAGTGGTCATGTTTTAAAAATAGACCGAGAAAGCATATGGAAGTAAGAGCAGTAGGAAAGTATATAAGAGTGCAACCTAGAAAGGTTAGGTTGATTGCATCTGCAGTGAAACATAAATCTGCTGAGCATGCATCAAATCTTTTAAAGTTCCATCCTAGTAAAAGTGCTAGAGAGCTAAGAAAAGTATTGGTAAGTGCTATGGCTAATGCCGTAGAAAACACTCCTATGAAAGATGCTTCAATGTTAAGAATAAAAAATATTAACATTAATGAAGGTCCAGTTCATAAGCGAATACAGGCAAGAGCTCAAGGGAGAGCATATAGAATTTTAAAAAGAACAAGTCATATCACAGTTACTTTGGATCAGTTGTCAGAAATGCCTGAGAAGAAGCAGCATGGTACACCTGCAAAAGATAGACCAACCTTTATAACTCCTAAAAAGAGTAATAAGAAGAGTCCATCAGTAGAAAACCAAACTGTAGAAAGTAAAGGTGAAGGCGATGCATTACCAGAAGATAAAGTACAGGCAACAGCAAGTACTGAAGTGGAACAAGAGGTAATTGCAGATTCAGGAGAGAATTCAAAATAAAAGGATAGGAGAAAGGTTTGGGCCAGAAAATTCACCCGTTAGGATTTAGATTAGGATATATCGTAGGTTGGGATAGTCAGTGGTTTTTTAATCACAAGATGTATTCCAAAGCAGTAGCACTTGATGTAAAAGTGCGTGACTATTTAAAAAAGAAGCTCGGTAGAGGCCATTTATCTAGCATTAAGTTAGAAAGAGCTGCTAATAAGTTCAAAGTTACTTTGCTGAGTTCAAGACCAGGTATTATTATTGGTCGTGGTGGTAAGGGTATCGATGAAATTAGTCAGAACTTGAATAAGCTTGTTCGAAGTATCGATCCTCAGGCTGGCGTTCAAGTTAATGTTGTCGAAGTAAGACAGCCTGAATTAGATGCACAGCTTATCGCTGATAATATTGCCATTCAATTAGAAAAGCGTGTTTCTCATAGAAGAGCTATGAGACAATCTATGAATCGTTGTATGAGAATGAATGGTAGAGGAATCAAGGTTATGATTTCTGGAAGATTAGGTGGTCATGATATTGCTCGATCTGAATGTGATAAGCAAGGTAAAGTTCCTTTGCATACACTCAGAGCAGATATAGATTATGCAACATCTACAGCTTTTACCATTTACGGTTCTGTAGGTGTTAAAGTCTGGGTCTATAAAGGCGAGGTTCTCCCTGAAAGAAATAGAATGCCAGGTGATCATTCCGAACGAAAGAGAATTAATGATCGAAGACCAAGAAGAAGAACAAAAGAAGAGGTGACAGCTAATGCTAATGCCTAAAAGAACAAAATACAGAAAACAACAGCGTGGTAGAATGCGAGGTAAAGCTACTAGAGGAAATAAAGTATCCTTTGGTGAATTTGGATTAGTTGCAGAAGAACCAGCGTGGATTACAAGTAGACAGATTGAAGCTGCTCGTATTGCCATGACAAGGCATATTAAAAGAGGTGGTAAAGTCTGGATAAGAATTTTCCCAGATAAACCATATACCAAGAAGCCTATTGAACAAAGAATGGGTAAAGGTAAAGCATCTGTAGAAGCATGGGTTGCTGTTGTAAAGCCAGGAAGAGTAATGTTTGAAATGGATGGTGTTCCTGTAGAATTAGCTAAAGCTGCTATGAGATTAGCTGCGAATAAAATGCCAATCAAGTGCAAGTTTTACACCAAAGAAGATCTTGATGCAGCATTAAATCCATCTCCAGTAGAAGCATCTACAGAAAAACAAGAGGTGAAATCATGAAAGATGTAAAAGCTAAAGAATTGAGAGATTTATCTGTACCTGAATTAGAAGGAAAGTTAGCTCAAGAAAGAGCCGCTTTATTTAAAGCGAGAAGAGACTTGGTTTTAAGACAGTTAACCGATACATCCAGCTTAAGTGTTAGAAGACACAATATAGCTCGTATATTAACGATAATATCTGAAAAAAAGAGAGGCACTAATTAATGTCAAAAGTTCAAGAAACTTCTTCAGAAGCAGTTAATCGAGGCAGTAGAAAAGTACGTGAAGGTCTAGTGGTTTCTAATAAAATGGAAAAAACTGTAACTGTAAGCGTTGTAAGAAGATTTCAGCATCCCCTTTATAAAAAGACTATGTTGAAGTCAAAAAACTATCCTGCTCATGATGAATTAAATTGTGATGAAGGAGATAAGGTTGAAATTATGGAAACTAGACCATTAAGTAAGAACAAAAGATGGCGTGTTACCAGAATAATTGAGAAAGTAAAATAAATTTATTTAAAGTTTATTAGGAATTTAGAGAAGGAATAAAAGAGCAATGATTCAGCAGTATTCAAGATTAAAAGTAGCTGACAACTCTGGGGCAAGAGAAGTAATGTGCATCCGTGTACTTAAAGGTTCTCAGCCTAGATATGGTGGTGTAGGAGACGTAATTGTAGCATCCGTTAAGGCAGCTACTCCCAATATGCCTGTCAAAAAAGGAGATGTCATTAGAGCCGTGATTGTAAGATCCAGAAAACCCGTTAGAAGAAAAGATGGATCTACATTGAGATTTGATGATAATGCATGTGTTTTAATAAATCCAGCAAATCAGGAACCAAAAGGTACAAGAATTTTTGGACCAGTTGCTAGAGAATTACGAGATAGAAGTTTTGTTAAAATTGTATCTCTTGCACCGGAGGTGTTATAATGCCCACTTTTTCTGAAGTAAAAGCAACTAAAAGCAAAGTAAAATTAAAGTTAAGAAGAGGAGATAAGGTAATAATTATTTCTGGTAAAGATAAAGGTCAGAAAGGATGGATCGGATATATTAGTCCTAAAGAGCAAAAAGCGTTAGTACTGCAAGACAATCCTGAAAATCCAGAACAACCTATTCCTTTAAATGCGATGATTAAACATTATAAAGCTAAGAATCAAGGTGAAAAATCCATGAAAATGAAAATGCCTTCACCTATTCATATTAGTAACTTAATGCTTTTAGATCCTAAGAATGGTGAACCAACAAAAATTGGTAGACGTAGCGAAAACGGTACAATGGTCCGATATGCAAAAAAATCGGATGCGAATATCGAAGATGCACCTATTTATAATCAGGAGAGACAATCTTAATAAGATTGAGGTGAAATATGGCTAAAAAGAGTTCGACAAAGTCTGCAGCTGCATCTACATCACCTGTTGAAGTAGCTCCTAGATTAAAGAAAATTTGGAAAGAAGAAGTTTCTAAAAAGATTATAGAAGAATTAGGTTACTCATCTATTATGCAAGTACCTAAGATCGATAAGATTGTTATCAATATGGGTATCGGACCTATGCAAGGCGATAAAGCTTTGGAAAATGGTATTCGAGATATGACTACTATTTCTGGTCAGAAGCCTGTTGCTACAAGAGCAAGAATAGCTGTCTCTAACTTTAAGATACGAGAGAATCAGAAAGTTGGTTGTAAGGTAACGTTGAGAGGAAATAGAGCGTTACACTTCTTTGATAAGCTTTGTACAGTTGTTCTTCCTCGTATTAGAGACTTTCAAGGTCTATCGATTAAGTCTTTTGATGGTAGAGGAAACTATGCTTTAGGTTTAAAAGAGCAGTTAGTATTTCCTGAAATCTCTTACGATAATTTCGATAAAATTCGTGGGATGGATATTGTCATTTGTACAACGGCTACGAATGATAATGATGCTAGAGTATTTCTAAAAATGATGGGTCTTCCATTACGCGAAAAATAAGACATCACTTATCATGTGAATTAGATAAGCAGGCTATATGCCTACTTTTTTTATTCTTAAGTGTTTTTTTTTTTAGATAACTGTTCTGGATATTATTACGTGCTTTATTTTACATAAGTATCCTGATTAAAATTTAAATAGTATGTGAAATGTACTTTATGAATGAAATAGATATTAAATAATTAAATTTCCTGTTTAATAATTTGATCCAAGTATAGAAAACTATACAAAAATGTAATCTGATGGGGTTTAGATGTACTAGTTATAGGAGCATACAATCAAGAATTTGATCGTTTTGTGCATTTAAGGAAATCGTATATGTTTATATTGCAACAAACAAAACTAAGTTTAACTATTTAATAAAACACTTGGAAAATACTATCTAAGAAATAGTTTTTAATAGAGACTATTCATAACAAGCATTAGATAATTTAGTCGATCCATCCCATGTAAGAAAAATAATTGTTTCCCTTATCTTAGATTATTCAATAATTTAATTTAATTCAATTTAATTCAATTTAATTTAATATAGGACTTACTGAAATAGTTTTGCATGGATAGAGCAGAATTGCGTTTGAAAGGGTAAGTTGCAAAATCATATATATGGATTGTGTTTGCAATCTTATTTTTTAAAAGACCCAGTAATTATAGATTGCATTGATTTACTATGTTGTACATAGTGAACTTTCTCATGATATGTTTAATTGTTGTGGGTATATTAAATTAGCAAATAATAACTTTTGCATTAAGGAAGGGAGCTAAGGTGATGTTTAGTATTAGAAATTATATTTTGGGAATGGGCTTGATAGTATTAAGCTCCAATGTAATGTTAAGTATGGAAGAAGAGTTAGGCGATGATCCGAGTGTACAGGCAAATGTACAGGCAAATTTGCATGCTGGATGGTTACAGGCGAATCAGACTGAAATTGCTTTTTCAGATAATGAAATAACGAGTTGGGGAAATTATCTCCGTAATATGCATCAGAATAGAGATCCGTTATATAAGTATCGCCTAGTTTGTAGGCTTATTTTAGAAATAGCGATCAAGCATATAAGGTTTAACGAATGGAAAGAAGTCCGTTCAGATATGATAATGCGTATGCAAGATCATTTACAAGATGGCGCATTTTTAAATTTGTCCAATAGTTTAATGGATGCTCATAATTCAGCTTTTAATCAATTAAATAACCAGTCTAAAGATCTATTAAAGTTAAGCTTAACCCCGAATTGGTTTTGGTTAAGAGAAGGTGGTCAATCCTATAGTTCTGCCTATGCTATCTATAGTTTTATGCATGAAATATCTGGGATGGATAATCGTGAGCTTATGCGTATTAGACCTGTAGATTATTTTTCAACTCGATTAAATATTCCAAGCGTTAGTTTAATAACAGATATTACTAGAGTATCTCTAGCAAATATTGTTAGCAATATTCAGAATGTTTTATATTCACAAAGGAATAATCAAAACATAGAAACAGATTTGCGAGTTTTAGAACAGGGTGATTATTGGAGAAATATTATTATTGATGATCCGATCCAACTCAATAAAATAGTACATTTGCAACAATATATTAGAGATAGATTTGATAATCCTAGATATGTTTTTGGGGTTAATCATATTAAAATTAATAAAATGCATGGGAGCAATGATTTATTCCATTTCTTGTGTGATTTAGAGCATCTCGTTACACTTAAGATGAATAACATTAATTTTAATTCTAATCAAATTTATAATATATTAAAATCTTTATCCAGAAATAATACTGTAAACTCATTGAATTCATTAGGAATATCTAATATGAATATAAACTTGGAAGCAGGACGCAAGTTGGTTTGTTTTAATAGATTAACAGAACTTAATTTGTTAGGATGTGATTTAGTTGAACCGAATGATTGGATAGAGATATTGAAATTTATACCTGAAGATATTAAGATATTAGTTTTGTCTAGAAATAAGTTGAATATACATGGACTAAAAGCTATAAAAAAATTGTCTAACCTTAAAAGTATAGTATTAAATAAACTATCTGGTATAAATGGTTCAGATTGGATTGAAGTATTAAATAATCTTCCTCCAGATATCAGAAACTTAAGCTTAATGGGTAATAATATGAATGATGATGCCATCAGCATTATAGCAAGATTCTCGCAACTAAGGATGCTGAATCTGAATGATATTCAAGGTATTTTATCTGCAGATTCATGTATATCTTTATTTCAAAACTTAAATGACACAATACAGGTTCTAGAAATAGATATTCCCCATGTAAAAACAAATATTGAAATGAACTTTTTAAGATTTAAAAATTTAACTTGTTTGAGAATTCCAAATTGGGGACGTTTATCTGGAGTGAGTTTAACTGTATATCGTACAAGCCTTGAAATGCGTTTGCTAGAGCGTTTGGAACATAGTCCTGCAGAAAGAGACAGAATGATAGAGATTTTGAATACATTGAATCATGGTGATGATATGCACGAACAAGAGTTGTCAGAAATGGTTGGAAGTATAGATTTAGAGGACAGTTTTCAGCCAAATATATCTGCAGAGGTTCCTGATGAAAATGATGAAGAAGCTCTTATTCAAGGTAGCATAGAAATAGAAGAGCAAGTAAATGTTCGTAGAAATTCTGCAGAGCAGGAAGAGTTAGAGTTATCACCAGATCATTTTTGGGATATATCTGGTAATCATTCTCATGATGAATGGAGCCGGATAATAGACGAAATACCTTTAGAAGTACGATATGTAAGTTTTCACTACTCGAATTATGGAGGTGAAAATGTTGAAAGATTTACTCAATTGTCAGCTCTTTCTCATTTAGACTTTGCACATAATCGTTTTTCAGGTGGTGTTTGGGACCGACTGCTTGATGCTCTGCCAAATAGTATAGAGGTATTAGATTTTAGATCCACGAATTACAATGGATCTTTTAATTCGAAGTTTTCTAAATTTGATAACTTAAAAAAAATGTACTTGCCTCGTATGAAACAAAGCCATGTGAAGTTTGAAGCATTGATGGAGAATTTATCTGCAAGTTTGGAAGAATTGGTTATTGATGGCTATTATTGTGGATGTAATTCTGAAAAAGTCTCTTCACAACAGAATCTAAAGAAACTCGAGCTAAAAGAATGTGTTTTCCACTATCCAGGATGGATATCTTTATTGAATAATCTTCCCAGCTCTCTTGAATCAATAGATTTTATAAGATGCAATTATCAAGGAGAATTATGCGAAAAGTTACTACAACTTCCTAGTTTGACAAATATCGTATTTACTGAAGATATGGTGGATAGAAATAACATAAGAGATAAATTATTAGCAGGTGGATTTAGAGAGAGAAGGTCTCCTGATCGTATGATGCCATATAATAGCTATATTTCTGTCACGTTTTGTAGATAATCCGTTAGTTACTATAAAGTGTGGAAAAGAAGGTTGCTATTAGCAGCCTTCTTTTCTCACTATACTTGTCTTTTAGATTTTGTAATACATTTTTTTATTCATTATTTATATTAATAGATAATGATATTGCCAATTTTATCACCTATATAATAATGAGTTTGATATGTTGAATGGGTTTATATATGTTATGGAAATAATAAAAAAATACACCGTTTATTCCTTCTGAGTATTTTTTCGGGATAAGTTCTTATATAAAAACAAAAAATAGATAAAATATTTTTCTTTTTTTCTAACCATCATCGATATAATAAAGTGCTGTTTGGATAGTAACTTTAAACAGATGCGGATTTCCAGAATTATTGATTGGTAATGATGAAGGGACTTTTGGTATGTATATCGTTACATGTATATCAAATATAATAGAGCTACCTAGCATTATTGCTCAGTCAAGTGTATTTTATGGTTGTTTTTTATGTCCGTGATTGATTTTTGAAAATAAAAGACTAAAAAAATCGAGCTATATACTTGGAAATGGGCATATAGTACAAGATATGGTATAAGAGATATCGGGAAGAATGGTTTGCTAGATGTAAAGCCAAATGTTCTTTATAGAAGGATAAAGGTGTATTCTATGATAGATTGTTTATGATGTATGTTATTAAACTATATGAGTTATTCTATTTTAAATAATGGAATAGACAATTTTATATTTAGCTCATTTTTTTATAACCTGGATTATATAGCAGATTGTTTGTATGTTTCGAAGTTCATAAAAATAAAGAAAAAGGTGTCTTAACAATTTTGATAAGTTCATTTATTTGTATGGTCTAATCAGTTCTATCTATTTAATGTTTTTCATGTTAATTTTTATTTACCAGTTTGTTGATCCAGAACAGGTTTTATAATATTCGTTTGGTTTATATATTATATTTCTGGTTTGCTAGTTTAATTGTGTTATGGCCTATTATCTCATTATTTAAATTATAAGAGAAACCAGTCATGAAGCATTATGGCTGTTTTATGAGATTACGGTGCACATTTACTTATCCAACATCGATGTTTTTTTCTGTAGAGATGATAGTTGGTTACTGCTGGGTAGATTTTCAATAGAATTCAATCCGAAGACTTTTAGAAAATGTTCTGTCGTTGCATAAAGGTTAGGTTTACCAAGTGAATCCTTTTTACCTACAACATAGATGTAGTTTTTTTCGATAAGTTGTTGGATGCCATAGTCTGCTGGTGAGCCTCTAAGTTCTTCGATATTTTGTGATGTTACAGGCTGGTAATAGGCGATAATTGAGAGTACTTCAAGAAGAGCTTTCGATAGTTTTTGTTTTTTAGCTGGTAATTTCTCTGCAATCCATTTAGAATATTCGGGACGAGTACAAAGTTTATATCCTCCAGCAACCTTTTTCAATGTGAGTGGAGTGCTATGATGAAGATACTCCTTAAGTTGAGAGATAACATGCAAGATATCATCCTTAACCTCAGGGAAAAATTCAGCAATTTTATGTTCATGAATCACTTCATGAGAAGTGAATAATATGGCGAAAAACTGATATATTTGTTCCTTGGTCAAATTCATGATTTTGCAAAATAGACATCGTTTTCATCTATTTGAACGATAGCCTTACCCTCTTTAATAAGTTCTAAAATTGATAAGATCCACCATACACATTCTTCCTTGGTGTACTGAAAACCTATGATAGAATGTAGTGTCTTGAAATCGGATTGTAATGATGCGTGCACGAGTTTTATCATCTGTTTTAACGATCTTCTCTGTTTAGTAAGAATTTTTGGGATAGGGTTCATTGCTTTATGTAGCATATTCCATAGGAGTTTTTCTAAAATCTTTGGATTAAGTTGCATATCACATTTTTTTTGATAGTGATGAAAGTCGTCATCAGATAATTCTTGATAAAAGTAGTTGGTTCCAGTAGAATACAAATCTTCAATGAGGGAAACAATTTCAATAAGTTCGGATTCTTGAAGAGCATGTTTCATAGGAATAACATCTTCGATATCATCATCTAGGGGAGTTTGGAGTAGATAGCTGGATTTTTTTTCAAGAAGATAGCTAAGGATAGAAATAAGTAGCATCGATTCTTCTGCAGGTAGTGATTTGTTTTCTAAGATATATGTTACGTACGATGAACATATGGGAAAAAGGTTGATTTCTTCTATGGCTATTTTATGTTTTTTAATAGCATCTAAAAATTGAGTTAATGAACCTTTAAATGTATTGGATTCTATAAGAACTTTTTCTTGGATGCCTTGATTTATACTAGTATGGTTTGTATTGCTTGAAACAAGAGGTGATCTCATGTGAATAGAATAATGGAGGCGCCGAGCAGATTCGAACTGCTGAATAAAAGTTTTGCAGACTCTCCCCTTAACCACTTGGGTACGGCGCCATCAATATTGAAAGTGTACCTGATTTAATATGGAATCGTATTTGATAAAATTACGGTTTTAATGACAATTCTCATCATGATTCCAAACTAGATTTGTGTATTATTTCTACGATAATTTTCAACGACTACAGTTATTGTAATTACCTATGATTATGAATAACCATAGGTAATGCTATTATTTAAATTTTAGCCAACCGGTAAATAAACCCTTATTAGCGTGATAAAAATCTTGCTTGTATTTAGGAAGATTTGATAATTGTGATAAAGTTCCCCAGCCAGAATGCATCCAAACATCGGTGGCTTTTGTAAAATTGTCTTTCCTATTAAATACTTCAGCCTCTATTTCATAATCATTACTTTTATCTTGTATGAATTTATTTTTAGATGGAGCTGAAATTTGTTTAGAACCAGGTTTAGAATAAATATCAGCCATATGATTCACTTTTTCTTCATGTGAAAGCTGTTTAAATTCTTCATCTGATACACCATGATTTTCATCATTAATGCTTTTACTACCTACTTGAGTTCCACTCTCTTCTATGCTACTTGTACCTGGTGTATTTGACGATACAAAGTAGGTTGTACCCGTACAGCCGGTTAGAGCTAAGGCTAAAATTGTTAAAACATATATATTTTTCATTCGTGCATTCCTGTTATGATTTTAATAATTCTCAATTCATATCATTGGAAGAGTATTGCAATTAATTAGTGATGGTTTATGAATAATAATGTTTTTTGTAAAAAGTATTTTAAACAATAACTATATTTGTAAATTGATAGAAATTGTTTCAAAGGCTAACTATTTGTATTAAACATGGAAATATATAGATAGGAGAATCTTCTAAAAGGTATATTGGAATACGATATTAGGTAAGAGAATTACGGTATGGGGTTGAAAAAAGAAGAGAAGAAAATAGAGTTATTACCACGTCATCGACTAAGTAAAGAAGAGTTGAAGGAGATTTACAGAGAACTATTTCTTGCTAGATATTTTGACATTAGA
This sequence comes from Fimbriimonadia bacterium, assembly GCA_030430755.1. Classification (GTDB taxonomy): domain Bacteria; phylum Armatimonadota; class Fimbriimonadia; order Fimbriimonadales; family Fimbriimonadaceae; genus JAUICQ01. The sequence goes on from JAUIKO010000009.1 coordinate 23,293, forward strand.
CTTATTAAAGAGAAAAAACGTGGAAGACTAAGAGGAACTTTGTACTCTTCCCATAACCAGGAGGCTGTTCTGGTTGGAACACTCTTTGCGTTAAAACCTGATGATTGGATTAGTCCAATTCATAGAGATATGCCTGCATTTTTTTTAAAAGATTTAAAATCTGGTTGGGATAATCCTGATAGAAAAGGAATCTCTATAGAACAAATATGTGCTCAAGTATTTGGTAAAGTGGACGCTCCAGGAAGAGCTAGAGATAACTGGTCTCATATAGGAAGTAGAGAAAAACGTATTATTCATTCCACTTCGATGCTTGCAGGCACAATTCCGGTTGCAGCAGGTGTTGGAATATCCGAAAAAATACGTGGAAATGATACCGTTGTTGTTACATATAATGGCGAAGGATCTACTGCAAGAGGAGATTTTCATGAAGCTATCAATTATGCTGCAGTTCGAAAAATTCCTATGATAACGGTAATTGAGAATAATATGTGGGCATATGGTACTCATGTTTCTTTAACTGCAAATACGGAAGATATAGCTGATCGAGCAAAAGGATATGACATACCTGGACTTGTTGCTGATGGACAAGATGTATTAGATGTATATGATAAAATGTGCGAACTGGTAGATTACGCCAGATCTGGTAGAGGGCCGAGTATTTTAGAATGCAAGACATACCGGGCTTATGGGCATGGTGATCATGATGATAATAGAGCAGATAAATATCGCGATCCAGAAGATGTATCTCATGGAAGAAGTCGAGATCCTTTATCAGTATGTCGAGAATATTTACTCAACGAGGGTGTTCTGACTGAAGAAGAAGGAAGAATGTACATGGCCGATAATAAAGGTGCTTCAGAAGCATCCGATGAGGATTTCCCCCCGGAAGTCGTGAATTATTTAAAAAGAGGAGTGGATTTTGCTATGAAATCATCGCTTCCAGAAGCTGAAGAAGGTGGAATGTGGGTGTTCCGAGAATAATAAATGATAATGAGAAAAATGAATATGAATAGTTAACAATGGTTGGGTTAAAAATATGGGAGCAGCAGAATCTATAAAAACAAATTATCTTAACGCTTTAAAAGAGGCTATTGATGAGGAAATGTATTCCGATCAAGAAATGATATGTCTAGGAGAAGATATAGGTAATTTAGGGGGAGCGTTTGGCGTTACCGAAGGATTGTTAGATAAATACGGCAGTGATAGAGTACAAGATATGCCAATTGCAGAAGAGTGTATCGTTGGCGCTGCCGTTGGTGCTGCTTTAACAGGAAGAAGAGTGATGGCTGAAATGCAGTTTATAGATTTTATAAGCTGTGGTTTTGACCAAATAGTTAATAATTTAGCAACTTTTCATTATCGGACCGCTGGAGAAGTTGCGATGCCAGTGGTTATTCGTGGGCCAGCAGGTGGATATGGTGGAGGGGCTTTGTATCATAGCCAGATGAATGAAGGTTGGTTCTGTCATTCTCCTGGACTAAAGGTTGTATGTCCATCAACACCGTATGATGCAAAAGGATTATTAAAGTCAGCGTTAAGAGATCCAAATCCAGTAATATTTTATGAAATTAAAGAATTGTATCGTAAAAAGAGTTTAGAAGAATTTATTCCAGTAGAGGATTATATTATTCCTTTAGGGAAAGCCTCAATAAGAAGAGAAGGGGAAGATCTTACTTTGGTCACTTATGGACAGAATGTATATCATTGTTTAGAGGTAGCAGATAAATTAGAACAGGAAGGATATTCTGTTGAAGTTATCGATATCCGTACATTGGTACCATTAGATGAACAAACGATTAACAATTCTATTAAGAAAACGAGTCGAGTCGTTACTGTAAACGAAGCTCCTAGAACGTGTGGATTTGCTGGAGAGATGCTAGCTAGAGTTTGTGAGAATGCTTTTGAATATTTAGATGCTCCACCAGCAAGATGTACTCGTTTAGATACTCCAGTACCTTGGGTAAAACCATTAGAATCTTTTGTTCTTCCAACAGTAGATAAGATTTTTAATGTATGTATAAGAACATTAAAGTATTAGGAATAAATAGGTGAAGATAAGAAGTTTTTTCTTCATACGATGACAAGTTCCTTTCTTTATTGAAATCTGAATGTGAGAGCCTCATATTGAAATCAACATACTAAAGCTATTAGGTTTTATTCATGTTGATTTTTATTGTTTTTTGAATAAACGATATTTACATGTAAGGGTATGTTTTTTAGGTCTGGATTAAATGGGAATAAATTTATCTGCCAGAAGAATTCCTCGACATGATATAGAAATATCTTGTTAGTTTTATGCAAAGAGTTCGAAAAAAAGAATAAAATAGATCTATGGCTAAATATGGTAGCAGTATTAAAGATGGGTTAATCATATCCATTCTAGGTCTTTATAGTTATTCTAATTGTGTAGCAGAAGGTGGAGTTGTAGAGAATATACGTATTAATGGTGCTGAAAATATTTCAGATAATGCCATTTTATCTGTTATGAAAAGCAAGATGGGATTTGTATATGAAGATGATACTTTATCCCAAGATGAAAAGAATATAAGAAATTTAGGATTTTTTAAAGACGTTAAAGTTGTTGGTGTTAAACGGGAAGATCACTCTAATGAGATTGTCGTACAAGTTACTGAATTTCCTTTAGTCCGCAGCTATCAGGTAGATGGCGTCACAGCATTTTCCAAAGATGAAATAGAAGAGATCATAGGACAGTATGAAGTACTAGGAAATGTGTTAAATTTAACAGTTTTAGCCAATCTTAAAAGGGAAATTACAGAGTTTTATGTTAAAAACCATTTGTTAGCAGATGTACTGATAGATTTACCTCGTGAGCCTAAGTCAAGTGACGAATTAGATTTAAACATTAAAGTTTCAGAGAAAAAAGTTGGTAGTATTGATTTGAATGGTTTATCGTCGACAAAACCTGAACTTATTAGAAAAATCATCAAAACAAAAGAGAATGAATTGTTTAATTATAAAACCTTTGATATCGACAGAAGAAAATTGTTGGAAACTCGTTGGTTTGAAACAGTTGAACCTAAACTCTCTCCGGATAGAGAAGACCCTAATAAAATTAATTTAAGTTATCATTTTAAAGAATCTCATGTTATGAACTTAGCTGCTGGTGCTCATTTTCCAAGCAGTAGTCGTATATTAGGTACGTTATCCTATGGAACAACAAACTTATTTGGTACTGGACAGCAGTTAAATGTTTCTTTAAGTCAAGACTCTAAAGTGACAGGATTTAGTGGTTCATTAGATTATAGTAATCCTTATCTAGGAAGTAACAGTGATACCTTGACCATGAGTTTATTTTCTAAAGTAGATCCATATTCTTTTAGTGCAAGTTATGGAAATAAATCTACGGGAATTAATGATGAATCATTTAAAATTCGTAAAAATGGATTTGTTTTTGGTTACTTGAAAAATATATTTGAAGATTGGTCTATATCTGCAAGATATAAATTAGAAGATCAATCAAATGTTAAAACAGATCAGATAGATGTTGATTCTATTACTCAGGATGGTATTACACAATCTATTAATATTGGAATATCAAGAGATACGACCGATGTAAAAGAGTTTCCTACAGAAGGGACTAGATTTTCATTGAGTGTGGAGCCAGGATATAGTAAGTTATCAGCTGTTTCGGGTATAGCTCATATGACAGAATTTGGTCCAAAAATTGGTGAACCTTTTAATTATTGTCAGTTTCGATTTGAAGGGAGTGCCTATTTTTCTCGAAAACTAGATGTTACAAAGGAACCTTTAGATACACTTAAGCCTGTTTTTGCCTTAAAAGTAGGCGGAGGAAGAAATTTTGGAGAAGTTCCATTTTCAAAACAGTTTTTTGTAGGTGGAACCCATTCTTTACGAGGCTATCCAAGTCATCGTTTCTGGGGTAACAATATGTATGTAGCTAGTGCAGAATATAGATATCCAGTTATGAATAATTTGTATCTTTTTGGATTTACAGATTCTGGGTATGCTTGGGGTGGATATCCAGGTACTGATCAATATGATCAGAATCAAAAAAGTAAGTTTACATTTGGATATGGTCTTGGAGCAGCACTTAGAACACCCATGGGAACAGTAAGTGTTTCTTTAGGTTTCGATAAAGAAGGAAATTGGGATTACTATCCATCACTTGGATTTGGATTCTAATATCCGGGGTTAATACAATGAATATATATGGACGGAATATGAAAAAAAATATATTTTATGGGTTGAGTTTAGTCGTTATCATGGGGATAAATGTTATCCTATTAGGCGCGGCTGGAAAGGGAGCAAAAGTCGGAAAGATAGATGTAAATAAAATTAGTACAAATTCTACAGCATCTAAACAGTTGAATGTTCAAATACAAGCTAAGCAGAGGCAGTGGGAAGAATTTTTGCAATTTGTAGGTAGCACAACTACAGCTACGCCAGATCAGCTAGAAAAATTAAAATCATGTTTGTTCTCTGGTTCTCCTGTTAATATCACTAAGACTGTAGAGATTAAGAATGAAATTCTAAAATCTGATAATGAACGAAGAAAGTTAATGCAAAATAGTAATGCTGATAAAAATTCAAAAGATAGTAAATTAAAAGAGTATGCTAAGAATGATGAAGAACGAGCTATGTACTCCAGATCTATACGCAGAGTATATAGTGAGTATATGGAGAATTTAAGTCAGAAGGCAAGACAAGAGTTTTTTAATCATATGCAGAAGTGTTTAAATTCAGTGGCAGCAAAAGATGGATATTCAGAAGTGTTTACATCTGAAGTTCTCATGTATAGTGCGAATGATATTACAGATAAGGTAGTTGAAGAAATGAATAAATCTTGTAATATCAATCTGAATACTTCAGAGTAATTAAATAAATAGAGTTATTCACAAAACGATGTGCATGATATTTGTTTGATTGCCAAAATAGATAGTATGTATTATTTGTTTTTAGTATTTTTAGGTTTATTATTTGGAGGCTGTTCAAGTTCTCCGAATAATAAACCTGTTTCTATAAATTATGTAAAAATAGAGGATTATTTACTGAATAAATCCTTCATTCATTTTCAGAAACAAATTTCAGATTTTAACTTATCTTCTTATAAAGTGCCATTGGATAATCAGGATAGTGTTAAATATGAATTTACAAAGGAGGTTTCTACTAAACCTGAAAGTGACATCTCTTTTAATTATTCTTTCCATCAACAATACAAATTAAATTGTCAGAATGATCTTGAGCTATTTTATTATATTAAAAACGGACAAAAAGGTTCTAGAAATTTAATCTACGATGATGATTATATTAAGTATCAAGAGTATGTTAAAAATGTAGAACATTCTTTAGAAAATACGGAAGATAAATGGTCAAACAAGATAGCGCAAAAACAGGTGGCTCTCATGAATTTAGTTGGATTTCCAGATCCCGATCCAACGTCAGTGAAATCTGAGTATTTATCTTCAAAATTCGGTGTTGATTTTTTTGTAGCAAAGAAACTTCGTGAAGATATTCGAAAAATAGTATTAGAACGTGATAGATATTATTCCAGAGTTTTAGATGAATTTTCTAACTCTAAGTCTGAATTCAATGATAACTATAAAGTGACAGATTCAGATTTAAAAGAGATTCAATTAATATCTAAAGAGTACATGAAGCATACTGAGCAATTGGAACATAGTTTTGCACTGGAGCAATTTAAGCAGCCTGATCTAAGTGATATTAAAAATTTTAATATCGTCAATTTTATAAAGCTAAGTCAACCTACTATCTCATATAAAGAATTAATGCAAGTTCCTAAAATGGATAGAGATTTAATAAGAAAATACATTCAAACGATTGTAAAAATTTGGGCAACGCAGAAAAATGTTTCAGTTTGGGAATACGGTAAAAATCAAGAAAAAGATACAAATGAGTTTTTAAGTTGGCTTGAAAACGAGTATTTTAATCTTGATGAGATTTGAATCTTTTATTTTATCGCAACAAAATGTACCCTTTCTGAAAATGGACTAGGTGGTTTAAAAGTATAGCTTTCAAAAACATCTATTTCTTTGAATCCACAATTTTTAAGGAATGTGCAGATTTGATTTGTTGAATAGTATTTTTGATAATGTTTTGTAAGTATTTTTTCTTGATGAAATGTATAGATCATATCTACTGAAATAACTTTTGATATATGGTTATAACAGCTTTTCCATTCATAGCTTAGAATATCTGAGGGGTCATGGTATGTTTGATTAAACATACCAGATGCAAAGGCATGTTCTGTATTCATATCAAAGACGAATGCTCCTCCTGGATTTAGGTGTTCATATACTAACTCAAATGTTTTACTTACCTCTGATTCATTTAGAAGGTGATTGATACTATCAAAAAAACAAACAACGGCATCAAAGGTGATAGGATATGAAAAAGAGGCCATGTTTTGACATTTAAGATCTATATCAAGATTAAATTCTTTGACGTTCTCTTTACCGATATGGATCATTTCTTCGGATAGATCGAATCCACAAGTCTGATAGTTTTTAGCTGCTAAAAAAATTGTGAATAAAGCTGTTCCACAACACATGTCCAAAATGGTATGAGGTTTTAATTTTTTTTTAGAAAAGATATCGTCTAAATAGTTAGACCATTTTGAGTATGGGACATGAGACATCAGTATATCGTAGAAAGGTGCAATAGTGTTATAAACCGAATTCGAGTTGATTTGTTCCATTTAATAACTCCTATGAACACATTTATGACTTAAATAATAGAGAGTGTCAGTATTTCCAGCTAAACCTTGCATGTTTTTTTCCGCATATTTTAGAGATGTCAAGCAGGCTTTTTCAGAATTTTCTAATCCATAAACGGAAGGAAAGGTAATCTTTTTTTTCTTGATATCTGTGCCACAAGCTTTACCAAGTGTATCTGGCTGAGAGGTTTCATTTAGAATATCATCTTTAATTTGGAATGCTAAGCCTAGTGCATCGCCAATGCTACGTAAAACTTCTATATCAGATTTAGAACCTTGGCCGAGAATACCACCTAATACACAACTGATACTCATAAGAGATCCTGTTTTTCTTGAATGAATAGACATTAAAAGATCTTGATCAATGTTTTTACCTTCAGATAAAACATCTAGAGTTTCTCCGCCGACAAGACCTTGATATCCAATGGCTCTAGAAAGCTCTCTAATAGCCCAGAGAAGGTTTAATGGTGTATCGTGTTGCATATGAGATAAAACATCGAAAGCATGGCTTAAAAGAGCATCTCCTGATAGGAGCGCAACCGCTTCTCCAAACAGGATGTGTGAGGTTGGTTTTCCTCTTCTCAATCTATCATCATCGATGGCAGGTAGATCATCGTGAACTAAAGAAAAACAGTGAATAATTTCTATTGCGCATGCTGCATCTAAAACGGATATGGGATCGGCTCCTACAGATTCAGCTGAAGCCATACACAGCATTGGACGTATTCTTTTTCCGCCTCCCAGACATGCGTATCTCATCGCTTCATGGAGAATTTCTTCTGGTGGAGATGGAGAGGGAAGGAGTTGTTCTAGCCTAGTATTTACAAGTTGTTTCCAATGTTCTATGTTTGCAGCAATATGTTTTTCTTTTTCGGGCAACATTATAATTATTCTACCTAGAGATAAATAGTGATGACGATATCTAGATATTGATACTTTATTGAATAGTTGAGATATGTATTGAAATCTATATCATATTTGATATTTGATATTTGATATAGATAGATGATCAGCTAAACTAGGTTCATTTAGAAGAGTTGTATTTGGTTTAGCTGATCATAACTATTAAGCCATAAGTTCCGATGATTCTGTGGAAGGGGTATGTAGATCGCCTGAGAGCTCTTTGGATTCTGGTACGTTTGGAAGTTCAGGTGTTTCCATATCCTGGTTCATAAATTTCTCTCGGTTTCTCATATCGATTTTATCTATTTCAGATATATATTTGTCAATATCTTCAAAAGATTTCTGAATTACTGAGCAGCCTAAGTCAATATACTCTGGACTAGAGAAAGAAATATTTCCTAAACTCTTTTTACTATCTTCAGAAAACCCTAAATCATGGATCGTAATATTAATAAAGGGTATTTCATATTCTAAAACTTCTTGAGTGAATTTAGTTTTTGGAACAATAATAGTACCTATTTCTGTTTCATTTAAATACTCTGATGAAATATCTTCACTATTGATCGTGATACTGTTTCCAAAGTTATTTTTATAGGTATTTTGCTTATCAGAATAAAAGTCACTTTCCCACTTTCTAACACTGTCATTAAGTGTGATTTTTAGATTACCTGCTTGACCGGTGGCTTTATTAGAGTAAGTACTTTTATTTGAAATTAAACCTACAGCATTCTCCGTATCGTCTTCAAGTTGCTGAGAAATTTCTAAACTAGAATCTTGACCATATTCATTCCGTATTATTTTGTATTTTTCGAGCTCTTTATCATATTCGATGATAATTTCAGGTCTGTCAAGTTTTTTTTCTTCAGCTGTTTTTTTATAGTATGCATTTACAATGTTTTGAACAAAATCATCTGCTTCTGTATCATCATCCATGGTATGAGTCACGCCGTTAATGGTGAGGGTCCCACCTGTAAGGAGAGTTTCTGGCTCTATTTTGTTTTCACTGTAAATGTAAGGTCTAGAAGAGCTGTCTGTAACCTGAAGATAGATAGTAGTGTTTCTTGTAATTTTATGATTGTCAAATAAAGGATACATTTCAATTTCACTGAAATGCCTTTTGTTTTTAATATCGATGGAATGATTCCAAGAATTATTAAAATAACCATCCGGTTTATCTTTAGGACTTAAGATAGATTTAATATTAGCGATTCTTTTTAGGTACTCTTGATGAATATGAGTATAGTAAGGATTTTCTACTTCCTCTAGTTTTTCAACAGGTGCATTTAATTGCCCAAAAATGCCTTTTTTATGTGTAAAGTCGTCAAATTGTTTTTGGAAATGCCTTTTTAGACCTTCTGCTCGTTTCACAAATGGTTCAAGTTCAGCTTTTATGGATTGCAATTGGTTTTTAGCTTCTTTAACACCAGTTTGGTAATTTTGAATTGTTCGATAATATTTCGTACCTTTATTACGAACATCAACACTTTTTTTATTAGTAGTCTCTTTATTCTTGCTAGTTTCTACTCCGTTAGTCTCATTGTTAGATGTACTTGATAATGAAGGGCTTTTATTTATTTCTGGTTTTTGGGTATTTGCAACATCGCTGACACTATTCATGCTTTTCTCCTGATCTAAAATTTACAATGATTCACTTTGATCACAGTATAAATAATGGGAAAAACAGATGCGAATATTAGAGTGGGCCTACTATTTAAAAGGGTATTTAGAAAATTTTAAATAGTAGGAGTAAGATAGAGGGTGAGTTACTAGATCTTTTTAAGTCCTATTTCTGCCCATTGCGATGCATCGATTAAGCTAGGAGCATTCATTAGTGGGTCTTGTCCTCCAGCGATTTTAGGGAAAGGGATGACCTCTTTAATATTGTTACCTCCAGTTAACAGCATAAGTAACCTATCAATACCAGGTGCAAATCCACCATGTGGTGGTGCGCCATATTCAAATGCTTCTATAAGATGCCTAAATCTTTCATTTTGAATCTCTTCACTTATGCCTAGGAGATGAAAGATTTTTTGTTGAATTTTAGGATCATGAATTCTGATAGATCCTGATGCCCACTCAAATCCATTACATACGATATCGTAACACTGACCACGTATTTTAGATGGATCTGTGTCTATATATTGGAGATCTGATTCGTGTGGCATAGTGAATGGGTGATGTGATGAATCCCATCGTTGTTCATCTTCATTCCATTCAACAAGAGGAAAGTCAAGAACCCAGCAGAAAGCGAGATCTCTTTCGTTAATGAGCTTTGCATGTTCGCCGATGTAATTTCGTAATCTACCGAGTACATGATGAACTGTTGATTGGTTATCAGCAATAAAACAGAGAAGATCATTTTTTTCAAGAGAAGATTCTTGGATGATGAGTTCTAATTCTTCTTCTTTGAAAAACTTTATAATTGGGGACCTTAGTTTTAAGCCTGAAGGGGAAGTGTATGCAAATTCTGCATCTTCAGGGCCAGATGCGATCCATGCAAGTCCTTTTGCTCCAAACTCTTTACAGAAACTTTCTATTTGGAGTATCTCTTTTTTGGAATATTTTGCTCCATTTGGAAACCGAATACCTTTAACAATACCCCCATTTTCTATACAGTTTTTAAAGACACCAAAATTAGAATTTTTTACATGAGGGGTAATATCAAATAATTCAAGATCGAATCTTAAATCTGGTTTATCCGATCCATATTTGCTAATAGCATCATGATAGGAAATTCTTTTAAAAGGTTTAATAGGATTTTTAGGTAATTTAAACTCATCAATAATTTCATTGATGACGGTAATACTCATTTCTTCAGCGGTGTTAAGGACTTCTTCTTGATCAACGAACGACATCTCTACATCTAGCTGTGTAAATTCAGGTTGCCTATCACTTCTTTGTGATTCGTCCCTAAAGCATTTAGCTATTTGGTAATATCTTTCAACGCCTCCAACCATTAGAAGTTGCTTATATTGTTGTGGACTTTGAGGTAGAGCATAAAAATATCCTGGATTTATTCTGTATGGAATAAGATAATCTCTTGCTCCTTCGGGTGTTGATTTGGTTATGATAGGAGTTTCGATTTCTAGAAAACCTTTGGAATCAAAAAAGTTTCGGAATTTTTTTAATACGGCAGACCTTAAAGCAATAATAGAGTACACAGAAGGTCTTCTTAAATCCAAATATCTGTACTTAAATCTTAACTCTTCATTCACTTTTTTCATTTCATCTTCATCGCTAATTTGAAATGGAAGAGGTTTACTTGTAGATATTATTTTATAATCAGTAGCAATAACTTCTATCTCACCAGTCGGTATCTTATTGTTGATATTATCTTCATGTCTTTTTATTACTTTTCCAGTAATACTTAAGCATGATTCAGTTTTTATTTCAGAAAGATGATTGAAATTTTCTGGATTCAGGACTACTTGTACAATCCCAGTGTAATCTCTTAAATCTATAAAACAGAGCCCACCTAAGTCTCTAACTTTGTGAACCCATCCGTTTAAATGAACAGTAGTATCGATATCTTTAATAGATAAATTACCAGAAAAAACATTTCTCTTTATATATTCCATTATCATAAGATTACCTTTCTCGTTCGATATGTTTAAAACACTTGATATCTTTTTTAGCACATTATCTAAGAGATATATCTTCATCTAGCTAGTAAAACATGCTCTTAATGCTGTATCTAGTATTTTGATTTACCGGTAAAAAAACTATATTTGTGAAACCTGGTAATTATAGGAATAAGTAATTACATAGGATCAGCTGATATTTATTTTAAGAGAAGAAAGGGATTGCTTCTCGTTTAAAATCACGGAGGAATAAAAATATGGCATTTAGAATTAATACAGGCCCATTAGCATTAAGGGCTTTAGGAAACACATTTACAGTTAGTAACAGTTTAGGTACATCCATGCAGAGACTTGGAAGTGGTCTAAAGGTAAGCAATGCTGCAGATGATCCAGCAGCTTTTGTAGGTGTTTCCAGAATGAGAGACAGCGCTCAAAGTTTAGATACTTCTATTCGAATTACTCAAGAAAACACAAACTACATGAAAACTGCAGAAGGTGCTCTTGATGAA
>JAUIKO010000010.1 GCA_030430755.1 Fimbriimonadia bacterium
TGTGATATCCGCTTGTGCTGTTGCCAGGTCATCTTGCGCTGTCGTAAGGTCTGCTGTAAGTGAAGTAATTTGATCTTCTTTCGCGGTGACATCTGCCTGCGCTGTTGCCAGGTCATTTGTGAGAGTAGTGATTTGATCTTCTTTTGCGGTGATATCCGCTTGTGCAGTAGCCAGATCATCTTGTGCTGTATTTAAGTCTGCAGTTAATGTTGTAATTTGATTTTGTGCTGTCGTAAGGTCTGCTGATAATGTTGTAATTTGATTTTGTGCTGTCGTAAGGTCTGCTGTAAGTGTAGTAATTTGATCTGTTTTCGCAGTGACATCTGCTTGTGCTGTTGCTAGATCATCTTGTGCTGTCGTAAGGTCTGCTGATAATGTTGTAATTTGATTTTGTGCTGTTGCCAGCTCATTCGTGAGAGTAGTGATTTCATCTGTTTTAGCAGTGATATCTGCCTGTGCTGTTGCCAGGTCGTTCGTGAGAGTTGTGATTTCATCTGTTTTAGCAGTGACGTCAGCCTGAGCCGCTGTAAGATCCTCTTGTGCTGTATTTAAGTCTGCTGTTAATGTTGTGATTTGATCTTCTTTCGCGGTTACATCAGCTTGTGCTGTTGCCAGGTCATTAGTGAGAGTTGTGATTTCAACTGTTTTTGCATTGATATTATTTAATAATTCTTCAATATAGAGTTCTTGCTTGGAAGTATTTGAAGAATAAGTTTTAGTCATAGCTTCAAGTTCTTCTTCTCTAATATTTATTTGATTTTCTAAATCTAAAATTAGATTTTTATAGCCGGTGGCTGTATCTTGTATAGATTGTATTTCTGTTTGTAGAGCAGCTATGTTTTCAGTTTGAGTTTGCTGTAATTGAATTATTTTTGATTGCAAGATATTTTCTTGATTATTTTTTTCTGATTCTAATTCCAATAGTGAATGGGTTAAGGTTTCAACAGATTCTTCTAGAGAGAGATTCTTCGTCTTAAGTTTATTTATAGTTTCTTTATTACTTGAAATTTCGCTTTCAAGGTTAGATACTATTGCAGTAGAGTTACTTTTTATCTGTTCTAATTCATTTAAGTAGTTTTGGATTTTATCTTCTAGAGCTTTAATATGTGTGTTTAATTCTTCCTTTTCTTCTTGATGTATTGCGAGAATTTGTTCAGAATTATTTAACTCTACTTGATATAGCTGTGTGGCCTCGAGAGCTTTTTCTTCAGAAAGAGATAATTGATTTGTTTTTTCTTTGAGTAATGTTTCTAAATGAGCGATAGTTGAGATGTGCTCTGATTCGGTATTTTGTATTGCATAATACTGGTCAGTAATATCACTGAGATTATTGTATGTCTGATCCAACTCTTCTTTTACTTGTAGTAAGTTGCTTTTTTCTGAGAGTAATTCTTTTTTAGCTTTTTGAAGTTCATCATTCCTGGCAGCAAAAGCGTACTTATATGTATGAATCCTTTCGTTCCACGCAGGCTTTAGCTTATTATCTATATAATTTCTGTAATGTTCTTTCTGTATATCAAAACTTTCATCAGCTTTTTGATAGAATTCTGTGTATATACTTTTAAGGTCATTAAAAGCATTGCTTAATTTCATATAAGATTCTTTGTATTGGTTTAATTGCTCAGATTCAGATGCATGTTTTTGAGCTATTAAATACAGGATTCCATCGCCTAGCAAAGCATAATCTGCTGTTTGAAGTACTACCTGAGAATCTTGACTAGAATTATGATTTTTCAATCTATAATAAGCTTGTAAGACCTCGTTGGCATATGATAATAAATTTGTTTTTTCTTCTTCAGTGATATTTTGTAGGATTTGAGGGGTGATTGAATGAAATACTTTAGTTTTTTCAGATTCTAAATATTGAGTCGCTTCGTCATTATTTGAATGAAGATTGCTGCTTATGCTGGCTGCTTTCGATTTTTTTCTGTCAGATTCATTATTTTTATGAGTAAGTTGAGTTTTTGTGGACGCTTTTTGGTTAAGGTTATGTGGTTTGACACTTGCTTTTGATGATTTGGAGTTAGAGGTAGAGCGGTAAAGTGATTGTGAGGAACTTACCTTATTTTCACTTCCTCCACATCCTGACAAGATGTTGCTGATTATGGAAATAGCAACAGGTGTAGCGTATAATCGTGCAAATTTTTTCATAATAACCCAGTGTCTAAAGCGTTTTGTATTAAAATACACAGACAGTCAGGGAATATTATTGGTCGTAAATTTGCAAGTTATTATGTATAGAGACATTTTTTGACTCTATACATAATACAAAAAGTTGTTAATTTAATAGTTTGCTTGGATGCTCTAAATAATCACGGACAATGTTCATGAATTTAGCCCCGACAGCTCCATCGAGAGCTCTATGATCAAACGACCCTGATACATTCATCACTTGAGCTACTTTGAACTCATCTTGATCGTCTACGATTACTTTTTTAGTAATAGAGCTAACTGCAACAATTGCTGTATTGGGCTGATTGATGATAGCTATGAAATTGTCTATGTTTAACATTCCCATATTAGATATACAGAAAGTAGATCCTTGCATTTCATCAGGAGTGAGTTTTCCATCTCTGGCTTTCTTTGCTAAGGATTTACAAGAAATAGATATTTCTCTAAGCGTTAAAAAATCTGCATTGTTTACAACTGGTACAACAAGTCCATCTGGGATAGCTACAGCGATACCAATGTTAACATTTCCATGTTCTATGATATTATCTTCAGAAATGGATGCATTAATTTCTGGCATGTCTTGCAAGGCCATAGCGCATGCTTTTACAACAAAATCATTTACTGAAACCTTTCCGCTTTCATCATTTTCAAATATTTTCCTAAGCCTAATGATATTTTCTACATTCACCTCGACGGTTACATAAAAATGAGGCGCAGATAATTTTGATTCTTGTGTTCTTTGTGCAATTACTTTCCTTAAACGAGTCAAGGGAATAATTCTGTCTTCTTTTCTTTTAAGTGATAGATTTGAAGGGATTTGATTCAAGGATTCCTGATTTTCTATCATCTGCTTGATATCTTTTTCAATAATTCTTCCACCAGGTCCGGTGCCAATAACCTCTTCTAGCTTGATATGGTGCATGTCTGCAAGTTTTTTAGCTAGTGGAGAAGCTTTTATTTTGGTATCAGTATTTATTGTTATATTTTCATGACTTGGATCAGGATTTTTCGATAGAGTTCCTTGGGCATGTGATGCTTCTGCATGTGATGTTTTGGCATCCTGACTCTCTAAATGATCTAAAGTTTTATCCGAAGGTTCTGAAGATGTATTCCAGTGTTCAGGTAAGGTTTCTCCTTTTTTAAGAATGGCTGCAATTGCCTTTCCGACAGGAACATTCTCTCCAGGCCCTACTAGAATCCCAGCTAAGGTCCCCGATGCAGGTGCTTCTAATTCGAGAGTTGCCTTATCTGTTTGAATAGTTCCTATGACTTCACCTGATTTTACAGTCTCTCCATTATTTTTTAGCCACTCTACGAGAGTTCCTTCTTCCATTCCGTCGCCCATTTTAGGCATGATTACTTCTACCATTTTGATCCTTGCTTGTTACTGTTTATGTTATCACTAGAATGGTTGATTTATCAATAAAGTATGATATATCCCTAGTTTTTAATGTATAACAAAAGATTGTTTTTAGTTATGTGAATTTATTATTTAAACATATATTATTTTCGGTAATGATGCTGGAGTTTCCAAGCTGTTTTTATTGCTATTTAGAAGAAAAAAACAGAATTGATCCATATTTTAATTTGTAGAGTGGGCTTTATTGAATATGAGCTTGTGTGCTATTATTATATTAGGTCTAACTAACAAATACTGTCTATTGGTTGGGCTCTACTTTGGTAGGGTCGGCAATTTATTGTAGTAAGACGGAGATATTATGGATATTTTGCAGCAACTTAATCAAATAGCCCAAGAAAGGGATATTCCTGTAAAGGAACTTACTCAAGAGCTCGAAGATGCTTTAGGTGCTGCGTATAAAAAATATATCGATGCTCCAGGAGAAGTTGTCGTTCAACTTGATCCCAAAAGAGGGTGGACAGCGCTTATACAAAAAGAAGTCGTTGGCGAAGTGATGGAGCCTTCCATTCAGATTAGTTTGATCGAGGCTAAGAAAAGAAACCCTAACATAGAAGTAGGTGATTTTTTAGGAGTAGAAGTAGACCCTAATAGGTTTGGTAGAATTGCTGCTCAGACATTTAAACAAGTTTTAAATCAGAAGCTTAGAGATGCTGAGTATCGAAGAATCCAAGAAGTTTTTAGTGATAAAACGGGTCAGGTAGTCACAGGGACCGTTCTTAGAAGAGAAGAGAATACTGTTTTTGTTCAGGTAGATAGAGTGGAAGCAGAGCTCCCACAAAGAGAGCAAATACCTTATGAAAATTTAAGAGCTAACGATAATATACGTGTTTATGTTATACGAGTAGAAGAAGAGAGGCGAGGGCTCAAAGTTGTAGTAAGTAGAACACACCCACTATTACTGAAAGGGTTGCTGTCTCTAGAAGTTCCTGAAATTGGAGAAGGTATTGTAGTTATAAAAAGTATTGCAAGAGAACCTGGTCAGAGAGCAAAGGTATCTGTTTTGAGTACAGATGAACGCGTAGATGCTTTAGGTTCTTGTGTAGGACAAAGAGGGGCTAGAGTTCAGGATATTATGGAAGAACTAAAGGATGAAAGAATAGATATTGTTCCTTATAGTGGTAATCCAGAAAAATATCTTGCGAATGCATTAAGTCCTGCAAAAGTAAATAGTATTAAACTTAATGAAGACGAAAAAAGTGCATTTGTAGTTGTTCCAGATAGTCAGCTGTCTTTAGCGATTGGTAAAGGTGGCCAAAATGTCCGCCTTGCTGCTAAGCTGACAGATTGGAAAATTGATATTTGCAGTGAGTCACAGCTGAAAGATAGAAAGTAAAATGTGTCTTTTATGTAATATTGTATAGAATTAGTAAAATAGATTAGGAGAATAAAAAGTAGTTAATGGAATTATCAATTAGTAGTTTAGCAAAAAAATATAATGTCTTAGGTGTCCAAGTAAAAGCTGCTTTGAAATCTCTTGATTTATTCGATGATAGTGAAGTATTAGATATAGATTCTGATGTTTTAGAATTACTGGAAGAATCGATAAAAGAAATAAAAAAGAATAACACAGTTGAACTGACTCCAGATGCCACTCCAAGAGATATCGCACAGGCTCTAGATGTTTCACAGTCCGAAATACAGAAGCTTTTAATAACCAAATACAAGGTGATGGCAACCCTTACAACATCTTTAAAGCAGAGTGTAATAGAAAAGATATTTAGTGAGTATGGATACAATATTGTTTGGGAACAACCTAAGCCATTAAATGTTAAGCCAGTAAAGAAAAATCCGAAATCACCATCAGTAAAGCAGATTAGACCTCCAATTGTAACCGTCATGGGGCATGTCGATCATGGAAAAACCTCTTTGTTAGATTATATTCGAAAATCTGATATTGCTGCGGGAGAGCATGGTGGGATTACACAGCACATAGGTGCTTATCAGGTACACATACCTGAAGGTGTGATTACATTTTTAGATACTCCGGGCCATGAAGCATTTACAGCGATGAGAGCTAGAGGTGCAAGAGTTACAGATATTGCCATTCTCGTTGTATCGGCAGATGATGGTATTATGCCTCAAACAATCGAAGCGATTCACCATGCACAGAGTGCAGAGGTGCCTATTATTGTAGCGGTCAATAAAATTGATAAGCCAGGTGCCAATCCTGAAAAAGTCCTTGCGCAACTCACAGAGCATGGCTTAGTGCCTGAAGCTTATGGTGGACAGACGATTACTTGTAATGTTTCTGCAAAAACAGGTCAGGGTATTCCTGAACTATTGGAAATGATTTGCATTCAAGCAGAAGTTCTTCAGCTTGAGGCAGAGCCTAAAGGAGAATTTCAAGGCATTGTAATTGAGTCCAAGCTAGATAAAGGCAGAGGCCCAGTCGCGACAGTTATTGTGGAAAATGGAACCATAAAACGTGGAGATGTGCTGGCAGTAGGAGCTGCTTATGGAAAAGTAAAGGCCATGCTAGATTACTATGGTGATTCTATAAAAGATGCCGTCCCATCAACTCCTGTTGAAATTTTAGGATTTAGTTCAGTGCCTGTAGCAGGTGAATTAGTTTATCGATATAAGAGTGAGAAGAAGGCGAGAGATATTGCAGAAAAACATGGTCAGGCTGTTTCTGATAAAATGCAAAAGAAAGGGTCTAGGAAACTTCATTTACGGGATCTAAAAGAGCAAATAGCTACCCAAGGATTAAAAGAGCTTAAACTTATTGTTAAAGCAGATGTACACGGTTCGTTAGAAGCTGTAAATGGTCTTCTAGATAAAATAGACAATGACGAAGTTATAGTTAAAGTTATTCACTCTGGAGTTGGAAGTATTTTGGAGTCGGACGTTCTTCTATCAAGTGCATCAGATGCAATTTGTGTTGGCTTTAATACAAGAACGGAACCAGGTGCTAGATCCCAGGCAGAAAAATTGAATGTTGAAATTAGACATTATAGAATTATTTACGAATTAATAGAAGATATTCATGCTGCTGTGAAAGGAATGTTAGCACCTAAATATGAAGAGCGACATCTTGGAATACTTGAAGTAAGAGCTGTGTTTGATCTTTCCAGACATGGTATGGTAGCTGGGTGTTATGTTCAATCAGGAAAGGTCAATCGTGATTCTCTAGTAAGAGTTAAGCGCAAAAAAGAGCTTGTGTTCACTGGTAAAGTTGCATCTTTGAAGCATTTAAAGAATGATGTGAAAGAGATGAGTATTGGTCAAGAATGTGGTGTGCAGATTGTAGACTATGTAGGATATCAAGATGGAGATATCCTAGAAATATATGAAATGATTCAAATAAATTAATTCTTAGATTTATTTCTTTTCATTTCTTTGTAGATGCTTTTGATAAGTTGAATGTTTTGTTCTGATTTCTTGCACTTCGGGTTATATTTATATGCAAATTCGTATAATCTAAGTGCCTTTGGGTATTTTACGGAGGGCTTGAAAAGATGGCACTTCATTACAAAGTCTGCATAATCTAAAGCGATTTGGCTTATTTGTAGGTGTTCTGATTTTGAAATCTTATCTTTCTTGATATGTGAGAGTGCTTTCATGTATGTGCTATGGTATTGCATGAGGGTAGATTTTTCTTTTTTAATTGTATTGAGAATACCTGTTGCATCTTTTTGTACAGGTTGACTAGCACAGATTGCTTGAAAAAGGACTAATAGAACAGATGTTTTTAAAAAGGTAAAAAGTCTCATTGTAAACATAATGTACCGTAAAAAAAATAAAAAATAAAAGGGGAATAAATTGTTTTTTTTTTCACAAAAAGATGTTTTTTTTTCCACAAAAAATGGGGAAAATGACAAAAGTCCTGTGGAAAACACTGGGGAAATCGTTAAAATCTGTTTTACTATCCCGAAAAGTACAGGTTATATTTTCTTCTGGAAAATGCAATACTCAAAAGTATAGAAGGTCGATAAAGGTGTTAGCATGAAATGTCCTTTTTGTGGGTATTTAGAGCAGCGTGTTTTGAATTCTCGAACAGGAAAGAATCAGATTACTGTTCGCAGACGTCGAGAATGTGAGCGTTGCAAGAGAAGATTTAGCACATTAGAAGAGATTGAAAAGATCTCTATTTATGTGTTAAAAAGGGCTGGATCAAAAGAGTTATTTGATTCAGAAAAACTATTGCGTGGACTAATGATAGCATGTAGAAGAAGACCTGTTAGTATTGATTCTCTTAATGTTATCGTTGAATCGATCCGTCAAGATCTAATTGATAAAGGAAAAGTTGAGGTACTTGCTCATAGTATAGGGATTCTAGCAATGAATTACTTGAAAAAACTAGATGAAGTGGCATACATACGATTTGCAAGTGTTTATAAAGACTTTAAAAGCATTAATGAATTTATCGAGATAATCTGTAGCATTAGAGTAGAATCGATGCCAAATAAAAGGCTCTTTCGAAAAAGAGAGAAAGAACTTAAAAATATGATAGAGTCTGCGTTTGAAAATTTGAATTCGCTACCATGAAGGAAGGAATCTTGTTTACATGGATGGTGATAAGAAAATGTTAATTATAGTAAAAAAATTATAAGTGAGAATTTAATTAAAAGAAGCTAGTCCTTTATAGGAAAATAGGAGTTAAAATACAATAATGAAAATAACCCGTTTGTTTACAAAAGCTGGAAAGAGTCCATACGAGAATATTAAGTTTGAATCAAGAACAAGTGAAATCCGTAATCCTGATGGATCTGTTGTTTTTAAAATGGAAAATGTCCAGGTACCTGAAACTTGGTCGCAAGTTGCGACAGATATTCTTGCACAGAAATATTCTAGAAAGGCAGGAGTAAACAATGCTGAGGGGATGGAAACGGATTCTAGGCAAGTGTTTCATAGACTGGCTGGTTGCTGGAAACAGTGGGGAGAAAAGTTTGGATATTTTGATACTAAAGAAGATGCTGATGCATTCTATGATGAACTATGTCATATCCTTGCAAATCAAATCGCAGCACCGAACAGCCCGCAATGGTTTAACACAGGTTTGCATTATGCTTATGGAATTACAGGTTCAGCACAAGGCCATTATTATGTAGATCCAGTTGAAGGGAAACTGAAAAGAAGCGTGAATGCTTATGAAAGACCTCAGCCACATGCATGTTTTATTTTAAGTGTTGGCGATGATTTAGTTAACAAAGGTGGGATTTTAGATCTCTGGACAAGAGAGTCTCGAATTTTTAAGTATGGTTCTGGAGTTGGTACTAATTTCAGTAAAATTCGAGGTGCTCATGAACAACTAAGTGGAGGCGGTATTTCGAGTGGGTTGATGAGCTTCTTAAGAGTTGGAGATAGGAATGCTGGCGCGATTAAATCTGGTGGGACTACCCGTAGAGCTGCTAAAATGGTCTGCTTGGATATGGATCATCCAGAAATCGAAGAGTTTATTTCCTGGAAAGTAAAAGAAGAACAGAAAGTAGCAAGCTTAGTGACAGGATCAAAACTGAATAGAAAGCATTTAAATAATATCATGCAAGCTTGTCACAGCTGGGAGAATAAATTAGAAAAGTTTGATCCTAGAAAAAATAGAAAATTAAAGCAGGCTATAGCAGAAGCAAAGCAGCATATGATATCTGCAAACTATATTCAAAGAGTCATCCATATGGCTCAGAACGGGGAGTCTACTATTGACTTCGCTGAATTCGATACTGGCTATGAAAGTGAAGCATATATGACAGTATCAGGGCAAAATTCCAATAACTCAATTAGAGTCCCTAACGAATTCCTATCTGCATTAGAGACTAATAGTGATTGGAGGTTGACTTCCAGAATTAATGGAGAAACGGTTAAAACTATTTCTTCTAAGAAACTTTGGGATGATGTTTGTCTTTCTGCTTGGTCATGTGCTGATCCTGGTGTGCAGTATGATACTACGATAAATGAATGGCATACTTGCCCTAAAGGTGGAAGAATTAATGCAAGTAATCCATGTGTAACAGGAGATACTTTTGTTGCTACTGTTCATGGAAATGTGCGGATACTTGATTTAGTAGGAAAAAGCACAAGTATAGTAAATGGTGAGGGAGATATTGTTCCTGTCAATCAAATATTTAAAACGGGTTATAAAGATGTATATCAGCTTAAAACAGTAAGTGGTTATAACCTTAAGGTAACTGGTGATCATAAAATATTAACAATGAATCGAGGTGATGTTCCAGCTTCGGAATTAACTCAAGAGGATATGATCTGCTTAGAGAGGCCTTGTTTTGGTAATCGATTAATGATTAGTGAAATAGCAGCTCAGATTGGTTCTGTGGTTGGATCTGAAGGAGTGAATGGAAATTCCAATGAGCTTCGATGGGTTATGAAACGTTATGAAATTGATCCAAAAGCAAAAAGATACCATGACATTTTGTGCAATGTTATCGAAAAAAATAGTGATATCTCTTATTCAAATGCTACTACTGCTACCTTAGAACGATGGGATGATATTGTTAATGATATAGATTCAGCAGATAATTTAGATGATCTATTAGATAAATCACTTCCATTACTTATTCAGTATCATTCAGAAGATAAGACTATAAGCTTTAAAGACAATGTGTTTTTATTAGAAAAAGAATCTTTATCTGAGCTATTAAGAAGTATGTATCAGTTCTCTGGTATCCGGTTTGATCGAGGTGAAAAACCTTTTCAAGTGTCTATTTCATTTAACAGCTTAAAGATCATTGAACAAATTCAATTACTTCTTTTATCGTTTGGCATAAAGTCTATCATAACTGAGAATCCTAAGACAATATACAAAGAAAATATTGGTCCAAACCTTACAGCAGACTGTCAGAAAATAACATATACTCTTACGATATCACCAGCTTCGGAATGGCAATTTTATGCAGATATTGTCAAAAAAGAATCCGATGGTAAGTTGGAAGAATTAATTCTAAAGGGGCAGTCTGTATGTACGATGACAGACTTTTTATCTGATAGATTCTCTTCTTTGGAGTACTTGGGTAAGGAAGATGTTTTTGATTTAACGGAGCCAATTTCTCATCACTTTGTAGCAAATGGTTTAATTGTTCATAACTGTTCAGAATATATGTTTTTAGATGACACTGCTTGTAATCTAGCATCTATCAATTTAATTAAATTTTATAATCCTGAAACAAAAGATTTTGATATTGAAAGGTATAAACATACGATTCGTCTGTGGACCATTGTTCTTGAGATTAGTGTATTAATGGCACAGTTTCCCAGTGAATCTATAGCTCAACGAAGTTATGAATACCGTACACTAGGTTTGGGATATGCTAATTTAGGTGCTTTGCTTATGCAAATGGCAATACCATACGATAGCGAGGAAGGATGTGCTATTACAGGTGCATTAACTGCGATACTTGGTGGTATTTCTTATGCTACGAGTGCTGAAATGTCTGGAGAACTTGGACCATTTGAAAAGTATCAAGAGAATAAAGCTTCTATGCTAAGAGTTATTCGCAACCATAGAAGAGCAGCGTATAACACACACAAATCTGAATACGAAGATTTAAGTGTAACTCCGGTAGGAATTGATCCCAAAAAATGTCCTAAAAATTTACTAGAGACTGCTAAAGAATCTTGGGATAAAGCTTTATCCTTAGGTGAGAAGCATGGCTACAGGAATGCTCAAGTAACCGTACTTGCCCCTACTGGTACGATAGGTCTATTAATGGATTGTGATACAACTGGAATTGAACCAGATTTTGCCTTAGTAAAATTCAAGAAATTATCTGGTGGCGGTTATTTTAAGATTATCAATCAATCTATTCCCATTGCATTGAAGAAACTTGGCTATGATAATAATCAGATCAAAGATATCGTTTTGTATTGTATTGGAAAGAATTCGTTGGTAGGTGCGCCAAAGATTAATCCTGAAACTCTAAAATCTAAAGGCTTCGATCAGGTTGCTATTGAAAAAGTTGAATCAGCCATGAAGAATGCTTTTGAAATACAGTTTGCCTTCAATAGATGGGTGTTAGGAGATGATTTTTGTATCCATAAGTTAGGATTCTCTGAAGAGCAGTTAAATGATTGGAACTTTAATATGCTCGATGCTTTAGGATTTACAAAGCAGGATATTCAGCTTGCGAATGACTATGTGTGTGGCACGATGACCATTGAAGGAGCTCCTCATTTGAAAGAAGAACATTATCCAGTCTTTGATTGTGCTAATAAGTGTGGTCGCTACGGCAAGAGATATATTGAATCAAGTGGTCATATTAGACAAATGGCTGCTGCTCAACCGTTTTTAAGTGGTGCTATTAGTAAAACGATTAATTTACCGTCTACGGCATCTATAGAGGATATTTCTAACTGTTATTTACTGAGCTGGAAATTAGGAATTAAAGCAAATGCTCTATATCGAGATGGATGTAAATTGAGTCAGCCATTAAGTGCCTCCGTTGATGATGCTGCAGCGGCAATTCTTGAGGCCTCTTTAGAGGATGAAGTGTTGAGCGATGATATGGATAATAGTCATGATAAGGTGATGGCTACTGCCCAAAGATTAATTTATCGCTACATTGCAAAGAAACGATCTCTTCCTGCTAGAAGAAGAGGTTATACTCAAAAAGCAAGAGTAGGTGGACATAATATTTTCCTTAGAACAGGAGAGTACGATGATGGAAGCCTCGGTGAGATCTTTATTGACATGCATAGAGAAGGTGCTGCCTTTAGATCTCTTATGAACTGTTTTGCCATTGCTATTTCTATAGGTCTTCAGCATGGTGTTCCATTAGAGCAGTATGTAGAGAAATTTGTATTTACTCGATTTGAACCTAATGGACCTGTTGGTGGACATAAGTATATTAAAATGGTTACTTCCATGGTGGATTATATCTTTAGAGAATTAGCTTTGAGTTACTTAGGTAGAACCGACTTAGCGCAAGTGAAACCTGAAGATTTGAGAGGGGATTCAATAGGAAATCCTTCTCAGGAAGATAAAAATACTCCTGAGTTTTTTGCAGAAGAAGATAAGGGAGTTATCGATGGTAATGTGCCAGGAATATCAGAAGAGTTACATGGTTCAAATGGTTTTCATGTAGGTCAAGATAGTTTAGCAGAGGATCAAGGTATTGTTTTAGGTGGAGAGTCTGAAATGAATTTGTTAGATTCTGGTACTGTTTATCCAGCGACTGGATCACAAGTTAAGGTTAAACTTACAAAAGAAGTTTCAGTATCTAAACAGCTTAATACGGAAGTAGAAAGTACTGTGGAAGAAAAAAAAGATACCCAGAAAGTTGCTTCAGTAAAAGCAAAAAAATCTAAGCTTGCAAGTCAGATAAAAACAGCTAAATTAAGAGGATATGAGGGTGAAAGTTGTTCAGAGTGTGGTGCTTTTACAATGGTCCGTAATGGAGTCTGTTTGAAGTGTGATACATGTGGATCGACCAGTGGTTGCTCTTAAATGTTTGATAGTATCTCACATGTTTAGGTTTGAAAACCATTCAACTTAAATTATTATAGGACATATTTTTGAATAAAATATGTCCTATAATATTGAATATTATTCCTTATAGAATATAAAATCTTACTGCTTACTGGATGTGATGCTTTCTCTTAATGTACTTATCAGATAAAGATGAAAGTTGTGTTAGCTTGATTGAATCAAGATATTTTAAAATTATTTATCACTATTAATTAGAATACGAATGATTTTCTGCTGATCTTCTAACTTAGCAATATATTTTTTCTTCTTTTTAGAAATGGAATGTTGAGTATGTTCTTTCATCATAAGTGCCATGAGAGATTTCAATCCTTGAAACTTATCGATGGGGGTATTCTTATCACAAATCAATCCATGCCTTAAAGGCATAACAATATTAAAATAATTATTTTTAATATCTTCGCAGAACTCTTCTTTATGATGGTTGTATATGTGTGCACTGCTAATAGGTACCATGCCATCATTTATCGCACCCCAAGGTTTATAGAAAAACAAATCCATTAATTTATGTCCTAGTGTATGAAGGTTTGTACCAGCCACGGTAAAGTAAGTGGTTTTTTCTGTAGCTTTTGACATATTCATCTCTAGTTTATTTAGATCTTGTAAAAATTTCGAAGGTGATTTTCCTATTGATTCAGTACTAACATCAGTAATAGCACAAGCATGTTGATCTTTTAGATAATGGATAGGATCTGATTGAGTGAAATTAGATGCGTATAAAATAGGTGTTGCAATCGATAGTGCACGATAATTGTTAGTAGATTGTTGGAATATGATATCGAAAATAGGTCCTATGTAAGCAATGGCGTAGTGAGAAATTCCTTGTAAGAATGATTTTACGTGGACTGGAATTCCATGATGGGGTGTGCAGAATGTGACAAGTCTATTGACAGGCACATGTAAATTTTCTTTTTCAGCTGCCCATCTGGCAACTAAGCCTCCCATGCTATGGCCGTACAAATCTACTTCTGTATGAGCTGGTAGGATCTCTTTTAAATGTTTACTAAATTGATAGGCAATATTCTTTATGGAAGCTAGTGAATAGTACTCGTAAGCTAGAATAGTATCATAATTTTTTATCTTTTTAGATTCATCAAAATTATGAATTAAATTAGCAATATCAATTCTTTTATGGGCTCCATTTCCAAAACCATGAAGAATAATCGCTATTTTTTTCCCTTTAACCCCTTTTTTAGGAGACATAGGCACCCAAATTCCAGCGTGATCAATATCTGAAAGAGGAACAGAGATTTTATTGATAGGTTTGAATTTAAACCATTTATAAGCATTGGCAACTTTATGGTTCTCTATATCCATGAGAGAATAAAAAATTTGAGTCAGAGGAGCTCGGTTAATAGGGTTGAGATAGTCATAATTGTTTTTATGGAATATAAAAAGACATAGCAATAATATGCAAGTGATAAACCGTATATTTACCCAATCATAAATCTGTTTCATACATGCTCCCTGTAAAATTTTTTGTGAATATCGACGTCCTATATCTCTATCATATATTTTTGGTAAGATTATTGTCTTGTATAGCTAGTTTTTATTATGTTTTATTCAATATCATTATATATTTTATTGGCGAGAATAAAAGTGAGTAAAATAGTAGTTATCGTGAGTGATATTTTAGAAAATATATATTTTTTTGGTCCTTCAATCCTTGTTTTTATATTTATGTTGACACTTTTAGTCATAGCACACGAGCTTGGTCATTTCTGGTTTGCTAGATTGATGGGGATGAAGGTAGAAGAGTTTGCGGTAGGTTTTGGAAAACCTTGTTTTCCTATTTTCAAAAAAAATGGAACTCTTTTTACGATTCGAGCATGGCTTTTAGGTGGGTTTGTCAAAATTCATGGCATGGAGCCAATGGATGATGGATCAGAAATTCAAGTGAAAGATGGATTTTACAGTAAAACACCTTTGGCAAGATTGTTAGTGCTCTTTGCAGGTCCATTATTCAGTATTTTATTCGGATATTTTGTTTTAGTAGGATATTTTTTTTATCAAGGTGAAGTTCTTCCAAGTCAAGATAATAAATTAGGTTATGTTGGAGCTAATACACCTGCTGAAAAAGCTGGGTTGCAGGAGGGAGATGTCATATTAAAAATCAATGACACTGAGATAGAAAAATATATTGATATCATTAAGATTACTAGAACGCATGCCGGTAAATTGTTAAAGGTATCAGCTATAAGAAAGGGAGATATTTTTCATACAGAAATCACTCCGCAGTTAGATCCTACTCCAACTCCAGTTATATCTGATAATTTAGAATTGACTGATAAACTAATGCAGCAAGGAAAAATAGGTGCAATGTGGTCTGTAGTGCATAGAAAGATTAGTTTATCGGATGCCTTTATAAAGGGATACGTGGAAACAGCGCGTGGTGCGTATATGTTTGCAAAGGTATTTACGTCATTTCAAAAAGCCAAGGAAAATCTTGGAGGTTTAGGAAGTATTGCCGCTATTACACATCAAGCAACACAGCAGGGTATTGATAAAGTAGTTTATTTAAGCGCTATGATAAGCTTGTCTCTAGGATTTATGAATTTATTACCCATTTTTCCTCTAGATGGAGGACAGATGGTAGTAGCGTTTATAGAATTATGCAGAGGCGGTAGAAGGCTGAGTATGAAAGTGCAAAATATTGTTGCCACTGCAGGTTTCGGGTTGCTATTTTTACTGATAGCAGGAAGTTTATGGAATGATGTAGAACGATTTTCGTCAGGGATATTTAGTTCTAAAAAGCCGAATGTCGTTAAAAAAGATTGAGTAAATAAATCAAGAGGAATATGATACAACATATGATTTATACGGTCGCAGGTGGTGCAATAGGTACTCTCCTGCGATTTTTTTTAATCTATTTTATGCCTAAGTCATCATTGCTATGCTTAACACCGATTACCATCGTAAATAGTTTAGGATCCTTTTTACTTGGTGTGATCATCGGACTATCAGAAATATATCAAGGAGATTCATCTGTTTTTGTTCGCTATTTTCTGAAATTAGGTTTTTTAGGTGCTTTTACGACTTATTCTGCTTTTACGCAAGAAAGTTTTTCTTATGAGGAACATCATGGGATCCAAATGATGATAATATATATTATTTTGATGATCACACTCTGCATGTTAAGTTATTTTACAGGTGGTCTGTTAGTAAAGTGGATGAGACATTTTATGATATGAATCAAGGTTCATTGCACTCTTCAATCTACCTGTTCATTTAGTTTTAAGAAGCGAGTATAATCAACTCGTAAGATGAAGCCTGCAGAGATTCATATTCATATTCATAAACATCCGTCTGATACTTTATTATTTGACTTATCATATTTAAAGAATTTATCATCAGAAAAAGAAATTAGAACAAGAATTGAAAGGCTAGCAACGAGTTTACACGGTGAATTAAGAGGGTTTAGATTCTATGTTTCCAAAGAAAAAGAGAATAGATTTTTATCTTGTAAGTTTGCACTAGCGATAGATAGTGACTTCATGAGACATGAATCTATTTTAGTTGCTATTTCGAATGTTTTCTGGGGTGAGGTAGATCCTTTGAAGTTTAATGATCTAGCCATCTATTTCGATTATGCCTCGGTAATGGGTTATAGAACATTAAAGTCTTTTGCTTCGGATGATTATGCATTGTCTTCAGAATTATTTTTTGGTCCAGAACAAAAAATCGAAGGGATTGAATATAGATTAACAAAAACTAGTCATCAAAATCGTAATCTAACTATTCATAGGGATGTAGCCATAGAATCTAAACAGAATAAATCCTATTTGTTGCTTGGATCTTCGAATACTTTAACTTTTTGCCTGATAGTATTTACCAGTCTCATAATATTTTTTCTAACATATGTATATATAAAAAAGAGAATACATACCCGCTGAAATAGAATGAAAAATTATAACCATGTGTCCATTTGGCATGTTGGATTACTACATTTTATGAATTCTCTGTCTTCTGTTTTTTGGAGACTTATCATCCATGAAAGTTCTTTTAACTTATTTTTTTTAATGAAAAACATATCTGATCCAAACCAGCATCCTACTCCAATATCAGTTATGGACTCACTAAATTGGATAGGATATAGATCAAACTGATTTAAGTAAGTTATGATATCAGCAGCAAGCCATTGATTATTAGAATAGTAAATAAATCTGGATTCAATTTCAAGTGAGTCCACAGATTTTAGAGTTTCTTTAGCACCTAATAAAACTTCTTTATCGAAGTTTTCTACGTCAATTTTTAAGTGACAATTTTCAGGGACAATAGTATGTTTTTTTAGATAGTGATCAAGCGTATCTAAGTTTACAGATATACGAGTAGAATGTTCTATATCTCCTAGAAGTTTATTTTGAAAGTGAGGGTTAAAAGAACTACACGCAGATTCTTTCGGTACATAAATGTCTTGACATGATTGTTTGTCAGAAAATCCAATAGGATGTGTTTCCCAAGAATACTCTGTATTATTCTTAACATTTTCTAACACTTTATATACTGTAGGAACGGGTTCAAAGGAATAGATCTTATGTTGGTATCCAGCATTATATATCCTGGAGGCGTATTGCCCACAATTTGCACCGACATCTAATATCATCTTGGTGTCTAAATATTCTAAATACGCAATTTTATTATAATAGGAGAATAAATCCATGGGATTATTTTGTAGATTTTTTAAAAGTTTTTGTCTCCAGAAAATATTTAAATCTGTTAATGCGGTGCTTATCTGATCGAAAATGTCTGGATGAGTATTAAAAATATCTTGTTCAATACTGTTCATAATGGTTCTTAGGATAGACTCTATCATCTGAACTTCATGGAGATGGTGTTTTGCACTTAGAGTATTTTGAATTTGAGTGCATGAATACACAATCTGTTTTGTAATTTCATCTTGAGATAGATTCGTTTCGTATATATCGAAACTCTTTTTAGAGAGTATTTTTATATATAAATGAATCCTAAGAGTGTGTAGATTATTTGATATGAATGCAGATAAATTTTTCACACAATCTTCCAAATGTATTTTACAAGTTTCGCTATTATCTAATCTGACTGCTGTTTCCATGGCATATCTCTTTTATATTTTTAAATCCAACTATGAATACCACAGCTTGGTCTTTCACAAACTGTTTTAGCTCTTTTTTCTATTTTCTGTAGACTTATCATCCAGGATAGTTCTTCTAAAATATCTTGTTTAATAAATATTAAATCACAACCGTAATAACTGGCACAAGATATATCTAGAACCTGATCGAATAATTGAATAGGATGTAGTCTGAAAGGATTTAAATAGGTGATAATATCCGATGCTAGCCATTGATTGGTGCTGTAGTAAATAAATCGTGTTTCAATTTCTAGAGCTTTTATTCTGTTTATGGTTTCCCTAGAACCTAAAAGAACTTCTTTCTCATAGTTTTCAACATCTATTTTTAGATATCCATTCTTAAAAGAAATATTATTTTGTTCTAAATAATGGTCAAGAGTATCCAGTTGAAGAGTTTCTCTAGCAATATCAGTATCTTTGCACAGGAGTTCTTTTTGAAAATATGGATTGAGTGTACTACAGGCAGAATGCTTAGATACATAAATAGTTTTAGATTCTTGTTTTTCACCTAATCCTTGATAGTGTGTATACCATTGATAGTTATGAGAGTTTTTTTGATTTTCTAAGGCATGGTATAGAACTGAAACAGGTTCAAAAGAGTGTATGATTCCATTATAACCTAGTGAAAAAGCTTTTTTTGCATACTGCCCCCCGTTTGCACCAGCATCGATAATTGTATCGATATTTAAAAAGTATTTAAGTGCTAGCTTTAGGTATTTTCCAAAATATTCTTGTACTTCTTTTTTATAGATGATATTCTTAATTTTTTGTTTCATATGAAGTTCAAGGGTTATG
Organism: Fimbriimonadia bacterium; assembly: GCA_030430755.1. Taxonomy (GTDB): domain Bacteria; phylum Armatimonadota; class Fimbriimonadia; order Fimbriimonadales; family Fimbriimonadaceae; genus JAUICQ01. The sequence continues at coordinate 18,931 of JAUIKO010000010.1, forward strand.
AGGAGCTGGTTGAGATTATGATAATTTTCTTCCGATTTGTTTTCGTTGATTTTATGCTTCATAAACATAATTTGGTCAACAACCATGGCAATTTCTCTAGCATCATCCGGATGATACTTGTCATGTAATGAATTTTTAATGGCTAAGCAGCATTCTGAAAAAATATTTTCAATATCAGCTTGGCTTATCTCTCTTAGTTTTGCAAATTCTGTTTTGTTGTAGAGTACATTTAAATAAAGCCTCATTCTTAGGGCATGAAGATTGTTAGAAATAATAAAAGCGATATTTTTAACACCGTCTTTAATTTCCGGATGAATATAATCTTTTGGGTTATCAACTAAAAGTGTTTGCATCTTGTGTCCTCTTTAAATTTATATAATGGATTGAGTTCTGCATCCAGGAGAATCGCATCTAAGTGTATTTCTGTTATTGTTGTATATTGAGTTAAAGAGATCATTTAACTCTTTTGCGATGCTTTTTTTAATGAAAATTAAGTCACAACCATACCATATTGCTGTGCTGATATCTTTAACAGGTTCATAGAACTGGAATGGTACGAATTCAAACTGATGTAAATAACTAATAATGTCTCCAATTAACCATTGATCTTTAGCATAGTATATAAACCGGGCTTCTACCTCTACAGCTAATGCTTTATCAAGAGTATCCTTTGCACCTAATAGAACTTCTTTTTCAAAATTTTCAACATCTATTTTAATATAACTATTCTTGAAATCGAGATTATGTACTCTGATATAATCATCAAGCGATGTAACCTGTACTGTTTCTTGATTTACTTTGAACCCCATCGATAACATTTCTTTTTGGATGTTTTCATTAAAAGAACTACAAGCGGAGTTACTAGCTATATTAATATTTAGTCTTTCGTCTTTACTTCCAATGGCTGTTTGATGAAGGCTCCAATGGTATGAAGTTGCATTCTTGATCCTTTTTAGGGCTTCAAAATTGATGGACACAGGCTCGAAAGAATGAATTTGGTTTTTATATCCTATGGAAAAGATTTTTTCTGCGTACTGACCAACATTTGCTCCAATGTCAAAGATAGTGTCTATGTTCAAATAATCAAGAAGGAAATTTCTATAGTAATCTCCTAAGGATTCTGTTTTTGCTGAATTTATGTAATCTGTAAATGATTTGTCCCAAAAATCGTAGAGATTCTCTGATGTTTTTAGTAAAAGTTTAAGATGATCTTTGTTTTTAAAGGAAGAGTAGTCTTGCATTCCAGATATTAAACTAGAAATCAATCCGGATATAAATTGACTGTTCTCTTCGTTTTTGCTGAAGACAATACTGTTTTTAATTTTTTTAAGATCCTCTATGCTACCGCTTAGAAACATATCGAATTGCTGGATATCATTCATAGGAATATCAAAAATTCTTTGTAGTTGATTTTTGACTTTTAAACTTAAGAGACTATTTAGTATAAGATGTGAGAAATTTTTCACACATTCAGACGTGTGGATGTGATTGATAAATTTTATATTGTCTAATTCTATTGAATCAATTCCTATTTTCATGTTTTTAATCTCATTCGTTATTTCTAAAATATGGTGTATATATCCGTATCACCTTATAACCATGCTCGAGTACCACAGCTCGGTTTGGAGCACTTAAGTACCTCTCTCGATTTACTTTTCTGCAGTGATATCATTAATGAAAGTTCTTCGATGATGTGTTTTTGAACAAAAAGAATCTTGCACTCTTTCCAGTTACCGTACTTTAAATATAAGTGGGGTTCTAGAAATTGAATAGGATGCAGATGATGTTTATTTAGGCAAGTAATAACATCTGTGATATCCCAATCATTATTAGATTGTGATGAAAAAGATACATGCAACTGTAACATATCAATTTTAGGTAAGAGAGTATCTAATTCTTGGAGAATTGTTTTTACAGGAAGTTTTGAACTCAGCATCACAGAACTGTTCTTTATTGGGATATTGTGAGTAGATAAAAAAGCATCCAGGGATGATAACGATTCGCTATTGTGTGATGGAGCTGAAGAACGTACTTTATTCATCGAAAAGTTTGAGTTTTCATGGGATTTATGGACAAATTCCTCTGTGTGAAATAGAGAGGTTGTTTCCAGTGTATTTGTTTTTAAAATGGCATCTAATTCAAGTTTAAATGGAGTATTTGTATTGTTAAAGGAGTTCTCTTTAACAATGAGGGTATAGAGATTTTCTATATCAGGACCATAAAAACTCTTAAGGGAATCTTGTTGTAAGTTATCTGAGATATGAAAGATCTGTTTTATTTCTAAGAATTTTATAAGGGCTTGCTGATGTATTTTGTCAAAATCGTTATTGTAATATTGTGAAAGAGTAATATTGCGTAGTGTATCATTCCAGTATTTTTGCAGATCAGTAAGAGTGTTTAGTATGGGAATAAGCTGTGCTGCTCCAATCGAGGTTTTCTGGTTTACAATAAGGAGTACTTTATTGATTTTCTCCATGCAGGATGTATAATCTACTATTGAACTCATTTGATAAAGATTTTTTTGAATGATAGCGCAGTATGTTTCAATTGCTTTTATTCTATTTTGTACACTGCTTTCTTTCGGGAATTTATCACTAATAGATAATTCTGCTTTACCTAGGTTGAGGAGTATGAGATGTATTTTAAGTGTATATAAATTATTTGTAATTAATAACGAAAGAGATGTACTTTTATTATCAGTAAGATCAGAATGATCTGTGGTATGATGAAGATTCTCAATTGTACTCATAAATAATTCCTTAGGAAGAAAGCTTTTACCTGTGAAAATTATTGGTGTTAAAAATTTGAAATTATAGCTTCTCGAGTAAATATTTAATATTTGAGTAAATATTAAATATTTAAGGATTTATATATGAATTGATTTTAAGAAAAGATCTTTATTAAATCTATGTTTGAGGAATGAATGTTACTTAAATATCGTAGACTATAATATCGTAGAATATAGTGTAGTAAATAAATGTTTAGAAAAGACGGTGATGTTAGATTGGAAGGTACAAGAAGTAGAAGTATTTGGCTGTTATTGTGGCCTTTATTAATATTGAATACATTTCCAGTGGTCGTGGATTTTTTTGAAATAAAGATTATTTCAAGTTTGGATACATCATCCTTAGCTGCGCTTTATACGGCAAATACCTTTGTTTATCTTTTCACTTGTGTAACAGGAGCTTTTTGGTTAGCATCCACAGCAATAATAAGTAGATCCTTTGGTGCGGGTGATTTAAAAGAGACGGTAAGTAGTACAAGAAGCCTGTTTTCTACGTCGTTTTTTAGTTCGATACTGTTATGTGGGATGTTTTTATTTTTTGTTCCATATTTTGCGTCACTCTTACTTCCAGCATCCGATAAGCTTTCACAACATTACTTTATTACTTACATGCAAAGGGCTTCTTTAGGCTTGCCAGCCTTATTCATCATGAATGTATTAATGGGGGCACTCGTAGCAATAAATAATACAAAACTACCCATGTTGATATCATGTTTTCAAGTAAGTATGCAGTTAGTTATTTCGTACTACTTTATTCCTTCAAAAAATTATGTGATTATCAATGATTTTATTGTTAATGGACTTGAGCTTGGAATTGGTGGTGCAGGATATGCAAAATCTATAAGTCAGTGGATTGCCATGTTTATACTGCTTTGGCAAGTCTCTGTGAAGTACTTTCCATTAATCTGGAAACTAGCGATTCCTAGATTAGAAGAAGTTTATAAAATATATAGAATAGCAGTTCCAGCAATGTTAACATCTTTAGTAAATATTAGTATGTATCTTGTTTTTAATAAGATATTAACATTCTCATCTAATGCAACGGATGTATTAGCTGCATCTAGAGCTGGTATAGCGATAGAATCATTTACTACAATTCCTATATGTGCACTTTCTACTGTTTCAAGTGTACTGGTTGGACAATCATTAGGGAATAATAAAAAAGCAGAAGCATCTGCAGTAGGCTGGAAGTGTGCTCATTATGCTGGAATGGTAACTGGAATGATATCTATTTGTATTCTTTTATATCCTGAATACATTCTGAAACATCTTCTGACAGAAAACCCAGGCATCATTCCATTAGCTGTGGAATATCTGCAGTATATCTGTATCACTATTCCTATTTACGCTTATGGTACGATTTTGCTCGCTGGGATTCAAGGTGCTGGAGATACAAAAATTCCTTTATGGATTACGATCATCGATATGTGGTGTTTGAGAATACCTTTAGCTTGGTATTTAGTTGTCTGGAGTGGCTGGGGATTCAAGGGAGCCTGGGCGATAATGTCTGCCACTCAAGGTTTATTTGGTATCCTGGGTATGTTTGCATTTAAGTATTTAAACTGGAGCAAATATAAGATATAAAGAACATCATTCATTTATGATTGAATATATTTTGCAGACTGTTTGCTGTACATATTTTTATAATCTAGATTGTTATGATATAAGTTAGCGTGCGTATCAAAAGCAACTTGATGACCTTTACTTAAGAAAAGCACTTTATCAGATAGAGATACGGAAGCAAGTCGGTGAGTAATAAATATGGTTATTCTGTTTTTACTTATCTGCTCAAAGTTTTTATATATTTCATGTTCTGCATGTGCATCTAAAGATGATGTTGGTTCATCGAGTAAAAGTAGTGAAGGGTTTTTATAGAGTGCACGGGCAATTGCAATTTTTTGCCATTCTCCAATAGATAGTTCTGTTCCTCCAAAAGGCTTTCCAAGAAGCTGTTGGTATTTATGGGGTAAGTTCGAAATAAAATCACAACCCAGCATTTGAATTATTTCTGATGCTTTATTCTCCTCTATTTGCTCTCCTGACATGGTGATATTTTTATCAAGAGGTAGCGCATAACGACAAAAATCCTGAAAAACTGTTCCTAATAGATTCCGTATTGAATCGATGTGGATATTCTCCATTGGGATATTATTTATCTGGATGGTTCCACTAGTAGGCATGTAGAATCCACATATTAATTTAATAAGAGTGGTTTTTCCTGCTCCATTCTCTCCAATAAGGGCAATTTTTTCACATGGATTTATATGAAAATGAATGTTTTTTAATGCTTCTCTTCCATCTGGATAGTTAAAAGATACGTTCTCGAAAGTGATGGATGATATACGATCTAGAAAAACCTTGTTTTTTTTCACCTGAGTGTAGTATTGAGGTGGTTCTTTTGCCTTTAAAAATTCGAAGAGTTTCTCGAAGAATAAAAGATGGTCTGTTATCCAACCTATTTCTTGCCCAAAAGTTAATACCGATCCATGGAGGATATTCATTAATTGAAGAATCATGGCAATGGAACCAATACCAAGTACACCAGATTCAATACTTGCAATTGCTTGGTATACTGCCAGCAGATTGCCTGCCAAAAGAATGATAGATGGAAGAACAGGAGAAAGAGTAAGTTTCATTCTCATTCGAAACATTCTATGGTAGGTTTCATGGAAAATGTTTGAGTATTGCTGCATGAGATATTTGTGCAAGGGGTATATTTTCATCTCTTTAGCGGATTCAGGATGTATGGTTAAACTTGAAATATAGGCCATCATCCTAGATTTTGGGCTCCTCCCTAGAGATTCTATCCATAAACGATGTTGCTGTTTGCTCATCATAATGGCATGAAAAATCAGGGTAGATAGTACTATAACCGCAAAACTTTTAATTTGAGATATAAGTAGCATTGTGCTGTAGAATATTAGGCACAGGTCATTAAATAGAGCTATAGATGTAACAACTAGGTTAATAGGTTTATTTTGTGCCCCAGATTTTATGATTTGTATATCGTTATAAAAATTTTGATCTTCGAAGTGAAACATGCTTTGAAGAGATTCAGATTTTTCCATAATTTTTTTATTAATATGGTAGACGGATTTATCCCCTAGATTGCTTTGTAAAAAGGAAATAATGGGTGAAAGTATATGATGGATAAGAAGTGCAATTCCCCACATAATAAGGCTATGAAGATATTCGTTTTTCCCTTGTGATATATCTGAAATGAGATGAGAAGAAGAGTAAATTGCTATGACAGGAAAAATGGTTTGGAGTAGTACTAAAAATAGAATAAGAATAAAGGCGCTTTTGTGAGAGTTGTAAGTAATCGTTAAGGCCTTTATAAATACAAAGAGTTTATACTTTAATGTATTTGGTAGTGTTTTGTTATTATTCATAGCTTGCTCGTTTTTTTTGGGGTATATGTTACGAATTTTAATTTTTCTTTAAAGTCTTTAGATGATAACACATCTTTTGTAGAGTTGATGGCTTTTGTAATGATCCGAATCATTGAATCGATTTGGTTAATAGAAAATATATATTTACCAATATCTAGCACTATTTGCCCAGAACAATATGGCACCCTCCTGATGCGTATCAACTGTTTAATAGGTGTTTCATATAACAGAATACACAATCAGAAAACCTTGTTATCTGAACTGATGGTACTAAAGCACTAATATTAAAATTATTCTGATGAGATTATTAAAATATCAAATCTTTGGAATGATATTTGACATTGGAATATAGAAGAGAAATCAATCCAGGAAGGAATCTTTTTCTCATATACCATAACTTTACATATGCAGCGATAGTGTATATGTGACGATTAAATAAATATTAATGACGATTTCGTGAGATAAATGATGATTCCAGAAGAGAAAAAAAGATTGATCCAAAATAGAGAAAAAAATGGTGTTTGGCATAATTGGGGCCCTTATCTGAGTGAAAGACAGTGGGGTACTGTTCGAGAAGATTATTCGGAGAATGGAAATGCATGGGAGTATTTTTCACATGATCAGAGTCGATCTAGAGCGTACAGATGGGGAGAAGATGGAATCGCTGGGTTATCTGATGAAGTTTCCTTACTATGCTTTTCTGTAGCAATGTGGAATGGTAAGGATCCATATTTAAAAGAAAGATTATATGGTTTAACCAATAGTGAAGGGAATCATGGTGAAGATTGTAAAGAGATTTACTATTATTTAGATAATACACCTACTCATTCATATATGAAATATTTATATAGATATCCTCAGAATGAGTATCCATACGAAAAGCTAGTAAAAGAGAATGCAAAAAGAACAACCTATCAAGCTGAATATGAACTTTTGGATACTGGAATATTTGATGATGATGCTTACTTTGATGTTTATGTGGAGTATGCAAAAAAAGATCACGATGATATTTTGATTAAAATCACAGCAGTCAATAAAGGTACTGAAAGTGCTGAAATAACTCTTTTGCCTCAGCTATGGTTTAGGAATACCTGGTCTTGGAATGAAAAAAATACAAAATCGATTATTGAGCAAGAGGACAAAAACCTTGTATATGCACAATATAATCCTCATGCTTGTAAAAAATATGATAAGTATTATTCCAATTACTGGTTGGCCTTTGATAAAGCTAAGCAAATTCTATTTACTGAGAATGAAACAAATCATAGGAAATTGTACCGTTCAGAAAATGAATCCAGATGTACTAAGGATGCTTTTCATGAGTATGTTGTATATGGTAATAAAAAAGCTGTTAATAGTCAAAAATGTGGATCGAAAGTTGCTGGATTATATAATAAAAAACTTAAACCAGGTGAATCCTATACGATTAAACTAAGGCTTTCTTCAGGTAGAAAAGAAACTCCATTTGGAAAAGATTTTGAAAAAACGTTTAAGGATCGGATAAAGGAAGCAGATCATTTTTATGATAATATTTCTCAAAATTTGAATAGTGAGCAGAAGATGATTCAAAGACAAGCTTTTGCTGGGTTGCTCTGGAATAAGCAGTATTTTGAATACGATGTGAAAAGATGGATGGAAGGGGATAAATTAACCCCAAAGCCACCTGTCGAACGTGAGAGAGGAAGGAATAAGCAGTGGATACATTTTGAATCTCATTACGTGCTTTCTATGCCAGATAAGTGGGAGTATCCGTGGTTTGCTGCTTGGGATTTAGCATTTCATTCTGTAAGTATTGCTCACATGGATCCTGAATTTGCTAAAAAACAGCTAACGGTACTTCTCCGTGAAAACATGATGCATCCGAATGGGCAGATTGCTGCATATGAGTGGTCATTTGATGATGTAAACCCTCCTGTCCATGCTTGGGCAGCATATAGAGTATTTCAAATAGATTACGAACATAATGGTGTAAAAGATTATAAATTTCTAGAACAAGTATTTCATAAGATGTTAATGAATTTTACTTGGTGGTTGAATCGAATAGATAAGCAAAATAAGAATATTTTTCAGGGTGGTTTTTTAGGGTTAGATAATATTAGTGTATTTGACAGATCTCAAATGATGCATGAAGGGGTCGAAATTGAGCAATCAGATGCTACCAGTTGGATGGGTATGTTCTGTTTAAATATGTTATCTATTGCCTTAGAGTTAGCGGTGTATGACAGAGTGTATCAGGATGTAGCGGTTAAATTTTTACAGCACTTCTTGCTTATAGCTAAATCCATGAATGGCTATCAATCTAGAAAGTTTAATTTATGGGATGATGAAGATGGTTTTTATTATGATGCCATTAATACTGAATTTAATGGTCCACAACACATAAAAGTGAGATCATTGGTTGGATTAATTCCTCTATTAAGTGTTGCGGTATTCGATCAGGAATTATTGGATAAGCTTCCAGAATTTAAAGCTCAGCTAAACTGGTATTTAAAATATAGAAATGATTTAGTGAATGATGTTGATTTTAATTATTCTGTAGGCAGCAAAGATAAAATATTATTATCTCTCGTACCCTACTGGAGAATAGTGCGGTTATTAAATGTTATGCTTGATGAAAATGAATTTTTATCCAGATATGGCATAAGATCGCTTTCTAAATATCATAAAGATAATCCATATAGCATTATGTTTAAAAATCAGAAGTATTCTATTCAATACGAGCCTGCTGAATCGAATGTTGGATTGTTTGGTGGGAATTCTAATTGGAGGGGCCCTATTTGGTTTCCGTTAAACTATCTGTTAATAGACTCATTGAGAACATATTCGAGTTATTATGGTGATCAGTTTTTAGTAGAGTTGCCAACAGGATCTGGGGATATCAAAAACCTAGATGAAATAGTAGAAAATTTAACAAGGCGCCTAATTGCAATATTCCAACTTAATAAAGGTGGAAAGAAACCTGTTTTTGGTGGAAAAAACAAATTTCAAGAAGATAAAGATTGGCATGATAAAATTCTATTTTATGAGTATTATCATGGAGACAATGGAGCAGGAATAGGAGCCTCTCATCAAACGGGTTGGAGCGCATTAGTAGCTAATTTGATTCATGAACTTAAAAAAGAGAAAAGAAGAGCTCAATATACACTCTCATCGTTAGATAAAAAGGATTCTGCTGCTTAAGCAGGTCCCTATCATAACATGATTTGACATACAGGATAGAATTTAGGTGTGTCATTTCATGTTATGATATTCAAGAGTTATGATTCAGAATTAAGTGTAGAGTAGTATAATAGTTCATAGGTTTATGCTTGAGAGGTGTAAATTTATAAAAAATGAACATGAAGTTATTGAAAAATTCTGATGAGAATAATACTTTAAATTCAGATGACTCTCTTTTTGATGAAGCAAGTGGTTCTTTTAATATTGTTGAACATTTCGAAGAAATTAGAGATCGTTTAATTCGTTCTATTTTGTGCGTGGGTGTTTGCTGGGGGATTGGCTGGTTTCTTCAGCCTTCTTTTTATGTATTGATATCAGATCATATCAAACAGTTGCTACCAACAGATATAGAGTACAGAGAAACTTTTAAAGGGATCATGGATCCGTTTTTTTTAAAGTTAAATATATCATTTTTTATAGGTTTAACCATGAGTATCCCGTATTTATTGGGGGAAATATGGTTTTTTGTAGCTCCGGGACTAAAGAAAAAAGAGAAAAAGACGGTTTTATTTGCGCTGCCTTTGTCGATGGTTTTTTTTGTGTTTGGTTCCTTTGTTTGTTATTCCATTATGCCTTCAGCTTTAAACTGGTTAATTGGTTTTGTTAGTGAATTTCCAGGTACATATATATATCAAGAACCTGGTAGCTTAATAGCTTTTTTTGTCAAAATGATGATTCTTTTTGGTATTAGTTTTCAGTTTCCTTTGTGTCTAATGTTCTTAATTCGGTATGGTATAGTAAGGTATGAAGCATTAAAGCTATATTGGCGACACTACATAGCTGGAATTTTTACTTTCAGTATGGTTTTAAATCCATCTGCAGATCCGGTCAGTATGTTGATGTTGGCGTTACCTTTATCAGTTTTATTTTTAGCTTCTATGTTTTTTGCAAAACTAATGAGTCGGTAGTAATATGAAAAAAGAAACTAGAAGTATTGAAATGTAAATATTTTATTTTGAATAATTAACAATGGCTATGATGGATCAGTTGGATAGACAAAAAAAAAGTTATGAGAAAGTTAACAACTTATTGTCTGAATTCACCCCATTATATTGTTTAGAAATACCACCTGATAAGCAAACTATTATCGATCCACGAAGAGCAATTGAAGAAAAATCTGTTATCAAGGAATTTTTAAACCCTAGAGAATCTGCTGTTTACGAATATCAATTAAATCTTATTAAAAGGATTTTAGAGGGTGAGGATACTTGCCTTGTTTCTGCTATAACAGGGGAAGATTTTGATCTTATTCATAAAGGTATAGATTATATTACTGGTTTACAAGGTCAATCGGGTTTATATATTTTTCCGAATGCTCATTTAGCTAAGCAGGCATATCATCAAATTGTAAGTAAGTCTGCTAATTATCGTCAAAAAGTTAAAATATTAGAAGATACAAAAGAGTATATAGCTAGTAATTATGTTATAGAGAATGGAGATATTTTAATTGCGACTCCACAAATGGTTCACTGGTTAATTGTATCGAACTATGCAAAATGGAAAAACTTTTTAGAACGTTTAGATGTCATTTTTTTAGATAGTATTCACTACTATAGCGAGGTGGCAGGTTCACATTTATGTTCCTTACTTAGGAGATTGTTAAGAGTTGCAGAATCGTACAAATGTATACCTCAGATTATCGCAACAGTGTTCCCAGTAGATAATCCGCGTGACTTTTTTTCTAAATTAACAGCTAGAGCTCCATCTATATTGGCGGGTCCTCAATCGACTTATTTTCCTAGATATTTATATACTTGTGGATGGAATCCATCAAAGCAACCCATGAAGAGTGAAAAACATGAGGTTCTGGCCAATTTAGCTGAAAAACTTTTAAAAGATGAAGTAAATGTTCTAGTGGTTTGTAAAAATGAATTTCAATCAAATAAAACTTGTGATTTTCTAAGACAGAAAGTGGACACCGCAAGGGACGCGCATGGTTTTGATTCTGTAGTAACTATTTCGCATAACCCAGATTTAGTATATAAAAATACATATAATAACCTTGAAAGGTTATTATATGTAGTATCGGAAGACTTCATTGTTGAAAATGCATCAAAGCTAGAGAGTGCTGTGGATGTTGTTATATACTTTGGTTGTCCTAATCCATATAAACCCTTTTATATGGTTCCTCAAAAATCCTCATCCATTCCTGTTATTCAGATTTTTCTTTGTGAAAATGATTCTAGAGATCATTTTTTATTATACAATCCCAACTTCCTATTGGATAGTAAAAATGGGTTGATGAATATTAATCCATCCAATGAATATATATTAAAAGAGCATCTTAAGAGCGCTGCACAAGAGTATCCCATCTCTCCATCAGAACTAGCCGTTTTTGGCGTTAAGGCAATAGACTATGCCGAGAAGTTAGACGAAAGCAAAGAATTTGTTTTTTCTGGAGGTAAGTTTTATAATTCATCAGAAAAATTTGATTTATCTGAATTCTATTTAGATAGTGTATTACAAGATAGAGTAGATTTATTTCATAATAATCAAGTTCTACAAACGGTAAGTTATTGGGATAATATGTTAAATTTTTATCCGGGAGCAATGATCCATTTAGGTAAACAGAAGTATGAAATTATGGCTCTAGACTTAAATGAATACTCGATTGATTTACATAAATCAGAAGAGAAATATCACACGATACCAAAGTATAACTGTTCTATGAGCACACCTGTTATTCTAGAAACAGATACTTGCTTGGAGTGTACGATATCTTATGTTGAAAGTGATTTTGATTGTGGCCTAAGTGGCTATTATACAGTTAGTGATGAATCTAAAGAGATATTAAATTATTTTGAACTCGGATTACCTCGTTCATACTTTAAAACACAAGCTATTCAGCTTAATATTCCAGATTTGACGGTATTCTATCCATATATAGACTGTTCTAGATCTGCCATTCACTGCCTAGATCATGCATTAAGAATATCAGCTCCTTTTTTTGTCCAAACAAAAAATAAAAATATTGGTACGCTATGGTTTAGGGGGATCTCTGCAGAAAAAATGTATTCCATTATTTTGTTTGATAATATTCCTGGTGGCATGGGATATTCAAAATTTTTGTATCAGCATCGGTATGAATGGTTTAGAGGAGCTTATAGGCTACTTAGTACTTGTACATGTATGAATGGATGTAAAAAATGTGCATACTTGGAATGTTGTCCTCACATGAATCAAGATATAAATAAAGCAGGAGCCATGTCTATTCTTAATTACCTATTATCATAATGTTGAAAGATTTTAAAGATACCATTATAGCGCCTGTTACAGGAGTGCAACCATCAGCTGTAGCCATTTTGAGGATTTCAGGTAGTCAGGCTATTGATATATCAAAAAAAGTATTTTCTCATTGGCCAAGTGAATTTAAGTATAGATATGCATATTACGGAACATTTAAAAATAGTGATGATGGTTTATTAATTGCTTTCGAAAATAATAAAAGTTTTACTGGAGAAGAATGTGTTGAATGGCAAATTCACGGTAGCTTAGCATCGATTCAGTCTCTTATTGATTTATCGTGTAGAGAGGGTGCTAGATTCGCAAAGCCAGGTGAATTTACTATGCGAGCATATTTCAATGGAAAGATAGATTTAACTAGAGCAGAGGCTATCAAAGATAGCATCGATGCAAAAACAGAGTCTCATTTTCGATTAGCATCGAATGTTCGAAATGGGAAAATTTATCTGGAATGCTTAGATATTAAAAAAAGTATATTGAAAATATTAGCACAAGTCGAAGCCTCTACAGATTTTTCAGAAGAAGTTGGTGATCTGAATACACTAGAGGTTTCTGAAGTTTTAACTCTGTTATTGAAAAAATTAGATCTGTTATTAAACAGTAAAAGTAGCAGCAAGTTATTAAGGAAAGGGGTAAGAATTGCTTTAGTTGGAAAGCCTAATGCTGGTAAATCTTCTATTTTAAATATGTGTCTTGGAAGAGCTAGAGCGATTGTCACAGATATTCCTGGAACAACTAGAGATACTATTGAAGAGAGCATTGAAATAGCTGGTTTTCCTTGTATTCTTGTGGACACAGCAGGTCTACGTACAGCAAGAGATATTGTTGAACAGATAGGAATTGATAAGTCAAAAGATGAATTAGAAAACGCAGATATTGTTTGGTATGTCTATGATGCTAGTCTTGGTTGGTCTACAGAAGATCAGGAAGTATATGGTAATATAACTTGTCCTAAAATAAAAATAGCAAATAAATCTGATTTAATTCGGCTTATACCTGAGGGGATAAAGATATCTACTTTTACGAGTCAAGGCCATCAAGATTTAATGCTTGCTACGAAAAAACTAGTGCCTGGTATCGATATAGAAAATCAAATTTATCTTAATGAAAGGCAAACAGATCTTTTAGAAAAAATCCATAACTTGATGATAAATTCTCTCCATACTATTCAAAATAACTACTCTTCGGATCTACTATCCGTTGATCTTTATACTGTCATTCGTTATATTTCTGAGATTTTAGGAGAGTCTGCTAATCCTGATGTAATTCAGGAGATATTTAGTGAATTTTGCTTAGGAAAATAGTATATTTACTTAATCATAATGTTTTAAATACTGTCGGTAATACAGCTTGCTAGTACAACTTGCTGCCAGTATGAATTCTGGCACTAATGCCCCTTCTGCATACTAGTATTAAAACTATTTTAGACCAATACTGGTAATTGTTATAATGAGGATATACCTCCGTTTGACGAATAATTTTGTTACAGGGATAAGGATTATCTCTGTATAAGAATCACGGAGGAATAAATAATATGGCATTTAGAATTAATACAGGCCCATTAGCATTAAGGGCTTTAGGTAATGTTTCATCAGTTAGTAACAGTTTAGCTACATCGATGCAGAGATTAGGTAGTGGTCTAAAAGTAGGTAGATCAGGAGATGATCCAGCAGCTTTTGTAGGTGTTTCCAGAATGAGAGACAGCGCTCAAAGTTTAGATACTTCTATTCGAATTACTCAAGAAAACACAAACTACATGAAAACTGCAGAAGGTGCTCTTGATGAA
>JAUIKO010000003.1 GCA_030430755.1 Fimbriimonadia bacterium
ATACCTTGAAAAAAATAGAAACATATCGTTCGGATAAACGGATAAAAGTCTATTCTCAAGAGAATATCGGACGCAACTTAGACTGTTTCCATCATCTTAGAAACAAGCTCCTCTCTTTGAGTAATTCCGAACTCATTGCCGTGATGGATGCAGATGATATCATGCATCCGGATCGATTAGCAAAGCAAGTGGCAGCGTTTGAATCCGATCCAGATTTAGATATATGCTTTACGAATACACAAATTATTGATGAAAAAAATAGACTTTTGCGCTCATATACTTGGATAGGTGAGCTTGAAGATCAAACTCATTACGGGCTTTCAAGAAAACTTTTAAAAAGAAATATCATATGCCACCCCACTGTGATGGCCAAAAAAAAATCTATTGAAAAAATGGATGGTTTTCAGACTCCTTTTGCTTCTGATTATGATTTTTGGATAAGAGGAAGTAGGTTCTTAAAATTTCGCGCTTTAGAAGAACATCTATTGCAATACAGAATCCATCCCGAAAGCAGTTCAAATGGAAATAAAACCTCCTTGCTAAAAAAGGAAACAGAACAGATACGATTAAATGCTAGAAACAAGCACTATACTATTCTTGATATCTATCCAGAAATTGAATATTGTAAAGATAAAAACAGAGCGCTATACGAAGCTTATATCCATGATGCTATATATTATATGGAGCACTGTCAAACTGACAGAAACTTGGTATATCATCTATTATTAAAATCGCTGGAACATAAACCAGATGGTATAGAAGCAGTATGTAACTTAGCTGTTCTTCATCTTATATCGCAGAATATAGAAACAGCCTCGAAAATTTATAAACACTTAGAGCATTTACTGGAAAAAGCTGATCCGGATGCAAATATCCTAGATGCTAGAAAACAACTAGAAAACTTCAACATAGCTCTGGTAAATAACAATCCTGATAGGCCCATACATATCCATTTCATCCTCCCACTTTCTACTTCCGAGCTTAGCAAACAGATGGATTTATATGGAGGACAATACTTTTTCAGTAACAGTCCGGAACCATCTGTATTAACAGGAGAAATGCTTTTGCAGGTCTAATTTTACGCAAGATCTATTTGGAAATCTTTTAAGTGTTTTATCATTTGAGCTGGAACATCTTTATCTGGATTGATCCATCTTGCATTCCAGCCTGCATATTCAGCTGCATCAACATAATCAGCAATATCATCAAAGTATAATATTTTCTGAGGATGTACATTAAATACGCGCTCTGCATGGGAATAAATTTTAGGATTCGGTTTTACCATGCCACATTCAAAAGAAAGAACTTTACTATCTAATAGACTAATGTTTGGATAACGTTTTTTATCCGATAACACTTCCCAGTGAAGTTCATTCGTGTTAGATAGACCAGTAACTTTAACTTTTTTGTCTTTTAATTTCTGAATAATTTCATCTGTACCTTCAATCTTATCAACCAAAATCGACATATGAGCTTCCTGTAATTTAGGAATAGAAAGATTATATACACTGGAAGCCGTGTTTAAATAAACATCACGTTTGGTGATCCCTTTATCATACTCTTTTCGCCAATCACTTTTTTCTAAAGCATAATATGGATCATCGCTGACTTCTGTATCTAAAGATATATTTTTTACAACTTCACTCCAGCTATAATTTATTTTTACTAACACCCCTCCAAAATCAAAACAGATACATTCGATATTATTTTCTTGCATATCAACATTATAAACAATAATATGTGATATTCCCAAACGTATCGTATAATAAGTATATGAAAGCCTTAATTTTATTTCCTGTTATTTTTTTCAGTATATTTATTCACTCTAATCTTGTTGCTATTGAGCAATCAGAGACCATTACAACTCCAAACGAAAAACTTCTTAACCATTCTTCCGATGCTCGTTATTATACAAATCTTTTTTCACATCTATCTCATGGAATGGAGCATGAGTATAAAGAAGAAATAGAATCTAAAAGCCATACAGGTAGAGTGAAAAAATTCCATCAGACTGTAAAATGGGAAATTATCGAAGCCCCTCATCATTTTGATAAAGCTCCCCAGTATCACTTCTATCTATTTGGCACCGTAAATGGCACCATGACTGATCATACAGATTTATTAGGTGAGATAAAGTACAATTATCCAATATTTTTAGGAGTTAGTGATCAATCTTACTTACAATTGCTATATCATCCATGGGAAAAACATACAGACACCTCTTATTCGTCTCTTTCTTCTACTTCGATTCTAACGAATCCAGAACTAAGAGAACTTCAAGCTATCGAACTTCTTCGTATAGTATGCTGGCAACCTATATATGACACAAAAAACCACGAGCACTTCCCTGTAGAATTTTATCGAGGAACTCGAATCGACGAATCTCTCCCTATGTCGATGTCACAAATGCTTCCTATATTTGAAAAAAAATTCTTACCCGATCTCATTCAATTAGATAACAAGAATAAGATATCCTATATTTATTCAGATGGGTTTCATAATTATCCATCTCATTCCAAAATAAAGTTCACTACACTAAGAGAGCAGGCTTCTGACCATCAATTCCGGTGGAATTTCAAGCATGTCATTCATCCAGACTGGAACCAAGATGCTGCATTGAAGCGTTTTGATTATCCAGGTATATCGAGATCTATTGACGAAACTGCATTTGGCCTTGGTCAGATTACTTTCTCTGACACACCAGCATTATTTAAATCTTGCGAAGGAACCATTTATAAATTCCGAACAACATATGGATGGGATCAGAAATCAACCTCTCAAGATTTTATGATGTCCGAAGAAAACACTTATGAATATATCAAAATTAAAATTGATCTAAAACCTAACAATGCACTTTCTTCCAGAACTGCAAATTGTTCAAAAGAAGAAATTGAAAAAAAAATATCTTCCTTAGAGAAAGAAATTTCTAATATAGATGCTGAATATGAAAAGAAAAAAGATAATCGAGATAGCTTGCTACAAGATATCCTGATTCTTCTTTATGAAAAAAAAGATGATTGCCAAGGTGAATTTTTAGAGCTTTCGAATCTTCTAAATAAATATAGAGATGAGAAAAATAATAAAGATAACCAAATTTTATCAGACAGAAAAGAAAGTTTAAAATTAGAATTGGCAAAACTAAAACTCTTTATACAATCATAACATTTCCAGCATTAGTAATTTAACTGAAAAATACAATTAAACCATCAGGAATACATCTACTAATGCATCTAGTTAGACTGTATAATGGTTTTAGATGAAAAAGTATTCTCCTTTTTTCACTTCTCTATTTAAGAGAATTAAACCAGTATATATACTCTTTGTGCTCTATTTGGCTCTCTGCTTTTTAGAACACTATACTCTTCATCATACTTGTGATAAAAAACATTTATCTAGCACTCTTACCTATTTTCTCGCTTCGCGAATTGGAATGATATTAGGTATATGTTTTATTTCATTTCAAAAGTTAAAAGAGTTTTTGAGTAAATATAAAATTGCGATTCTCGCAATTACTTTTTATGCTTTACTACTAAGCTTTCTTACTTCTGGAAGTTATCGAATCTGTATACTTGGAATAATATCAGGTTTTTTTCTAGGGATTCATATTTTAGAATTCATCATCGAAAATATTCGTCAGCAAGAAGATGCAATAAGATTAAAAAATATTTTTATTAAAGGTTATAAGATCCTTGCTTGCTATCTCTTCTCGTGCTTTTTCATCCCCTTAGTTTTACCTTTATACGGCATAGAACATTTTCTGATTATTAATGTTTTCATAGCTCTTATAACCGACTTTACAAAATTCAATATTAAAAATGATCGGGAACAGCACCAAATTCCAGATGATCCTGCAAAACCCTTTGAAATATCTTTTTCGAATTTAAAAAAAGCAATCACAGATCAGAAACTAGTTTATTCTTTTTTACTTCTAAACATCTTTCTTTCTTCAACAATATTAAATATAATCATTCCTTATCTTCCCTATATGATGAGTAGTCAAATTCATGGAAAAATCTATTTTCAATGTACACTTCTATTCACCACATTAGGAAGTATGATTTTGCAAGAAAAGTTTTCATACAGAAAACACCATAAACCCTATACCGGATACCTTATTGCTTTCTTATTACTCCCCCTGTCGTTACTCATACTCTTCAAGGATCTAACTTGTTTTAATATATGTTGCTCGCTTGTTCTCTTTATTCTGTTTTATACTGTAGCTGCTTTTAATAGAAATCATATTGAATCAAGACTCGTACTTAACACCTATAAATATGAGTATATTTTCTTGCAACGCATCGTGTTTTTAGTGGGTAATATTTGTGGTATATATTTCGGATATTTAAACATTTTGCATCAAAACATACACCTAGGACTTTACTATACAATTATTCTTATCGTTATCTGCACCATACTTACTTCTTTTCCATTTTTTATTGAATTAAAAGAAAAAGATATTTCTGAATACTATAAAGAAGTAAGTGTAACCAAAAAGAACAAACTACAAGTAATGATTTATAGCACTCTATTTCTAGCACAATTTGGTATTTCTATTTTTAGACCAACCTACTTACTAAACTGCATAACCAATAATCAGTACACATTCTATACAACAACTATTGTTTTTGCGAATTTAGTAAGGTTGCTCTTAAACTTTACTACTGGCATTATTTCGTTGCAAAATAATATTATTTTTCAGCTTATTTTTTCCACATCTATCTATGGAATTAGTATTTCATTATTTGCTATTTCTCCATCAGCCATTTCTTCCGTAATTCTAGGAAGTTTAATTGGTTGCTCTTATTATTACTTACAAGATAAATTATACTTTATGCCATCATACTGCATATCCGATAAAAGAATCATTGTTAATCTTAGACAACTACTAGATCTTGGTATAGTGTTTGGGCCAATATGGTGTGCACTATATCTATACTTTTATGGATTCAAGCTAAATAGTATCTTTCACTTAATTTCTTTTTCAGGTCTTTTAATTACTTTTAGTTGGTTACCTTTTATTCTTTCACCTTTATTTAGCAATAAAAATCTATTGCAAGTACAAGTTAAAAAAAATAATCCCAACCATGAATCTAAATCTACACCTTCTGATGAAAATATTTTACTAACTATTAAATATTCTGAATTTATCAATTACATAAAAAGTGATTTCTGTACTTCAATAGATAATATTATTCGTCATTTTACTGCTAGATTCTTTTCGCCATTTATTATTACTACATTTTTTATTTACTTAATAAATAATAAACTTCCTGTTGAAATAATTCTTATTTGGCTATCATTTGATTTCTTGTCAAATGGAAATATTCAGAGGTTACTCAACAATAATCTCTCAAGTCATTTTCATCCATATAAATTAATCATAAGTAAAGTATTATTGACATTCAGCTATTTTCACTTGTTATCATATCCCAATACAATGATACTTATACCTCTAAGTCTTCTTTTTTTTATCTTAATTGGTTCTGTGCAATTTTTTTCCGAAAATAATAGTAATACTACGTTTACTAATACAAAGTATCCTTATATCAAATCTTTAATACTCATCAGCCAAAGTGTGGGATATATATTTGGACTTAGCAGCTCTTGTCTGATTCTTAACTACGGGAACTTTCATCATTTAAAGATATTCCTAGTATTTTACACCTCCATAGATCTATCTCTAAATTTTCTGATTTATGTATGGAAGAGAAGCGTTTCATGAGTAAGAGAAAAGTAATATTCTGAGATATAATACAAAATTCTTATATTTTACAAACTTTCATTAATAAGATCGACGACAAAGCCGTATGCTTTATCAAAATCCCACGATATATAGTGAGGTAGAAGAGGGTGCATATCCACTCTAAAGTCTTGATGTTTTCTTTTGATTTCTAGATTAGATAAAAAATCAGATTTTGAAATATCCAAATTTTGATACGCACAATATGCATGAAATATTTTCAGTACTTCTTGAACATCCATTTTATTTTGATGAAAAACATACCAAATATCAAATAAATCCCTCCCCTTTCTTCTCTGATAAAGTGCTCTAAACTTTGTACCCATAAGCTCTGCTAAATCATAGCTCATAATATTAGTACTTCCACTCTTCCAATCTGAATTTAACTGAAAAGGAAAAGAGCGGATAGGATTGACATGAAAATGTTCTGTCGTATTTATTTCAATTTTTAATTTAGCAGGAAATCCTTCTACTGAATCATATCGATAGATCAATTTCGCACTTCTATTGGTTAATTTTCGTTTGGGCTCTCCTAAATATTCACCTAGAATCTTTCGAATAATATCAATGGTATCCCCAATAGGAGAGGGATCTAATTGAACTAAATCAATATCTTCACTATATCTTGCTGGAGGATCAAGGTATAGCATATTTAAAGCTGTTCCGCCACGGAATAACAAATGGTCACGTATGTATGAATGTTCGTATAAATCGATGAGAACCTTACGAATAAGAAGATCCTGCTCAATCATTCCCATACTTTGCCAAAATACATGGTTTGACCACTGTTGTAGATATCTTTCAGGAATCATTCATCTAACTCCAATTCAACATTAGAAATAACTTTCCAGTTTTTATCCCGATAATAGCCTTGTATCGAGTGCGAAGGATCTAATGGGACGAATACCTTTGCTATAGACTGTACTTGCTTCTCGAAAATTTCAAATTGATCTAACTTACACTTTTCTTCCTTTTGAATCATATTTAGCAAGAAACCTAAACGTTGAAATAAGGCTTTCTCCTTTACAACATCCATCAGCGCTACTATTTTTGAAATGTTAATATGATCTATTAATTCACTGAGCACAGTATAGATATGATTTAATCCACAACTTTGAAGAGAATATTTTAATAAATCTACGGCGATCAGTTCTGGTGATGCTATTTTTAAGTACCCTGCCGGATTAGTTGTCTCTAATACCGGAAGACCTGATAGAGTTTTTTTATAGATGAAATCAATTTCACCCTTTCCGCAAATTAAAGGTCGTTTGATACGATAATTCGTAATGACTTGCATCTTCATTGGCTTTTGGTGAGCTGAACCATAATATGCAGCACCTGAAAGGAGAGAAACATAATATTCTGCATTTAAATGCTCCATGAGTAATGGCGCTAATTGTTCCAGCGGAATAGACCCATTTTTTCTATGCTCTGGTGATAAAATAACATAAAAACCTTTTATAGGACTCATGATTTTCTTATCTTTTTTTAAACGATAAATTCCAGACTTCACCGCTGGCATTGATAAAGATGTTAAGTTTCTAAGTTCATTCACTGTAAAAGATCGCTTACCTTCCTTTAACCAGTTATCTAAAAATCGTATAAATGCTGCCATACTTAACACCTTCCATGTCTCCAAAGCATCGTTTTTCGTTACCTACAAGACATAACAACATACATAGTACCATACATCATGAAAGATTACATCCTTTTAATAATCATTATGAATCTTGATATTAACGAAGAACAGATCATTTAAGAATAGTTCATGCCTAAAATTTTAGGCATGCCTGATCTTCTCAATCTTATACTACCTAGGAATAACATTGAAAGTATTGATAAAATTTCTATGATTATTGTATCTTCCAAGTACAAACTTAAAACTGCCTTTACTCCAATAAAAAGGATACATGTTAAAAGAAGTTGAATATATTTCCAATTACTAAAGCTTACTAATGCTATGGCTAAAAACCCCAAACCACCTCCAATCAAAATAGAAAAACTTTTTTTAATAACAAGAATCTGGAATGAACCTACCAATCCACTCAGCAGGCCACATATTAACATAGAAATATATCTTGTATTCATATATGTTTTCTTTACATCATAAGAGTCAGGAAATTGATCCCCAGCACGAACCAATATTTCTGAGTATCTATGATGTTTACACATCGAATAATAAGTCAAAAAACTCACAAGCAAGAGAATAAAAAAATAATAAAACCATAGACCATCGTTATCGCTAAGTCCAATCGAAAAAAGGAATGATCCATTCTCATGATTTTGCATAAAGATACTAGTTAAGCCATAGGCAATAAGGTTGTTAGATGTAGTTACCACAACTTGATCGAGCCCAAGATTTAATATCAGAATCGACTGAATTAGAGCTATAAATAAACCAGATAATGATCCAGCAAGCATTGAGATAAGATAGGATTCTGTCATATGATAAGAAACAAGTGTCATATAGCCTGAAAAAACAATATTTCCTTCTAAACCTATATTTAAAACACCTGACTTCTCTGTCCATAATATAGCTAAAGAGGCTAATAGTACCGGAGTTAAAAGAAGTATATAACTATTTAGAAATTGCAAATTTTTCTCCTATATCGTCAAAAGTTTTGTGGTACAAATACAAGGTTAGAATGGTTATTCCATGTAGTACCAATAAGCTATTTGAGCTCAACATATATTTTCCGGCTATATGTTCTAATTGAACATACATATAGGAAAAAAATACGGTCATATACAAAATTTTATATGGATCACTATGAGAAAGAATAGCTATAGGTATGGCTATAAACCCAAAAGATTTAGAAATATTTAAAACATTTGTTTCAAGATAAAAAAGATGTCCTATACTTCCTGCAAATCCACATAAACCACCAGAGAAAAGCAAAGCAATAAAACAAATATAGAGGCGGGAATCTTCTGAGGTTTTAAGCAGATTAGAAGTCATCTTTTGCCATTGATGTTTCACAAAGAAAACCAAGAGCGAAGAAATAAGTAGCACAAAGAGGATCATCATGGTTTTTTCACTAGGTTTCGGATCACTCTTAAATAAAATGAAATCATTAAAATTCAGAGCAAGATACTGAACCAGATGAAAATTGACTAAATTTAATAGAATGGTACTCATAACGACATCCACATTTCGTAATCTTGCTAAAATTGCTGGTATGAAAGCATATGCCATTCCGCCTAAAATGCCAGACAAAATCATGATCGATGATTTTATATAGAACGGCACAAAAGAGATTTTAGATGCTGAAAATGATGCTAAAATGCATCCAGATACATACTGACTTTCCGTGCCTATATTATATACTTCCAACTTCCATACGGAAGATACACCTAGAGCACATATTAAAAGAATTACGTAGCGAACAAGAAGCGATCTAATATGCTCACCATCTAATAATCCAAAAAATAAATAATCGTATAGAATACTACCTATTTGATGATATCCGCATAAGTAAGAGAAGAAAAAAAGATTAACCAATATAAAGACGATAGCAAAGCCTAAAGACTTTACTAAAAAAAAACGTATTTTATTTTTAGTAAGTAGAGTGCTGAATAACATTATACTGAGTTAGTTATCAACTCCTCTCTTGAATAGGCTATATTTCCCTGCTCGCTTCATGTTATTCTTGTTTTAACTTCTTAGTTGAACATCTATCTCTTTTAGCTTAGTCACAATATTATCTCTAATCTGATTTGCCTCTTTATCATCCATGTTCTCCCCTTGCTTTCTAAGATGAAGACTGATAGCTAAAGAGTGTTGGTCATTTTCTAGAGATCCGCCTTCGAAGCGATCAAATAACACCCAATCTTCCAAAAGTTCACCAGCTTCTGCTATGACTATAGATTCAATCTCTTGATAAGGAATGTTTTTCTTTCCTACAAGTGCAATATCTCTCTTTATAGAAGGGTTTTTACTTAATTTTTTATAATCTCTTATATGTAATCGATGGTCCGGTAACGGATCCAACTTCACTTCGAAAAAGAGTGTGTTTTTATCCAGGGAACCTTGATTCAACATGACAGGATGTATTTGTCCTAATCTACCAACAACTTGATCTTTGACAATAATATCTAATGATCTGCCAGGATGAAAGCGTTCATCGGAATCTCTAAGTAAATCAAACCTTACTGGAATATTTAATGTCTTAAATAAAGATGCTAATATTCCTTTTAAATGATAAAAATGATACGGATTTCTTTTTGGGTTTGTCCAATCTATAATATTTGAAGCACCCTGAATGATTCCAGCAAAGTGAGTGGTTTCGACGTATGTTTCGTTTTTGATATAAAAAACTTTACCGGTTTCAAAGAAACGAGCATGCTTTCCACCATTTTTTAAAAGAGTGTCCGATAAAGATGGAAGAAGGCTGCTTCGAAGCTTACTAAGTTCAGGGGAGTGTGGATTCTTTATATGAATTTTTTCATATTGAGGTTCATCCAATGCATGATCTGCACGCAATGCATGATTAATCACTTGAATAAAACCAGCTCTCACAAGAAAATCTATAACTTCTGATTCCATGAAATCATTTGGATTCAAACCACCCTGAGTTAAAACAGTTCTAGGTGGAATTTCTGGCACTTTATCGTATCCATAGACTCTTCCAATATCTTCAACAAGGTCTATACTCTCGATGATATCTTTTCTCCATGAAGGAGGTGTTACATAAAAGTATCCTTCTTTAAAGATTACATGACATCCTAGAGATCTCCAAATAGATCCCATTTGAATATTTTCTATTTGCATGCCTAAAAGAACTCTACACCTCTCAGGATCGACTTCTATTTCAGGGGAAACCCATGGATTAGTATATTCATCACCCGTTTCAACTATTTCAAAATTCCCATCTCCAACAATATCTGTCAATAGCATGGTAAATCTTTCGATTGCAAGAAGTGTAGAAGAAGGATCTACCCATCTTTCAAAGCGGTATGAAGAATCTGTTGATATACCTAATCGAGTCCGGGTATTTCTTATCGCTTCGGGACAAAAGTGAGCAGCTTCTAATAGAATCGATGTTGTATGATCAGATACCTCTGAATCTAGGCCTCCCATAATTCCACCTAATGCTAATACTCTATCTGGATGAGTGATAAGAATATCTTCTGAGTGACACTCCACTTCTTCATTATTTAACAAGGTGAACCTTTCCTTATCCTTGCTTGAGCGAATGATAAGAGTATCTGAGCCTAATTTATGATAGTCAAAAGCATGCATTGGATGCCCAGTTTCTAAAAGAACATAGTTTGTTAAATCTACTAATAACGAAATAGAGCGTAATCCAGCCTGCTCTAAAATATTTTTAATCCATTCAGGAGTAGGCGTTATGGGTATTTTACTGAAGAGTCTATAAGAGTATCTTCTACAGTTATCTGTCTGAATATCAATATGTATTTTTTTTTGTTCAATAGGAGGACAAATAGAGCGCTCTTGTGTTTTTTTCATCCATTCCATCAAGGGTGTAGGATGATAATTTTCTTTGGACAATAACTCTCTACAGAGTCCAAGGACAGAAAAAGCATCTCCTCGATTAGCCATTCCACATAGATCTAAAACAGGACCTTTGGGATGGTCTATAATCTCCTCTAGCTCAAAACCAAGCATCGTTAAAGTATCGCCTATATCTTCTGGTGTTGCAACAGTATCCAAAAGTTGTTTAAAAAAATGATAAGATAGTTTCATGAGGGAAATTGCTCCAAAAAGCGGATATCGTTTTCTAAAAACTGCCGCAGATCATCTATGCCATGAACAAGCATAGGAATACGCTCTAAACCTAATCCAAATGCAAAACCAGAATACTCATCAGGATCAAGACCAAAATTCCTTAATATATTTGGGTGAATGAGTCCAGCTCCACCAAGCTCTAGCCATTTACCATTAAAAAATCGTGGAGAGCTAATCGCATAGTCGACCCCTGGCTCTACAAAGGGAAAAAAGTCTGGCCTAAAACGTACCTTTACATCTTCTCCGATAACACTTTTTACAAACTGAGACAAAGTGTATTTCAGATTTGCCAGTGAGATATCTTTATCTATTAAAAAGGCGTCTACCTGATGAAATGTATGTGAGTGTGTCCGGTCAACAGCCTCGTTTCTAAACGTTTTCCCTAAAGTGAATATTTTCAGAGGAGGTTTTCTATGCTGGAGTACTCTTCCTTGTGCAGCTGTACACTGGGTTCTTAATAAATGTTGATCATCTACATAGAATGTATCCTGTTCATCCATCGCTGGATGGTTCGGTGGATAGTTCAGTAAAGAAAAGTTATACTCAAAGTTTTCCAGCTCAGGAGATGAAACGTACTCAAACCCCATATTGATGAGAGTTCTTTTAACCTGACGAAAGGTTTGCTCCAAAATATGGTAATTCCCTACATCTGGACGTATACCTGGTAAAGTCGTGTCACATTTTTCATGAGTTAATCGATCAAGAAGCTCTTGTTTATCGAAATTTGCTTTTTTTTCATGAATTAGATTTAATATATATGCTTTTGCATGATTCAATTCATGTCCAAATCCAGGTCTTTCCTCTGGAGGTAATAGAGGTAACTTTTTCATTTGTGAAAGAAGTTCACCTTTTTTCCCTACATATTTAGATTCAGCATCTTTTAATTCTTTAATATTTGTAGCAGACGATATTTCGACTTCTGCTTGTGTAATAATTTCATGAAAATGTTGCACCTTAGGCTGCATAGTAATATTTTGACACGAATACCAGTAGAATTGCATTCAAACTATCGTAATAAACCTTGATGAATATTCTGATTATTTCTTTATTTAAGTCTCGACAAAAACTGAAATATTAGGTAAAAATGGTATTTACAAGAGGAAAATAGGAATTCTTTTAGAAATCCACCGAATGTTCAAGATTAGAAGAATAACTATTACAATCATCTCATGTTAAACAGAAAGATTAATCTAACAAAAGAGGTTTTATGAAATCAGCCCTGGAAAGAGCAGCAGAAAAACCACTTTTTAAAAAAATAAAACATTTTCTCATCGGTATGCCGATAGCAACCAAATTTGCTAGCGGAGAAAAATTATCGAAAAAAGTAGCCCTTAGTACTTTTTCATCCGATGCCCTCTCTTCGATTGCATATGCAACAGAAGAGATTATGATCATTCTCCAAAAAACCAATATCACATATGTTGGATTCACAGCCTTGTGGCTTACAACACCAATTTCTTGGGCTATATGCACTTTAATGCTACTTGTAGTATGGAGTTATTACCAAACAATTCATGCTTACCCAAATGGAGGTGGGTCTTACCTTGTAGCAAAAGAAAATTTAGGAAAATATCCTGGTCTTATTGCTGGTGCATCGTTACTTATCGATTATATTTTAACGGTATCCGTATCTGTAACAGCCGCATCGCTTGCGATTATATCCTTTGCTCCTCAGCTACATCCTTATTTAACTCTAATATGTATTTTCCTTGTATTCATTCTTACGGTGATGAATTTACGGGGCACAAAAGATAGTGGTTTACTCTTTGCTATTCCTACCTATACATTTATAGTTATGATCGGAGTACTTATCATTGATGGTTTTTTCACTCCATCTCAACATTTTCCTGATCTGATTCAAAAGACACAAGATGCTAATTGGAATACACTCTCGATGTTTTTAGTTCTAAGAGCATTTTCCTCTGGATGTTGCGCTTTAACTGGAATTGAAGCTATTGCAAATGGTGTGCCTGAATTTAAGGACCCAAAAACAGAAAATGCTTCTAAAACACTTCTGATGATGGCTGCGATTCTTATATCGATGTTTGGCTCTGTAAGTTACTTAGCAACAAAATTTCATATACATCCCATGCCTCTGGAAACAGAAGGTTATCAAACCGTACTCTCTATGATTGCTCTTAAGGTTTTTGGGGAATCTTTTGGATATTATGCTCTTCAGATAGCAACTGCAGGAATTCTATTTTCCGCAGCAAATACAGCCTATGCAGACTTCCCTCGTTTATCAAGCATTATGGCTCGAGACGGATATCTCCCGAGGGTATTATCCAACATAGGAGATAGGCTTGTTTTCCAGAATGGTATTATTCTTTTATCCTCCATTGCAACACTTATTATCATCTACTATAAAGGGAACACTTCCAGCATTGTTCCACTTTATGCTGTAGGAGTTTTTATATCTTATACTCTTAGTCAGCTAGGTATGGTGGTCCGGTTCTGGAATAAGCAAAGAAACCAGTTATCATTACTCGTAAACTTTTCCGGAGGCCTTGTAACGGGAATCGTTGTTGGCGTTATCTTAATTACAAAGTTTTCTATCGGTGCATGGGTAGTCCCTCTCGTCATCCTTGTTTTTATATTTGTTTTCAATAAAATACATAATCATTATGTCTATCAAGATTTTGTTCTAAGCATAAATCCCGAAGACGAAACTCCCACGATTAAAAAAAACACGGTCCTTTTACTTGTCCCTAAAATCAACAAAGGAATCGTTAGCACCATTGCTTATGCAAGAGCAACGACTAGAGATTGCAGGGCGCTTCATGTAGTCTTAGATCAGGAAGACCTTAATAATGTAAAACGGGACTGGGAAAAATTTGGTGCGAAACTTCCCTTAGTTATTCTGGATTCACCTTATCGATCCCTTATTGACCCAGTTATTGAATATATCGATCAGATTCTGTTAGAAGATCCAGAAATGATTATTACAGTTATTGTCCCGCAAGCTGTTGTAAAACACGCATGGCAAAATTTATTACATAGTAATGCTGCAGTAAGGCTTAAGATGAGCCTGGCATCGAGACGGAACGTTGTGATTACCAACGTAAGATATTTTATAGATTAATATTATGATAGTAGAATCGTACGAAGATGTAATTGCTCTCTCCGGAGATTTAAAGTCGAATTTTTGGGAAACCATTCACACGGCCATATCCCTTACACTTGTCAGACATCCAGAAGGCGTTATTATAGACTGTTCTGGAATAAAAGAATGTAACGAAGAGGGTGCTAACACCTTTCTAGATGCCATGGACTTTTTAGAAGAACACGATGCAAGAGTTATCGTTGTATCGGTCCCTTTACATGTCCATGAAGTCCTTAAATCGGTCCCAGAAACAAGATCCCAACTCCCGATGGCTGGTTCCATAGAAGATGCTAGAAAATCTCTCCATTTTAAAGTAGACCCTGAACTCGACCATGAAACACTAAAGCAGTTCGAAGATATGCCTACCATCCTTGCATGTTTAAATGGAACTGATACGGATGAAGAGCTCGTAGAATTAGTTATCGATCTTGCAGAAGGTACACATATGGGGATATGCTGGCTTTATCCAATTCTGATTCCAAGACAACAGCCCTTACAAGCTCCAATGAAAGAATTAGAAGAAGAAGCTGCCAATGTGTTAGAAACCATTCATGCAAAAATCAAAGATCATGATATCACAGACAAATTCATTATTGAACGAGCTAGAGACGTTCCTTCTGCAATTTTCAATGCATCAGAAGAGTATAACGTCAAAAAATTAGTAATTGGACTGAATAAACATAAACTTTCAGAAAAAACATGCTCCTTTATCAGCTCTATTATGAAAAAGATGGATTGTCAAGTTATCTTTGTTAAATCTGAATCCTAAAATTCTATAAAAAGAAGTATGGATATCATACACTAAGTAGTCTATGATATATCATTCACTATAGCTCTACAGTATGGATACATCCATCACTTTTACGCACCATTCACGAAAACTCTACTTTATGCTTTTTAAACTTCTCTATGTAGGCAGTTCTAGTTTCTTCATCTTTCTGATTAACTTTTACGGTAAGAACATTTTTTCTTTTAACCCAGTCTGGTACTTTATCATTATCTGTTTCTTGATTAGGCTTTTTATTTTTACCACTTTTCTCAGGTTCTATAAATAGAATATTCTCTGCTGAAAGAGCATTGCAATTTCTTAAATCTAGCCAGCTTAAATGTTCAATCTTTCCCATATCTAAATGTCTGATATTCAGATCTCCAACCAGATCTAAATTCTGTAATTCCGAGACATCTTTTAGGATTAATGAGGTGAGCTCTGGACATCGTATCAAACGTATCGTGGTTAATTTAGGGCAATAATCAGAACGTACAGAAGTCAACTTTGTGCAATCTTGAAGTATGATGGAATATAACTCTAAACAATAATTCGCATTTAAATCAAATGTATCACATTTTTTTAACTTTATTTCTTTAATGTTCTTATGATGATCTACATTTATAGACCAAATTGAACCGCACTCTTCTAATTCAATAAATTCAAGATTTGGGCATTCCATCAAATTTAACTCAGGAACATCAGAACAGATACGTAAACTGATTTTTCTTAACCCAGCACAGTTCATCAATTTAACTTGATTTAAATGAGGACTCCTCGTAATATTTATTTCATAAACTCCTGATGAGTCTGTTAAATCAAGAGATTCTAATGGAGAATTATCTACCAATACAACCTTACAACTTCCTCTCTGATTTTTCAACAAAATAGAAGATAATGCTCTCATATGGCTTAATTTCAATACCAATGTACAATCAGAATCTCCACACTCTAACTGCTCCAAAGTTTCGAATTCAAAAAAATCAAGATTCATATTGTATCTACTCTCTTTTATACTTAGCTTATACAGCTTATGTAACGTTTTTAGTAGAACTGAAATGATATTTTCACAATCTGTAGAAGAAGTCTGCAGACTATAACCTAAAGAGATAAAATCATTTTCTATTGAAGAATCTAAAAAGTTTGATCCACCTAGAAACAATTCTTCTAAAGATCCTTTTACAGCAGAAAAGATATTTTTCCATGTTTGAACATTCAAATCTAAATCTTCTAAATATAGTTTTTTTAGATCTCTGTATCGTATAAATCGCTCAGCTTCTTCACCAAAATAATTAGAACCTCTTAAATTCAAGGAAGTCACTGATGATGAAATTGCTTGCATAACACGCATCCAATCCTCTGAAAATAAGCGACAATTTTTCAAGTTTATTTCTTCTAAACAATTTAATTCTAACCATTTATCTATACATTGACCTCGGTAATTAGAATTGGCTAAATTTAATTGCTTAACGTTCTCAGAAATGCCATGAAAAGCTTCCGCCCATTCCTCAGAGTTAAGTTTTTTTTCAAAAAAAGATCCTTCTTCTCTTTTTGGAGAGATTATAGTTCTAGTATCTTGGAATGATAAGTTCGGATTATCTGTAGAGTCTAACGGGCATCCTGCACTGCTACCATCTAAAAGCTGTTTAGATATTTCAGAAGATGTAGGCTGTATATGAGTATGAAGCATGGAGAATAGAGACTTACGCGGATTTAAGGGTTCTGATTTACTCGCTTGAGTTGCCTCAACACTTATATTCGTATCCTCTAAAGCACTGCCCTGTTGAACTCCACTCATATTCTGATCAGATACAGCAAAAGAAACAACATTCGATAGTAGAATGTTTACCAGAATAATATACGACTTTATAAGTTTGACATCAATCATACGTCTATGAATATATTGGATAGCACTTATATCGATTTGTGTGTTTATTAAATGCATAACTAAAAATTATTATTAACGAACAGTTTAGTTTAAATTACCTTAAAATGGCCAAAAAGATAAAGAAAAACTCCTCATGTTATATTTTATAACACGAGGAGTTTGTTTAGTTATTTAAATCCAGTCGCATTTTATTGCTTAACTGTATTTTCTAGATGGTGTGAGTTACTCGCTTTATTGTCCGGAACTTATATCTGCTGCTGTCTTAGCTTCGTCCGCTGCTTCTTTTGCTGCTGCTAAGGCTTCCTCTGCTGCTTTAACTTTCTGTTCTGCTTCTGCTACTGCATTTTTAGTTACAGCATCTGCACCTTCTGCTTCAGCTGCTGTCTTAGCTTCGTCCGCTGCTTCTTTTGCCGCTGCTAAGGCTTCCTCTGCTGCTTTAACTTTCTGTTCTGCTTCTGCTACTTCAGTACCTGAACCAGTAGTTACCTCTTTGTCTGTACCTTCTGTATCGTCCTTATCACCAAATAACCAACATCCAGTGGTACCTACAACTAATCCTAATAATAGTAAAATTTTCTTCATATGTTCTCCTGATGTTCTGATATAAATTCAAACATCTATACCTGCGATTTTACTATGATATCCCTGTAAAGTCAACTCTGTACGATCTATTATTACTTACTTTTTAATCCACCAGTATTTATCTATGCTGCTTGATTATAGCAAGATGATAAATAAACCTGATGAACCTTTGAGCTTGACCTTTTTCCTAAACTATTCAATAGATTTTCACTTGCCCATACGATTTTTTCTAAATCGACTCCATGTTTATACCCCGATCTAGTTAAAAAATACATTAAATCTTCCGTTGCTAAATTTCCTGAAGCGCCCGGTGCATAAGGACACCCACCAAGACCACCACTGCTTGAATCAAATCTACGCACACCTAACTGAATCGATCTAGCCACATTTGCAATAGCCATACCGTATGTATCGTGAAAGTGACAACTAATTTGTGAAGCAGGAAGCGCCGTTAACATTAATTCAAGCATGTTCCCTACTTCATCTGGAGTAGCCACGCCTGTAGTATCACTCATAACTAGATCATCTACACCTAGATCGATTAATCGTTTTGATACCTCTAAGGTCTTGCAAGGATCGACTTTCCCTGTAAACGGACATTCAAAGCAGTTGCTAAGGTAAATTCGAATCCAAGATGCGGGCACATTTCTTCTAAATTCTGGAATGAGTTCACTATATTCTTGAATAATGTTTTCTACAGGAGCATTCATGTTTTTCATCGAAAAAGCATCACTTGTGGTTGTAAAAAGAGCTATTCTGGATATGTTATATTGATAAGCTTTGGCCAAACCTTTTTTATTTGGTATTAAAACATGATACTTAATGGAAGCATGATCTAATTCATTTTTTAATTGATGTACAATGGATTCAGCATCTGATAACTGAGGGACCCATTTAGGGGATACAAAACTCGTGATCTCTATCTCCTTTAACCCAGAACTTATAAGATTTCTTATGTATTCTATTTTCACTCCCGTCGGTATCGGTTTTTGTTCATTTTGTAGCCCATCCCTAGGACCTACCTCAATAATATCAATATCCATCGTTATAAGTTATCGGTAGAATCAGGCAATATTTCAACTATTACGCTACCCTCTTGCACCAAATCTCCTGACTTAACTGATAATTTTGCTACTGTGCCATCAAAAGGAGCTCTCATCGTCTGTTGCGTCTTCATGGCTTCGATAACGAGCAATTTATCTCCTTCATGAACCTTCTGATCATTTTCAATAAAAACTTCTACCACTTGAGCTGGCAATGGAGAGACGAATACCCCTCCCTTCTTTCCTTTATTATTATTACGAGCTAGATTTTCTTCTTCAATTGTATATACCCTTCCATCATAAGATAGCAGAACTTTTCCTGCAGTTTTCACACCTATACCACTCTTAACTCCGGATGAGGTTTTAACATAATATCGCAAATTGAAACTTGTTGCTATACTCTGATCTTCTTCTTCTAATGTAACCTGCACACCATTTATTAAAACTTTTTTTGTTTTTTTCTCCATACGCATCTCATCCCCCATATGTTTACCTAGTATTTACCTAGTATTTACCTAGTATTTATCTAGTATTTATCTAGTATTTATCTAGTATTCACCTAGTATTCATCACCTAAACCCTATATGCTTGTTCATGATAAATATAAACTTCTTTTTTCATACTTATTTCATCCAGGCATCTATCATATCGCCTTATTAAAGAACAGATTTATCCTTATGGGTTATATAATTATCTTTAAAAGGAGATCTTATCCATCTGCTTAGTTTCTCTGTAATCCATAGATTTTTGAATAAAAGTATGAAAGAGATTTCGATTTTCAGGATAGGATAATGATCTTTCTGCATGCCATTGAACACCTACCATCCATGCATAATCTAAATGTTCTATTCCTTCTATCGTTCCATCTGGATGAACAGCATTTACTCTAAATCGATCCGCAACCTGATCGATAGATTGGTGATGATAACTGTTCCCTGTCACAATATTCTTTTGCATGGCATGATAGAGCTTTGTTCCTTGTAACACTTCGTATGTTTGATCTTGATTTTGATGATGTTTTTCATGTCCTACTATTTCAGGAGTATGTTGATGTAATGTTCCAGAAAAATATGTATTCATAAATTGACACCCGTAACATATTCCAAGAACAGGCATTTCTATAGGGAGAAGATCAAATATTCTTTTCTCTAACTCATACCGAGAATCATCCTGGACCCTGTTTTTAGGATGCATAAAAGTTTCCCCATACCTCTTTGGATGTATATCAAATCCTCCCGTCAATAGTAAACCATCGATTACTTCTAGAATAGATTCACATTCCTCCGTATAAGGGATGAATAAAGGCACACCTCCCATTTGATTGATGGCCTCCACATAGTTCCAAGATAAAGTAAACTTTCCACCTGTAAAATGAGTGGGATCTTTTACACTTTCAGATGTAATTCCTATGATGGGTCTTTTTTGCTTCATGGATACCTTTTTGCTGGTTTCTGTTTAGAAGCATAAACAACACCGTAGTCTCCTACTTCTTTTATCTCTAAACAGGTCCTAATGTTTCTATCTAGAATAGTCAGAACGTTCTAATCAGATATCATCCAATCTTCGAGGCTGATGACTAATTCTCTAATACGATTCAACATCTGAGCTGCACCTACTCCGTTAATAAACCTATGATCAAAACTTAGAGTTAAATTCACCACAGGTTCATGTTTTACAGCATCCTCTTGAATCTTTACATCATAGTATACTTCCCCAATAAATAACGTACCACTAGCCGGAGGCACTACAACCGGAATAGCATCTCTCACCCCAAATCCTTGCATATTACTTAAACTGAGTGTTACACTTGCATGAGCCTGATCATCACCTTCACGCGCTTTATTTATACGTTCTCGAAGTGCATGTTGATACTTACCCCATGATAATGTATCCGCTTTGTCAACAACTGCAAGTACTAAATTGTCACCAGGGATCGCAACTGCAACACCGAGATTTAAATGATCAAATTCTTTTAATTCCCAATCTTCAGTGATTGTAGATTGGAATGATTTATGCTCTTTCACAGCTTGAACAACAACATAAGAGAATAATGTAAAAGCAGAAACTTTTTCTTGACCACTCTGGTTTTGAATTTTATCTAACCTTTTCAAAACCGGCTCCCACGGACAAGCAATGCTAAGTGTAGCAGGTACAACCTGTTTTGAACCTCGAAGTAGTCTTGAGCCTAATAGTCTTTGGGATGAAGATAATTTACTCATCTGATACCCAGAATCTTCTGCAGCATTCTCTTGATTTGATGATCTGTTTTTCAACCATAGATCAATATCTTCAGGTAATAACTTGCTTCCTTTCTTAGGTATTTGATTTAACTCTTCATCTGAAACTTGACACTGTTTAGCATAAGATCTTGTTTTTGGAGGAATATCTGTTCTTCTCGAAGATGGTGATGTAGAATCTTTTATATCGTTTTCCATCTCTTTTGCTACACTCTGCTCATCGATATCGTTATCTGATTTTTCTCCATTATCTTCAACAGAATCCTCTGTTTCAATAACCACAATATCTGCACCTATAGGTAAAAGTTCATCATCTTCTGCAAGCCATTCAACGATTACCCCTGCATATGGAGATTCGATATCCATCACAGCTTTATCTGTTTCCATCTGGTATACAGGCTCATCCTTTTCTATTCGCTCTCCGACTTGCTTTAATTTCCCAACAAGACGGGCTTCTTGTAAACCCTCTCCTATCTGAGGAATCTGTACTGATATTCTTCTCATAAATTAAACCACTCTTCTTCTTATTCCTATAGTATTCATTCCACAACTAAAGCAAAAACCAGGTAACTTTGTAAATGAAAAGATTGCCTAATGAATTTCTACAATGGTATCAAGTAGCATAGAATAAATTATTTTTCTGTGAATTAGGTATAACTACTTTAAGAAGAGGAATATGATGTTAAATAAAGTACAAATTCCAGAAATGATTCCAGAAAAGTGTTATTCTACTGAAGAAGTCGGTATCAGCAGAATAACGCATGATGAGCATTTAAAGTTATGGCAAGGGTATGCAAAGAAAACCAATGAGCTTCGAGAACTCATCTCTCATCTTGAAAAAGACCCTAGCAAAGCGAATCAAATTTACAGTAGCATAAGAGCATTAAAAGTAGACTATACTTTTGCATATCAAGGGCTCATAAATCATAACATCTATTTTGATACCATTGGTGGAAAGGGCGGTAAACCAACGGGAAAGGTAGCTGATCTTATCAATAAATCATTTGGATCTTATGAGAACTGGGTTAATGACTGGAAATGTACCGGGATGGGAGGAAGAGGATGGGCCTTTCTTTCTTACGATCACCAAACGCAGACACTATTTAACTATATTGGAGATGCTCAAAACTCTTTTCCAATATGGAACCACACCTGCATATTAGCAATGGATGTGTATGAACACGCATATTATTACGATTTTCAAACAGCTCGTATGAAATATATCGAATCTTATTTACAAGTTATAGATTGGGATGCAGTTAATAAAAGAATCGAAAATCGCTAAAAAAGCACTCGTACAGTTTCATGTGCTTAAAATGCGTGTTATGAGTGTACTGCTTTCAAAAAAGCAGTACATACAAGTACTCAAAGAAAAAAGAGTTATCCTTATTTCTCTTTTTATCCTTTTTCATCTATCTCTATTCATTGGATATCGATGCTTTTTGAGTTACTCATCTATCACCACTTTTCCAAAAGAAAGGATCAATTTTGTAGCATTAGAAGTTCCAGAGACGCATTATATTAAATTGATGAATCATGTGGCATATTTAACATCTAAAAATGACGTTAAACAGAATCACCAATTATCACTTCATCAACACGCTGAAAATACACATATTGTTCCAAACGGAGAAATATTAGCTCCTACCTCTTCTTCCATTCTTTACAATAAGCAAAAAATTATATTTACTGACTCTAGCTTTAAAAATGCAAAATTAATGAAAGAAAAGAGCTTCAATGGACAAGAAGTACTATCCTTAAGTTTCCAGCTGAAGGATCATCTAAATTTTCAGTTTCCTAAATCTTATGTACAGAAAAAATATAATAAGATTATTTTATTCCTAGACGATATTCCGATAAGTTCGATGAATATGCACAAGAGTATCTGGCCAATTAAAAACTTTAAAATTACTGGTATAAAAAATTCTATATTTGCTCAGAAAATTATTAATATTATCAAGAGAAATAATATCAACCAAAGCCAAAAACACAAAACTTATGCCTTAAAATCAAATCATTCTAAACATTAATATTTGATTTGTAACCAAATATGGAATAAGTCAAATATTAACGTTATATTTTCAGGTGTTCATATGACATTTAGAAGGGTTTATTGGGTAGTAGAGCATTTAACAGAATCGAAGAAATCAGGTGTGTTCGGAGTTTACACATCTATTCCAGACTTAACAGATATCGGTATACCAAACTTTCTAAAACATTATAAATATGAACATCTACGTTTAAATTTAGTAAAGCTCGATTCACATCACAAGCCTTTCGGAACGTATACCTATGCTGAAACAGAAAGATTATTTGAAGATTTACAGGCTTTTATCGATGCAGGAGATTTTTCAACAGACGAAGTGAATTCTTTAAAGGAAATGCTACGTAGGTTGGAGCAATATGAGTAAGTCTCTATTCAAATCGTATAAAACGCCTGGGAAAATACAGTATTCTATATATGTATATGAAAACCAGAAATATCTGCACTAAATTCATTTTACTCATCCAGATGGGAAGTTACAGTATTATTCATTCATGCATAAATCCACACTTTGAATATATTTTCAACCAGATGAATATCGATACAAAAATTAACATAAACATCAATTATGCATATTTAATGAATGAATACCAGTTGATAAGAAAGAGTATCGGAGCATGCCAGAACAATCAAGAGTACCAACTGCTATACAATATTATTGAAGATTTTACCGATAAAAGAAACTGTCTATTGAAGTGGCATGAGGATTCAAAAAACAAAATTCAATGTCTCCAATTTCAAAATATTCCTGAGTGCTACTTACCAACCTTCAAACATAAACTCAATGAAGAGATAGATCATACGTTTCAATCAGTCTATACAGCTCAGAATGATGTCCTAACGATCATTCATTCAATATTAAACAGCAAACTACAATCATATATTCTCAATCTTGAACCTCTTTTAGAGATAAAAGAAATTACTCATCCTGAAAACCAGTTAGAGTTATTTATTAAAATTAAAAAAAAACAAGTCCGCTTTCATCCAACCACAAAAGTAGATTATTACCCAGGAGCTTCTGCTGATTTGCCTAAACATCAAAAAAAAACACCTCCTGATCCACTCAACCCTTCTCGAGGAAGAATCTTTTTATAAATATATCCTTTCCGAATTTATCGCTCAATCTATAAATTAAGATAAAATGTGAGTATGGATGTAAATCAAAACACTCCTTTTGTTCCCAAAAAGAGCTCTTATCAGAATACACCTTGGATCATTATGGTGATCTTATTAATAGGTTATTCGGTTTTAAATATTTATCAATTAGAAAAAAAACAAGAAATTCCTAAACATTCTAAACACGCATATCAAGTTTTAACAAAGCAAGTTGAAATGGCTTTAGGGCTAAATTATATTATTGAGCAACATGCTCATGAGCTACCCGTATCAAAAGAATCATTAAATCTTTCCGTATCTATTCCACATATCATATCTGAAATAATAGACACAAGAGAAACGGATTATAAACATGCGCTCCTCTACTTATCCCTTAGGTCTAAAAATGGAGACCCCATCACAGAAAAAGATATTCTGATTACTAAAGAAAGCTTCACAAAAGAACAAAAGAAACATCAGCTCAAGGATAGTGCAGAATACAAGACATTAGATTTTTTAGATAAACACATCATTTCTATTCTAGATGATATTTACTTAAAAGAAAAACCCGATAAAACACTTCTCAAGACATATCATGAGAAGCTTTTACTCTATCTTGATCATAAAAATTATAGTGACTACTTATTACACTTTTTAGTTGCAAGTGATATGGAACACAAATTGAATATGAATTCGATATATTCTAAGCTGTACCCGTTTCTAGAATCAAACATAAAAAACTATGCATTTATAGGTATCTCTCTGATAGGTCTACTACTGCTTAGTATTTTTGTCTGGATTTACTACTTTACGGTTAGAAACGATGGTCAATGTAAACCTCTAGGTTCTCCCTTATACATACGATCACATGATGATAATAGTAGATTTTTATCTCTTTCGCTCCTTGTATTTCTTTTTGTTTTTATCCTATTACCTTTTGTAGTAACTATAGCAAGACTACTTTTTCAGAATGCACCATTTCAAACGACGCTCTTTACGCTATGCCTCCATGCTCTATCTTTTGCTGTTTCCATCTATTTTTTCAACAAAATCATCAGATTTTTAAATAAAAATCTAATCCAACTTTTAGGGAAAGTAAAAAATATTTTTCTCTATTTAAAATGGATCATACTGGGTTATCTTGCCAATATACTTGTTCTGTTTATTGCAGGAATTCTGTCTTGGTGGCTGATACCGTATCTTCCCTCACCGAGCCACCCAATAGAAAGTTTTCTTTCTAGACAGTCGAGTGTATATGATATACTCCTTATTTATTTTCTAGCAGCAGTACAGGCTCCTGTTTTAGAAGAAATTTTCTTTCGAGGAATTATTTTTCCTATTTGTACTCGAAAGTTCTCATCTGTTTGGGTAGGTGCAATCATCTCTGGATTTATATTTGCCATCATCCACCCTCAGGGGCCATCATTATGGCCTGTTTTAACTGCAATGGGAGCTATGTTAGCTTTTGTCACTTATCATACCAAATCTATCATTCCATCCATATGTATACACGCTATCCACAACACTCTTATCTTAACACTGGCTTTTTCATCAATATCATCAGAATGTTTTCATATGAATATGATCGAGCTTTTAACTTTTTATATCTTTAGATGAACCATTATAAGTGAATAGATATATTTTATTGAGATAAAAATACATCTATTTTAGATAATATTTAATTTATTTACATATATCCAGATACTATATAATCATGAACCAGAGTCAACAAAAAAGAATATACCTTGATAATGCAGCAACTACTCAGCCATACAAAGAGGTGATTGATGTCATCACTGAGTGGGAGAATACTCAGTATGGAAACCCTATGAGCGTTCATGCAGACGGCAGAACTGCAAGAAATCAAATAGATATTGCAAGAGAAATCATCACTGAGACTTTGGAGTGTGAATTCAGCGAACTTGTTTTCACTGCATCGGGATCAGAAGCGGCAACTTTAGCAATAGTAGGATCTGCACTACATCATTTTGAAAACAAAAGAAAACGGATCTTATTTGGAAGTACGGAGCATGAGTGTGTACTATCAACAAAAAACATTCTCACCAAACTTGGTTATCAAATTGATCTGATACCATGCTTATCTAATGCATCCATAAACATAAACGCTTTAGAAGATATGATGTCTGATGATGTACTACTTGTTAGCACCATGCATGCAAACAATGAAACAGGTTCGATAAATGATGTTTCTAAAATCAATGCTATTGTATCTTCTTACGGTGCACTTCACCATGTTGATGCAGTTCAAACCTATTTAACTCCTATTTTCTCAGACTACATCTGGAAAGTTGCAGATATAAATCCAGATTTAATGAACATTTCTTCTCATAAGATTCATGGTCTAAAAGGTGCAGGAGCCCTTTATATAAAACGTGGAGTTAAACTTTCCTCCGTTATTTCAGGTGGGGGGCAAGAAAGAAATTTACGCGGTGGCACTGAACATACATCTTCTATTATAGGGTTCGGAAAAGCAACTGAAATTGGACATTTACATATGAACGAAAATCGTAAAAAGAAAATGGATTTAAGAAACTATTTCTTAGATCTTTTAAGAAAAATCTCAAATATTGAGATGATAGAATCTTGCTCGAACTATAAAAATGTATTACCAGGAC
The DNA here is from genome assembly GCA_030430755.1 of Fimbriimonadia bacterium. Lineage (GTDB taxonomy): Bacteria > Armatimonadota > Fimbriimonadia > Fimbriimonadales > Fimbriimonadaceae > JAUICQ01. The sequence continues at coordinate 26,884 of JAUIKO010000003.1, forward strand.
ATGCTCATGTGCGATTTAAGAATATTGATGCTGAATCCCTACTCATTCTTCTTGACAGAGCTGGAGTGAGTTGTAGCACTGGATCAGCATGCAGTGGAGGTAGCATCAATGCTAGCCACGTTCTACTTTCATCAGGATTTACACCAGAAGAAGCAAAATCAAGTATCCGGTTTACTTTTTCACATCTAAATACAATAAAGGAAGTAGAAGATACAATAGAAATTCTTTCTAAAATTTTTAATGAATATATACGATAATAATTTTTTATGTTTATTAAACAATCTTAAACATTTATCGATATTCCTAAATTTACATTATGAAATAGGTATTATGTCCATCAAGATGTTATATACTAATTATATAAATTAGATTCTAATAAGATGTTTGGGATGAGAGAAATGCAAAAAAATACTGCAAAGAATATAACCGCTATATTAAGTTTAGCATTAATGTTTTCAGGCTGTGGTTCTGATAAACAGAGAATTGTTTCTACCGATCAATTAAGAACCTGTATTATGACAGACATAGGAACGATCGATCCTATTAAATGCGTGGACCAACCTACACACTCTTATTTCATGAACCAGGTTTTTGAAACACTCGTTAAATATGATGAAAACAGTAATTTCACACAAGGACTTGCAGAAAATTGGACGATAAGCAAAGATAATTTAGTTTATACCTTCTATATAAGAAATAATATATTATTCCATAACGGAAAAGAAGTTAAAGCAATTGATTTCAAGAAGAGTTTCGAAAGAATGTGTAATCCAAAAACGGTCTCACCAGGAGCAGATAAATTCCTAGGGAACGTTCTTGGAGCGATGGACTGTATACGCGGAAGAACAAAACATGTTCAAGGATTAGAAGTTCTAGACGACCATACCTTAAAAATAACGACCACAGCAGCCGATCCGCTTTTTTTACATAAGCTGGCATACACAACTTTATCGGTTGTGGATGTCGATGCCATTGGAGGTGTCGACAAAGATATGACGCTCCAAACATGTATCGGAACAGGACCTTACAAATTAAATGAGTTCGTATCTGGAGCGTATATTTCTTTAAAAGCAAATGAAGACTATTGGGATGATGAAAAACCTATCATTAAAAATATTCAAATAGATATTATTCCCGATACAAACACTCAGTTAGCCAACTATAAAGCTGGAAAACTAGATTTCTTGCAGGTTGCTAAGACACAAATTCCAGAAGTAATGGAAAATGAAGAATTAGCTAGTCAACTTAAAACACATGATACCGCAGCAGTATACTACTTAGCGTTTGATAACGAGAGATATCCTCCATTTCAGAATAAGGATTTTAGACTTGCTATTATTAAAGCAATTGACAAAAAGAAAATTCTAGACACTCTCCAAGGCACCTTGATTTCTCAAGCAAATGGAATTATCCCATCAGGTTTTCCAGGATACTCTTCAAAAACATTTCATTATAAGTTCGATCCAGTATCTGCCAGAAAACACTTGCAGTATTCCGGATATAACATAAAAAACCTACCCACTCTTGAGCTTACTACTGCAGATTCTCCAACTTCTAAAAAAATATGTGAAAACATTCATCTACAGCTCAAAGAAAATTTAGGTATTAGCGTAAAGGTCTCAACGTTTGATTTTAACACTTTTAACCAGAAATTATACAATAAAGGCTTTGCAATCTCTTATTCTGGATGGTCAGCTGATTATATGGACCCTGCTAGCTATTTATTAGATTTATTCCATTCTTCATCTCCACTCAACAAATCTAAATTTAAAGATAACACTTTCGATTACCTTACTGAGAAAGCACAGAATACATCGAATGCAGATATGCTACAACGATTTAATCTATTCTCTCAAGCAGAAAATCAACTTATTTCATCCGGATATGTTCTTCCTATCATCTTTATTAAAGATGCATATTTAACCAAACCTAATTTAGTTGGATTAAAAATGAATATCATGAATCTTCTTCCCTTTAACACGGTAAGGTTTAATTAAACCTTACCAAATAACAATAACATGTAATATATTCACGTTAAATTATACAGTGAGAGTATAATGAAGATAATCTCAATCACTAATTGCATTCAAGGATAATTTAATAATAATGGAGTTTAATCATATAGTCCCTGCTGAATTTACAAAGAATTTAGTAGAACTGAAATGGAATCCAAGTTCAATAAAGAGCAATATTCCTTTTAGAAAAACTGAGGGATGGCAAAGCCATGGAGGCAACTATAATAATCATCTCTGTAAAACGAATCCTAAATCTTTAGTCATTGATATTGATTCTAATGCAACGCGTATAAAACGGATATACTTAGTAGGAATATTTGCTTTATGGCCTAATCTAGATGAAAGCAAACATTTATTGCCTGGAGCTGTAATCTCAGGTACAAAAAATAAAGTAGATCTTTTTCAAATTGAATTATTTCATCATATTCATTATGTAGATAGTACTCTGTACCCTATCAATGGAGTACGGATTAATGGTGATGGTACCAGCTTAGAACAACTCGATACTGTTTACTGGCATATGCACCAACATAGACTTGATCTTCTAACGATCGATTTATTAGACCATCCCGTTGAAATAGATAAATTATCGTTTATTGTATTGTCTCAATCAACTAGTTTTATTTTATTCGATGTCTTTACAGAATTTGACCATTCTTCACGTTGTCCATTTCATTCTCCAGAGAATAATCTTGTTCTATCCGAAGTATCCTCCTATATTCGGCTAGGTGATAAGATTAAATTTGATCTATGCGTAAGTGAATTACTGAAAGGAATACAGAAAATAGGTGGATCAGATATAGACACTCAACTCCTAGATGAAGCAAAAGGATCTGCATTAACCTTTATAGCTTTAATTAATTCTGCTCTCCTGGAATTAGGAGCTCCTAGATCGATACATCGGAATCAATTAGAAATAGCAAGACAACTTGATAACTTAAATCAAATTTCTGATATTATTCAATATACACAGAAAATTATTGAGCAACTTACGAAACATCTTTTTCATAAGAACTACCTAACTGGAGATCCTATCATAGATAAATGTTTAAAATATTTAGAAAGAATGTACTCTCAAGATTTAGATGATGATAAGATGGCAAGCTACCTCGATTTAAGTACTTCTCATTTTAGATTTTTATTCAAAAAAGCCATAGGTAAGCCTTTTGGCCAATACCTAAATGCTTACAGATTAGAAAAAGCTAGGTCTCTAATCATTAACTCAAATCTATCTATTTCAGATATCTGTTCTATTACAGGCTATTCTACAATGGGAAATTTCTGCAGGGCATTTAAACAAAGATTCCAAGTACCTGCCACTACACTTAGAGAAAAGTCTGAAATAAACAGATTATCCTAATAATATATTAAAATCATAAAAAAGCAGATTATCCTATGGAATAGGATAATCTGCTAATGATTACGAATCTATAATCTATTCAACGGAAGTTGTTTCTAGTTCTGTAATAGGATGTTCACCTTCATCGACACCATCAACGACTCTAGCTATACTTCTAACCTTATCTTCTTTACCAAGATTGATCAGTTTTACACCTTGAGTTATCCTTCCAACAATTCTAATGTCTTTGACTTTTGTTCGTATAGCTTTACCCTTTGTAGTCATCATAATGAGTTTATCATCTTCATTAACTACCTCTGCTCCTACGATATGACCTGTTTTAGCAGTACAGTTCATGGTGAGAACACCAGATCCGCCTCTACCCTGAACCCTGTATTCAGTAAGATCCGTCCGTTTACCAAAACCGTTTTCTCCAACAACTAAAAGTGATGCTCCTTGATAGATTACTCCTGAAGAAACAATCTCATCATCTTTCTTCAGGTTAATGGCTCTGATACCTCCAGCACTTCTAGATCTGTTTTTGATTGTATTTTCTGCAAAACGGATGGATTGACCATACTTCGTAACGATGATAATATCATCATCTCCTTTGGTTTTATGGGCCCAAGCTAACTCATCATTCTCTTCAATATCAAATGCAATCAATCCATTCGATCGGATATTTGCAAAATTTGCAAGAGCAGTACGTTTTATCTCACCCATACGAGTAATTAACGTTAAATACCCTTCTCCTTTAATATCTTTAATGCTGACTGCAGCCGTTACTCTTTCTTCACTTTCTATCGATATAAAGTTGATCACTGGCATTCCTCTAGCACCTCTGCCTGTTTCAGGAATGTCATAGGCTCTTAATTTGTAAACGCGACCTCGATTGGTAAAGAACAGAATAAAATGATGTGTATTGACTTGGAACAGATGAGCTGGTTCGTCATCTGACTTCATTTTGTTACTGACTCCCATCCCTCCACGTTTTTGTTCGCGATAAGTATCCATACTCAAACGCTTAATATAACCATCTCTACTTATGGAAACAATAGCTTCTTCTTCAGGAATTAAATCTTCTTCTGTAAATTCACCGACTTCACGAGCTATGATTTTTGTTCTTCTTTCATCACCATGTTTATTTCTAATATAAGTGATTTCATCTTTCAATACTTTGATAAGTCTTGTTGGATCTGCAAGAATTTCCATTAAGTTTTGTACGCGTAACAATGCTTCTTTATAATCTTGTTCCAGCTTTAACTGTTCTAGTTTAGTTAATCTTCTTAAAGGCATTGCCAAGATCGCGTTTGCTTGAAACGGTGACATATCAAACTGCTTGACCATTGCAGATCTCGCGGTCGCAGGATCATCTGAAGAGCGGATGAGTTTAATAATTTCATCTAAAAATCTTCTAGCTATCTGAAATCCTTCATTTAAATGAACTTCTTCTAAAGCTTTATAGATTTCAAACCTAGTTCTTCTTTCAATAACGATTTTACGATGTTTTATGTATTGATCAAGTAATGTTAATAACGGTAAAGTATTAGGGGCATTTTCAACAAGGCTGAGCATGATACAACCAAAAGTTGTTCTTAGTTCAGTATGTTTAAGTAAATAGTTTAAGGCTCGATTTGGATTAACATCTCGCCGAATCTCTATCTCTATTCTCATCCCTCTTTTGTCAGAGAAATCATCAACCCTTAAAATTCCATCAAATTTTTTAAGTTTTGCTATTTCCGCAATTCTCTTAATAAGTGTTGTTTTATTGGTCTGATAAGGAATTTCTGTAACAACGATGAGTGATTTCCCCATATCAGTAGGTTCAATCATGGTCTTCGCTTGCAAGGTCACAGAACCACGGCCTGTTTCATAAGCGCTTCGGATTCCTTTTGTACCCATAATAATCCCGTAAGTAGGAAAATCAGGTCCAGGCATCAGCTGCATAATATCATCTAATGTTGATTCAGGTTCATCTATTCTTTTTAATATAGCGTTTGTAACTTCTGTCAAATTATGTGAAGGCATATTAGTCGCCATACCAACCGCAATACCTTGCACTCCATTACATAAAAGATTTGGAAATTTTCCAGGAAGTACCATCGGCTCATCTGTTTCTTGCAGATAGTTAGGCATCCAGTTGACGGTTTCCTTATCTAAATCCTCTAGCATTTCCATTGCAACAGGAGTAAGACGAACCTCAGTATATCGCATCTGAGCAGGAGGATCACCATCGATGTTTCCAAAGTTTCCTTGGCCATCTACGAGAGGATATCTTAGCGCAAACGATTGTGCTAGCCTTACAATAGAAGGATAAATAACCTCTTGACCATGAGGGTGAAAGTTTGCTTGAGTATCTCCAGCAACTTTTGCAGATTTAGTATGTCTTTGATCTGGTGATAGCCCTAGAAGCTTCATCGCATAAAGAATACGACGCTGAACAGGCTTTAATCCATCTCTTACATCAGGCAATGCACGTGAAACAATAACAGACATTGCATAATTAACATAACTTCTACCGAGCTCTTCATCGATATTTATGGTTTTAATTGGTAAATTTGAATCAGACAATCTAAGTACTCTCTTAATTAAAAATTATTTTTACTACTGACTATATTTTACCCGTTTATATCTATGTTAAAATCTTCCTAGCTGTGGATGCATAGTATCTAACCTTTTCTAATACTAAATAGTACTAATACTGAATTTTGAATGATGAATCATGCTACAAAAAAGTTTTCTCAAAAAAGCTCTCTATAGTATAAATGTCTTTATTAAGATGAATAAAGACATTTATACCTTGACTTAGACCTTTATTATCCCTACAATGTCATTTTCAGTATTTTTTCTAGATTCATTCTGGATAAATTCTAAAATACTTTCTTTACTCTTACTACGGTGATACTTATCTATTATCATTAAAAACAACCCTTTTAAACCAGATTTGCCATTATATTTAAAATCGTCACTATATATTGAATTAAGATAGTGATTTAATATCGCATGATTAATAAGAATAGTTTTAAACTCATCATCCATTACCAACACCTTAGATAATTTATCACTTTCTAATTCAAAAGAACCATTCTCGTTCTTATGAACAGTATATTTTAACTCAACATCTCCAGTGCCAATCAAATCATCATCTTTATGACCTGGATGCAACCATTCATACCCACTGTTACTCTGTACATCAAGTGATAATTTTGCATTATATGTCTTATATGGACTTTCACTCGATTCATGTAAACCTTGATAACAGTCTCGAGCTACTTTAGGATAACCGAATAATTTACCATTAGTATATGCAGAAGTACTGCTAGATTCTGCTATCAATGCATTGTATACATCTATATTAGAATGAGATGAATCAAATCCAATTTTTTGTTTAACATTCTCAACATGAAAGAGCCTAGCATTAAAAATCATTAAATTAACATGATTTTCTTTAGAACAAAATGTAACATTATTCCTCATTATCTTTGCTTTTTCTTCATCAACTATAGAATTATTCATATCTTGAAAATGCTTCTGCAATGCTTCCTCAGAATACTCAGCAACATCTCCTACCAAGTGAAACCACATAACCTTCTTACAGTTCAAGCATATCATCTGTTCTAGTTGTGCATTCATATGAATCCCTAAAGTTTCTAAGCTGACAGAATCACAAGACAACTCTTCACACAAGCTATCATTAACTAGCTTTAGCAAATCAGAAGACATTTTAGATTCAAAAACCAGTCTGTTCATTGGACTTTTAGGAGCTTTATTAGATTTCACAAACAATTTACAATCACTATTATATGAAGGCAATTGAAAACTACTCATAGGTTTCAATCCTGATAAAATATAAAAAGCACCATTACTCTTTGTAATAATTTCATCTAAAATATCACCTTTGCAATCTAACATCAAAGAACTACTAGACTCTATCTTATGCGCGCAAGCTAAAGTCATGGTTTTAGAACAAACTAAGATAAACATCGTCATTAAAAACAGCACTGAACATTTAACAATTACTTTCACCCTATTCATAGATGAAATATACCACTCTTTCATATTTGCTTCTAGTGCAATACTACTGGTTTTCCGCATGCTATGCTACGCTTTGCTATCTAAATAACATTGTTCAACATATTGATACAAAAACTTTCTCTAACAAATAGATTTACTCTTTTTTCATGAGTAGAATAAAATTCTATAATCATCCAAGTTATAATAGAATTACATTGGATAATATATTAGAATTTGTTAATTCATATCTAGATCAAGTAAAAACGAAAAGTTCCGATCATACCTTAAGGGCATATAGGACCGATTTAGAACAACTCTCTAATATTGTTTCTCACCCTACCGAATTAACAGAAGAAAATATTCGTATTTATCTCAGAACATTTAGTCAATCCTCTGTAACCCGGGCAAGAAAACTCTCCTCATTAAGAAGTTTTCTAAAGTTTATGTTAAAAAGAGGATATATCTCTCATAATCCTTCTGATCATTTAGAAGCACCAATACGAAGAAAAAAATTACCCAAACACTTAACTCAAGAACAGATTGAAAAGTTTTTAGATATCAAACCATCTGGAAGATATCCACTTCGTGATAAAGCTATCCTAGAACTGATTTATGCCTCAGGAATACGCGTATCTGAAGCAACAAGTATTATTCTGAATGAAATCGATTTTGACCATAAAATTATTAAAGTCCATGGAAAAGGAAATAAAGAGCGGCTTGTCTTATTTGGAGAAAGTTCTTATGTATCTATTCAGAACTACATATCAAAAGAAAGAGTCAAGCCAACCGGAAAAGATTATCTCTTTACAAATCCTTCTGGATTACCCCTTACAACAAGAACCGCTCAAAACATTGTTAAAAGATGGGCTGTAAAAAGCAATCTTCCATCAGACATCTCACCACACACTCTTAGGCACAGCTTTGCAACCCATTTATTAGACGGAGGTGCTGATTTAAAATCTGTTCAGCAACTCCTAGGACATGAGAATTTATCAACGACACAAATCTATACTCATGTAAGTATCGACAAAATGAGAGAGACTATCCGCAAATCTCATCCCAAATCACAGTAACTTATTTTCCAGACCACTGTATATCATCGATACTCGACTTATCAATCCTTAATGAGTAAGGCTCGAATCGACAAGGCTTATCCTCTTTAATTTCTCCTCCAGGATAATATACGCCCAAGCCCGCAATCCAGTAATCTCCATTTGTATCCATAAAACACTTTTCTGCGGTTAACAGTCTCCAGTTATGGATCTCACCTGTAACAGCTGTCATCAGTTGTTTAAAATTATCATCACTCAATTCTTCTATCTGTGCTTTAGTTAAATGATATTCTGTCATTATCCTTCGAACAGCCTGAGCTAAATAGACTTGCATTAAAGGATACTGAACAGAGTTCTCCACATCGCATCTCCATATACTTGCGACTAAGTTTGCGTTTTTAGAAAGAGGAAAATTCTTTTGAGTGGAAGCAAGCCAAAAAACAACATCGCCCACGGTTCCTATGCCAAATTTTCCATCTCCACTTACAGATAACCCTAAACTATCTTTACAAGATACAAAAAGCTCTGGATGAATAATGGGATGACTTACTAAACCTTGATGAACAAAACAAGCCTTTGGATGATTTAAAAACGCATCGTAATCTTGAGGCTTGTTAGGGTCTAAACTCGCCTGAAGAGAGACTGAAGCAACAGAATAATTACTTCCTACCACATAATGACAATCATCTGACATGGCTGATATAGCATAATATCCTCCATCTGGATGAATAAACTTTCTAAAATTCTCTACTACCTGAACTTGATCTCCGTCTCCACTCACCTGCAAATTACAAGCTACGGTCGTCGTCTTTTTTTCACTATCTATAGAAAATCCGTACAAATTCTCGCCATCATCTGTAATTTTAGCTGGTATGAATGCAACCATATCCGAAGTAAGATTTAGATCAATCATTTTGCCACGCTCAACATCATACCTATACAACCTAGGTTGATCATCTTCATCCAAATCACCTTGCACCACAGCCCACATTCCATTATTCGAAATCGTTAATAAATACGAATTATTCATTGGAGTATGACCTAATCTTTTTTTATCAAAACTGATCCTGCCTGAGTCCGTACAAATATGTCCATAATCTCCTTCTCCATCTGATGTGTTATAGCAGAGATAATCTTTCTTAAAAACATTGTTTGTTGAAGACAACCGAGTTATTTCTAAACTATTTTTCAAATCAAAAATAAGAGCACCATTCCTGGGATCAGTAATAGAGAGTTGTATGATGTCCATTGGAGCTGATGGTTCTTTTAGCAGACCATATATTTTTTTTCTATTTGGAAAATGAGTATTAAAGTGAACATTTAATGCAGATGAACCTTCTGGACCATAATAGTCCACAAATTGAAAAATAGCATTAGCATAAAAATGTCTAAATTTATCTGGAATTCGAGCAACTTGATCATCTCTTAAAGATCCCATTCCTGTTATTTTTCCCTGAGAAGCCGCATGAACCGTAGGTATAAGCATCAAATAACTCATACATATGATAAATAAGTTAAAAATAAGAAATTTATGAATTCTCATAGATATTACATTGATTTTTTTAGTCAAAGGTTGTTTCATTTATTAAATCCTCCGTATATATAAATAAGTTTAGCATGATAAAATGGCTATTCTTTGTTAAATAATATTGAATAATTCTAGTCATTCATAATTAAACATGTTTTAAATGAATGTACGTAAAGGATAAGCAGTAAACTAATATAAAATGGATATTGTTAGTATAGGTTTTATAGTTACTATTATTCTTCTTGGAGGATTAATAGCTTACTTAGCAGATCACCTAGGGAGAAACATCGGGAAAAAAAAATTAACTATTTTTTCTCTACGTCCTAAAAACACTGCTACACTTCTCGCCATTGCATCCGGCGTTATCATTCCTTCTATTACGATAGTTTTTATGATGTCTTTAAGCAAGGATGTTAGAACTTGGATGTTACAAGGCAGAACAATCCTTAAAGAAAAAATTGAAAAAGAGTTTGAATTAAAACAAATGACTCTCAAAGCTGATCTAAAAGCGAAGGAGGTCTCTTCCCTTATTATTAAACAGAACGATATTCAATCGAAGCTAAATTTAATTCAGGATAAACTTTCTAAAACATTATCACAGAATACTAAATTAAATATAGAACATAGTGATCTTATTAAAACTATTAATAAAAGCAAAGCGGAATATCATCAATTAGAATCGATGCTAAAACCGTTGCATACAAAAATTAACACTTTAGAACATCAAAAAGATCTTCTGCAAAATGAAGTCGATCTTCTAACAACACAGAATACATTTACCAAACAAGAAATTCTTGAAAAATCTGCTCAATTAAGAGAGTTAAGAAACGTTATCGAACAAGAAAAGACAAAATCTCAAAAACTTATGGAAGTAAATAAGAATTTACTTGAAGGATTTGACTCACATCTATATGCTACACGCTTCCAGCAGATGATCTATCATGCAGGTTCTCTTATTACTGAAATAGAGATATTAAAACCTAAGACAAAAAATGAATCTACGATTCTCATCCAGGACATTCTAAAAAGAGCCTCTGATGAAGTAAAAAAAAGAGGTGCTATCGATGCGGCAGATTCTGTTGTTTTAACATCCATCCACGCTTCTGGTAGCAAAAAAACGATCTCAGTGAATGACCAAATAGATTGGATAAAAACGAAACTAGCATCCATTAAAGTTCCTTCTAAACTTTCTGTCCACGCATTCTGGAATACTTTTGCAGGAGAAAAAGTTGTTGTCATTTTAAAAATTAGTCCTTTGAAATAAGATTAAAATGAAATAAGATTAAAATCCAGAAGACTTTCTTTAGAAATTTTAATCCTCCGAACTCATGCTCCCTTCCCATTTACGGAATATTCTAATGAATTTATCTGGATCAGAAATCATGCCAGAAATGAATAACGATCTCATGGCAAGTATTTCATGAATGCCTGCATTAAGATCTTTCCACTGGAATGTATCTCTATCCGATTGAATTATAGATATATCTATATCATGAAACAGATTCTGAAACTCTTTTCTACTTAAATCCTCAGTAAATGAAATTCCACTAACAACAAGAAGTTTTAAATAATCTTCATACTGGTCTGGTCCTACTAAACCAAGACTAAACGGAATATCCAGCGAAAAACACTCTGAAATGAACTCTATTACCGTTTTGTTATCTTGCTGATTATCTAAATCATATTCACATAGTTGAATATAAGGCAAAATATTTTGATTTTCAATGCATAGCGAAATGACATCATCTGATGTTTCATTTAAATCTGCATAGATAAAACACTTTTCATAGCTATATGGAATGGATTGCTTTATTTTATTTAAAAATGAAAAATCTATAGCATCCTGCTGTAAATGAATGTAAAGATGATCAACTCTACTTTTCTCATTTCCTATTTTGGGGATAGATTCTCCAAAATCTTTTGCCAACTCATCAATAATAATATGTCTGGGATAATCCAGAGATTTCCTTTGCGCTGGTTCTAAAAGGTTATGAAATTTATCTGGAGTAAATAGAATTCCATTAAGAAGCCACTCTCTCAACATTTCATCTGGATGGTTTACATCTGGATGAATCCATTCTAAATATTGATGTAGAGGATTATCGATTGCTTCATCAGGATATAGCTCAATGGAATCTTCCATGAGCACACCTAAAATATCTAGATCACTAAATTCATCACTCATTAGACCAAACACTCTTTTGAAAGCGATATCGAATCTACACCCATATACTCTTGCAAGGGTTCTGGAATCACAAACGTTCCATCTTCCTTAGTGTATGTTTCTAAAAGAACAGCATACAATCTTGGTAATGCTAATCCACTTCCATTTAAAGTATGGACAAATTCGGGTTTAGAAGCTCCATCTCTTCGGAATCTGATATTGGCTCTTCTTGCCTGAAACGATCCAAAGTTACTACAACTGGATATCTCCAGATATTTTTCCATTGCCGGAGACCAAATTTCAATATCATATTGTCGAATATTACTAAACCCCATTTCACCTCCACAAAGGAGCATTGTTCTATAATGAATTCCTAACAACTCTAAAACAGATTCAGCATCTACTCTTAACAATTCTAATTCTTCATCACTTTTTTCAGGTTTAGTGTATTTAAAAAGTTCAACTTTATCAAATTGATGCAATCTTAATAATCCTCGAGTATCTTTTCCAGCTGCACCAGCTTCTCTTCTAAAACAACTTGTGAGAGCGGCCAATTTCATTGTCAATTTTTCAGATGGAATAATTTCATCAGCATACATATTTGTCAGAGGAACTTCACTTGTAGGAATCAGATATAAGTCATCATCTTTTGTCTGATAAAAATCTCCTTCAAACTTTGGAAGACTTCCCGTTCCAACTAAACATTGTCTTCTAACCATGAAAGAAGGATAAACCTCTTGATATCCACGAGTACGTGTCTGGTAGTCAATCATAAATTGGGACAAAGCCCGTTGCAATCTTGCCCCAAGTCCAGTATATAAAGCAAAACCACTACCACTTATCTTACTTGCTCTTTCTTGATCGAAAAGAGATAGAGATGCAGCAACATCCCAGTGACACTTATACAATCTGGAAGGATCCGGTTTCTCTCCCCATCGTTTTAAGATTTGATTATCAGATTCGGATGAACCTTCAGGAACAGACTCTTGAGGAATATTAGGGATTTGAAGTTCTAACTCGATAACTTTTTGTTCTAAAGCTCTTGCTTCTTCTTCGATATCATTTATTTTACTTTTCAACTCCTTGGTAAGAGCTTTTGCTTGTTCAACTTCTTTTTTCTTGCCTTGGGATATTAATTGTCCTATAGCCTTGGATTGATCATTCAGTTCAGATCGAATGGCCTCTAATTCTTTTAAGGTAGCACGATAATCTCTATCAGTTTCTATCCATTCTTTCACTGGAGCATTAACACGTTTCTTTTCAGCTCCTTGCATCACAAGATTAGGATTATTTCTTATAAGATTTCTATCTAACATGAATATATTATGAATGAATATAGAATTAAAATTAACAATCCGTTATGAAAGTCTTTCTAAATGAAAAATCTATTTTTTTCACATTAGACCAACAATAACATCATTGGAAAGCATTCGTCCTTTATCTGTTAGCCGAAATCGGTTATCGATACATTCAAGCCATTCATATTTCATCATCCTATCTAAATGAGTAGAATGCTCAGGTTTAACCAATTCGATGGGTATCCCTTGGTTTAAACGTAACCCGAGCATAATTCTTTCCTTGCGTACCATTTCATCAGTAATAACTTCCGTGTCTGCCCAGAAAGATTTATTTTCATAAGCAGCCTCACTGTATGCTCGCGGATGTTTAATATTTGTATACCTAATATTTTCACCTGATACCGGCATATAACCTACCGCGCCTGGACCATAACCTAAATAGTAGTCATTATTCCAATAAGTAAGATTATGCTTACACTCATGTTCTGGCTTACAAAAATTGCTTATTTCGTACTGAATATACCCATTGTTCTTTGCATGTTCCAGAGCAATTGAATACATCTTTACAAACTCTTGATCACTTGGTAAAGGCAGTAAATTTTTATGATGTAACTTGTAAAATTGCGTACCTTTTTCAATCGTTAATGCATATAAACTAAGATGTTCAGGATTGAGCGTCATTGCCTTTTTTAAATTTTCACGCCACCCGTATAAACTTTGATGGGTCAATCCAAAAATTAAATCTAAATTGATGTTTTGAAAACCTCCTTCTCGGGCCTGTTCAAATGCGGTATGAATGTCATCTGAATCATGTACTCGACCTAACATCTTCAAATCATTATTATAAAAACTCTGAGCGCCTAGACTTAACCGGTTGAATCCAGCTTTTCTCATGGCCTTCAGTTTCTCTAAGTTAACCGTACCAGGATTTGCTTCGGATGTTATTTCACATCCATTTACAGGTGGATGATACTGAATAACAGCCTCATATAAACTCAGTAATAAATCGGTATCAATATAAGTAGGAGTTCCACCACCAAAGAAAATCGTTTTAGCTGGAGTACCTTTCCATGGAGAGCTCATAATTTGGCTAATCGTTGCCCTAACGGAACGATTCTGCACTTCCCCATCCATTTTATAACTATTAAAATCGCAGTAGTGACATTTACTAGGACAAAAAGGTATGTGCACATATATTGATAATTCTTTTAGTTGGTCATAACCACCCATAATAACATTCTATCTGTATTTTATATGATATTGCAAACACAGGTAAAAATATAACTTGTTACAAAGATATTCCGCCATCTACTGTAATGACTTGTCCAGTTATATACGAAGCTTCTGTTGAGATTAAATATAAGGCTAAATTTGCAATATCCCTTGGCTCACCAATCCTCTTAATACACGCCTTTTTATTGATAATTTCTATAACCTCATCACGCTTATCTAATATCATCTGCGTATCGATATATCCTGGAGCAATGACGTTAGAAGTAATATTTTTTTTACCTACCTCTTGAGCAATAGATTTTGCTAAACCGATCATTCCTGATTTGCTTGCTGCATAATGCGATAGAGCCGGAGCTCCTTTTAATCCAAGAATACTACTGATAAAGATCAAACGACCTTTTTTTTGCTGAACCATTCCCCGTAACGAAATTTTTGACCATAAAAAAGAAGCTTTTAAATGGACATCGATCATCTTATCCCACTCTTCTGAGTTTAAACGTAGAATTATTTTCTCTTCTACTATTCCAGCGTTATGAACAAGAACCGTGGGCACACCTAAATGAGTGCAAATTTCTTGATACGTCTGTTTAACCTGATTCTCGTCGGTCCCATCACAAACAAATCCCATCACATCGAGTGACTTCGCTTTCATCTCAGAAATACTGTTTTCCAATAATGAGGAGCTTCTTGCTGTACAAGCAACTTTTATCCCCTGACTGGCAAATACTTCAGCAATAGATCTTCCTATCCCTCGACTACCACCTGTAACCAAAGCAACCTTATGATCAAAATGAAACATCTCTACATTTTATTACATCACAGTTTATTACAGCGCGATTAATATTCTCTTTATTTAAAAAATTAAAACAGTTTTTGTTTTTTAAATATGGATGACTCATCTCAGATAGCACTTTACTTACGCCAACTTCAAAACAAACGTCATAATCATTCCTGGAAATAATCTCCATGATATTCGCCCATTTTACAGTATTTGATAAATTCTTAGCTAAAAGCTCTGGAATCATATGTTTACTTGGATTATAAACTTCACCTGTATAATTGAACATCAGTCTTGTAGAATTTTTTGGCTCCATCCAATTCAATTTCTTTAGAAAAGATATCAATGGATCCACAATCTTTTCTTGATATTTTGAATGAAAAGCTCCAGAAACATTTAATGGAACGTACTTAGCACATGATAAATTTTTTATTTTGTTTTTTATTGTTTTAAGATCTTCTCTCTTTCCACTCAAAACAAATTGCCAATCAGAATTCTCACATGCAATATAGACACTCTCTTTCCACTGCTCTAACACTTTACTGAGATCATTTTTTGATATATTCAGGATTGCAGCCATACCAAGGTTGTCAGATGCCATAAGATCACTCATAAGTTCTGCTCTTTTGTAAACGGCTCGCACGCCATCTTCAAAGGATAATACTTGCGCTGATACAAGCATAGCGTATTCTCCTAAACTGTGACCTGCCATATCTGATCTAAGCTTAGAAGTGAATTTCGTGCTTTCTAACAACAAACGGTATGCAATACATGAAGATACAAATATGGACAACTGTTCGTAAACAGCTCTGGAAGGGACAACATAATGCTTATCTGTAAGAGAATAACCTATCTCTAATCCTGTAATATTTTCTGCCTTACAAATCCATTCGTTACTAAGAGCAGGCGAATATTGGACTAAATGTTCAGCAAACCCTGGTTTTTGAATTCCCTGTCCAGGAAATATAGTAAGAATTGATCTATTTTGATTCAATAGGGACTCCTTAACATGACTTTTATTTTAACTATTTGGTAGAATATATGTTATGAGTGAGGAAACCATAACAAGCAACAGTAGCATACCCCAACAGCCTGAGGCATCTCAAACAAGTGCAGCAGCTACTGATCAAGAATCAGGCATGATGCAGGAATTACCTCCTGAAATCCGTATCAGACCAAGAAGACGTAAAAAAGTTAGTTATTTAACTATACAAAAGATCAAATCTGTCGACTATAAAGACGTGAATCTTTTAAAACGCTTTTTGAATGAATTTGGTAAGATTGTACCTGCAAGACAGAGTGGAAATACTGCACACCAACAAAGAATGGTTACAAGAGCTATTAAAAGAGCTAGAGAAATGGCATTATTACCATTTGTACCAAAAGATGGAATGTTTGAAAGATTTGGATTTAAATCTAACAGAACTCCAAGAGACAGAGCCCCTAGACAATATTCAAAGGACACTTCTTCTCAAGAAACTCAATCATAAATCCTAGATTATACAGAGTTAATCATTCAGAATAATTATTTAAAAACATCCTCTCTAGGATGTTTTTTTTTATAATCATATTCATAATAAAACTTTAAGGGTCCGTTACGATAACTCTCTAAAATCTAACACGATCTTACCAGCATCACCTTTAGCTAAAAGTTGCATGGCTCGATCATATTCTTGATATGAATACGTATGAGTGATAAGATCATCTAAATTTAACCCTTTTTTACTAAATAACATATCAATCGTATCCCAGGTATTCCATAGTTCTCTACCTATTACACATTTCACTTGATAACCACTCATAATCCAGTGATTTAAATCGATATTCTGGTTGTTTCTAGCATACACTCCTAGCAATCGTATATCTCCACCAGCTCTACAATGTTTTGTAATAGTTTCTAAAGAATTTGAATGCCCAGACATTTCTAAACAGACATCAAAGCCTGTTTTAGAGAACTCCTTTAGTTCTTTATCTAGGCCATCTCTGTCTGGATGGAGGACGGCAGTAATCCCTATTTTTTCTGCTAATTTTGTCCTATATGGGCTCACCTCGATACCAATAATCTCAGATGCTCCTAGGCTTTTTGCAATGGCTACAGAAAATAATCCTATCGGTCCAAGTCCAGTTATTAATACACTTTTTCCATCTAAGTTTATACCAGACAAGGTATGAACGCCATTTCCAACAGCATCTAACATACTTGCAGTTTTCAAAGACAAACCTTCTGGTATAACTCTCGCATTCTCTGAAGGAATTGCTACAAATTCTGAAAAACCACCATTTGTATCGACTCCTAGTATTTGAGTATGTGAACATACATGAGCTTGACCAAGAAGACACTGTTTACATCTTCCACACACCAAATGAGACTCCGAAGCGACCTTTTGCCCTATCCTTGATCTATCTACACTCTTCCCTACATCGATAATTTCACCAGAGAATTCATGACCGATAATGGTAGGTAGATTCATTCGATTTGAAGACCATTCATCCCACTGGTATATATGTAAATCTGTACCGCATATGGCACCATAATGTACCTTTATCAGAACATCATCACAGCCTAGAGATGGATGCTGAACATCTACAATATTTAAACCTATACCAGGATTATCCTTTACAATAGCCTTCATGAATTCTATATTTCCTTACTGTAAAGATCGGAAGAAATTTACTCCAGCTCAATAAAGAATATCTATAACCATATTTAACCTATGATGATTAACGGGAATAACCAATAATTTTATCAGTTTATATCCATTTTCTTGAGGAATATTTACATGCTACAACCTTTAATAATCATAGCTTACTTTGAAAAGATTCAATCCAAAACCGTAGAGTGGATCGATTATCATAAACAACTCGGTTGCTCAGGAGTTATCATTACAAAAGACAGAGATTCCATCTCTCCTTATAAAGACTGGAAATACTATGTAGATCCGGACTTTACTCATATGGATTTAGAAGGAGGACAAATTGCTAGATACTATCCAGGATACTGGAAGCTACCTCTAAAAAAAGATCAGTATCTATATACTCCCAATACAAAAGATTGGATCGCACAATTAGAAAAATATATTATGAATGGTATCAGCATTCCTACTTATCAGGTTGCAGAGATAGAAAATTATGCATATGCTGGAAAGTTCGACCCTAATGAGATAGATTTACTTCGATTATCCCCCCTGAAAACGTGGGAGTGGCCTATTTGTAGCAAGAGAACACAGTACAAGACTCTCATTTCAGCCCCTACATCTGGTTTCATTCTCGACTTTAAAGATAGTTATCATAGACCACACCAAAAATTATATAGAATGGAAGAAGTCTTTCATGACCTGGGTATAGAACACGAAATATCAATATCCTCAACATAATGCGATAAATATTAAGAAAATCGTACATGAATAAGATCAATCTATACCGTATTTTAAAGGTATAATAAGATATTAAACTTAGTAAGAGAGTATAAATTATGGCTAGAGTATGTCAAGTAAGCGGGAAAAAAGCAAATAACGCAAAGCACATTAGGCACCCTCACTCCGGATTATGGAAGAACAGGGCACCAAAAAAGAATAGGTTACAACTTCCTAATCTACAGAATGTCACCATTCAAACACCTCATGGAAAGGTTCAACTCAAAGTTGCTACAACTGTCCTAAAATCAGAAAAGTTTGCAGAGGTCATGTCTGGTATTAAACCAATACCCAAAGCATGGCTTAAGAAAACAAAATATTAAGTTAAAATATTTACATAATAAACCTGGGCTCAACACTAAGAATGTGTCCAGGTTTTATTATATCAGGAGTACATATATTCCTTTATAAAGCATCACTACGATAAAAGAATTCAGAAAAATAAGTGGAATTAAAAAAGCAGGGTGAGTCTGAAATTCAGAACAATAATCTTAATATAAATATTGGTGCCGGGAGCGAGACTCGAACTCGCACTGGTGTTAACCAAACGGTGTTTGAGACCGCCGCGTCTACCATTCCGCCATCCCGGCAAGAACTCAATCATATACATTGTACCATTTTTATCTAAATTGCCATCCTGAAAACTTATCAGATGTTTAAATAAATGTATACTTTATATACAGATTTACTATTTTCTTAAATTATCATGTCTCACTTAGAAGTATCTCAATTATCCAAACAGTTCGGAAATGAAGTCATCTTAAATAACATTCAATTTAAGCTTCAATCTAAAGACAAAGCAGCCATTGTTGGTCCAAATGGAGCTGGTAAATCTACATTATTAAAATGCATAACAGGTGAAATAAGTCCTGATCAAGGTCATATTAAGAGACCTGATTCTTTTGGATACTTGAGTCAAGATCACATCTTCATTGATAACCAAACTATCAGAGATATTATTTTTATTCATGAAAAAGAACTTACTAAACTTCATCTTCAAATCGAACAGATCGAAAAATCTTTAGCAACACATCAAGATCCACAATTATTAGATACCTACACATCACTGATCCAGCAAAAAGAAACCATAGAATTACAATCAAAACCCTACCGTATCCATCAAATCCTAGAGAACCTAGGATTTCATCAAGATCAGTACGACATGCATATTCATGAACTAAGTGGAGGTCAAAAAACAAGACTTAAACTCGCAAAGCTTATGATTGATTCTCCTGATCTTCTTATTCTTGATGAACCTACAAACCATATTGATATCGAAACACTTCAGTGGTTAGAAACGTGGTGTGTTGAATCAAACTCTACGATTCTTTTTGTATCTCACGACAAAACATTCCTGGAAAACGTTGCCAACCATATTATCGAAATCAGAAATCATAAAGCAGTATCCTACAGAGCAACGTATTCACATTATTTGAAGCTTAGAGAGGAAGAAATAGCTCTTCATAATAAGAATGTTTTAAAGCAACATGAAGAAATAGCTAAAAAAGAAGAGTATGTACGACGATTTATTGCAGGTGAGAGATCAAAACAAGCAAAAGGAAGGCGCAAACACCTCGACAGAATGAAGGAACACCTAGAGGAAACGTATCAGGATGATAGCTGGAATGAAATAAGGTTTAAACCTGTCGAAAGATCTTCTGACGTTGTTCTAGATTACAAGAACACGTCTCTTGGCTATCATAACGTTGAGCTAATCAGTAAACTGAACTGGCAAGTTCGCTGGCAAGATAGATATGCTATCATCGGTGGGAATGGACTTGGAAAAAGCACCTTAATTAAAAGTTTGTTTGATAAAGATTTAATATTATCTGGAGATCTACAAATCGGCAGTCAACTAGAACTTGGCTATTTTGCTCAAGATCACTTCCATAATATATTCCAAAAAGAGACCCTTGCCAAAAGTTCTCTAAATTGGATCTGTGATGCCTGCAATGTGAATCAAGAGATTGCCAGGAAATTACTTGGCAAGTTTCTTATTAAAGGTGATGATGTTTTTAGAAGCATTTCCACTTTATCCGGAGGAGAAAGAAATAAACTCATCTTAGCAGAACTATTTTATAAAAATCCAAATTTACTCATTCTTGATGAACCTACAAACCATTTAGATATCCAATCACGCGATGTCCTTATTAAAGCTTTAAAATCCTATCAAGGGACATTAGTATTAGTCTCGCATGATAGATATCTTATTAATGAAGTTGCAAGTAAAATACTCATTTTCAAACAGAACCATCAACCCGAAATCTTTCATGGTAACTGGAATGAGTATCTATATATGATGCAACAGACACTTACACAAAAGGTTTCTCCGGCAAGAGTTCACAGAAAAGATTCTCCAGAGACTCCTACCCTCTCTCCACGAGAAATCAGCAAAAAAATCAATGAAATTGAAGTAGAAACACAGAAAATACTACAGACCATACAAAAACATGAAGATACGATTAAACATATAGAACAAAAAATGTCTTCAGGAGATATGAATCTTGATTTTAGAGCTCTTGGTCAATCTATCAAAGAAGAGCAAGAAGATCTTGAAACACAAATCAAACTCTGGGAAGAGCTGGAGATCGAATCTGAGCGACTAAAGAGTTATAGAATGACTAAAAATTAATAACGTGTTATAACCGTTCAGCTATATTTATTCACCTTATTTCATTGCTTCCTCCATAACTTTTTTTATTTGATCCTCAGACATTTTTTTCCACATATCATCAAATTGTTTTTTTATGTCATCCTCAAATTGTTTTTCATCTCATTCTCAATTATTCCTTTTGTTTCTACGCTATTATTTTCTTCACCTATGTCATTTGTCTTAACATAGGAATCAGTTTTCTGATCTGTGCTTGAACCAGCACAAGCGGTCATGAATATAACTAAAAACACATACGAGTAAAATTTAAGCATTTGAATACTTCTAATTTAAGTATAGGAATTTAAAAAATCTTTATAATAATTTACATAATACCATTATAACGATACTTGCAAACAGAAAAACATCTAAGAAGTAAAGCCTTTTTAAAGTACTTGTATCTATTTCTGAATAAATAATCTGAATCATATACTTATCAAACAGATAATTGGATTCAGATAAAGCTCGCATCAGTAAACACAGGTATGGCTCACTATTTAATTATTTATCCATTTTATTTGATCGATGATTTAAAAATTCGATAAAAAATTAATACCCACTCTCTCTGAATTTTTTGAGAAAACTAGGGATATCAAAATCATCATCTACGGATGAGTTCGTTTTGCTACTACTTTCTTTCTTTTCAGATAATCCATCATCATCTTCTTTGGAACCTACAGTAGTTGCTACTGCGACTTTCTCCTCACTTGTATGATGCGATTCTTTTTGATCTAATAGCTGCGAAGATATGAAAGAATGATTCTGTTTAGAGCTAGCACCATCCATACCTGTAGCAAGAATCGTAATATTAACCTCTTGTTTATGATCCTTGGTTTTAAGTACGTGCCCCATAAAGACCTCTGCATCGTCATGATCAGCAAAGTTCATCACATAGTTCATTGCCTCTTGAGCTTCCATCAAACCAAAATCCTCACCTGCAGTAATGTTCACCAGTATTTTGGTTGCACCTTTAATGCTCGTTTCTAGGAGTGGACTATGCAATGCCATCTCTGCAGCTAATTTCGCCCTATCCGTTCCACTTGCATGCCCCATACCCATCAAAGCGATACCTGCATTGCATAAAACAGATCTCACATCTGCAAAGTCAACATTAATCATACCAGGCAGGGTTATGATATCACTAATCCCCTGTACTCCCTTTCTTAAGACATTATCTGCAGCCTGAAATGCTTCTTGCATACTTGTTCTTTTATCAATAATTCCAAGCAATCTGTCATTGGGAACAACAATAAGGGTGTCAACCTGTTCTTGCAATCTCATAACACCATCTAAGGCTAATCTTTTTCTTTTTGGACCTTCAAAACCAAATGGTCTGGTAACAACTCCCACGGTAAGAATTCCCATTCTTTTTGAGGTTTCTGCAACGATCGGAGCAGCACCTGTTCCCGTGCCTCCTCCCATACCAGCCGTCACAAATACCATATCGTACCCTTCTATGATATGCTGAATCTGTTTTTGACTCTCTTTTGCTGCTACTTCCCCGACTGCTGGATGTCCACCAGCACCCAAACCTCTAGTGCAAACTTCTCCCAGTTGAATCTTCTTCGTAGCTTTAGACTCTCTTAAAGTCTGAGCATCCGTGTTCATAGCAACAAACTCAACACCCGTCAAGGATGCATCTATCATCCGGTTAACAGCATTGCAACCTGCTCCGCCTACACCTATTACCATTACTTTTGCTTGATTCATTAATACTTTTTTACGACTCATTGCTATTTACTCGGACCTAACTAAATTATAACTGATTCCTTAAGCATATCTTCTGCTACGCTTCTATTTCAACTAATTATAGCCTTTCTTTTGAAGCTAAATCTTTAAAATAATCAAAAGATAATGGATCAAGGATAATATCTTTCACAAAAGTCCTTAATTTTTCATCATCAGAAATTTTTTCCCCTTTTAAATTAGGATAAGAAACAACGTGAGTAATAACTTTTATTTGCCATGGCTCGAGGGTGTTTTTAAGAAGTGCAAACATCTCTTCAGCATTCATCATAGCAAGTTTATGCTGATTTTCTCTAAAAGTTAAAAATTGTTTTTTCAATCTATCTATTAAACTTTTCTCAGGTACTTGATTTGACTTTTCTGATAGCTCTACAGCTTGCTTAACCTCTTGAGAAAAGCTTTTTAACGCTGCATCTTCTTTCTGTTTTTCTAGATCTACTTTCTTTTGTATATCTTTTAACTTAGGAAGTAAAGCTATAGCCTGAGAAGGTTTGATTAAAACCGGAAGGAGTTGAGAATATATTTCTACTTTGCGAATATTATTTAAGTAGGCATCTGTACTCTCTATATCTGCACTCTTCTTCTTACGATTCTCCTTTTTTTTAGATTTGGAATCCTGCTTCTTTGATGCTTCACCATCCGTATCACATTTCCCATCCTGGTAAATAATAATTTCATCCTCTTTGGTATGAACACGATGATTATCTCCTTTAGCCTCTACATCTATCTCTTCTGCTTTTCCATGTGTAAAACTCATACTCCATATAAGACCTAAAATTATTTTCTTTTTCATTTTTTCACCTTCTCAATACTTATTCTAAACACTTCTAAATTTGATACTACCAGATTGATTTTTCACAATCTTTAAAAAAAGTTTTTTCTAGAGAATTCTTAAAAGAGTGCACGTTATACAGTACTTTTCTCTTCCCATTTGCCAATATAGAGGACTTCTTCCTCTAATATTGCTCCATGTTTTTCATAAACTTTTTTCTTTGCTATACAAGCAAGCTCTCTTATCTCCGAGGCTGAGGCATTCCTAACATTAATAATAAAATTTGCATGTTTTTGACTAAAGCGTGCGCCTCCAAATTGCATTCCTGCAAGCCCTGCATCCATAATCAAAAATCCTGCTGGGACCACACCTGCATCTTTCAAAAACACAGGTAAATTCTCTAGTTTATTTGCCAGTTTCTTATCATATACATTTTTAAAGAAACTACCAACGCTTGGTTGAGGTGGTTGCTTTTTAATTCTTTGAAATTGATAATCTTTTGCCTCTAAATAACTCGACCATGGATTTTTTTTATCGAATTTCATCTGAACTCGAAGAATATAAATAGAATTTTTTGAATTTTTCCGTAATTTTGAATCTCTATATGAAAATTCCATCCAATCAGGACTTACCCACTTCCGAACCCCATGATCCATAACTTCCAATGCTTCAACAAACTTAGAAATATTATTCCTATATGCACCTGCGTTACTTACTAAAGCACCACCTAAAGTTCCTGGTATTCCTACTGCAAATTCTAGTCCTCCGTATCCGCAGTGAAGCAGGTGTAAAAAAAGATCCTGAAAAGAAATTCCAGAATCTACCATGAAAATGCCACCACTCAATTCCTCCAGCTTTTTACAATGATTCGTAATGACTAGACCCTTTACACCATCATCTGAAGGTAGTATATTGCTGCCGTGTCCGAGTAAACGAACAGGAATTTGATCTTTCCAACATAAAATCAAAAGATCTGCCAATAAATCAACATCCTGAGCATCATAAAATAATTCAGAAATAGAACTCACTCTTAAAAAGTGCCTATCTTTAAGATTCACGCCTACTCTAATATCAGGATGGTTATCTAGTAATTTTGAGTATTGATTTTCAATATGTAACAAGGATGGATATAACATTTTTTTCGGAAGGTTTTATGCATCATTATGAATAACAACCTTTAAATCTATATCTATTTTACTTCTTACACTGGTTAAAATACTCCTCATGAATTCTGCCTAAAAGCTCGAATCCATAACATTCGAGCAGTATAATAGTAGTATGTCTCAAGTATCAACCCTAAATAAAGAAACTCAAATCCCTTACCATGAATCCCATTTATTTAAACTAAGACACTCTGCAGCGCACCTTATGGCTCAAGCTATTACAGAACTTTATCCTGGTTGTAAATTAAGCATTGGACCAGCCATAGAAAATGGTTTCTATTACGATATTGAATTTTCCGAAGCCATTAAAGAAGAGGACCTATCACGCATCGAGAAACGGATGAAAGAACTGGCCAAACTTGATCAACCAATTACGTGTAAAAAAGCTGTTTCGAGGGATGATGCAAAAAATATTATTCTAAAAGAATGTACCCTCGGTCAGGGTGAAGAAACAGCTATTTATAAACTAGAACTGTTAGATGCTATTCCAGAAGGAGACGCTATTACCTTTTATGAGCAATCTCGAACCGATAGGAAAGGTGAAAAACATCACTTTATTGACTTGTGTAGAGGTCCTCATGTCTCATCGACAAAGCAGATAAAGCACTTTAAACTTATGTCGATCGCCGGAGCCTATTGGAGAGGTAATGTTAAGAATAAACAACTTACTCGAATCTATGGAACAGCTTTTGAAACCGCAGAAGAGTTAGAACATTATCTATATGTTTTAGAAGAAGCAAAAAAAAGAGATCATCGAATTCTTGGAAAAGAGTTAGGACTCTTTATGTTTTCAAAAAATATAGGGTCTGGTCTTCCATTATGGCTACCCAAAGGGACTGCTATCCGGGAAGCGTTAACCGATTTTCTTAAAAAAGAACAGATTCGTCGTGGATACCAAGGCGTCATTACCCCTCATCTTGCATCTAGTAAACTTTTTGAAAAATCTGGGCACTTAATCACCTATAAAGATAAAATGTTTCCTTTTATGGAAGACGACGATGATCAAGCTTTTATTATGAAGCCAATGAACTGTCCTTTCCATATAGAAATCTATGCCTCTCAGATGCGTAGCTACAGAGAATTACCTCTCAGACTTGCAGAGTTTGGCACTGTTTACAGATTTGAACAGAGTGGTGAATTAGCAGGAATTCTTAGAGCAAGAAGCTTTACTCAAGATGATGCACACTTATTCGTAACGCCCGCTCAACTAGAAGAAGAATTTCTCGGTGTTGTTGAGCTAACTATGGGTGTTCTTAAAAAACTTGGACTAACAGATTTTCGAGCCAGAGTAGGCACTAGAGATCCCGACGATTCAAAATATGTAGGATCTGATGAAAACTGGGAATTAGCACAAAAAAGCATCGAATACGCCTGCCAAAAAATTGGTATGAATTATGAAGTATCACAAGGAGATGCTGCTTTTTATGGTCCTAAACTCGATTTAATTATTAAAGACGCTCTCGGTAGAGAGTGGCAAATGGGAACAGTGCAAGTCGATTATAACCTGCCAGACAGATTTCAATTAGAATACATCGGCGAAGATGGACTACCTCACAGACCAATTATGATTCATAGAGCTCCTTTTGGATCTTTAGAGAGGATGATCGGTCTTCTTACAGAGCATTATTCAGGAGCTTTTCCATTCTGGATGGCACCTGTACAAATTGCAGTTATCCCTATCGCAGATAGACATATTGAATACGCAGAAAAGATAGCTCATGAGCTTAATTCTTACCGAGTTCATCTAGATAGCCGTCGTGAAACTCTAGGGAAAAAAATAAGAGAAAATCAACTCCAAAAAGTTCCCTACATGCTGATCATTGGAGATAAGGATATCGAGCAAAACACTGTGAGTTTAAGATCACGAGAGCAAGGGGATAAGGGTTCCATGAACTTAGAAGAATTAAGAAACTATTTAGAAAACCTTTAAAAGTTTTCTAAATAGTTATCATACACATTGTTTATGATAATTTAATTTTTTTCCAACTACCTTTCGCATATGTTATAACAATAAGCAGCGCATAAAGCCCCATGGAAGCACTTAGGACCATCCAAGAGCCAGTTGAACCTAGTTTTAAAATATAGACCGATACATACATTAAAATCATTCTTATTAACCATAAACATGTAAAACTTAAATACATTGGATTTTTAGTGTCGCCAGCTGTCTGCAGAATATTTGTGAAAATAACTCCCATGGCCTGTAAAAACTCAATTGCACACATAACCCTAAGAAGCGTAGCCACTTCATCAGCAACGTCCATCTTGCCCTCTATTAACATCCCTGCTACATCTCTTGCATAAACATAAAGAACAATGGATATCAGTCCAGCAATAATCGACCCTTGAATCCCTGCAAGCCAACCAATTCGAGTAGCTTTTTCAGGATTTTTTTCTCCTAAGTTATTTCCAACCAAGGCTGCCGCAGCCTGACCAATACCAACTGCAGGCATGATAGCAATACTCTCCAGCGTAAATCCTATTCTAAATGCAGCTATAGCAACACTCGCGTTATCTAAATCTCGTAGCATCTTCGTACAAAGCATAATCATCGAAATTCGCATCAACCAATTAATAGAAGCTGGAGAACTTATCTTAAATATTTTCTTTATCCACGAAACACTTGGCAATTTCAATATATTCCAATAACCAACACATCCTTTAGAAACTGTAATGTAAAAAAGAGTCGCAGAAACCCACATACTCAGCGTGTAGGCCATTCCTGTTCCTCTTACCCCCATATTGAAGCATGTCAAGGTTTTTCCAAGCACACATATCTTTTCTGGAGTAAGATTCATATTTAAAAAAGTAAAAAGTACAATTTGAAATCCCGTAATATACATCTGAGATTTAGATTTTCCTATAGCAATAAGGGAAGATGCAGAGATCTGAACAATCATAACAGCTGGCGCGCTTAATGCAATGATTTCTAAGTAATCTCTCATATATTTCCCAGCAGAAGGTTCACGCAGAGGTGAAAATACATGAATCATTGCAGGGATGAAAAGATATATTAATCCTGTAATAAGAAACCCGAAAATAATACCAAATGAGAGAACCTCTTTAGAGGCATTTCTGATTTCCAGATAATCTCTTGCACCATACGCGCGACTAATAAAAGCTGATGCTGAAACAGCTACAGATGCTGCTAGCGCATACATAAGCATGGTTATGGTAAAAGTTGATCCTACCGCTGTTAATGCTGTAGTGGATAAATAACCCACCGATTTAATATCTAGAAGGCTATTTCCTATTCGAAACAGATTCAACAAAACAGGAGGCAGTGCTAAGACCCATAATGTTTTAGTGTCTGATACTGTTTCTTGAAATGTATAACGAACACGTGGCAAATATTTAGATTTAAGAATCTTTAAGAAATGGTACATAAGAAAGTAAATTTTAGGAGTTTATACTCTTTAATCTACCCTAGTTTGACACCACTTTCTATTTATAACAAATTTAACGCTCTATAAAAGAATAACCTAGTCTTTTACATAGAAAAAAGACTAGGTTGTGAGAGTTGATTGTAATAAAATAAAAAAATTATTTTCCAGGAATTCCAGGTTCTGTCAATTTAATGGGATCTAATATCTGATTTAATGTAGCTTCATCCATCAATTTTTCATCAAGAACAATTTCTGGAATCGACATCCCTTCTTTTAATGATTTTTTAACTACTCTGGATGCTTCTTGATAACCTATATAAGTATTTAAGGCTGTAGCCAATGAAGGAGATGTTTGAGCATAACGTGCACATCTTACTTCATCTGCAACAATGCCTTGAACGCAGTTTTTCGTAAAGGTATGCAAGGTGTTCGTAAGAATTTGCATCGCAAATCCACCACTGAAAACCATAGAAGGCATCATAACATTTAATTCCAACTGCCCTGCTTGAACACAATAATCAATCGATTGACACTGACCTAATGCTTGAAATAAAACTAAATTTAAATTCTCAGCCATCGATGGATTCACTTTACCAGGCATAATACTTGAACCTGGCTGAACTGCCGGAAGAGTAATTTCTGCAAGTCCTGTTAAAGGCCCCGAAGACATGAGCCGAAGATCATTACTAATACGGGTTAACTCCAAACAGAGCATTCGAATTGCTGAAGCTAGTGCAGACATCGGAAATTGCGACTGCATGGACTCACAGAGATCATCAGCATTCCTAAATGAAATGTTTAAATATTCTGATAATTCTTTAACTACTAATGCTCTATATTTGGGATGTGTATTCATACCAGTGCCTGCAGCACTTCCCCCAATTCCAAGCTCTTGCAATTCGTCTTCAGCAAAATGCATCCACTTTTTACATTTTTTCATGGCGTTTGCATATGCAGTAAATTCTTGACCTAGTCGAATAGGCACTGCATCCTGAAGATGGGTTCTTGCGGATTTTAAAATATGATTAAATTCATTTCCTTTCTCTCTCAAAGCATTCTCTAATTCATCTACAGCGCTGCATAAATCTTTTAGCATAAGTCGAGAGAAAATTCTCATAGCTGTAGGAAAGGTATCGTTTGTCGACTGCCCATAATTGACATCATTATTCGGGTTGACCAACTTATACTCACCTTTTTTCCCGCCTAATAGTTCTTCTGCTATATTAGCGAGAACTTCGTTGGTATTCATATTAAAGCTTGTACCTGCCCCCATATGAAAAACATCAACAGGAAATTGATCTCTATATTTCCCCGCTAGAACCTCATCTGCAGCCTGAATAATGGCGTTGCCAACCTTTTCATCTAGTAATCCAAGAGAAGTATTCGCACTCGCACAAGCTTTTTTAAGCATAACAAAAGCATCAATCATCTTAGGATGCTCTGTTAAACCACTAATTTGAAATAAATTTCTACTCCTTTCAGCCTGACTACCCCAATAAACATCTGCTGGTACTTGAACATCCCCAAGACTATCTTTTTCTATTCGATATGACATTTTACTTTTCCTTAAAATAGATTAAAATTCTTTTATTCTTGTAATATATAATCAGAAAATATTTTACTTTTTTTATTGATAAATTCACCCGTTTTGCAATATTAATGCACTTTGTGGATAATTTGTTCAGTATATTCAAGTATAAAAACAAGAATATATATTTTTATGTAAATTGCACTCTTTAGACATGTAGAAACAGGGTACTGTTGAATAACAAGTAATAATAAGGTAATAATATACTCTGTGATAGGTGTAAATATGAGTAAATCAAATACTTCGTTTACGAAGCTAAATATTCTATCATCATTCGTGCATAAATACAGGGCAAGCTCTGTACATAAGACCATGATGATAGCTATGTCGTTGTTTTTAAGTACTGCATCTCCAGTGCAGGCAGCCGGTGGAGAAAATGTAGCCTTAAACTTTTCGAGTTCAGATCAAATAACCTTATATGTTTCTCTAGGTTTTGGAATTTTATCTCTACTGATCGGTTTATTTGTCTCAATGAGTGTACTTAAACAGAGCAGTGGAAGTAAAGCTATGCAAGATGTCTCGTCCGCGATTAAAGATGGGGCTATGGCTTATCTGAAAAAACAAGTTTCAGTCATGTCTTTAATGGTCGTTTTACTTGCTATTGGGCTATTTGGACTCTACCAAGGCACGTATGGGTTCGCAACGGCATTAAAAGTGTCTTTAACGTTCACGTTTGGTGTTGCAGCATCATACCTTGCGGGTTATATTGGCATGCTTATGGCTGTAAATGGAAATGTACGAACAGCACATGCCGCCATTACTAGCTATAAATTATCTTTGGAAACAGCTTTTAGAAGTGGATCTGTAGCAGGACTTGCAACAGTTGGTATGGGATTGATTGGAGCCTCTTTAATCTTTCTTTTGGGTGGCAACGATGCCGTTCTCATGCTAGTAGGCTTTGGATTTGGTGGATCTCTGGCAGCACTTTTCATGCGAGTAGGTGGAGGGATTTACACGAAAGCGGCAGACGTTGGAGCAGACTTAGTTGGTAAAGTTGAAGCAGGAATTCCTGAAGATGACCCTAGAAACCCTGCTACTATTGCGGATAATGTTGGAGATAACGTTGGAGACTGTGCAGGTATGGCTGCAGACGTTTTTGAATCCTACGTTGTTACTCTCCTTGCTGCAATTGTATTAGGTGCTGCAACATCGGAAATTTTTGATCAATCCATTTGGATGAAATTAGTTCTGTTTCCTTTTATGATTAAAGGAATTGGAATAATAGCTTCTATAGCAGGCATTTTAACCTTTAGTGGGAAAGAGGATTTAAACTCAGATCCTTTAAGCTCTATCCGGTCCGGATTTAAAAAAGCAGTCATAGTCTGTTTGTTAGGATCAGGTGTAGCCTCTTGGTATATGTTTGATGGACAAAAAAATGGAGTGACAACGGATACATTAACACACCATTCCCATATTATTAAATCAGACCTAGAGCAGGTTCTAGATGTCAAGCATCAGTTAGCAAAACATCATCATACATCTGTTGATAAAATAACGGTTGATAAACTCATCAATCACCCTAAGATTAAAGAAGCTAAACTTTCTCATCCTGATATGAACGAGTACTTAAATTATCTTGTAAGTATCGATTCTATTGACAAAGTCTCAACTATTAATTTAAAGGATTATCAAAAAGTAAATCCAGATGGATCAGACACTCTTTTAGAGAGCTATAGTGTTCCTACTCAGAAAAACGGTAAGGATTTGCAGTTTATTAATCTGGGACAAATGCTTAAAAATAATGAGATTAAATGTTATCATGTAGGAGTTAAACAGAACTCTACTGAGAAAGATGGTAAATTAACTCAAGCTCCAAAAGAAAACTTTCATTTTTTAATTCAGTCTCATGATGCTATTCAGAAGTTAATAGATAGCAAAAACACTCATCCTAACGCATCCTTGAGAGTTATTAAAAAATACGATGTTCACCCATATGTTGGAAAAAACAACACCCTTCTTCTTGCAGTATCTGGTTTATCTAAATCCGATTTAAGAAAAGGTATTGAACCAATGCAGATATTAAGAGGTACCTCTGTAGAACTTCAAAAGTTATACGAAGAAGCTGTTAAGAATAAAAGCTATCAACCTCTTCAACAACGTATGACAGCAGTTGATACTTCCATGCTAGAATTTAATACTATTGCATGGTGGAGATTTTATGCTTGTATCGTATTTGGAATATTCATGGCTTTTGCTATTGAATTATTGACAGACTATTATGTATCAACAAAAAGAAAACCTGTTCAAGAGGTTGCTGGTGTCTCTACTGCGGGAGCTGCACCCATGCTTATCCAAGGCTTCTCATACGCTCAAGAATCTAGCGTATTCTCTGTATTTACTATTGTAGCGTCGCTAATAGCTCCTATGGTTATCTTCCCTCCTGCTGAGTTCGGAGGATACATCCTGAGTCTTTACGGTATAGCCTTGGTTGGTCTAGGTTTATTAAGTACAACTGGTTATATCCTTGCCATGGATACCTTCGGCCCTATTTCAGATAATGCTCAAGGAGTGTTTGAGATGTCTGGTGCTGGTAAAGATAATCCAGAAGCGGCTAGAGCTGTTGGGCTTTTAGACGCTGCAGGAAACACAACAAAAGCACTGACCAAAGGATTTGCTATTGCAACCGCAGTTGTTGCCTCGATAGCTTTATTCCAGTCCTATATCAAAGATACACATTTAGAAAATATTGGCATCCAAGCGAATGTACCAGAAATTTTCATGGGAATATTACTAGGAGGAGCTACTCCATACTTATTCTCTGCATTTTCTATTAGTGCAGTTGGTAGAGCAGCATTCCATTTAATTGCAGAAGTCCGCAGGCAATTTAAAGCTGATCCAGGAATTATGGAAGGTACTAGTAAACCAAATTATGGTAAATGTGTTGAAATCGTTACTGCTGCAGCCCAAAAAGAACTTTTAGGACCAGCGATTTTAGCAATCTTTATGCCAATAGCAGTAGGATTTGGATTTTCCATTGGTAAAGACCCTGTCCTTATCGCAGGCGAACGATTCAACTTAGTAGGTGCACAAGCTTTAGGTGGGTTCTTGATAGGAGCTATTGTAAGCGGTCAATTATTAGCCGTTTTCCTCGCAAATGCTGGTGGTATGTGGGATAATGCTAAGAAGCTTATTGAAGATGGTTTCCACGGAGGAAAAGGTAGCGAAGCTCATAAAGCAAGTGTTGTCTGTGATACTGTAGGAGATCCATTCAAAGACACTGCAGGACCTGCGTTAAATCCACTTATTAAAGTAATGAATCTTGTTGCCGTGTTACTAGCACCAATTATTGTTCAACCGTTAGGTACAAGTGTTTTAATAGGTGTAACGGGGATTTCTATCCTCTTCCTTATCGGAGCTA
The DNA here is from genome assembly GCA_030430755.1 of Fimbriimonadia bacterium. Lineage (GTDB taxonomy): Bacteria > Armatimonadota > Fimbriimonadia > Fimbriimonadales > Fimbriimonadaceae > JAUICQ01. The sequence continues at coordinate 60,381 of JAUIKO010000003.1, forward strand.
TGGCTGCTTCTAAAAAAGGTTCCATGAGTGAACACTTTAATGCCATGAACCAAGAAAAAGAATCCTAGTTTCTGATAGAAAATAAGAATAAATATTAAAAACTAAAAAAAGATGATAGATAAATTTCTATCATCTTTTTTTTCTATATCTTCATGAGTTTTAATATATTTTATATGGTTTTGTAGCTAATAGTGTGCATTATTCTAAGCACCGCTACCTTCACCATTAGCACTAGAATCACTTGAAGTTTCTACTTCTACTTCTGCAAAAGCTAATGTAGCTTCTCTAATTGCTTTTAACATACTAAATATTTCATCTTTTTTAGTATTAAACTTAGCTACTGCGGCTACATATTTTTCTGCTACTTCTCTTTCTTTTCCTACAAGATCTGCTAACTTTTTATCTTTAAGTTTTTCTTGATTTTCTTTAGCTTTTTTAGCTCTTTCTGCCGCATTTGCAGAAGAATCCTGTCCTTGTTCGGATGCATTCTCATTTACAACTTCTTCTGAACCGGTTGAATCATCACCTGATTTCACTTCAACTTGCGTTCCACCTTCACTATTGGATCCTGTTTCGCCGGAATTATCATCAAGCGATTCTACTCCAACTTGCGTTCCACCTTGACTATCAGATCCTGTTTCGCCGGTAATAGTCATATGTCCATCACTTTTGTCAACACCTTTATCTGCCATTTTTTCTTTATCTTCAGCAGTTGTTGTTTCCATGGTTACTTCACCAGGTTTGTCATTACCACTAACAGGAGTTGGTTCTTCTTTCTTTTCTTCAGTGACATCTTTTTTTGCTTCTTCAGAATCTGTTGTCGTTTCTGTACTAGCATCACCAGAGCCAGATGCCGTTTCTAAGTTTAAAACTTCTTCTTCTTTTGTATCAACAGAACCACTTGAATCACCTAAGCTTAATCCACTTTCTTCTTTAGTATCACCAGAGTTTGTTGTTGTGTCACCTAAACTGATTCCTGTTTCAGCACTTGCATCACCAGAATCATTGGAAGTAGCTACTCCGCCTAAGTCTAAACCACCTTCAGCACTAGCATCACCAGAACCTGATAAATCACCTAAACTTAATCCACTTTCTTCTTTAGTATCACCAGAGTTTGTTGTTGTGTCACCTAAACTGATTCCTGTTTCAGCACTTGTATCACCAGAATCATTGGAAGTAGCTGCTCCGCCTAAGTCTAAACCACCTTCAGCACTAGCATCACCAGAACCTGATAAATCACCTAAACTTAATCCACTTTCTTCTTTAGTATCACCAGAACCACTTCCATCGCCTAAACTGATTCCAGTTTCAGCACTAGCATCACCTAGGCTTAATCCAGTATCTGCACTTGAATCGCCTAAACTGATTCCAGTTTCAGCAGTAGCATTACCAGAGTCACTAGAATCATCTAGGTTTAATCCAGTATCTGCACTGGCATCACCAGAACCTGATGAATCACCTAAATTTAATCCAGTATCTGCACTGACATCACCAGAACCGGTTGTGGAGTCGCCTAAACTGATTCCACTTTCTTCTTTTGCATCACCGGAACCACTCGTGTCACCACCTAAAAATAGTTCATCTGAACCACTAGTATTATTAGAATCAGTTCCACCTAGCATGCTCATTAAATCGCCTAGCGTATCATCCTCTACTCTAGTAGAATAACCCGCTATACTAGACTTACCTGCATTAGATCCTCCACAACCTGTTAATGCTACTGCTGCTGCTAAACCAAATAAAGGTAAACTGTACTTCTTTGCAAATTGTTTCATATATATTTCTCCAAATTAATCCTATATAACATTAAAGTATTATATGATAAATACTTATCTACTCATGATTATTGGAGCTGATATCTAATTCCGCACAACCTATCTCAATTTTCTTGCTTTTGGCGAAATATCTCGTAATACTTTCAGCTAGATAGAAATCACAAAAATCTAGTAACATTTAACTAGGACGTTATGATAGATAATATAAAAAAAGGACCGGTGCTTGTCGCTATGTCTGGTGGAGTAGATAGTAGTGTAGTAGCAGCTATACTTAAAGACCAGGGATATGATGTAATTGGAATGACCATGCAAATATGGCAAGAATCTCAAGTTGATCCTCGAAAAAACGGGTGTTGTTCATTGGGAGCAGTTGAAGATGCTAGGCGAGTTGCAAGAAAACTCAATATTCCATTTTATGTTGTCAATTATAAGGACGAATTTAAAAAAGACGTCATCGATTATTTTATTGAAGAATACGCCAACGGGCGAACTCCTAATCCGTGTGTAGAATGTAATCGAAAAGTTAAATTTGATCATCTTTACAAAAAAATGAAAGAACTTGGCTGTACACATCTTGCTACAGGGCATTATGCTTCAATTGTACATCATCCAGACACAGATTCTTATCACTTAAAACGCTCTAAAAATACTGCAAAAGACCAGAGTTATGTTCTGTATTCTTTAAATCAACAGATGTTATCATCTATTTTATTTCCTCTTGGAGAGATGGAAAATAAAGAAGATATTAGAAAGTTAGCTGAACACTACCAACTTCCTGTTGCAAGAAAACCTGATTCTCAGGAAATATGTTTTGTCAGTGAAGCTGGCGGATATTCAGAATTTCTTAAAAAGAATAGACCAGAGCTGTTTAAAGATCAAGGAGATTTAGTAAATACCAAAGGGGAAAAAATCGGATCTCACCAAGGAACCTCAAAATATACGATAGGACAACGAAAAGGAATAGGTGTGTCTGGACCGAAACCTCTTTATGTTATCGATATTAAACCCAAAATCAATCAGATCGTTATTGGGGAAAAAGAAAATCTCAAAACAAGAAAAGTTCTTATCGATCAGGTTCATATCACTATACCAAAAGACCAACTTCCTTTAAAGGTAACCGCGAAAATAAGGTACAACATGACACCTGCTCCAGCAACATTATATTGTATAAATAATGAAACCTATTTAGAGTTTGATGAAGATGTCAGTGCTCCGACACCTGGACAGATTGCTGTGGCTTACAATGAATTTGATATCGTAATTGCTGGCGGTATCATAGAGAAATCACCATCCACCCACTCTTATTTAAGCTAAATATTTCAGCTCCGAGTGATTCTTATTATTCTCTGGAGCTGAAATGGTTTTTACTACATCTGAATAGGCAAACGTTCTTCAGCTTTCTGAATACAATGCAGCAATCGTTCACAATGTTGTATAGAAATCTCATTTAACTTTTTCTTTTTATCACTTTTGAGTATGTTCTGAAGATTTCTTTTCAATTTCTTTATCTCTTTGTGGAAACATAGCTCCAGTTCAGATAACGTAGGGGTTATTCCCTTACCCCAGAAAGAGCTCCATACCGATAACATCTGAGATAAAGTTATATTCTGTGTATCACGACGAATATCTGTTATATTTTTCTTATGGAATATCTCTTGAAAAACAGCTTCAGAAATACCACTGACATGTTCATTCACTGAATAATAATCCTTTCCTAGCGGCTTAATCATAAACTGCGTTTCTATTATCTGAGCTACTTTTTCGCAAGATAATAAGTCTCTTATAATGGAGCCTGTAATACATTGCAAGGTATGCCTCGGGTTTGGTGACCAGAGATGATCTCTATACCTATACATAGTACTGTGGTCACTTCGTTCACTATCAAAGTGGTATCCCATATTTAAGTTGTTAATAACATGTTCTGGCAAGTGAAATGTATCTATTTTAATCCAGTTGCTAATCAAAAGATTTAATGCTTCTCGCTGGAGTGCTGGATCAATTGGTTTTGCACTGGCAGAAAAACCTTTATCCCCAGGTTTGCTTCTACTTCTATTTAATCCGCCAATAAAACTAGAAGTCAATTTAGCATATTGATGCTGAGAAAAAAACGTATTGAACAAGTATCTAGTCTGCTTTGCAAAATCCTTCCCTTCTACAACAAAATTATGAATAATATTTTTTCTTACTTTGTTCATAAATTCATGAAAATCTTTATTGAACTGCACTCCATCTTTAGCAAGAGCAAACACTGTAACATAAGGTAATTTACCACCAGAAAAATAGCAATCTTCATCAGTCATAAACTGGTAAGCTGGATCTCCACTTTTTTTAGCAACGAGTTCTTCCAGTATCTTTTTCTCGGTCTGAATATTCGTGGAAACAATCGGTTTATAACCATACTCTATCGCGTGGTAATCATACACGCCTATCGTCTGAGAATAAAATGTTCCCTTCCCTTTCTGCAAGGCATATAGATTAATGGATGCATAATCCATGACACTCGAGCTTACGCCTAATTTACTAATAATGCTTTCATCTTTTAATTCATCAGTGGTTAAAAATGCCGGTGATATAAAATTATGTCTAAGACCTAAACAGTGTCCCATTTCATGCATAATTCCTTGCTTTAACCACTGCCGTACTATTTCCTTCTTTACTTCCTTTTTATTTAATCCAGGCCATGAATTTAAGCAAGTCGATATGATATTACACTGTTCTTGGTATCCGGAATTTTCTCGAAGTTTTGTTTTACTCGAACAATCATTGCATGGATGTATTGTTATCGATGTTTTATTTGATGGCTTTCGGATGATAGCATCTGAAGATGCTCCGTAATATAAATAATCTCCATACCCATACTTCAATTTCCTCACAAGAGATGCATCTAGATTGAAGTAAGAGCTCAATATCTCACCTGTAAATGGATCACATAGCCATGAAGCACGACCTCCATATGAGACTCCTCCAACCAACCATCGAACAACATTAAACCTCGCATCTGCATGATGATAATTTTTATCTTTTGGGGGATCTTGAACGATAATAGCATTTTTAAATCCTATTTGCTCAAATGCTTTATTCCATTCTAAAATACCTTCTCTTACTAAAACTCGATACTTTTTGGGTACTGAATGATCTATTGTCCAAACGATAGGTTTAATGGGTTCGGAAAGCTCCTGAGAGGGGTTTTTCTTTTTTAAATTCCAGCGATTGATATACTCCTCACGGACCTTCGCTTTTTCTATTCTGTCTAAGTTAAAAATATCTGTCGTAAAGTACCCTACTCTCGTATCATAAAGCCTTGGTTTATAGCCCGTATCTTTTCTGTACCAGAGATTCGCTATCATTTCAACAGGATGTTCTCTATCGACTTCTCCATGATTACCGAGTTTATCATTACTGCTTGAGCTATAATTTTTAAATTGAGAACCAAATCGGATTACTGCATTTTTTGGAAAAGATTTAACATCTAAAATTTGAACATCCTCAGATCGAGGAATACCATACGAATCATCTCCCAAATGCCCTTTTCCTGTAAAATATTTCTCCATAAACGGTTTAAAATCCACAAGATATTGGTTTAAATCTGGTCGCTCTGCAATGATAGGCATCTTAAACAGAATCGGTTCCTTATAAGCATTTTTTGCACTTTCAGCAATTTCTCCATCATCTGACCACTTATAGTTAGCCCTTGCATGTTTAATATATATTTTCTGATTCGATTTTTCAAATACATAAGGAGTTATTGTATTATATACATTCGATCCGCCAGTTTCATAGGGCGCAATCGATCCTATACTAACAGTTGAACGTGCACACCAAATTCTACCTAACTTGTTTTTATCGACTAATAAATATAACTGATCTTTATTTTTATAAAAAGTAAAAACTCCATCTATCTTCGTAGCATCTTGGGTAATTCTATTAAATGCATCAATTTTTGATTGATACTTCTCGTATGGAATCATCCCTGCATCTTTATGATGAAGATTTAGGATAGATTTTAAAAGAAGCATAAAAACATTATAAGCAATAAGATCTTTATCATAAAAAGAATTAATGATATGCTTATCCTCTCCTGAATCAGTAATATGAAGAATATCTCCAGTATATTGGACCCTATCCCGTTCTGAATCAAAGCTAGAGATAAAATCCATCTGGGTGTAGATAGAATCATTAGAGGATAATTCTAAAGTATTTCTCAAAAGACTTAACGGTTCACTCAATCCATGGAATGATTTTTCACTTAGCTGGATCTTATCTGATCCAAATTTAGGTCCAAAATTAATAATGATTTCTTTTTGTTTAAAATCGAGTTGAATAAATCCCAAAATGTCATCTTTTCCAACATTGGTAACTACAGAAATATAGGTTTCAGGTGTTAATATTGTTTGAATAGTTGATTTCATATCAACACCTTTATGTATCTTATCATTCTGTTTGACAATATTCATCCAAAGATCTTTTGCAAGTAACTTTGTATGGATTCCTTCTGAAAAATACTTGCTTTCTAGTATTGTTTTCAAAGTGCTTCTTTTTTCTTCGATCGGTGACAATTGTATATTGCCTCTATGCCGATGATTATCAGAAAAGGATGTAGTGGCAGGCAAATCTAAATTTATAGATGGATCATCTTTTGCAAAGATTTCTTTACTAAAAAGAAAAGAAAAGGAATGAACTATAACCAATAGAGCTGATAGTGAATACTTCATAACCCCTATTATAACATAACGATTCTAACCAGAAAAGAATAATAACTATTTAGTATTCCTGCTAATATTTATTCTTTCCTAGATTCTACATTAATACACATTCTTGTACTTTTTTAGGCTTTATATAAGGAGTATCGGGATCCATCAATTTATCTAATTCATCAACAGATATCGAATCCATAAACTCATGATTGCTTGAAAACATAAAGTACATAGAAAACTTTCGCGAAAAATAGACTCTCTCTCCTGTACTCAATCTTATTTTTAGACTAGGATTATAATCAGAACAAGATATAAATTGATAGGCGCTATACATCGAAGTTCGTACTTGAGTTCCAGCAGGATATTTTCTGTCAGATTTCTGATCGATTTTGATCCTTTTCGGAGCAAGAAATGTTTTATGATATTCTCCAAATTCTGAGAGTTTCCATTCCGAAATGATGCCATTCTTGCTATCTTTAACTTTCCAAAAACCTTTATATTCTTTTCTAATCATGTAGTCTTCAAAATATTGATCTATATATAAATCATTAAAATAATATATCTTATTCCCATCATTTCTAAGAAAACATATATCAGAATCATCATAACAAATAATCCGTAAATCATTCATTCTCTTAACCATGAACCTTACAGGAAAACAACATTCAACTAGATAATTTGAATGATCCGTATTTTTAATTAGATAAACTTCAAAGTCTCGCAAATATCTAACCGCTCTACATGGAGATAAACATTCTTGGCATATATCTCCCTCTAAATATCTAATTTTTGAAGGGTCATGAACATCATAAGATTGTCTCGTTGTGTTAAAATTAGAATTTCTCGCCGCGTTTCGATCGATGATAGAGGTTATATTACATTGAGATATACTTGCAGAGTGAATAGTTTTCATTAAAATGGAGCAGATCCACAAACAACTAAAATTAAATGCAACTTTCAAGGCTTTAAATATCATTAATATTATTTATAACACATCTAATAATAAAATATCTGAAGTTTTGCTTTTTTGCAGCATTATTCCTTGATGTATAATCATGCTACTGAATCATCATCTCACAGATATTGAAGTTATCATATGGAACCACACAACTTAAACAAATTATTACCAGAACATGCTTTTAACTGGCCAAAATGGATCATAGGATCCCAACTTATAAATGGCGAAAAGAAATGCAGGATTATTGAAGTAGAAATTTACCGTGGTAAAGATGATCCCGGAAGTCATGCGTATCGAGGTAAAACTAAAAGAAATAGCAACATGTTTGGCCCTCCAGGTTACAGTTATATTTATTTAAATTACGGTATTCATTGGCTTTTAAATATTGTCGTAGAACCTGAATCATCCCCTGCAGCCATTCTCATACGTGGAGCGATTCCGATTTCAGGTTTTGATAAAGAAGTAAACCTTATTGGGCCTGGTAGACTCACTAAAGGAATGGGTATTGAACGCATGCATCACAATTTGTATCTTTTCTCTGATTCTAGCAATATATATATAAACCTTCCTGATCAACCTACTGAGAATATCATCAAAACAGAACGTATTGGTTTATCAGAAAAAAAAGGTAAGTCCTTCCTCTGGAGATTTGTAGATTCATCTTACAAAGATATGGTAGTTTCTACTTATAAAACGCAAAAAACACCTGAAATGCGATAAAATGATAATACTATTACATCGTATATTCAATATTCATGTAATTTGAACATGTGAATCTGTTTATCCTATACTAAACCGCTTATGGACACTCAAAATAATACTCCTCACCACCAACCGATATGGAAACAAAAAAATGTATATAGCCTACTGATTGTAGCACTTCTTGCAGAAATAGGTTATGCTCTTTTGAATATGTCTGCAATGCCTGTCTATTTAAAAAATGACCTCGGTATTACTACGAGTGTTATTGGGTTTGTTGTAGCAACATTTCTCCTCTCTGAAGCATTTTTCAAAAGCATCACCGGACAACTGGCAGACCAAATAGGTAGAAAAAGATTAATCATTCCTGGTACAGCTATTACTATTTTCACACCTATTTTAACTCTTTTAATTCCAAAAAGCTTCGGAGCTTGTGGGATCGCTATGATTATGATGTTAAGAGTCCTTGATGGAATAGGTATAGCAATGTTTTGGCCAGCAGCTTTTGCTTTGATGAGTGAAGAAGTTGGAAAAAAAGATCGAGCACAATCGATGGCCCTCCTTAACACATGTTATTTAATAGGTGTTGCCATAGCCATGCCTCTTGGGGGCTTGGTAAATGATTTAACTCAGCAAAAAGAAGCAAGTTTTATATTAACTTCTATTATATTTACAGCTCTAACTTATTATGCGTGGAGGTATATTAAACCCGATAAAGAAATTCCACCCTTAAGAACCGTGCTTTTTTCTAATAAATGGACATATTTTAAAGATATATATAAAGCAGCAACACACATCCCTCATTTTGTAATGCTTGCCATGATGACGTTTATGTCGATTGGACTTTTAGTACCGATTATTAAAATCTTTGCTGAAGCGCAATTTGGTCTTAGTGAAGCATCATTTGGGCTCATATTCATACCTGGTGCTTTAGGATTGGCATTTCTTGCAACACCTATATCTAATTTAGTAAAAGATTATAAAACAAGTAAAACCGTTCTTATTGGTAATATTATTTGCTCGATAGGCATGTTGATCATATCATCTGGCGCAGTGATTCCCTTCATGAGAAATCTGTTTATCATGGGTATTGCCTCCATTCCAGTTGGCATAGGCTTTCTGATGGCTGTTCCTTCCTGGTACTCATTTATCACAAATATTAACCCTAAAAAAAGTGGCACCTATATTGGAGTCATGTTAACAGCGCAAGGCATCGGTATGATTATGGGTACTCCTATAGGTGGTGCTTCTTATCAGTTTTTCCAGGTTATTGATCCTGACTTTGGAAGATATTCCCCACTCATTCTTTCGACGATATGTGTTACAGCCTGTATACCCATTGCTGTAAGTTTAAGGAAAACGGATACTTCATCATAGATCTTCTTTCTTTATTTTATACATAAACCCATATAGATGCATCCCTAGGAAAACTATATTTAGATAAGTCTAGTTAATAGTAATCTGTCACAAACATCATCACAATCCAATCACCAGTATAGAATTTACCCGTGCAGAAATTACCACGACTAAAATTTATAATACAGAATACTCATAATAGAGCTAGCTCCTATACATAAGGCCGCACTAATGCAATTCACCAGTATGGCTGGATAAAGTTAAAATTCACCCATACAACCCCGCGCACATGTAGATACTTGCCTAATATAAAAATCACCATTAATCAATGGCCAGTATAGCATCCACCAGTAACAGCATCCACACAAGTAACAGCATCTACACAAGTAACAGCATCCACCAATTACGATACCACCAAGGCAAAATGAACCCATGAAGTAACTCTTACAGAAGTCATTTGTATATAAAATCCCATATCCACTGAAATTTGCTTTTTTTCTTGATTACATAATGCACTTATAGAAAACATAGATTTAATATCTGTTTAATATTAGTATTCAATTACAAATGAATAAATCATCTAAACACTTCTGGAGAAAACTATTTTGACTACAGGAATATTTAGGTGTCAGTGAAAATGTATTTAAAAATCGAATTAAAAAAATATCAACAAGATAAGGTGTTTCCAAAAAAAAAGCATCATTCCTCGTTGATATTGATTTAAAAAAGGTTCTATTCTAACATAAAAACCTTCCATCATCTGATTTTTATATAGACATATGATACGCAAGTTTTAGCTTACTAAGATCAATTTCTCTTTTGGATCCCAATACGGTTTCTAAATCAGTGGCAACCAGTGATCTTCCTTGTATTCCTGCCATTTTTCCGGATTCACCGCTAAGCAATAAATCTACTGCATGCGCTCCTAACTGCATGGAAAGGACTCTGTCATGCGCAGTTGGACTTCCACCTCTTTGCATATGCCCTAGGACCATATATCTTACTTCAAATCCTGTATGCTCTTGAATAGAATCTCTTACATCTCGAGCTGCAGCAGCACCTTCAGCAACTATGATAATACTGCTTTTTTTACCCTTATCTCTCATCTGAATAAGGTTTTCGCTAATATCCATAAGATTGTATGGCATTTCAGGAATAATGATCGCTTCTGCCCCTGCAGATAAACCTACGTCCACAGCTATAAATCCATTTCTCCTTCCCATGACCTCTATCACAAAAACTCGATCGTGGGAATAAGCAGTATCTCTGACTTTATCAATAGCGCTCAATGCAGTATTGACAGCAGTATCAAAACCAATCGAATAATCAGAACAAGGGATATCATTATCAATGGATGCTGGCACTCCTATAACAGGAAAACCTGCCTCCTGATAAAGCTTCATGGCACCTGTTAATGACCCATCACCTCCGATAACAACTAACCCATCTATTCCAATATGGCGCAGAGATCTTAATGCTTGCTCTCTCCCCTCTGGCTTCATAAACTCTAAACACCTAGCAGTTCTTAAAATAGTTCCACCCGTTGTGACAATACCACCTACACTAATAGTATTCATCTGCTGGTAATTTTCTTCCATTACACCTCTCCAGCCATGATAAAAACCATAAGGTTCCACACCTTTTGCCAAACATGTCCTTACTACAGACCGGATTGCAGCATTCATACCTGGTGAATCACCACCACTTGTTAAAATTCCTATTTTCTTCAAAATCAACCTCTAACTATTAAACTATATACTTCTAAATTAGATATTCCACACATAAACCCTATCTGTTGCAATAATTTTACTGTAATTCTCCCCAATCGTTACCAATACTAGAATCGACTACAACAGGAACATCCAAACTCAATACGTGCTCCATTACATTTTTAATTTTCTCAACAATGCTTAGCTGGTCTTCATGTATCTCTAAAATAAGCTCATCATGTACTTGTAGTAGAATGTGTGCATCATATCCCTGTAATATCTTATCAACATGAATAACAGCGAGTTTAGCCATGTCTGCGGCACTTCCTTGAATGGGCGCGTTGATCGCTTGTCTCTCTACATATAATCTACGATGTCTATTGGATGTATGTATATCTGGAAAATACCGACGACGTCCTAACAGAGTCTCTGTATATCCATACTTTTTTGCATCTTCTACAATGGATTCAGTGAATGCCTTTACCGAAGGAAAGCGAGCATAATATTCTATAATTAAATGCTTTGCATCATTAAATCCAAAACCTTTTCCAAGTTGATTCGCTAAGCCAAATTCTGTAACACCATATAAAACCGAGAAGTTTAGAATTTTTGCAAGTCTTCGCTGTTCTTTTGTAACCTCATCCTGTTTCTGATGAAACATTAAAGCTGCTGTTGCGGCATGGATATCTTGATGGTGATTAAAAGCTTCTAAGAGTGCTCGATCTTTGCTCATATGCGCTAAAAGCCTCAGTTCTATTTGTGAATAGTCACAAGAAACAAGTTTATAACCTTCTGGAGCGCAAAAAGCCTTTCGTATCTGCCGTCCCATCTCGGTTCGTATTGGAATATTCTGAAGATTAGGTTCAGTACTACTCAATCTCCCTGTTGCTGCCCCTGATTGTTGAAAAGTAGTATGAATTCTATTTTGCTTAGTAATAACTTTCCCGAGAGCATCAGCATATGTATTCTGAAGCTTTGTTATTTCTCTCCAAGATAATATCTTTTCACAGATTTCATATTCTGGAGCCAGATCTTGCAACACCTCAGCGCCTGTTGCATAACCAGTTTTGTTCTTCTTTCCACCGGGTATCTTTAACTTCTCAAAGAGCACTTCTCCAAGTTGTTTAGGTGAGGATATCAAAAACTCCTCATTTGCAAGAAGATGAATCTCTGATGAAAGACCTTCGAGAACCTTTTTAAATTCTACAGAAAGATGTTCTAATGATTTTTTATCGACATGAATACCATACCGCTCCATTTTCGCAAGAATTGGAGTGAGAGGTATCTCAATTCGCAGGTAAATCTCCCACATATTCTCTTTCTTCAAACTTGACTCTAGAATATCAGGAAGAACCGTCATACACGCTGCAATATTTTCAGGAGATCTTGGCATCTCTATCTCCATGTAGTTTCTAATAATATCTTCCAATTGTGGATTAGCTCTATGGGGTTGCAACAGCGCTGCTGCAACATAAATATCATGAAGAACATGTTTTTCAAATGAAGAAACATTTTTGTACCAAGTCTTTGCATTAAAAAGAATCGCCTGATCCGCTTTAGAGCGAAAAATATCAACAGCAAGAAGTTTTGAGACCATTTTTACTTCTAAATCGATAGCTATCCAGCATGTAGCTCCTTTATCCATATCAAATTGATCGAATAAATCTAACTGTTTTTTGGCAGGCTCCTCATATAAAACAAAATCATGTTGAGAAATCCAATCTAATGCCTCTGTTAATGTATGAAGCTCACCTGTGTATTTTGCATCAACTATATCCGATTTAACAATGAGATCCAGATTTTCAACAGAGCTGAAATTATCTGGCTGAACAAGATAGTCGGTAAATATTTTTTCAAACCTATCTTGAAAAGTTCTAAACTCTAACTGGTTTAAATACTGAATAATATCTTTTTTAGCCTCTAGGCCAATCTTATATGGTGCATACTCAAACGGAATCTGCATATCCGTTTCAATTGTAGCTAAACTTTTCGAAAGAACAAGTTGATCCTTTAATTCTTCAATTTTATCTTTCCATTTAGTTTCCAAGACAGATGTATCTTGTAAAATATTCTCTACTTTTCCAAAATTTGAAATCCATTTAGAAGCTGTTTTCGGACCCACTCCAGGAATACCCGGTATGGCGTCACTCGCATCTCCTACAAATGCTTTATAATCAGTAATAAATTCGGGACCAAAACCATATCTTTCAAAAACTTTTTCAGGAGTATAAATCAAAAAATCTGAAACTCCTTTTTTATTGGTTAACACACATACATGCTCATCAACCAGCTGTAAAGCGTCTAAATCACCTGTGATAATGGTAGTATGCACTCCATCTTTAGAGGCTTTTTTAGCAATAGTGCCAATGATATCATCTGCCTCGAACCCTTCTTTCTCTATTGCTGGAATTCTAAAAACACTTAGCAACTCTCTGGCCCGGATAAGTTGATGCTTTAAATCATCGGGAGTCGGTTTTCTTGTACTTTTATATAATGCATAACTTTGGTGCCGAAAGGTTTTACCAGGATAATCTAATGCGGTAATAAGCATGTCTGGATGAAATTTATCGATAATTTTATATACCATCCCTAAAAACCCATAGAGCGCTCCTGTTGGCGATCCATCTGATGTACTCAGGTATTTTGTTGCATAATATGACCTGTACAATAAACTATAAGCATCAAGAATAAATAATTTTTTAGGCTTCATGATATTTTAAACAGCTTTTCTCCTTCATTAACGATACCATGTTGCGTAAGTACATTACTTTAGCTCTAAACAGGGACTTTCGACCCCTGTGAAGTCTCCAGTGTTCTAAAATGTTTAATAGGAGTATAAAGAACGATCTATAATTGAGTTCAAGGATAAACTATATTATGAGTACAACAACCTACAGACCGATTAGATACGAACAAATTATGCAAGCTACTGAAGGCATGGATATCAGAGCAAGAAGGAAGCTAGATAGTATGTGTATATATATCGGTGACAAGATGTTTGCATACTTAGCAGGAGATGATATTGGACTCAAGTTACCCCAAAATGACATATTAGAAATCATAGAAAAATACAATGCAGAACATTATACTGCAAATCCTGGCTCATCACCTTTAAAAGAGTACGTAAAACTTCCCAAAGAAATTCTTGATGATTTTGAATACTTCATTGAATGGGTTAATAAAAGCATCACTTATACACAAAGCATTCATCATCATTAAATTGATATTCAGGTAATCATTAATCATAAATTATGAAACCAAGATTTTTCTTGGTTTTTTTTATTCAACCGAGTAAAATGGTATGTAACTATCATTTATAAATTTATTTTTCAAAAACTTTTCAGCGCCCGTACTCATGAATAAATTGTTTTATAAAACTTGCCTCTTATCCATATTTTTTTTTCTAATCTGTAGTATTCCATTTTCCAAGACAACTTTACGACTCGCATTATGGGATGGATCTCAAGGTCTACAGATCATCATGGAATGTGTCAAGGAATTTGAAAAACAAAACCCAGACATCGAAGTTAAAATAGAAAAACCGGGATACTCTGTATACTATCAAAAATTACTAATGCAATGCGCAGCAGGTGTTGAACCGGATGTAGTAGTATTAGGATTAAAACAATATAGACAATTTGTGTCTAAAAATGTACTAGCGCCTTTGAATAAATTTATTCACAAGGATCAAGAAAACGATTTAAATGATTATTATCCAGGTGTCATCGAACAGTTCTCTTATAATCAGAACATATATGTAATGCCTCGGGATATCACTTCTTTTGGTGTAGTTTACTATAATAAAGATCTTTTTAAAAAAGCAAACATACCGATACCTCATAAAACATGGTCATGGGATTACAAGATAAGACCAGATCTAAAAGAAAAAGATTTTCTTTGGGTTCTCGACAACCTTACAAAATTTAATCAAAAAGGTGAAGTTATTCAATGGAGCCTTGCCCCATGGCAATATCATTTTTTAGCAGATGCTCTTGCATTATCAGCTGGTGGAGATTATGCAGATAACTACCGAAATCCCACAAAAGTTACTTTCAATCATCCAGATATTATTAAGCCCTATCAGTTTGTATCTGATTTGTGCCACAAAAAAAAATACATTCCATGTAATCAAACTGTAAGTAATATTGCTCAAACCACACGAAGAGAGTTATGGCTCAATCAAAAAGTAGCTCTGTATATGAGTGGAAACTGGGATATCCCTGTAATCAGAAAAAGGTTAAATAAAAATAGTAAAGATTGGTTTGAGTGGGATGTTATCAATTTTCCATCATATAAAGACGGAGGTAACAGGATTCCTGCAGATGCATGTGGATATGCAATGATGAAATCTTCACAACACCCACAAGAAGCATGGAGACTGATAAACTTTCTATCTGGCAAGTTTACAATGAAGAAAACAACTGCTGCTGGACTAACTCAACCTGCGAATAGAAAGCTAGCCCTTGAATACTGGATACCTAAAAAAGATTTTCCTAAAGAAGAACAATATCCACAGAATAGAATTTGTACAGATGATTTAATTCTTAATGGCTTTTTTGAACCTAGAAGTGAATATTGGCCCAGAATGAGTACCTTTCTAACAGAAGAACTTCCTCTTCTTTGGAATAATCAAGCAAGTGCAAATAACGTATTGAATATAGCCAATACGAATGCTCAAAAATATTTAGATCGAATTAATAATCCAGCGTCTAATTCTGTCTTATTTAACTGGAATATCGCACTGAGTATCACAGCTATACTTATTATGATTCTTGCTGTATGGGTTCTCTGGCCAAAGAAAAACACCCTGCCTAGTAAAAATAACAAATTAGCATATATACTGCTTTCTCCTTGGCTTATTGGTATAATATGCTTAACATTAGGCCCTGTAATCATATCACTGATTCTAAGTGGAACTGAATGGGATATGATTCTTCCAGCAAAATGGTTAGGCCTGCAAAACTATGTAGAAGCCTTTACCCAAGATGATTTATTTTTTAATGCTTTGATGGTATCCACTCTCTATACTATTGTTTCAGTTCCGATTGGAGTGTTCATTTCTTTACTTATCGCGCTTCTCTTAAATATTCCGGTAAAAGGGACAAAACTTTTCCGTCTATTTTTCTATCTTCCTTGTATGGCTAGTAGCGTTGCTACAAGTTTAATTTGGAGAAAAATGTTTCAAGTCCAAGGTGGCCTCATCAATTTATTTATTTATGGAAAAACAGGCAACGAAAATCCTCTCGGTCTTAGAGGTATCGTAGAACTATTTCTAGGTACTTCTGAAACAATAGATTGGTTAGGAACCAAAAACACTGCATTGGGAACTTTAACCTTTATTTCATTTTGGTCTCTAGGGGTTTGTATTATTATTTTCCTTGCAAGACTACAGTCACTACCTAAATCTAGAATGGAGGCTGCAATTATCGAAGGAGCTGGTAAATGGAAGAGGTTTTATTCTATTACACTTCCCCACTTATCTCCAACAATATGGTTTTGTCTTATTACCGGAGTTATAGCAAGTTTTCAAGTTTTCACAAAAGCATATGTTCTAACAGAAGGTGGGCCTGGTCATGCTACAGAATTTTACGTTCTTCACTTATATAAAGAAGCTTTTATTTCTCTTAGAATGGGTTATGCATGCGCATTAGCTTGGATATTATTTGGTATTATTTTCTTATTGACTTATATACAAATTAAAAAGAATCGATGGATCAATGCAGAGATGGAGATGAAATAAATGAATTCAAAATGGATACATGCAAAACGCATTCTAAAAAAGAGCCTAACGTACTTTTTTTTATGTATCGCGACCATTTTCTTCCTAGGTCCTTACTACATTATGATAACCATATCATTTAAATCACCACAAGAAATAGCTCTCAATCCAAGTTGGTCTTTACCAGAATCTTTTTCTTTGCAGAATTATATGGAAGTTTTTAGTGATCCTTCTGTAAATTTCATTTTATGTTTCTGGAATACTTTAGTGATTGCATCTCTGAGCATGATTGGTAACGTATTTTCTTCAAGTTTGGCCGCGTATGCTTTTGCAAGACTTGAATTCCGTGGTAAAAATAAATTATTTTTAATTTTACTCAGCACAATGATGATTCCAAGTATTGTTTTATCTCTCCCTTCATTTGTGCTTTTTAAACACCTGGGATGGATTAATACCTTTTATCCTCTGATTGTTCCCCAAATGTGTGGAAGTGCTTTTAGTATATTTCTATTAAGACAATTTTTCAGAAATATACCTAAAGAATACGAAGAAGCTGCAATGATTGATGGAGCTAACTTTGTGAATATCTTTATAAAAATTATTCTTCCTACATCAAAACCAGCTCTTGTAACCGTTGCTTTGCTTACTATTGTAGCAACCTGGAAAGACTTCTTTAATCCTTTAATTTATCTAAATGATCCTAATAAACAAACCTTAGAAATAGCATTAAGAACCTACCAATACTTTCATTATGAACAGTGGAATTTGCTGATGGCAGGAGCAGTAATTGTCATGCTCCCATTGATTGTTTTTTTCATTTTTGCTCAGAATTACTTTTTAAAAGGTTTATCTATTACAAATCATAAATAAGATTTCATCTTCAAATCACCACAATAAGATTAATCACTACTCATTTACCATATTAAGAACCGCTCAAAGCTTAACTTCGCTCCAGATTTCTTTTATTAATGGTGATGTATTAGATGAAACGCGTTATATCCCAACTTTAGAAATTCAAACACAAGGCATCATATTAACACTCTACACATTAAACATTTGGCAATCAGTAGATTATATTGATGTATCATCATGCATTACTATTTCCTTTTTTTAAAAACAATCTGCGATAAAACTAGTATTTTCAAGTGCAAGAACATCCCTCTCTAAGTGGAACGAAAGAGATATAAATTCATGGAAGTAGATAAAAAAAATGAAACATTTCAAACGTACACTTTTTATAATATTATCTTTAGCACCAACTTTTCATTATAGTATTGATAGTAATGATGTACTAGATTTTTTTTCAACAGTCCATAAAGTCATTAAAAAGGAAGCTCCTAGAATGATACAATCTGGAGTCAAAGAGGCTGAAGAAGCTCAGACAACAAAGCCTTTTAACTGGTGCGTTTATGAAAATGAACCAGGAAAAGTTGGAAAATGGAATATAAAACCTGAATCTGAGATCGATACAACTCAGAAAAGAGTTGCTCTACTTGTTCATGGACATAACACAACAAGTTTGATTAATGGTTTTAAAAATTATGCACATACGATGCTAAATTCACCCATTGGAAAAATAGGAGTAGATATTGTAGGGCTCTTTAGCCAATCCAAGAAAGAAAAAGTAGAGAAAATGACTTCAACATGGACAGAACCTATGAAGCCTACATTTGGTTTAGGAAGTTTAATTCATTTAGCAAGATTCTTATATAACGATGTATATCATCTAGATAACCCAAATGAAAAAAAATATGACATTATCGTAGGATACGCATACTCTTCCGTAGGGAGACTCTCTAATTTAGCAAGCGATTTTTCTCACAGAGCAAAGGAATTGTTTAAAAATGCAAGCAAGGTAGATATCTTTGCGCATAGCATGGGAGGACTTCTATCAAGAGCTGCTTTAGAAGAAAATGATCTACTCTTAGAAAGCTCAAAAGATCAAAATCCTAAGTTCGGAAACCTGATAACCTTTGGTTCTCCTCATATGGGAATACCTGCAAGATTCTTTAATATTATTCCAAGTGAGGAAACCTGGTCTACTCTCGATATGTTTACAGCGTTTGATCCTTTCAAAGAAAGATCAGAATTTCTAACAAAATTAAATGATGCATCCCAACCTGAGGAATCAAGAAAAATAGCTAATTACTTTACTCTTGTAGGAGATAAGTATGATGATTATATGACAGGAAATACTGAAGATCGAAACCCTCCTCAAAGTAATACTTCTACAACAGGAAGTTTTATCCAGAATATTTTCTCAATATTTATACCTGGAATTATTACGGATGGGCTCATACCAACTTATAGCGCATCTGGGAAAGCTTGTTTAAAGGAAAAATCCGATTCATATAAAGAGAATGTTGAGGGACATACCAAAACAGTCCATTTAAATCATACGCGAATACTAGGCTCATCTGACCCATTAAATGATGGACATGTCCAAGGCGATCAATGCCCACAGTGTATCATGACTGAGGCTATAAAACCTTGGGTCGCCACTCTTTAGAAATCGTTCATCTATTAAGATATATAAAATATATCTTAATAGATGAATTACCTTCTAGTAAGGAATCTACGCTTAAAAGATTGCAATAATTTATATCGCTAAAGATACTCATAACTAAAAAAATATCGGCAATTACAGAAAATGAGATATGTATATCAAAATAATTTTTTATACCTATAAATTGCTTGAATTTAACAAATAAGCTCATACATTAATAAATTAATTGAATAATAAAAAAAATCACGTACTTGTCTTGCAGAATATATTTCTTGCAGGTAATCCACTCAACTCTAAGCTAGACTGTAACTAACTTGAAAAATTCTACCTTTGCTAGAAAGAACTCTTTCAATCAACAGGATCCATTGTAATTGCTGATATCCGCAAATCAAAGCATAGAACTGATATCAGAAAAACAAATCACACTATCGCGATATATAAGGTGTTTTAATCAATATCTTCATAAAACAGATTGAGAAAGAGTTTTCATGGAAAGAAGACATCTTGCCTATGCATATTTTTTTATCATAATCCGATAGAATGTTTTTATTTTTACAAAAGAGGATGATCATTCTTAATATGAATGCCTTATAAAAATCAAGTCCATCTATTATATAATTTAATATAATAAAAAGAATCTGATTAAAATCGATCCATATGTATTCAGGAAATCCCTGTAATAAACTTAAACACAATACGAACCATAGGTTCTAGGATTTTCATGATAAAAGAATTGCCTGTCATCTGACCTATAACAATTATTGCAATCAAAACATTTCCACCATACAACATATTCCATTTAACCCACTGATATCGTAATCTATCAGGCAATAATGTTCCTACCAAGTGCTGACCATCTAAAGGACCAATGGGAATCAAATTAAAAAAACATAAAAATAGATTGATATATATAGCTTGAATTAAAAATCGAGCCATTTCTATCGAAATCTTCAGTTCAGAAGAAATCAATGCCTGAAGAATGAATCCAAAAAAGACTGCGATAAAAAAATTTGTTATCGGTCCCGCTGCCACGGCTGCAAAAAAATCCCATCGAGGATTTTTCATTTTTCTTGGATCCATCGGAACAGGTTTCCCCCACCCTATCCCAAAACCTGCCAGGGATGATAAAACGATCATGACGGTTCCTAGAGGATCTAAATGTTTTAAAATGTTTAAAGTAACTCTTCCATACATCCTAGGAGTCGGATCACCAGCACTGTCTGCAAGTTTAGCGTGAGCATACTCATGTAATCCTAAGGATACAAATATTACTCCCATGGTATATAAAAATTGAAAATCCATAAATTGTTATTAGTCCTCCAGAATCGAAAAAAACACCTCTTTGATATTTCGTTTAGATGCGTTACGATTATGCCATATAAATAATATTTTATCTAGACTCATCAAAAATCCTAAACGATTCTAGTACAAAAGTATTCTGTAATCGATTGGCTAGTATTACTACTAAGTATAAATTATTTATCGAATAATGTAAACTAATGATTGATAGACTCTTAATTATTATTATTATTTTCTATATCATACATTGATAGAATCTTCAAAAATAGCATTATAAGCATGAAAACAGATCATTCAGAAATACAACCCGTAAATACCATCGATACCCATATGGACACTAACCATGTATCTTCCAAGAATAGTAAAAAATCTTACCCTTTCCAATCTTTTCGATTCGATCTTAGACCTGCTATTTTAGACTACATTAAAAACTATAATATAAGTACAGCATATTCAGATTTTTCATCTGCTTTAGTCGTTGCTTCTACGTCCCTCCCTCTTCTAATGGCTTATGCTATTTCTTCCAATCTTCGACCAGAAATAGGACTTTACTGTGCATTTGCATCAGGACTTATTGCTGCTCTATTAACTGGATCAAGATACCAAATGACAAGTCCAGCAGCAGGATTTCATATGTTTGTCATTGCAACGATGTCAGAACATGGTGTGGATGGTCTTTTTACATGTATGGTGCTAACGGGGATTATTCTCATAGCACTCGGATTCCTTGGCATGGGAGCTATTATTGACTACATTCCGAGAACTATTATTCTGGCTATGACAAATGGAATCGGAGCCATGCTAGTGGTAGGAGAACTCACTCGTTTTTTTGGAGTCCAAATACCTTCTCACATTTCCGCCAAAAATATTCCAGAAAAAGCATATGCTTTTTGTCAATATTTCCATACCTTTTCAATAGAAACAACTCTTCTTTCCCTTGCTGTTTTTCTAAGTATGTTCTTTCTTAAAAATCGAATGAAAAAAATTCCTCTCGGTGTAATCATTACTTTAGGTGGAACATTTTTTGCAAGCTTCTTTAAATTAAATGTTATCACCATTGGTTCTTGTTATCCAGGTGGAATACCTATAGGTTTTCCAGATTTATTCCCAGGCTCATTTAATTATTCACTAATCCCAGTTCTTTTTCAAAAAAGCTTCACAATTGCAATGCTTGTAGCTTTTAAATCCATGCTATCAGCAGTAGTAGGTGATAAAATGGGTGAAAGTAAACATAATCCGAATATGGAACTCATTGCTCAAGGCGGTGGAAATATTGCATCTGCCTTCATGGGAGGAATGCCCTGTACAGGTTCTATAGGAAGAACCGCCAGTAATATCGGCAATGGTGGAAAAACTCCTTTTGCTGCTGTTTTTCAATCTTTGATTATCTTTAGTATTGTTTTAGTTTTTGCACCAGTTGCAAACCATATCCCGCTCTGCGTCCTTTCAGGAATTATGTTTTATGTCGTGTATAGCGTTGGTGAATGGCACCTTATTCCTGAAATGATGAAATTAAGTAAGTCAGATATAGCTGTCTGGATTATCACGTTCTTATGTTGTGTTTTTAAAAATCTAGAAACAGCTATGCAAGCAGGTATTCTTCTTTCTGGTATTCTCTATATTCAAAAAGTTTCATCTAGCACTAAAATAAATCTCTGGAACAATAATCATTATCAAGATCATGTCAGCCATTTATTACCTCTTGAAATACCAAAAGACACGCATATATACGAGATTTCTGGCCCTATGATGTTTGGCACCTCTAGTAAGCTGCAAAAGATTTCCCATAATATCCAAGATGACCATAACACGAAGACGATTATTCTTTATCTTAAAAACATGACCGCTATAGATAGTACAGCGATAGATGCTTTTAAAGATTTATTAAAAGAATTAAAAGCAAAAAAGAAACATTTATTTATTTGTGGACTTTCTGGTCAAACATATGATATGTTTATAAAAGCAGGTTTTAATGACATCTTGGGAAATGAAAACATCTATAAGGATTTACAATCCGCAATCAACAATACAAAAAGTTCTCAATTTAAGTTAAAATAAAACAACGTTCAATTGATATACTATGCCTATTCATCACTTGAAAACAAAAGGACCTTACAAAATAGACGATCTTCTCGTCATTGTAAACTCCTACCTTAAACAAGTGTATCAGGATACAATCACACTTCGTGGATTAAAATATTACATCCATAACAATATTATCCCAAAACCTTCAGGTAAAAATAGACTTGCCAGATATGGATATGAACATGTGGTGGGCCTCATAGCGTGTAGAATGTATCAAGATAAAGGATTTGAACTGAAAGAATTAAAAAAAAACAATCAGATTTTCTCTAACATTGATTCCACCTTGTTTAAAGACCTTGAACAGAAAGTTATCCATTGGCTTGAAGATAAACATAAATACTCACCTCAACAATATTACAT
The DNA here is from genome assembly GCA_030430755.1 of Fimbriimonadia bacterium. Lineage (GTDB taxonomy): Bacteria > Armatimonadota > Fimbriimonadia > Fimbriimonadales > Fimbriimonadaceae > JAUICQ01. The sequence continues at coordinate 83,541 of JAUIKO010000003.1, forward strand.
TTCTCACGGTCAAACAGCAACATTAAACGAAAACAACCCGAATTACAACTATACACCAGGTGAATTCAAACATATCAAAGATCCTATATCGTCTATTGATTACTACGAAAATTTGATCGATTATCAAAATACTACACAAGAGGATCAGAGAAATTTACAACAAATCGCTTTTCGAATCATTAATAAACTTATACAAAACGCATCAAATAACTAGAATCCTCAATGTCATCATGAATTCAGTATCAAATTGAGTTTTTCATATGGAAACCAATACTGAATCAATAATCTCTCTTATCTCCCTATGAGTATTAAATTTATACTCATAGGGAAAATTCATAACTTTGTATCTAATATGAACAAACGTTTATTATGATGATGTATGAGCGTGTTCTGAAAAGAATGCATTCACTTTCAACTCTGTATCATCCAGTTTTTTCTGATCTATTGGATCTTTAGCAGGATGTACACTTGGGTGTTCAGCTGAAGATTTAGGTTGTTCTGAATCGATTTCGGATTTATCTTCAGTATGATTTAAATTCTTACTTGCATTATCTTGCCAACCTAAAGCATGCCAGAACTTATCCAAATAACCTCCTGAAGAAGCTTCTTTTTGTGAAGTTTTATCATCTTTTTTTTCAGAATAATCTTCTTTTCCAGTTATATACTTCCAAAAAGCGCTCATATATCCATCAGAAGCGCCTGTCATAGAATCTTTTACTTTACCACCTACTTTTTTGGATTGCTCCCAAAACCAAGATCCTGACTCTTTTGCCGCTTGCCCAATAAACATAAGCTGAACGGTTGCCACTTTATAGGGATATACAATAGATAAAGCAGTTATATAGTTTACAGGGTATGGCAGATAGTTTATAGCCTTTCTAGCTAAGAAGGATTCGTTAATCTCCTTATCAATCTGATCAATTTTACTAGAGATACTACTAATACTGGACGCTGATGAAGTTCTGTTCATAACTGTATTTTTTTCAACATGAGTTTGCATATACTCTTTTAACAGGTCCATATCCTTCTCTACATTGCCCGGTACTAAATCTTTTTTTTTCTTTCTCTCGCTCTTTTTCTCCTAGGAAATAGCTAAATATAGATTGATATGCTTGTAGGGTGCGATTATAGACTCCTTTTCCTTTTTCTTTCGTCCAATTCCAGGTATCTTGTGTTTTCTGAGTAATCATTGAAGGTAAATCATTCACACTATTTTTAACATAAGATTTGCATACTCCGTAAAACTCAGATGGATATAATTTAAACATGGCCATGATAAAATTTAACGGAGTGGGAAGTTTATCCATGGCTTCTTTTGCACTTTTAGAATGAGCAATATCACTTTCCAATTTCTCTCTAAAAGATAGACTCTTATTAGAATCCTCCATCTTTAAGACTTTTTCAGCTTTCTTTACAGATTGAGAATCCGTTTGAGACAAGTCGCTTCCATATGAAAAAATCATCATACAACATACCGTATTTACACATATGATAAAGCTGGTTATTTTTTTTATTCTAAACATCTTATACACTTCCATTTATGCTCTCTTTGTAATACATTTTTTATCAAATAACTAATTATTTTGCTTAATTAAAACGGGACTCTCAACTTCTTGATTTTTATTGCTATCTACAAGTTCATGATACTCTGCTGGAGTCCAATTGTAATCAGAGGCGCTAAGATTCGGTTTTATATTATAATCTTCAAATAATTTAAATATCTTTTGGTCTAATTCTTTTAGAGTACTTCTGCTCGCTTCTAACTCACTCACGAGTTTATCATGCACACTTTTTTCAGAAGCTTGTTTAATTGAATCGGCCTAATTCTCAAAACGAATTAATTCTGTTTTTCTTTCCTTTAAATACTCTTCTTCTTGTTTAAATACTTCATTAGGTACGTGCAATGCGCCGTTACTCAACGACTTTTTTCCTATGCTATCCATACCAGGAAAAATATCACTCATTGTAAAACATCCTGTTAGCAACATCGTCAATATGACAAATCTGATAGTATTCATACAAATTTTTCTCAACAAACAATCCTCATTAGTATTTTTATCAATCATTTATTCAATTAATAAAGATTATTGGAAGATATATCAAATAAACCATAGAAATCATTCTCTATTCAACCTATAACCATCAAAACCTAAGATATAATTTATACAGCATGCAGTATAGAAGTCTCGGAAGAACAGGTGTTCAAGTCTCCGTAATATCGTTAGGAACTATGACCTTTGGAGAAAGTAACTGGAATATCGGTACGTCGGACGAAACTTCTAAAGAGATTTTTTTGGAAGCTGTCCATTTAGGAATCAACTTTTTTGACACAGCAAATGTCTACGGCCATGGTAATAGTGAAAAAACACTCGGTTCATTTATCACACCATCTATTCGAAATAAAATTCTTATAGCCACTAAAGGGCATGGAAAAATGGAAGAAGATAACTGTAATTCTTGGGGGAATACTCGTAGAAATATCATAGAAAGTTGCGAAGCATCTCTTAAAAGACTAAATACAGATTGGATAGATCTTTATCAGCTCCATCGTCCACATCCACAAGTCCCAATCGATGAAACCCTACGCGCTTTAGACGATCTTATCAAATCTGGAAAAGTTCGATATATTGGAACTTCTACATTTTCTGCATGGCAAGCCTGTGAAGCTAAATACGTAGCAAAAGCATTAGGTACCCATAGTTTCGTCTCCGAACAGCCTCCATATAATTTATTAGATAGACGTATAGAGAGAGAACTCATCCCCTATTGCAAAACATATGACATTGGAATTTTCCCCTGGTCTCCTCTTGCTGGTGGTCAACTCTCTGGAAAATATCTAAGTAGCATGCCACCTCATTCTAGGTATTCGAAAAGTGATCCTCATGGAAGATTTATCGGCACCTGTGCTCCCAAAATACTTGAGCTAGATAAAATTGCTAAAAAATATGAATTAAGTCTTTCAAGACTCTCCCTATCTTGGATTTCTAGCCAAAAAGGAATTACTTCTGTACTTACTGGCGCCACTTCATTAGATCAACTCAGAGAAAATGTTATTTCATGCCAAATAGAGTTAGAAGAAAAAATCAAAGAAGATATTGATAAAGTCATCCCGCCAGGATCTCATATTATTGATTATTATAATGCATCTTTTGGGCCAAATAAAATACCTTTTGTATAATGCTACTCACCTACTTAGTTCGTGTACTTCCCTTCTTCTAGTTTAGAAGAGATGGTGAAGCTATCTGTATCGGAATAATGATTAGAGGAAACTCCTCCAGATACCTGATCTAAATCCTCTATCCCCAACTCTTCACTACCCTTTTTTTTATTTATGGCATCAAATTCATATGAACTATAGTTTCCTGATGGATGCCGTAGAACAATCATTATTTCCATCTCTTGTTCTTCTATCAGTGTAATTTTCAATGAACTTACTTTTGATATCCCTAACTCTTCACATACGACGTCTTTGGGATTACTCACAAGTCTCTCTCGAAAAGATTTACTTGATGATGCCATAGCTTCAATATTTATTTTTTTACAGTTAAGGCTTTTTTCTGTGAATTGCCTTTTCATCATTATTTCTCCAAATGTAAACAATATAATGGTTGGTATAAAATTTGCAGTAATAGGTATTTAGGACTAATTTCTGCTTGTATATATTGAAATTCTTTTTTCACGTGAGATATCCTGCTTATATTTTTTTTTAGAAAAAATATTTTTGATTTAAATGATCTAAATAAAGAGTAAAATTTCTTCATGAAAACACCGTTTTTAAGTATTTTTTTTAGAATAACCTGCATCTTTCTATTAAATTTAACTTACGCTAAAGCATCACAAACCCCTCAACCCACCACCATGTATGACATATTAGACTCCATGAAAGTAAATGTTTTTTATGGCAACTACACTCCTACGGACAAAAACACGCAGAAATTATTCGGGAAAAGATGGCTTCACTTTGGTATCAATTGTAAAACGGAATCAGATCTCAATGGTACGCATCCTGTATTTTTTTTCGATATTCTACACAAAAAAAGATCGAACGATCTTTCAGAGGAAAAAAAAAGCAATTCCGAAAACAGTAATCTCCTCTCCTTTTTTTCATGTATGCCTAGTATTGGTTTTTCACATTCCATAGGTTCTGATACGTCCAGAATTCAACTATACTCCTGTATTGGCCCAAGAATAGATCTGTATCAGTCGGAAACATCCCAATTTCAATTAGGCTGGCATCTGAACTTTGGACTAGGAGTGAACATTAAAAAACTCATAACATTTGAGGCATCTTATCATCTTGGCAGTAAAATAGAAGAGGTTAATATTGATGGTTTCCGTATATCCATTCAAGCAAGATTATTGGAAAGCAAGCATATTACTGGTTAAAAAACAATCTATAGATATCAATGATCCTCGAATAAAAAGTATATTAGCAGTAAACTACTAGTATGAGAAATAAACAGGGATTTACAATTATGGAACTCCTGGCAGTAATGGCAGTTATCGGTCTTCTTAGCGCCATCAGTTTTCCAGCACTCCAGAATATACGACTAAAATCATCCCGAAATTCTGATATCAGTTCCATGAAAGAAATTTGGGCTGGATTAATAATGTATAAAGAAGATCATGGATATTTCCCTGAATCCTTGGCTGGGCATGCAACTGTTGACTCAACGAATAATAACGAACTTAAGGTAACAAAAACTCTTTATCCAAAATACGTTAAAAGCATTCAAGCCTTTAAACCCTCTCAACTAAAAGAAACATTCCTAACCTCAGCATCCAACATGCTTCCTAATTTTTTCCCTCATAAAAATAATAACACAGAACAAGCTTTTCATTCTTCTGATGGATTCGCACCTCTTCTAAATTTAACCACTACAAGCAATCCCAATCAGCGCCGTACAATAAGCACCCTCCCTCAAAATAAAAATTCACCAAACGTAAAACATACATACAAATTTAGCGGATATGATGCTATAAAAGTCCCATACAAACCCAGATTTTTAGCAAATAATCAAGAAGCAAACGAATTAAGATACACTCTTTATTGGTCCACAAAAGCAATCAAATACGGAGGATCCCCCACGGATAATCCCAGGCAACTAGGTTATTATAATCCGCCATCAAACACCATAGTAACATGGAACTCCTCTTATAGAAAATGGAAAAATAATATCCCAGACACAGATAGCAAGGACTTGGTCCTTTATCTTAATGGACATATTGAAATAGTTTCTTCCTTAGATATGTTCCAGTACAGCTGGAGTTATATACCGAGAGAATAAAAAGATATGCAATATTCGAGAATTTGTCATCAGAAAGGATTTACACTTCAAGAAATTCTTGTTGTTCTAACCATATTTACTGTAGGTATCTTATATGCTCTTCAGATATTCCCTACTGGGATTAAATCCCTCAAACGTGTTCAACTAAAAGATGAGGCAGTCCAGCTTGCCAACATTATATCGCAACGATTAGAAAACCATCCACATGAAATTCTATTCAGTGATCCTGGACAATCTGATATTCCCGCAAAAGTTGAAGAGCGAATTTCTCTAAGTAAATGCAGAATCATTGAGAATGAAAACGTTGATCGCTCGAGAATGATTTCAGTGGATACTTTTTTTCCAATATCAGAAATTGATTCAATAACGATTAAATATACTCCAAACATCGATGCAAACCTTGAACAGAGAAAAGTGTCTTTAGAAAAAATCAACCTTGAATACTCCTTTGATCAACAGCAAAAATATACCTATAAAACCTTAGGCAACAACATATTACAAGTCTTCATAAACCCATTTTTATTCTCTAACGGAAGAAATCCATCTATGGATATTATATATAAACCGATTTCAAATAATATCTTTTACGAATACATATACCAAAATTCTAATTCTACAGAAAACAGTATCAGTAATGCTTCCAAATATCATTTTATATTTGGAAGCATTCATCCAAATGAACAGAATCATAACATCTTAAGTTTAAAAACAGGTTCTCTTATAGATAAAAATAAATATATAATCCATCCAGCAATGGGAACCATCCAGTTTAAGAATTCCAATGATATACCAAATTCTCTACTTCTCCTATTTAAAAAGAAACATCAATTTAAAGCATCCGTTATTATTTCATCACAACAAAATAGTAGAATAGAGATTAGCTGGAATCAACTAGAAAATCGCCAGGATAGCAATCATGTTTTTGTTCTTCCTGCCATTCAAGGACATGCAATTAAAACATAAATTTTCACCATATGGATTTACAACTATAGAACTGCTTACTGCTGTTAGTCTATTAGGAATCATATTATCAATCATCTTTATGCCTATGCTTCATAGCATGAAAATCGTATCTCAAACCGATAGTAGAATAGATACTAAATTAGCTCTCAACCATGCAGGATTAAGAATAAAGAAAGATTTAGATTTAGCAAATAGTTATTCTGCTCCGAATGTAAATATCACCATTCCCTTAAGCAATAGAAATACAATCACTCTCAATTCGACTCAACTAAATCTTTTCATACCTACGCAGCAGACCGCGAGTCCATATCAGCTAAATCCATATGCGGGTAATCGTATAGATCCTACTTTAAAACAGACTCTATCTATTCCAGACAAAAGAGAAAAACAAGCATATCATTTTGTTCGATATTATATTGATAGAAAAAATTCATTGCGCCCATATCAATCTCCTGATATCGACAATAATATTCGTAAAAATAATATCAATCTGTTAACTCTCAAACGTCTTATTATCTTTAACTATTCTTCTCTTGCAGACACTCGCCCTGACATACCAAATATCAAATCAGACCTAGAACAGTTCGAAAAAATGGATACGGCTCAGTTCATTGACTATCTCAAAGCAATCAATGCTCCACATGATGTTGAAGATCTCATCCCAGATAGACATATTGATTTACTCCATTGGGATACATCAGGCAGTATTCATTCTGGACTAATCATCAAAGAATCTTTCCAGACCATTTCAAACAGCGAAAACAGAAATATCCGCCAAGAAATCAGTATTCCTGCTATACCTAAATATGATCTTCCATCTCTTATGTTAAAGGATATTTCCGATCTTATCCATATCTTTGCAACCACAAAACACCCCTATATAAAATCTACATCATATAACCTCATCATGAATAGAATTGCACCAGATATAGCTCAAGAGGTCATCATTCCTCCACATATAAATTTATTCGAAACGATTTCAGATTCTATTTCAAGCAATCCTATCATCGCTACCAATTCTATCCAGTTATTCATAAGCAATGGATCAGAGCGAGACAATGCAGTAGCAAACGAAGCTCTTTCTTCATTAGAAGAAACTATTTTTATTCCTTTTAGATTAGTTACAGATGAATCAAAATCGAAAGAATTTCAATATCCTATATATTCAGACACCATCTCATCATATACACTAGATACTGTATCAGAATCTGAAAAAGTTGCTAAGGCTATAAATGTTATCTCTGAAAATCTAGTGCAGACGATAGATGAAACTTCTACAACCATTGAGAGTCTTAAAAATTATATAGAGAACTATTTTTTAAAACAAAAAATATTTATGATTACTTTATCCGATGAAATAAATTCTAATCTTTTACAGAAAAATTGGAACCTATCCTTTAGCTACAATCTGAACGATCCAATGAATAGATCCAATACTTCTCAAGATATCTGTTTATCCATAATATTATCAGGCATAAAAAAAATAAATACAAACTTTAAGTCGAATGAATTAGCAGAATTTCGAACCACATCCTTTTTCAAAAAAGAAGAGGAGACACCTTTAGAATGACTCATTACCAGCGTGCTACTCGGGTAACACCTCGAAGAATACATGACATATCTGGACAAGCACTTGTTCTAACTATCATGATTCTATCCATCATGACGTTAATTACTTTTATATTCACAGCACTTATTGCAAAAAACATTCACTCTTCTTCTGTGCACCATAAACGAACTTCTTTATACCAGTCAGCAAAACAACATGTCATTCAAACATATCAAAAAATAATACAAAGCGAGCCGTTAGCTGCTGACTGGAGAGAGAATATACAGAACACCAATACCAATGATCCCGACTACCGATATTTATCCCTTGATGGACCAGATGGTAAAGGTTATTTTACAAGAGAAATAGACTCTATCAATAACACGAGAATTCTTACACGAATAAGAATTATCAAAAGCTTAAATGATACTTCTGCATTTATTCCAAATTGTAGTAACATCATCCATAAAACTGTTATTGAATGTGTTGCGAAACAAGGTGTTTACTTAGAAAACGACCCAACCACTCATCACCAAAACCTATCATATCAAGAAGCAAAATGTATAGGAATTATCGATTCACCTCTTATGAGAAATTCATATAATCAAACATCCTACTTGCGTCTATTTCACAATCTCGATCATATCAAAAATAAATTAGCACTCCAAGTTTCAACACCTGATTCTTTCGAAATATTGAGCAATAGACTCCTACTTCAAAGAGTAAACACAGATTTAGAAAAAATCATAACTCAAGCAGGTTTTTCCTATGATACAAATATTAACCTGCCTCATCTCTTTTCTAACATGAGCTCTTCTTTCTGGAATCTATGGAAATCAAAGCCTCAAGATGTTAACAATAACCCCCTTGCTTTTTTCTTTACATCACCTTATCAAACCGAAGATATTCATGCTGTTCCTCAAAAATGGATGCGAAAAAATACGCACTGGTTTGGTCCATACTTCCAGCCACAAGTAGCTTCTATAGAATTTCAAAATGAAGGTTTTGTCTGGAAGAATCAAAACATTGAACCTGTGTTCACCAAGTATACAGATATCAAAAATTGTCCTATATGTATTGATGGCGACTGTTCTGTAAGCGGCATGGTTCCACCAAACCAAAATCTCACATTAGTCTGCAATGGAACTATCTATATATCTGGACCTATCTATCATCAGCAGAACAGACCCAACATCTTTTTCGTTTCCAAAAATCATATTGTCGTGAACCCAACACAATTTATTGCTCCTGAACATCTAGAAACAAAAAATATTGATTATAACGAAGCATTTGTCTTTAAAAAATGTCTACTTCCTTTAAAGTCTTACCAAGCCTTTCTTGACAATGATAACACTCAAATTGAAATACATCTAAAATATGCTGACACACCATCATATCTATCAACTCGTGAAGATGATCCTAAGTATAACCATCGAAAAGAGGATCAATCCGCATCCGATACCGACCAGATAAACGGGGATCTCGAAGAAACAAATCCCTCTTCTTCTTATGCTCTATTCTTTAATCTTGCCTACACCTCTAAAATCGATGAAGGAAAACAGTTCATACCACTAACTGTCAACCTCTCTGAACAGCCAAGTATAAATAATCTCAAAATTATTAATATAAAATTGAAAGATATCATTGATAAACTTATGCTTAAAGGATATACACGCGATCAGCTACCTGAACATATTTATCTAGAAATCTATTCAAACCAAAATTTGCACCTCATCAAATCTACATGGATGAATGTAGCTGTACCAATCCAAGCCTCTCTATACTCAGAGAGAGGATCGTTCTATGTTATTCCTCCTAATCTACATCAAGACAAAACAGAAGACTTTATAAATTATGACATTCACATTCAGAGTCTCTTTATATCTGAAAACATTCCAGCACCTCTTTCTTACCAAAACTCTTGGAATCAGATTTTTAAAAACAGAATTCAGATTCAAAAAATATCTTTCAAACCTGAAGATTACCGAAAAGATGAGTTAGGAAACTATCTATATCCACTCCCCTTCACTCCTCTAAACCAACACTTCATGTATCTTGGACCTCCCATACGTTAATTTAAGATAGAGAGCAGAATATCCATAGATTGTTGAGAAAATTAAATACCTAGCACTAAAGACAGCTAGTACTTATACCAATAAAATAGTCATGAGTGCATCACTTCAAAAAGAAAAAGATTATCAAGCTATTGGACCTGTATTAGAAAACAACCAACTAAATGCCAAAAAAAGCAAGGTCAGAAATGATTCATACTACAAGATATTGAACTCAAATCTGGCCGAATTGATCCCACAATATGCAGAAAAAATTCTTGATATCGGATGCGGGATGGGCGTACTAGGCTCAGCTCTCAAAAAGAAACATCCTCATATGAAAATTTGGGGAGTTGAAGAGGTGCACTCAATCGCAGAACTTGCAAAACATCATTTAGATACTGTCATCGAGGGTGATATTGAGACAAATCTATTCCTTCCATTTGATAAACAATTCTTTGATGTACTCGTTTTTGATGAAACACTTGGCCTATTGAACGATCCAGAAGCAACCATTAAAAAACTTCTTCCTTATCTTAAAACAGGTGGGAAAGTCATTGCGAGCTCTTCGAATATTGCGCACTGGTCCGTTATTATGAACCTTGTTAAAGGTGATATTGAAGTAAAAGAACAATCCGTTTTTGATCCAGATCGTATTCGATTTTTTACATCAAAAACAATGAGAGCTTTATTTGAAAAACTAGATCTTGAAATTGATCATTTTGAACGTATTGTAAAACCTAGTAAAAGAGCGAATAAATATCTTTCTCAGCTCGCAACTATTTATGAGTATTCTTTAGATGGTTTAGAAGAAGAGTGGTCGACATATCAGTTTATGTTAAGCGCATCTCTTCCCTCACATGTTGTGGATAAGTTGCATTCAAATCATTCTTATACCAAAGCAGTTGTTGAGCATACTAAAACGAATACTCAACCTGAAGTGAACTCCGTTCATAAAGAAGAATTATCAACACAAAACAGACCACCTATGGTCTCTAAAGTCCGAACTCTTGATCAAGAAGCCCATAACCAAAAAGAGATTACTGAGTCATTAAAAATGTTAGTTGCGGATCAACTTCTAAAAAATCAATCATTAGAAGAACAGGTAGAAAGTAAAGAAAAACTTGATATTTCATCTCATGCCCCTGCGCCAAACAGTGTAGAATCGACAGCTAAAAAGCATATGTTGGGTATTACCATTTTTCATTGTGATAAAGATGCTGATTTTCCACTCTTTTTAGAACAACTCTCTAGAAACACTGATACAAATACTCCCATTCATATTATCAATCTTACCGATCAAACAGAAGTTTTTGAATCACAAAAAGAAAATTTAAATTTATGGTCTAACCTTCAGATACTTGAAAAAAATATTTCTTTAAATACCCTACTATCTGGTTTTGCTCACTCTGTGCTTATGAGAACTGAGTGTATAGTTTCTTCTGGCTGGCTTTCCAGACTAGAACACCACTTATATCAAAAACAATTTCAAATTATTGGTCCAGTTATAGATATGGGTGAAGGGCTGCAAAGGGTCGAATACCATGTTCCTAAAGACATTAGTGGAGATTATACGTTCCATACTATGAATGATCTATTATATGAGCATAATCAACACCAGTCTGCTCCTATGAAAATTATTGAAAAATATTGCATCGCCATCGATACAGAAAACATAGGTACATTAGACATTGATTTATTAAATCATGAATCAAAACTGAAGCAACTCGTAGATACTTATAAAGATAAAGAAAAAGGTATCGCCGTTGCAAGAGATGTCTTTATTCATATTGAAAAGAATCTATCTATAACAGAACTTCTGAACAGTTTATAATCGAATAAGACTACTCAAAAACATAGCCGTATGTTTGCATACGGCTATGTTTTTTTCTATCTATATGAATAAAATATCAACGCAGCCTGCAGTATGTGCAAATAACATCCAATATTAATATCAATGCATCTTAATAGAAATAACTTTTATAGATTTAATAAGTATTTAGTATTCATCGTACCAGGTGTTTTACTGATTGGATCAACAGGATGTACCGGTTATGAGAAAAGCTCCTTGCGAAATAAATCCAATGATGTCCATCTATATAGTTTAGATATAGAAAGAGAAAATGAATTAGAAGAATTGTTAGAACATACTGATAACAATAATTGATATATATTCCATTCACTCGATCAAGCAAATGGTGGGCCCAGCTAGACTCGAACTAGCGACCTCACCCTTATCAGGGGTGCGCTCTAACCACCTGAGCTATGAGCCCTTCTTACTCATTTATGATACCTCTTACTTAAATGCTTGTACAAGAGTTATTCAAGATATTATCTCTTTTCAAAAAAATTAACCTCTGATAGAAAAAATTTCCCAGACAACAATATGAGATCATAGACAATGCTACGATCTCACTCTAAAGTATTTTTATATCGACACCTTTCGCTATGTTCATAGATTTATGGTATATTCATATCCTTACACTGAGGAATGGACCTATCTATTCTTCATTTTGTTCAGATAAAGCTAAATACTACTTCTTAGACCCACCGCCGCCGCCACTGCCAGGGCCGTTCAAGCTAGACATAATAGCTCCTAATCTCGAGGCTTGAGCACTGTATTTAGCAATAGATCCATCCATAACCTGGAACTTTCTCATGAGCTGTTGTTCTTCTTCATGTAAACGTAATTTTAAGTCCACTCTGTTACTTTCTAGCTCATTGTACTGCTCTTTCAAAGATTCTTCCATAGCGGTAAGAATTCCGGGGTTACCATTCTGAGAAGTATATTTAGATTGAAGTACGGTATCCAAGTAAGATACCATTTGCTGAATGGCACCATTCGACACAGAAACACTTCCCACAGCACCTGTAGCATTTCCTGTGTAGCGAATCTTCAGACCATCCGTAGTCGTATTTCCTGCAGTATAACCACTACTTCCAAATGTTCCACTAGCAGAGTTACCTCTCAAATACTGTCCATCTCCTGTACAAGTCTCACCGTTAATGGTTCCGGCAACATCTGTTCCAGATGCATCGACTGGTGTGGTACCAATGCCTGAAGAATCTGCAGCTGCTGCAATATCACTTACAACAGTAAAATCTCCATATTGACCATAATATTTACTCGTAATCTTTATATTTCCACCACTATTTTCAGCTGTAACATACCTTCCAACTGTATCGTGCTGATTAATCGCATTGATATTATCCGTAATACTATTTCCACCTGTAAGTGCTACAATATAAGATTTTCCATGGAAAGTAAATGTTAATTGTTCAGCAGTAGCATTATTTAATGTCTGAGCAGTTCCAGCAGTTGTAGTTGCTTGCGTAGCAATGGTCGTAATATTTACAGCATAGGCAGAATTTTGCACAGTATTATTGGTAGAACTGATAAACTGAATGGTATTTGTACTTCCCTTACCAGATGGTAAAAGAATATTCTGTGTATCATTCAAGTTCGTCATTAAATAGTTTTTAAACGTAGATTCATCTAACTGAATCTTCCCACTAATACGAACACCATTTTTAGTAACATTACCATCTGCATCACTCAATTGTTGAGAAATGCCTATATGTGTTAAATTCGTAAGACTGGTTCCTGAAAGTCCAGTCGGACTTGTAAACAGTTTCAGGTTCAATTCAGAAGGTAAATTTGAAGCAAGAGTATCTCCCATTAATACTCCTCCTTCTTGTGTATCATCATACCACTGCGTCTCTTCGGCGACGTATTCTACAAGATCATTATAGCTTTCGACAACACTCTTCATCTTATCAACAATAGCATCATAATCTCGATTTACATTCAATTCTGCATACGTCAAGGTAGAAAGTCCATGCAAGCTTATTGTTGTTCCTGAAATAGAATCCATGTGATTTGACTGACTAGATACAGAAACACCATCTAAAGTAACACTTGCATTCTGACCTGCGACAATATTACAACCAGCATTATAACCTGATTGCAAAACACCTAAAGATTCTAAGATATTACTATTATCTGTAAAATCACCCGTACCGATAGCTCCACCACCTTTCGTAATATACAAAGCGTAAGTAGTACTACCATTCTCTTCTAGTTCGTTTATAGAAGCTGTACAAGTACCACCAGCTGCATTAATAGAGTTTGCTATTGTTTGGAGCGTATCATTATCTCTATCAATATTTACTGCAACACCACCAATGGTCACGTTTCCAGAGGCAAGACCTGTTAAGCCCATCTGCGTGCCTATAGAAAGTGTATCTTTATCAGAAAATCGGAATGAACACGCTGTATCGCTTGCAATGGTATCGGTAACATTTGTTCTAAGTGCTAGTGTTCCATTTAACATATTAAAATCCGAACCTCCCGCACCACTCAAAAGAGTTCCACCATCTACATCACAAATTTGAACCGTATTATTTGTACCCTTTGTTGTATTGAGTGCACCTGTTTTTTCATTAGCAATAACTATATAATAGTTACCAGCTCCATCATCTAATAAATTGGCATCTGCACCACAATTAGCATCATTAATCTTTCCGATAAATTCACTTAAGGTATCTGAGCCAGAACTTACAATACCTTTTCCATTAATAACAATCGTTCCACTTGATAGCGTAGCAGTATAAGAAGTATAGGCTTGAGATCGAATTTTATCTGCTTTGGCATATGAACTCACCGTTAGCAAGACTTTCTGAGAAACTGCACTCGAAGTCGCAGAAATAGTTGCAATATCTTCATTTGAGCTAGTCGTAGTATATTCATTGAAAGCGGCCTTCATATTTAATGTTTTTGCAGCAGTTTGCACAGCATCTAATTTTTCTCTAAAATCTTTATAAGCATCTATTTTTTCTTGAAGTTCTTCTTGCTGCTTCTCAATTTTCTCTACGGCTTTATTCTTCTTTTTCATGATCGATTCGATCATTTTGTCATATTCAATTCCACTTCCTAAACCTGTGATGGTAGTATTTGCTACATAATTTCCAGATGATACTGATGATGTTTTATTAGGCATTTAGCTCTCCTTAGCACCTATATTTCTATCCTTGAATATATGATGAATCCGTTTCAATCATACATTTCAGAATTATTGGAAAAGAGTTATATAAGGATAGATTTGAAAGAAACATTCGTAAAAATACTAGTTTATTAAAAAAAAATCCATCCACTTCTTATTTTCAAATTTGTTTATTTTAAGAAGGATTTATTAAATATATATAGAATGTTTCTAGATATAGAAAGAACAATCTTTGGATAATTGAACGCGATTAAGTTCGTGAACTAGTATAAAGTCCTATTTATTCTGGTAATCTTAAGTTGTTATACGTAAGGTGGTAATATATTGGAAATTTTAAATATTAACGGCGGAAGACGCTTGCATGGAACAGTACAAATACCCGCAAGTAAGAATTCTGCATTAGCTATACTATCCTCAGTACTTTTGTCGCATGAAACCTGCATTATCCACAATGTACCTCAAGTTACTGACATCAGACATAAACTCAATTTACTAGAACTGTTTGGAGCTAAAATTGAAACATTCAATAATGGTACATCTATTTCAATAGACTGTACTAAAATTCATCATCATGAAGCAGATGAAGAGAATGCAAGACCCATCAGAACGTCCTTTTTTATGATGGGCCCATTACTTGCAAAGTTAGGGAAAGCTCATCTTCCTGCCCCTGGCGGTTGCAAATTAGGAGCAAGACCTGTTGATTTCCATTTAAAAGGTTTATCCAAGTTAGGTGCCGATATCGAACTTGAGAAAGGCGCATATACAGGTAAAGCTATTCAATTATTTGGATCAGATATTTATCTAGACTTTCCAAGCGCAGGTGCAACACAACATTTAATGTCAACGGCTACTCTTGCTAGAGGTACAACGGTCATCCATAATGCAGCAGCTGAACCTGAGGTCCTGATACTTGCAGATTTCTTAATGTCCATGGGAGCAAAAATCACTGGTATCGGTACCAGCACGATTACAATTATAGGCACCCCTTATTTAAGAGGAACAGAGTTTACTATTCCATCAGATAGAATTCAAGCATCCACATACATGGTTGCCGCAGCAGCTACATGTGGAGATGTAACCGTCGAAAATGTTATCCCTGATCACCTTACTGCACTTTCTACAAAGTTATCTGAGGCAGGAGCTACCGTTATAGAAGGAACGGACTGGGTAAGAGTCAAAAGTGACTCTAGGCTTAAACCGATTAAAATTAAGACACTCCCCTACCCTGGGTTCCCAACGGATGTTCAACAGATTATTACATCTGCATTAACCGTTGCATCGGGAACTAGCGTTATTGAAGAGACGATCTATGAAAGCCGGATAGGTCATATTCCAGAACTTGTTAGAATGGGTGCAAAAATCTCTCTAGAAGGTCGATTAAGCATTATTGAAGGCGTAGACAAATTAAAAGGCGCTATTGTAGAAGCTAGTGACTTACGTGCAGGGGCAGCTCTTTGTATAGCAGCTCTGATTTCAGAAAAAGAGACCATTATTAAAAATGTTAACTTTATTGATAGAGGATATCAGGATCTGGAACAAAACTTAACTCAATTAGGGGCATGTATTCACAGAGTGCCTACGAGTAATTGGGAATACGATCATGTATGTTTAAAATAAACATACATGATTTAAATAAAACTTATTAAGTATAAATATGACTCTATATTATGTATTAAATACTATTGGCATACTGCTCTCCATTGTTTTTTTTGTTTTAACACAACAGTTTATCTATCCTTTTTTAACAAAAATCTCGTTAAACTCTAAAACATCTCCTTTCATATATGCTGTTGGCATTATTCTACTCATCACTGTTTGGAGTCTGTTTTTTCTAGCCCTTACTATTTGCATGATTTGGCTTATGGCTGCCTTTGAGATTGGTGAATGGAGAATGCTGGTAAATCAAAACTATATTCTAAACATCTTTTTTCTTTTTTTACCTATAGCACTACTTCAGAATTTAAGAAAGAAGATATACTCACAATACCTAACTTCGCAACACAATCTTACTAAATGTACTTCTATTCTCCATTCATTTATAAATTACTTCTTTATCCTCTATATCATATTAGATAAATGGACTAGTAATCATATGTTTCCCTATGCAAGCTTGATTCAGAACAAACAGCTATCGATCCAAACAAATGCCTTTTTCACAGACAATTTTTATATTTACTTACAAACTTTTTTAGTGAAATATGGTTTATTTTTCATCATCGACGTTTTAATTATATATATAGAAAATATGAAAGATAGTGGAGCAAATAACAAGAAAAAACATTAAATGTTATTTTTCTTGTAAAATAAACTTAGATTCATGATGATCGTACCTGAAAAACAAAAAACAAAAAAAATTGTTTCTATTAGTCTTGGAACTAGTCAGCGAAATAAATCAAGTAAAGTTCAGCTTCTAGGACATCTATTTGATATCGAAAGAATAGGTACTGATGGCTCTATCGAGAAATTCAAAAAATTATGCAAAGAACTTGATGGGAACATTGATGTCGTAGGGATAGGTGGTGCAGATCTTTATGTCGTGCAAGGGGAAACAAAGTACACTTTTCAACAAGTAAAAGATATGGTGTCTCATCTCAAGACCACACCTTATGTAGATGGAAGTGGATTAAAGCATACGTTAGAACGATATGCCATAGAGTATTTATATACTCAGAAAATCATTCCGTTTGATAAATTAAAGACATTAGTAGTCTCAGCAGCTGATCGATATGGGATGGCACAAAAAATTGATGAAATTGGTGGAAAGGTTATCTACGGAGATTTTATCTTTGGTTTAGGACTTCCTATCCCGATTCATTCTTACGACATGGTTAAAAAAATAGGTAAAGTACTTCTGCCTATTATTACAAAACTCCCAATTCAATGGTTTTATCCTACTGGTCATAAACAAGATCAAAGGCAACCAAGATTCCCTAAGTTTTTTAATCAAGCAGATATCATAGCTGGAGATTGGCACTATATTAAAAGATATGCTCCTGATCAGTTACCAGGGAAAATCATTATTACTCAAACAGTCCGAAGCGCAGATATAGAATGGCTTAGAAAAGCTGGTGTCAGTAAACTCATCACGACAACACCTATCATTGAAGGAGAAACGTTTGCTACAAATGTCATGGAAGCAACAATTGTTGCCTTACTTGAAAAAAATCCAAAAGATATCTCCGAAAAAGAGTATCATAAGATTATTAATACGCTCAACTGGACACCCCAGGTGATCAATTTACAAGAAGATTAAGATTATCTTATTTAGAAAGGTGCACATTGAAATTCGCTTTTATTATTCATCCACTACAAACAAGAGACTTATCACGTTTTGCAACTTGGACAAAACTTTTTCCAGAATTCATGCTGGAAAAGATGATGCTAAAAAAGAAACCACAAATTGTAAGCCATATTAAAGGTATACAATCCAAAACAGGAAACACTACTGAAGGTTGGTTTATAGGTCTCCCCCTTACCCCAGATTTAATGATGAATAAACTTCCACTAGAAGATGTTTACGAAAGAATTATCAAGTGTTGTGAAATCGCTGCAGACGAAGGTGCATCTATTATCGGCTTAGGAGCCTTTACCAGCGTTGTAGGTGACGGAGGTGTCACGATCGCAAGTAAATCCCCCATCGCCGTAACAACAGGTAATAGCTACACTGTTGAAACAGCTATTGAAGGAAGTCTAGCAGCATGCAGCATGGTGGGTATCATCCCAGGTGAATCCACTTTAGCCATTGTAGGTGCAACAGGTTCTATTGGACAAGCATGTGCACGAATTCTTGCTCCTCGATTTGGACACACGATATTAGTAGGAAGAGACTTAACGAAAACTAAACAGATTCTAAAACATATCGACCATGCTAAAGCAACGACTTCTCTATCCGAAATTAAAAAAGCTGACCTTGTTATCACGGTAACTTCCAGTGAAACTGCTGTTCTGAAATCTAGTCACTTTAAAAGCGGTGCTGTAATTTGCGATGTAGCAAGGCCAAGAGATGTATCTCATAAAGTATCTAAGGAAAGGGATGATATTCTCGTTATAGAGGGTGGAGTAGTAAAAGTACCAGGAGCAGATGTCGACTTCGGTTTTAATTTTGGATTTCCACAAGGAACAGCATATGCATGTATGTGTGAAACTATTATGTTAGCGCTAGAACAGAATGCAGAATCATTCACACTTGGAAAATCATTAACCGTTAAGCAGATTGAACAGACTAAAAAGTGGTCAAAAAAGCATGGGTTTGAGCTTGCAGGGTTTAGATCATTCGAAAAAGCTCTTGCTAACGATGCTATTCAAAAGGTTGCAAACTACCGGGTATTTGGATCATCGACTCCCCTTTCATCTATTTAATAACACCTTCATTGAAGCGAATAATAATTTAATATTCGAAGAAAACTAGACCCCTTCTAAGGATAGAGGATAGACTTTTCTAAATATTTATGCAGGTATAATAAGTTATATGATGAAACCTTCAAGTAGATTAGATCTGATCCCTCCATACTTATTTTCTGAAATAAGTAGAATCAAAAATGAAGCTATTAAGAAAGGTGCAGATATTATAGATTTAGGGATTGGTGATCCTGATCAACCTACTCCTCACGCAATTATTGAAGTCCTTAAAAAAGCAGCTGAAAAGCCCATCTTTCATCGATATGATGAGAGCGCTAGAGGATATGAACCTTTTCTAAAAGCGGCTATCTATTGGCTAAAAAAAGAATTCGGTGTAGATATTGACATCCATTCAGAAATAGGACAAGTCATTGGTAGTAAAGAAGGTTTAGCTCATTTATGTTGGTCCATGATTGAACCTGGTGATATATCAATTGTCCCGAACCCAGGATATACCGTATATGGTGTAAACACCCTCATGGCTGGTGGAAGTGTTTATGAAACTCCTCTCCTTGAAAAAAATCAATACTTACCTGTGCTAGAAGACATCCCTACTGATATAGCTAAAAAAGCAAAACTCTTCTTTGTTTGTTATCCTCATAACCCAACAGGAGCAACATGTTCGATAGAATACTATAAAAAACTCATAGAGTTCTGTAAAGATTATAATATTCTAGCTGTGAGTGATTTGGCGTATGCAGGTGTTACCTTTGATGATTATAAATCACCTTCTATCTTACAAGTTGAAAACAGCAAAAATCATGCCATCGAATTTCACTCCTTGAGCAAATCACACAATATGACGGGCTGGAGAATCGGTTTTGCAGCGGGCAATCAAGATGCTGTTGCTGCACTCATGAAAATTAAATCCAATATAGATAGCAAACAGTTCCCCGCAATTTCAGAAGCGGCAGCTTACGCGTTAAAAGAAGTAGTTAATAGACACACTCTTTCGATTTATACCAAACGAAGAGATATCCTCTGTGATGGGCTTGCAGAGATCGGATGGAATATCCCTAAACCAAAAGCATCATTCTATTTATGGGCTAAAATTCCGAATGCTTCTATGAACTCCGCAACATTCGCTAAGGAGCTCCTCGAAAAAAGTCATATACTGACCATTCCCGGATCTGGCTATGGCGAGCATGGCGAAGGATATGTCCGAATGGCTTTAAGTATCCAAGGAGACACTAATGGTAATCGATGCAAAGAAGCAGTTAAAAGGATTGCTTCTAGTGGTCTTATCAATGTCAAATATACTTCTGTATCTTTAGCTTAATATATATATTTAACTCTTTATCTGAATACCTCCAAGAATTTAGCATGGATCGTATTCAGATATTACAGAGAATTTAATAGAGTAAACAAATGAATCTATACTTTTAGAGTCAACTTAATCCAAGTATGCCTTTAAAACGGTCCTAAAGCAGTAATATTCATCAGATCAGGATCCAATACTTTATTTGCGTATGTTATAACATCATCCATGGTTACGCTTCTAATTTTTTCAACTGTTTCCTGAACTGGAATAATCTTATCATGAAATAGAACTTGTCTTCCGTTTCTTTGCATTCTAGAACTCATCGATTCGGTCCCTAAAACAATGTTTCCACAAATATGATTCGCTGTTTTCTCCAGCTCATCTTGAGTTATATCACCTTGTTTTAATTTATCAAACTCTTTAAAGACAAGTTCTTGAACTAAATCCCAATGCTCCTTACTTGTTCCACCAAATACATTAAAGATTCCTCCGCAAGAATAATTTAATTTATAACTACCCACAGAATATGCAAGTCCCCTCTTTTCACGAATTTCTTGGAATAGCCTGCTACTCATGCCTCCTCCTAAGATTGTATTCATTACCGAACAGGGATATATTTCTGAATCTTCGTAAATTGACGAAATATCACTTCCTATACAAAAATGAACTTGTTCGATATCTTTTGAAATCTCTTTTTTCTTGCAAGATCCGATGGGTTTATTAAACTTATCTCCTTCTTTACACTTAGAGGATATACCGGTTAGTTTTTCTTCTGCTATGGATAAAACTTCATCTGGATCAACGTGGCCCGCTACTGATAATAAAATATTACCAGAATAATAACGCCTTTCTAAGTACCTAAGGATGTCTGAACGTGTAAATTTTGCTACAGATTCATTCGTTCCGATGACAGGTTTACCATACGGATGATCGCCCCACCGTTGTTCTAAATGAAGCTCATGGATATGATCTGACGGTTCATCTTCCCCACGTTTAATTTCTTCTAAAACAACATGAATCTCTTTTTCTAATTCATCAGGATGATAAACAGAATTCAACACCATATCTGAAAGAAGATCGATACCATGCTCAATGTCATCTTTTAGTAATAAGTTATAGTAGCAAGTAACCTCTTTATCCGTATAGGCATTCAGTATTCCACCTCTACCTTCAATAACTTCAGCTATTTCTTTTGAATTTCTTTCTTTCGTCCCTTTAAACATCATATGTTCAATTAAATGGGAAATTCCTGCTTCGTTATCGAGTTCATTAGCACTACCCGTTTTTGTAAATACACCTACTGCGGCAGATTGAACCGTAGGATTCTTTTCAATAACAACTTCTACACCGTTACTTAATTTTTTTTGTATGATATCGATATGCTTCATAATTCAAGTTGCTCTATATAGTTAATATTAAAGTAATTTTACCTGTATAGCTCCTAAGTCCTCTATCTGTATATTCAATTCATCTCCTGGAGTGATATATCTCTTCCAACTCATCTCATTCACGGACGGTACATTGAATGGAGGACTAAGAAGTAATTCACCTGCACGAAGAGGTGTGTATTTAGATGTAAAACGGATCATTTCATTAAATGAAATAGTTTGTGTATGAGTATCGGAATGGAGTATTTCATCTCCATGAGATATTTTAATATTCCAATCTCTTTTTAAATGTTCATTTAAATCATCTTCTTTATTCGGATAACACTCTTCCTCTGTTATAAGCAAAGCTCCAGGCAATAAAGGTAAATCATTACCAATGCATACAGGCATCCCTTCTTTAATCTCTTCGCGAATTAAAGTCTGAGAAACCACTTCGCATACAGGAATGAACCC
The DNA here is from genome assembly GCA_030430755.1 of Fimbriimonadia bacterium. Taxonomy (GTDB): domain Bacteria; phylum Armatimonadota; class Fimbriimonadia; order Fimbriimonadales; family Fimbriimonadaceae; genus JAUICQ01. Next base: position 105,895 of record JAUIKO010000003.1, read on the forward strand.
TAATATACTTCTTTGCACTTCATAAATAGTAGGGTTTAAAATATTCTCTTGAATCATACAAGCGATCCGAATCTGTATATCAAGTCCTTCTATTTGATGGTCCAGCGAAAAGAATTGAGCGGGTTCAAGAAGATTTAATGGATTTCCATACTGATAGAAAAATTTTTTAACCGAATCTCCGTGAGTAAAGGATTCGAATTTTCTCATAGTGAAAGGGGTCCCAATAGGCTTTAAAAACTCAACATTACTTACTTCATGTACTGAAACTGGTACCATCCCCTCAGTCTGGTATATTTTACTGTTTTTATATATACCTGTTAAAATTTTTTCAGGTTCTGCGTCTAGTCGAAATCTACATAACTTCATACAACTTCAGGGTACCTGATTATACATAATCGAATAACTCTGAAAGATGATGAATAATATAAGATGGTTTAGGAGACTTTGGAGGAATAATAAAATTAGGCTTGTTCAAACGTAAACTGAAAGGTATATCCGAATCCCTTTGAATCCATATCGCTTTCCAACCTCTCTGCAGCGGTGGTCTTATATCCTGATTATACGTATTCCCAACCATTAAAATATCTTTTGAATCACACTGAGCAAGCCTTTCTGCGTCTTCATAGACAGCAGCATCTGGTTTACCATATCCAAGTTCCCCTTCTATAAGAATAACTTTAAAAAAACTTTCGATGTTTAATTTCTGAATCTTGCTTCTTTGTACATGTTTTGGTCCATTGGTTATTAAACCTAACTGATACGATTGGCTTAATTTTTCCAAAACATATTCAGCATTATCAAAGAGTGATAACTTTTCTAATCTGCGCGCATGGTATGTTTTAGACATTTCTAACGCTAAATTATGCTGATCGAGGCCATGTGTATCCAAACAGTGCTTAAATATATGATGAAGAATATCTTCATCCGACTCAAGATAGGAAGAGTACCATTTTTTGCTCTTTAAATTTCTCCGGACGTAATCAAACTCTTTGCACCAAAGATCAAAAAAAGAATTTCTCTGATCAGAGTCCGAAACAACATCGTCAATCGTTGATAGTAGTGCTGATTTAGCTGAGTCCCAATAATTACATAGTGTATCATCTAAATCAAAATATATAAATTTCACCTGTATTGGACTCATGATATTTATCATTCTATCAGAAAAAATCACTTCCTGTTATCAATGAATGGAAAGTTACAATCCGATATATTATTTCTTAGGACTAACAAGAATAGTAAAGTGTTGAGTAAGTTCATACTTTAATCCCAGTCTCCTACATATAAGCTCGACTGCATCTTTCACTCTTTTTCTAATTAAGTGCGCATCCATTCGAACAGATTTAACATTAGGACTTAACTCAATCTTTACTTTTGATTGTTTTGTTATCTCCTGAAATACCTCAGCTAGTCGAACTTTATTTAATTTAACGGTAACAGCCTTATGTAATTCTTTCTTAGTCAATTTTTTAGCAGGGATATTTTTTTTACGATCAATAATTTTCTTTTTACTGTCTTTTACTTTACCAGGCTTCTTGTGAATCTCTAATTTAGTATTGGAATGTACTTTATTATTTTTCTTCTCGATTTCCTTCTTTTCGATGGAATGGCTTTCTGAATCTTTTTTCAATGATGCAGCAATACTTTTTGATTTAGAATCTTCATTTAATTTTTTTTTCGGATTATCTTTGTCATTTTCCTCATAGGGAATAAAAACCGTACTTTCTGGAAGAGGTACATCTAATGGTGGAGGAATCACTTCATCAAAAATTACTTTTGGTGCATCACTCTCTTCTAACGTAGATAGTGGAGAAATATTTCTGTCTTCGGTATCCTGACTAAAATTTCTTCTTAGTAGAGTCTTATCTAAATTCGTATTTTTAGAATAAATATAATAAACACCATCCATAAATTTATAATTTAAATTTGATAAATCACAAATCAATGATAAAGCTTTTTTAAATTTCAAATTTTTTACTGAAAGAAAAACAGGAACAGATGGAACTTTATCTAATACAAACTCTTCATATGTCTGAGTAAATAAATCATAAATTAAATCTTTAACTTCTATCCCTTTTGCATGAATAGATACAAATTTTTCTGATTTTCTTTTGGAAACATACTTAACAGAACTCGAATTTGCTGAATGTCCTATAGAAATAAAGAATAAAGATAATACTAGTAGGTTTTTAAATTTATTCATAACTACTAGTATTATTGGCAGCATATTAAGCTTCATAAACCCTTATTCTAGAATTTTGTGGTTTTAATGTCTGTTTTTTATTTGTTCTGATAGGCCCCTGTATTCTTTTTTGTGATAATACAGGTTTTTTACTTTGCAAGGTAGAAGTTCTTCTCAAGCGTTTTCTTCTAGGAATTCTCTTTTTCACTTGTGATATCTTCTTTTTAACACCAGTCAGTTTCTCTTTCTTTGCAACGGGCAGATTTGGTTTAGGTGTTTTTAATGTTTTTTCGGTTTTCTTGTTTTGATTTAACTTTTGAGATACCACCTTATCATTCTTTGGTGCTATTTTTTCTTTTTTTGGAATGGAAACTTTTTCTTCAGAACTTTCCTTAGTAGGATTAGATTTTGATTCCATAGCAATAACAGCTTTACCAACTTTTTCTTGTACTAACGGATTTACATACGATCCTTCTGAACGATTTAATTGCTTGCTAAGAAGTTGATAAACATAATCCACTACTTCATCAGATCTTTCATATCTAATAGGTGCTGCATCTTTTATTGCCTGCAAATCCATATCAATATCATCTTCAAGATGAGATGATAATTCTTCAGAGTTCGGCGCTATAGATTCCGATGGTTTTTCATTTTTGGAAGCAGTTACCCTCTGTTCTACAGAAGGTTCTGAATGAACAATCTCTCTATCCTCAGCCTTCTCCGCATTTGTTTTTATGGTCGAAGAAATCTCTCTTAATTCTTTCTTCAGTAAACTTACCTGCTCTTCTAGTGTTTGCTTCTTAATATCATTCACTATAGGAAGAGGAGTCTCATTTATTTTTTCTTTTGAAGAATGATGAGTAGATTTTTTTTCTATACCATTATCTGATTTAAACACCTTTTTCCCAAGCATAACAAATGGATCTGATAAAGCATGATTCATCATAATTAGCATCACTGCAGCACCAGCTGACCAGGCTAGTTTATTGAAAACTTTATTTTTAGGAGCTGTTTTTTCAATGACATCTTTCAAAGTAGGTTTTGTTGCTGAGATGGACTCAGCAGCTAATCTATGCTGGAGTTTAGAGGTAGCAGATTTTGAGTTTTTAATAATTTGAGAATGTTTTATGGATAACTGATCTAATAAATTCGTTGCATTTGTATTTTCGCTTGCTTTTTCAGATCCTCTTTCCTGAACATCCTTTTGCGCGACATGCATCATATTCTCTAACTGGTTCTGTTTTTTCGATAATTCCTTTGTACAAACTGTACATACAGATATATGTTTTTCAACAGCATTAACAAGATCATCAGACATCGATACTCCTAACAAGTATTTATGAATCTGCGCCTGAACTAATTTACATTTACTCAAAGTTTTAACATTATTTTTAATCGGACTACTCATGAATGTCACTCCTAATAATTTCTCTATTTGGATTATAGGTATATATACCAGTCTTCTTTAGATTTATGTTAATTTTACCTATGAAAGGTGGAATATATAATCTTTTCTGAAGACTCGTGAGTCTTTTGAGCTATTCTTTGTTAATCTGTTCTAATTCTTTTTTGAATTAGTATCATTCTTCAGCATTGTGTAGAGTAATTCGATAGATTCATCCAGTTGATTATCTTTCCCTGGTTCTCCATAAACGATAGGATGTTGTGTGAAATCTAATGGTACATTTATATCTGGAAAAATCCCTCCAGAGATATACCTTCCATCAGAATCCTCTTTACGTGCTATATCTCTACCTTTTGGTAAAATATATTTTGCAATGGTCATTTTTAAACTTGAATGATTCTCGAGTGATATCATAGTTTGAACGGATGATTTTCCATACGTATGCATCCCGATAATTTTTGCCATTTGATAGTCTTGTAGAACACCAGCAAATATTTCAGCAGCACTTGCAGTGTCCTGATTCACTAGAATAACCATTGGAAGTTTAGAAAAATAATGTTTATTCTTATTTTTCATCGTGTATTTATGTAATTTGTGTTGACGATTATATTGTATGGTTAAGGCAAGTTTATCATTAAGAAAATTAGAAAGCATGCTGATAGTCGATTCTACGACTCCTCCAAGGTTCCCCCTTAAATCAATAATCAGCCCTTGTATTTTTTGATTTTCTAAATCTCTTAAAATTTTATCAAACTGTCCATCCGTATTCTCTGCAAAGCTAGTTATTTCAATATATCCAAAGGGAGTGTTCGATAGAATCTTATGATGAGTACTCGGAATATGAATGACATCTCTTATAACATCTATTTTCTTCATAAGAGATTTCTTCGATTTTTCTTTACTCTCTTTTTCTATCCATAAAACAACATTACTTTTCTTAGGACCTTTAATTTTTTCAACAATACTTGGAAGATCTATATTCTGAACAACTTCTTGATTCACTTTTATAATAATATCTCCATTTTCTAAACCTGCTTTCTGTGCAGGACTGTTTTCAAAAATTCTTACAATGCGTGCTCCTTTTATATGTGGTTCTAAGAGTGCGCCAATACCAAAGAAATTCCCCTTAGTTTGAGTAAAAAGTGCTTCAGTCATTTTAGGGTTAAAAAACTGAGTATGTTTATCACCTAACCCACTGACAAGACCATCTAAAGCTCCATAAACCAAATGATCATGCAATGTGTCGTATTTCTGTTTTTGTGTTGAATGATTATCAGAAGACATGTAATTTTCTACAATATTGTTCTTAGAAGATTCTAATAGTTCATAGTATTCTAAATTTTTGTTGAATTCTTTAGATCTTAGAAAGATAAACAGAACATCATCCAAGTAAAAGCCTATACCCAAAAATCCAATGCAAACCAGGAGAGAGAAAAGATTCTTTTTAATAACAGAAACAAACTTAGTGTATAAAATCAACGATCTACCTCTTTACTGCTGATATTCCAACAATACATTTTATTCGGGATAATATATTCATTTCCATTCTCTAATCGGAATATTTTTTTAAGTGTAATGAACTCTGTCTTTCCTAAAAGTACAATATTCTTTTTTCCGATTATATTTCCATAACCACTTTTATAGATCGCTTTTGCTAATGCTAGAGCAGCTCCTTGTGTAGTTTCGTCGATGTAAATATTATATTTCTTCGGTAAATTATGATTTTTAAGATGAATAACATCTACGGCTTGTTCCCTGTTTTTAACATAACCATACTTTCCACTAGGTAATAAAGCATTTAAACAATCCATTAAGGCCTCATCATCTGTAAAATAATTATGTCTTAAATCTATAGACTTTATTGAATCTAATGGAAGCTTGTTCTGTACAAGGTATGATTTCATTTGATGATTAAATCTTAAACGGAGAACACCTTTTTTGTCAAGTTCAACAGGCTGTAGATGAACTACACCTTTTTTTAAGTGAAACTCTTTTATGTCTTTGTTATTTCTTAAAGCTTTAATCTTGACTTCTCCACTGTCACCCATCAATAACTTTTCAAAAGTTTTAGGAATGGAAATATGAGAATGGAAGATCTCCTCAAAACTACTTATTAAAGGCTCTTGTTGAAATTTATCCTTGTGCTTTTTTTTCTTTGAATTCGTTAATATTTCCTTTATATTTTCATAACACCATACTTTTTTTCCATCTACGCTAAGTATGATATCGCCAGGTAAAAGAAATGATGCAGATTTTCCCCATACATGACAAACTTTTATATTTGGTAATGATTTCGCTATTGCCTCTTTTTCATCTGAAAAAACAAGATCACAGTAAACACCAATTCCTTTGATATATCCGTTTAAATAATCCTTATAAATATTATTTTTAGAATGTGAAATAAATAGTGTATGTGGATTATTCAATGACCGAATCATTCCAGCAAGGCCCTCTTCTACATACTCATCACACATTTTAAATGACGATATATAACCCGCTTCCAAATAATGAAGTACTTCGTTATATAAGCCTTTAAAATTAACATTTTCAGGTAGGAGTCCCGCGTTTTGATCTATATTTTTCTCATTGTTATACGAAAAAAAATAACTTATATCATTTCTTTCAAACAAATTTTTTAAAGAATATCCTAGAAAAAAACTAATAAAAACTAATAAAAAAGTATTTTTACCCCATATTGTTTTCATTTTTCTAGAAATCATTCATTCAGTTTACTAGAGATATAACAAGTTTAGAAAATTATAAACATTTTCATTAAATATTACAATTAGTAGATAATCAATTTTCTGAGTATTTACTTAATACAAGCAGATATACAGATAACCTCAACCGTTGAAAATCCATTAATTAATAATAGACAAAAATCATTTTTAACTTGCCGAGGAAATATTATGAATAAATTTAAATACTTGTACACCATACCTTTCATTGCATCTAGCTTCAACTTACAGATTGTAAAAAGTAACGATCATCACACCAGTGAAACACAGAATGTTGAGGTGATGAATAATGCAACCAGTCATAATCCAGAATCATCTAAAATAGATACAGAAAGTTTAGAAGAAAATCTTGATACTATTTTCCAGGATCTTCCAACGCTAGATGTTTTATTAGAAAAATATATTAAGTCTAACATTAGTAACCCTGGTGATTTTCCTATAAAAGACTTAAGTGTAGAATCTCTTAAAACCATCTCCCTAAACGATATAAATCAAGATGAGATTCCTGAAGATATTAAACTCTTCGGCAAAAGTGAAAGTGAATCTATCGATTTTGAACAACTGATAAAAAATAACGAAGTTGAAGATTTTCAAATAGATCCAAGCAACACTTTAGAGCTTAACCTCGGCCAACTTATGAATTCAATACAATCAGAGAAAGACTCAAATGAAACGGATCATGAAAACACTGATAATGAACAACAACAAAATTCTTTAGAAGACCTACTCTCCTTTGATCCATTTAAAGAAGATCTTATGCCTGAAAAAAAAGCAACGGACGCAGTATCTCATCCAACTGAAGATTCTTCCTCAAATTCTGATCCATCTCATTCAAATAACACAGATAATCCTTCAAGCTCTAATAATTGGCTAGAATCATTTATTAAAAAAGTACAAGAAGCAAAAGACGATATTGCACAAGAAAAACAGAATAAGGAAGAAAATGAATCTAACAATAATATCACACCTCCTGATCAACTGGAAGAAGATTACAAACCAGAAACACCCGTTGAACAAGAAGAACCAGCTGATACGCCAAGACCAGAATCACCAAGACCAGAATCACCAAGACCAGAAACACCTAGAGCTGATACACCTAGAGCAGAAACGCCTCCTTCTGAAAATAACAATCCAGAAGATGAAGATAAAGGAGGTACAGAGCAGTATGATCCAGAAAATGATTATCAGATCATGCTACAAGCGGTTCTCAAAAACGACTATAAAATAAACAATAACATCTTAAATGATCCTATCGTGCTAGAAGCTGTTAAGAGAATTAATAGCCACGGGCTTTTGCAGCAAATGCAGCAAAGAGCTATACAAGATGCTAATAAGATCAAACAAGAGAACAGTCCAGAATCACCAAGAGCTGAAACACCTGGGCCAGAATTACCAAGACCTGAAACACCTAGAGCTGATACGCCAAGAGCTGAAACACCTCATTCTGAAAATAACAATCCAGAAGATGAAGATAAAGGAGATACACAGCAGTATGATCCAGAAAATGATTATCAGATCATGCTACAAGCGGTTCTCAAAAACGACTATAAAATAAACAATAACATCTTAAATGATCCTATCATGCTAGAAGCTGTTATTAGAATCAATAAAATAAACAATAACATCTTAAATGATCCTATCGCGCTAGAAGCTGTTATTAGAATCAATAGCCAGGGTTTGCTACAACAAATGCAGCAAAGAGCTATGCAAGATGCTAATAAGATCAAACAAGAGAACAGACCTAAAACACCCGTTGAACAAGAAGAGCCAACTGAATCGCCCAGACCAGAATCACCAAGACCAGAAACGCCTAGAGCTGATACACCTGTTGAACAAGAAAAGCCAGCTGAATCGCCAAGACCTGAAACGCCAAGAGCTGAAACGCCTCCTTCTGAAAATAACAATCCAGAAGATGAAGGTAAAGGAGGTACAGAGCAGTATGATCCAGAAAATGATTATCAGATCATGCTACAAGCGGTTCTCAAAAACGACTATAAAATAAACAATAACATCTTAAATGATCCTATCGTGCTAGAAGCTGTTAAGAGAATTAATAGCCACGGGCTTTTGCAGCAAATGCAGCAAAGAGCTATGCAAGATGCTAATAAGATCAAACAAGAAAACAGACCAAAAACACCCGTTGAACAAGAAGAGCCAGCTGAAACGCCAAGAGCTGAAACGCCTCATTCTGAAAATAACAATCCAGAAGATGAAGGTAAAGGAGAAACTAGAGCTGATACACCAACAGCTGAAACACCATCAGATCAAGGTGAAGCAAAACAAGATATAGAAGAGTTTTTCACCATAGCAGAGCAAGAATTTGATATTCAACTAAAAGAGGTATCCGATATCTTGAATAATATATGTATCACTATTGCTCAAAAATTTAAATCCAGCAAACAAAATCGAGAATTCAGTACTATTCCAAACATAAGTGGAGCTGTCATCATAGCGATAACAGGAAGCCAGAAGAACAATCTTGTATATAGTACTAATGCTGATCTACAAACGGTTATCAACCAACTAATAACTGTAAGAAACTTCTTTTTACAAGATAAAGTAAGGAATAAATACGATCTTGATGAGCTTTATAGATTATTTTTATCAAAAATCACAAATAATGTTATAGAGAATACAGATAGTAATCAAATCCAAGTCCTAAATATTGATTGGGTTCATAAATTATTCAATACAAAGTAGATTCATTCATGAATGATAATGTTCTAATACATTATCATTCATGAACATCAGCCTATCTGGTTTCTGTTTACAGTAAATCATTTGAAGGAGATATATTCTGCCAGAGTGATTCTAAATCATAGTACTGCCTGTTTTCTTCAAGCATCACATGGAGTAAAACATCTCCAAAATCGATTAGAACCCATCCATTATCACCGTATTCTTCTCTGGTGGGTTTTAATTTTTCTTTTCTCATTTTATCAACAACGTTTTCTGCTATAGATTTAACGTGAATTGAACTAGTACCAGTGCAAACAATATAATAATCTGCTAAAGATGTCTTATCTTTTACATCTAAAAATAATATATCTTGAGCTTTAATTTCCTCTGCAAAGCTTTTTATCTTATTAACCTTTTCAGTGCTATCAATAAACAAATTTTTACCCCTTGTTCGTATATAAATCTTTACTCTTAATATAATGATCAGTTGAACTCTTAATCATTCCTTCAATTGAAAAACGATGCAAATATCTATCCTGTAGCTCTTTATTGAATAATATATTTGGATCCACTCTCATAATTTCTGTTTTTTTCTTTAACCAATCAGGAAGTATAGAATAATAAACATCTTCATGGACAAATTTTTTAGAATATAGAATTAACTGATTCAGAACACCTTTATTCTTCTTGGTTTTCTGTGTTGAAATAAATGATATATGATCAACATCCATAATAACCGAGTAATTATTAGGACTAACCATATAAATTTCATGTAATATGTCAAGCCAATGCTCAGGACTATTATTCTGACAAGCAATATCGCATATACTTACCTGACTAAGTCCATTAAACTCCTTCATACACATCTCCAATCTTTGAAAGGCTCTTGCTTGAATATTATTTTCCCCAAGCGCATTATCTTGAATTGGAACGATTATGGCATTATCTATCTTGCAAGATTCAAATAAATTACTAATAATCAAACGATGCCCTAAGCATGGAGGATCAAAACTGTCTAAAAATAATCCAATATTTTTCATCAATACTGTTCATCCTTATAATAAACAAGATCTACACTACCAATTTTAACAGGCGTATTGTCTTGAATACCACTTTCTTCCAGAGCGGAAATAACGCCCATTTTCTTCAATCTACGATATAAATACCGAACGGATTCATCATGCTGCATTTGTGTCATAGCAACCATTCTTTCTACTTTTTCTCCTGTAACTCTATAGGTATCATGATCCACTTCTACCCTAAATCCTGGATCAAGATTTTTTCGATGGTGAATCGTTGGTTCTGGTTTCAATATAGGTACTGACATATCTTCAGATAGCAGTCTAGTTTCTAAAGATTCGTCCATTTTGACTTCTTCTTCTACAAGTAGCTTTTTCAAATGATCTAGTAGCTCAGGAATTCCTTTTCCACTTACACCAGATATAAATAGTGGCACCACTCCTATGCTTTGAAACTTTTTTAAAACAGTTGCTTCCTGCTCATGCTGTGCAATATCACATTTATTAATGACAACACACATTGGTTTTTTTTCTAAGTTTTCAGAATACGTAAAGAGTTCTTTTTGAATTAATTTGTAATTATCTACTGGATCAGAATCATCTATTGGAAAACCATCGATCAAATGGAGTAAAACTTTTGTACGTTCTATATGCTTTAAAAATTGAATTCCAAGTCCTGCACCTTCACTTGCATCTTCTATAAGCCCTGGCATGTCAGCAATTGTAAACGTATCGTCTCCACTAACCACAACGCCTAAATTTGGAGAAAGAGTTGTAAAAGGATAATTCCCTATTTTGGGTTTAGCCCTGGTCATAACACTTAAAAGTGTGCTTTTCCCCGCATTAGGTAATCCAACCAAACCCACATCTGCAAGTAATTTCAATTCTAATCGAACTTTTTTTTCTTGAGCCGGCTCTCCATTTTCTGCAATTTTAGGCACTTGCCTTGTACTACTTACATAGTGCAAGTTTCCATGCCCTCCTCGGCCACCTTGGCAGAGTAGGTACTCTTTACCATGATAATCTAAATCAGTAATCTGCTCACCTGTATCAACATTAACAATTAAAGTTCCTACAGGAACATGTAATATGATACTTTTGCCATCCTTACCTTTTTTATTTCCGATAGCTGGATGTCCATTCTCGGCATTATAGCTCTGTTTTAACTTAAAATCATAAAGAGTCCGCTCATGTCTACTAGCAATCAGGACAATATCACCACCTCTTCCACCATCTGCTCCATTAGGTCCTCCTCTTGGAACATGTTTTTCTCGGTGAAAGCTTACGCAACCATTGCCACCTTTGCCTGATTTAAACTCAACAATCGACTCATCTACAAACATGAATATGAATATTTTACAACAAAAATGCAACTTTCTGCACTGATCATTTTATATTATCTACTACTCTTCAGAAAAGTAAAATACCCCTCTAATATCTATATAATACAAGGAACTCCTTATCCAACATGAGTGTTTTCTAGTAAACTTAAAGTTTATAAGTACCTATATTAACATACATTACTCATGAAGCATTTTTACTTTATTACAATTTTTCCAGAAAATATTCTTATACCCATCCGCTGTTCAATCACAGGCAGGGCAGAAAAAAAGAATATCACTTCTTATACTGCCGTCGATCCTAGAACATTTACAAATGACCTTCATCGCACCATTGATGACAAACCTTACGGTGGTGGTCCTGGGATGGTGATGAAAGCAGAACCTATTTCTAAAGCAATTGAAAGTCTAAACTTACCCACTGATACTGAGATCATCCTTACAGATCCTGTTGCTCCACTCTTCACCCAAGAAGACGCCAAAGATTTATCAACTAAAAAACACATTACCTTTATCTGTGGACATTACGAAGGAATCGATGAAAGAATACGGGATACATATGCAACTCGTGTCTATAGCATTGGTGACTATATACTTACCGGGGGTGAATTACCAGCTCTTGTGATGGCAGACAGTATCATACGTTTAATACCCGGAGTGTTAGGATCTCAAGAGAGTCTCGATATAGACTCTTACTCTCAACAACATCTCAGTTATCCACAATATACAAGACCGGAAGTCTGGAATGGAATGGAAATTCCAGAGGTTTTAAAATCTGGACACCATAAAAACATTGAAGCATGGAGAAAAAACCAGTCTCTGCTTAGAACGAAAAAGTATAGACCTCATCTATTTAATAAGATGATTAACACAGATCCTCTAATTTAGATATCAAATGCATCATAGGTTCTTCTAAATGAGGATAATGATTAGCTAAATAACTTCCTACAACAAATAAGTTTGCTCCAGCAAGATATAAATCTTTAATATTTTCAGGAGCTACTCCACCGTCAACTTCAATGGTGATATCTGGATAATGTTTTCGAATGTATTCTATTTTCTTTATTGTACTAGGAATTAAAGATTGACCACCCCAACCAGGATTCACAGTCATGACGGTTACCATATCGATCTCATCTAACATACATTCTATTTGTTCTGTGGAAGTACCAGGATTTAATGCAAGCCCCACTTCTATTCCCTTCCCCTTTAAAAATTGAACATGTCTATGGATATGCTGAGTCGCCTCTACATGAAAGATAATACGTTTACACCCCGATGCAATAAATGCTTCAAAATGACGTTCAGGTGTATAAGTCATAAGATGAGCTTCGTAAAGTAACTCATTTTTTTTTGAAAGATATTTTACAAATTCAGAACCAAAACTGATAGGAGGAACAAATTGACCATCCATAATGTCTAGATGAATAACTCTGACTCCCATATCATAAACATCACAAATAAAATCTTCCAAATATATCGGATTTAAATTTAATATGGATGGAGCAATAAGAGATTGTTTTTGCATATATATTGGATCACCCTATATTTCTAAATTCGTACCTTTCTCTTTAGCATCAGATCTCTGTTGATCAACGGATGTATTCTTATTTTCCAGCTTTAGTGGATCAGGTTTTTCCTGATTCTGAAGTGTTCTGCTATTACGAGAATCTATCGCACCTGAATGATCTTCTTGCTTTTGATTTATTTCTTTTTTAGTTTCAACTAGCCTTTCTGTTTTCGGAGTACTAGCATGATATTTAGGCCCTTCTTGCTTCGCTGTGATAGGGATTGTTCTTTGTAGTACCCCATCATAATAAACCCTGAAGACAGACTGATTTCCATAACCCTCAGCTACTTCTTCTATTTTTCCAGGTTCATGATGTAATTTTTCATAGATTGTTTTTGTCTCTACCTCATCCGTCATATCTACTCGTACTAAGACAGGCTTTGTAACATTAATTTTAATATTATATTTATATGATGGGCCGCTTCTGTTTCGAAGATGTTTTGGAAGGCCAGAGCTCACCCAGATTTTTACACTTCTTCCCCTTTCCATTTTGGATGAAGAAACAGGAGTTTGTTTTGCAATACGATTTACGGCATACGCACCACTAGGAATTCTCTCAACCATTTCCTCAACCTCGATCCCTACATTCGCAGCAAGTGTCTTGGCTTCATCTGGTAATAACCCTCTGAAATCTGGCAGTTGAACAAATTTACTTCCCTGACTTACAGTTACATTGATTGTTGATCCTTCTTTCACTTGAAAACCAGGTTGTGGATTTACATCTAAAATCGTACCAGCAGGAAACTTTTCATTTGTTTCCCTCTTTTGAATATTCAGTGATAAATTTAAATCTTTCAACTTATCCTTCGTTTGATAAACACTTAGACCAGTGATATCAGGCATCACATGCTTTTTGGGAGCATTTAAATTAAAGTATATCCATCCCCCTAGTACAACAAAAACACCACACAAACATAAATACACTAAGTTCAACAACCATTTAGGAACTTGAGTGTTAGCACTAGATTTTCTTTTTCTTGACAATTTCGACTCCTTACTATAAACTGCTCCCATGGCAGGTGCAACATTGCGTGTTTCATTCTTTAAAGCAGAATTCCGCACTTGACTTCCAATTCTTAATAAATTTTCTTTAGAATGTTCGATCTGATCAACTTTCTGATTTGATAAAACATCCGTTTTCTCCTGATAATCCATTTGTTCGCTGTTGTTTTTATCATTCCTTTTCATAGGATTTTCTGAACTTGAGAATGGATATTTCCTTAATGAAGATTTATCATTCCTTCCTACAATCTTAGAGGGTAATGATAATTTTTTGCCAAATTTCATAGCATCTCTAATACATCTTAAATCTGCTATAAGAGAACGCATACATTCATATCTATCTTCTGGAGATTTTGCTAAACATTTTTTTATCACCCATTCATATGACTCTGGAACATCTGGATAATACGCGCATATTTTAGGAACAGGTGCTGAGATATGTTTTTCCTTATAACCTTCATAACTATCAGCGATAAAAGGCACTTTACCAGTTAACAGTTCATAAAATACAGCGCCTAAGGCATAAATATCTGAGCTTTTTGAATGCCCTGAATCGGAATAAAATTCTGGGGATAAATATGGAAACAAATGAAAAAACATTGCTACCATTGTATCATCACATGACGTATATACATCCCAAAATCCGGGATGCAGCAACTTCACTGCTCCATCTTGAGAAACTGCTATACTAGCTGGGGTCACATGACCGTGCACAAGTTGTTTCAGGTGCATCTCATCTAATGCTTCGCCGATAAACAAGACAAGCTCTATACTAAGAGAGGGTGTAAATGGCGCTAACTTTGGAATACTTACAGAAAGCAATTCACCTCGATATAGATCGCTTAAAACAAGTAAGTCTCCTTCGGAATCTAAAACTTCATGTAATTTTTCTAAACAAGGATGATGAAGACTATGAGACTCATGAACGGCTTGATATAAAGCGTCTCTTACTGCAGGCACATGCTTATATCGATCTTTCAATATCCGGATGCAAATATCTTTTGATGTAACTCTATCTTTTGCTCCAAAAACCTTGAATAATGGATGTGATGCTAATTCCCTCTTAAGTTCATATCGTGTATTTAACATCATCCCTACCATGCTTAACCTGCGCTAATATTCATTTCTTATTATCACAATTTTACACCTTTCAATTCACTCTATGCTGATAAATGACACCTATCAGTAAATTCTTATCATAGGGCTCTAAAAACGTCGCTGTTGAAAATTTATCTAGCCTCATCTAAAATGCTTAGATGAGGCTAGATAAACAGACTTCGCTTTTTACGGTCTTTAAACTCTTCAGATATATTAATTCTGAAGTAGATATTCTTCTACTAATGATTTCAAAGGACCTGTTTGAAGTAATTCTTCAACTTTATATTCAGTATTATCTGTACCATCTTGCATAGACATTCTACTGTGCTCATCTAACCAAACAGCTAAGATAAATCGGTACAATTCCTCTACATCTCCATCATCCATATGCTTACTTACAAATTCACCAAGGTTTTTAATATGTTTGGCATAATCAGTCTTGAAATTATTATTGAAAGAAAGCCACTCTTGGACCATTGCTCCTTCAACTGTATAAGTACGATAAGCTAAAGCCTCTGTAGTGTCAACATTACTACTGACTTCTTCATGAGTATTATCTTCTTTGATAATTATCTTTTCTAGCCCACCACTCATGCCTGAGACAAGATTTCGAACCTCTTCCTCTAAGTATTTAAAGTTTCCACTTACAGGAACATGCCCCATATCATACTCATCAGTACTTGCTACTCCTTCTTTCTCAGCAAATCTGTCAGGTTTAGAGGTTTCTTGATTCATAGAACCATCATCAACTCCAGCTGTTTTCTCTAATTGAGGACTCATCTTCTGAATTTCTACAACTTCCTCATGCTCATCTAGTGGTCTTATACCCTCAACCTTCTCAATCATATGAGTTCCTTCATTCTGATTCCACTCTACGGGATTTCCTCTGCATCAAATGAATGAGGAGCGACATCACCTTCTGCAGGATACGTACCATCATTCATACCGTGATTATCTGAGTCTGGATGTTCATCAAAATGAGATTCGCCTACACCATCCTGATCCCATTCAACGGGATTTCCTTCTGCATCAAATGAGTGAGGAGCAACTTTACCCATATAATCTTCAGAACCAGAAACATACTTTTCATCTTCTGCAGGATAGGTACCATCATTCATATCATGCCCACCAGCGCCAGGATGATCGTCAAAATGAGATCCACTTCCTGGATGACCGTGCATATCTTGCTGATGATCTACATGAGATGGATCATATGGATCGTGGCCCTCATCATCGGATGGATAATAAGGTGCACCTGCACTTTGACTAAATCTTCCTACACTAGCAACTGAATCTTCAAATTCAGGCATATCTACACCCATTTCAACTAAGTGATGTCTAATTTCGTTAAACATCATTTTCATATTTTCTACTTTTGATTGATCAGATGATCTTGGAGATGCACTTCTTTGATCCATGATAGAATCTAAGTGATCTTTATAAAATCTTGTTACATCTCTCATCTGGTTTTCAACCTGAGTTACAACCTGATTTATTTTAGAATAGTCATGGGATTTAGGTTTAGTAGAAGATTTTATAGCTTTGAATAGTAGTTCATTAAATCTATGGTTGACCATATTAACAAGATGCTCATGGGCTCTATGAGAAACTTCAAATTTGCTCTTTACATCGAGAGCTTTTTCTAACGCTGCTCCAGCTTCTGAATCTACAATGCTCTGACATTGACCTAACATTTCCAACGTACTCGCAGAAATCGTGTAATCATGTTGGAAAGGACTTCCAGAATGCTCTTTACCATGTTCTCCATGCGGTGGCATATATTCAGAATCACTATCTGAAACATAATGATGATCACCATGATCTACCATTGGAACATTCTCATTATCCACTTCTTTGCTCATGTCTGATTCAATATCACGGTCAAACATTTCTTTATCTTGCACATGAACATCCTTATCTTTTTGATCATTCACAAAATTTTCTACTGGAACCTGCTTATCAGCCATACTATCAGGCAACCAAGCATCTTTTTCGCTGTTGTAACTATACTTATATTTAACTTCATCATTCAGCTTAATAGAGATGTTCGATTTATCATGATTAACAACACGGAGAATAATTTCTTCACCTTCAAAGGCTCCTTTCATGTATGATAACTTCTCATCTACTTCATTGTAATAAGCTCGTCCAAATTTCATATTATTCAAATCATGGCTGGAAATAGATTCTCCTGATTCAAGCTTTTGAATCATGGATTTCATATAATTTTCTTCAAAAACCCACTCTGTTTGCTCTTCATTTAAAAAGTATTTATAATGATACTTTGCATTCGCTTCCAGATCATATATTCTATATTGATACTCACTTAATCCACCTGTAAAACCTAGTTCTTTTGATATCACAATTGCAGCGCCACGCTCACCATAATTGCTCTGTACTCTGAAATCTATACTACTAACATTTAAATCATTAACTGTATGTCTACTCTTTATCGAGTCATAATCAGAGTCAGTTACAAATTCAGATCTCTTTTGATTTTCATAATCATAATACTCAACATCATGATATTTAGAAGGATAATAGCTTTGATAATCTTTAAACTCAGATACTGTGAAATTCTCTTTAGCTAGGATCTTCTTGTACATTTCATGATCAAACTGATCAGCAGTATACAACTGTAATAATTGATCTAAAGACTTAGCATCACTATTCTTGCTATATTTGTTTTTCCACTCATCACCAGAACTCTCATACATAAAAGTTAAGCTGATTTCTTTATCAACATTCTTTTTTTGAACAAAAATACTTTTCTCATCCTCTAAATCTCGAATGTGAAATCTATATTTGGTACCCATTTTATCTTCAAAATCCACCTCAGATGATCCTGATTTATCAGAATCTTTAATAAAAACTATATCTTCAAGTGGGATATCTTTATATTGAATAATATTTTCATAAATAGAGAGTAATCTCTGTACAGTATCAGACTTTTCATCAACTTTCTTCTGTCCATCAAGCTCTTCACTTTTTGTAGAAATAGCTGTAGTTGTAACGAATGCATCGGGAGCTTTTACAATTTCCGCATCACCACCTGCTAATTTATTTTCTTCAGAAACTGAAGATACTGCATCTACATTAGCGACTTTAGACTGACCAGGTGCTACGATCTCCTGACTTGAATCATCACCCGAAATACTTCTGGTCGTTTGATTTTTTATCGAAGCTTTTGATGATGTAACTCCTAAACCACTGGAAGATCCTCCGCAACCTACCAAACCCATAAAAACAACCATTCCTGCTATGTTACATAGTCTATTTTTCCTATACTGCATTTTAACTCCAATAAATACGGCTTGTTCATCCTGTGCAATTCATTCAACCTACTCACTATAAATGAACAGGTCTTTTTGACACAAAAAATAAACACTTTTGCTACAAGTGAATTATTGGAGTCTCTAAAGTTTTCGAAAGCCTAGCTGCAAGAATTTTTCAATAACAGGCAATGTTACAAGGTAAAACACATGTCTTTTTGGTTGGAATGTTTAAATTTGCTTAGCTTGAATCACTCTTTTTCATCTATCGTTTTTTTTCGTGAACGTTTTAGAAAAAGGCGCTTCATTTTACGCATATATATTTTCTTAAAATGGTAGTTTTTCAATTTTAATCTTTTACCAGGTGCCCAAATGGCAGAACCTATCTCTCGGTACATTCTTGCTCTAGCTACAGCCCCTTGCAACACTCCCATTTTTCTTTCTTTATGAGTATTACTAACCCCTCTTAGAAAGACGTATTTGAAAGGTATTTTATGCTGTTTGGAATATCGATGCAGAGCCATTTCTATTCCCATTCTTAATTTATCAGTATCCTGAATCGATAAGAAAAGTTCTTTTTTCAAGGCTCGCTGTCCGCTCAACCAAGGTGAAATCACTTGCGCTGCAGTACTCCAGAATTTTTTCGAAAGAAGCCTACCTATGCACATGTCTACATGACCATTTACAACCGGCATAACCATCAAATCGATATGCTTCCCTTGCACTCCTTTTAGATCAGCATCCATAAACACAACGATGCTATTTTTAGCATCTAGCACGCCTTGACGCATAGCAGATGCTTTCCCTTTATTATCAGGTAGTGCCAATACTTTCAATCTAGTATCTTGATGGAGTAAACTTTGCACCACTTCAACTGTGCGATCTGTACTTCCATCGCTTACTACAATAATTTCATCTACGAATACAGCATCAAAGCTACTTAGCACTACTTCAGAAATTCTATCTTCTTCATTGTAAGCAGGGATAATAAGGGTAGCTTTCATAATATAATATATTGACTGTATAACATTGTACACCTATTAGCCATCGTTTTACGCTTTACAACCCTATTAATTGTTATCAAATAAACTACACGAATAAACTATTTTCTGATAAATGAATATAAACTGTAAAATAATAAGACATAGCTAATGAAATGGAAAAACTTTTATATCTGGAATAAACGACTTCCCCACTGGCGTGCAGATTCGGTTATGTACTACATAACGTTTAAACATCGAATCAGTCTAGATGAACCTGCACTATCTAAAATTTTTTCTAATATTCTAAAGACAAATGGTAGAAAATGGGATATCCTAGCACTATCTACAAGCGCTGATGCAACGCATATGTTGGCTACATTTCAATCACATCAAGCTTCTAAAGCAAAAGAAATTGCCAAAATCATAGAACCTTTAAAGCTTAAAATTCAACAAGATATCATAAAACATTCCTGCAATACGCACACATTACTTTTTTATCAAGAAAGTTATGACCATATCATACGGAACGAAGAAGATTTAGATTCACACTTAAATATTATAAAATCCATTCACAACCCGGATTTACTATGGATAAATCAACCCTCATTAGAAAATTTTGATTTTCTAATGAATGAATAAATCTTTACGGGAACTAAATTATTTTTCAAAATGTTTACATGAGTGCACTAGACTCAACTATCTTGTATGCTATAATATAAATATCAACGATTATTTTAAGCGTTTAAGAAAAAGAGGTTAATTATGGGAAAAACAGTAGGAATCGATTTAGGAACAACAAACTCTGTTGTTGCAGTTATGGAAGGTGGCGAACCAGTCGTCATAACTACCGCAGAAGGAACACGAACACTTCCTAGCGTCGTAGCATTTAAACAGAATGGTGAAAAACTTGTTGGAGTAACAGCGAAAAGACAGGCTGTGGTAAATCCAGAAAATACCATTGCAAGCATTAAGCGCTTCATGGGACATAACTTATCAGAAGTATCTGAAGAAGCTAAGAACGTAGCGTACAAAGTAAACAAAGATAGCAAAGGGAATGCCGTAGCTCATATTCCACTTCAAAATAAAGATTACACACCAGAAGAAATTAGCGCAATGATTCTTCAAAAACTCAAAGCTGATGCTGAAGCTTATCTTGGAACAGAAGTCACTGATGCCGTTATTACCGTTCCTGCATACTTCAACGACTCGCAAAGAACAGCTACAAAAAACGCTGGGGAAATTGCTGGCCTAAATGTTCTAAGAATTATCAATGAACCCACTGCAGCTTCCTTAGCTTATGGTTTAGACAAAAAAGATAACGAAACCATTCTTGTTTTTGATCTTGGAGGAGGAACTTTTGACGTTTCTGTGCTTGATGTGGGAGAAGGTGTCTTTGAAGTTAAATCAACAGCAGGAGATAGTCACTTAGGTGGAGATGATTTTGATCAGAAAATTGTAGACTGGTTAGCTGATGAGTTTAAAAAAGATCAGGGTATTAATCTAAAAGAGTACCGTGATGCACTCCAGAGATTACGAGAAGCTGCAGAAAGAGCAAAAATCGAACTCAGCTCTCAAGTTAGCACACAGATTAATCTACCTTATATCACTGCCGTAGACAATCAACCAAAACACTTAGACTACACCCTAACTCGAGCAAAGTTTGAAGAATTATGTTCCGATCTTATAGAAAGAATCAAAAAACCTTTCTATAATGCCCTAGAAGATGCAGGATTAAAACCAAGTGAAATTGATGAAATTATTATGGTAGGAGGATCCACACGACTACCAATGGTTCAACAACTTGTTAAAAAACTAACAGGAAAAGAGCCGAATAAATCTGTAAATCCTGATGAAGTTGTTGCAGTAGGAGCAGCTATTCAAGCTGGTATTTTAGGTGGTGAAGTTAAAAACATTGTACTTCTAGACGTCACACCATTATCTCTTGGAGTAGAAACACAAGGAGGGATTTTCGATAAGGTTATCGAGCGAAATACCACTATACCAACCAAAAAAAGCAGAGTCTATACAACCGCAGTTGATAATCAGCCAGAAGTAGAAATCCATATTCTACAAGGTGAAAGACAACTTGCTAAAGATAACAAAAGCTTGGGCCGCTTCCATTTAACAGGTATCCCATCTGCTCCAGCTAGAGTTCCGCAAATCGAAGTCACTTTTGATCTTGATGCTAACGGAATTTTGAATGTAATGGCTAAAGATAATGGCACCGGCAACCAGCAAAAAATTACGATTTCAGGTTCGGGTAATTTAAACCGAGAAGATATCGATAAAATGATTCAAGAAGCAGAAGCTAATGCTGAAAAAGATAAAGCCGAACGTGAACAAGCTGAACTTAAAAATAAAGCAGAAACTCTTTGTCACACTACAGAAAAAACTATTAAAGAGTTAGGAGATAAAATTTCTGATTCTGATAAAGCGCGAATTGAAGAAAAAATCAAAAATCTTCGAGATGCGCTTAACGCTAACGAAATTGAAAAAATCGAACAAGCTCATGCAGAATTAGAATCTGAAAGCCATGCTCTTGCTGAACAGATGTATAAACAGAATGAAGAAAACAACGCATCTCAATCATCTGAAAACTCAGAAAAAGATACCGTTGGCGCAGCAACTGGAGCTAATTCAAACAACAATGACTCAGACGTCATCGACGCTGAATACAAAGAAGAAAAATAACACAAACATATCGAATTATAGCTGAGGTTGATATAATCCTCAGCTATAATCAACAAACTGCCACCTTAAATCTTTCATAATAAATATAGCATCAGTCAGTAGATTGCAAAAGAGGCAGTATGAAAAAAATCTTTTTACTCATATCAAACATTTTCCAATTGAATATAAGCTCAGGAACATTCGAAGAAACAGCAGACTGGCTTTATAATATCCCATGGCTTTCTGTATCTATTCTTACCGGAATCATTTTTGCGTTATCTTATATTCTCTCCCATATTGTAACAAGAAAATTAAGAGATACTCTTTCCGAACAAGGCATCGACGATAAAGAAATCAAGTCCCTCATATATGCATTCTCGATGCTCATCTCGTTAGGAATATTTTCCGGCATTCATAATTACATCATTACGGAATCCAATGAAGCAGCATACTTCACTGAGATCAAATTTTTCCTCTGCCTTAATCTTTACTGGTTACTTCTTCTCTTCTGGAGCATCGGGTACAAATTCTTACTTGACAAGCATAACAGGATTCTCTATAAAAGTAACAATGGAGCATATCTCTTTTACAATATAGGAAGACACCTTATCATCTTATGGGGAGGATGTTCTATAGCTATGATCCTTGGTATCAATGTCTGGTCAGTTTTAATGGCCTTAACTGCATTTAGTGCAGTCATTGTTTATGCCGGAAAAGATACCATTGAAAACTTTATGGGTACGTTAACTATTTTATTTGATCCGCCATATTTGATCGGTGATAGAATAGAATTCAACAACACCATTGGAAAAGTCATTGAAATTAATCTAAGAACGACAAAAATAGAAACGGATGATAAAATTAATGTTATTATTCCGAATGCTAATATTATCCGGTCTCCAGTGAAAAATTGGACTATGGCTCAAAGAAATAACCATCAACATAAGAAGCAATCCTTACCAAATAAATAAACCAGACACATCTTCTACTTTTTTAGAAGGACATAAACCAAACACGTGCTCTTATCTGATATTGGCCGTTTGATTCAAGCTATAAACTTTTTCATCATGATTATAATAAACGTACTCATTTTCAAGCATATAATAAAGAATCTTTTTAGCATCTTCCCTTTTGAGTGAAGTTAAGGTTTTAAAATCATTAAAAACAAAAGGGTTATCCATAAATGTGGATATTAACAAATGGAGTAGCTTATCCAAAGATTTACTAGAATATATTTGAGATTTTTCAAAAAAAACAAACTGCTTCGTTTGAAAACCTATCATTAAGATATTTTTCACTGCATGAATTGGAATATTTAACTTCTTTGCAATTTCAAAATAAGTAAAAGGTTTAATAGTATCTTCGGTTAATAAAGAGTCTATTTTATCTAACAAAGACTGCTGCTTGGCATTGATTTGAAAAGGAAAAGGCTCTAAAACCCAGCGATCGGATATACGGCTAATAAATCCTTGATCAACCAACCATTTTCCTAAAACAGGAACAAATTTTCTAGAAAAATCATATCCGGCTCCTTTAATAACATAAAAGGGATCGACTCCTCTTTGGTAAGGTTGTTCTAAGTGTGTTTTTTTTAAATGGGTCAGGATATTTTCTAAAATTGAATCTAGATGAACAGTACAAAATAATCGCTCATCGATCTTTTTCACCTTATTTGTTTCCATTAAGTCTAATAGAGTAGCCAATAAAGAATCTTTTGGAATAGTAAAATGCTTATATAACTCTTCACTCTCTATGCCAGTTTTATTAGATTTTATAAATGGTAGAATATCATCGGATAAATGCTTCAATATGTACTCTATTCTACCTAGAAACTACTAAGCGTTGGATCTTATCTCTAATATATTCTCTTACGTGTTACCTCCAGAAGGTACAATGATACTATATGCTGGAATCTTTCACAAATAGAATTACGGGCATTTTTTCTAAAATCACAAAAAATAATATCATCAGCGAAAATGATATTAAAAATCTTCTTAAAGAGATCCGATATGCGCTCCTTGATGCTGATGTCCATTATTTAGTCGTAAAACAGTTCATCGAAAATATTAAAGAAAAAGCTATTGGATCCAAACTTTTTGGGTCATTAAATGCTGAACAAAGTTTTATTAAAATTGTTAAAGATGAAATCATTACCTTATTAGGAAACGAAACGGTCCCTATTCATTGGAGCCCTTCTCCGCCTACCGTGATTCTGATGTGTGGATTACAAGGATCTGGAAAAACCACAACAACAGCAAAACTGGCCAAATGGTTTACAAAGCAGCAAAAAAAAGTCGTACTAGCAGCTTGTGATATCCAAAGACCTGCTGCAATCCAGCAATTAAAAGTTCTAGGAGATAGTGTTCATGCAACCGTATTTTCTAAAGAAGATGGTACATCTCCACTGAACATAGCTCGGCAAGCATTAGAATATACCAAGCATATGATGCAAGACATTCTCATCATAGACACCTCAGGCAGGTTGAGTATCGACGATGAAATGATGAATGAGCTGAAAGTTATTTCTGAACAACTAAAACCTCAAGAAACATTTCTCGTCATCGATGCAAGCACCGGACAAGAAGCACTCAATGTCGCATCCTCATTCCATAAAGTCGTCCCTTCGAGCGGAGTTATTTTCACTAAACTTGATGGAGACACTCGTGGAGGCGCAATCCTTAGTATTAAAACACAAACAGGAATTCCAGTCCGATTTATAGGAATTGGCGAAGATGTAAGTGCATTAGATCAGTTTGATCCAGAAAGAATGGCTGGCAGAATTCTAGGCATGGGAGATATGCTTGGACTCATTCAAAAAGCTGAAGAGAACTTCACTTCTGAAGATACTGAAGCAGCACAAAAAATGCTTCAAAACAAGACAATGGATTTTAACATGATGTTAACCCAGATCCAATTTATAAAAAAAATGGGATCTATTAAAAACATCATGAAGTATATTCCAGGCATGAACAGAATGATTGATCCAAAAGCATTAGACAATGTTAATACGGATCATTTTTTACAAATGGAAGCTATCATTCAAAGTATGACCAAGGAAGAAAGGAGCAACCCTGCTCTTATCAAGGCTTCGAGAAAAAAAAGAATAGCAACCGGTTCTGGAAGGTCTGTCGAAGATGTCAATCTGCTTATTAAACAAGTGGATCAAATGAAACAAGCCATGAAACAATTTGGTGGTTTTGAAAAGAAATTAAAAATGTTTGGTAAAAAGTAATATTAAAATAAAACAGACCGAAATTAACATTTTTTTATTACTTTGGCACCATCTATACAGCTAATTCGTGCTATATTATATTAGTAAACATTGTATATTTAGGAGATATTGAAATAAGTGTTAAAAATTAGATTAAGAAGAATGGGGTCTAAAGGTAGACCGTTCTACAGAGTAGTAGTTGCCGAAAGCCATGAAGGTAGAAATGGTAGCTTTGTCGAAAACATTGGTACTTTTAATCCAGTATCAAAACCTGCAGCAGTATCATTAAATGCTGAAAAAGCTCTTAAGTGGTTATTAAATGGTGCACAACCTACAGAAACAGTTGCTTATTTATTGAAAAAAGAAGGCATTCTGGATCAGTTTTTCAAAGAAAGACCCAATGCCAAGAAAAAATACGGATTTTTAAACAAAGCCATTAGTTCCATATCAGTGTCTTCAACGGTTGAAGCAAATCAATCAACTTCTTCGGAAGCAGAAAATAAAGAAGAGGCTACAACATCTGCATGAAATACGAAAAACCTCTAAGATATATAGTAGAGAATTTAGTAGATCATCCAGAAAATATTAAAATCACTGAAGTTAAAGAAGAGCATCAAATTCTCTATCAAGTTGAAACTGCACCTGAAGAAGCAGGGAAAATCATTGGTAGACAAGGTGCGGTCATATCAGCAATTCGAAATGTTCTCTCTGCTATTTCCACAAAAAACAGAGAAAAAGTATACGTAAAAGTTATTTCTGAATCTGAATCCAACTAAGTTTTTAATGCCTATAATTTTTTTATAGGCATTATTAAAAACACTTCTCCATTTGTTAAAAAATCTGTACTCTGCGTAATCTGTTTCTATTCCAAATATGGTATACCTTTAACTGAAGGCATTAATACAATTACTGCATTTACAATTTAATTAAAAGAGGACAGTATGCATTTCCAAAAAACTAAAACATTTTTTATTATTTCATTTCATTTGATCTTATTATCATTATATGGCTGTCATATACTAAGAAAATCAACTGACCATCATCCAAATACTAAGAGGATCAAATGTGCTGTATCTTTTGATCCTAGCACCATCGATCCTGCTATCGGCAATGATCCACTTACAGGCAGTTATGTTATGAATCAAATATATGAAGGGCTTGTATACTATAATGAACAGAATCAGCTAAAACCAGGTCTTGCTGAATCTTGGAATATTTCGAAAGATTATAAAAAAGTAACTTTTTATCTCAGAAAAAACATTCTCTTCCAAAATAACAAACCTGTCTATGCTCGTCATTTTAAGTCATCGATTGAACGCTCTTGCCACCCTTCAATTTGTTCACCAACCGCGCCGAATTATTTAAGTAATATCAAAGGTGCAAAAGATTATATGAAGGGCAAAGCAGAACATATTAGCGGCATATATCTCTCTGATCCCTATACTATACAAGTTGAATTCGAGAAATATGATCCCCTTCTTCTTCATAAGTTTGTTTATCCATGCAGCAGAATAATAGATACTGAATCGATTCATAATAGTAGAACAAGCATTGATCGTCTTGATGATGCCATAGGTACAGGTCCTTTCAAGATATCATCATATACTCCAGGTATTTCTTTTACTCTTGAGAGATTTAATCACTACTGGAAAGGTAAAGCTAAAACCAAAACCATTGAAGTTTGCATCATGAATGATCCAGAAACCATTTTTGCAAACATTGATAAAGGAAATATCGATTTTGCAGAGATATCCTCTAGTTCGATGGTGTCGATCCTTGATCATAAGAAACTAAACAACCAGTTTGTACTATCAAACATGGCAGGAATTACTTTTTTAAACTTGAACAAGAAACTTTTCCCACCTTTTAGAAACAAAAAAGTAAGACAGGCCTTTATGTATGCAATCGATAAGGACAAAATTCAAAGGATGCTTGCAAATGCACCTGTTATGATGGCTTCTACCCTTATTCCTGAATACTTTCCAGGACACCAAAAAAAGCAATTTCAATATCAATATAACCCCCAAAAAGCAAAAGCTCTCTTAAAACAGAGTGGATTGAAACCTAAGGATTTCGATGGACTTCAGATTTATTACTATACAGCTAATCCACTACCAAGAAGAATGGCGGAAAATATTATTGCAGAAATCAACCATACCTTAGAATTAAATATCAAAGGGATCGGATTAGATTTTCATGCATTCCTCATGAAGAAAAGATCCACAGGATTCCCTATGAGTATCAATCTTTGGGTTGCAGATTATAACGATCCAGCAACTTTTTTAAATGAACTGTTTTATTCCAAATCAGATCAAAATGATACGGGCTACAAAAATAATAAATTTGATCAACAAGTACTTTTAGCAGGATCATATATAAAACAAGAGGATCGATTCAAAAATTTCGCAATAGCTGAAAATATATTACTGGAAGATGCCTGTATTCTTCCACTCACCTATTTCCAAACCGCAATGATTTATTCTAGTCCATTAAAAGGATTTAAGAATAATTTTTTTCATACGATGTCTTTTCATGAATTAGAGAGTGTTTCGTCAAACAAAAAATAATATCTTTATATACCAACCAGTGTAAAGATTTAGGGTATATTTTATATATTAGTGCGGGCGTAGCTTAGTGGTAAAGCTCCAGCCTTCCAAGCTGATTACGCGGGTTCGATTCCCGCCGCCCGCTCCATTAAAAACAGATTAAAAATTTACTAACTTTTTCTATTTTTAAAGTTCCCACAAACATTCTATCCCCACTTATTTTTTTGTGTATAGCTCCTCTATTATAATCTTCTCTTTTAAGAAAGATTTAATTTAGATTCCTAAGATATACTAAATCCATTGATTAAAAGGTTTAAGTATGTCTAACACTAAATATATTTTTATTACCGGAGGTGTTGTAAGTTCTATTGGAAAAGGAATAGCAACAGCTAGTCTGGGAAGGCTTTTGCGAAATAGAGGCTTCAATGTTGTTCCCATTAAGTTGGATCCTTATATTAACGTAGATGCTGGGACCATGAACCCTTACCAACATGGTGAAGTCTTTGTTACAGAAGATGGAGCAGAAACAGATTTAGATTTAGGTCATTATGAAAGATTCATGGATGTAAATTGCTCAAACAAGAGTTCTATTACAGCTGGGAAAATATATAAAAAAGTTATTAAAAAGGAACGAAATGGTGAATATCTTGGTGGCACCGTTCAAGTTATTCCTCATATTACCAATGAAATTAAGGCTTCTATTCTAGAACTGACAAATTCATCATCTACACATGATCCAGATATCGTCATCGCAGAAATAGGTGGAACCATAGGTGATATAGAGAGCCTTCCCTTCATGGAAGCTATTCGCCAGTTTAAGCATGATGTTGGTCATGAGAACTGTATGTATATCCATGTAAGTTTTATTCCTCAGATTGGTCCATGGTGCGAAATAAAAACGAAGCCTACACAACACAGCGTTATAAAATTACGAGAAATTGGAATCTCTCCAGATGTTCTTATCTGCAGAACTGAAAAATCTCTATCACATGAAATCAATAATAAATTAAGTTTATTCTGTGATGTTCCCACAGAAGCAGTCATAGAATCTAAAACCGTCAAAACCGTTTATGGGATACCGATTACATATGAAAGATTAGGCCTTGGTGAACTTATTACAAAGCGTTTAAATCTTCCTTCAAAAGCACCTAAAAATCAAAACTGGATAGAAATTGTTGAGGCTATTGAAAACCCTACTCAACAAATAGAAATAGCTGCTATTGGAAAATACACAGAAAATGGAGATGCTTATAAATCTATTGTTGAATCATGCATTCATGCTGGCATACCTTATAAAACCAAAGTACGTATTCAATGGATCGACAGTGAAAAGATAGATGAAATGAAGAATATTCCCGAATTTCTTAGTTCATATCATGCTCTTATTGTAGGTCCTGGTTTTGGCAAACGTGGTATTGAAGGTAAATTATCTGCTATTCAGCATGCAAGAATAAACAAACTTCCCTTTTTAGGAATTTGCTTAGGAATGCAATGTGCTGTTATTGAATATGCAAAAAACGTATGTGGTATATCTGGTGCAACCTCAGAAGAAATTCATCCAGAATCTTCTGACAAACTAATTCACTATCTACCAGGACAAGAGAGTCTGTCTCATAAAGGTGGCAGTATGAGGTTAGGCTCCTATCAAACGGTAATCAAACCTGGAACTCTTGCTGAAAAGCTGTATCAATCAAACATTATCACGGATAGGCATCGCCACCGGTACGAAGTAAACCATGAATATATGGAAATCCTGTCTAAAAATAATTTAGAGATATCAGGTACTTCCCCAAATGGAAAGCTAGTAGAAATCATAGAATTAAAAAATCATCCGTACTTTATAGCAACTCAAGCTCATCCAGAGTTTAAATCTAGACCCAATCGACCTAGCCCACTCTTTTTAGGTTTAGTAGAAGCTGCACTCAAGTATAAGTCTGTTCCAGTAGCAACCATCTAAAGTAAAACATTCGACATGTCTCGATAAACAATATCATACGGATCTAACTGGAAGCCTCTTTTTGTTAGGTTCGTATAATTTTTCTACCTATTAGTTCGGTGAGATCCAATCTTTTAAATGCTTACTCGTTATCTTATTCGCATGGTTATCTGGAGACATACTTAAATACTCCTCTATGAGCGGAATTAATACTGCAAGTCGCTCACATGTATCATCCATCGAAACAAGAAGCAGTTTTTCTTTTTCATCTAAAGGCAGAAAGTGTGAAATAGCAAAAGATAGCTCATATGGTTCTGAAGGAAATACCACATTCACATCTACCTCAATTTCTTTAAATGCTTTTTCAACCAATTGAGAAAACGATTCCTTTGCTCTCATGCATAAAGCATAGGCCCTCTCTGGATTATGAATATCTTCATCTTCAACAATAACAGATGAAGCTATTTCAATATCTTCATCATTTTCTAGTTGAATGATACTGACTCTACCTTTACCCAGTAATCTAAGTTCTACTTTTCCATCCTCAAGAATTTGAAAATTCGTTATTTTAACGACGGTAGCAATATTTTTATTTAGAATATCTGAACTTGAATCTGAATCTGAATCTGATTCATGTATTCTTGTTACATGTTTACACTTAACAATTAAAGGTAGGTCATGATCTCTACAGTAAGTAAGATTTTTTTCGAAATCATTTTTTTCAAGCCTGATTTGCGTAATGGTAGCTGGAAAAACAATTGTTTCTGATTGAACACAAACTCCTTTAATAATCTTCATGACACCCCAAACCTGGAAATTGAACTAATTAACAGATTGTATGATTATTATTCCGTAAAACCAACTATTACTACCAATAAGAATACGGAATCTATCCTTTCTAACAGGCAAGATTATCATATTTCTTCATTACATAATATTTGGACAAACCTTACAGTTGTAGAATAATTAAAGTTTTCATACAATAATCTAATAACCGTTTCAACCATATCCCCTAGTTCGTGTACTCCACACTTTTCAAGATATGCCTTCGTTTCATTGTTAGTGAAAATTTCTTGTCCTCTTTCATAAAGATAAGCATTACTAACATACTTTACTTTCATATGGTGGAGTGTATAACGGGAAATAGGAGCATGTTTTTCAGAAATACACTCTAGAACAATATTATTCAGCAGCGCATCCCCAAGCATCGCTCTAATTCCTACCTTTTCATTTATGGCGACTAAAAAAAGCTCTTGCGCCTCTTTAAGAATTTCTTCATCGGAAATAAGATCGCCTATATCTTCTTTTGCGAATAATTGAGTATCAGAAGAATTTAAATCATCTTTTGTATCTGAAGATTCAAATGAAAAGAAATTACATATTCCTTGAAAACTCTGATTAAGATATTGAAATGATAATATAGGTTTAGACTGCTCTTCTGGCGTTGTAGGAGAGTCTTGAAGTGGTAGATGATTGCTCTGCTGATGAACCGTTATATTTAATTGATGAGAGTTGGCTCTTTTTCTTTTTACACCATAAGTGGAACTTAAAATAAAGGTGAATAATACGATAAACCATATCCGAGAATTTTTCATTATGAATATTGTTGATCATAAACTTACGATTTGTATAGTAATTCCACATAATCTGTGTTAATATTGCTTTTTTTAATGGAACGTTTAACGAAGAAATTAAAAATATTTTTTAAAAATTATGATTCTTTCATGAAAGGTTTGTAAAATGAATAATATGAACAAAAAAATATTTCATATGATCAAGATATGCACCGCCTCTTTGATATTAAGTTTTATAGGTTGTGGTGGAAAAGATGCCAGTGGCAAAAATTATCCTAAAACCAATCGTTCCATTTCACCCGCCTCTGAAGCTGCAGAAGCTAAAAACGCATCTTTTATACCTATTTTTTTAAAATCTAGCACAGAAAATCTTGAACCCAAAAAAAATATTTTCTATGTAACTCTTTTCGAACTTACGATGCACATGGGTTCAAAAAAAATTACTGTTTTTAAAAATCAAAATGGAATACCCTTCAATCTAGCACATTTAGAAAATCATCCTATGTTGTTAGGTCAGGTCCCATACACAAAAGAAACTGTTCAAAAATTTACTGCCACTCTAAACAAAAACATCATTAAAATAAACGCTGATGGAACAAGTGAACATCTACAGTTAAGTGAAAAATTTATAGCAACTGGTGATAAGAATAATCAACTAGCCATGTTTAATATCCGAGTGCAACCACTTCAACTCAAATCCGATACACCTATAGTACTCGACTGGGATCTTAAGAAGTTGATAAAAGATCCAGTAGGCAACTATATTCCACACATTTACTGTATAAAGAACCCTGATCCAAAGACTCTTGAAGATCAATCTCTAGCTACCTTTACAGGTATGTTAGAAAATATCGTTGGTGCTAACGGTTCGTATACTGGTAAATTATCATTATCAGATAATCGATCACTCTATTTAGATATACCAAAATCATGTCTAGCACTAGATGACTCAGGAAAACCTGGAATACAGTTGAAAGATAATCTTCACGCCATTGTTTCTGGGAAGTTTTCAATGAAAACAAAAGGTTTCACACCTACAACACTTATCGCATCCGAACATTCACTTGCACAAACCATGATTCATCCTAGTTATATTGTAAGTATCGATCTAAAGAAGAATCTCTTAATGCATTCTATGGCTATTCTAAACAATACAAATAATAAAGAAATGCACCGCGCAAGTATCTATCATCCATCGACAGGCTTTTTCAGAGAGGATAACCTATCAATCACTCCAAGCCTGCTTGACAACATGGTTTCTAATCATGGTATCAAGCAAGCTATTATCGGAACTCGCATCGAAAATATCAAATCTAAAGATGATAAACTCATCCCCATCGAAAAAGTCATATTTGTAAAATCTGTCCATGATTTATTCCCAAAATCAACTCAACATACAAAACCTACTCCTGCGGGAAAACCTGACTCTAATCATCAGGCTCAATCGGTTCCAGATCAAAAAGATACACAAGCATCAAAAACTAAATCTGAACAAGATATTCATATCAATGTTCATTCATCATAATCTTCTTATTATATGTCAAACTCGTTTCTTTTATTGACTCTCAATTATCAGAGTCAATAAAAGATAATTAATTTTAAAAAAGACGCATTATATTTAAAAAACACCCTTGATTAGCTATTGATTTATTACACTCTTATCAGATAGAATTATATATGTAGTGGTCCGGTCGTCTAGCGGTTAGGATGCCGCCCTTTCACGGCGGAGGTCGCGGGTTCGAATCCCGTCCGGACTACCATTTTACTTTTCTTTAAGACTTTGAATCATAGATACTTATACATCTCTTTATCAAATCTACTGCTGGGTACTCACCACAATCATCGATATAAAAATGTCTCCACATTCAAACATCATTTTATTTACGATCCCATGATACTTCTCCCATATAAATAATTATCAAATAGATCAGAAACACATAAAAGCAGTATTGTTGCATATAGTAAACATAACCTTACTTTCCAATGATTAGATTAATGCTAAATCATATCAAGTAGGCATTAATTTAATATGGAGAAATATGATGAACCAACAAAATAACAATCAATTAGAAAGAGAACTGCAAACCATTGGACAAGCCATTACTGAAATTGTTCGCAAAAACCCAAATTCAAGACAAGAGTTCAACCGAAATCCTAGAGCTGCTATTTACAAGTACTTGCAACTACAATTACCAGCTGAACTCAATATTAAAACAATCGATCAGAGTGATCCTACAGCAATTACATTTGTACTACCACAAGCGCCCAGACAGGAATTAAATAATAACGGCCTAAGACAGATTAGTGGTGGAACAGATCATACTTGTATACATGATTCCATCATTAGAAATGAGTCAGCTGCATGGACACCCCAATTAGTTGGAAATGACCCTAGAACTTGGGGGCCCTCAATGGATGTTTCAAAAGACGTTACCTTTCAAAATCTAAGGCAGTAACATAATTAAAGTTAACATAAAAAGATAAAAACATTAGAGTTTTATATAAAATTGAGTTCTATAAACATCTGAACAAACAAATTAAAATGATCAGATATTATATAGAACTCCTATAAATCTATCGATCTTATACTATTCTATCCAAAGTAGTAAACAAGCTAAAACTCAAATTTCTTATTACTAAACATCACCTAAATAAAAAAACAGTTATCTGACTCGCAGGAAGAAATGCATGTAGTTATGAACATCAAATCTGATACCCATTGCAACTCATATAACAACTTAATAGATATTCTTTTATTATGTATCACATGCAGCGCTTAATCTCTGTCAAAAAAAGGTTAACTCGAACCTAATATAATGTAACAATCTCATTCACTTATTTCGAGCATACCTTCGATTAAACGAACAACGATCTTCTTATTTTCAATGTCCACAGAACGAACAAAATCTTTTCTTGCAGGTAATAATATATCTCCTATCTTCATAAGATCATCTGTAGGCATAGGTAATATGTTTTCTACATTTCCTATACGTTCCCCTTTCTCATCAAACACTTCTAACCCGATGAGCTCAGTATAGTGGTACTGCCCTTCAGCATCCTTACTGTCAAAACTTATAGGTTTGGCAAAAATCTCTTGACCCAGCAAATTTTCTGCCTGCTCGATCTTTGTTACTCCTTCTAGTTGAATAATAAAACAATTCTGATGAGGTTTCGTTTTTTTAACAACATATTCCTTGTCTTCCATTAAAAGAGTTGCACCTTTTTGAAATCTTACATTATACGTTGTATATGGATATATTTTTATTTCCCCTCTTAAACCAAAAGTTTTAACGACCTTTCCAACTAGAGCTAACATATCTACTAGTTTACCAATAAGTTCAATAAGGATTTATTTAATTAAATAGAGATACCATGGTAAAATATCTAGTTAGGGGGGCGTAAGGGTTCGACAGAGCTAGTTTGA
Source organism: Fimbriimonadia bacterium (assembly GCA_030430755.1). Lineage (GTDB taxonomy): Bacteria > Armatimonadota > Fimbriimonadia > Fimbriimonadales > Fimbriimonadaceae > JAUICQ01. The sequence continues at coordinate 140,541 of JAUIKO010000003.1, forward strand.
CCTAATATCGCGAGCCGGGGAGCCGTTGGCCTCGTTAATAAGCGGCAAATTCGTAAATGCGAAAAACAATACAATCGAGCTATTCCCAGCACAGTCTGGTGTAGCTTACGCAGCTTAAATTAGCTGATCATCTTTCAAATAACGGGCTGGTAGGAATTTGTTAGGTGTTAAATAAATCCAGATAGTTTATCTCTTTTCTACTCGTAAAGATTTGAATGAAATTAATCGAGTTAGGTAACTCTTTCGCCTGTCTCTGGGCAGAAGACTACTGAAATCAATACAGAGAAGACGCTCGTGGTGATCTTAGGGGCGATAGTTTTGGAAGAGAGTTCAATTCTCTCCGCCTCCACCACAAACCCTAAAGTTCTTCAGAAATGAATCCTTGTTCTTTTAAACTGACAAATCTTCCCATTCCTATAATAACATGATCTAGCAAAGTTATCTCCAATAATTCACCTGCTTGATGTAGAATTTGAGTTATTTCGATATCTGCGCTACTCGGTTGTGGATCACCACTGGGATGATTATGTGCAAGGATAATTGCCGATGCTCCTTCTTTAACCGCTTCTCGATATACATCTTTAACAGAAACAGGCGTAGAATAATCTGTGCCAATATGAATTGTTTTAACAGCAAGAATCTGTTGTTTTCTATCCAGTAAAAGAGCAACTAAATGTTCTTTTTTATTAAAATCATAGGACCTAAGTACATCAACCACATCTTTAGCACATGTAATTTTTTTAATTTCTCCCCGCGCAGCTAGAGCAATTCTTCTTCCTAACTCTATAGCAGACAGTATTTTGATTGATTGAAAATAATCCTTGCTTGTTAAATCCTGAAAATCTGATGCCGATAAAGAAGATAATGCGAATATAGAATGATCTGACAAAATTTCTGTGGCAATTTTTGAAGTATCTAATAAATCTTCTTCGGAGTTTGCCAGCATCATACTTAAAAGATCTATTACAGAAACGGTGTGAACTCCTAGACGCTTTATTCTGGAGAAAGAAGTCTCCTTATCTTGCGGCATATTCTAATATTATTTCTAATAATATGATTTCCTATATATTTTTTAGGATATTATTATCAAATTTTATAAAATCTTCTGGAATTTCTGCCGAGAATTCAATAGTCTTATGTGATATAGGATGTATTAATTTAAGAAAAACAGCATGAAGCTGGAGGGGGATTTTATATGAATATTTGGGAAATAATTCAGGATTGGATTTCAATGGTAAATAAGTTGGATCTCCAATTACACTATGTCCCACTGATTGAAGATGTACCCTTATTTGATGAGTTCGGCCTGTATCAAGCTTGGCCATCAGAAGAGAACGATACATTTCTTTTTTAAGTACCTGAAAATGGGTTCTTGCAAATTTCCCTTTAGCATGGATAGACATTTTGGTAGGATCATTTATATCTCTACCTATATTGGCTTCAACAATAAATTTTTCATGTACAGGATTTCCATGAACCCAAGTAAGGTAAGTTCTCTCTAAAGTTCTTTCCTCAATCTGTTTAGCTAGCATCTGATGCGCCTGATCTGTTTTAGCAACAACCAATAGACCTGTAGTGTCTTTATCTAGCCTGTGCACAATACCAGGACGGTAGATGGCACTTCCCTGACTTAAACTTGTGCTGTGAGCCAATAAACCATGTACAAGCGTGGGTTCTTTGGTACTTGCAGATGGATGCACTACAAGATTTCTAGGTTTATTAATAATCAACAATGCAGAATCTTCATAAATAATATCTAGATCCATCGGTACTGGTGTAAGGTTTTGTAGCTGATATGTTGGTAATTCTTCAATGAATATTTCATCTCCGTTCCGAAGCATGTAAGATACAGATGTATTTTTATGGTTTACGCTTACAAGACCCTCCTGGATATAATATTTCCATTTACTTCTACTTATGTCTGGAAAATGTTGAGAAAGATATACATCTAATCTTAAAGATGTATTTTCATCAAATATACGTACTTCTTTTGGAATATCATTGTAAGTCATAGGAACATAATAAGTATACTTTAGCTATGAAAGTGGATATCTAAAATAAAGTATGCCACTCTAAGTAACGGTTCCATTTTTATTAAATCATGAAAACGATAGACAAATATATATTAAAAGAGACTATCTTTTTATTTATATTTGGAACCCTTCTGTCTGTCCTTCTTTTTCAAGCTAACTTACTGATGTTTTTATTTAAAGCAATACATATCAGTAACGTTCCACTACTAGCACTTTTTCAAGTCGTACTTCTCCGCACTCCAGATTTTTTAAAATTATCACTGATTATGGGTTTAACACTCGCCGTATCCTTAACCTTTGCCAGGCTTACCAGAGAATCAGAAATAAAGGCAATGCATGCTTCCGGCATCTCTCTACCACGTATTATTCTTCCTGTTGCCATTTTTGGACTAATCATTTCCTTTGTAAGTTTTCTTCTACTAGATAAGGTAGTACCGGTCAGTCAAAAAAAATTCAGAGATCTTGTTAAACAAATTTTTATAGTGAGTGCAGCTCCTGATTTCAAAGCTGATGTTATCTTAGATTTAGATAAATATACTGCCACATTCGGATCCGTTTCTAGAAACAAAACGGGAGCAATTCTCCTTAACCAGGTTCTATTGCTGGAAAGACATAAAAAAAATGATACATGGGTATACAGTGCAACAAGAGGAGATTTTGATGGTGGGATATGGACCTTAAAAGAACCTTATATCCTAAATATCAAAAACGATCAACTTCTCACAGCATATGGTAAAGGGACATTAGAAATTAACGAAAGGATCTCCATCGAACCAGGTATGTTTATGCATGCAAGTGATGATGAAGAATCCTTAAGCACTATAAAAAGTAAGATTGCTCTTGCTGAAAAGAAGAATAAACCCACACAATCATTATGGATATCATATCATTCAAAATTTAGCATGGCATTTGCTTGCTTTGTTTTTGCCATCATGGGATGTTTTATTTCTATTAGACACACGAGTAAAGGTCCATATGCTGGCGTGCTTTTAAGTCTTTTGTCGATACTATTCTTTTATATTGTAACGATACTTTCTGACAATTATTTTTCCACACACTCATGGATGCCACCTATAATCGCAGCCTGGATACCCAATATACTTCTACTCACATATGTTATCTATATTTACAGACGATCATCATAATCTATCCCACTAAAAATCTTTCATAAAAGGATAAATCGTTCCTATCACCAGATATCTTCTATCAGAACCATTTTACTTTTCTTTTATTTCCCGTATAATATTAACTAAGAGTCCAAGTACCTTAGAGATAACTATGCCTATTCATAAACAAGAGCTATTCAATAAAATTATTCAAGGCCATCGTATTAATCAAGAAGAAGCCTTATACTTATACAACCTGGACAATCCACAAGAACTAGCTTTTCTTGCAAATCATAGACGAAACGAACTTACTCCAAGCAATATAGTGACTTATGTCATTGGTCGAATTCTTAATTATACGAATGTTTGCTGGGTAAGCTGTAAATTCTGTTCTTTCTACAGGCCACCCGGTCATGAAGAAGGATATCTCCATTCTGATGAGCTTATTTTAGAGAAAGTAAAAGACACCCTTGAAAAAGGTGGAAGAGAAATTCTTTTTCAAGGAGGATTAAACCCTAAACTCAAAATTGATTACTTTGAAAACCTGTTTAGAAAAATCAAAAAAGAGTACCCAGATGCTATCCTTCATGCTCTTAGTCCTACTGAAATTAACTACATTGCCCATATCTCTAAATTATCTCTTAAAGAGTGTATCAAAAAACTGTATGAGGCAGGCCTACACTCTATCCCGGGTGCTGGAGGAGAAATATTAGTCGATAGAGTCAGAAAGATTATCGCTCCATACAAAGATACAACTGAAGAGTGGTTAGAATGTATGCAATCCGCAAGTGAATTAGGTATAAAAAGTACTGCATCGATGATGTTTGGCCATGTAGAGACTATAGAAGAACGGATTCACCATTTAGATAACATTCGATCACTCCAAGATTCACATGAGCCTTTTCGTGCATTTATCTGTTGGCCATATCAACCAGAAGGTGCAGAATTGATCGTTCAAAAAAAATCGAGTGCTCTTGATTATCTTAAAACCTTAGCCCTGTCAAGAATATACTTAGACAATATTAAAAATCTACAAGTATCCTTTCTGACCCAAGGTCCTAAAATTGCTCAACTTGGATTAAGTTATGGGGCTAATGATTTAGGTTCCATCATGATCGAAGAATCCGTTGTCTCTGCTGAGGGTTCAAAACATATTACAACAGCAGAAGAGTATGAAAGATTGATTATCAATGCAGGATATACTCCTAAGAAAAGAAATACAAGGTACGAAATCTTAGATGAAAATGTACCCCTACAACGAGATTTTAATTTAGTTTAACATAAAGATACAGGATTTCATCATGCGTGGTTTAATTCAAAGAGTAACTTCAGCTGAGGTCTCAATAGAAGGAAAAGTCATTGGCAATTGTGGCTATGGTATGCTTGTTTATCAATCTATCTGCCCTACCGATACAGAAGATTTAGTATCTAAATTTGTAGATAAACTCTTAAAAATAAGAATTTTCCCGGATGAAAATGGCAAAACCAACCTAAACATCCATCAAATTCCTCAAACAGAGCATCCAAAAATACTCCTCATATCAAACTATTCACTTTATGCAGATGTAAGTAAAAGCTTAAGACCAAGTTTTATGAACGTAGGCGAATTCAGTACTGCAAAAAAAATGTATCATCAAACGATCGACTTTCTCAAAATCAAAGGCATGGAAGTCGGAACAGGAGAATTTGGTGGTGATATGGTTGTCCGGAGTCATGCAGAGGTTTTTAATCTCATTATAGATATCCATTCATAGTTTCCATTTTCTCTAGAGATCTTCATTTAATATTTTTTTAAAATATGGGAACTTTGGAGAACTATCGTTAGTTAATATTGATAAGTCCCACAGGTGGACCAGAGAAAAGAGATAAAATACCCAAGAAAAAAGGTTTCTCGAATCTTGAAACCAATCATTCATATGAATCATTCCATATAAACAAAAAAACAATGAACTATCAACCAGAAACTAACAGTGCTACAGTCGGCATCTAAAATAAATAATGAAATATCTACTTATTTTAGATGCCTTCAAATAAATCAACACGGATAACAAACTCTCGAAAATAAGTCATCTCGAAAATAACTTAAAAAATTAAGCTACAGAAAAATAAGCTACAGAAAAATTACTGTTATATTCGTAATAAATTTACGCAAATAAACCAAATTTTTCTAGAAAATAATCACTCAATCTTCTCGTTTTCCATTTAATCGCAAATAATATTCACAGACCTTTTTATCGATGGCATCTTTGTGACATCAATACCTTTTACTTTATATTTGTGTACAATGCGACTTTGGTTAGAATCAACAATAATTATTTCAACTCCTCGAATATCTAATTCCTCCAGACTTTTATTATTGGCTAGTATTTCTGCTATAATCGACAATCCACCGTCTTGATGATTCTGAATATTAAAATAACCCTCACTACCTCCTATTATATACATATTTCTCATAGATAATTTTTTAAGTTTTGATCCATAAAGACCTATCCTCACGGCTTTTGGATTATCCTTAACTAAGCAAGGTCTCGTTTTAAGATCGGACATATCTAGCTCTTCAATGGAATCATAAATATCCTGATTTAACGGATTACAATAAGTATCAGAAGCATTTAGTACTTTAACACCTTTTATACTAGGCAGTGATCTTTGTGGATCCATGCCAAAATTAGATCCAGAGTAGTCTAGATTTTCTATATTGCTAGGAAGGCTAGAGAATATCTTACTCCATAGTTCACCATTTAGACATAATCTCGCCAATGACATTTTTTTTAGTGAACCATATTTATTCAAATGCATAGCAGATTCTCCAAACCAGTTTGTTCCAGAAAGATCAAGCTCTTCTATTTTTATAGGTAACTCTTTTATAACATGATTCCATGCCAAATCTGGAAACGCACATCCTGATAAATTCAGCACTTTCAGTTTTTTTAATTTTAATATTCTGCTCATTGATTCTGCTGTATAATTACTTTCACTAAAATCCAGAACTGAAGTATCTAAAGGTAAACCTTTAATCCTATCTTCCCAGGTGTCCTCGCCTACTAAATCACCAGCATAACTTACTATAGTCCCAGAATATCCAGAATAAAGATTTTCTCCACCTTGCATTCCATATATAAAATGCATACAACACATTGTTAACACTAAATTTAATATATTTTTCATATTCCACCTCTTGTGAACTTGTCACATTCTTAATTTACCTTGCCGTCTTCGCATTTGTGTTGATATAGTCATATTTTTCACTTCAATGGATTCTAAACTTCTATACGAATACAATGAATTTTTTTATTGTGGAGTTCATTAATCTCTACACATTACTGATGTCAATAAAGGACAGTAGTATATTGATTAATACAATGAACTTGCACTACAATAGCAGTATGAACAGTATGGAACTATGTAACGAAATCATTCAACGATTAAAAGAAAACAATGAAACCATAGCATTAGCTGAAAGCTGTACAGGTGGCCTATGTACACATAAACTATCACAAGTACCGAATGCATCCCACGTCCTCCTTGGAGGCATTATTTGTTATTCACCACAGATTAAGCAAAATATTTTATCAGTTCAAAAATCCACAATTGAAAACTATACAACTGTATCTAGAGAATGTGCAAAAGAGATGGCTGTAGGAATTCAAAACCTATTCCAATCGATTATTGCTGTAAGCATTACAGGAGTAGCAGGTCCTGGAAAAGATGATCATGACCATCCTCCAGGACTTACTTATATCTCTGTTGTCAAAAGGACTAAACAACAGACGTTTCAGAAAAAATTCAGCGGTAATAGAGTTGAACTTCAAGAGCTATTTAGCATTGCTCTTCTTGAAACTCTTTTGCAGTGTATTAAAACTTTATAAAATATTCAGTACGTTCCTCTATAGTGTTTGAAACTCTTCTACAAGCTTCAAACACTATAGAATCAAGTTTTAGAAATATTCTTCTAGAACATTTTCTGCAGAGTGTTAAACTTTTATAGAATTGTAACCTGTATTATTTTTTCGTTCTTAGATAGCTTACGTAGCATCATTATTTCCCAACTATCATCATTTATCTTTTTGACGACAGCTTGTTTTTTTTCTTTGCCAATAAGACTACCTGTCTCTTTAGAATATACTTGCGAAGTAAATACAATGTTCATACCATGATAAGGCCGTTCATTTAAGTATGTTTTTAATTCATAATTATTAAATTTGAACACTCCATTTTCAATCATGTTTATAAGTAATTCATAGGTATGGTCTTCTGTATTAGGATTATTATTTTCATCCCTGAAACTAGGCTGTTTATTTATAGCTTCAGTTTCTACTGAAGAATAAGCCTTTCGTTCAGAACTACCACCACAGCCAGTAACAAATATTGCACATACAAGTCCTATTACTATATATATATTATTACCATTCACAATATGTTTTCGGTATCTACTATGAAATAAATAATAGGTATATTTACTTGTTATTCAATTTTATTACTTTAGAATCCTATATTCAAATATCATTCATGCTTTAATTCTGTTTCTTGCACGAATCATAAAACAATACTGACATAATAATATTAGGTACGTATGAATGCAAATCAATTAAGAAAAGAATACATCCGTTTTTTTGAATCTAAGAATCATCAACATTATCCATCAGGCTTACTTATTCCGTATGATGTTACTGGAAAACTAGATGAATCACTCCTTTTTAATGGAGCTGGTATGATTCAATTCAAGCCATATTTCCGTGGAACTGTAAATCCTGAAAACAGAAGGATGATTACTTCTCAAAAATGTCTTCGAACTGGAGATATTGAATCTGTAGGTGACAACTCTCATCTAACTTTTTTTGAAATGCTGGGAAACTTCTCTTTTGGGGATTACTTCAAATTGAAATCCATTCATTATGCTTGGGAATTATTAACTTCCAAAGCTTGGCTCGGATTATGTCCATCCAAACTCTGTGTGACTGTTTTTAAAGAAGATACCGAAGCAAGAGAAATTTGGTCTAAAATTTGGTCAGAAGCAGGTTATCATCCAGATAACAAAATTTTCTTATTAGGAGAAGATACCAACTACTGGCCAGCAGGTGCTTTTACTTCCGGCCCTCCCGGACCGTGTGGCCCTAATTCTGAAATTTTCTACTGGAGTAGCGATGATATTCCACCAACGGATTCATATAATAAAGAAAACTATCTAGCAGATGAAGAGCAAGGAAAATGGCTTGAAATATGGAATCTTGTATTCATTGAGTATGAATGGCAAGGAAATCTTAAAAATCCACAAAAGCCCTCATTAGGATATCAGAAAACAGGAATGCCTTCACTTCCTTTCCAAAGTATTGATACAGGAATGGGATTGGAAAGAGCGGCTGCTGTTCTTTCAGGAAGTCATTCCGTCTATGATACAGATGCATTCCAACCTATCTTTGAAGCTATTCAAACTCTCACTTCAGGTTTCTATCGCTATAAAAAAGACGATACGCAAGATTATGCTGCCCGAATTATTGCAGATCATATCAGATCTGCCGTTTTCTGCTTAACCGATGGTGTTCATCCAAGTAATTCTGGAAGAGGATATATACTCAGAAGATTAATTCGCCGAGCAATTTTAAAAGGAGATAAGTTTCTAAACCTTAAAGACAACTTTTTATATGAACTGGTACCCTCAGTCCAAAAAGCGCTCGGTGAACATTATAAAGAGCTATACGATAAATCAGAGTTTATCGTAACTACTCTTAAAAACGAAGAAACTCTTTTTAGAAAAACGTTATCCTCAGGATCTAAGCTACTCCATGATCTCATTAACAATCTTGGAACAGATGCAACACTTAGCGGAGAAGAAACATTCAAATTATACGATACCTTTGGATTTCCATTAGAAATTACACAAGAAATTTGTAACGATCATGGTATTGATGTAGATCTTGAAACTTATGAAACATGTCTAAAACAAGCTCAAGAAATATCTAGATCCAATACCAATATGGATACCGTATATGGTGGACATACCAACTCCAATGATGAAATCTCAATAACAAAGCCTTCAGAATCCACAGACTTTACAGGTTATACAGATCATTGTTCTGTTTCCACTATTGAAAGAATAAGAAATATTCACGTTTCTGAAAATAATCTCACCTTTGAAGTTTGTTTAAACAAGTCTCCATTCTATGCAGCATCAGGAGGACAGGTCGGCGATAAAGGTACACTCTCTAATCAAAACATTACGCTAGAAATCATTGATACCAATAAATCAAATGGACTTTTTTGGCATGTCATAAAAACCAACAAAGATTTCTCTTACCAGGATCTACTTGGCAAAGAGGTTCACTGCACCATTGACACGACCAGAAGAAAACAGTTAGAGCAGAATCATACCGCAACTCATCTGCTTCATGAAGCATTAAGAATAGTTCTTGGTAAACATGTCAACCAGGCTGGATCTCTTGTGGAAGATCATTTTCTTAGGTTTGATTTCACCCATCATCAAGCATTATCCCCTGATGAAATTAGAATGGTTGAGTCTATTGTGAATACTAAAATTCAAGAAAATCTTACTATTACTATTCATAATGACGTTCCTATTGATCAGGCAAAATCCATGGGAGCCATGGCACTCTTCGGTGAGAAATATGGAACGCTCGTTCGAGTTGTCGAAATAGAAGGATTTAGTACGGAATTATGTGGTGGAACACATTTATCCAGAACAGGATCTGCAGGACTCTTTAAAATAACACATGAATGTTCTGCAGCCAGTGGTATAAGGAGAATTGAGGCTTTAACAGGCCTACCAGCTTTAGCATGGTTTGAGAAAAAACTCAACATATTAGAATCTTCATCCGTTTTATTGAAAACATCTCCAGATTCTCTAGAAAGTCAGATTTCAAAACTTACAAAACAAGTGAAGGATCTGAAAAAAAAATTAGAGCAAGGATCCTTATCCTCATCGAATGCTATCGAATCAGTTATTCCCGTTGGGAAATACCAACTCATCATACAAGAACTCAGTGATGTGCCTAACTCATCTGCGAAACTCATTGCAGACAGACTTACTGAAGGCAAGGAGAATATTATTAGCATTCTTATATGTAAAGAGGAAGGAAAAGGGACTATTATCGGTAAAGCATCCCAAAATATCGTCAAAGATGGATTTCATGTCGGTAATTATCTGAGAGAGCTTGCTAAATTAGCATCAGGTGGAGGCGGAGGAAAACCAGACTTTGCTTCTGCAGGCATTAAAGATCTTTCTAAAATAGAGCACCTGAAAAAGCAGGCCCCTGATATTGCACAAGACATGTTCCCTAACATCTTTCAAAAAGCAAAAGTTTAGAAAGTATTGTATTGTATTGCATCTAAGTCATGCTTAGATACAATACAATCTTAATCATCCACTCATATATGAGCTCAGTATTTTCATATTAAAAAAACACCTGATATAAATGACAATAACGTTCCATGCTATATTTTCAATAATATGAATATAAGCAATTGGAGCATATTAAATGGATAAAGAAAAAGATTACAGACATATTAGATTACAAGCAAAATTAATAGAATATATGTTTGAAAACAAGCAGATGCATGATGAAATATTATTGGCATTAAAAGAAGATGGACACCTATTTTTTCATGAAAAACTCGGAATGAAAATAGACCAAAAAATCATCATGAAATTTATCGATGCTTCAAACCCTAAGTCATGTGTCTTCGTTTTAAAGGATAAGGAAAGTTTATCAAGGGACCCATCTCAATTATCAAGAGATGATCTTGATAGTATTGCAGGCGGAATAGGAATGAATACTTGCACAAATCCTGATGCATCTGGCAATATATCAGTGGATCACAATGATCATTTTCTGAACATGTTTCGCCGAAATCTATAAAATATCATGAATCATGAATCAGGTTTGTTTGTATATCAGATTTGTTTGTATATAGAGTAATAATCCCATTCTGGCTGTAATAATCTCCGCAACATACAAATCTGACCAATATGATAACTTTCATGTAAAACAATATAATCCAACCATAATTCAGTTACGTGCTTGTCTTCTATTCTGGATAGATATTTACTTTCAGCATCTTTTCTCAGCTGATGATAAACATCTAATAAACCGCGCATCTCATGGAATGGTATAGTGTATGTCCCCCATTCGTATTTCTCACCGTCGGCATACATACTGAAGGCATACGATACTTCACATATATGAATAAGGATATCAGCAATAGATCTCAGTTCTCCTAAAACTTTCATATGAAACTCTTCTTCTGATATATCTTTTATGGCATTCAGTAATTGATTTTTTGTTTGATATATGATCTTTTTTTTATAAAAGTCTTTTTCGATCTCAAGCAGCTCCACTGAATAAGTTTACAATGTAGAACCTAAAATGATCTCCATTTGTTCATTTATTTACTAGCAAGCAATATTATTTGCCAGTAATAACCTATTGCCATATAGTTTAAATACAGGAATATTAACAGCGTGGAACAGATTTAACAGACCCGATTATTAAAATAAGTAACGGAATCAGAGTATATCCAATGCAAAAACGTCAAATGAAAGTTGTAAAACTTATAGAGCCTGAAATGTGTAACAACTGCAGATTTTCTCAGAAAGCTGTTGTTGAACTAGAAAATGGCTCTAAAGAGACTGTGATTCATTGCAAAAGACTCGATTGTGATAACTGGGATTATTCTAGTGCTGAAAAAGTAACTAAAGTCGATATTGAACATCACGAAAAATAAACTATAAAGCCTTTTATTTACCTGATTGCCAAAGGATTTTTTTTATAAATCAGCTTATGTCAAAATAAAATCAAATTATTCTAAGTTAATATTCATCGCTACGATTCAAACTTCTCTATTCATATTAAAATTAAGATTTATTCGACTCATTAACAAGTTCTGCAAGATCTAAAATGGAAATATCCTTTTCTGTAACTTGTTTAACACTATCACCAACCATAATCCTGCAGAATGGACAACCTACCGCGATATGATCAGCCCCAGTCTGAACCAGCTCTGCACTTCTACGATTCCCCGGTCTCTTATCAGGTTCCTCTTCCATCCACATTCTTCCTCCACCCGCTCCACAGCAAAGTGTTTTTGTTTTTTTATTGACTGGCTCTAAGAGTGGTGTGTTATCATCTCCATTAAGTACTGCCCGAGGTGCTTCAAATTCATTATTGACTCTTGATAAATAACATGGATCGTGAAACACGACTTTCTTACCAGTTTTATCTGCAGGTTTTAGTTTCCCTTCTTCTATAAGCTCATGAATAAATTGCGAGTGATGTTCTACCTGATAGTTCCATTCAACGTCAGCTTCTTTATCAAACTGATTGTACTCATTTTTAAGGGTATGAAAACAGTGTGGACAAGGAGTTATAATTTTTTTGAAACGATATTTTTTGAAAACATCCATGTTCTGCATCACCATTTGCTGATACAAAAACTCATCACCAACTCTTCTAGCACTATCACCGGTACAAGATTCCTCTTTTCCTAGACAAGCATAATCCACTCCAGCTTTCTGTAATAAATCAGACACTGCCTGAGTTGTCTTCATCGCTCCAGGATCTGTAGCGCCAGCACATCCGACCCAAAAAAGGACATCAAACTCTTTCTTTTCTCTTGCAAGAGGTACTTCCTTATTCTTCATCCAGTCTTCTCTTGTCTCAGAAGAAGCTCCCCATGCATTCGACGTGCTCCCCATTTGTCTTAACATCACAGCTCCACTCCCAGACAATTTACCTTCTGCCACTTCACCTCTTCTCATATCAACAAGAAGATCTACATGGCGAATGAGAACCGGACATGCCTCAACACATGCGTGACACGTTGTACATGACCATAAAGGATCTTCTCCAACACTATTTACAAAAGCTCCATCATCATTTTGATATACTCTTATTCCCTGAACCACTTTTCTAGGATCAAGTTCTTTTCCAGCCAAATACGCAGGGCATACTTCTGTACACCGGCCACACTCCATACAAGCATCCAATGAAAGCAATTGCCACTGTGAATAATCTTCCATCTGGGTGACCCCTATCTTTCCTGTTTTCTCGACATCCTCCATACGAATAGGCTTTAATTCACCCATCTTTTCATTAGGCTTTAATGTTGAACTTACTACTGCCATCACAATGTGCTTTAATTTCATCCGTGGCAACGTAATAAAAAATACATAAACTGAAATAGCATGAATCCACCAGATTAGAACATAGGCTTCATTTGAAACATGACTGAGTAGCTTGGATATCCCATATCCGATAGGTGCAGACCAATCAAAGTATTGTGGATGATTACTCATGCGAGCTGCTTCAAGAATAAAACCTGATAAACCTAAAAACAGTAAAATCAGCAACGCCCAGTTATCAGAAACTACATGTTGCAATGTTTTAGGCCTTGCCCAAACTCTTCGATATATCGCCCAGCAAACTCCGATAACGTAAACCAATCCCATGATATCTACCACCATTTCATAACCTAAGTAGTAGATTCCTTTATGAAAATGCCATGGTCCATACGTATTAATCGCTAATAATGTTGTTGCTAAAAATAATGTTGCAAAACCATAAAAAATCATTAGATGCATAGGAGCTGCATCTTTTTTTCTTGAGCTTCTAACTTTTTTTTGCAGAAGAATATTCTCAACGAAGTTACGAATAATATTTGGTTTCCAATCAATGGGCTTCCCTTTTCTCCAAACTCTCCATCGATCAAAGAACTGAAGTATCATGATAAAAATACTTAAATAGATCAGAACATAAAAAAGAGTTTTTCCCGACGAAGATATGTGCATAAACTCATATCTTGTAGGTTCTGTGTCAATAAGAGATAAAAACATATACAAAAACATATCTTGATATGTTGAAGATTACCTATATTTAAATATAAAAATCTCTTATTTAATATTAAAGGTAGATTCCTTTCATAGGTTTATAAGGTGTAGTCTTACCTATACAACCCTGAACAGCAAATATACTAAAAAGAGAAAATAATAAGAATATCCATTTTTTATCCATTACTGTAATATTATCGGCATATATCAGTTAAACTATTTAAAGAAAACATGAATAATTCACGAATAAATAATAATAAAACATCTAAAATTTTGCAGATAATTGGAATATCCCTCTTTCTATTCCAATCTCCACACTATATATCTGCAAAGAGAAGCACTGACAATAAAAAATGTCAACGACAATCTTTAGTATCTTTTGAGGCAAAAGCATCGGACAGTAATACATTTAATCTCGATGAAACGCTTAAAAAACATCCTTACCTCTTTTTATACTTTATTAAAGCTACATGTCCTATGAATGCTAAAGCGATGCCATTTATTGAACAGATATACAAAGAGTATAAGAATCCTCCATTCTGGGGAGTTATTAATTTAGATAACACAGATAATCTTTATACAGAATGGAGCAAGCAATTTAAAGCTTCATATCCTATTCTATTTGATGAGAATCTTCATATCATCAAAAATGCTGGAATTGAAAGATCTCCACACATCATCATGATCAATAAAAACAAAGAAATTATTAAATCTTGGAAAGGATACTCAAAAAAGATTCTTCATGAAATCAATCATGAACTCGCATCTGTTTTAAAAGTGTCTACAACTAAGATTCTTTTCAAAAAAGCTCCGAAAAAAACGAAATACGGATGCCCTTTTATTCACTAAAAAGTTAAGACAGATTCCACTTGCAATCTGTCTTAACTTATAAAATCCTCTAAACACCATCACTTATGAATGATTATTTTCTCTTAGATGTTTTTATCCTATTCTTACAGAGGACTAGATATTCAAAAAATTTCACTCCAGACAGCATCTATCTTCTTTTTTACAGGTTCTGGCATGGTAATAAGTTTAGGATAATGACGATGAAAACCATTTTCTCCCATCCATTTATGCGTACAGTCAAAACCTATTTTTCCACCAAATCCTTCTTGTATGGAAGCATGATCTAATTGGTCAATAGGTCCTCTGCTCACAAGTACATCTCTCACAGGATCACAGTTAGCTCCTATCCTAAATAAAACTTCATTGATATCTTGTACGTTACAATCTTCATCAAAGACGTATACCATTTTTGTTGCGGATAATTGTCCTAATCCCCAAATGGCATGCATCACTTTATAAGCATGACCTGGATATTTTTTTTTGATAGAGACAAAAGCCATATTATGAAAGCAAGATTGGACCGGTAAATTCATATCAACAATTTCTGGAACAGTTAATTGAATCATCGGGAGGAAAATTCTTTCAACAGCCTTTCCCATCCATCCATCTTCCATTGGAGGTTGCCCTACTATCGTCGCTGGATAGACCGGATTCTTTCTAGTTGTCATGCAAGTCACATGAAATACAGGAAAATCATCCGCTAAAGAATAATATCCAGTATGATCCCCAAATGGTCCTTCTAGTCTCCGTTCACTGGGATCAATAAATCCTTCTAATACTATTTCAGCATCTGAAGGAACCATTAAATCTACAGTCTTACACTTTACTAATTCAACTCTCTTCTTTCTTAATAAACCTGCAAAAAGCATCTCGTCGATTTCTGGTGGCAAGGGGGATATTGCTGCAAAATTATAAACAGGGTCACCGCCTAAGACAACTGCTACCTCTATCTTTTCAGATCTATTCCTAGCCTCATCCATATGTTCTTTGCCCGTCTTATGAATTTGCCAGTGCATACCACAAGTATTTTTATCATGAATCTGAACCCGGTACATTCCAACATTTCTCTTACCTGTCGATGGTCTATGAGTGAAAACGAGTGGCAAAGTTATAAATGGGCCACCATCTTCAGGCCAACAGGTTAAAACAGGAAGATCTAGTAAATTTACATCTTCTCCTAAATACACTGTTTCTTGACAAATACCCTTATGAACATGTTTCACTGGTACATTCTTTAGTTCATTCATTAAAGCAGGAATTTTCAGAATAGAATCAAAAAAACCAGATGGAACTTCTGGCTTAAGTAGAGATCTTAATCTGTCTGCATGTTCTTCAAAATCATCGCAACTTAGAGCTAGAGACATTCTATCTCTAGAACCCATTGTGTTGATCGCTACTGGCATTGTATATTTCTTGCCAAGCTTAGGAGTACTCTTCGGATAATTACTCTCATTGCCAATCACTGCGCTCATTTTATTCAATGTGCCTAATGCATGATAATGACCTTCAACTTGTTCAAAAAGAAGAGCTGGTCCATCTTTTTTCATCACTCTATCAGCAATCTCAGTTATTTCAAGATATGGACTCATTGGATGAGATATTCTTTTCAGTAATTTCTTTTCTTCTAATACCTGTAAAAAATGTTGGTAACAACGATATGCCATTCTTCCATTTTACACAAATAGGCGATAACCTTATTTATTTCCTGTAAGAAGGCTCTTCAACCTTTAATAGAAAAAACATAACAAAAAGAGAGATCGAAGATAGCCAAGAAATTAAACAATAAATACACAATGAATTTAGAATAATCATATTGGCAAGTAAACACATACTAATGACTGTACCCATCAGAACAAGAACTTTTATCAGTACCTGAATAGAACTTCTCATGATCCCACTAGCACCATATTGTTTAAATTCTTGCAGATATAGCAAGCAAAAATAATATAAAACTCCAATGATATACCAAGGAATTTCTTGCATCACGCTGATTGCGCCTTTCTGCAGATTACTGCAATCTTCCCCTAGAAGAACATATTTGAAAGTAAGTATCACAGAAGATAAGAGTCCAGATAATATCGGTATATTTATCATAAATAGAAGATTTGTAAATGAATGTAGAAGCTATATAAAAAGTCTAATGGCTGCCGCACTAGGATTCGAACCTAGGACCCGCTGATTAACAGTCAGCTGCTCTACCGCTGAGCTATGCGGCAACTTATGTTATATATAATACCTACTTTTTTTAATATTTTAATGAACTCCTCAAAATTTTTACTTTTTTTTTATTATAATGAAAACTCTATGATAACCAATAATAATTTTATTAATATAGGTATATTATGTTTTTTACAAGCTTAGATTTTTTAAAAGTAACCGAGACAGCAGCATTATCTTGCTCTAAATGGGTAGGTAAAGGCGACGTAGACAGTGCAGACCAAGCAGCATGTGAAGCTCTTAGATCCATTCTAAACACCATGGATATCGATGGAACCATCGTTATTGGTGAGGGTGAAAGAGACGAGGCTCCTATGCTATATATTGGCGAGAAAGTGGGAACTGGATCTGGAACCCCCGTACAAATTGCTGTAGATCCTTTAGAAGGAACAAACTTATGTGCAAACGGCTCTCCGAATGCCATTGTTGTTTTAGCAGCAGCCATTACTGGCGAGGGACATCTTATGCATGCTCCTGACTGCTATATGGATAAAATTGTTGTTAGCCAGGAATGCTCTGGCATTGTTGATATTTCTCTACCAGCTTCTGTCAATGTAAGACTTATTGCAAAAGCATTAGGTAAAGATATGGACGAACTTACCATAGGTATTCTCGAACGGGATAGACACAAAAAACTTATTCAAGAAATAAGAGACACGGGTGCAAGAGTCCATCTAGTTCCAGATGGTGATCTAGCTGTAGCAATAGCCACGCTAGACCCAGAATCTGACATTGATGCATTATTTGGAATCGGAGGAGCTCCTGAAGGAGTTCTAGCTGCTGCAGCAGTACTCTGCTATGGTGGTGAAATGCAAGCAAGACTTGTGTTCAAAAATGAAGAACAACGAAGTCGAGCTGAAAAAATGATGGGATCAAATCCAGATCGTGTATTAAAGACAACCGATTTAGCTTCAGGCAGTGTTATGTTTGCAGCCACAGGAGTTACTACAGGTGATCTTTTAAGAGGAGTTCGGTACCGAAAGAATTCTGCTGTTACAGAATCTATTATTATGAACTCTGGAACCGGATCAGTAAGAAGAATAGAAACTCATCACAGACGTCAAGTACAAATTAAAAATAATAAAATGATTTTCTTGGATTTTGAACAGAATAAAGTTGCTAATTAAAATTCACGGGAACGTTTACCCCTCCTTATTTGTTATTTAATTTAACAGATAAGGGGGTAAACAATGAACATCTTTAAAAATATATTTATCAAAAATAGCGATAAACATACAAAGAACAAAGTTAAAAATCTATCATTGATTTCAACATCGTTTGCTATTTTAAATGATTATTTAGAAAATAATACATCACAGTATAGCTTCCAATCTTATTATTTTCCTTTTGCAGGATTTTATAAAGCTTATTCCGTCATCCGGATTTAGCAACCTGTAAACAAGAGCTCGTTTCAGGTTGCTTATTTTCATAAAAGTTTTTTCATAGTTATATCCAGTAGTCCTTTTTCATTACCATGAAACTTATAGTATTGAGTTTCATGGTAATTGTAAATACCATATTTTTATCAATACTCCTATCATGAAATAATCCAACTATTTTTATATGGAGCATAGTATTTCAATCTGTTTTACTTTATTTTTCAGTTTATTACTCATGATCAGCTTTACTATTACATTTCACAACAGGTTTTTCTCAGATAAAATACACTCGCTCTCCTCCATTGACAAAACCATTAAAAGAAATCCTTCTTCAAAGCGAGAAAATATATTCTTTACTATCAAAAAAGTTTTATCCGTTTTCAATTTTTCACCAACCATCCTGATACATATCACCCAATCAGAAGGATTAAGGGAGAAAATACATGCTCTCTAATATAAACCCAATCTCTTTTATTAATACAAAAAAGAATGGAATCAAGCATACTAAAAAAGAAATTGAATTCTTTATAGATGCTCTCATGTCAAAAACTATAGATGAGTATCAAATTTCAGCCTGGCTCATGGCTGCATACTTAAATGGATTAGATATAGACGAAACATCTTGGCTGACAGAAGCAATGTCTAATAGTGGCAAAAAAATAGATATCACTACGACAGATGGCATGGTTGTTGATAAACATAGCACTGGAGGAGTAGGAGATAAAACTACTTTAGTAGTCCTACCAATGCTAGCATCGTGTGGAGCAAAAGTGATTAAAATGAGTGGAAGAGGGTTAGGTATTACGGGTGGAACCACGGATAAACTATCTTCTATTCCAAATTTTAAGCTAGATCTAACTGCAGAACAAATCCAGAAGCAATTGGATGAAATTGGAATAGCTCTAACGGGTTTATCAGAAGAGGTAGCTCCAGCAGATAAAATTCTATACCACTTGAGAGATACAACAGGAACTGTAGACGCCATTCCACTCATTACTGCAAGCATTTTAAGTAAAAAAATAGCTACTGGCGCAAAACATATCTTAATTGATGTTAAATGTGGTTCAGGTGCTTTCACACAGAATATACAAGAAGCAAATAAACTTTCCACTTTATTAATTGAGGTTGGCAAAAGATGCAATGTCAATGTTTTCACAACCATAACGGATATGAATCAACCGCTTGGAATGGCATGTGGAAACGCTCTAGAAATTGTAGAAGCAATAGAAGCATTATCTTCTTATAAACCTACACGCTTCATGAATTTATGTATTGAATTAGCTTCTCAGACTCTATTAAAATCGAATATCTATTCAAATATTTTGGATGCAAAAAAAGATATCATCAAGAAATTAAACAATCAAGAAATTCTATCCAAAGCCAAGGAATGGTTATGTGCGCAAGGTGCTCCGGCAGATTTATTCACAAACCCATACCAGTATGTCCAAAAAGCTAATCATATAGAAAATGTTGTATATCAAGGTAAAAAAACGTGGATAGAAAAAATCCCCTCGTCTATTATTGGGCAGTCTATTGTAGATTTAGGTGGAGGTAGAACACACAAAGATGACAAAATAGATCATAGCGTAGGTGTTAAAGTCTTTATTGAAATCGGCCAACTCATTCACCATAACGATATTCTTTTCCAGATCCATAGTAAATCTCAAAGAGATGCTATAGCCATTAAAGAAATTCTACTAAAATCCATTAAATTTTCTTCCGATAAAATTGAACCCATCCCGATTGTTCTAAAAGCTGCATAACATTTTCATGATGGAAAACTCCTCATAGATTTATAACGCTTTATGTAGATGCAAAAGCATCAAAATCACGGATTTTAAGCACTCTTCTTTCTCATAAAAAAAACTTAGATGCTTAAATGTTCCCTAAATATACAAATCGATACGAGTATCTGTTTTTAATCCAGCTGTTAATATTTTCACATCACCATACACTCCCTTATTTTTTGACTTGAATATCATACTAGATCGGAAACATATATCAATTTTTACTTTATTTACAAATAAATTGCAATACCTGCACTTTAACCTATAAACAGGTTAATTCAACACTCCAACAATATCAATATGGAAGCGAATGTACCAGATTTAGCTTTGGTGCAAATTTACCGCAAGGAAGCAAAAAAAGAGGGAGACTCACATCTTTTCCAACCTCTTGGACAACTTAATAGTGTAGTCCATGGTCAAAATGCATTACCTGGTGGTTTTTTTGAACCTATAGCTATTAACCATGATAGAAGTAAAATACTGGGAAATTACTACTTTCCGATAGTAGATAAATCAGAATATTTTGCATGTACTTGGGATAATATTCTTGGCTGCAATCCTGTAGAATCAGCACTACAAACAAAGGGAGTAGCCATGACGCGAGATGGATCTATTGTTGCGTGCAATGTATCCATGCCACTGAATATTTCTGGTGCTCTTTTCACAAAAAACAACATGTCTATGTTAAATACTGACAGGTACAAAAGATCTGCTCAAGGATTATTTATTACTGGTATGTCTAAGGATGGGAGATATATTCTTATCAAAGGAAATTTTTTCCCGGAATCGAATACGAATTTCGTTTTAGCAAAAATCATCCCTGGTCAACCTGATAAAATAGAAAAACTTTATCCATTACTCGTTCCAGAAGGTTGCGATCCATATGGAAGTATTATTTCTGAAAAAAATAAAACTGTATATGGTTGGATGATTAAAAACGATAAAGAGTACTCCGTTCAATGGTCTATCGAAGGTGAAGAAGCGAATCCAAGTTTCTTTGTTGAACCTGAAGAACAAGGTGTCTACAAACTCAATGGTGTCTCTTTAGATGGTAACACTAAATTTGGAACATTTCATACCATTTTTCATCATTCTGATAAACTTGGAACTAGCAATTTTCCGCAAGCAGTTTTATGGAGAGATTCTAAAAAATTAAGACTTCAATACCCAACTGACTACGAATATGAAAAAAATAGTTTCGCATCAACGATTACCGATTGCGGCACTCTTGCGTTCGGCTCATCCGGGGAAGTTATGAAATACATCTATGCCAAAGAAACTGGAATGTTTTATGGCAATGAGCCCCCTGAAATCGAAGCTTTTGTATGTCTAGCGCAAGAAGCTTATCCCAAAATACTTCCTTTAAAATCTTTTTTAATGGACTACTATGGTAAAAAATCAGAACTAACAGATAACAAAGAAGAAGAAGCAAAAATTCACATAGCCATGGAACATTTAAGCATGTGGAAATTACTAACCGTATCTGCTTGCTCATTAGGAGAAGGTACAAATCTGCATGTTACTGGTCTAGGAGTGAACTCTTTAGGAAAATATGAAGCTTATACAGCAACTTTCGATATGGAAAGATGGATATAAATTGATAAAACATATCTACTTATCCCCAATCCTATGATCCCATATCCTTCATCATAGATTCTACATAGTCTAATATAACTAGCTTTTCTACCTGACTTATCTAAAAATCATACTCTTTAAACATCATATAGCAGAAACCGATTTATCTCCATTTAATATTCATGAATATCTGTAAAAACATCATGTAATTTCATATTCCTAAGCTCTCCTTCAGCATGCAAATACTATCTTTATAAGAGGCTATCAAACCTTCACGATCCGCGATATCTAGACTAGAACCATCAAGTAGAGATCGCATAGGTTCTAATTTTTCAGGAAGATCTGTTTTACCATCATATTCCAGATAATACAACATCCGTTCAAGCTTTTCGATATACAACTTGGCTTTAGGGATATGAGAATAACGAACGCTTATAGAACCCCTACGTTCAAGCTCCACCAATGAACAACAAGTGGCTATCATTACCTTGTTTTTATCAGGATCACTACAATATTTGTTGCCACCCAACCCATGCGTATCTATCAAGCGAGAATACCAATTTACATAATCCTGTGTATTTTCTCCTAAATACCGATACCAGCTTTCATTTCTAAGCATATACACTAAATACTCTAAAAAATAAACGCAGATACTTTCCTCAACTTCAGGAACACCATTGCAAAGAAAAGTTTCTGTAGATACAAATACTTGTTCGCACTGCTGAGAAGTATTGAAACGACCATTGTTATATTTAATTAAATCAAATGCATATCCTTCCAACAGTAATCCTGCATGTGGCCGTTTTCTATCCAAGGATATAGCCCAATAAAAGTGAAGTTGTATCCAGGAATTAGACTCGAAGGAAAATAAATAGTGATATAACTCTACAACTTCTTTTAAACTATACAGTTCATAACAATACTCGCTTAATTTCGTACGGAGCATAATAAGTTTTTCTAGTTCAATAATATCTAATTCAATATCTTCTAGTTCTAGGTTCTCATCTATGGCCCATAACTTAACCATCACCTCGTCATCCTTTGGACAATCAGTCTTAAGCAGTACATCTAAAGACTCGTACTTTAGCTCATAAAGCTCAGAAAAACCTAAACGGTAGCTGACGCAATTACCAAGTACTTCTAGCAGAGTAATTTCTGAATCCGGAACAATGTCATAGGCCTCACCTTTAAACAATAAGTGTATATAGTAATTTTCATCATTATATAACTTCTTCCAACATATAATATTGATTTTATCTATTAATCTATAAAGATAGGTGTCACCTACCCAACCATAGTAATTTAATTTCTCTTTGTAATCACAAATAATATAACTATCTTCAGAATAATGTTCCTCTGTTAACTTGTAGGAATCATATTTTTCTAATAAGTCTATAATTTCTCTATCTTCTATAAGATCTATTTCACGCCGAATAAAGTCTATCCCCTTGTTTATATGAATACTAGATAAACCCAATTTATCATACATACTTGTCAATAAATATTCTTTAATTCCGGTTTTATAAGCTGGATCTTTTTCACTTAAACTCATAACTATATATAATTACTTAAGTAAATATTTAAAATATACAAATAACATTACTGCATCCATCATTCTATTACTAACTTTATTTAGATATATTGCAAGTAAGACCACCTATTACATCTTTTAAACCTAATTGCTCCGCCCTCTGTATTGAATTTTTGTCTGTTTTTTTAACACTTACAACCACTTTATTTTCCTTATGAATAACTACTTCTATATAATCCATAAAACAAATCCATAAATTAGGATCTTTCAAGTCCGGAAAACTGCTGCCATGCTTAATAATATCTTCTACAGCACTAGGCGGAATAGTGCGACCAGGTTTAAGTATAACGTGCTTTGGTTTTTGCTTTATTTTTTTCTCGTCAATAAATTCCAAAGTTTTTTTAATCGCTTTTTTAATTTCAGTATGATGTGTCCCATATGTACAAGGTTGCATCATATTTATCGCATGCCGGGAGTAATTCCAATCACCTATTTTCGCATAAACCTGCCCACCTAAAATAGTTTTCGGTAATCTTTCCCAAGAATCCCTAAGTAGCATCGTACAGACAATAAACCGTACAGTTTCAGCTAATTCTTTCTTGCACAGGATTCAAAATCATTCTATTTGGCTAGCAATAAAAACAATTTACTTTTATATCAAGTCACTTCAGATAAAATGATTATACATCACTTATTTACTATTGCACATATAAAATATATATAAATATAGGGTAAACATACTTATATATGAAGACTGCAAAATTACTAGCAAAAATAGGCATGGTATCGTTATCCCTTTTACCTGCACTTACCTACTCTGCTGCAGATAATAATGAAAACAATTATGACGACAACCAGATAGAAAGAAATGAATTCATATCTACCCCTACCGCTAGCTTATGGGCATACACACATATCAGAGATGGTTTTGAGAGAAAAACTGTTTCTGTATGGGGATGTGGAAATAAAAATATAGCAAGAGGTAATCAAATACCACCATCCTCTCCTTATTTTAGTTATGGGGTATATGAATTTCCTATTGAAGAAAATCTCAATAAAATAGACTCTATTACATTTATTTTTCCTATTACTCAAATGCATAATGAAAATAACCTTATGCTAAGCAACCCTTTGTTTTTGTATTCACTCGAAGCATCTCCAGATTGGGTAGAAATTGCAAAACAAACACAAAGTTATCCAAACATTAGCAAAAGTGTAAAAGCGATAGTTTTAGAATTAGATGACGAAACAGAAATTCCAACTTGCAAAGGGATATTGAATACAAGTAATGATGAACATTTGGAATTTCTAGAAAAATTATTAAATTCTAGTTATAGAAAAGAAGATGGAAAGAGATTTCTTTCTATAGTTCTCACCTCTTGTATTAAAGCCAAAATAAGTAAAGAGGATTTCTACGAACTTGCAGGAACAAGTTATGAACATGACGTTTTTCAACCTAGAATGATCTTAACTTATACACAGAACTAAACATTAAAAATACTAGGTTCATAATTAACCATGAACCTAGTATTAAAATAATATATTTTTAGAATATTATGAAACAGATTCGAGGTTTTTCCTTAGTTGAACTCCTAGTCGTAATAACGATCGTTATTATTTTAGCAAGCTTTATTTATCCCGCTTATTCGGACTATAAAGCTTCGGCGGTGTGTACCCAAGATTTAAATAAACTTAAAGCTTTATCGCAATCCATGATTCAATATTCTACGGACCATGAAGGATACTGGGTGCCAGAGCTTACAAGAATAAATAGAACGCCCTTTTCTACTAAAAAATCTTTTGAATCCGCATCTGAACAATTTTTCGGATGGCCTGTTGAACTATATCCTTATTTTAATGAACCTACTTTTCACCAAAGCCTTTCAGATATTCATATTGCAAATATAACCAAAACAAAGTCATTAGAATTTTCGAAGAATCAACTAACGCGAGATGCTTATTGTTGGAGCTGGTACAGTAGTTGGGGCTACAACCACCACTTTTTTAATACCAACCGTTATAAAGGTATTCATAATAGTAAAATACAAATCCCTAGCGAAACACTCCTTTTAGCTAACAGTACATTATATGATACTGAAACTGAAAAAGAAACCGGTAGCTATTCTCTTTCGGCACCTATTCAATCGATTCGTGAAGAGTCTAAACATTGGCGACATAGAACCGATTCAACAAGTTACTCTAAAAACCATTTAGAACATAGCTGGAAAAATATAAACAATGAATTTGATCAAAATGAAATAGATGCACTTCAAATAAATACTCATGAAGCATACGGAAGACTCTGGCCCAGACAAAGAAAAAATCGTTATTGTAATGTAGCTTTTGCTGATGGATCCGTAAAAAGCATCCGATTTGAGGAGCTTACTATAGATAATAAGAGTCCGTTTGGAAGTATCTTATATTACTGGTTAACCGACAAAGAGTTATTAAACGAATAATCCACCCTGATGCGATACCAGGATGGATTATTAAGCAGTTAACAATGTATTTTGATGCTATTCCATTTCGTGAAGCAAGACTTCCTTAGTAACAAAAATAGGAGCATCGTAGCGGATAGCAAGTGCCAGAGCATCAGATGGTCGACTATCGATGGAATCTTCGACCCCACCTTTTTCTAAAAAGATTTTAGCGTAGTAAGTAGAACTTAAAATATCGTCGATAACCACTTTACTAACACGAACACCCATTCTATCGATAAGATTCTTCATTAAATCGTGAGTCATTGGTCTATCGGGCGTATTCCCTTCCATAACCATACTAATGGCTTGCGCTTCAAATGGACCAATTAGAATAGACATTTTCTGATTTCCATCATTCAAAAGAACAAAACGATGAATACTTCCATTCGATTCAGCTGCGTAAATACCTTCGATTTCAACTTCAATCAGTTCATTAGAAGCATTTTCTTCTTTTTTGTCATCAGAAGAATATGGAAAAAACGATGGTGGGATATTAAAATTATTTGGATCTTGTGGATTCCCATCATTTTCGTGACTCATGCTAATAAGATACCTTTATTCATCTCGATAATCAATCGTATTACCAGGATTTTGGAGTAGACTTTCTAACGTATAACTGATCCATGTAACCATATGCTTAATCAACTAGACATCCAAAACTATGTTTTAATTAAGAAATGTTCTATCCCTTTGCAGGGTGGACTAACTGTTATTTCCGGTGAAACAGGTTCGGGGAAATCGATTTTTCTCGATGCTATCCGCATGGTTTTTGGAGAAAAGGGGGATAAAAATTTAGTTGGCAAAAATGGTCCCTCTTCTCATATTACTGCAACATTCGAAATTCCCCTATCAGAACAAAAGCAGATATCGATGGAACTAGGAGTAGAGGACAATCCAGATGAGATAACATCTCTCCAGAGAACTTTTCTTACTTCTGGAAAAAGCAGTATCCGCTTTATGGGACAAGTCTGTACCCTTTCTCAGGTTAAATCGACATTTCAGGATCTTATACATATCCATTCTCAGAATGAGACTCCTGCTTTATTAAAAAAAGAGATGCATCTTCATCTCTTAGATACATGGACCGGAGAAGAAGCCGCTCAACTAAACAAAGAGTTAACGGGTGCTTGGAACGAACTCAAAAAACATGAAAAAGAACTCAATGCTCTCAAAAAAGCAGAATCAGACAGAATGCAAGAACTTGATATGCTTAACTTCCAAATCGAAGAATTGGAAACAGCAAACATTCAACCTGGAGAATCAGCACATTTAAGCCAATCTATACGCATCGCCCAAAATGCACAGATGATAACCGAAGCAGAAAATAGAATTATGGATCATCTTCAGAATGCTGATTTTTCTATACTCGAAAGAACCGCATCTGTCGAGAAAGACCTTGAATACTTAGCAAGTATAGATAATAAATATCAGGACATTTCCAACCAGGTTCAGAATATCCATGCAGAACTAACTGATTTAGCACATGATATCCGGTCGAAAAAAACAGATGAATTTTTTGCGATGGAATCTATTGAAGCAGATATTACAAGAATAGAAATGATTAAAAAAATCTGCAAAAAATATCATCTCCAAGAAGAAGATGTTCCAACATTTCTAGAACATCTCAAAATTAAACATGAAAAACTATTAGGATCCTCTGATGAAATAAAGAAGCTAGAAGAAATACTCCCTTCTTTAAAAGAAAAAACTGTAGATATTGCAAATAGACTTTCTAAACTTAGGAAATCGAATGCACCAGGTTTTGAAATGGCTTTAACTGCTGAACTTAAAGAACTCATGATGCCTTATGCTGAATGCAAATGCGAAATATCTCAAACAGAACTTAGCAAACATGGTTTCGATGAGATAACGCTACTCTTTACATCTAATAAAGGTCAAATACCCAAGCCCATTCACTTAACAGCAAGTGGAGGAGAAATGGCACGGATTGTTCTATCTTTAAAAATCCTTTTGGCAGATAAAGCTGGGCAAAAGATTCTTATTTTCGATGAAATAGATACCGGTGTAAGCGGGAAGGCTGCTCACTCGATGGCGCTTAAATTAAAAGCTTTAGCAAAACATGCTCAGGTATTTGTTATCTCACATTTACCACAAATAGCATCCGTAGCCAATCATCATATCCAAGTTAAAAAAATTGTAGAAAACCATCAATCCATCACTACCGTCAATATATTGAATCCTGAAGAAAGAGTCGAAGAAGTTGCTAGGTTACTCGCTGGAAAAAATATTAATGACATCTCCAGAGAAAACGCTCGTTCATTATTGAAAGAACAAGCAACCGTAAACTAACATTCAGATCCACCTGATATAAACTTGCATAGCCCTAGTATATAATCCATTGTAAATATGAGCCTATTTAATGCCATAATCATACAGTAAGCGCTTCTGTTTTCTAGTATTTATTTAGCATCATTGATAAGCGTCAATCTTACATCTAGGTTTATTTTTATGAATACTTCTTCAGAAAAAATCATTCATTATCTTCATAAGCATCGTATAGTGAGTCCAGATGTTCTTGATAATATTAAGAAGAATCATGAACTTGAAGAAGATCAACTTTTTGAAAATTTGCTTAGTAAAGGTATGCTCTCTTTAGATCAAATCGTTCAGGCAAAATCAGCGATTCACCAGATTCCCTTTGTCGATTTGAATCGAGTTGAAGCTAATATTGAAACTCTAGCTTTGCTTCCTAATGATATTGCATTAAAAAATCAAATCGTACTTCTAAGAAAAGAAGAGCATGATGCATGGATAGGTGCCTCAGATATCTTAAGTTCTTCCGTGATCAAGCATCTTAAACAACACCTCCAATGTAAAATCCATACCACTCTCGTATCTCCCCCCTTGTTAAATGACTGGATAAAAAGATATTATGAATGTAAGACATTATCTAATAGCACCGAAATCACAACATTAGATTCTAGTCACTCAACAAAAAGCATGGTCTCTTTAAACATATCTAAACCCAGTGAAATTCAAAATCTCGTAAAAAATCCAAGTGATGATACTTCCATTATTCAACTTGCAGAATTGATCGTAGCTCAGGCTATTGAATTCAGATCCAGCGATATTCACCTAGAACCTAGTGAAGATGGCATCAGAATTCGATACCGAATTGATGGAGTACTCCACACAGCCATGCATATTCCTAAATCTTTTACGGCACCTCTAACCAGCCGTTTCAAGATTATGTCTGATATGAACATAGCTGAAAAAAGATTGCCTCAAGATGGTCGTATAGAGATCGTAATCCAAGGTAAAAGTTGGGATTTAAGAACCAGCACCGTTCCTACATCTTTTGGGGAAAAAATGGTCATGAGAATTCTTGATAAAACAAGTGTCATGATAGGCATGGAGAATCTAGGATTTACGGAATCCAATGAAGAAATCATAAAGAAACTTTCAGCGCAACCAAATGGAATGATCCTATGTACAGGTCCGACTGGTTCAGGTAAAACGACTACTCAGTATGCCCTACTGCACCACCTTAATCGTCCAAGCGTGAACATTCTTACCATTGAAGATCCTGTAGAATATCAATTAGCCGGAATTACACAAGTACAGGTAAATCGTAAAGCAGGACTCAGTTTTGCATCAGCATTAAGATCCTTTCTAAGGCAAGATCCTGATATCATTATGATCGGGGAAATGAGAGACCTCGAGACCACACAAATCGCCGTTGAATCTGCCTTAACAGGTCACTTAGTCCTCTCAACACTCCATACAAACGATGCTCCATCTGCAATAATGAGACTTGTAGATATGGGCATTGAACCGTATCTTATCTCAGCTACAGTCATCGGCGTGTTAGCACAGCGTTTGGCTAGAAAACTATGTTCTAATTGTAAAGAACCATGGAATATTAAAGAATCAGATTTAGAAAAATGGAATTTACCTATAGTAAACCCTAACAAAGAACATACTATTTATACGCCTAAAGGTTGTGAGCGATGTAGAGGTACAGGATATACTGGAAGAGTTGGTCTACATGAACTTATGGTCATGAATGGAGAACTCGCTGAACTTATTGTAAGCAGAACACCAACTCATGAGCTTAAACAAGAAGCTGTAACGCATGGCATGAAACAGTTGAAAGAAGATGGTCTAGCAAAAATTCTTCAAGGATATGTAGATCCCGATGAAGTGGTTCGTGTTGTTTCCACCATAGGATACTAAGAAGGAACTTTTTTTATCATGAGTATGGAACAATTATTAGAAAAAATGATGGAAGTAGGTGCTTCCGATCTCCATATATGTACTGGGACTTCTCCAGCATATAGAATTAATGGAAAATTAAAAAAGTTTGAAGACATAGCGTACAGTTCTGAAAAAGTCACAACTTTTTTACATTCACTTCTTACTCAAAATCAGATAGAAACACTTACTACCCATAAAGAACTTGATTTTTCTTTTCAACTAGACCAAAGAGTTCGCTTTAGAACAAATTATTATTACGAAAAAGGGAATCTCGCAGGAGCATTCAGAATTATTCCTGCATATATTCCTACACTTGATGAATTAGGAATGCCAAGCACCCTAAAAGCCATTACAGAGAAACCAAGAGGTTTAGTTCTTGTAACAGGCCCTACAGGATCCGGAAAAAGCACGACATTAGCTGCATTTATTCATGAAATTAATATGAATAGAGCTGCACATATTGTCACCATAGAAGATCCTATTGAATATATCCATCATCATCAAAAAAGCATTATCAATCAGAGAGAGATTGGAACCGATACCTTTAATTTTTCTGGTGCTCTCCGTTCAGCTTTAAGAGAAGATCCAGACGTTATTTTAATCGGTGAAATGCGTGATCTAGAGACCATTAAACTAGCTATTACAGCTGCAGAGACTGGACACTTAGTATTTGCTACTCTCCATACAAACACCGCCGCAGAATCCATAGACAGAATTATTGATGTATTTGAACCAAATGCACAATCTCAGATAAGATCGCAACTTTCTAGCAACCTTCAAGCTGTTATCTCTCAACAACTCATTCCTAAACAAGATGGAAAAGGAAGAATTGCTGCTATAGAATATATGATATGTACATCTGGAATAAGAAACCTCATTAGAGAAAATAAAACATTCCAAATCCCTTCGCTAATTCAGACTGGAGCTTCTCATGGTATGGTAAGTATGGATCAATCCCTCAAACAATTGGTTCAATCTGGAGTTATTCATCGAGAAATTGCTCTTGAAAAATCAGTTCATAAAGAAGAATTAGCTAAAATCATTTAGCATATATGCACTCAGCAAATGATATGTTCTTTTCCATATGGATTGAATTTTTCTTTGATAGCTATACCAAGATTTAAGCTATACCAAGATTTAAGTTTTTTCCGAATGCCTTGAAGCTAACTCTTCATTGATAGAGATATGTCCAAATCCTACCACTTGAATATGAATAGATATGCATTTAGTTCTCTTGAAACAGTCTATAGATCTATCAATCTTTTCAATTTCAGCATATTATATCAATGAAGGAGATCTTTTTTTCCAAATAATCTCTCTATTCTCATCTTCGAATTTATCATATTGATATCTCTTACCACTCTTATCCAGTATCGTTATCCTGTTTCGATTGTCTCTATTAGGGTAATAGTACCAAAGCTTCCATTCCACATCGTTAGCATGCTTTTGACTTTGGCTCAACACGGTTGTTAAATAGGAAAGATTTTTAAATTCTGAATCTTTTAAATCCAATCCAAATTGAACAATATTTTTTAATCTAATTAATTCTATCTCTTTTTTTTTACCCGCATTCATATAGACTGGAGTATAATTTTTTCCATATATCAACTGTTGAATATAAATTTTAGTATTGCTTTTTGATTTAAACCTTTTCCAAATAGGCTCTTTTTTTTTCTCATGCATTCTAGCAAAATATATCTTTTTTCTTCCCATAGCAAATGTTTTTATCTCGATGGGAAAATCTTCTATCTTGTTTAAATTTTGAAGTATTACGATCTTTTCTTGATCCATATTAAAATACGTTCCAATATAACCACCTAACTCTGTAATCTTTTCTTCTAAATACTTTAAATTCTCTGTGCCAACTTCATTATATTCCGGAGATTCTACACAAATACTCCAAGATATTCCATCTACTTCTTGGTGATCATACTTATGGAATATCTCTGGCTCGGTATAATTTATGATCATAGCAAGCAACATCATAAACGTACAGAGTGTTTTTCTGCTATTTAATTTAAACTCTTTGCATCTTAAAAAATTCTTCACAAGAATATTTTTGGAATGGATTCCTATTTATGAAGATAAAACAGTACGTATTCTTTCTGGCTACAAGATATGGTCCATCTAAAAGCTCAAACTTCAACTTTTCAGGTTTATAGATTCTGATTATCTGTGGAAATATTAATATCTACTTCGCCAACACCTGACGCATGATTTTGAGGAGTATGACGACGAATATAGGAGTTGATTAAAAGTTGAGCAATTGGTGCAGCAAATTGAGACCCATATCCCACACTTTCTACGATAATACATAATGCTATAGAAGGATTCTCCTTAGGTCCAAATGCCATACACCAACTATGCGGTTTCTCTCCCTTTTTATGCTGTGCTGTACCCGTCTTTGCACACCAATCTATACCTGGTATTCTATATCTGGAGACTGTACCAAAAAGAACGACTTGTTCCATTGCTTTGTGTAAAATTTCCCAGTAATGCGTAGGAAGATTTATTTTTTTGCAAAAATAATCATTTGAATTCGAACACATGATTCCATTAGGCAGTATTTCAGTTTTTAATATATGTGGTGTATACCTGCTCCCTTTGCTAGCAATAACCGAAGCAATCTGAGCCATCTGAATGGGTGTAACGCTAATCTCTCCTTGCCCCAGACCTAAATTAGCCGTATCACCAGATCGCCATACTGGAGGATTTCTCCATTTTCGAATCCAAGACTCACTTGGAACAATACCTGTAATTTCTCCAGCTATATCTATTCCTGTTTTTTCTCCTAGCCCTAAATCTTCACAGGTTCTTCGGATACCATCGATACCTATCTTTAGAGCTAAATCCACAAAATAAGTATTACAAGATTTAGCAAGTGCAGTAAAAAAATTCATCTCTCCATGTTGTGATAAACATCTAAACTTTCTATTTCCTACTTGAGAATATCCTCCACAATACGTATAGTGATGTTCGGAGAAAATACCTTTCTGCATAGCTGCAATTGCTAATACTAATTTAAATATCGAAGCAGGAGCATAACAAGAAGATACTGCACGATTAAGCATAGGGGACGATTTATCATCTCTGATATCCTTCCATTCTTTTAAAGTAAGCCCCTTTTTAAATCGCTCGATATTATAGGCCGGAGAACTTGCTAAACATAAAACCTCCCCCGATTTAGGATCTAAAGCGACTACAGCTCCTTTTCTCCCTTTCAATCCTTCAGTGGCTATCTCCTGTAATTTTTGATCAATTCCTAAAACGAGCATGGATCCCGGAACTGGATTCTTTACGGAGACCAATTTTAACGGTTTCGATCGTACATCAACATCAAGATTTTCACCTCCAGGAATACCCATTAACTTTAATTCATATCGATATTCAATGCCACTTTTTCCAACAACTGGTCTAGGTTTTTCTCCATTATCCAACAACCTTTGTATTTCACCTTCATTTGGATTGTGCACATACCCTAAAAAATGAGAATAATCCTTATGGCTTGAATAAAAACGTATCGGTTCTGAATCCACACGTATTCCTTTATGAAATATTTCCAGTTCTGCAATCATGGCAGCTTTCTCAACAGATATACCGGTATATAGCCGTGTAAATAAATATGGACGATAACATATAGATTTTATTTTATCTAGAATCTCATGTACACTTATTTCTAATATCGAAGATAATTTATTTAAAAGTTCGGTATTGTACTTAACATATCCGGCTTGAATAGAAAAAACAAACTCTTTTTTAACTCCTGCCAACAGCATTCCATTTCTATCAACAATTTTTCCTCTAGGAGCGTGTTTTACATTTATAGCCCTTGTAAACCACTTCCCTTCTTTTTTAAGATCTTCACTTCTTACAACCTGTAAATTCCATAATCTGTAAAACAGACCCGTCATTACCATGACGACTAAACATGGTATTAGATAGTCTCTATATGTATACTGCCTTACCTTTTCTACATGTATCACTATAATTTACTCAAAGATATCAAAACTTTCGATGAACCTAATCCTATTTTGACATTTATTCGATATATATAGTAATAATCATAAATATCAGATAAGCCCTATTATTTTAATTGGAATGAAATATCTAGTTCAAATACTCTACTCCAAGGGTAAACGTATTTTGAGTTCACCAAAGCCATCTTTCTTCCATGTTTTTTAAGAATAGGATCTTGCAAATACTTTATATAAACGGACTTAGAAAAAGAATTCATCATCGATGTCGTTCTATTTTCAACATCCAGTTTCTGTCTAGATGAAAGATCAAATGGATGATAACCCTTCTTTTTGCATAATCTTCTTATTTCTTGACGAGCATGATACAAAAAACCACTATTATCAATCAAGCGATGAATTAACCACTGGGACTTGAAAACTGGAGAAAAAAGATCCTTCTTTTTAATACCTATATAACACATGGCTAATGAAGCGATAACCGTACCAAAAGTATTCCCTGCAGTATTCCAAGAATCATATCCTGATAGGTCTAAAAACATCTGTTTTTCTAAGAAATGATATAGCAATTTTTGACAACCTGTTTGTCTTGTTCCAATACCTTCAGCATTATTATAATCAAAATCTATATCTGCAAGCGCACAAAGCAAACCTTGCCTACATTTCTTTTCTACTAAAGACTGAAAACTTGTTCTCTCATGATAAGATGATTTTCCGTACACAAATAAAAAAGTTTCAGCGCGAGATTCTTCTTGAGTAAGTTCAAATCCAGATAAAGATAATAACTCTTCTACACTTTTGCCAATGTTAATAGACTCATATCGATTTGTACTTTTTGGTACTCTAGAGTTCGAAAAAGAAAGATATACTTTGGGTTTTAATTCCAATCTACTTAACATGGATCTTGATAGTAACACTGCACCTAGTTGATCGACTCCGTGAACATAAAAAAAACGTTTATTAAATAGATTTTTCTTTTTAGCCAGTTGATTTATTTTAAATGATTCATATATATTTGGACCTTTTTTTCTCGCATCATCTTGACCTACAACATATGTGATATGATTTAAATTTTTTATTTTTTTAATTATATACTGATGTATCTTTAAATTTCTTTCTCGAACTTTCAAACAATGATTAAACTCTAATTCTGGTACTCGCCTTAGTACATGTTTTAAATCTTTATTTAAATCTCTTCTGTTCTCATATTTGATTTTATAATAAATATTAATAGCTTTTATCAAAGAAACATAAAACTTATTGTTTTTACTACTCGCAGTTGGAGCAACTCTCGTAAGAGATCCAAACAGATAGATTGGAGTTTTAACTTCAAGTAAATAATCAAATAACTTATCCACTCTCTTTTTCGCTCGATTAAAATCTATATTGTAACTCCTAGAACCTAGAAGTCCTCCAAAAACCATCATGTCTATGGATATTACGGATACAGCCTGTTTCATGGGTTGCTTTTTCATCCAATACAATAGTTCATTCGTATCTGCATCTTTCCGATCATCTCCTAAAAGAGAGGATCGTGGTTGAATAAGATTTTGTCCAGCAATAGGAGCTAGCAACTTTGGAAATTGTTGATTGCAAGGACGTGAATCCAAAGGGATATATATCAAAGAATGTTGATTAGCTTGAGAGGCAATGCACAAATGAAAACAACATAATATCATACATACTAAAATATAAGGAAATAGTAAGATTCGGTTTAACATCTATCATAACATTACCTAGACTTTGCTATTGTATACACATTCATAAGTTCATATTAGAAATATAGCACTCCATTTCTGAAAAACTTAACCTTCTATGAACAATATCATGTAATCCTTAGAAAGGATGAATTCTCATATCATCACTTTCATACCACCGATCATAAAACACTTAAAAATAGAAAGAATTCAAAGACTAAGCCTTTTATCTACTCATCCTCTATCACTCAATACATAGCTTCGGATACTTCATGGAATAAATTCTTTAGATGATATCTCATTTGTTGAATTTTTTCTATCCTAGAAAATGTGGATCTTGTGGAATTTACGATCCCAATTTTCTTTGTCAATCTTGCCTAAATGAAATGCGTCCTTATCACCCTACCACCAGTCTATTCCCTATGAATCAACCTATACAATCGGTAACATCCCTTTTCAAATATACTGGCAGAGCCTCTCAAGTTATAGCTAGATTAAAATATTCTAAGATTACTTCACTTGCTCATCCATTAAGCTCTCTGCTTTACTTAACAGCAGAACATGAGGGACTATTGGAAACAGATATCATTATCCCAGTCCCTATACATCGATATCGAAGAATAGAACGTGGATATAATCAAGCAGAGTTGTTATGTAGTGCATTTCCTCTAAAATATAAAGATATTGTCCGGCCATCTCACCTTAAAAAAAAGATCCATACTCCACCACAAGCTTCAGTGAAAAAGTCCAATCGTAATCCAAAGATGATGAATCCCTATATTTCAACAACGCAAGTAAACAACAAAAATATACTGATTATCGATGATGTCTATACTACCGGTCAAACCGTTTCATGGTGTGCTGAAGCACTTAAAAAAGCAGGAGCAAAAGAAATTCATGTCCTTACTCTAGCAAGATCATAGTTTTTGTAACATTGCATGCACCAATAATTTCAAATACAATATATGATTCATTAAAAATAAAAAATGGAGTAGGTTTTGATTCAAATCTAAGATGTAGCTTAGATCTTGGAAATGATCTCAACATCCTTTTTCATCTGAGAGACCAGGTGATCTAAAGACTCAAATTTCTTTTCATCTCGAATTCGTTTTGTAAGTTCTAACCGCACTGGTTTTCCATAAAGTGAGTCACCAGGGTAATCAATGAGAAAAGCTTCTATCACCCGGTGCTTTCCATTTACAGTTGGTCTTACTCCGATACTTACAGCCGCTTTAAACAGTCCATACTCAGTCTGGCACCATCCCGCGTAAATACCTAATTTTGGAAGAATAAAATCTACAGGTCTGGCTATATTTATTGTAGGAAATCCTAATTTTCTCCCTAATTTCTGCCCGCTTACAACTATACCAGACAACGAGAACCATCGACCAAGCATTTTCTTCACTAATTCTAAATCCCCTTCGGATATACACGTCCTAATTTGTGTACTACTTATTCGAAATCCATCCATGTCGACATAATCAACCATATTGGTAGGTATTCTTTGCTTGAGCCATTCAATGTTTCCTTCCCTGTTCTTTCCAAAAGCATGATCTTTCCCTAAAAAGATTTCTTTTGCTTTTAATGTATTCTGGATAACTCTCGAGAAAAAAGAGTCAGCAGATTCCTCTGACAACTTATTATCAAATTTCAAAACCACCACTAAAGACACACCAAGCATCTTCATTCTATCTAAATTTTCCTCTAAAGATACAATCGCTTTAGGTGCTTTTTCTGGATTGATAAAATACAGAGGATGTCGATCGAAAGTTAATACCACACTCGGTATCTCTTCGGCCTGCGCCTTTAATACAGACTGTTTGATTAACTTCTGATGGCCGAGGTGAATACCATCAAAAGTTCCCATACATACAATCGATTCAGTCCATTCAGGATCAATTTGTTCAGAATCATACAGAACTAACATAAGCTATCTCCCTTTTAATCATAACTCAAAAAGGGATATCATCGGTTGAAATATCTGCAGCTAATTCATTTTCTGTTTGAATTTGATCATAAATTTCTTTTCTGTGTACACTCACATTCTTGGGAGCTTTAATTCCTAAGCGAACTTGCTCTCCACGAATTTCCAATACGACTACTTCAACATGATCACCAACAACAATACTTTGTCCATGTTTTCTTGTTAATACAAGCACTTCCTTACGCCCTCCTTGGCTTTACTAATGTACATGGTAAAATTTTCACATATTTCCATTTATAATTTCCATAAATATAACGAATCTATACTCTTTTATCAAGCAACTTTTTGTTCCACTTTTTCAGTACTTTCCTGAAATACTTTGTGTTTCACGCTATATTTATCATCTTCTACAACGCACTGCCTTCCTTTGCCAGTTTGCGTATTAACAATAATAGGACCTACAAGATTAATGGTCATCTCTTTCGGTTTTCCTTTTGGAATATTGACAATAACATAAATCAATGCATCCGAATTTTCATTAATCGATAATTTTTTAGCATCCACAGGGTTAATTGTAGGACAATAATCGATAACATATATTGTAGGATCAACAATTAAAAATGCTAAATCCAAATTATCTAAAGATTGAAGCCATCGAAATGGACTATTCTCTTTATGCTGAATAATAATATAATTTTTCATTTCTGGAAAGCCAAGAATGCCTTCATCAAAACAAACAACATCCTTTTGATGATATTCTAACTCTCCAAACTTACCACTGTGAATTTTTAATATTTCAACCGATTCCATGTTCACCTCACTCTTCATTATCTTTACTCGATTAATCGAGTAAAGATAATGATTCTATTCTTCTTTTTTCTCCCAATACTTGTACTACTAACTGCATCTTTTGTGATGTCTTTGTCATATCCATAATTAATTCAGACATATCCACTTCTTGTATTTCAGAAACTCTAGATGTTACTCTAAGGATTTGTTGTTCATTATTTC
This sequence comes from Fimbriimonadia bacterium, assembly GCA_030430755.1. Classification (GTDB taxonomy): domain Bacteria; phylum Armatimonadota; class Fimbriimonadia; order Fimbriimonadales; family Fimbriimonadaceae; genus JAUICQ01. Next base: position 179,162 of record JAUIKO010000003.1, read on the forward strand.
GGGTGTATCTAGTAATTTCTTGCTGCTTTCCACCAATCAACCCCATAAGATTTATCATTTTCTGATGTTCAGTATCAAACGCTTCTAAATCTTGACTTAAACCTGTTGCAGAATCCCTCTTCATATCTTTAGAAACAGCATCCACGATGTTATACAATCTGACAAAGTCTTCTCCGAGAACAGTCCCTACTTCAACATCTTTATCAGCAGCTACTTGAATCTTAATATGACTAGTGTCTCCATAATACTGCAAGTTTCCATCTTCATCAAAATCAAAAGGTTTATCTTGCGATTGAAGTCCTGCGAAAATATAATTCCCAAAAGAATCTTTTCCATTAGCAATCATGAGTAACTGATCCTTTGCTGAATTCACCTGAGATTGCAAGGATTCATATTCGCTATCACTTGTTGTTGCAGAGTTAGCACCTCTTAAAATAGAGATTCTAATATCATCGAGAACTTTTTTTATACTCTCGATATTTCCATAATCATGATTCACTTTAAACTCCGCAAGTTTTAAGTTATCCTTAATTTGTCTCAGAGCTGTTGCTTCTGAACCTGAAAGATATATTTCATGTGCAGCGCGGGGATCATCACTCGCTCTTTGAAATTTTTTCTGATCTGTTGCTCTTCTACTAGCACGTTCCATCTCCACACCTGCATGAAACATATTTTTTTCAGCTTGTATATAAGCTTGTGGTGTTGAAAATCTTGTAATTTCTGGCATCTATTTCTCCTAATTTTTATTCTTATCCAAACATTCTTAATAATTCTTCTTCTAACTGATTCCACTTACGTATTGCACTTACTAACTTAGAAGCATCATTAACGCGCTTTAGGATATCAAGTTCTACCCCTCTTCTATCAACACCTGTCACACTCAATTTCTGCTCTTCTAATTGTGAACGTACATTTTCTTCATGACCAAACCTGTGTTGAGATCGCTCAGATTCTCGAGCAACTCTTGCCTCCATTTCAGTGATATACTCAACGATTCTAAGATCACCTAAAACATCAATTTTTCCATCTTTAAAACGATTAATGGCATGAGCTATCGTACCATCTTCAGCTCCAGTACTAATACCTTTTGCAATATTATTCGGATCTTGCTCGATATGCTCAGCTAAAAAGAGACCTTGAACCCCTAAAGCACCTTCTTCACCTGGATCTTTAAAGAAAAATGTTCCTGATTCACCCTGTTTATTCACACCTGCTTGATGGTTAATGTTTACTTGATTACGGAGTGTATTGGAAAAATGATCTAGTTTTTGAATAAGATCCTCTGTTCTTCCTAAAGCTTGCATATATGCAGAAATTTCACCTCTCATCATGTAAAACTTTAGATCACCCTCCACAAAATAAGGCTTCTCTATGTCATCGATATTATACTCTTCAGGTAAATGCTTACTATGTTCTGTAGAAACTAAATTGAATTCACCTGCTTTTATAATCAGTCCAAAATCTTTCAAGTAAACAACTTTACAATCTACTAACTGAGAAAGATCGGTTATAGCTTTATCCCTAGCATCTAGCATGTCATTGGGAGCTGTTCCATTCACAGCATTTTCCTTAATCTTTCTCGTAATATTGGCTATTTCATCGCCTAATTTATTAATCTGTTCACGTGTCCCTGCTATTTTTACTTTCATATCTTGAGCATTCTGTTTTAAAAGCTGATATCTTGTTTTTATAGCATCTATTAGTAAAATAGTTTTCTGCTTGACCTCCTCAGTACCACCTGGCATCCCAGGTCCAGACTGAAGTCCAGACCAAGAAGCAAAAAAATCATCCAAAGATTGTCTCAATCCGTGAGATCCATCGCCACTATCTGCATTAAAACCGACTTCTTCATTAAAAATATCTTCTAGAATTTTATAATCTCGTGATTCTTGCTGAAAAAATGCAGCATGCCCATTTGCTATAAACACTTTATTTACGAGACTCTCATCTGTAATTCTTTCAGTTCTGTTTATCTGGATACCATTTCCAAATGTTAAAACATTTTTTGATCTAATAACATCTGGAGCCATATCCTCGAAAACAACACGTCTTCTTGTGTAGTTTGGGTCATCTGCATGAGTTAAATCACTCGAAGCTTGTTGAAGTGATCTCTCGTATGCTGTCATTGACATTGCTAAATTTGATATACTTGCCATATTCCTCCTTGAATTTATGCGATATTATCTAAAAGACCTTCCGTGGTCGTTTTCATTCCCATAGTACGATTCGAATTTACTGCAGCTTTTACCAATTGAGTAACCGTACCATGGATAAAATCGTACTCATTTGTAGCTAATTTTCTGTTATGCTCTATTTGTCTAGAAATATTCCTTGAAACTATTTTCACTTTATTTGTAATAGACATGAGTTGCATGGATTCTCTTTCAGATAATTGATCCATGATCTCCTCAATGGCTGAACTAACTCCTAACTGGCGGCTTATATCTTCTCGAACAGCCACCGCTTGATCATCTACATTTTTTAATCTCATAAGAAGCCTATCTACTTCTGGCTGAAGCTTGTCGACTTCATGAATATCGCGTCCTACCAGCTTGATACTCTGCTCATTCAGTATTCTTTCAAGTCGTTCTGCTGTACTCAACCAATCCCACCATAAGGTTTGTAGTCTTCTAGTCTTCACTTTTGAACCTCACCTGAATGTTTGAACTGAGGAAATTGGTGCTGAACACTCTCCATCATATGGCGAGCAAATCCTATTCCTCCTCTTTCTGTTATCAGCATTGGCAACTGGTCTGAGAGTTGAGACCATGCAAACTCCTCTTCGCCTTCTTGCTCTTCTCCAAATGGAGTAGCTTTTAGCATTTCATCAAATATTTCCTTAAAAAACATTGCTTCAAATTCTTTGCAAGACTTTTCAAACACCTTTATATCTTCCTGAGTTGTCTGAAAAGGTTTTTTATGAAATCTATATGTTTCTAGTGGTAAATCAATCGCATCCATACTTTTAATATCCTATTACTGTACTATTAACCTTGCTTTAAGAGCTCCCTGTTGTTTTAAACCTTGTAAGATAGCAATAATATCTCTTGAGCTCACTTTTAAGGTTTGAAAGATTTTCGCTAAATCTGCAACAGTGGTTGTTGGTGGCATCAAAGCGATCTGTGCCTTTTCCTCGTCTACCTTCACTGTTGTGGTCTGCTCAATTTCAATATCTTCAGATAATTCTTCTTCACCCTTTTCAGGATTTTTCTTTTTCTCTTCCTTACCAGATATTTTTAGGTCATTCTGTATTTGTACACTTAAATTACCATGAGCAACCATTGCAGGCCCTAGTCTCACATTTCCACCCATAACAATCGTTCCTGTTCTTTCGTTGACTATTACTTTGGCTTCTATATCCGCTAAAACGGTAATCTGCTCAACTTGACTCATCACTTTAACATAATCCGCTTCTGCAGGAAGATTTAACTGAATAGTGCCCCCATCTTGTGCTTTAACTTGAAATTTTGGAAACACATGCTTGATTTTTTCAGCAACTCGTTGAGCTGTTGTCAAGTCTCCATCCAATAAATCAAGGAACATCCGATTTCCTTCAAAGATGTACTGTGTGGGAATGGTTTTTTCAATAACACCACCTCCAGGCACTCTTCCGATCGTTGCATGATTTTTTTGTCCACCAGCTCCTCCTCCTCGAGCTATAAAACCACCAATACTTAACGCACCTTGCGCTATAGCCATAGGTTGATGAGGATTCCCTACCGCATACAGTCTTACTTCAGAAAGATATCCCCCTTGTAAACTTTTCGCATCTCCCATCGATTGTACAGTGACATCAATAGGGCTACCTGGAGAAGCAAATGGAGGCAATTCTGCTGTGACTGAAACGAGGGCAATATTTTTACTACTTAATTGACTTGGTTGAACATTTGTACCAAATGCTTTTAAGCTGTTAGAAAACATATTAGAAGTAGCTTGTACCCCTTTAGAATCCCCAGTTCCCTCGAGTCCAATCACAAGACCATATCCTTTTAAGAAATTAGATCTTACGCCTCGAAATTTAGCAATATCTTTAATTCGAACTTCTACACCATCTTTTTCAGCACTTTGAATACTTTTTTGATTATATTCAAGTTGCCTTTTTTGATTATTTAAATCTGGATCAGCTGCAGCATAACTCTTCGGACTACTTACAATCGCAATCCCTACGGCGCACATCATGCACGATATTTTTTTAAAAACCATTCTATTCATTGTTATTAACTCCTATAAATGCCTGTTTATTAGAACAACCAATCCAATATCTTTGTCATTATTCCCTTTCTTTGCCTTTCAGCAATCTGACCTTCTGCATCTAATTTAATACTACTTTCAGCAACTTTATCACTTCTGATAGTATTATCACTTCGAATATCAAACTTGCTTATAACGCCGCTTAGTACATAATTTTGTGTTTCGTTGTTCACAATAATTTCTTTATTTGCTTCGATGATATATCGATCTCTTGGGAGTTTCTCTTTTATCACCGCAGTCACGGAAGTTTTCATGGTATTTGTTTGAACGGTTGTTCCACTCCCTTGATTACTACTATTCGTTTCTGTTTTTGCTGGACTAAACCAACTATCGATAAAACTAAAGTTAAGAAGAGTCTTGATTAAACTCTGATCTTTTTTACTCATGCTCGTATTAGCATTAAAGTTAGCAATGGCCTTTTCATCAATGACAACCGTAATAATATCCCCTACTTCCGAAGCAATATTGTCGACTAAACAATCTTTTTCTAAACTTGTAAAAGCACTTCCGGGATTATCGTCTTTGTATATTACTTCTGCTTGCAAAACACTAAAAAATGCTCCTATCCCTATCACCCATATTGATAACTTCATATTCTAACCTCCACAATATTTTCTTTATTTAAAACCCCATGAACTATATGACCCTTTTTAATTTCCACATCTATTTCCTTTCCTACAAACCCATCTGATTTACATTTTCCGCTCATTTCTAAAATTACTCCCCCTAAGATTCCCCTTACTTTAACTTGCTTATTTTTCTTAACATCAGGAATTTCTTTCTTCTGCACAAAAGAGAGTGTACGCGTTTTAAATTTCTTATGATTTACATAAATGTCTATATGAACATAATATTTATTCTTCGATCTTCTAACATGATGAACAAGCATCTTCCATGTTTTCGAGGGAACGATCACAGGAGCTGTCTGGTTTCCGTGTTGCAATGAAACATTATCTGTTGAATAAGTCTTTTTTAAGACTTCAAGCCCCATAGCTAATAATTGCTCCCACGGAATCTCATATGAATCTCTTGTAACTCTAACCTGTTTTGCTCCAAGGAATCTTATGTTATTGTTTCCTCCAATAATGCTCAGTTTTTTCTGTAAACTACTAGCTGTAATAAGCTTTGAATGGCCTGGTGAAATCCTCTTAGAAATACATATATCCAGTAGCTTCTTTTCAACACCATTTAAACATGATTGTTCCAGAACATCAGAAAGTCGACAATCACTACGAGGAATCGAAGCGTTCTTTTTCAAGACCAGTGAGATTATTTCTCTACTCTTCTTCGGCTCTTCATCAAGAACATCCTTCAAAACACCTGATACACTCTGTATTTTTCCAGCTCCTTGAAGATTTGGCCATCCCATAGCATAGTCAACAAAACTTCCTGCAAACCGATTCTCTTTTGATTCAGCATCCAATTGTTTTAACCTGGCTATCTGAATTCTTCCAAGGTGTTTTTTATCCTCACCATAAATTCCAAAAACATTTCCAGACGAGTCAACATCCAAAATATCTGGACTATTTGGAGCAAGTATTTTAGGAACAACTCTGCCACCCTCTTGATGAGAGATCACACCATTGTTCACACATAGATCGATTCTTTTATGTAAAAACTTTTTATGATCTTTTTTTACACAGAAGTACCCCTCTCCTTCCACCTGGAAGGAGAAAAACGGTATTGAACTGATACTTAATATTGCTCCGAATAATCCTATCACTTACTTCTAGCCTCCAATACTGTTGACGTAACCCCACATCTGATCTGCTCTACTAATACCCTGAGACATCATCTGCGTATTTCTTGTCAACATAACCGTTTCGATTAGTAAAGGAACAATTTTTACATTCGAAGATTCCAGAGAACCTTGCTGTACACTTCCAGCACCTTCCTCCCCTGGATTTATCACACGTGCTTCTCCTGCAGTCGGCCCTAAAGCACGTAAGTTACTCCCTACTTTTACCAAACCTTCTTCATTGTTAAATACAGCTAATTGAACTGTCCCTAATTCAGCAGGTTCATCCTGACCTGGTATTTTTACGGAAACTATTCCATTAGGAGTAACCGTCACTTCTGTACCACCTTCAGGAATGACAATATTTGGTTCTAAAGGATAACCATCAGATGTTACAATTTGTCCATCTGCTGATCTCTTAAAAGATCCATCTCTTGTATAATGAATGACGCCATCTTTCATCACTTGAAACCAACCTTTACCTGTTATGGCTAAATCAAGGTCATTTCCTGTGCTGATAAGTTGTCCTTGGGAAAAATCTGTACTTGTACTCACTACCTTCACCCCTTGCCCATACTGCAAAGGACTTGGAAGTACCGAATCTTCTCCCGTAGCTGCACCTGGAGTGCGAACTGTCTGATAAGAAACATCTGACAAGTTCACTCTCTCATGCTTTGCTCCCGTGACATTGGTCATACCTAACATCTGACCATTTACTTTAAATGCTGTATAAGCTGAATCTAATCCACTCCCTAGAGTATGCATTGCTGCATCCATATGATTTCCTCCGTGTTTTCAGCTAAATAGGATAAAGTCAACTATGAGAAGCATTCACCTTCTATAGATACCTGCATATAAAAAATTCACATGCTCCAGTATATTTAAACCACTTAGCTATCAATTCTTTTGTTAATTCATGCTCTGAATTAATTGTTTATTCTCTTCCTCTTGTTGTTTTATTAAGTTTTGAGACATTTGCATCTGTCTTTGTGTCATGACCATATCAATAGATCCTGTAATAGTATTAAAATTTGAACTTTCTACAGACCTATGTGTTACAGTAAAATCTTCGATTGGCTCAGGATTATTTGCTAAATATAAGTTTTTTCCTAAATGACGTTCTGCACCTCGAAAAACACCTAATCTCTGCCCAATGGGTGATAATGTTCCGTCTGCCATAGCGGAAATAGAAACATCCTGTGGAACTATAATTTCTCCAAAACCATCATCGAGTACAGGATTACCATCTTGATTGACAAGCATTCTGTTTCGGTCAAGCATGAAATTTCCAGCTCTTTGAAGCCGTATTCCATTCTCTGTTCTCACTGCAAACATACCATCCTTACTTGTTAATGCAAAATCATACTCATTTCCTGTGTACTTGAGCTGTCCTTGTGTTAAATCCAGATACTGTTCATCCACTACGGGTCCTGAACCCAACTTCCCTATAGGCTTTCCATTTTTTCCAATAATATATTGTTGAAATTCTCGTGCTTCCCGGGTATTTATTCCGTTTGCTTTGTGTCCAGCTGTCATAGAATTGGACATATTATAAGCGTTTTGCTTAAACCTTTCCATTTCACTTATCATGCCACCTGTTAAAGCGTAAATTCCTCGGTTCATATTTGCCTCCTGTTTCTTATATTGGAAAAAAAGTCAAACCCATTAGATTTACTTGTATAAGAAAAATTAAATATATGGAATAAATAATTGCTTTGTTCATATTTCTTCACTTTTGAAATAACATTCGAACTTAAACTCGGATCATCATCCTGGTAAAACGCACAGTGATTTTTAAAAGATCAATCAAATCTTACCGATAATATTAACAAACATGAACTGGCTACTCATTACAAATGGTTACGATAGAAC